>CAZMUX010000014.1:0-5928 GCA_964569915.1 uncultured Barnesiella sp. | reverse complement strand
AGCACGTCGGATTCTGGTTCCGCCTGTGAGGGTTCGAATCCTTCCAAGGCAACAAGTAAAATTGCAGTCAGCTGATTATCGGTTGACTGCATTTTTCTTTATATAAATATGAGTTTGATTTTTCAGTATATGAAAAAAATCTTATATTTGCATTTGTTAAAACACAACCCTTGATAAACACACATTGTATTTATAGAACTTCTATTGAAATAACACAATAATTCCAATTTAATAACAACTTTACAAATCATGAAAAGAGTTTACACGTTCGGCGACGGTAAAGCTGAAGGCAATGCCGAGATGAGAAATCTCCTCGGTGGTAAAGGTGCCAACCTCGCTGAAATGAATCTTCTTGGTATGCCCGTACCTCCCGGATTCACAATCACAACGGAAGTCTGCACCGAATATACCCAGTATGGTAAAGATGAAGTGGTTAAAAGAATCAAAACCGACGTTGAGAAAGCAATAGCACACGTTGAAGCCCTCACCGGCAAGAAGTTTGACGATTCTTCAAATCCCCTTCTCGTATCCGTTCGCTCAGGAGCACGCGCTTCTATGCCGGGCATGATGGATACAGTGCTCAATCTTGGTATGAATGACGCCACCGTTGCTTCTCTTGCTGAGAAAAGCGGCAATCCGCGTTTCGCATGGGACAGCTATCGCCGTTTCGTTCAGATGTATGGCGATGTCGTGCTCGGCATGAAGCCCAAGAACAAAACAGACATTGATCCGTTCGAAGCCATAATGGAGAAGGTAAAAGAAGAGAAAGGCGTTAAGCTTGACACCGAGCTTGATGTTGACGACCTCAAAAAGCTCGTAAAACTCTTCAAAGCCGCGGTTAAGGAATACACCGGAAGCGACTTCCCCGACAGCGCTTGGGAACAGCTTTGGGGTGGCATCTGTGCTGTGTTTGACAGCTGGATGAATGAACGCGCCATCATTTATCGCCGCATGAACCAGATTCCCGAAGAATGGGGCACCGCCGTTAACGTTCAGGCTATGGTTTACGGCAACATGGGCAATAACTCAGCAACCGGTGTGGCATTCTCCCGCGATGCCGCTACAGGCGAAAACATATTCAACGGCGAATACCTCATCAACGCTCAGGGTGAAGACGTTGTTGCCGGCATACGTACTCCTCAGCAGATTACCATTGAAGGCTCACGCCGCTGGGCTGCACTTCAGGGCATCTCAGAGGAGGAGCGCGCATCGAAATATCCTTCTCTTCAGGAGGCAATGCCGACTTGTGCCGAGGAACTTATTGCCATCGCCAACCGTCTGGAAGACTACTACCGCGATATGCAGGATATGGAATTCACCATTCAGGACGGCAAGCTTTGGATGCTTCAGACTCGTAACGGTAAACGCACCGGTGCAGCCATGGTGCGCATCGCAATGGACCTTCTTCGCGAAGGCAAAATTGATGAGAAGACTGTCCTTCTGCGCATGGAGCCCCAGAAACTTGACGAACTCCTTCACCCCGTATTCGATAAAGCCGCTCTGAAGCGTGCAAAAGTTGCTGCCAAAGGCCTCCCCGCTTCTCCCGGTGCAGCATCTGGCCAGATCGTATTCTTCGCCGACGAGGCAGAAGCATGGGCTGAAAAGAAGAAAAAAGTAGTGCTCGTCCGCATTGAGACATCGCCTGAAGACCTTCGCGGTATGGCTGTGGCTCAGGGTATTCTGACAATGCGCGGCGGCATGACATCACACGCAGCCGTAGTTGCTCGCGGTATGGGCAAATGCTGTGTTTCGGGTGCCGGCGAAATCAAAGTAGACTACGAAAAGAAAATCGTAGAAATGGGTGGAAAAGTATTCAACGAAGGCGACTGGATTTCATTGAACGGCTCTACCGGTGAAGTATATGACGGTCAAGTTCCCACAGCCGAGCCTGAGCTCGATGGCGACTTTGGTGCAATTATGAATCTTGCCGCCAAATACACCAAGACACTTGTCCGCACAAATGCCGACAGTCCCCGCGATGCCAAACAGGCACGCAATTTCGGAGCACAGGGAATCGGACTCTGCCGTACAGAGCACATGTTCTTCGAAGGTGACCGCATCAAGGCCGTACGCGAAATGATTCTTGCTTCTGATGTAGAAGGCCGCCGTCAGGCTCTTGAGAAACTGCTTCCCATGCAGCGCGGTGACTTTGAGGGTATCTTTGAGGCTATGAACGGCTTCGGCGTTACAATCCGTCTTCTCGACCCCCCGTTGCATGAGTTCGTACCCCATCAGACTGCAACTCAGAAAGAACTTGCCGATGAAATGGGCATCACACTTGCAGAAGTAAAAGCAAAGGTTGATGCGCTTGAAGAGTTCAACCCCATGCTCGGTCATCGCGGTTGCCGCCTTGGTATCACCTATCCCGAAATCACGGAAATGCAGACTCGCGCCATCATTGAGGCTGCCCTCGCTTGCAAGGATCGCGGCATCGACGTGCATCCCGAAATCATGATTCCCCTTGTAGGTTCACTTAAGGAAATTCAGAATCAGGCTGATGTAATCAATACAACAGCG
Organism: uncultured Barnesiella sp.; assembly: GCA_964569915.1. Lineage (GTDB taxonomy): Bacteria > Bacteroidota > Bacteroidia > Bacteroidales > Muribaculaceae > JAGBWK01. The sequence goes on along the minus strand of CAZMUX010000014.1, from coordinate 3,411 downwards.
GCTAAAGTGTTTGAGGAAAAAGGCAAGTCAATCCCCTACCTCGTAGGAACAATGATTGAGGTGCCTCGTGCCACACTCACCGCAGACAAGATTGCCACCGTAGCCGACTTCTTCTCGTTCGGCACTAATGACCTGACACAGATGACATTCGGTTTCTCACGTGATGATGCACCTAAATTCCTGAAATTCTACAAGGAGCACGGTATTATCAAGACCGATCCGTTTGAAGTTCTCGACCAAGAAGGTGTTGGACAGCTCGTTGAACTGGGCGTTAAGAAAGGACGCTCAACGAAGCCCGAACTTAAAGTCGGCATTTGTGGAGAGCACGGAGGCGAACCCTCGTCTGTTAAGTTCTGCGCAAAACTTGGCATGAACTATGTCAGCTGTTCACCGTTCCGTGTGCCTATCGCCCGCGTAGCAGCGGCGCAGGCAGCCATCGAAGACTAAGCGATAATAGCTAAAAATCAACGCCATAGGCGGTATGCCCTGATAACAAAGGATATACCGCCTATGTTAGTCTTAAAGGAATTGTGCATTTGGTAATTCCCACTGACATGGTTGTGGGCGATAAAGGCATGTCGCCTTCGATGGAGGTAATACTCGCTATTACACTACTTGTCCCATGATATAAAAAGTCCCCTCGGTATTGCCGAGAGGACTTTTTGTCTAATCTTAGAATAATCAAATTTATTTATACGCCTGTGAATATCAAAATATCTTCGTAATAATTATATACAGACATTAAGGCCCAAACAAAAAGGACGGCCAGAAAAATAGTATATAGTATTTTAGCTGTGGATACATTCTTTCCCATCTTTCCAAATTAAAAAATAGTGCGAAACCGGAAACAAAGAGGCATGAAATGACTAAAATCGCTGCAATTGAATAAGTATGAATCGGTAAAATGTTCAGAACGCTCTCTGACGAAGACTCGAAAAGACAATCGCGAAAATGGCCAAAGGCGAATCCTAATAGTATTGTCAGAACAACATGAATTGTTGCTACACTCCATGCTTTATTATTTTGTTGAACTAATGAGAAGCTCATTGCAAAATCCGGTAAAGGTATCGGGCCACAGTCAATACATAAATATGAAGAATCATATAAACAAACGCTGGGTAAAATTCCTACTGATACGCCTATCTTGCCGGCCTTGAGTAGCCAAGCAACAAGCCAAGTTAGCAGGCAATATACGATGGTGACGACAAATGAGGCGTATACACTTAAGACGACATAAGAAGCCCATGGAATGTGTTTATAGGGAATTATTGCAGTAATAACAAGGGGCAATAAGATGTATTTCATTACATTACGACGTTTTGCCACAACACTCCTTTTTGCTTCTATTTCATATTTTAATTCGTTAAATTCAATGTCACTTTCTGCAGCCTCAAATTGATATTGCGGCAAAACGGATGAAAGTAATTCGACAGCTTGCTGTGTCATTTCTTTTGAGAATTGCATACCATCTGATATGGTTCGCATTTCTGACGTAAGTTTGATTGTCGCTGTAATGACTTTTTCTATAATTCCTTTGACTGCTTTTTGTGCGTCCGGCATGTCGGTGGTGATACAAAGACTCTATATGTTGTCGTATTAGTGGCATAGTATGTATATTCGTCAACATCGCCTGTTGGTTGTGCTTTAGAGTATTTTACCATAATCTCTTTCACGACCCATAATGCGTTGCAAAGTTTCAAATAGTAATTAAAATATTAATCATATCTCCCCCAAAAAAATCAATAATCTCTTTGACAACGGTGTTAAGACTGTTTTCAAAGACGGCACGAAGTTGGTAACCGTGCGAAAGAACCTACGTAAAGGCAGCAAAAAAATAGCCGACAAGAACCGGGTTCTGACGGCTTACGATAATTCCGAAGCTGACAATACGAGTGCTATAAATAAAGTCAATTCAACCCAAGCTGCACCAAAAGGGACTCCGAAAATCAAAGGCAAAGTTAATGATAAATCTTCAAATACAAAAAAAGAGAAGACAGACGTACAACCTCGCACCGGCGCTGCCGAGCGAGAAAGAGGACACGAACCTCGACAGAAAGAATCGTTGGAAGAGGGCGCAAAACATGAAGATGAGCGAACTGGCGGGAAAGAAGATTTTAACGATAACAGGACGGACAACGGGGGAAATGGTGTAAATTTGCAATATGGAAACGAATCTGGACAAGATAATGATGGAAGTGCCAGAAATGACAGTGGCACAGTGGCTCAAGACGCAACCCGAAGCGTGGCGTCAAATCGAGATAGAAGCGCTATACGAAGTTATGAAGAGGGGCTGGCCGATAACCCGAATGACAATACAGAGTACAGCGAGAGAGATAGACTCGAGGCGGAATCCGAAAGGCTGGTAAGCATTGCGCTAGCTAACGGAGGTTATTTTGACAAAGGGAGGACAGCCTCTCTCGGCGAACGCTATCCTAAAACTACTCGCTAAAGTGTTTCCTACTTCTTTGTAAAAACTTTCATCCGTGACGGGAAAAAGTACAAGTATTATACTTCTGTTTTGGTACTGAAAGACGGAATGGAGGTTTCTGTAAGTAGCCATATTGCGAACAAAACCGCAATCATGAAGAAGTTGCAAGGTATGGAGCGAGCATATACAAATCAATCGCTTCTCCCCAACAGCTCTGAATGGCACTTAGTTGAACATCCTACTGATGTGCCGGACCTCCTTCCTGCGCAAGGGAAAAACGATGCTAAACTGGAAACGTCTGCCAAGACCGAACCTCAGCAACCGAACAATGCCGTTTCAAGTGACTCTTCGCTTTCAACAGATGAACAAAGCGGCACATCACCTATCGAACCCAACGGTGAGTCAACCGTTTCTAATCGCAAAGTTACTAACTCAGCATCAGATAAACAAGTAAGCGGACAAGAAATTTCTGTGCAACCCTCTGATAACAAGGGCGAGCGGACCGAACAGAGTGAAAAGGAAGCATTAAAAAAATGGGAAACTGCTATATCGATTTAACGATGGCGCACAGACCGAACAACACCCTGCTGATGTTTCTCTTGTGAAGAACGTGTGAATAGATGCGGCGTATCATTTCCATCTTGAAGCCTGTTTTCGGCAAGTCGGTATCGTCGATTATCAGACATTGGAGGGATTCCTTCGAATCCTTTCTTGATGAAATCCGGTTCAACAGCCGAAGACTCACCATATAGACAAGTTTTCGCCAATCAATGTTATCCTGCTCCATGAAACGATAGAACATGCCCTTTTGACAGGAGAAAAACTTGGGAACTCACGAATGGTGATATTGGAAAGAATTCTTGACCATAAAGAACGGGAAGACAAGCAGCAGTTCCAAGACTTGAAGGCAAGTCAGCTTGCTATAGACACTCATTTTCTGTGATATACAGAACTAAAAGCTATATTTTTTACTTGCGAAACTT
>CAZMUX010000013.1:0-15835 GCA_964569915.1 uncultured Barnesiella sp. | reverse complement strand
GATTATTAGGAAAGAAAATCGGAATGACATCCGTTTTCAGTGCCGACGGCAAAAACGTGCCGTGCACTGTTATCGAAGTAGGTCCCTGCGTGGTTACTCAGGTTAAGACCGTCGAGAAAGACGGCTATGACGCACTCCAGCTCGGTTTCGCTGAACAGAAGGAGAAACACGTCACAAAGCCTCTTGCCGGTCACTTCAAAAAAGCCGGAGTAGAACCCAAGAGACACTTGGCCGAGTTCAAAGGATTTAACGGCGAGTATAAACTCGGTGACACAATCAGTGTCGACTTCTTCTCCGACAACGACTTCGTAGACGTAGTCGGAACCTCCAAAGGTAAAGGCTTCCAGGGCGTAGTAAAACGTCACGGATTCGGCGGCGTAGGCCAGACAACTCACGGCCAGCACAACCGTCTCCGCGCCCCCGGTTCAATCGGTGCCTGCTCTTACCCCGCCAAGGTGTTCAAGGGAATGCGTATGGCCGGCCAGATGGGCAACGAACGCGTTACTGTTCAGAACCTTCAGGTTGTGAAAGTGCTGCCCGAACACAATGTTTTGATGATCAAGGGTTCAATCCCCGGAAGTAAAGGTTCAATCGTATTAATTGAGAAATAATGGAACTCGCAATTTACAATATCAAAGGAGAAGACACCGGACGCAAAGCCGTTCTCAACGACGAGGTCTTTGCAATCGACGCCAACGAGCACGCCGTTTATCTCGATGTTAAGCAGTATCTGGCCAACCAGCGTCAGGGAACACACAAATCAAAGGAACGCAGCGAAGTTTCCGGTTCAACCCGCAAGCTTCACAAGCAGAAAGGTGGCGGCGGTTCACGTATCGGCGACATCAACTCACCTGTTCTTGTAGGTGGTGGCCGTGTTTTCGGTCCGCGTCCCCGCGACTACCGTTTCAAGCTTAACAAGAAAGTTAAACAGCTCGCACGCAAATCCGCTCTTACTGTCAAAGTGCAGGCTAACCAGATTGTTATCGTAGAAGATTTCGCATTCGAGACTCCTAAGACTAAAAATTTCATAAATTTAGCTAAAAACCTTAAACTTGAGGGAGAAAAAGTCCTTCTCGTTTCGGAGTCTGTGAAAAATAACGTATATTTGTCTGCTCGTAACGTGCCGGGTGCAAACGTGATGAATGCCTCGGACGTTAACACTTATGCTCTGCTCAACAACAATGCCATCATCCTTACGGAGAGTGGCCTTGAGGTCATTAATAAACTTTAAACTACGGAACGAAAATGGAATTTATGATTAAACCTATTGTAACCGAGAAAGCAACTAAGCTCACCGATAAGCTTAATCGCTACACTTTCCGCGTTTCCCCCGAAGCTAACAAATATCAGATTAAAGACATGGTAGAGAAGCTTTACGGAGTTAAAGTAGTTAGTGTCAATACAGCAGTAGTGCGTGCAAAGAACAAATCACGTTACACTAAGAGCGGCCTTCTCAGAGGTAAAACATCGGCTTACAAAAAAGCCTTTATTACTATCGGCGAAGGTCAGACAATCGATTTTTATAGCAACATCTAAATAGAAAATGGCAGTAAGAAAATTCAAGCCCACAACACCGGGGCAGAGACACAAAGTTATAGGCGTCTTCAAAGGTACAATCACTGCTACCACGCCTGAGAAATCTCTTACAGTCGGTAAAAAAAGCACCGGCGGCCGCAATGCCGAAGGTCATCTCACCACTCGCTACCTTGGTGGTGGTCACAAACGCAAATACCGTATCATAGACTTTAAGAGAAACAAAGACGGTGTTCCCGCCGTAGTTAAGTCAATCGAGTACGATCCTAACCGTTCGGCACGTATCGCGCTCCTTTACTACGTTGACGGAGCCAAAGCCTACATCATCGCACCCAACGGCTTGGAAGTTGGCGCAACTGTTGTAAGCGGTCCCGATGCAGCTCCCGAAGTCGGCAACGCGCTTCCCCTGAGCAAAATTCCCGTTGGTACCGTTATCCACAACATTGAACTGCGTCCCGGTCAGGGAGCCTTCATGGCCCGCGCTGCCGGCACCTTCGCGCAGCTCACTTCGAGAGAAGGCGACTACGCTATCATCAAATTACCTTCCGGAGAAACCCGCAAGATCCTCGCCGCTTGCAAAGCTACAATCGGCGTCGTTGGCAACTCCGAGCACTCACTCGAACAGTCCGGTAAAGCAGGACGTTCACGTTGGCTCGGTCGTCGTCCCCACAACCGCGGCGTTGTTATGAATCCTGTCGATCACCCCATGGGTGGTGGTGAAGGCCGTGCATCCGGCGGTCATCCCCGTTCACGTACAGGTCTTTACGCTAAGGGTCTTAAAACACGTGCACCGAAGAAACATTCTTCGAAGTACATTATCGAAAGAAGAAAAAAGTAATCTGATTTAACAATCCAACTATGAGTCGTTCATTAAAAAAAGGCCCCTTTATCAGCGTTAAACTGGAAAAGAAAGTGACCGCTATGGAAGAATCAGGGAAGAAAAACGTAATCAAGACTTGGAGCCGCGCTTCAATGATTGCACCCGAATTCGTAGGCCACACTTTTGCAGTACACAATGGTAATAAATTTATTCCTGTTTACGTAACCGAAAACATGGTAGGTCACAAGCTCGGCGAATTTGCCCCCACTCGTACCTTCCGCGGTCACGCCGGAAACAAGAAAAAATAAGGCCCCAATATAAATAATTTTGATAATAAAAGAAATTAAATAAAATGGGTGTAAGAAAAAGAAAATCCGCCGACGAAAGAAAGCAGGCCCTCAAAGATGTAGCTTTCGCAAAGCTCACCAACGTCCCCACCTCCCCGCGTAAAATGCGTCTGGTGGCCGATTTGGTACGCGGCAAAGAAGTGTTCCGCGCTCTCGGCATCCTCAAATTCTCCAATAAAGAAGCTGCCGCGCGTCTTGAGAAACTTCTCCGCTCAGCTATCGCCAACTGGGAAGCCAAAAACGACCGCAAAGCCGAAAATGGCGAACTGTACATCAGCACCATCTTCGTTAACTGCGCTCCCATGCTCAAACGCATGCGCCCCGCTCCCCAAGGCAGAGGTTACAGAATCCGTAAACGTGCTAACCACGTTACATTGATTGTAGACACAATTGAAAATAAAGTTAATAAGGCATAAGAAATGGGACAGAAAGTAAATCCAATTAGCAACCGCTTAGGCGTCATCCGTGGCTGGGATTCAAACTGGTACGGTGGCAAAAAATACGGAGACACACTGCTGGAGGATTCAAAACTCCGCAAATACCTTAATGTCCGCTTAGCCAAATCGAGTGTTTCAAGAATCGTCATCGAGCGTACTCTTAAGCTCATTACCATCACAGTTTGCACCTCACGCCCCGGTCTTATCATCGGAAAAGGCGGCTCTGAAGTCGACAAACTGAAGGAAGAGCTCAAGAAAATCACCGACAAGGACGTTCAGATCAACATTTTCGAAGTAAAGCGCCCCGAACTCGACGCACAGATTGTAGCATCGACCATCGCACGCCAGATTGAAGGCAAAATCGCCTACCGTCGTGCCGTTAAGATGGCAGTTGCCTCAACAATGCGCGCCGGTGCCGAAGGCATCAAAATCCAGGTCAGTGGCCGTCTGAACGGTGCTGAAATGGCACGCTCCGAAATGTTCAAGGAAGGCCGCACTCCCCTCCATACACTTCGCGCCGACATCGATTACGCACTTGTAGAAGCCCACACCAAAGTAGGCGTCGTAGGTGTTAAAGTCTGGATTTGCCGCGGAGAAGTATATGGCAAACGCGACCTCGCTCCCTCATTCACTGCCAACGCTAAGGAAGGCCGCGGAGCACAGAACGGCGCACCCCGTCGTGGCGGATTCCGCAAACCCAGAAACAATCGTTAACTTATCAATTGAACCAACACAACAATGTTACAACCGAAGAAAACCAAATTTCGCAGACAACAGAAAGGTCGCATGAAGGGCATCGCCCAGCGCGGCAATCAGTTGGCGTTCGGCTCTTTCGGCATTAAGACCCTTGAATCCAAATGGATTACGGGCCGTCAGATTGAAGCCGCTCGTATTGCTGTGACTCGTTATATGCAGCGTCAGGGTCAGATCTGGATTCGCATCTTCCCCGACAAACCCATCACCAAGAAACCTGCCGAAGTCCGCATGGGTAAAGGTAAAGGTTCTCCCGAAGGGTTCGTTGCGCCCGTAACTCCGGGCCGTATGCTCATCGAGGTTGAAGGCGTCAGCTACGAAATCGCAAAGGAAGCTTTGCGTCTCGCAGCCCAGAAACTCCCAGTGATTACCAAGTTTGTCGTGCGTCGCGACTATGACCCAACCCAAAACGTGTAATAAGCCATGACAAAAGAAGAAATCAAGCAGCTTAGCACCAAGGATCTCCAGGACAAGTTGGCCGAAATGGTCAAAGACTATGCGCAGCTCAAGGCCACTCACTCCGTGTCTCCCCTGGACAACCCCTCGCAAATCACAAAGGATCGCAAAATGATCGCACGCGTCAAAACCGAGTTGCGCTGGCGCGAGATTAACAACAAATAATCCCAAGCAATGGAAGAAAAGAGAAATTTAAGAAAAGAACGTATTGGGGTTGTATCGAGCAACAAGGGTGACAAAACCATTACTGTAACTGTTAAATGGAAAGAAAAACACCCTATTTATGGTAAATTTGTGAACAAATCAAAGAAATACCACGCTCACGACGAAAACAACGAATGTAATGTCGGCGATACAGTGCGACTGATGGAAACTCGTCCACTCAGCAAAACCAAGAGATGGAGATTAGTAGAAATTATTGAAAAAGTGAAGTAATCATGATACAGACCGAATCACGTTTAACTGTTGCAGACAACAGCGGCGCAAAAGAAGCTCTCTGCATCCGTGTGCTTGGTGGCACCGGACGCCGTTACGCTTCTGTTGGCGACATCATCGTCGTTTCCGTTAAAAGCGTCATCCCGTCGTCTGACGTAAAGAAAGGAACAGTATCGAAAGCCATCGTAGTCCGCACTAAGAAAGAAGTGCGCCGCCCCGACGGTTCATACATCCGTTTCGACGACAATGCCTGCGTTCTCCTCAATAATGCCGGTGAGCTCCGTGGCACACGTATCTTCGGCCCGGTAGCACGCGAACTCCGCGCAACCAACATGAAGATCGTTTCACTCGCTCCCGAAGTGCTTTAATCTTTAACGTCTGAAACAACAATGAGCAAAGTAAACATAAAAAAAGGCGACACCGTCTACGTTCTCACAGGCGAAGACCGTGGCAAACAGGGCCGCGTGCTTACAGTGCAGGCTTCTAAGAACCGCGCAATCGTCGAGGGTGTCAACATCGTAACAAAGAGCGCTAAACCCAGCGCCAAGCACCCCCAGGGCGGTCTCATCAAAATGGAAGCCCCCATCAATATCTCAAACCTCGCCCTGATCGACCCCAAGTCCGGCAAGCCCACCCGCGTCGGCTACCGCTTCAACGACAAAGGCGACAAAATCCGTTATTCTAAAAAATCAGGAGAGGAGATCAAGTAATGAGCAATACAACACTTAAGAAAGACTATCAGGAACGCATCGTTCCCGCCCTGACCAAAGAGTTCAACTACTCTACGGTAATGCAGGTTCCCCGCCTGAAGAAAATCGTCATCAACCAGGGCCTCGGCGAAGCCACACAGGACAAGAAAATCATCGAGACCGCTATCAACGAGCTTACAGCCATCACCGGTCAGAAAGCAGTGGCAACACTTTCACGCAAAGACATCTCGAATTTCAAGGTTCGTAAGAAAATGCCTATCGGCGTACGCGTGACGCTCCGTCGCGACAAAATGTACGAATTCCTCGAGCGTCTCGTTCGCGTGGCTCTGCCCCGTATCCGCGACTTCAAAGGCATCGACAGCAAACTTGACGGCCGCGGCAACTACACTCTCGGCATCAACGAGCAAATCATCTTCCCTGAAATCAATATCGACTCGATTTCAAAACTCCTTGGCATGAACATCACTTTCGTGACATCAGCCAACACCGACGAAGAAGGTTACGCTCTGCTCAAACAATTCGGTTTACCCTTTAAAAACGCAAAATAACACATGGCAAAAGAATCAATGAAAGCCCGCGAGGTTAAGCGTAAGAAGCTTGTTGCCAAATATGCCGCCAAGAAAGCAGCCCTCAAAGCTGCAGGCGACTATGAAGCTCTCCAGCTCCTTCCCAAGAACGCCTCGGCCGTACGTCTTCACAACCGTTGCAGCATCACAGGCCGTCCCAAAGGCTACATCCGTCAGTTTGGCATCTCCCGCATCCAGTTCAGAGAAATGGCATCGGCAGGCCTTATCCCCGGAGTTAAAAAGGCAAGTTGGTAACCCAGCCTCACGCTTTCAACCGAAAAGAAAGTTATTAAATATTGTTGGGAAACCCCAATCAATTTAAAAAACAATAAAATGACTGATACAATAGCAGACTACTTAACAAGATTGAGGAATGCAATCAAGGCTCAGCACCGGGTTGTTGAGATTCCCGCCTCAAACTTGAAAAAAGAAATCACAAAGATTCTTTTTGAACAAGGCTATATTCTTAATTATAAGTTTATAGAAGGTGAAACCCCTCAGGGCGTTATCAAAATCGCCCTCAAATATGATCCCGTTGACCGTGTCAACGCCATCAAGGGCCTCAAGCGCGTTTCGCGTCCCGGCCTTCGTCAGTATACCGGCTACAAAGATATGCCCCGTGTGCTCAACGGCCTCGGCATCGCCATCCTTTCAACTTCAAAAGGCGTCATGACCAATAAGAAAGCCAAAGAGCTTCAGATTGGTGGTGAAGTCCTCTGTTACGTTTATTAATCTTATAGGAGGAAAATCATTATGTCAAGAATAGGTAAAGCTCCCATTGAGATACCTTCCGGTGTCAAAGTTGACATCAAAGGAAATACTGTAATAGTGAAAGGCCCCAAAGGCGAACTCACACAGACCGTTAACCCCGAGCTTGAAGTTAAGGTTGAAGACAACCACATCGTGCTCACTCGTCCCTCAGACGACCGTGAACACCGCGCTCAGCACGGACTCTATCGTGCGCTCATCCACAATATGGTTGTTGGCGTTTCCACCGGATACCGCAAAGAAATGGAATTAGTAGGCGTAGGCTACCGCGCAGCAGCCACAGGACAAGTCCTCGAGCTGTCACTCGGTTTCTCTCACGCAATCTATATCAAACTTCCCGCCGAAGTAAAGGTTGAAGCCAAGTCCGAGCGTAACAAGAACCCCCTCATCATCCTCGAAAGCGATGACAAGCAGCTTCTCGGCCAGGTTTGCGCCAAGATTCGCTCGCTCCGCAAGCCCGAACCTTACAAAGGCAAAGGTATCAAGTTCGTCGGTGAAGTTATCCGTCGTAAATCAGGCAAATCGGCAGGTGCCAAATAATTAAAACAGACTGAATCATGGTAACCAAGATACAAAGAAGAAACAAAATCAAAACCCGTATCCGTGGTAAAGTGTCAGGCACAGCCGCACGTCCCCGTATGACGGTGTTCCGCAGCAATAAGCAGATTTATGTTCAGCTTGTCGACGACCTCGCCGGCAAAACTATCGTAGCTGCCTCATCCAAAGGAATCGAAGAAGGCACCAAAAGCGAAATAGCAGCCAAAGTTGGCGCAGCTATCGCTGAAAAAGCCCTTGCAGCAGGTGTCACCGAAGTCGTTTTCGACCGCAACGGCTATCTCTTCCACGGTCGTGTTAAATCATTAGCTGACGCCGCACGCAATGGCGGACTTAAATTTTAAGAATCATGGCAAAAAGAAATAATAGAGTAAAATCAACCAATGATCTTGAATTGAAAGACCACTTGGTGGCAATCAACCGCGTTACCAAAGTAACAAAAGGTGGACGTACATTCACCTTCGCAGCCATCGTAGTAGTCGGCAACGGCAACGGCATCGTTGGCTGGGGCCTCGGCAAAGCAAACGAAGTCACCGCAGCCATCGCCAAAGGCGTAGAAGCCGCTAAGAAGAACCTCATCCAAGTACCCCTCCACAAAGGAACGATTCCCCACGAGCAGGTAGCCAAATTCGGCGGCTCACGAATCATCCTTATTCCCGCATCTCATGGTACCGGTGTAAAGGCAGGTGGCGCTATGCGTGCCGTTCTTGAGAGCGTAGGTGTAACCGACGTCCTCGCCAAATCAAAAGGTTCCTCAAACCCCCACAATCTCGTGAAAGCCACCATCGCCGCTCTCGACGAAATGCGCAGTCCCGCTGTTGTGGCTCAGAACCGCGGTATCTCAGTTGAACAAGTATTCAAAGGCTAATTCAAGACTATCACACAATGGCACAGATAAAAATAACCCAGATAAAGAGCCGCATCAACTGTCCCGCAGTGCAAAAACGCACTCTTGATGCCCTCGGCCTTAAGAAAATGAATCACTCCGTTGTTAAGGAAGACACTCCCGCTATCCTCGGTATGGTTCAGAAAGTGCATCATTTAGTTAAAGTTACCAACGCCTAATATATTTTGAACTATGAACTTAAGCAATTTAAAACCGGCCGTTGGTGCTGTTAAGGCCAAAACCAGAATCGGCCGTGGTCAGGGTTCCGGCAAAGGCGGAACATCAACTCGCGGACACAAAGGCGCGAAATCACGTTCAGGCTACAGCCGCAAAATCGGTTTCGAAGGCGGCCAGATGCCTCTGCAGCGTCGTCTTCCCAAATTCGGTTTCAAGAACATCAACCGCGTGGCTTACAAAGCCATCAATCTCGATGTAATTCAGGCTCTTGCTACTGCCAAGAACCTTGAAAAGGTCACGCTCGAAGATCTTCGCGCAGCCGGATATATCAACAAAAAGCAACTCGTGAAAATCCTTGCCAACGGTGAAATCACAAGCAAGCTGCTCGTAGAAGCTAACGCTTTCTCCGCCGCAGCTGAGCAGGCAATCGTTGCAGCCGGCGGTTCGATCGCTAAAGTCTGATTATAATGAGATTCATACAGACTATTAAGAATATTTGGACAATCGACGAGCTCCGCAAGCGTCTGACTGTAACATTCCTTCTGGTGGTAGTTTACCGCCTGGGATGTTACGTCGCGCTTCCCGGCATCGATACAGGCAAACTGCTTGAACTGCAGAACCAGACAAGCGGTGGCCTCATGCAGCTCCTCGATATGTTCTCCGGCGGTGCCTTCTCGCAAGCCTCTATATTTGCGTTAGGCATCATGCCCTACATCACCGCATCGATTGTAATTCAGCTTCTCGGAATGGTGCTCCCATCATTCCAGAAAATGCAGCGAGAAGGTGAGAGCGGCCGCCAGAAACTGACCCAGTACACGCGTTATCTCACAGTCCTGATACTTCTCGTTCAGGGCCCCGCCTACCTCTATAACCTGCAGGCACAGACGGAAATGAGCTTCACCATCATGACAATCATCTTCCTGACGATTGTTCTTGCAGCCGGTTCGATGTTTATCATGTGGCTCGGCGAGCGTATCACTGACCGCGGTATCGGTAACGGTATCTCCTTCATCATCCTTGTCGGAATTATCGCACGTCTGCCTCAGGCTGTATTCTATGAATTTATCAGCCGTCTGCCCGGATCTCAGGGTTCAGAAGGTGGTCTGGTGATGTTCATCATAGAGGTAGTCCTGCTGTTTGCAGTTACCATCTGCGCCGTGCTTCTCGTACAAGGCACCAACAAAGTGCCCGTTCAGTATGCAAAGCGCATCGTCGGCAACCGCCAGTACGGAGGTACACGTCAGTACATTCCTCTCAAGGTCAATGCAGCAGGTGTTATGCCTATCATTTTTGCTCAGGCAATCATGTTTATTCCCATTACGATAGCCGGATTCGGTAGCAATTCTGAATCAAACGGATTCTTTGCCGCATTCTCCGACATCAATGGATTCTGGTATAACTTCATCTACTTCCTCCTGATTGTAGCCTTCACCTATTTCTACACCGCCATCACAGTGCGCCCCACTCAGATGGCAGAAGACATGAAGCGCAACAACGGATTCATACCCGGCGTCAAACCCGGCAAGAAGACTGCTGAATACCTTGATTCAATCATGTCGAGAATCACCCTCCCCGGGTCGATCTTCCTTGGTATCGTGGCTATTCTTCCCGCTTTCGCACGTACGCTTGGCATCTCACAGAACTTCGCACAGTTCTTTGGCGGCACATCGCTGCTCATTATGGTAGGTGTCGTTCTTGACACCCTGCAGCAGGTTGAGTCCCATCTTATGATGCACCACTACGACGGCCTCATGAAAGACGGCAAGATTAAGGGTCGCACAACAGGCAGCGCTTATTAACCATTGATATTCAATAGTCATTAAATGATTTATCTCAAGACACCGGAAGAAATTGAAAAAGTGCGTCAGGCAGGGCTTGTAATGAGCCGTATGCTCGGCGAGCTTGCTCAATGGATAAAACCCGGAGTCACCACCCACAAGCTCGACACCATTGCCCGGGAATTCATCCTGGACAATGGCGCTCGGCCTGCTTGTCTGGGTTATGGCGGATTCCCCGCCACGCTTTGCATCGAAGTAAACGAAACGATTGTCCACGGATTCCCGTCAACCTACACCTTGCGTGAAGGCGACATCATCGGAATTGACTCCGTGGTCGAACTCGACGGATATAACGGTGATATGTGCTATACTTTTCCCGTCGGTGAAATTGCAGATGACGTCATGCAGCTCTGTAAGGACACGAAAGAATCGCTTTACGTCGGAATTGCAGCTTGCCGCGAAGGCAACCGCATAGGAGACATCTCCAATGCCGTTCAGACATATTGCGAGAAACGGGGCTACAGTGTAGTTCGTGAAATGTGCGGCCACGGAATAGGCCGGAAAATGCATGAGGACCCCGAAGTGCCCAACTACGGGCGTCGCGGCACAGGGCCGCTGATTAAAAACGGAATGTGCCTCTGCATCGAACCGATGATCAATCTCGGAAGCCGCAATATTGTCATAGAGTCAGACGGCTGGCAGTGTCGGACCAAGGATCGCAAGCCATCCGCTCACTACGAACACACCGTGGCTATCATAGACGGGCGCACCGAAATTTTGACAACCTTCGACTACATTGAAGCAGAGCTAAAGGATAGATTCATTTAACCGAGATTAATATATATGGCAAAACAGTCAGCAATAGAACAGGACGGAGTAATCGTCGAATCGCTCTCCAACGCTATGTTCCGCGTGGAGCTGGAAAACGGTCATCAGATCACAGCCCATATTTCCGGAAAAATGCGTATGCACTATATTAAAATCCTTCCCGGCGACAAGGTGAAAGTTGAAATGTCGCCCTACGACCTTTCGAAAGGTCGAATAGCCCTTCGTTATAAATAATAAAAATAATACATACCGGATATGAAAGTTAGAGCCTCAGTTAAGAAGCGTACTCCAGACAGCAAAATCGTACGTCGCAAAGGACGTCTGTACGTCATCAACAAAAAAAATCCCAAATACAAACAGCGTCAGGGATAATTTCTTGTTAGTTTTGAATATTTAAAGTCAACCAATATGGCAGTAAGAATCGTGGGAGTTGACCTCCCCCAGAATAAAAGAGGTGAAATCGCCTTGACTTATATCTTCGGCATCGGCCGTTCAGCCGCCAAGTCTATCCTTGAGAAAGCCGAAATCGACGTTAACATAAAAGTTAAAGACTGGACCGACGCACAGGCCGCAAAAGTCCGTGAAGTCATCAGCTCCGATTATAAAGTCGAGGGTGACCTCCGTAGCGAAATCCAGCTCAACATCAAGCGTCTCATGGACATTGGTTGCTATCGTGGCATCCGTCACCGCATCGGTCTCCCCGTGCGCGGCCAGAGCACCAAAAACAACGCGCGTACCCGTAAGGGCCGCAAGAAAACAGTCGCTAACAAAAAGAAAGCTACTAAATAACGATAAATTATGGCAAAAAAAACAGTCGCAGCTAAAAAGAGAAACGTTAAGGTTGACGCCGCCGGTCAGCTTCACGTTCACTCATCTTTCAACAACATCATCGTATGTCTGGCCAACAGCGAAGGTCAGGTCATCTCATGGTCAAGCGCAGGCAAAATGGGCTTCCGCGGCTCAAAGAAAAACACTCCCTACGCAGCTCAGATGGCTGCTCAGGATTGCGCAAAGACCGCTTATGATCTGGGCCTGAGAAAAGTCAAGGCTTACGTAAAGGGTCCAGGCAACGGCCGTGAGTCAGCCATCCGTACTGTACATGGAGCAGGTATCGAAGTAACCGAAATCATCGACGTTACCCCGCTGCCCCACAACGGATGCCGTCCTCCCAAACGCCGTCGCGTCTGATTACGTATTCCTAATTCAGATAGTTAACCCTATTTATAATAGACTGGCGCGCAATTCGGAATTTGCAAGTGAATAGACTATAATTTATCACCTCTCTATAGTCGCGGCTGCACAAGGGAATCCCGTAGCGTCAAAGCAAACAATAAAGCAACAAAAAAAATGGCAAGATATACAGGCCCTAAAACAAAAATCGCCCGCAAGTTCGGCGAACCTATCTTCGGCGAAGACAAAGTTCTCCAGCGTCGTAACTTCCCCCCCGGCCAGCATGGCCAGAACCGCCGCCGCAAAACATCTGAGTACGGTACACAGTTACGCGAGAAGCAGAAAGCGAAATACACCTATGGCGTGCTCGAAAGACAGTTCCGCAACCTCTTTGAGAAATCATCGCGCATGAAAGGTATCACCGGTGAAATTCTTCTTCAGCTCCTTGAATCACGTCTTGACAACGTTGTCTATCGTCTCGGCATCGCGCCCACACGCGCAGCTGCCCGTCAGATTGTACTTCATCGTCACATCACAGTCAACGGTAAGGTTGTCAACATTCCCTCTTATCAGGTAGTGCCCGGCGATGTAGTTGGCGTGCGTGAAAAATCAAAATCTCTTGAAGTTATCGCCGATGCCCTTAGCGGCTTCAACCACAGCAAATATCCCTGGATTGAATGGGATGAAGCTGCAAAAAGCGGTAAATTCCTCCATGTGCCCGCTCGCGAAGATATCCCCGAAAACATCAACGAGCAGCTCATCGTCGAACTCTATTCTAAGTAATAATCTATAATAAGTTGAATCCATGGCTATTTTAGCATTCCAAAAACCCGACAAAGTCTTGATGCTCGAAGCTGACAACTTCTACGGGAAATTTGAGTTCAAACCTTTGGAGCCCGGCTATGGTATCACTGTGGGAAACGCCCTTCGTCGCGTATTGCTCTCTTCGCTTGAAGGTTTCGCAATTTCGTCCATTAAAATCGATGGCGTAAACCACGAATTCGATACCATCCCCGGTGTTAAAGAAGATGTAACCAACATCATCCTTAACCTCAAGAAAGTTGACCTCAAACAGACTGTCGAAGAAACCGAAAACGAGAAAGTCTCAATCACGGTGTCGGGCACTGAGGAATTCAAGGCCGGCGACATAGGCAAAGCCCTCACCGGTTTCGAAGTCCTCAATCCGGATCTCGTAATCTGTCATTTGGATTCCGATGCAAGTTTCCAGATTGAACTGACTGTCAACAAAGGCCGCGGTTGGGTTCCTGCTGAAGAGAACGCAACGCCCGCTGACGACATCAATGTCATTGCAATCGACTCGATTTATACTCCCATCAAAAATGTGAAGTACACCGTCGAAAACTTCCGCGTCGACCAAAAGACCGACTACGAAAAACTTATTATCGAAATCAAGACCAACGGTTCAATCCTCCCCAAAGACGCCCTTAAAGAGGCTGCCAAAATCCTCATCTATCACCTCATGCTGTTCTCTGACGAGAAGATAACACTGGAAACTTCCGACAATGACGGCAATGAAGAATTCGATGAAGAAGTGCTCCATATGCGTCAGCTCCTCAAGTCTAAACTTGTTGACATGGATCTTTCTGTCCGTGCTCTCAACTGCTTGAAGAGCGCAGAGGTTGAAACTCTTGGCGAACTTGTGGTCTTCAACAAGACCGATCTTTTGAAATTCCGTAACTTTGGCAAGAAATCGCTTACCGAGCTCGACGAGCTCCTCGCAAGCCTCAACCTTTCGTTCGGAATGGATATTTCAAAATACAAATTAGATAAAGAATAACAACGATGAGACACAATAAAAAATTCAACCATCTTAGCCGTAAGAAAGCCCACCGCGACTCCCTGCTGGCTAACATGACCATCGCTCTTATCCAGAGAAAACGCATCTTCACAACTCTGGCAAAAGCAAAAGCTCTCCGCGTTTACGCCGAGCCGCTGATCAACCGCGCTAAAGAAGACACCACCGCAAACCGCCGTCTTGTCTTCAGCTATCTTCAGAACAAAGAGGCTGTCACTGAACTTTTCCGCGAGATTTCTCAGAAAATCGCCGACCGTCCCGGAGGCTACACACGCATCCTCAAGACCGGCAACCGTCTGGGTGATAACGCTAAGACCTGCTTCATCGAGCTCGTTGACTACAACGAAAATATGCTCAAAGAAAAAGCTGCCGCCAAGAAAACCCGTACTCGCCGCTCGCGTAAGTCATCGGCACCCGCAGCTGAGGCACCCGCAGCTGAAGCACCTTCAACTGAGGCACCTGCAACTGAAGCCCCCGAAGCATAATCTTCAGACAGCATTTTTAGCAATAAAAAAACCGCAGCCAAGTTCCGGCCGCGGTTTTTTTATTTGTGCAGACTGTGGGTTTAAGAGTTTATTTGTGAGAGATACCATTTGCCGTTCTTGCGCATGAACACATAGTCACGCTCAATAATGCCGTCCCAGCAGCAGCTCAGATGAACTGTGTGAAACTGCATCTCGTCCCAGACTTGATAATAGACATCTTCCATCCCTTCGTTGTCTCTAATTTCAGGCATCTTTGCCTGAAAATTTTCGGGAACGAGAAGGTCGGCGTTGCTGGCCTTCACATTTTCCGGCAGGTCAATTCTGGAATTCATAAACTCAGGGTCGGTTGAGAATTTCTCAATGAAAACCTTGAAAGCCTCCGGGCCGTCATTTTGTTTGCCCGGAGCATTCATTTTCTCGATAGATTCCGTCACCTCCTGAGCGTGTTCGGCGGCAGCAGCGTTCAGGTCATACTGTGCCATCGCGGCCGCCGGCAACATAGTCAGCAGACCGAATAAAAACGTGCGGATTTTCATATTTTTTTAGTGGATTAGGTTGATTGGTATACTATATTGGCAAATTTAGAGATAAAACTTTTAAACATTGTTACTTTTTAGTCCGTTTCCAGCTGTCCATTAATGATTTTAATGTAAAATTTGATAAAAAAGTCTTCCGGCAGCAAGCAGTTGCGTGGAAAAGTTGTATCTTTGCAAAGATTAAGGAAAAATTGTAATTCAATATAATCTATTCGTTTTTAAAATAATAAGTTATGAAAATCGAAAAAATTATCGGTCGCGAGGTACTTGACTCGCGTGGCAATCCCACAGTTGAGGTTGACGTAATCCTCGAATCCGGCGCTTTTGGCCGTGCCTCTGTTCCCTCTGGCGCATCAACAGGCGAAAACGAAGCCCTCGAACTCCGTGACGGCGACAAAGCTCGCTACATGGGTAAGGGCGTGACCAAGGCAGTTGCCAATGTCAATGGCCCCATCGCCGAAGCACTCGTAGGCATGAACGCCCTCGATCAAATCGCTGTCGACGAAAAGATGCTGGCTCTCGACGGCACCGAGACAAAGAGCAACCTCGGCGCTAACGCCATCCTCGGCGTGTCGCTTGCTGTTGCTAAGGCTGCCGCCGATTATCTCGGCCTTCCCCTTTACAAATACATCGGTGGCTGCAACACCTACGCACTCCCCGTTCCGATGATGAATATCATCAACGGCGGCGCTCACTCTGACGCTCCCATCTGCTTCCAGGAATTTATGATTCGTCCTATCGGCGCTCCTTCGTTCAAGGAAGGCATCCGCATGGGTACC
>CAZMUX010000012.1:0-45101 GCA_964569915.1 uncultured Barnesiella sp. | reverse complement strand
GTACACGTTTTATATTTACTATCCAAATTTTTTAGACAGTTTTATTCAGAAAAATTCATAACTCTTTCATTTTTAAAATGCTAAAAATTGTCAATAATCGTGAGTTGTAAGCGGTTATAAGCGATTCTCAATTTGTCCTAACACAGCAATTGTTATATGTTAAAAATTTGAGTCTGGGGGAAATGCGCCCTATTCTAATAATTGCCAACCGATGCAAAAGTTAAACAAAAGAGCAGTGCAGAATTTTTTATCAAAGATTTATAAATCCGAGAAGTTTTATTTGTGAGCATTTTGCGTTGTGATGAGAATTACGGGCTTGCGGAAACGGGGAATAATTCGTAACTTTGACATCATGATACCATTCGTTCACCTACACGTACACTCACAATATTCAGTGCTCGACGGGCAAGCGTCGGTCAATGCACTGGTTGATAAAGCCATGCAGGACGGAATGCCAGGCATAGCCCTAACAGACCACGGCAACATGTTCGGCATAAAGGAACTCTTTAACTATGTAAAGAAGAAAAACGGCAAAGTCAAAGCCGCAATAAAAGAGGCCGAAGCTGAAGTTGCAGTCGCAGAGAAAGAGGGCAATCCGGAAATGGCTGATGCAAAGCGGCAACTTATAGAAGTTCTGAAAGCTAAAATCTTCAAGCCAATCTTCGGTTGCGAGATGTATGTTGCCAACAAATCGCTTCATGAGCACACCGACAAACGCGATACGGGGCGGCATCTTGTCGTTTTGGCAAAAAACGCCACCGGTTACCATAATTTAATAAAAATTGTATCGAAGGCATGGACCGAAGGCTTCTACTCGCATCCCAGGACCGACAAACAGGAGCTTGAGAGTCATAGCGAAGGACTCATCGTGTGCTCCGCCTGTCTGGGCGGCGAGATTCCGCGCCTGCTTCAGTCCGGAGATATAGCGGAGGCTGAACGTCAGGTGCAATGGTTCCACAAAGTGTTTGGCGATGATTATTACATTGAGCTGCAACGGCATAAAGCCACTGTTCCCCGTGCTAATCATGCCGTATATGAGATACAGGAACAGGTAAACCCTGAGCTGATAAGAATAGCTAAAAAATATGGTATCAAGTTAATCTGCACCAACGATGTCCACTTTGTCAACGAGGAGGATGCCGAAGCTCATGAACGCCTGATTTGCGTATCAACCGGCAAAAAGCTCTCGGAAGAAGGACGTATGCTCTACTCAAAGCAGGAATGGATGAAAACGCAAAAAGAAATGAACGAATTGTTCAAAGATATTCCTGAAGCGCTTTCAAACACTACTGAGATTCTGGACAAAGTAGAGTTCTACGACATCGACCACGCTCCCATCATGCCGACATTTGCAATTCCGGAGGAATTCGGCACCGAAGAAGAATACCGGCAGCGTTACACTGAAAAAGACATCTTCGACGAATTCACCAACGATGAGAACGGCAATAAAGTAATGAGCGAGGAGGCTGCCAACGCAAAAATAAAGAAACTCGGTGGTTACGATAAGCTCTACCGCATAAAGCTTGAAGCCGACTATTTAAAAAAGCTCGCGATGGACGGCGCAGCCAAACGCTACGGCGAGAATCTGAACGACGAACTGAAAGAGCGCCTGAACTTCGAGCTATATATAATGAAGACTATGGGTTTCCCCGGCTACTTTCTCATCGTGCAGGACTTCATAAATGCCGCGAGAGAAAAGTTAGGCGTAAGTGTGGGTCCCGGACGTGGATCGGCAGCGGGTTCTGCCGTGGCTTACTGTCTCGGTATCACACAGATTGACCCCATTAAATATGACCTTCTGTTTGAACGTTTTCTGAATCCTGACCGAATATCGTTGCCGGATATAGACATCGACTTTGACGATGACGGCCGTGCAAAGGTGCTGAAATACGTGACAGAGAAATACGGCGAGGAGAAAGTAGCCCACATCATCACCTACGGAACGATGGCCGCAAAATCGTCAATAAAGGATGTGGCTCGAGTGGAAGACCTCCCCTTGCCCGAAAGCGACCGCCTGACTAAACTGATTCCAAAGCATATGCCGGAAATTAACGGCAAGCCGCTCAGTGAGACTCTTTCCAACTGCTATCAGTATTTACCCGATTTCAAGAAAGAACTTGAAAGCGGAAGCCAGTTAGTAAAGGAGACGCTGAAATATGCGCAACAGCTTGAGGGAAATGTCAGGAACACCGGTGTTCACGCTTGCGGCGTAATCATCTGCCGTGACGACATTACCGACTGGGTACCGGTCAGCACGGCCGTTGATAAAACCGAGGGACGACTCCTCGTAACGCAGTATGAAGGCAGAGTAATCGAGGAAACAGGCCTTATCAAGATGGACTTCCTCGGACTGAAAACACTGTCCATAATTCAGGAAGCGCTAAAAAACATCAGACTGACTCAAGGCAAGGACATTGACATTGAAAAAATACCGATAGACGACCCAAAGACATACAAACTATATTGTGCGGGGCGCACAACCGGCACATTCCAGTTTGAGTCTGCCGGAATGCAGAAATACCTGCGCGAGCTTCAGCCCTCTACATTCGAAGACCTGATAGCCATGAACGCCCTATACCGTCCCGGGCCTATGGACTACATTCCCGACTTCATAGCACGAAAGCACGGGAAATCGCCAATTGTCTACGACATACCGGTGATGGAGAAATATCTAAAAGACACTTATGGCGTGACCGTCTATCAGGAACAGGTGATGCTTCTGTCTCGTCTACTTGCGAACTTCACTCGCGGTCAGAGCGACACGCTCCGTAAAGCCATGGGTAAAAAGCAGATAGAGAAGATGAACGAGCTCAAAGAAAAATTCCTTGAAGGAGGACAGGCCAACGGTCACGACCCTAAAGACCTGAGCAAAATTTGGGCTGACTGGGAGAAATTCGCATCATATGCATTCAATAAGAGCCACGCTACGTGCTATAGCTGGGTAGCATTCCAGACTGCTTATCTGAAAGCCAATTATCCGGCGGAATACATGGCAGCCGTACTGAGCCGCAACCGCAACGATATTACGAAGCTTACCAATTTCATGGACGAGTGCAAAGCACTTCACATACCCGTTAAGGGCCCGAGCGTCAACGAAAGTTTCGGAGAGTTCGGTGTCAACAGCAAAGGCGACATCCGCTTCGGGCTTGCAGCAATAAAGGGCGTAGGCGAAAGCGTGGCAGAGGACATCATAAAGGCGCGCAATAGCGGCGGTCCGTTTGAATCAATATACGACTTCGTGGAACGCGTCCCTCTTTCGTCGCTCAACCGCCGCACATTTGAGGCACTCGCGCTTGCCGGCGCTTTCGACTGTTTCAGTGATGTGCAGCGCGAAGACTACTTAGAAAAGAACAACCGCGACGAAAGCCTCTCGGAACAGCTACTTCGTTACGGCCAGCTCTATCAGAACGCGTCGAAAAACTGCGAGGCGTCGCTGTTCGGTGATGAGGACATGACTCTGAACACGGCCGGCAGACCCGACATCAAACACGCCCAGCCCTGGCCTGACGTGGTACGGCTTGAAAAGGAACGCGACCTTGTAGGCATCTACCTTTCGGCACATCCACTTGACCCCTATTATATGGAACTGAATCATGGTAACTCCACCGTAAAATCATACGATGCGCCGGAAAATCAGGTTGAAGACCGCGAAGTGTCGTTCGGAGGCATGGTTGTTTCATTCGACCAGCGTCCGGCCAAAAACGGAGGTCTATACGGAATCATGAAAATAGAGGATTTCACCGGCTCTACAGAGCTTAGGCTTTTCGGCAAGGACATGATAGACTTTGGAAATTACGGCATACCGGGCACACCTATATATATAACCGGGAAATATGCCAAAAGCTATAAGGGCGACCTCCGTTTTAAAATCACACATATTAAGCTGCTTGAGGAGATTAAAGGCAATCTGATTCACAATATAACTCTGACTATTGACCCGGCCACCGTTGACGACAATCTCGGAAATATACTTTCCGACCATATAAAATCAGAACCTAAAGGCAACGGAGAACTATTTCTGAAAGTACACGACAGCGAGGCTCAGCGCGCTATCCTTTTAGGGTCGCCACACCGAATAAACATCAACAAGAAGCTCCTGACAATTCTCGACGAAATGGATGTCGAATATTCAATTAACAACTAAATATAAACAACAATGGCATTTACACTTACTGACGAAAACGTAGAAGAAATCATCGCTTCCGGGAAGCCCGTAGTAGTGGATTTCTGGGCCACATGGTGCGGCCCCTGCGTAGGCATGGCACCTACAATCGATGAACTGGCCGTCGAATATGAAGGCAAAGTCGTGATTGGCAAATATAATGTAGACGAAGAAGGCGATTTTGCTTCGAACAACCGAATAATGGCACTGCCTACCATCCTGTTCTTCAAGGACGGCAAAAAGACAGCCATCCGTCTTGCCGGATCACAGACAAAGGAGAATCTGAAAGCGAAAATCGAAGAGTTGTTAGCACTCTAAAACAGACAGCAGCACAGCCTCATAACGTTAAAGGCCATTACACTGCTCTTTATTTCATTTATATAACAAAGGCGCCTTGAAGGCGCCTTTGTTATATAAGATATTCTCTTGTCAGTCGACATTGTGAAGCTCGTGACCCATAAGTTCCTTCTTAGTCTGCATATAGAAACGATTGTACTCATTAGGCTCAATTTCTATTGGCACATTCTCTACAACTTCAAGCCCATAGCCTTCAAGACCGATACGCTTTACCGGATTATTAGTCATTAACCTCATTTTTGAGATTCCAAGATTGCGAAGAATCTGCGCTCCTACGCCATAATCGCGCTCGTCAGCCTTATGGCCGAGGTGAAGGTTGGCCTCCACCGTGTCAAGGCCCTCCTCCTGAAGCTTATATGCAGCAATCTTATCCATAAGACCTATTCCCCGTCCTTCCTGATTAAGATAAACCACAGCACCTCTACCCTCTTTTTCTATCATTCTGAGAGCCTGATGAAGCTGGTCGCCGCAATCGCATCGCTTAGACGCAAAAATATCACCTGTGGCACATGAAGAATGGACTCTCACAAGAACAGGTTCATGTGTATTTACATCGCCCTTAATTATCGCGATATGCTCAAGCCCGTTGTTTTTCTGACGGAACGGAATTAGCCTGAAATGGCCGTAATTAGTGGGCATATCCACTTCCTCGCCTTTTTCGACAAGGCTCTCGATAGAATTACGATAAGCTATGAGATCGCGAATTGAGATAAGCTTAAAGCCCCACTCATCGGCACGCAGGCGTAGTTCCGGCAATCGAGCCATCGAACCGTCATCACTCATAATCTCCATCAAGGCCGCGGCAGGC
Source organism: uncultured Barnesiella sp. (assembly GCA_964569915.1). GTDB lineage: Bacteria > Bacteroidota > Bacteroidia > Bacteroidales > Muribaculaceae > JAGBWK01. The sequence continues at coordinate 39,774 of CAZMUX010000012.1, read as the reverse complement.
TGCAGACCGGCAAGCCGGGCGAGGTCAACAGCGGCCTCCGTATGGCCTGAGCGCCGAAGCACCCCCTGATCCTGAGCGTAAAGCGGATTTATATGACCCGGACGCCCGAAAGTCTCCGGCACGGATGCGGGGTCAGCCAAAGCCCGTATGGTGGCACAACGGTCGTGAATAGAAACTCCGGTTGAGCAACCATCGAGCTTATCGACTGTCACTGTAAACGGAGTACCGAGAACCGAAGTGTTGTTTTCTACCTGATGTGGTAGACCAAGCTCCTTGCAGCGTGTAATTGTCAGCGGCACGCAAAGCACGCCGCGGGCATTCTTAAGCATGAAATTGACCTGCTCAGGTGTGATTTTTTCCGCAGCGACGATAAGATCACCTTCGTTTTCACGATCTTCATCATCGACCACTACCACCATTTTACCTTCCTTAAAATCCTGAATGGCTTCTTCAATACTGTCAAGCTTAATCTTTTCCATATATGTAAGCGTGTGTTTTATTCCTGATTAATCCTGGTTAGCAACTGAATCAGTACACCGTCGGTGCGACGTACTTCGGCTATATTTTTACGGTTGACAACATAAGGGTAGCTATTCAAAGCCGAAATTATGGCCTGGCTACGCGAGTTGGACAGATATTCAACAATCTCACCAAGCCGTATGTTGATTTCTTTCAACTGTTTTCTTAAAGTCAATGCTACAAAAAATGCTTTCAGACTATTTGCGCCTATCCTGATCGAATACTGCTCAAGTGAAGAATCGAACTGCTGCAGCATGTCAAGCGCGTCAGCGGGTACGACGTCAGTCATGGTAAAGGACTTCACCTCAAGCTCACGCCGCGAGGAGTTACGGCCCTTAAACGACAGACGCTTCAGGAAGTCGAGATTGACCACGGAAGAATCCTTCATAGCCTTGTATGTCAGATAGATGCCGAGCGGGAGGAGTACTACTGAACTTATCCACATTCCCACGTATACCTCAATGCGGCCGTCACGAGCCATCTTATAGCCGGTATTGTCGATTATATAATAGATAATAAACAAAATGACCGACACAAGTAACGGGAATCCAAGACCGCCTTTCTTGATGATGGCGCCAAGCGGAGCACCAATAAAGAAGAAAATAAGGCAGGCAAAAGAGAGTGTGAATTTCTTGTGCATCTCTATGGAATGACGGCGCACCGATTTGCGGTCGTCGCCCATCGTATAGCTTCTGAACTCATAGGACTGGCGCTCCTGACGGGCATTTGACAGAGCCTGAGTGAGCAATGCTGATTGTGATAGGTTTTCATCACGCGTGAAAATTGAATCGATGTCGAGAGCCGTCTGCAATTCAACCGGTTTACGGCGCACAATATGCACTGCAGAATCGCCGCTACGGACAGACTCATAACGCGGAAGACCGAATCTCATCTCTCCTTCTATTTCCCTGGCATAAACCTCACCGATACTATCAATGCGATGGTTTAGAGAGTCAATGGATTCCTGAAGCTGAGCGATATTCTTACCTATGTACTGCTTGCGCATGGTCGATTCGTCCATACGGTTGAAATTAGCATCGAAAGGAATGATGATTATTTTCTCGTCAAACGACTCTCGGCGGTAAGGCTTCTGAGCCGAAGATGTGCTGCGGTTCTGATTGCGGAGATTTTCAAACTGTTCGCCACTATGCATGGTAAGCACAAAATGGTTCTTATCGGCTGTAAGGTCGATGCGCCCGGAATCGGCGAGTATTATGCTGGAGTTCTCGAAGCCTTTGGACGTATCATAAATAATCAGCTGATATAGCTCTCCCGTCTCCTTATTCTTGCTGTCAACATAGAAATTATAGCCATTGATTTCAGAGAACACCTTCTCGTTGATTTCCATTTCAGGCGATTTCTGACGCATTGAATAAAGCAGCGTCCACATCTTCGTCTGGGCTATTGGCATCACATTGTTCTGGAAGAAAAAGGCGCCCACAGCGATAAAGGCCACAAGCAGTATCAAAGGGCGCATGGTCTTAAGAAGGGAAACTCCGGATGCCTTCATAGCGGTAAGCTCGAACTTCTCGCCAAGATTCCCGAATGTCATCAGAGAGGCAAGCAGAATTGCAAGCGGAAGAGCCATCGGGACCATGGTCAACGCGGCATAAAAGAAAAGCTCGGCAATGACAGAAATGTCAAGTCCCTTTCCCACCATATCATCAACGTAGCGGAAAAGAAACTGCATCAGGACTATAAACAGGCAAATAAAAAACGTCATTGCAAACACCGGCAAAAATGTCTGCAACATGAATGTATATAAGCGTTTAATCCTGAAATTCATGCGGATTCCCTAAAAACTGTGCAAAGGTAGGAAATAATTTGGTAACTATCAACGTAAGCAGGACGAATACCTGCCGAATCCACCCCGCCGAAAGAGTTGGCCATCCTCACCATTGAGATTGGCAACGGGAGAAACATGGTTATATCGAAAGTCAAGGAATTCAGCTCCAACACTTCAGGAACTACCGGAAATCCGAATTACTGTCCGTCAACCGGCTCATTGACTTTGTGATGTCAAATGTTGAATCGATTAAACTGATAATTCATCCGGGGCATCGGAATTGTCGGAATCTTCATTACCGGAACTGTCATTGTCCTCACCGGGATAGACATTGCCTTCAATTGATTCGTCAACGGTATTCATATAGATGGCAATACTTGATGAAGCATCAATAGCACCGCTTTCATCAGGAACTAACATATAAGAAATTATGCGGTGTTGTCCGGCGGCTACATCAGTATATGCGCGCTGAATTTCCACATATTGGTCGTTAATAGTGCCTGTAAAAGTTGTAATTAAGGTTGTGCTCCCTTCAACAGCCTCGAAATAGCCTGCGCGAATCTCATCCGGAGTATATTCGAGCAGGCCTCCATCATTGGCTATGACGGTAACTTTGCAGTCGTCTGACATAACCTCCTTGAAATCATCGCTGAAACGCACGGAGACTTTGATATTTGAAAGCTTGCATTGGATTACGCCCAACTCCGTTTCTTTATTCTTCACAATATCGAAAACCTCCGAAACGCCTTCGAAGTAAGGAGTCTCCCAGGCAGCTTTCTGCTGATTGTGAGAAATGACTTTGGCAGTGTATCCCGTTCCTACCGGAAGAGTGACAACCTCAGGCATCTGGCCGTAAATCCACTGACTGACAACTGCGCCCTTAGAATCACTGACGGCAAAAATAAAGCCGGAGACATCGGCTGAGGCACTGCTGAATAGGTTCTCGCCGTTAATGATATTGATGTCGCTTTTGGCAAGTTGTCCGACTCCGTCATTTTCCATATTTGGAGTCCAGTCGTCAGAGCATGAGGCAAAAAGCGCTACAACTGCCACTGCTATTGAATATAATCCTATTTTCATTTTTCTCTTACTGTTAGTATTGAAGAACAATGTTGTCCTAAATAAATTAGGGGTAAAATAAACAAGGAAGTAGTCTTTTATGGGAAACCCCAAAATTAGTAGTATGTGGGCAAATTCTTTTACCGACTCTACTTCCAATGGCAAATTTAACACATTTTCGTATTTGCCAAAAGAAAATACAAATTTTTCAAATGTAGTCGGAATAAATTATAAACACGAGTGAATTTGTGTCATAATTTGCATCTGACCTGTTCTTACAAAACTGAATAGGCTGCGCCAAAATTTTGCATTTTGACACAGCCTTCATGGCTTGTTTAGAGCCGATTCGACAATAATTGTCGACGACTTTTATATCAAACTTATTCCGGAAGTATCTCGTATGAGATGGTTTCAAGATAATATTGAGAAAGATAAGGTTTGCCTTCACGAGCTGCCCTTTCAGCAATTTTAGCTCGGTAATCAGCCATTTGGGCAGCGAACGAATCAATATCACCCTGACCCTGAGCCTTTCGCTCGGTCTCACATCCGCCGGGATTGTCGGCAGTCTGAGCAAGCTGCTCACTATCAAGCTGTTCAGCAAGTTGAGCGACTTGCGCTTCATGAGCCGCTTCAAGCTGCTTCACAGTTTCCTCATCAATGCGTGTTTCGCGAAGCACGCCTTTGGCGAGCATGGGATGATGAATGGTTTCCTGAGGGAAAGCTCCGCCCATCTGCTCGGTAGCCTCACAGCGAATCAGGATATCCTCACCGGTACCAAGCAAAAAAGCCTTCTTGCCACCATGTTTGCAAAGATGAGAAACGACACCCTCAACTGAAATGGTATCATTAACGAAATTATCGGGATTAGCCATTACGGAATCAACGCTGAGTGCGACAACTTCATCGGTTGCAGCAATATTATCAGCTGATTTCGAGGCACAAGAAGCCAACGCAAGCATGGCAAATGCTGAGAAAGCAAAAAATAATTTTTTCATAGTGATTCTTATTTTATAAATATTAATGGTACAAATATATAAATTCCAAAAACAATAGTCAAACATGATAACACTATCCGACGAGGTCTATTCACACGACGAAGGATAATAAAAGCGACAATCGCAAGGCCTACGTTTAGCCAAACGGCATTCAAGCTGAAACCTGATATACGTGGATATGCTAACGAGTCGTTTGATGAATTGAAATTCAACCGATATGGGAAGATATAAGAGGCAGGCTGATTATCGGAGACTGTTGAATAGCTGAAACGTCCGAGTGTCTCGAATGTATCGGCATCAACGGCGCTCCATACAGTTGCTGAGTCGGAAGCCACACGGAAGACTATATTGAAAAGATTGCCCATTATATTGATACGGTCTGTAGAAGAATTAACTTTACCTATTCCGAGCCTTACCGCCTTAAGACCGTCTTTTAGTATAAAATATGGGGTATTATCGCTATCGGTCATGAAACCGAGAATCCGTTCGTCAGTATTCTCAAAGATGAACACTTTTTCCCCTTTTACACCATTGGGAAGTCTTACCACAGTAACGTAAGGGCGTCCGGCACGCTGCTTGATATGAAAAACTTTACCAACGGCATCGACCATGAGATAGCCTTCATCATAGAGCTTGCGCGCGGTGATATTTGCCGAAGCATCGGAAGCCGGCATTACAAAACCGGCGGCATTCATTGCATCAGTGAACCGGCGTGTACGGTTTTCATTAACCTTATTGTCGGACATACGAATGAACTCCATTCGTCCGTCGCGGAAACGGAATACATGGTCGGGATCCTCAAGGTCAGCACGTTCGGGCATTGACTCCATCATCATGTAAACCTGCGGGAGCACTTTGTTGATGTCGCGCCGGTTGGATGTGAAAGCAAACTCGGCATGGCGCAAAAGTGGCAGTGTCACCTCACGGGTAGCGATTGAATCCGGGAGGCGTTCTTTGGCAAGAAGGTCTTTATAATACAACTGCGGGAGAAGCGAATCACGCTGAGTTTTTGTAAAAGTGCGGTCACGGATTCCTAACGAGTCGAGCGTATAAATATCAGTGTTTCCGCTGTCATCATTCACTGACAATACCCACTGTCCCGCCACAGGCGAGAACGAAGCGAACGGCTCGCGCGATGAGGATGAGCTTACGAGTGCGTAAAGCCAGGGTAGGAACCAGCTTAAAGCAAGAATGCTAAAAAAATACAATACGATATATCCGAATTTTTTCATTAGTCCTGACGGCCCTCCTTAAACCGAATCAATGAATAGTAGACCAGCGAGACACACAGCAATGTCCCTACGGTGAGCATCGGCAGGAAACCATTATAAGCCTCCGGAACCGTTTGCTTAAAATAGAGAGCGAGTGTAGCTATTCCAACCAGTCCGAGAATAACACGCATCTTCCGTTCGCCTTCTATGCAAACGGCTGCGACAAAAAGATAGGCGTTAAGTCCACACAACATCCACGGAAGCATCGTAAGAAATACCCTCGACGTAAGTTCGGATGGCAATATGGTTGAATAATAGCCTATTGTGACTCCAGTCTGTATGATAAAAATCAAAAGAAGCTGAACAAGACCCATTCCAAGCATTATGGCAAACATCCTGGCCTGAGGGAACGGCAAATGCAACGTTAGTTTCAGTCGTTTGTGCGACATTTCAGGCACCATCTGTGCTATGCCTGCCACTATGCCTGCAAGCAGCGGGAAATATTTCAGAACATCCATAAATGTCTGATCTTTCAACAGCATAATCATCCAGACGTGTTCAACGCCTTTAGTCGCTTCAATACGTCTTACTCCGAGCACGGCATATACCGCGAGGATGATTCCCAATACAAGCAGGAGCAGAAAAACCCTGCGGGTTTTAATCCACTCTTTATATAGTATAGCTTTTATCATACTTCAATATTTTCCGGTTAAACCAATAAAAACATCTTCCAGTGAAAGTGGCTGATTCTTGAGACGGTCGAACTTCACGCCCTTCTCTTTCAAATAATTGTAAACAAAAGCCTCATCACGGAAAGTGTATAATTCTACCTCTCCATTATGACGCCAAGGGTTAATGATATCCTCGGATTTAAGTTCGATCGGATTATCTGAAAGGTCATTGAATCTGAAGCATTTGAATTCCTGCATTAGCTCACCTACCGGTTTCTGCGTAAGTATCTTGCCATAATCAAGAATTATACAATCGTCTATTAGACGCTCAAGATCCTGAATGATGTGCGACGTCATAAAGACGGTTTTATTCTCACTTTTGACAAAATCACGGAGATAATCAATGAAAAGACGCCGATAGCCCGGATCAAGACCGAGAGAAAAGTCATCAAGCACAAGTAGATCGGCATTCTGGGCAAGAATAAGTCCGAGTGCCACCTGTGAGCGCTGTCCGCACGACATTGACGAGATACGTTGATTATCATTTACGTGAAGCTTCCCCATCAGTTCATAATAAGCATCCCGATTCCATGCCGGATAAAAACGGCTGTAGAACTTCTCAATCTGCCGGATTGTCATGAATGCATACTGTACATGGCCCTCAAGCAAAAGAGCAATGCGGCTGCGCTGCTTCGGAGAAAGCCGCGTGATGTCCTCGTCGAATATCCTGCATTCGCCGGCCTGAGGTTTCAGGAAGCCCATCAATATGTTGATAGTTGTGGTCTTACCCGTACCGTTTTTCCCCAAAAGTCCCATAATACGCCCCTGAGGAACTTCAAAATCGAGACCTCGGTAAATCAGGCGACCGTTGCCATAACGCTGGGTAAGGTTTTTAACACTGATTACTGACATATAATTTATTAAATAATTTGAAGTTTTAAAATTTCACTCCGACTGACAGACTGATGTCATATGAAGTGGGATAGCCTGAATAAGTGGTTACTCCACCACAAGCCAGGCAGTATAAAGCGACAGACGAAGCTATAATGCGTTCAGCCTCAATACTGGCGGAGCAATATCCTCCGTCAGATGATGCGTGCCCGTAGTCGTTGACAACCATCGTGTAAAGCGAGCTGTGCGGATTCATGCCGTCAAGTTCAAGATTCATGCGCGTGCCTGAGCGCCAGCCCCCGATTATGCCATATTCCAAAAGCCATTTGTTGCCGCACTTGTTAACATAGTTCAGTTCAAGTGCGGGAGAAATTGAGCGCCATTCTATGTCACGGTGCGGACGGCGATAATTCTCATGGCTGTAAGCGAAAGCGAGCTTAGGCGCCACCGTCAGCCGTGAATCATCGAAGGATATTTCCAAAGGAATACGGATGTCGCAATCCACCTTATCATTATAATAGAAATAGCGTGTTGAAATTTTTTCATAACTGTTGCCAACGGATGTGCCGAACAGATTCTCGCCGGCAATGCGTCGGTTCCACCACACATCAGCCACGATGCCAAGACTGACAGAGCCGATTCTGAAATTTTTTGCTGCCTGGGCTGAAAATGTATGCGATGACACTTCCCCGAGGGTCAGATTGTTCAAATCCTTCAGCACCTGTTCCATTTTATAATATGAGTAGCCACCGCTAAATGCGAAACCATACTCAGTGGACGGATGAAGCTGCAATCCGGTAGAAAATCCAACGAAACTATATGACGCATTGCTAATGTTGCCGCTGAAACGTGAGGAATAAGTACCGGCACCGGTCAAAGCATAAGTGCGGATATTGTTGACGGGATTGTAAAAGTCAAGATCATTGTCCTGATTATAAACGCGAAGAGCGGCCGAAAGTCCTATTGAATAGTTCTGTGACAGAGCATATGAAGTTCCCATTCTAAGGTCAAGGTCGGAAACTATTACCTTAAGACGCGGGTCATGGTTACGACTATCAATTTCGGCCCTGTAAAAAGCAGAAACGCCAAAACGCCACCGTCCTGACGCAGCGGCATAACCGCCGCCGAACGAATAGCGCTGCATCGAGAGATCACCACCGACACTGTCACCGAGGACATAAGGCGAAATCAACTGATAATCCACCGCATCACACCATCGCACATCAAGCCTGTCGGCATTTTCATAGGATGCACGCCCCCATACAACGGAGCGTTCTGACAATGGCATATAAGTTCTCGAATCAATGCTAAATCCGCGCTGTCCTTTGCCATCCTGCGTCATTATAGCCTCATCGGAAGTCCTAACGGCATATCCGACAGAAATATCGCTTAACGATGTCTCAAACCTGTTGAGCTGCAATGCGGGGTTATTCTCATATCCGGCTGTCGCATTACGGCTGAAATAGCCGGCCCTAATCTGTATTGATTCGAGCAGAAGTGAGTCGGCATCTCCGGCGTAAGCCAAGCCGGAGACCGAAGCCGCAAAGGCAACAAGAATCTTTAGTTTCCAATTCATATCATCGAACACTCTCAAGTGTGAAGTCTACTGACGAATCATTAGTGTCCTGAAGAATCAAGCGACCATCACCTGTTACAGCTGCAGTGCGGCGCACAAATTTACGTCCGAAACGCTCCGGGTCTTTATTAATATCGGAGATTGACGCAAAGCCGTTGTCGATGGCGTTAGCCAATGCTCCATAAACCCACATCTCCCTGTTGGAAAGATTCACTCCGTCTATAATCCACTCATTTGGAATTAAATACGCCTTATCATTTGTCATCTGCGTACCGATGGCGCTGATATACTCATACGCACCATGATACTCAGCCAGATAACGTTCTGCCGTCATACCCTCGGGGAAACGGACGAGAGCATAGGAACGATTGCACTGATTGGACGGAATCCAAATAGAGAGAGAATAGCAATACCACTTCGAAAGATTAGGCACAGCGGGGTTGTCAACATCCTGATAGTTATCGTCATACCACTCAAAATCAGCATCTGAGTGGTCAAGTGTCCAGCTTATGTCATCGCTCCATCTTATTGCTTGATCTACTATCTTTATAGACTCCCCGGGATAAACCGGTACATCCTTACCTGAGCCGGGAATCACAAGAACAGTCCACGCCGTAAAATTACGGTTACGGTCATTGGCGGGTGTGAGGATTTCGAATGCATTGGTTTTTGAATTGACTAAAGCCGATTCCGCGATACCGATACCATCGGCATAAATAACTTCATCCGTATTATTATAAATTGTGAAGTATGTGTCGCGGATGCCCCCGGTTGAAGTAGCGTTCATAGAACCCGAAAAATAGATTTCTCCGAAAAGCAATGTGTTGTCGGGATTAAAGAAAAACCAGTTCAGGGGCACTGTTACTTCCGAATTGATTACCACCGATGACGCTGTGGCACGCGCGTCCTTGACGACCTTGCTACCATCGTCATCAACGTAAGCAAGTACTGCGGTGCCTTCTACATCATAGAGGCCGGGAGTGAGGAGATATGAGCTATATTGCGAAAGTGAAACCGCTGTCGTTTCGGAGGTATTTAGCTCGCGAAAAACAAGTTTTCCTGACACGATTTCCGCATCAGGGAACTGTTGTGGCATCTGAGATTCAATCTGAACGGGAATATAACCGACCGAATCATCGGAATTGTCAATACAACCGGTTAACATCAACGCTGCAAACGTGAATGCAGACACGGCAATTTTTGTAAGTTTATCTTTCATATTTCAAAATTTCAAATTCAGTTCCATACCAAAATACGGAGAATAATGACGACGCTGCAGGACACCAAAACTGTAATAATCCGGAGCAATAGTGAGCAGGCGGTTAACATAGACGGCTATGGCAATGCGATCCTTCCACATTTTTTTAGTTGCCTTGATGTTAAAGCTTGTTTCAGAAGGAATCCGTCGCGTTTCAAACACTGTCGGGCTGTAGCTTCTGATGAGCTGTCCGAGCAACGGGTCAGATGCCATGTCCGAAGTGAATTTACCGACATTACCTTCCGCATCAATATAATGCGAAGGAACTCCGGTTTTGAACAATGTCCGACGCGAAGTGAACCACATATTCTGAATACCTACAGAAAAATTCAGCTTCAATGATGGGATATCAGTATCAAGAAGGAAATTGGTGTTGAAACTCTTGTAAACTGAGCCGTCGGCATCGTCATAAAGCCCCGCATACGGGAGCTCATCACCATTGACAATCACCGACGGATGATACCACTGAGCGCAACTATTGTCAAGTGTGGTCCGAAAGTAAGCTCCGTTAATTGTCAGACGGGTGCGGATATACGGAATACGGAGTGTACGTAAGGTGAACTCTACACCTTCTTTCAGCGTACGACTGCCATTATTATAACGACCGACAACCCTGAGCCGCGTGACATCCTTATAGGGAAGCTCGCTTATTTCCGGCGGTCTGTTTTGTAAAGTGGGATTGTAACCCGATGCATCATACTGTCGGTAAGTGTAAAAATGCACTGTGCCGTCGCTACGGAATCCGTTGTTCATATTCTCGCGGAAATAGGTGACCGACAAACGATTCTCACAAAAACTTGCATCGGCATGAACCTCCCATTTATGATTGCGTGCCGCTTCAAGTTCATAATTTGCGACATCCTCCACAAAGGACATAACATTCATCACACGCCAGTCGGGATTATCATGGTAATAATTCAGCTGCACATAATCGGTGTAAATCATATCGGGAAACAACTGGGCAGCGACAGGCATCTTGGTGTGAATGCCGTAACCGGCACCTACCGATAAATCTACCGGGTTCTCACCTATGAATATACCTGGAAAATTCCACTTAAGATTAAGGCGCGGATCAAGATAGGGACGGTTATTGATTTTATAACTTCCCGGGATTCCGACAAGCTGTGTTTCACGTAGTCCCACCTGAAGCTGCACACGATTCTGCCCTATTCCAAACTCACTGAGATTCTCAGCATAGAATGACAACCTGTTCATGGCAGGAATATCTGAAAATGGGCGCGGGCGTGTGTTGTTGCCGGGGAGGAGAGGTCTTGTAAGATCATATACCTCGCCGCGACCGTAGTTTTTGTTAAAACCCCATTCAAGACCGGCGCGAAGTGTATTGTCAATGCCTTTAAAAGAATAGCGGAATCGAGCTGAAGCTTTTGCAAACGCTGTCACGGGCTTGCTGTAAAGGTCGAAGTCAGCCACATAAAGCATCGGCAGGAATCCGATATAGTTAGAGCCGGGAACTGTTGACACCGGAAGAGGATAAATTCTGGACGGAGCTATCGTTTTTTGCTGCTGTAAATGCTCATATCCATAGGTTATACCGGTAGTAATCGCAAAATTGTCAAAAAAGCTATATCGTGAATCGGTAAGTGTAAAGCTATTGTTCCATCCTATCTGATTTTTATCGGTACGATAGTAATCTATTGTATTATTTACAGTAAGATCCGGGTCGTTGTTGTCGCGCTCAAAAGTGGACATAAAATTGATTGATGATTCCCAATTCAAAATCATTGAATTTGCCTTCCATTCATGCATACTGCGCACAGACGCATTGACTCGCTTGAAATTTTCCCTATTGTTTCGAGGGTCAATCTTGCTGTTCAGGAAATCGGCGGAGAAATTAAGATTCCAGTTTTTTGGCAACTCCACACCTTTGCCGACATAGAAAAGCTGGCTCTGCTCGTCGGCCTTGAAACGAGCCTCGAATGCAGAAGCACGGCTTTTGCGTTTGATATTGATGAGGCCTCCGGTAATTTCTCCATATTCGGCCGATGCTATGCCACGAACAATCTCCACACTTTCAATGTCATCTGTAGAAAGTTCACGCATATCAACACCGCGACCCACGGCCGACCGTCCGTCACGCGAACTTTCAGGCGAAGCAGTCAGGTCGGAATTAACATTCATCGGGACTCCATCAACTACAAAAGATGTGCCAAGTGAGGAGGTCATAAAATCTTCAGAAAGACCGGCAGCCGACCGCAGATTGGCAATGTTGACCTCTCCCATCTTCGGATCATGTGAGACTTCGCCGGGCAGCAGTTCAAGCAAGTCGGTAAAACTTGACGGCTGAAGATGTTCCATTGCCTGACGGTCAATCACCGATGTCGATGTCATTCCCGTGCCCTCGCGTGCCGTCACGACAACATCGTTTAGCATGACGTCGGACTTCTCAAGCCTGACAACAATTTCATCATCTCCCCCAATGGTAAGTTGCTCTGTGCGATTTCGATAACCTATGCACGATACTGAAAGTGTCCATTGTCCTGCTGAAACAGAAGACCGGCAAGAGCCGTTTTCAGAAGTAATTCCGCCCGTATTATCATTGCCGCGACTCCATGCTACTGCGGCAAATTCTATCGGCTGACCATCCGCAGTATCGATTACCCTAACTGATATTGTAAAAGCAAACGCAGAAACTGACGTGAAAACCGACAATAAAACTATTATGAAATTCCTTAATGTCATTAATAATTGGCTTTACAGGCCGCAAAATTACTAATTGACACATTTTTATCATATACCTATTTTCGGGTATTTTTCAACAAATCCTTTAGAGCCGGTTCGACAAATTCCATCCCGTTTCAGGTTCGTTTAAAACAATTTATCTCAAATTTTTCAGCAAAGCTATCAATTTAAAGACATTTTTGTTTAATTTTGTATTTAAAATGGCAGACTAATCATTTAAAAATCTAAAAATCTATTACTTATCTCAATATGCATCACTCTTTCTTCCGCATATTACTTTCGCTTTTACTGCTGCCTTGCATCTCCTCGGCTCAAACCATTTCTGAAGCTACCGTTGAGCACACACTGAAAATGCTTGACAATGAAATTAAAAAGGCTCCCGACTATCTTGTGATGCGCACGTTAAGGATTGATTCACTGCAAAACCTGCTCAGCACCAATCGTTCTGATTCAGAGCGGCTTGACATACTGATGGATATAGGCGACAATTACAGTACATTCAACACTGACTCCGCTCTCATTGCTTACACGCAAGGTTACGATATAGCAACCAACCTTGGTCTGAAAGACACTTCGATAGCTTTCAAGCTGAAACGTGCGAAATATCTGCCGCTCTGCGGATTCATTTCTGACGCCCAAAACGAGTTCAACGCAATTGACACAACTGCGCTGTCACTGCCAATGCGTAAAAAATATCATGACGCAGGCAAACAGATGTACTCCTATATAGCCTCATTCTATTCCGATTATCCCGGTACTTACCAGTATTGGAATGAGAAATCGCTTGAACACGCCAGACAGGGGTTGCTCCTTGAAAACCCGCAAAGCGCCATTTATCGACTGAACTCCAGCGAAATGCTTTACCTTAAAGGAAATCTGTCGCAGGCCAGAGCCATGCTGATGGAACTTATCGACGAGCTTCCATCCGACTCCAATCAATATGCCCGTGCAAGCCATATGCTTGCCACGATAGCCCAGATGAGAGACGACATGAACAGCGCAAAGTACTTTCTGGCACTTTCGGCCATGGCAGACATTAAAGGAGCCGTGCTTGAAGTTATGTCGCTTCAGGAGTTGGGCGTAATAATGTCGAAGGAAGGCGACATAAACCGAGCCTATCTCTATCTGTCGACAGCACTTTCAAACGCTGTGGAATGCCACGCATCAATGCGCGCAATGCAGACTTCCGCCGCTCTGCCTATCATTCAGGAAGCTCACGCCGAACAGATATACCGATGGCAGAAAAAAATGTATATATTCATCGGATTTCTATGTTTGCTTCTTCTGCTTCTGGCAGGCGTGCTGTTCTATCTGCGCAGGCAGATGAAAAGGATGCAGGAACTGCAGCGACGTCTTAGCTCAGCAAATCAGGTAAAGGAAATCTATATCAGCCAGTTCTTCAGACTGTGCTCAATCTATATAGACAAACTCAACCATTTCTGTAAAATCGTAAACCGCAAAATCAGTTCCGGCCAGATTGACGACCTATATAAGATTACGAAATCCGGGAAAATAGTGGAACAGCAAAGCACAGAGTTTTACAGGCTTTTCGATGACGCGTTTCTGCATATCTACCCCACTTTCGTTGACGATGTAAACAACCTCCTACGCGAAAAAATAATACTTCGTGACGGAGAATTGCTCAACAACGACCTCAGAATTCTGGCTTTTATGCGTCTCGGTCTTGAAGACACTAATCAGGTTGCACAGATACTGAACTACTCAGTTAACACCATTTATGCCTACCGCAATAAAATTCGCAACCGAGCCTATGACCGCGACAATTTCGAAAAGAAAGTCATGCAGATAAGCTCTATCTGAAACGCATCAGGACTAAAAAAAAGCCGGACCCAATACGATACGGCTTAACGAGCGAACAGTTTCTCAATATCTGAAAGAGCTATTTCAGTCACGATTTTAAGCCCGTCGGGCGTATATGCAGGTGTTGAAAGGCTGAATAGTTCACTTGTCAGAGACTCCATCTCTGCTTCCGACATAGGCTGTCCTGACGGTATGGCACACCTTCTCGCAAGGTTTAAAGCAACCCGACTTTTAACGGAATCTGCTGCCATATCTGTCTCTTCAGCCATATCATTTACAATCAACTGAATTATTTCGGCAGAGTTGCCAAGTCCGTTTACTGCAGGCACACCGTTTACAGCCCAGGAGTTATCACCAAGAAAAGACAGTTCGAAGCCAAGCGACTCCATCTGAGGCAGGATGTTTTCAAGCAAACGGCTACCTTCGGGGGTAAGAGTAACAATTTCCGGAAACATCACCTTCTGCACGGCAAGCGAGTCGGCCGCTCCTTCGGAAAAGCGCTCATACAGAATCCTGACATGAGCCCGGTGCTGGTCAATCAGCAGCAATCCGTTACGTCCCTGAGACAGAAGATATTTATTCTTCAGCTGAATCATTGTCGGCGCCATCTCAACAGCCTGCGTTTCATCCGTCAGCTCATTATGCTTTGAAACCACATCATCCTTCTCGTCGGCCGATCGGTTAAGACGGCTTTCTATTTCAAGCTCCGGCTGCGAAGGGACTAAATCGGAAGAGCTACTAAACTGACGATAAAGCTTCTCCCAGTCATCCACAGCCTTGCGGGCCATAGACGGGACGGAGCCTCGGCCGGAACCGGAGTTCTGACTTGCAAACGGATTATATGAGACATCAGCTATCGGCCCCGGAGCAACGGCCGCCGAAGGATTGAACGCGGGAATCTCAGGCGCGTCATCAATATTGAAATCCATTGACGGAACCGCATTATAACGTCCGAGCGATTCCTTAATGGCTGCAACAAGTATCTGCCAAATAGGCTGCTCGTTCTCAAACTTGATTTCACTTTTCGTAGGGTGAATATTCACGTCAATTGTCGCCGGATCAACTTCAAAATTAAGGAAATAATTAGGCTGTTCGTCCGGACGTATCAATTGCTCATAACAATGCATAACTGCTTTACGGAAATAGGGATGCAGCATATTCCTGCCGTTGACAAAGAAATACTGCAGTGCTCCACGCTTGCGCGCATTCTCAGGCAACCCGACAAATCCGCTGATTTTCACGAGCGACGTTTCCGTTTCAACAGGTATGAGCTGCTTCTCAACACCTTTTCCAAATAGGCTGCCGATGCGCAACTTCAGGCTCCCGGGAAGCAACTGATGAATGATATTGCCATTATGAATCAGCGTCAGTTCAACCATAGGATTCACCAACGCAAGACGCTCAAACTCATGCGAGATATTGCTTAGCTCTACGGCATCCTTCTTCAGGAATTTACGTCTGGCAGGAACATTGAAGAACAAGTTTTTTACCATCAGATTTGTTCCCGGAGCAACCGCCGCCGGCTCCTGCGATTCCACTTTTGAGCCTGAGATGCGGATGTGCGTCCCGAGCGAATCCTCGCGTCGTGCCGTTTGCATTTCAATCTGTGCCACGGCGGCTATCGAGGCGAGGGCTTCTCCGCGAAAGCCCATCGTATGAAGAGCGAAAAGATCGCCTGCATCATTAATTTTTGAGGTTGCATGACGCTCAAATGCAAGACGCGCATCGGTGACCGACATACCTTTGCCGTTGTCAACCACCTGAATGAGAGTACGCCCGGCATCCTTGACAATAACCTGTATATCAGTAGCACCGGCATCGACAGCGTTTTCAACCAGTTCTTTAACCACTGAGGCCGGACGCTGTATAACTTCGCCGGCCGCAATTTGATTGGCTACTGAATCGGGCAATACTCTAATTATGTCATTCATAATGAATCTAATTTTCAATATTCAAATTTAGACATTTCCTCCGAGAGTTGCAATGTGGTGTAAATAACTCAACCATATTGTAGAAAAATGGTTAACTTTACCACAAAGTTAAAGTATGGGAATCTACCGCTATTTTTATCCTGCCAATGATATGGCTCTCGCCTTCGGTAAGAGCAATTTCACACCGTCGGCTGCAGCAGTAAGATTGCAGATCGCCGGAGCGAGTCTCCCCGTCTGGATGTCGGAAGACAATGACATTGTAGTCTGCCGCAAACCCGACATGGAGTTTCATAAAAAAATATGTGAGGAATTCAATATCGGTGTCACAATGGCTGACCGCTTCAACCAAAAGTTCAAAATCAATCCTTGGGGCTGGTCGAAAGCCATAAAAAGCGAGATGACGGGGCTCGGCGCTGACCCTGATACTATGCCTGATGACAATAAGCTGGAAAAATACAGGCTAATCAGTCATCGAAGAAGCTCAATATTAATAAACAAGTGTTTAGCGTCGGGAGGTATTGCGACACCTCCCCTGCCACAGGAAATATTCGAGCCCGAAGAAATCATGGAATTACGCAGGCTTTACGGGCGCGTGATGGTGAAATCGCCCTGGTCAAGCAGTGGGCGCGGCGTTTTCGACAGCGGTGCTATATCTGAAAGCCGATTGCTCACCATAGTAAAAGGCATCATCGCACATCAGGGAACGGCAATATGTGAGCCATATCTGGAGAAAGAACGTGATTTCGCCATGCTTTTTCATGCTGACGGGTCGGGAGGAATACGGTTCGAGGGGCTCTCCGTGTTTTCAAATGTCAGAGGTTCAGCCTATCAGGGGAATACCGTAGCGGCACAAAACCAATTAAGGGAAATGCTGAGCATTGACGGATTAAATGACATCAGGGACGCTCTCACATCCATTCTGCCTGATATTACTGGAGATTATGAAGGAAATTTGGGAATAGATATGATGACATATCGTTCCGATGGATTGCTGAAAACAGCTCCATGCGTGGAAATGAACCTGCGCACTACAATGGGGTTCATAGCACTGCATCTGGCAGATAAGTATCTGGCTCCCGGAGTAACCGGGAAATTCTCAATAATACCGTTTAAAACAGAAGGTCAAGCTAAAGTAACCGAACCGTATGTAATAAGAGACCACCGCCTTGTCTCGGGCGTAATTGACCTCGTTCCACCAAATCCGTATTTCAGATTTCAGCTGAGCGCAGATTCAGACACGATCAAGAATATGGTTCAGTCGGCTGAAAAGAGCTGATGACGGAAGCCCCATTACATTGTAAAAACAACCATTGATGGATTTTACGCCCACAACGCCAATCCACTCCTGAATGCCATAAGCTCCCGCCTTATCCATGGGGTGATGATGCGATACATAATGTCGTATCTGCGCATCTGTCAGATGGAGGAATTCCACATCAGTACTTTCGGAAAATGTTGTTACCGAACCGTCACCACACGTAATTGCCACACCCGAAACCACATGATGAACATCTCCCGACAGATTGCGGAGCATTTCAATCGCATCACTTTCATCATGCGGCTTCCCCAATATTTCTCCGTTATGTATTACCACTGTATCGGCCGTTATCAGCACTTCATTATGCGCAAGCGGTTTCATATAGGCTCCGGCCTTAAGAAGTGCGAGCGACACAGGGACATCTTCCGCCCGCAGAGTAGGATTCACCTTTTCCTCGACATCAATAGAGACTATTTCAAACGGTATCTCCATCATTTCAAGCAGCTGACGGCGACGCGGCGACGCGCTGCCAAGCAGGATGCGCCGACCCTTATATAACTCAGTCATAATAGATTACCAGCCAAAAGCCTTTTCGGAATTATTCCAGATGCCGTTGGCGCGAAGCACCTGCTCGATAACATCACGAGCTACGCCGTAGCCTCCATCAAAAGGCGAAACGTATGTGGCCATCTCCTTGATTTCAGTAGCGGCGTCTTTAGGTGCTACAGAAAGGCCTACAAGCTGCATACATTTAGTATCGGGAATATCATCACCTACATATACTACCTGCTCAAACGAAAAATTATTCATTCTCATCCAGTTCTGCAAGACAGGCACTTTTTCAGAGACTCTCATATAGACGTCTGTAATATTCAGGTCGCTGAACCGATTGCGGATAGCCTCTGAATAGCCGCCCGTAATCAATGCAATTCTGTAGCCGAGGCGTATTGCCAACTGCAAAGCGTATCCGTCCTTAATATTGGCCATCCTCATTGGCTGTCCGTCATGTCCCATAGGAATTGTGGACGGCGACAAAACACCGTCGACATCAAACACAAATCCTCTGATTTTGGTCAAATCGTAATCTATCCTACTCATTATACATCTTTAAAATATTATCTGATAATAATTTATAAATTTCTGCCTTATCGCCGTCAAGCATTGACAGATGCTTTTTTATGACGCCAACATCGCCTCTGCGCGCAGGTCCGGTCTGAGCCATCAAGGGCGACATTTTATCGAGTTTGGACAGTGTCTCGCGGAGCAACGGATAGAAAACATCAATAGCAAGCCCCTCATCCTTAAGAAGCCTATCGGCCTCAATCCACATCAGGTTGGCGAAATTGCAAGCAAACACTGCCGCCACATGGAGCTTTTTTCTCCTGTCGGAATCGGCCTCATAAACTTGGTCGGACACTAATGCGGCAAGTTTCATAAGTCTGTCAAGCGATTCTTCATCATTACCCTCAATGAAAAAAGGCACTTCGCGTAAATTCACAGATTTTCCCTTCGAGAAAGTCTGAAGGGGATAAAACACGCCGTAAAATTCCTTTCCTGACAATATGTCTGCCGGAACAGAGCCTGAGGTGTGAGCCCACAAACCTTGCTTAATCGATTCGGTTGCCCTTACGACATTGGCGACTGCATCATCGCAAACGCTAATCAGATAGAAGTCAATATCGGGAGCCAAAGCGTCAAGACTGCTAATCGCTTCACAACCATCAATCGCCGAAGCAAGAACACGGGCATTGGCAATGTCACGACTATATATCTGCCTGACATCAAGATACCGTGAAAGCTCCGGAACGAGAGACGAAGCCACATTTCCCGCACCTATAACGGCACAAGAGCATCGTCCGGCTATTCGCGATTCTCCCATTTCTCAATATAAACGTTCTCCCATTTAAGTTTATCGAGATCGTTTGGCTTGCGCTCTTCGTCCTTATAACCAAAAGTCAGCACACACACAATAGGCAATGTGTCAGGCATACCGAGAAGTTCCTGAATATACTCCTGCGATGGGGTTCCATCTGTCATATAGCGGTCGCGAATCTGAATCCAACAACTGCCTATGCCGAGGTCGGCAGCCTGAAGCTGCATGAAAGTGGCAGCCACTGAGGCATCTTCAATCCATGGCTCTGTTTTGGCCGGGTCAACTGATACGACAACTGCCAACGGAGCCTTCGCTATGGGAAGTGCACCGGCAGGCTTGCATTCACTCATTTTTTTCAGTACTTCGGGGTCGTCGACCACTATAAACTGCCAAGCGCGAGCACTTTTCGAGCAAGGTGCCATAAGCCCGGCTTCAAGAATGAGTTTTACAGAGTCTGCATCAATAGGTTGGTCTTTATATCGACGTATGCTCCGTCGATTTACAATTAAATCGTGGAAATTTTTCATAGAACTATAAGGAAAACATTATCGGCGGCACACCCATGCATCTGAATACTTTGATGCAAGAGAACCGTTAGATTTTTGAGCCAATGCCTCAACTGAAGTAGAACCCGTAGCAGCATATACTCTGTACTTGCCATTGGTGTGCAATATCTTCAAACTGTTGTCGCCGGCTTCGCGAATAAACTGCTCAGCCAACTCCTGCGAAGGTAATGACGCCACAATAAGGCAGTAACTATCGGAATCATTCATTCTTACAGTAGAAGCCGACTGAGAATGAGTCACTTCTGACACTTTATCGCGAACTGCAGTTGGCGTAATAGTCGGCGCTGATTCAGTCAGTATCGGCGCAACATCATCTTCTTGTGGGCTCATTATATTGAGAGCCGGAGCATCTGATGCTCCCATCGGAACAACAGAGGTCTGCAACGAAGCCGACACCTGTGCAGGATATTCTGCAAGCGATGCCCTGACATCAGAACGTGAGCGAAAGACCGGAGAGAACAACAATGCAGACGCCACCACGCACACGCCTATTACAGCTGCGGCAACCTTTGCAATCTTAAGCGAGCGCAAACGCAGACGCGAACGGCGTTTATGCGCCTCAATCCGAGCTATGACAGCTTCTTCACGCATACGGTCAAGCATCGGGCGAATTTCCAAAGGAGTGAAATATCCTGATGCAGAACCCGTCCAACGCGGTGCAGGCTCAAAAAGCGGCGCAGAATCCTTCTGAGCCACAAGGCGACCGAGAGCGCCCATCGACAATTCGCCATCAGTCTCAAGCTGATGTTTCATAGATTCGATTTCAAGAGCCATCCTGGCGGATGCAGTCTCATAGGAGACTGACTCTTTACGAGCTATTGAATTAGCGATGAGACCGTCATCATGCACGAGCGATGAGTTGAAAGTTACAACTACGCACGGAGGATACATAACACCATCCTGAATATCGTAATACGCTGATTGTCTGTGCGCAATGAATGCGCCCAAACCGGGAACCACCACGCATTTATGGCGGCGAAGCAGATAATCAATGTGATGCTGAATCCTATTCATATCACAAATTTAAATGATTTCTGCGTGTTTATCAAATTTAGAACGGATAAATTCGTTAAAGTTCAATAAAAAAAATCGCACCTTTGCGCATATCCGCGAAAGTAGACATAAATTCGCATATGTTTTCATCATGAATACTCAAACATAACATGAGAAAGATTATTATTTCAGGTCACACCCCTATAAAAAGTATTCTGACGGCGATTTTTCCGATCATCGCTGTTGTTTTGTGCAATGCGCAGAACTCATCAGATTATTTACAACTGGTCGATGAGTCCGACAAAGCAATCAAAGATTGCAACTGGGCAAAAGCCGACAGCTGCCTCACCACAGCCATTGAGTCGGAGCCCGATAATCCGTCGAACATCCTGCTTATGTCGAATTTAGGAATGATCAGGTTTTATGCCGGTAATGATTCCATGGCACTTGTCACGCTTGACCAAGCTGTAAACGCCGCTCCGGCATCAGTAGCAGTGTTGGCCAACCGGGCACGTGTACTCACCGCTACCGGACACACGGCTGAAGCAATCAGAGACTACAACACTATCGAGCATCTTGATTCCACATATACCGCGCCTTATCTGTACCGGGGTATGATTTACCTGTACATGGGCGCGATGGATGAGGCTAAAAAGAATTTTGAAAAATTACGTAAACTTGATGATAAATCGCTTGACGCCTGCATTGCGCTTGCCAATTACTACACCTTTGCAGAGCAACCCGAAGAGGCTATTCCCTATTACAAAAAGCTGATTGACACATCGCCAGAAGCCGCATACTATGCCGGGCGTGCCAGATGCCTGCTGCAGCGCGACGCTTTGCTTGACGCTTCCGAAGACATAGCTAGCGGGATAGAATTAGACCCCAATTACGCTGAGCTTTACATATGCCGCGCCATTCTCAACAAAAAGCGTTACAGGATGGATGACGCCCTGACCGACGGCAACCGCGCAATCCAACTCGGCGCCGACAAAGATTACGTATACCGGTTGCTCGGAATAAAAGAATAAACTATAAAGAACCTTAACAATTATTGTCGGGCAGAATATAAAAAGGCGTATCCCGCTAATGCGGAATACGCCTTTTTATAAGGATGCACTTTCTACGATTATTTATTCCTGAACAAGAGAGATAATAAGTTCTTTTTCGTCAGCTTCATCGGGGAGGATTGTAACTTTATTCTCACGCGCAAGCCATCCCAAAGCGGCGAAAACTTCTTTGTCTTTCAGTTTTGTTACTTTTTTGAGCTGTTTAACGCCAAGAGCGCCAGCTTCATTAAGGGCATTCCAAACGAGTCCGGCATAAGAGCCAATAGTTTCTACATTCATCGTTGTTGTCTTTAAAATGTTAGTTACCTAATAAAAGATTTTTAATTGAATTTGGTTCAAGTAAAAATTAAGATTTCATCACTTAATTTTGCAAATTTACGAAAAATTTCACAATCCGGAAAACTTTTAATGCTTATTAAGAACCTACGTGCAATCCACAGCCCGACAAAATCAAAGCAAAGCGCCCTGAAATACAACACCTTACAGCACAAAATCAAATCTATACCTAATAAAATCTTTTTTGTGAAGAAAATTGTAACTATTTTTGAGCTATGATTGCTTTATGCAAACAAATTAAGAATGGAAGGAACAGTAATTAAAAATACGGGGAGCAATTACATAGTCAGAACCGACGAAGGACTGACTCTCTATACGCGTATCAAGGGAAAATTCAGAATCAAAGGCATCAGAACCACCAACCCGGTGGCTGTAGGTGACCGCGTAACAGTTTCAGAAGCCGGCGGAACCGAAGAGAATCCCACATTGATAACCGAGATTCATCCTCGAAAGAATTACATTATACGCCGTGCGAGCAACCTTTCAAAAGAAGCGCATATACTTGCGTCCAACATCGATCAGACGCTACTTATCGTGACACTTGCGCACCCGGAGACATCGCTGACTTTCATTGACCGTTTTCTCGCTACCGCAGAAGCGTACAGAGTGCCGTCCATTCTTGTAATCAACAAAACCGATCTCTTAAGCGAACCGGAAGACAAAGAATTTCTTGAAGCATTTGACTACCTCTATGAAAGCATCGGATATGCCGTTATAAATATCTCTGCCAAGACCGGCAAAGGTATGGATAAACTCAAAGATTTACTAAATGGCAAAATCACTCTCCTTTCAGGAAACTCAGGCGTGGGCAAATCTACAATAATCAATGATTTAATACCCGGATTAGACCTCAAAACGGCAGAAATCTCCGACAATCATGACACCGGTACGCACACGACTACATTTTCTGAGATGTTCGAACTGCCGGCGCCTATGACAGGCTACATAATTGATACGCCGGGAGTGAGAGGTTTCGGCACTATAGAAATGGATGAATATGAAATATCCCACTATTTCCCCGAAATATTCAGAACTTCTAAAAAGTGTCGCTACGGCAACTGCACACACACTCATGAGCCCGGGTGCGCCGTACTTGAGGCACTGAATGACAACTTAATAGCTCAATCGCGCTATAATTCCTACCTAAACATTCTCGAAGACTGCAGTCCGGGCAAATACCGTAAACCGTTTTAATTTTATGGCCGATTATAAAATTACGGGCGCTACAAATGCAGCGCCCGTAATTTTAAGTGTGTTCTTGAAATTCAGTTATCAGGCTTTGATGCTGTCTACAATAATATTGTAGGCACGGTCAAGACCTTCGGCGTCTTTTCCGCCAGCCTGTGCGAAACCGGGCTGACCGCCGCCTCCACCCTTGATTTCTTTTGCCGCCAGACGTATGACAGCAGAAGCATTAAGACCGGATTTAACAAGGTCCTCCGTAACCATTACCGTAAGCAAAGGCTTGCGAGACACATCGGAAGTAGCGCCGATAAATACAGTATTTTCAGGCGATTTGCGACGTACGGCAAATGCAGTATTCTTAACCACGTCAGGCACACGGACGCCTCTCATCGAAACTATTTTGAACGCTCCCGTATCCACTGCTTCCTGAAGAAGCTTGTCGGCAAGCGTATTGACGCGTTCCTCGAAATACTCCTCCGTCTTTTTCTTCAGAGATACATTCTCTTCCATAGCTTTCTTAATGGCAGTCACGATGTCGGGCGCATTGTTAAACAAGGTAGCAATATTGCGGATTACCTCCGCCATTTCGTCATAAGCCTCTTCGACGCGCGCTCCGGTAATTGCTTCTATACGGCGTATTCCGGCTGCCGTACTGCTCTCGGAGATTATCTTTATCATTCCGATGTTGCCGGTATTGTCAACGTGTGTACCACCGCAAAGCTCAACTGAGTCGCCATATTCGATAACTCTAACCTCTTCGCCATATTTTTCGCCGAAAAGAGCCATTGCTCCCATTTCCATTGCTTTGGCTATAGGCACATTGCGGTGTTCGCATCGCGGAATAGCCATACGAACCTTGCTGTTTGCAAGTTTTTCAACTTTTGAAAGTTCTTCCGCTGTAACCTTCTGGAAGTGCGAGAAGTCAAATCTCAAAGATTCAGGAGAGACATAGGAACCTTTCTGCTCTACATGAGTGCCAAGAACCTCGCGGAGGGCTTCATGAAGGAGGTGAGTGGCTGTATGGTTAGCTGAAACCGCACGTCGTATCTCCTTATTGATTTTTGCCACGAATACAGCGTCCGGATTGGCGGGCATCTTCTTGGTAAGATGGACGCCGATGCCATTTTCTCGTTTCGTATCGAATATTTCCACGGTTTCGTCTTCCGATACAAGGACACCGCGGTCGCCTACCTGTCCGCCCATCTCGGCATAGAACGGCGTACGGTCAAGAATTATCTGGTAATACTCCTGATTCTTCTGACGGATGCGTCGATAACGAAGAATCTGAGCCTCAACCTCATCGAGATCATAGCCCACGAACTCCTTTTCGCCTTCACGAAGCACAACCCAGTCGGAAGTTTCAACAGCGGCGGCATTGCGGGCGCGGGCCTTCTGTGCCTCCATTTCGCGGTCAAAGCCATCCTTATCGAGCGTCATACCGTTTTCTTTAAGAATCAGCTGAGTAAGGTCAAGAGGAAATCCGTATGTGTCATAAAGCACGAATGCTTCCGAGCCGGAAATCTCAGTCTTTCCATTAGCCTTGGCTTCGGCGATTGAATTATCAAGCATACGGATTCCGTTGGCAAGTGTACGGAGGAAAGAATCTTCTTCCTCTTTAATTACCTTTATGATTAGTTCGCGCTGTTTGGCTATTTCCGGATAAGCCTCGCCCATGCTGTCGATGAGAGTGTCGATGAGTTTGTACATGAACGGCGTCTTCTGATCGAGGAATGTATAGGCATAACGCACGGCTCTGCGCAAAATACGGCGGATGACATATCCGGCCTTCGCATTTGACGGCAACTGCGAGTCAGCAATAGAAAAAGCGATTGTGCGCACATGGTCGGCTATGACTCGCATTGCTATATCGACTTTGGGGTCATCGCCATATTTTTTGCCGGACAGCTCTGCAATTTTGTCAATCAACGGTGTGAAAACATCGGTGTCATAGTTTGAGGTCTTGCCCTGAAGAGCCATACACAAGCGTTCAAAGCCCATGCCGGTGTCAATTACTTTGGCAGGAAGAGGTTCGAGCGAGCCGTCAGCCTTGCGGTTATACTGCATGAACACGAGGTTCCAGATTTCAATTACCTGCGGATGGTCATGATTAACAAGATCACGACCGGGGACTGCGGCACGTTCTTCATCAGAGCGCAGGTCAATATGGATTTCCGAGCAGGGGCCGCAGGGGCCGGTATCACCCATTTCCCAGAAGTTGTCATGCTTGTTGCCGTTGATGATATGGTCAGCGGGAAGATGCTTCTCCCAGATAGCGGCAGCCTCGTCATCACGCAAAAGGCCGTCGTCAGCCGAGCCCTCGAACACCGTGGCATAAAGACGCTTGGGATCAAGGCCGAGGACATCAACGAGATATTCCCATGCCCAGTCAATGGCCTCATTCTTGAAATAGTCGCCGAACGACCAGTTGCCGAGCATCTCGAACATCGTGTGGTGATATGTATCCATCCCCACTTCTTCGAGGTCATTGTGTTTGCCGCTTACTCGAAGACATTTCTGAGAATCGGCCACTCTCTTATATTTTGCCGCCTTATTGCCGAGAATAATATCCTTAAACTGATTCATTCCGGCATTGGTAAACATCAGAGTGGGGTCATCCTTAACCACCATGGGAGCAGATGAGACAATCTGATGCTCTTTACTACGGAAAAAGTCTTTGAACGATTCGCGTATTTGTTTTGCTGTTAACATTTTGTGTTAAAAAATTATAGGGATGGTTTATTATTTTACTATCTTTGCGGAATACAAGGCGCAAAATTAGCTCATTTTGGTTATTTTTGCAAATAAAAAAGCCACTGACAACACATCAAAGCAATGAGCAGAAAGGTTTTCTACCGATTCAATCCCACCACCGAGAGCTACGAGAGGGTCTACCCTTCCCGACGTCAGCGAATACTAGGAATCGCGCGTAACTTAGCGGAGGGAATTGCCATCGGAGCAGCCATTTTCATTACGCTTTACATCTTCATTGATTTGCCCAAAGAAAAGCATCTGAGAGCCGAGAACGCTGAGCTTGAAGCTGAGGTGAACGACATCAATCATAGGCTTGACCGGGCCGTAATAGTCATGAATGACCTGTGCGAGCGCGACAACAACTTCTATCGCGTGATAATGTCAATGGACCCTCTGACCACATCGGCACGTCTGTCGGGGCTGAATCACGGAAGCGACACAATAAAACTGGCCACTCTCTCCGACCGTGCGCTGGTGAACTCCGTGACTACAAAATTAGAGATGTTTGAACGTCAGGTCTACACACAGTCAAAATCTTTCGACTTAATCGCTGATGCCATCGGCAATTCAACCGACCGCCTCGCCCACATACCCTCCATTCAGCCCATCTCGGCCAAGGACATGACACAGATTGCCTCCGGATACGGTTATCGAGTGGATCCCATATACGGCACCACAAAACACCATGACGGCATGGACTTTGCCTCGCCTACCGGCACACCTGCATACGCTACGGGTGCCGGCACTGTCGTGACAGCCGGCTGGAGCGGAGCATACGGCAATATGGTGGAAATATCACACGGATACAATTACACGACCCGCTACGCCCATCTCAGCAAAATAAAGGTTTCGCCGGGGCAAAAAGTCAAACGAGGCGACCTTATCGGGCTCGTCGGTTCAACCGGGAAATCTACAGGTTCGCATCTGCACTATGAGGTACGACTCAAAGGCGTTCCGCAGAGCCCGGTGCACTATTACTTTCAGGACCTGACGCCTGAAGAATACGCCATTATGGTCGAAGAATCCGAAAATGCCGGTCACGTAATGGACTAACCTTCACCTTAAAGATACTATGGACGTACTTGACAAGAAGTATTACAAAATAAGCGAAGTCGCGGAGATACTTGACATCCCGGCATCCACATTGCGCTTTTGGGAAAACAGATTCACCATAATCAAACCGCGCCGCAACGACAAGGGCACGCGCTTCTACACACCGGCCGATATTGAAAAAATCAGAATGGTGCATTATCTTGTCAAGGAAAAAGGAATGCGCCTTGAGGCTGCTCAGGAACAGATAAAGCGCAATCAGACAGGCATCTCAAAAAAAGTTGAGGCACTCGACCGTCTGAAGAGCATCCGCGACCGTCTGCAGATAGTGCTTGACGCGCTCAATTCCCGCCGCTAAAACAAAACAATGGCGACCGCATCCTTTGCAGGACAGCGGTCGCCACGTTTTATTTATAAAGTATAACTCGACTATTCCATACCGTCAAGCTCAACTTTGGCTTCATCAGATGCCTTATTAGGCTTTTCAAGGCCATAATGCTTGCGAGCATCCAGGGCTTTCAGCATCAGTCCGAAGATAAGGGCAAGGACTCCAAGACCTACAAATATCAGCATCGGGAATGTGTAATTATAGTTCAGGGGATTATTCACTCCTTCATTGCTTGACATAAGCACGGCACCGATAACCATAGGCATGGCATAAAGTCCGATGTTCTGTATCCAGAAAATAACAGCATAGGCCGAACCGAGCAATCTGCTTTCGACAAGTTTGGGAACAGAGGGCCAAAGTGATGCCGGGACAAGCGAGAACGATATGCCAAGCAGCACGATGGCGAGGAAAGCCACAACAGTACCTATTGTTCCCATGGGCGCCTGAATCTTATCGACTGTGAAAGTGAAATCGCGGTCGATTTTGCGCGCATCGGCGATGGTGATTTCGTTATTTCTGTCGGTCAGGAACGACACAAGCGATTTTGCCGAGCTCTCGGCAGCTTCATCTCTGTCAGCGACAGCAGCGTCAGTGAAAGCGGCACGGGGATTAAACGTAACACTTTCTCCCTTGGCAAGACCGGTCAATTTGGATGCTATCTCCTTATTCGCAAAATTATTGGGGCTGAAAACCACGTCAACAGTCATAGGCTTCCCTTCGGCATCGGGTTCAGAGTCGACAATCTTACCGGATACCACCGATGCCATTTCAATGCGACTCTGATCCTCACCACGGAGAGCCGGAAGCCCGAGTGCGAAAGTAAGATGGCATGCAATCATGAGCAATGCACCAAAAATAAGCATCGTGGCGCCTTTGCCCTTACGGTCAAGGAAGTTGCCAAGAAACGGCGTTATGGCTGCCGCCCCCAGAGGGAACACTGTGAAAATAAGTGCAGCCGACTCAGCGGATATGCCGAGGTTGCACTGAAGCATATTGGTAGCGTACTTCTGGAACGGGAAAATGGCTGAATAATAAAGCACACAGAGCAGAGCCACAATCCAGAACACTTTGGATGAAAAAATATATTTCAAATCGGAAATCTTGAACGGGTCGTCTTTCTGCTCGTTGTTGCCAATCTGCTTTTCCAGTTTCTTATCCATGAATGAATAAGCGATAAAGCTGATGAATCCTATGATAAGCAGAATCACAACGAATCCGACAGAGCGGGAAACTTTGATTTCACCTCCGGCACTTGCCATAATAGGAGAAAGTAGGAATACTGCGGCCACGCCCACACGCGCGAGCGCCATCTCGATGCCCATAGCCAAAGCCATTTCCTTACCCTCGAACCATTTCACTATGCCACGTGAAACCGTTATGCCTGCCATTTCGACACCGCAGCCGAATATCATAAAGCCGATGGCCGAGAACTTTGCCGATGCGGGCATTCCCTCAAAGAAAGGAGTAACGTTCCACCACTCTTTCGGGAGGTTGAGGTTATTGGTAAAAAATGTTTCAAGCGAGCTACCGACAAAAGCATCGGTCAGGGCATAATAATTAATAACTGCACCGACAAGCATTACCGAGCCTGAGAGAATAGCCGTGAAGCGCACTCCCATTTTATCAAGAATAATACCTGCGAATATCAGGAAGAAAATGAAAACGTTAAGGAATGTCTCGGAGCCGGCGAAATTTCCGTAGGCCTCGGGGTTCCATCCCTTTGTGTCCTGCAGAGCCGTCTGCAACGGCGAGAGGACGTCCATGAACATGTAGCCGAAAAACATCGCCATAGCCAGAAGAACGAGAGCCGTCCATCTCACCGCAGGTTTGTCATTCAGCAATTGCTGCATTTTTTGTGTCATTTTAAATAAAATATTATGATTGATTTAGAATTGTCATTTAATCCCGCGTGCATTGAGCGCATTTCTGAAACGAGCAGCATTTTTCAGATGAACGGAATAATCGGAAGTAAAATTATGATAACCTGAAAAATCTTCCTTAGCACACATATATATATAGTTATTGTCAGGAGCATCGAGCACCTGCCGAATTGTTGCCGCCTGCGGGAAACGGATGGGTCCGGGCGGAAGTCCTGTATGACGATATGTATTATAGGGAGAACTGCATGACAGATGCTTATGAAGAATACGGCGCAATGAGAAATCTCCGACAGCGAATTTTACAGTCGGGTCGGCCTCCAGCTTCATTCCACGGTTCAGACGGTTGAGATACAGACGTGCAATCACAGGACGCTCGTCAGTTTTATTGGATTCCTCCTCAACAATTGATGCGATAGTGGCGGTCTGAACCGGAGTAAGCCCCATTTCCCGGGCTTTGGACCGGCGTTCATCAGTCCAGAACGCATCATAATTAGCCAACATTTTGTTGACAACCCTGACCGGCGAATCAGTCCAGTAGAATTCATAAGTGTCAGGAAAAAACATAGCGGGATACCAGGCGCGCTTAATACCTCTCGACTGCAACAGCGAATCAGCCACGTCGGCGAAACGCTCCTTCCCGAAGTCCATCTGGTCGGCAATTCTTGCCGTAAAGTCATCCCACAGACGCACGTCATGGAAACTTACATTAACAGGATCCTGCTGACGGTTATTAATACGCCGTGCAAAACGCCAAGCCTCTTCTCCGTGCTTCACAACGTATGAACCGGGGCGCACCGAGTCGTTTTCAGACATCATTTTCCACAAAGAATAAACTCTTGCGCCAAAATTATCTCCCAAAGCTGACTCAAGCGAGTCGCGCAGTGCGGCGGAAGAAGTTCCGGACGGAATATATAGGCGTGTGGCATCACCGCCGTAATGTTTTGAGGAATAGGAATAGAACAGGCCGCCTCCGATAAGCATCAGGCCAAAAAATACCATTGCAATCAGCAGAAGCCTTCGTTTTTTTGATTTTCGTTTCATGACGGCAAAGTTAATGATTTTCAGTCAAGGAAATTGCGATAATTTAAGATTTTCACTAACTTCACGCTCTGAAAATTCACAACTGAAATGGAAATAGCTATTATAATACTTGCAATTATCATAACTGCACTTTGCCTACTGGCCCTGAATTTAAATAAATCTCTAAAAGCAGCAAAAGCTTCCGAGACTGCGCTATCCATAGAGAATGTGCGGCTAACGGAAAGAATCAATACCATAGATGCCGGACACGCGGCAGAGACTATAAAACTGACAGAAAGACTGAAAACTGCCGAAGAGCGCCTGGAAGCCGTTCTTAATGACGAAGAAAAGCGCAAAGCCGAACAGAAAGAGCGCGATGAGATGGCAGAATTGCGCTTCAAGAATTTGGCCACTGAAATTTTAGAAGCCAACACCCGCCGCTTCAACACCAACAGCGAAGAACAGCTGGGGAGAATTCTCACGCCTCTGCGCGACAACATAGAGCAGTTCCGGAAAACCGTGACAGAATCCTATTCAAATGAAGCTAGAGAAAGGTTCTCCCTTCAGGAGCGAATAAAAGACCTCATGGAACTCAACAAAAGCATCGGCAAAGAGGCGCGTGAACTGACTGAGGCATTGCGCGGCAACAGCAAAGTGCAGGGCGACTGGGGCGAAATGATTTTAGAAACCATTCTTGAAAAATCGGGGCTTAAGAAGGGATTGCATTTTACGGTTCAGCAAACCACTGACTGCGATGGCAACACCCTGAAAAACGAACGAGGGAACTACCTCAGGCCCGATGTGGTCGTGAACTATCCCGACGGTCGATGCATGGTGATTGACTCAAAAGTGTCACTCACCGCCTACGTCAATCTCGTTAATGCGGAAAACTCGGCACAAGCCGAGAATTTCGGGAAACAGCACCTCAACTCAGTGCGGCAGCATATTCGCGAACTTGCCGACAAAAACTATCAGGAATATGTAGGCGACAAAAAAACTGATTTCGTAATGATGTTCATTCCAAACGAGGCCGCCTACCTCACAGCTATGAATCTCGCGCCCGACCTCTGGCAGGAGGCCTACGACAAGAGGGTAATCATCATATCCCCCACACATCTCATATCGGCTCTGAAACTTGTGGAACAGCTGTGGAGACAGGACGACATCAAGCGAAACGTGCTGTCGATAGCCGATGAAAGCGGAAAGATGTACGACAAATTCGTGGGCTTTGTAGAGGATCTGCAGAAAATCAGAAAGAGTTTTGACTCTACCTCATCTATGATGGATGAAGCTATGAAAAAGCTCAAGACCGGCACGGGGAACCTCATCAGACGTGCTGAAAACATCAAAAAGATGGGAGCCAAAGCCACCAAAGCTCTGCCACAGTCTTTGACAGATTCCGAAGAGTAAAAACAGTAAAGGACTATTGCCTCTCCCACCGCTTTCTCAGCGGGTATTTACTCGGATGAATAAGTAACCGGAGCGCCGTGCCGTATGAGAAATATGCCCATAGCCAGTTGAACAGCACAACGACCTTATTTCGCATTCCGAGGAGTGAGATAAGATGAATGAACATCCATGTAATCCAAGCGGAAAATCCCGTAAAGGTAGAATATTTCAAATCAACGACTGCCCTGTTGCGTCCCACCGTAGCCATTGAACCCTTGTCCTTATACTTGAACAGCCTCTTGCGCTCTGGAGCGTTAAGATTGGCGGCAAGATTCCTGCCTTGCTGAATTGCCGGCTGAGCCAGTTGCGGATGGCCTTGCGGAAAAGCAGAGTCCACATCAGGCATTATGCAGATGTCGCCTATTGCATATACGTCATCAAAGCCTTTCACTCTGTTCAGACCATCAACAATTATCCTGTTGCCACGTCCTTTTGGCAGTTCTCCGCCGGCGGTCGGAATGTCGGCGCCCTTTACGCCGGCTGTCCATATCACCATTCCCGCATCTATTATTCGGCCATCCGACAGTGTAATCTTTCCGTCTGAATAATCGGTCATGACCATTCCGAGCTCAGGAGTGACCAACAGAGATTTCAGGAATTTTAAAGCCGCTGCCGACGACTTTTCACTCATCGCACCAAGAAGTCGATTGCTGCCCTCAATAAGCGTGATAGTTATTTCATCCTTGTTTATCGAAGGATAGTCACGGTGCAAAATGTAGCGTTTCATTTCGCCGAGAGCGCCGGCCACTTCAACTCCAGCCGGACCGCCGCCCACCACCACAAAATTCAGAAGTCTGCGGCGATGTGCTGCATCATGGCTGATAGCAGCCTGCTCCAGACGGTCGAGTATGTCGTTACGGCAACGTATGGCTTCGGCCGTCGACTTTAGCGTATAGACGACTTCGACAAGCTCGGGCGAATTGAAAAAATTATTTGTAGACCCCGTGGCGATGACAAGACGGTCATATTCAACCGTTTCAAATTCAGTAAGTATGTTTTTGGCTGTCAAATCAATTGACTTGACTCGCCCGAGATTGTAAGTCAGATTGCGGTAACAATCTTTTCTGAACTCACTCCTAAACGGGAAAGAGATGCTCGACGGCTCAAGACCGGCAGATGCCACTTGATAAAACAGCGGAGGGAAGCTGTGATAATTGTTGCTGTCAATCAGAGTAACATCATATTTCTTCTTGTTAAGTTTCTTAACAAGATTCAGGCCGGCGAAACCTCCGCCGACCACTACAATCCGTTCTTTCCTTTCTTCCATAATAAGCAGAGTTAAAACGTGTTTGATACTTAAACAACTCAAATTGACCGGTGTTTTCAAAATTCGCAAATCTTTTTTGACTTATTTGGCTTAAAGTACTACCTTTGCAGACTGAAATCAATTAGACTGACAGATGGAACACAACCTAAAGCAGGAAGTTCTTGACAAGAGGTATCTCAGAATGGCAAGGATATGGGCCGAAAACTCATATTGCCAACGCCGAAAAGTAGGTGCGATTATAGTAAAGGATTCAATGATTATTTCCGACGGGTTCAACGGCACTCCGTCAGGATTCGAAAATATCTGTGAGGACGAAACCGGTCACACAAAGCCCTATGTGCTTCATGCCGAAGCAAATGCCATAACCAAAGTGGCGCGCAGTAACAATTCGAGCAACGGAGCGACGCTTTATGTTACGGCATCACCATGTCTGGAATGTTCCAAACTAATTATCCAGGCAGGCATTGCACGAGTAGTATTCAACGAGCTTTACCGCATGAGCGATGGCATAGAATTGCTCAACCGGGCCGGCATCGAAACCGTCCACATAGAAGAAGTCTGAATAATTTAAGGATGAAAAAAAAGTTTAGTTCAGCCGCCGTTCTCATGCCGCTTGCAGCGGCCATTGCATTTATTGGAGGAATAATTTGCTGCGACTTACTGAAAAGCGACCACGGACTTTCCCCCGAAGAGAGAAAATTCAGCGGGTTGCTCAACATAATCGAAAACGAATACGTTGACGAGGTTGACGTAGACTCACTCATTGAGGCCGCCATACCCGCATTGTTCACTAAGCTTGACCCGCACTCGCTCTACATACCGGCATCAGAGCTTCAGGTCGTCAACGACGAACTTGAAAGTTCATTCTGCGGCGTTGGCATTCATTTCAGCCTCAACAATGACACCATAGCCGTCCTTGAAGCTGTGCCCAATGGGCCATCGGAGCGTGTGGGCATAAAGGCAGGCGACAGAATCATAGAAGTCGACGGCAAGAACGTGGCCGGTATCGGTATAACCAATGAAGATGTGCTGACAACACTGCGTGGCGAACGAGATTCAAAAGTGACGCTGACCGTAAAACGCCGCGGTGTCAATCACCCGCTCGACTTCGAGGTAACACGCGGCGACGTGCCCGTGGCTTCGGTTGATGCGGCATACATGATAACCGATCAGGCAGCCTACATACGCATCAATAAATTCGGACGCAACACCTACAAAGAATTCTGGGATGCCATGTGGGATCTCAAAGACCTCGGCGCCAATGAATTCATTATCGACCTGCGCAGCAACACCGGAGGGTTTATGGATCAGGCCGTGCTGATGGCCAACGAGTTCCTTAATGAAAATGACGCTATCGTCTTTACCAAGGGGCGCCGTTCCACTGACAGCTCGTTCATCGGAAGCGATGGCACCGGAATGTTCCGGAACAACAAACTCATTGTGCTGATTGACGAAATTTCAGCCAGTGCCAGCGAGATTTTTGCAGGCGCCATACAGGACAATGACCGAGGACTGATTCTCGGACGCCGTTCTTTCGGTAAAGGCCTTGTACAACGGCAGATTGATTTACCCGATTCAAGTGCCATCCGACTGACCGTAGCCCGTTATTACACCCCGTCGGGCCGTTCAATCCAGAAAGACTACTCCGACCTTGAACAATACGAAAACGAAATCTACGAACGCTACTATAACGGCGAAGCCTTTGAAAGCGACTCGATACATTACGATGAATCAAACGCATATCTTACCGCTCACGGCCGCACGGTTTACGGCGGTGGAGGCATCACGCCCGACATATTCGTTCCCATAGACACCACCGGCGTATCCAACTATTTCCGCAAAGTTTCGGCAGCCGGACTTTTCAATAGCTACGCCATTGATTTCGTGGACAACAACCGCGAGATACTTAATCAGGCCGAGGACTTAAATTCCTTCCTCTCGCTACTGCCTTCCGACTACACCCTTCTGCGCTCCTTTGCCGCTTTTGCCGCCAAAAACGGAGTTCCTGCACAGTGGTCAGGAATCAACCATTCCGCCCAGTTAATTGTTAATCGTCTGAAAGCTTTCATAGCCCGCGATGTAGTGGGTCTGAACGCATCAATAGAAATATCGAACGAAATCGACAATATGGTTAATCAGGCGGTAGAGATGCTAAAGCGCAAAGAATCCGATTTCCCCGTAACGGTAGCATCCACGCCGCATAAGTAAGGCGAATAGTGAAAAAGGAAGACATACGGCGCAAAGTCAGGGCTCAGAAGAGCCTGCTATCGGAAGCAGAACGACAGAAAGCTGCCTGCGAGGCATTTGCAAAGCTTGAACAGCAGATGGCTTTCATTATGGCAGACAACATTCTGCTCTATCACTCGCTGCCGGATGAGCTCTCCACTCACGAATTCATCAACAAATGGCATTCCCGCAAGCATTTCTTCCTTCCGCGTGTCAACGGGCTTAATCTTGAGATACTGCCATACGACCAGTCGCGCCTTCATCTCGGCTCCTTCAACATTGAGGAGCCCGACGGCACCAACCTGACCGACATAAGCGAGATTGAGGTAGTGATAGTTCCGGCTGTGGCATACGACCGGCACGGCAACCGCGTGGGCCGCGGCAAAGGCTATTACGACCGTCTTCTTGCAGACACAAAAGCCACGAAAATAGGTATGGCCTACGATTTTCAGATTTTCGACGAAATTGACACCGACCCGTTCGACATTCCTGTCGACATTGTCATCACCGACCGACGCCATTTCATTGCAAGACATTAGCATAAGTGCCCGTTTCACGGGGAAAAGGAACCGGCAGTGTTTCGGATTAGCAGAGTATTTACTAACTTTGCATCCGAAATTTTCCAAAAATGATCTCGATTCAAAATCTTACCGTTGAGTTCAGCGCAAAATCACTGTTTGACGACGTAAACTATGTGATAAACCGTCGCGACAAAATAGCTCTTGTGGGCAAAAACGGCGCAGGCAAATCAACGATGCTCAAAATCATAGCCGGACTGCAGAATCCCACATCCGGCAAAGTTGTCGTACCCGAAGGTGTGACAATAGGCTATCTTCCGCAGCAAATGGAAGTGGCAGACGACACCACCGTAATCGACGAGGTGAAAAAGGCATTCTCTCACCTCGACAAGATGAAGGAAAAACTTGACCGCTACAATCAGGAAATAGCCGAACGCACCGACTACGACTCGGAAAGTTATGCTCAGCTAATTGACAACATGACCGCACTTACCGAGCGTCTGGCCATGGAAGGTGGCGACCAGGGTGAAGCAGAAATTGAGAAAACACTTAAAGGTCTGGGGTTCAACCGCGACGATTTTTACCGCGCCACGTCGGAATTTTCAGGCGGCTGGCGTATGCGCATCGAACTCGCGAAAATACTTTTGCAAAGGCCTGATGTACTGTTGCTTGACGAGCCGACCAATCATCTCGATATAGAATCGATACAGTGGCTTGAGAATTTTCTTGTAGCCAAAGCCAATATTGTGGTCCTCGTAAGCCACGACCGTGCTTTCATTGACAACGTAACCAACCGCACCATCGAAATATCCCTCGGCAAGATTTACGACTACTCGGTGAACTATTCCAAATATGTGGAACTGCGTAAGGAGCGACTGGAACAGCAGATGCGCGCTTATCAAAACCAGCAGAAACAGATTAAAGACACTGAGGAATTTATTGAAAGGTTCCGCTACAAAGCCACTAAATCGGTGCAAGTGCAGAGCCGCATAAAGCAACTCGCCAAAATAGAACGCATAGAGGTTGACGAAGTCGACAATTCGCGACTAAACCTGAAATTCGCGCCCGCGCCACGTTCGGGCGATTTCCCGATTATCGCCGAAAATGTAGGCAAAGCTTACGGCGACCATCAGGTTTTCGACCACGCGACATTCACAATCAAAAGAGGTGAAAAGGTGGCTTTCGTCGGCAAAAACGGTGAAGGCAAGTCCACTTTGGTAAAATGTATAATGAACGAGATACCTTTCACCGGCGACCTTCGCGTGGGACACAACGTAAAAATAGGATATTTTGCTCAGAATCAGGCGCAACTGCTCGATGGAGAAATAACCGTATTCGACACCATCGACCATGCAGCCGTAGGAGAAATCCGCACGAAGATACGCGACATTCTGGGTGCCTTCATGTTTGGAGGTGAAGCATCCGACAAAAAAGTCAAGGTGCTGTCAGGTGGCGAGAAGACCCGCCTGGCAATGATAAGACTGCTACTTGAGCCTGTCAATCTGCTGATACTCGACGAACCGACCAACCACCTTGACATGAAGACCAAGGACATACTTAAACAGGCCATTAAGGATTTTGACGGCACGGTGATTGTCGTGAGCCACGACCGCGAATTTCTTGACGGGCTCGTTGAAAAGGTCTATGAATTCGGAGGCGGGAAAGTGCGCGAGTGCTTAGGGGGCATCTATGAATTTCTGGAGAAGAAGAAAATCGAGAATCTTCATGAACTTGAACGCAGTGCCTCCCCTGAAAAACCGGCCGAGCAGCGCAAGGCAACACAGACGCCTGCTGCTACCCCGAAACAGCAACCGAAAGAGGCTCCCCGCCTCAGCTACGCCGAACAGCGGGAGAAAGACCGCCAAATTAAACGCGCGCGCAAAAAGGTAGAGGAAGCAGAGGCCGAAGTAAGCCGCCTTGAAGCTGAAATAGCAGAAATAGAAAACACGCTCGCATCCGGCAGTCAAACCGACCCGAATATCTACGAACTGCATCAGTCAAAACAGAAGCAGCTCGAAAATGCCATGAGTGTCTGGGAGTTAGCCGTTATGGAGCAGGAAGAGGCCGCCGGAAAGCAGTGACGGGAATTTGGTCCTTATAGTAGCAGTGCCGGATTATGTCAGAATATTATCTGCAACCGGGTCTGAAATGTACCAAGGTCAACTGACCGAACGTCCGGACGTCCCCAGCAATGGGAGTATGAGCAGCAGACGCGCCAGATAATATACCGGTTAACGTACCAATTGAAAGTCATCGAAAAATCACTGATACGTCCTCCGCGAATCCCTGCTCCGGAATCGTCAAGACAGGTATAGCTGTAACTGCCGGCCAATTCGAGCGACTTCGGTGCGGGAGTGTCAAGCCTCGCCGACGAAGCAAGATAAGAATAACCACCTCCTCGAAGAATGCACCGCAGAGTAGCATAAGCGCCATAGGCAGTGTAATCAGGAGCGCCGTCCTTGCGTCTGACAAGGTTGTAATAATACTGACTTTCAAGGGCTACACGTCCGTGGGCAGCTGTAAGTTCCGGCGTACAGCGGAACATTAACGAAGCATCGTCAACCAGCGCGCTGACAGCCTTGACCCTTGACACATGAGTAGGATAATTGGCGCTTATGGTGAATGAGCGATGATTCAGTCGCTCATCTTCATTATATTGTGCTCCCGAAAGGGCTCCCGACCATCCGAATGACAGCACCCGCCCGTCACGGTTAACCGGAGCCCAAACCAGACGAGTTGCGCCGCCCCAAGCGGTTTTCCCCATCTCATTAGACCGAAGAACGGAGGCCTTTGATTCAGCAGTAAGCGCAAGCGAAGCATACGCCGCGCCATTATAATATACTCCGTCAACTCCTATCGCACGGCCTATATCGAAAGCGGAATTACATGACGGAGCCTCCATTGTAGTCTTCATAGAAGCACCATAAGCGCTCTGCAATCCGTAGGGGATTATCATATTTCCAACGTAAACGCTAAGGCCGTCAGCTAATTTTGCCTGAAGATAAACATCTTTGAGCGTCAGCTTGCTGTAAGCATAGCCCAACTCTATTTTAGCGTTAAAATTCTGATAAGAGCCTTTCACGCCAAGCCTTATTTCAGGTATCGCTACTCCGGCTTCAAAATCATCATTGTCATTACCGGCGTAAGCAGCCGCATCGAAAAGAGCCCTTCCTATAGGGCTGATTTTAATAGCATCGTCCTGCCCTACGGCTACGTGAGCCATAGCACACAGCAACAGCAATGCCAAAGCAGTCCTGCGTATGGTATCAGTG
Source organism: uncultured Barnesiella sp. (assembly GCA_964569915.1). Taxonomy (GTDB): domain Bacteria; phylum Bacteroidota; class Bacteroidia; order Bacteroidales; family Muribaculaceae; genus JAGBWK01. The sequence continues at coordinate 254 of CAZMUX010000012.1, read as the reverse complement.
CAAAAGAACAATCGAATCAAGCGCATAATTACAAATTTCATTGGGAATAAGAATATTATCACTGAATGTGATGGTTTTAAAATTAATGAGTTATGTATGGATATGTTCGCTCTGAATGAAGAAGAAAAGGTGATAATACGTACCTTCTCAATACGATAATTTGGACAATAGTCTAAAACTTTATTTGGAAGTAGTTTAACAGTGCTTTGTAGTTGTCTTGCGCCATGAGGCAAGTGTCGGTCAGGAATCCGTCG
>CAZMUX010000011.1:0-48656 GCA_964569915.1 uncultured Barnesiella sp. | reverse complement strand
GCCACACAACCTCCCATTATCAGGCTGTCCTCCTTCAGAAATTGCGTCACGAACGACTTCAGCGCTTCCGGCCGGTCAAGAAGCCTCTGGGCTACTCGCGCATTGTCTTTAAGCAGTTCGGCCACACGGTCGAACTCGTCATCAATCTTCGTGACCGAATTCTCCACCATCAGAGTGGCATACAGCGACACCAGCCGTTCTTCGCGACTTTGCCCGAAACGCGTGAACACGGCTCCGATAAGGCAGAATATCACGATCGTTATCAGCGCAATATAGATACTTAGCTTCTTGGATAACGACATGGGGCGGTGGGGTATGCAATCAGTCGGCTATATTGAAAATCTTGTGGAACCCGGTAATCGAGAAGATGTTGCGTATGTCCTTATTGACATTTTTAAGCACAAGAGAGCCACCCTTGGCCTTTACATCCTTCAGTATACTCAGGAAAATGCGCAGTCCGGAACTGCTGATGTATTCCAGTTCCTTACATTCGAGCACAATATTCTTATCGGCATTTTCTCGTATGGGAGCGAGCTGAGGCGTACATTCGGTTGCTGCAAGAGTGTCGAGGCGTCCCTTGAATTCTGCGGTCAGAGTTCCGTCGGAATTTGTAATAATTAGTTCCATGTTGGCCTTGATATTGATGACAGGTTTTGTGTAAGCGATTAATAATAAAGCAATAATCCGAAACGATAAAATTCAATTCGGGAGTGCATTTTTGCGAAGATATTAATAATTTTTAATTATCGCAAGTTTCAAAATAAAATAAAGAGGGGTATAAAAATAGAAAACCACTTCTCTCGAAGCGGCGTCCTAATTCCTCGTTAAATGAGGGAAAACAAACCTAACATAAAACACGATTATTACCTATAATCTAATTGTACTCTGCACTAATTCCAACTAATTATTACTAACCCTAAAAACTAATTCCTAATATTAACAAATCCTTTTGTCTTTAATCCTGTGAACTTACTTTGAAGAAACCTTCTCTGTTCGTTCACATTGCAAATTTACAGCGAATAAATGAGTCTGCAATAGCCGCCGAGGTTCGATAAGCTCTCAATATAGATTATCTTGATACACATATATGGCTATTGCGCTGTATTTTAATGATTTAAATTCCAACGGCGCAAGCCAAAATATAGACGTAATTATAGATTTTACACTGCATCTTTATTCAAATATTCCTTATTAAGGCGCGTTTTTCTTCATTCTATGTGCGCAAAAAGGACATCGATTAGAGCCTTTCGGTCGAGAAAACGTATTTCATTCGAAGAATAGTCGATGAGCCCTTTTTCTTTCATTTCATCAAGAGTTGCCATGAATGAGGAACGTTGAACACCGAATACTGAATAAAGGTCGCGCTGGCGACACGACATTACTATATCCTCACCCCCTCGCTGAGTTAGAGCGATAACCCAGAACGCAATCCGCTCTTCAAGGCTTCCGGTGGCAAGCGACAATACCCCCTCAACCGCCTTCTGAGCATTCATAGACAATGAATTTAGGAAATTAAAAAGGAAAATCGGGTCGGAATTCAGTATCTTAAGGTATTCGGCTTTAGATATCTGGAGAATGCCCGTCTGAGTCAGCGCTGTTGCCGAACAGGGATAGAGAGTGGTTCTACCGAATATGAAATCGGGAGCAATGACATTCGGAGCCTTCAATGTCTGCGAGACTACAAACCGACTGTCAGAGTTGGCTATGCTGAGACGTGCGCTTCCTGAAATAACAAATTTCAAATGAGTGCAGGGCTCTCCGGGCTGAATGAACACTTCTCCTGCGTTATATTTCAGGAAATGAAATTTGGTGCTTCCGACCACTTCAAGAATACGCTCATAGCTTGCGCCGCTGAACAGCGGCAAACCGATGAGCAGTTCATACATATTTTCCATAGAAAAACTTATCGTTAAACTAATTGTCGAACCGACTCTTAATGTCTACGCAAATTTAACCAATAGCGGGAGAGATTCATCATTATTCTCAATAATAAAACAATCAATCACGCAAAAAGTTACGCTTTCAGCTGCGATATTCACGCCAATCGCGAACCCTCAGCCACGAGCAATGCCATTTCCGATTGTCAACGCCTTTTAGCGCCACTCCTATATATCTGCCAGGTGTTGACGATATTGTGCCATGCTATATAGCAGGCAGGACCCACCGAGGCTATAGGGTTAAGGTAAGTCAGCGCCATCCATACGGCAAGCACCGTGTTTTTCTGACCGAGGCTCTGCGCACCGGCTACCCTATCGCCGTAGCGCGCACCTATGCGGTGTCCGACATAAAACTGCATCAGACAGGCCGCAAGCGAAAGCCCTCCGAGAACTACCATCTCCGGAATTCGCGACGACGGCTCTTTCATGATAAAGCTAACCGAGTTCCCGACCACAATAATCAGGGATAACGCCCAAATATAGAATGACAGACCCTGATGAGCAGAGAGGATACGATGGATTGACGGCACAGTCAGTCGAAGCAGCGCAGCCACCGCAAGCGGGCCGAGAATGAGGGGCAACACACTCACAGCGATTGAAAGCAATGCCTCTCCGAAACTAACGCCATTGCCTTCGTTAATGTAAGCGAACACTATAGGAGCAGCAAAAGCCACTACAAAATTACTCAGTAGCGAATAGACAGCCACTTTCTCAACCTTTCCTCCAAGCATTCCGGTAATGACAGGAGCTGCTGTGGCCGTCGGGCAGAAAATACAGATAAACACGCCCTCAGCAATATCCGTGTTAAACAGCGATATAATCAAATAAGAGGCAAAAGCGCCGACAACCTGAACGGCCAGGAGCCACAGCATTGACCCGTCAAATCGGAAATTGTGAACTGACACTTTGCAGTAGGTTATCAACAGCATTAAAAATATCAGGTACTTCGATAGGAAAGCTACATAGCCTATGTATTTGTGAAGCACTACTCCAGTAAGCATTGCTATCGGAAGCATCCAGGGTTTCAGTGAAGAAAGGATATGTGATGATTTCATCTGCTGATTTAGAGCGGGTTATTAGAGATTAATAAAACTCTTTTAACAAAGAGGCGCGCCCTAATGAGCACGCCCCTGTATTGGTCAGTAAGGAGTCTGATTATTCAGCTTCCTGGATTGTGGTTGCACGGTCAAGAGCTACGAACTTCTCACCCATGTCGACGAGGTTGCCGGCATTGATGGTAGTCGTGAACTGTGAGTTGGCCACACCGGCGCGAAGGAGCTGACGTTCTACGCTTGCTGCACGGTTCTTACGCAGACGGGTATTGATTTTATCATTACCGGTGTAATTGTCAGCCCAACCTGTAACAACATACTTGGTGTCGGGATTAGCTTTCATCACTTCAGCAACAGCGTTGACTACGCGAACATCTTCTTTCGTAAGTTTTGAGACGTTGATGGGGAAGTAGATGGTTGCAAGAGGAGCTTTGGGAGCTTCAACAACTTCAACGGGACGGTCAAGGCAAGCCTGAAGCTGAGCCTCAAGGTCGGCGATGCGGGCATCGGCAGCCTGAAGCTGAGCACGGAGTGCGTCGCAGTTTTCGGGTTCGGGGCAGATTGGAACAACAGGAGCATTCCATTCACGTTTCTTGAAACGATAGGTAACGCCTACGAAAGCGGCTGCGTCGTAAGAAGTCTTGTTTACGAAAGCGGATGCACCTTCGTCAGGGTGATTGTCAAGAGCGGTGAAACGGAGGTCGAGTGAAAGCTGAACCTGTTCTGAAACATTGAAGCTGTTTATGATACCGCCACGGACTGCGAGGATTTTATCCTGAACATACTGGTAGCTTGAAGAACCGTCGGCGTCATATTTGCGAACGTATGAGAAATAGCCGCCTGCACCGCCGTAAACCACGAGGTTATATTTACGACCGGGGTTGTAGCCGCATATCCAGTTGGTGAGATTCAGCATCACATCAGCAACGGGACCTACATGGTTGAATTTCTGACGATAGAAACCGTCAACGGTAGGCTCGTCACGAATAACGCCTTCAGCATCAGGGCTATCTGAAAGGCCTTTAGTCTTCAGCCAGCTAACACCCATACGGAGACCGATGATGGGCGAGAACCATTTTCCGAAGTAAACTGAAGCGGCGGGTGCCCAACGGTCTTTCCAATCACGGTGAACATCGCCGTGCGAAAAATAAATGTTTGCGCCACCTTCAGCGGTCACAAACCAATTATCTTTAAAACGGTTGAAAAGATAGCCCTGTGACGGGTCTTCAACAAAAGTTACCTCTTGCGCATTTTGAGCAATCATACCCTGACCGAGAATGACGGCGCAAGCAAGTGCTAACAATGTTTTTTTCATAAATATTTAAGTTGTTTGTAATAATTTCCCTTATACTCCTAAATTTTCGCTAAGTTACAATTTTTTTTTGAACCAGCATTAAATTTTCTTAAAATTATAATTAAGCATAAAGAATTATCGGCTTTTAGGTCTATTTCGTTCGGGCATTATCATTTTTCAGGCCTTCGTTATGCCGAATCGTCATAACGAAAGCCATCGCTGGAAATCAGTGATTGCATACTCCCCTCCGGATACCATTCCGCCGCCAACTCCTGTCACAGAAGCGGCGGCGGAATAAGGGGTATAGAGCAACTTAAGAGTCAGATTTTAGTTACGTCCGATAAAGTGAAGCACTTGCTCGAGAATGTTCTGCGGCGTGAATCCGAACTTTTCGTCAAGCACCTTAAACGGAGCCGATGCTCCGAAACGTTCCATTCCGTAAACCATTCCCTTGGCGCCGACAAGCTCCTGAAGTGTAGACGGCAGTCCGGCTGTGAGGCCGAATACGGGGATATTAGAAGGGATAACGGAGTTACGGTATTCGTCGGACTGCTCCTTAAACAGGCCTATTGAAGGCACTGAAACCACGCGGCAAGGCACTTCGCGAGCCTCGAGGAGTGCAGCGACTTCACATAGCAGCGAAACCTCAGAACCGTTACCCACAAGGGCAACCTTTGGATGAGGTGTATCCATCACTACATAACCACCCTGGCGCGTACCGAAAGCTTCTTCATACCTGTCGCCGGTAACTGAGGGAAGATCTTTGACATCTTGACGCGTCAGTATAAGAGCTGTAGGACTGTGACGGTTTTTCATCGCCATTTCCCATGCGATGGCGGTTTCCGCAGTGTCGGCGGGACGGAACACGAGAACTGAAGGTTTGCCGGAGAAGTTCTTGATTTGTTCGAGCAAACGTATCTGAGCCTCCTGCTCTATAGGTTCATGTGTCGGGCCGTCCTCTCCCACCCTGAATGCATCATGTGTCCAGATGTATTTCACCGGCAGCTCCATAAGCGCGGCCATGCGCACAGCCGGCTTCATATAGTCGGAGAACACGAAGAATGTGCCGCAGGCCGCAAACATACCACCGTGCAGCAATATACCGTTCATCACCGATGCCATTGTCAGTTCTGCCACACCGGCATGAAGGAATGCCCCGGAGAAGTCGCCGCGCACAATGGCGCCGGTCTTCTTAAGGAATGCCTCTGTCTTGTCGGAATTGGCAAGGTCAGCACTCGAAACAATCATATTGCCGACTTTCTCGCCAAGCACACTGAGTACATTTGCCGAAGCCGTGCGCGTAGCTTGGTCAGGTTTCTGCGCGATAGCGCAATAGTCTATCTCAGGGAGTTTTAGCTCAATGAAATCACGGAGTTGTGCGGCTGCTTCGGGATTAGCCTTAGCCCATTCCCGTTCTTCTTTCTTACGCTGAGCCACAATCTGACGGAGCTCGTCATTGCGGTCGGCATAAAGTTTGGCCGATTCGTCCCAGATTTTAAACGGGTCTTCGGGGTCACCGCCGAGATGGCGAATTGTAGCGGCATAGTCACCGCCTCCTGATTTACTGATAGGATTGCCGTGGGTTGAGCAGCGCCCCTCGAAATTCTCACCATCGGCTTTGACGATACCCTTGCCCATCACGGTATTACCAATTATGAGCGTCGGTTTTTCAGTCTCGGCGATGGCTGTTTCCAGAGCGCCGGAAATGGCATAGGGGTCATTGCCGTCAATTTCAATTACCGACCAACCCCATGCGCGGTATTTGGCAGCATAGTCTTCAACAGTAACAGCGTCAACATCTGTCGAAAGCTGCACTTTATTACTATCGAAGAACATTATCAGGTTATGGAGTCCGAGATAACCGGCAAGACGGCCCGCACCCTGAGCTATTTCCTCCTGGATGCCGCCGTCTGAAATGAATGCATAAGTCTTGTGTTCAACGACCTTGCCGAAGCGCGCGGCGAAGAAACGCTCGGCAATTGCTGCACCGACAGCCATTGCATGGCCCTGGCCGAGAGGCCCGGAGGTGTTTTCCACTCCACGTTCGGGGTCAAGTTCCGGATGGCCGGGCGTCACACTACCCCATTGACGGAACTGCTTAAGTTCGTCAATAGTATACTTGCCCGTCATTGCAAGAGTGGCATAAAGCATAGGCGACATATGTCCCGGATCGAGGAAGAAGCGATCGCGAGCAAACCATGTCGGGTTGTCAGGGTCGGTAACCAAATATTTGGAATACAACACATTTACAAAATCTGCACCGCCCATCGAACCTCCGGGATGTCCTGATTTTGCTTTTTCGACCATAGAGGCCGCAAGCACGCGGATGTTGTCGGCTACTTTAGTGAGAGTCTTGCTGTCGGGAGTCATAATCTATAATTTAATTCTAAAATGAATTCCGGTTATTTCACAAAGATAACAACTTATTTTGACAAAAGCGGCCTCAATAAGGCACATTTTTAATTATGCGAAGCTAAACAGTTGTTAGCTACAAAAATACGGCAGGGCATACTTTATAGCGTATACCCTGCCGCGAATGAACTTATTATCTATTCAAGCGGAAGATTAGATTACTACTTCCTCAGCTTACTGATTGTTCTCTATAGAACTTCATTTTCCTCGGGAAGATTCGTATTGGCCTTGCTCAGGAAGATAGCGTAGATGAGCAGATAGAATGCCAAACTTGCGGGGAGGAAGAAGCTACCGAGGATGGAGACGTCGGCGATAAGGCCCTGGAAGAACGGGAACACACCGCCGCCACAAACCATTGCCATGAACAGGCCGGATGCCACGGCTGTGTACTTGCCAAGACCCGTGACTGCAAGGTTGAAGATTGCGCCCCACATCACCGATGCGAACAGACCGCAGAGAGAGAAGAAGAATGCGTTGACAGGAATCAGCACTGTGCCGAACGAAAGCGACGAGCTGTCAAAGCCGAAGAATTTGAACACGCTCTGATCGCCGAATATGCCGAGGCACAGGCAAATGATGGCGCCCAAAGAACAAATAATCAGCATCGTGCGGCTTGACACCCAACCGCCTATCACACCGCCCAAGAAACGGCCTACAAGCATCAGAAGCCAGTAGATGCCCACCACGGAACCTGCGATGGCTGCAGGAGTCAGCGAATTTCCGGCTCCGGCAACAACATTGCTGTTCTCAATGTACTGATAGTTGAAGTTGGCGATGCCGACCTCAAGACCCACATAGCAGAAAATAGCGAATAGGCCGAACACGAAATTACGATATTTCAATGCACCGCGCACCGACACATTTGCAGTGGGTTTGCCGAGATTCGGATTTTCAGGAAGTTTGGAGAAGAACAGTACGATGAAGGCTGCGGCGAAGATGCCCATTGCGAGGAAAAAGACCGGGTTGGCCGACGATATTGTGGATGCCGCGCCACCGAGAAGGCCGCCTACTACCACCGGAGCGAGTGTAGCTCCGAGAGAGTTGAACGTGCAACCGAACTGTACCATCTGGTTGCCCTTCTTGGGAGTCGAGCCCATTGAGTTGAGCATGGGGTTGACGGTGGTGTTGAGCATACACATAGAGAATCCTGCTATGAAGGCTCCAACAATATAAATGGTAAGGGCGATATTCACATTGTCAATCATTCCGGACAGATAAGTCACCAGAACGCCGATAAATCCTACGGTAACAGCATAAATGGCCGTGATGCGATAGCCTTTCTGCTGGAGAATCTTGCCTGCGGGATAACCCATTATGGCATAAGCGATGAAGTTAGCGAGTGTGCCGAGCTGGCTCCAGAACATATTGCCGCCGCTCATCTTCTTGATTACCGAGCCGAGCGGATTCTGATAGCCTGTCACAAAGGCTATCATGAAAAATAGCGCGAACATTATCGCGATTGGAAGCGCGTAATTTCTTTTTACGGGCGCGTTAGAAGTTGCAGTCTTGACTGACATGGATTAGAAAAGTTTATAGGGGTTAGTTGATACAATTGTTTTTTCTGCGTACGGAATCAGATTTGTGCAAAGTTAGGTTAATTTTCCGAAAAATCATTCCGAAACCCTAAAAATTTTGGAATTGCCGCAAAGAGTCGGGACAAAGAGCCGACATTAGATTTGAAAGAATTCACCGAAACCGGCAGAGACTCCGCAAAAAAACAGCGGAGGAGAACACCGTCAAATGTTTGGTGCATCCTCCGCTAAATATTTTAGTATAAGACTATTTTATCGGCTTGTTATCACAAGCGTCTGGCCTTCGTCAAGTGCGGTCTTTATCTTGTCGCCGCCCTTGTTGACTTTGCAAAAGCTGATCACCGGCAGAATTGCGCGATTTTCATGACGGCGGCGTATATATCAGCAGTTTCAATACTCGCGCGGGCCAAAAATAGCGGTACCCACCCTTACAAGATTTGAACCGCATTCCACAGCTATGCCGCGGTCGTCGCTCATGCCCATGCTGAGTACATCGAAGCCTCTCAGGCCGAGCGCAGCGTCATTGCGTATCTCGTCATAGCACCCGGCTATGGCCCTGAAGTCAGACTCTATGCGCTCACGGTCGTCAGTGTTCGAGGCCATACCCATCAGGCCGCATATATGCGTGGCCTTGAGCGATTCAAATGCTCGGCGGGCGAAGTAGTCACGCAATTCATCAACTGAGAAGCCGAACTTCGTCTCCTCCTGCGCTACATGAAGCTGAAGCAGTACACGGCTCACCACTCCCGCACGTAGCGATTCGGCATCGATTATATTAAGAAGTCTCTCGGTGTCAACGCTTTCTATCAGAGCTACTTTCCCCACGAGCTGACGCACCTTGTTGGTTTGCAGATGGCCTATAAAATGCCAGCGTGTGTCGGCTGGAAGTTGCGGCTGCTTGGCCAACAATTCCTGCACTCGGCTTTCCCCGAACATCCGCTGACCTGCATCGTAGGCCTCCTTCAGGGCTTCGACGGGATGGAATTTCGACACAGCCACCAGCCCCACGCCTTCCGGAAGCGAGGCCTTTACAGCCGCTAAATTCTCGGCAACCGACATATCACTCTAATTTAGGAGCGGATTCTGAAGGAGCTTTCACTTTATAGACATCCATCAGGGGTGTCTCGGCAATGCTAACAATCTCAAAATCGGCCATCGTCGACTTCATTCCTTCCATGAAGTTGTCGAGAGCGCCCTTGAAATCGTTTGCAGCCACGAGAATCAGCGATGTCGACTTCTTTTCGGCCGCCGTTTTTTCATCAATTGTTATGAACGCCACCTTCACGAGATACCATTTGTCAGCGGAGTCGTCCCAAAAGATTTCTGCTATCTTAGTGCGTTTAACAGCCGAAACTGAAAATTCGCCGGAAATAAAAGGAGTTTGTTCCTCGATGATTCGGGCCTCAGCCTCGGTAAATGACAGCGCGTCAACCAGGTAAGGCTCATTTACCTTCTTGACTACGCCGTTTTCCATCATCTTGTCATATCTCACTTTACATTCAAACCAGTTTGCCATATTCTTTCTGAGTTATTTATCGTTGTTAATATTTCCCGTCAGGGGGCGGGGGATTCATCAGTACAAAGTTAGTTGTTTCGCATGAATTCAGGGCATATTTCAGAGCCGAAAATTCCCGAAGTTTTTTTGCCTGAGCATTCTAATCTTCGATGCCAACCGACGGGATATTAAGCAGACGCGCCCTGAGCGTAGGGGCATCGTCGGCGCGGACGGCGAGCGTCATGGCACAGAGATTGTCGAACTGCTGAGATATCACACTCACTCCGGGCTGCTTTACGAGTTTCATCACTTCGTTCATAGCCATATAGCTGAACGTCAGCGATATCCGGGCTTGCTCGTGGCACTCCACAATTTCGCCTTCGGAGATGGCCATGCGCGCGGCTTCGCGATAGGCTGCCGTCAGTCCCGGCGTGCCAAGTTTGATGCCGCCAAAATAGCGCACCACCACAATCACTATGTTGGTCAGTCCGAACGAGTTTATCTGTCCGAGTATCGGTTTCCCGGCGGTTCCGGAGGGCTCGCCGTTGTCATTGCTTTGAAAGTCAGTGCGGGCTGTGCCAAGCATATAGGCCCAGCAGACGTGGCGCGCGTCGAAATACTCTTTCTGAAATCGCGCTATCACGCCTTTGGCTTCGGCAACGCTCGTCACCGGAACCGCGAAGGCCATGAATTTGCTCATTTTTTCACGGTAGACGGCCTCCGATGGTGAGGTGAGTGTATAAAAAGTGTCGGCCACTTAGCGATCGAAGAAAGGATTCTTTGACGAAGCCGACAGTGCGATTGCAAACACGTTGCGGCACTCGGGCAGAAGCCTGAGTTGCATGGCGGCCATACCTGCCGAATACATCACGCGGGAGTCAATGCGAAGGTCGGCGCCGAGCGAGCAGGCGGAGCCTATGGCAATGCCGACATCGACGCTATTAAAAGCGCAGGGTGCCTTTTCGGGTTTCTCAGCGCAGGTGGCGAAACCGCAGTGGCCGCAGTCAAGGCCGAGCGGCTGCGTGCGCACACCTATTATCATCACGGCCTCGGCCTGAAGTATGTTGGCGGCGTCGCGCTCAAACACATGGCGTCCCGTCATCTGATGCAGACGCATCATGGCATCGCTCAGGCGCAGCAGGTCATCGCCCTCCACAATAGCTGTCTCAATGAGGTCGAGCCCCTTCCCTTTCGGGGCGGTGCGGGCCGCGGTCATCATCATGCGCGCCGCGTCGAGCACACTCCGGTGTCGGCTCTCTCGTTCGTTGATTATCATGGCTGTACCGTTTTAAAGGTTATATTATGAGCATAGCGTCGCCGTAGGCTCCGAAGCGGTATTTCTCGCGCAAGGCTTCCTGATAGGCCTTCATCACGAGGTCGTAGCCACCGAAAGCGGCCACCATCATCAACATGGTGGAATACGGCAGATGGAAATTCGATACGAGTGCTGTCGTTACCGTGAAATCATACGGGGGGAAGATAAATTTGTTGGTCCAGCCGGAGTAGGTCTTCATCTTGCCGCCCATGCTCACGGCGCTCGCAATTCCACGGAGCACCGATGTGCCTACCGCGCATACCTGACGGCCTTCGTCTTTGGCGTGGTTCACAGTCTCAACCAGTTCGGATGTCACATTGAGCTGTTCCGAGTCCATGCGGTGTTTTGTAAGGTCCTCCACATCGATTTCGCGGAAATTGCCGAGACCGCTGTGCACTGTTATATACCCCTGTTCCACGCCCTTGATTTCAAGGCGTTTGAGGAGTTCTCGACTGAAGTGCAGGCCGGCTGCGGGAGCCACAATGGCACCTTCGTTGCGGGCAAATATGGTCTGATAGGCTTCTGCGTCGGCCTCGTCAGGGTCTCTCTTAATGTATTCGGGCAGAGGAGTCTTGCCGAGCGCATAGAGGGCCGACTTGAACTCTTCGTGAGGCCCGTCGTACAGAAAACGAAGTGTGCGGCCGCGTGAAGTGGTGTTGTCAATCACTTCGGCCACCATTGATTCGTCATCGCCGAAATAGAGCTTGTTGCCGATGCGAATCTTGCGGGCCGGCTCCACAAGCACATCCCACAGTTTGTTTTCTTCGTTGAGTTCACGGAGCAGGAACACTTCAATCTGTGCTCCGGTCTTCTCCTTATTGCCGAAAAGCCGAGCGGGAAACACCTTGGTGTCGTTGAACACCATGACATCGCCTTCGTTGAAATAATTCAGAATATCTTTAAACACATGATGGGAAATCTCTCCGGTCTTGCGGTTGAGCACCATCATTCTGCATTCATCGCGCTGCTCCGCGGGGTTTTGCGCTATCAGTTCCTCGGGAAGTTTAAATTTAAATTGCGAAAGTTTCATATTTTTTCTGAATCTGTTTTTGTTATCTTACTGTAAGTTATCCGGCGGTTTCCGCCTCGTCGGGCATTTCCACCTCAACGTTGCGCAACATCTCCACCGCGTCGTCCACGCTGAGGCAGTCTGCAATGCCAACGTCCCCCACTCTGGTGCGTCGTAGCGCCGTGAGATGGCCGCCCGAACCAAGCGCCTCGCCGATGTCGCGAGCCAGCGCGCGTATGTAGGTGCCTTTGCTGCACACAACTCGTATGCTTATTTCGTCCTGAGCAAACTCAAGAAGCTCTATGCTGTCAATCACGAGCACTTTCGGTTTAAGCTCCACATCATGACCTTTACGGGCCATTTTGTAGGCGCGGCGCCCGTCAATCTTGCAGGCCGAGAACGCCGGTGGCACCTGTTCGATTCGTCCGGTGAAGCGCCTGAGCACCTCTTCGGTCATTTCACGCGTGATGTGCGCGGTAGGGAATGTGGCATCAATCTCCGTCTCGAGGTCGAACGACGGGGTCGTGGCACCGAGCCTTATGGTTGCTACATATTCTTTCACGCCTCCCTGAAGCGTCTCAATCAGCTTGGTGGCCTTTCCGCTCACCACAATCATGACGCCCGTGGCCAAAGGGTCGAGTGTGCCTGCGTGGCCCACTTTCATTTTCTTTATGCCCATCCTGCGGAGCATGACGCCGCGGATGCGCTTCACCACATCAAACGATGTCCAGCCGTAGGGCTTGTCTATATATATAATTTCGCCGGCTAAAAAGTTCATCCGCAGATATTATAAAGTATGCAGAACGCTCCTGCTATGGCGCAGTAAACGGCGAACCATATCAATTTTCCTTTTTTAACAATGTCGAGCATCCATTTGCAGGCCAGACAGCCGACAATGAACGCCGAGAAGAAGCCTATCAGCGTGGCGCTCATGCCCACCGACACCTGCTCACCCACCGTGGCGACACCATGTGCAACCGGCTCGGCGGCACCGGTCAGCATATCCTTAAGATTGAGAAGAGCTTCTCCAAGAATGGGGATGATAACCATGAAAAATGAGAAGCGCGCCACTTGCTCGCGTTTGTCGCCGAGTATGAGGCCCGTCGCAATGGTCGAGCCCGAACGACTCAGGCCCGGAAGCACGGCTATAGCCTGCGCGCAGCCTATTATGAAGGCATCGCGAAAGTTAATGTCGCGTGCCGGTTTCGGCAGCCCCGTCGCGGAAGCGAGCTTGCTGTCGGAACGCGTGCGGTAGAAGTATGAGAACGAGAGCAGCGATGCCGTCACGATGAGGCATATACCGACTATCAGGAGATTACCCTTAAACAACTGCTCAATATAATCAGACAATAAAAATCCCACAATCATGATAGGGATGCATGAAAGAAGAATCTTAAGCACGAACTGCGTGTTGCTGTCGTTCTTAAACGTGAAAAACGATTTGCACAGCGGCAGAAACTCTTTCCAGAGCACCACGATGGTGCTCAGCACTGTGGCCGCATGGAGCGCTACATCAAATTCCATAGCCTCGGCACCGGCCAATTTCAGGTCGAGTACGTCGCGGCATATCTGCAGGTGGCCCGACGAGCTGATGGGCAGGTATTCTGCCAGACCCTGCACCACGCCGAGAATGAGTGAGTCAAGCCAATCCATTGTCATTCTGTTTTTCCTCGGTTACGTCCTGTTGCTTTGCATTTTTGCGCCGGGGCGACCAGATGATGGCTACACCCATGGCCACGAAGCCTAAAAACGCGATAGTCGGGCCTATCACGATGCGGCGCGTGCTGAAGATGTCGGGATTAAACTCCGATTCAGTGGAGCTGCCGCCGAGCATCAACAGGAAGCCGGCCACTATCATTACCGCCGCTATTATCATCATTTTGAAGTTCACCGCACTCAGGGGAAACTGCGACTCTTCCTCCTTTGTCAGCACGCTGCCGGAGCAATTGGAGCCGGCTGACGGCTGTTTTGCGGATAGTCCGTATTTTTTCTGTTTTTCTGCCATTTTGAAAACGGTTGATTGTCGTTAAAAAAGGTCGTCATAATCCTGACGGAGATATTTGTTGGTGGCAAACCACGCTGCGAGCGCGCAAATGACTATGCCAAGCACCATCATTCCGGCGAACACAGTCCAAAGGGAGCCTATGGCAAGCACCCGACTAAGTTCGGGATTGGTGTTCGACGCCACGCTCAGAAGCCCGATGAGCATCAGCGAGCTCAGGATGCCGGCCACGAGGCCGCAAAGGGCGTTGAGTCTCACTATGGGGCGACGTATAAAGCCGTCGGTTGCACCCACGAGCCTCATTGTGTGGAGCAGAAAGCGGCGCGAGTAGATGGTCAGACGCACTGTATTGTTAATCAGCACAAACGATATTACCAACAGTGCTATCGCCACCACGAGCAGTCCAATCGACAACGACCTGATGTTGGAATTGATTTCATTCACCATATCGGTGTGCACCTGCACGGTGTCAATGACATCATTGGTGCGGAACGGCTCCGTAATTCGGCTGATGGAGTCAACATTGGCGTAGGCAGCCTTTACACGAACGTTAAATTCCGGCTGATAGGGGTTCACGCCCACAACCTCGACGATGTCTTCACCTATCAGAGCCTCTTCCTGATGCAGGATTTCCTCGGCCGAGAGATATTCGTATGACGCCACATAGGGTGCGCCTGTAAACAATTGCTTCAGGGCATTGGCGTCAGCTTCAGTTGCGTCGTCCCTGAGCACAAGGTTAAATCCGAGGTTTTCTTTGATATTGTCGGAAACGGCGCGACCCGTTATGGCCAACACGCCCGTTATTCCGAGCATCAGGAGCACCAGAGCAACGCTCACAGTGGGCGTCAGCTGGCGCAGTATCTTTCTGAATTTGCTTTGTTTTCGCTCCATAATAAGGCAAAGTAACTACAAAATTAATACTTTGAGAAGCCGTTGTCAAGAGTTCCGGCCATTTTTTCAGACGAGCGAGCAAATCAGAGTGGCGGAAGTGACGCTCTCAACACGCACTTTCACGAGGTCGCCCACGCGGAAATCACCGCGAGGGAACACTGCCGTCTTGTTCTGCGACGTGCGTCCCACAAAGCTGTCGGAACTGCGTTTCGACACACCCTCTACCAGTACCTCAAACACCTTGCCCTCGTCACGACGGTTTGACTCGGCCGACAACTCGTTCTGCAGCGCTATCATGCGGTTAAGGCGTTCTATCTTCACCTCTTCCGGCACGTTGTCAGGCATGGTTTTCGATGCGAGGGTACCGGGACGCTCGGAGTATTTGAACATAAACGAAGCGTCGAAGCCCACTTTCTTCATCAGGTCGAGGGTCATCTGAAAGTCCTCCTCCGTCTCGTCGTGGAAACCCGTGAAGAGGTCGGTGGTTATTCCGCAGTCGGGTATCATGCGGCGTATGGCGTTGATGCGCTCAAGATACCATTCCGAGGTATATTTGCGGTTCATGGCTTTCAGCACTTTGTCGGAGCCGGACTGCACGGGCAGATGAATGTGGCGGCAGATGTTGGGTTCCGATGCTATGGCGGCTATTATCTCGTCTGACATATCCTTGGGATGCGAAGTCGTGAAGCGCACCCTCATTCCGGGGGCCGCGTGCGCCACAAGCCGAAGCAGCTCGGCAAAGCCGGTCACGCTGCCGTCGGGGTTTTCAGCGCGGTAAGAGTTGACATTCTGCCCCAGCAGTGTCACCTCACGAAATCCCTTGCGCTCAAGGTCGGCCACCTCACGCAGGATGCTGGCCACAGGGCGCGAGCGCTCGCGTCCGCGCGTATAGGGCACAATGCAGTAGGAGCAGAAGTTGTTGCATCCGCGCATTATGCTGACGAAGCCGCTCACTTTGTTGCCGCCTATGCGCACGGGCATCACGTCGCGGTAGGTCTCGGTGAGCGACAGCTCCACGTTGATGGCCTTCTCGCCGGCCTCGGCCGCAGCAAACAGGTTAGGCAGGTCGAGATAGGCATCGGGGCCTGCCACAATGTCGACATCATGTTCATTGATAAGCGCATCGCGCACTCTCTCGGCCATGCACCCTATCACGCCGATTATGAGGCGTCGTCCGTGCCGACGCAGCGACCGATAGTAGGCCAAACGCGACAATATCTTCTGCTCGGCGTTGTCGCGTATAGAACACGTGTTCAGCAGCACGGCATCAGCCTTTTCGGCCGATTCCGCGGACACATACCCAACAGTCTGCATCACGGCCGCAACAACTTCCGAATCGGCCACATTCATTTGGCAGCCATAAGTTTCTATATATAGACAACGCTCGGCAGCGTCACTATTCTCTAACATATCTTTTCGGGAAAATCTTTGTTAATAACCAAATAATATTGTAATTTTACGCAAATTTACTAAAAGTGTGAAATTCCCGCAAAGGAATTGCCCGGAAATAGACCAATTTATTCCACACATTAATATATTATGGCATTCAATTACATAACCGCTGAAGAGGCCGCAGCAATGATCTGCAACGGTCAGACCATCGGAACCTCGGGCTTCACAGCCGCCGGCTCGCCGAAGGCCGTCAGCGAAGCTCTCGCTGCTAAAGCTGAGAAGGAACACGCCGAAGGACGTGAATTTAAAGTAAACATCTTCACCGGCGCATCCACCAACCAGCACTGCGACGGAGCGCTTTCACGCGCCAACGCCATACGTATGCGCGCCCCCTATCAGAACACCCCTGACCTGCGCCTACGCATCAACTCTCACGACGCCAACTATTTCGACCGTCACCTCAGCGAACTCGCTCAGGAAATGCGCTATGGCTTCTACCCCAAAATTGACTACGCCATAATCGAGGCCGCCGACATCACCGACGACGGCGAAGTCGTGCTCGGCAACGGCGTCGGCAACATCGCCACCTACGCAGCCATGGCCGACCACATCTTCATTGAGCTCAACTCATGCCTCCCCAAGGGTCTCTACGGTATGCACGACATCTTCACGCTTCAGGACCCTCCCTACAGAAGCGAGATTCCCGTCTACAAACCCTCCGACCGCATCGGACGCCCCACTCTTAAAATCGACCCCGCCAAAGTTGTCGGCATCATCAAGACCGACTATCACGACGGCATAAAGGGATTCACCGAGCCGGATGCCGTGTCGAAGCAAATTGGCTCCAACGTCGTCAACTTCCTCCTCGGCGAGCTCCGCGCCGGACGGCTTCCGAAACAGTTCCTCCCCCTCCAGTCGGGTGTGGGCAACGTAGCCAACGCCGTGCTCTACGACCTTGGCGAAAGCACCGAGATTCCTCCTTTCCAGATGTACACCGAAGTTACTCAAGACTCCGTCTTCGAGCTGATGCTCAAAGGCAAGTGCACCTTCTCAAGCACCTGCTCCATGACCATCTCCGACGCCATGGAAGACAAAATCTTCAGCAACCTCGACTTCTTCCACGATAAGGTGGTGATGCGCCCCGCCGAAATATCCAACAGCCCCGAAGTAATACGCCGCCTCGGCGTCATAGCCATGAACACCGCCCTCGAGGCCGACATCTTCGGAAACATCAACTCAACCCACGTGTTAGGCACCAAGATGATGAACGGCATCGGCGGTTCAGGCGACTTCACCCGCAACGCCTACATCTCAATCTTCTCATGCCCCTCGGTCACCAAAGGAGGCCTCATCTCCAACATCGTCCCCATGGTGGCTCACGCCGACCACTCCGAGCACTCCGTCGATATCATCATCACCGACCAAGGTGTGGCCGACCTCCGAGGCAAAGACCCCGTGCAGCGCGCACAGACCATCATTGAAAACTGTGCCAACCCCGAATACAAAGAGCTCCTTTGGGATTACCTCAAAATGGGAAAAGGTGGCCAGACGCCCCACTCGCTCGCCGCAGCATTCGCATTCCACGTCGAGTTCAACAAATCAGGCGATATGCGCAACACCGATTTCAGCACATATAAATAACACCTATATTAATAAGGTATATCAAGCTCCCCGCCCACTAAGGCCGGGGAGTTTTTTTTAAGCCGACTCGACACGTAACACGATGGCCCGAACCAGCGCTCTATCACGTTATTAACTAAAATTTATTACGTCGGCGCATCACCACAAATGAATAATTGTATATAAATTCGCAAATTAATTATGTAATGTTCAACGCTTTATACCATCATTCTCACCAATCATAAAAATCACAACGAAAGCCAAAATGTTAAAACCAAGAAAAAGTGTCACAAAATACATGAATTTTTCGTTAATATTTCTTATATTTGCCAACTGAAACTAAAATATTCATTACAAACCATCAGGAAAGAAATATAAACAAACACCAAATCAATACATTATTGTCTAATTTTTTTTAGTATGAAAAAACTGTTTTTACTCCTTGCAGTGATTATGACGACAGCTCTTTCTGCCATGGCTCAGACCCAGACAGCAAGCGGTGTCGTTTGCGACGCTGCAACCGGCGAGCCCCTCGTAGGAGCCACAGTTCAGCCCATTGGCGGCGGCAATGGTGTTGCTACCGACATCGACGGTAAATTCACGCTCCACCTGCCCGCCTCGGCCACACAATTGCAAGTGTCTTACATCGGCTACAATCCACAGCGCGTAGCCATCGGCACTAACCTTGAAATCAACCTTGAGCCCTCAGCCAACGCCCTTGACGAAGTCATCGTCACAGGTTACGGCTCCGGCAAACGCCTCGGCTCACTCGTTGGTTCAGTCAGCGTGGTCGGCGAACAAACTCTTGAAGACACTCCTTCGTCAAACTTCGTTGACGCTCTTCAGGGTCAGGTTCCGGGTCTCACCATCTTCTCAAACTCCGGCGAGCCTTCGTCAATTCCCACCTCTATCCGTATCCGCGGTGTGAACTCGCTGAACGCATCCAACACCCCTCTATTCATCCTCGACGGCGCACCCGTCACCTCATCGGTATTCACCACCATCAACCCCAGCGACATCGAGAGCGTCACAGTGCTTAAAGACGCTTCATCGACAGCCATCTACGGTTCGCGTGCCGCCAACGGCGTCATCGTCATCACAACCAAGAAAGGTCGCTACGGCGAACAGGCCACCGTCACCGTCCGCGCCAACGTCGGATGGTCGGAGCTTGCACGTCAGGGCGTTAAGCTCATGAACGCACAGCAGCGTATTGAATACGGCGACAAAATCGGCAACCCCGTTTCTCAGGAAGTCCGCGACCTCGTCAACAACTACGGCATTTCTACCGACTGGCGCGACGAACTCATCAAAGACCACGCGCTGATGTATTCACTTGAAGGCCGCGTATCCGGCGGTACAGACCGCACACGCTACTACCTCTCGCTCGGCCACTACGACCAGGACGGTCTTGTAGCCCTCTCAGGTCTGCGTCGCGAGACAATGTCAACCAACCTTGACACCAAAGTTAACGACTGGTTCCAGGTAGGCCTCTCCGGCAATTTCGGCTACGAGCAGTACATGACCAACGCTTATGCCACGTCACGTCACAGCGCCAACGCCTTCAACTCGGCAGAAGTGCTACTCCCCTGGGATACCCCCTACTACTACTCATTCGATGACAACGGCAATATGGTTCGCGGCGAAGAAGCCATGTACTATCACTACTCGCAGCGCTACAATCCTAACTGGATGTCGGAAGCCTACAACGGCCATAACCGTATCAGCAACGTCACCGTCATGATGAACCTCTACGAGCAGCTGACCCCCGTCAAAGGTCTTACCCTCCGCGCTCAGCAGGCTGTCAACGCATTCGACTACACCGAACAGGGAGTTTTCGTTTCAAAAGACCTCAAGGGCGTTACCCCCATGGGCGACAGCTACAACCTCTCCACACAGGGTTCTTCATCAGGACAGGCTTTCAAGCGTTGGTATCGCTTCACCTACACCAACACTGCTGAATACCGCACAACCATCGCCGAGCAGCACCACGCAGCTATCCTGTTAGGTCAGGAATCAATCATAGAGCGCAGCCGCAGCTTCAGCGTTTACTCATCCGGCCAGCCCAGCTACCAGCAGTGGCTCCTCAATCAGGGTACTGATGTAACCATCAGCGACCTCTCGCACTCAGAAAGCAAAACAGTAATCAACTCATGGTTCGCAAACCTCACCTATGATTACGCTAACAAATACTTCCTTGACTTCAACGTCCGCCGTGACGGTAGCTCGAAATTCGCTCCCGGCCACCGTTGGTCAACATTCTATGCCATCGGCGGTATGTGGGACGCCAAGCAGGAAAACTTCCTCGCCGACGTCAAGTGGATTGACAACTTGAAATTCCGCGTCAACTACGGCACCACCGGCAACTCCGGCATCTCCGATTACGCCTATCAGGGTACTGCAGGTTCAGGACGTCCCTACAACGGCAGCAACTCTCTCGGCCTCAGCCAGCAGTCAAACGAAGACCTCACATGGGAAACCGTTAAGGCTTTCGACTTCGGTCTCGACTTCAACTTCCTTGACCGCTTCAGAGTAAGTGCCGACTTCTACACCAAGACCACCGAGGATATGCTCATGGACATCCCCTACGACTACACAACCGGCTACGAAGAAGGTACAGCCAACATCGGCTCAATGCGTAACACCGGTGTCGATGTCAACGTAGGTATCGACTTCTTCAAGAACAGCGACTGGTATGTAGGCATGACCGCCAACTTCGGCTACAACGACGTGAAAATCATTGAACTCTTCAACGGTCTTGACAAATTCACCCTTCCCGGCACAGGCGTCACATACGAAGTTGACAAGAACCCGTTCTCTCTTCACAACGTACGCTACGCCGGTGTCGACCCCGCCGACGGTCAGCAGCGCTGGTACACCAAAGACGGCAACATCACCAAAGTTTACTCAGATGACGACGAGGTTGACCTCGGCAAGAACTATATCGCTCCTTGGAACGGTGGTTTCGGCATCCAGGTACGCTGGAAAAACATCATGCTCAACACCGACTTCAACTGGTCGGCCGAGAAATACATCTTCAACGGCAACTACTGGTACACCCGCACTGTTGCTCAAACACTCAACTGCAACGGTTCTGTTGACCTTCTCAATGTTTGGACCCAGCCGGGCGACAAGACCAATATCCCGAACCAAACCGACCTCTACGGCATCTCGCAGGAAGTTCAGGCTGACTCGCGTTTCGTTGAAAACGCATCATTCCTCCGTCTGAAGAACCTCACCCTCACCTATTCGCTGCCCTCGAAATGGCTTCAGACAGTATCCCTCAAAGAAGCTTCTGTTCACTTCACAACCCGTAACCTCTTCACAATCACCGCATTCAACGGCTCCGACCCCGAATACGAAGGAAACGTAGTTCATTTCTTCTATCCCAACACCCGTCAGTTTGAATTCGGAATTGACGTAACATTCTAAATCTCTTAGAAATACAATTATGAAAAAAATATTTTTTGCAATATTAGGATTCGGGCTGTCTCTTGCTTCCTGTGATATGAATCAGGACCCTGCAGGAGCCATCACCGACAACGAGTCGCTTCAGACGGCATCTGATGTCGAGGGCTACCGCAACGGTATCTACAGCTCATTCCGTGCTCTGACCTCCGGAAGCTATGTCACCTCGACAGAGCTTGAAATGGACAAATTCCTCGGCACCATCGACAACGGTCACCGCGGACAGACGTTCTCAAACGCACAGGTTAACGCTTCAACCAGTGATATCGACGCGAACTACGCAGGTTGCTACAGCGTAATGAAAAACATCAACTTCGCGATTCCCCGCGCTCAGACTCTCATCGACGGCGGCGCTCTTGAAGATGACGAGGTTGTTGCCGTAAGCCGCTACATCGGCGAGCTTAAATTCTTCCGCGCATACATCTACTACTGGCTCTACGACCACTACTGCCAGGCTTACGATGAAGCCCGCGCCGAACAGCCCGGTCTCGGTCTGCAGCTCGTAACCGAATACCATCCTACAGGCGATACCGGCAGCTATCCCGGACGTTCATCAATGAAAGAGACGTTCGAGCTGATTGAAAACGACCTTAATGACGCTTTCGACGCAATGGTTGAATACGAGAGAACCGACAACACCAACTGCGCCCCCAACGCAAGCTATCTCAGCAGCTATGCTGTGGCAGCCCTGCAGTCGCGCGTGGCTCTTCTCAAGAAAGACTATGCCACCTGTATCAGCAAAGCCAACTACGTTGTTACATCAGGTCTCTTCCCCCTCACAACAGGCGACGACTATGCTGAAATGTGGAGCACCGACGCAGGCTCCGAGCTTATCTTCGTGCCCTTCGTCAATTCCTCAGAATCAGCTTACGTAGGCTCTTATTTCGACGCATGGAACTATGGCGTGACCTATCCCACCCGTGTTGACTATCTGCCCACATATGAAGCTTTGGCAGCATACGATGAAGAAGACATCCGCTTTGACTCATTCTTCGCCATCACCCGCCGCATGACTTTCGGCGAATACACCGTCAGCACCTACACATTCCAGAAATTCCCCGGCAACCCCGACCTCAACGTCGGCACAGCAGACAGCTTCAAGAACAAGCCGAAACCCTTCCGCTCATCGGAGCTCTATCTGAATATCGCCGAGGCAGCAGCAGCCTCCAACGATGCATCAACTGCAAACAAGGCTCTCAACGACCTCATTCGCGCACGCCGCTTCTCACCTGAAGAATACTCCGACGTGACATACAGCGGACAGAACCTCGTCAACGTCATCCGCGACGAGCGCTCCAAAGAGCTCATCGGCGAAGGATTCCGTATGTCTGACCTCCGCCGCTGGAACCTCGGTTTCACCCGCGACGGCTCATTCCCCATCCTGCCTGTCATCGAGGAAATCTACCTCCCGAGCAACGTTAACGTTCAATTCACTCCCGGCGACTACCGTTATGTATGGCCCATCCCCCAGCACCAGATGGAAATCAATCCCCAGCTGAAAGGCCAGCAGAACCCCGGTTACAGCAACTAATTAATATTCAAGATTATGAAATTAAACAAGATATTTGCATTCGGCCTGCTCGCCTTCGCTCTGACAGCTTGCTCCGACGATGACGACGCAAAATTCAACTCCGCGTCAGACGTTACCGTAAGCATGCAGCAGACTGAAATCAGCGTGACAAAGAAATTCACCGGCGTTTACTACAACGTTCCCGTTATTGTCACCGGCGATGCCAACGGCCCCATCAAAGTGACCGTTGAAGTATCTGCGGCTTCCGACCTCCCCGCAACCGAGGGTGAGGACTTCCGCATCACATCGAAAACCATCATCATTCCCGCCGACTCTAAAATCGGCAACATCCAGTTCTATCCCATCGGCAGCGATGACGAAACCAACAGTGCTGAGTTCATCGTCACCATCACTTCTGCCGAAGGCGCTCAGATTGGCACTCAGAAAACCACTGAAGTTACCCTCAAAGTACCCACCATCTATGAAAAACTTCAGGGTGCATGGATTTGGCAAGGCGCAGATTTTTGGGATGCCTATACCGAACAGTTCAACCTCACCTGCACCGGCCTTTCAGAAGGCGATACAGGCTACGGTGTAGAGCTCTACTTCTCCGGCTTCATGGGCTACAACTGGGTGATTCTCAGCGCCGAATACCTTGTTGACGAAGAAACAGGTCTAAGCACACTCAGCTTCCCGCTGGGACAGGTGATTGCAGAAGGCGTTAACTTCGGTTCAGCAGGTGTTCGCGATGTAGGCCTTGCCGGAATCTCAGGCAGCAGCCTCTTGGCAAGCGGCAGCGTTGACGGTCAGGTTTCTCCCGACCTCCAGTCGGTGACATTCGACCCCAACGACGGCTTCTTCGGTTCACTCATGAACAACGGAGCGCTTACCGCAAGCCTCTGGTTCGGATATACAGATATGTCAATGGCCAAGAAATAATCACTAACTCCTATAGTCCAGAAGGGCCTTCCCGCACGCGGGGAGGCCCTTCCGCTTTATTCCATTCTCCAACCTCGCAATTTTTTTATCCCCCCCTTTTTATATTGCCCGGCAAATGACTATTTTTGTATAAATTCAGCTCGATATGAAACGCATCATCATATTCTCGCTCGGTATCCTCGCCGCGGCAACCGCAGGCGCTCAATGCAAACTCGACGCTCGCTCGCAGACACGGCTCGAGACCTGGCGCGCACATAAAGCAGTAAGCATAACTACCACACCCGGCAACGCTACAGCGACTGAAATCAGCAGCATCGGCGACACCGTCAGCGCCCTCGTAGCCCTTCACAGTCCCGCCGACGCCGCAATTCTCGCTGAGGCCGGCTATGAGGTAGAGGATATGTTTGGCAACGTGGCGATGGTCAGTGTTCACCTCAACGACATTGACAGCCTTATCAGCGAGGAATGTGTCATCGGGCTGTCGTTCGGCGACATGAAAAAGCCCGCGATGAACGCAGCACGGGCATCGGCTCATGCCGACGCCGTAATCAGCGGCACCGACGCCGACCTCAACCGCGCCTACACCGGCAAAGGCGTGATGGTGGGCCTCCACGACAGCGGCCTTGACCCCAACCACATCAACTTCATGGACGCCGACGGCAATTCGCGCGTCACCGGAGTGCGTGTGGCCACAGGCCCCCGCGCCGGATGCTCCGACTATGAGACGCCCACCGAGATAGCCTCATTCCGCACCGAAAACACCGGCATGACCCACGGCACCCACGTGCTCGGAATCATGACAGGCAGCTACTCGGGACCGGGCCGATTCTGCGCCGACGAGCCGATGGCCGACGGCGACATCCCGTTTCACGGTGTTGCCCCCGAAGCCTCAATTGCAATTGCCTGCGGCGACCTCTATGACAGCTGCATACTCAAAGGTGTGGAATATGTCATAGAAAAAGCCCGCGAAAACAATATGCCGGCCGTGATTAACCTTTCACTCGGCACCACCGATGGACCCCACGACGGCTCCGACGAATTCTGCCGCGCCCTCGCGGCGCTCGGCGAAGATGCCATAATCCTGCTCTCGGCCGGCAACGACGGCAACATCCCCATGAGCCTGCACAAAACCTTCACCACCGGCGACACCGAGCTGAAAACTTTCTTCGCTCCCTACAACACGAAAGCCTCCGGCAACGCCGTCAACACCTCTGATGTCTACAACGGCGACATCTCAATCTATGCCTCCGACGGGCGTCCGTTCCGCTTCAGTCTGGCCGTGGTCAACATCAGCCGCCTAATCCCAACGGTAGTGTCATCCGTTGAAATCAACGAGAGCACCGGCGGAGTGAAAACCTACATCGGCGGCTCGGAATCGTCGGACACCTATCTTCACCTCGACAAATTTGATAGCGCCACATCGCCTAAATCCTACCTCACGCTGTCGTCAAACGTCAGCCCCGTTTCGGGCAAATACTCCCTCACCATTGACCACCACCTGTCAATGACCGCCACCAATCCCGCCTATGCTCTCGCCATTATCATCGAAGGAGAGCCGGGGCAGACCCTCTCCTTCTACGCCAATGTTGCCGCCTCCACTCCGACCGGTGTTTATTCCACATTCACCGACCACGGCTACGACGGCTGGGAAAACGGCACCTGCAACGGCTCCATAAGCTCGATGGCCTGCGGCGACAACGTCATTGTCGTGGGAGCCTACACCACCCGCGCAAGCTGGTATAACGCCTCAGGCACACTCAGTTCCTACGGCTACCGACCGGAAGACATAGCGCCATTCTCCTCCTACGGCACACTCGCCGACGGCACAAGCCTTCCCCACATCACGGCTCCCGGCTCGCAAATCGTGTCATCCATAAGCAAATACTATTCCCGGCTCAACGAAGATGCCCTGCAGGGCATAGTCAGCACACCTCGGCGCGACTACCATTGGCAAGCCCTGCAAGGCACATCAATGTCATGCCCCTTCACCGCCGGAGCAGTGGCCCTATGGCTGCAAGCCGACCCGACACTGACGGTTGACGAAGTCACCGACATCATGAGACAAACCGCCATCCGCGACGACTATGTGGAGAACGGCGTCCCCGCGCAGTGGGGAGCGGGCAAACTTGACGTGCTCGCAGGCATCAAAGAGGTGCTCCGGCGCATGGCCGGAATCGGCTCGATATTCGCCGACGACGAAAAAGCCGTTGTCATTCGCCGCACTGCCGACAGCGTATATGACATCTACATGGCCGGAGCCGATAGCGTCCGCGCCACACTTTACAACCTTGCCGGAGCCGTTACAGCCACTGCCGAAGGGGGCGCCGGAGAGCTTACCCTCGATGCCTCCGCCGCCGCTCCGGGCGTCTATCTGCTTGCCATCGACTCCCCGGCCTCGCACATAACACGCAAAATCGTAGTGAAATAGCAATTGTCTTTCAATTTGTACTTGGAACAGCCAATTAAAGTTGCAATTATTTTGCCGATTGACGTTTTTGTTATAATTTTGCAAAAACCGACTAAGAGTCGGCTCTAAAACATTGTTGTAAAACATATTTTTAACATATGCCTACACCATTACGCAGTGCAACAAGCACACAAGGCCGCCGAATGGCCGGAGCGCGTGCCCTCTGGCGCGCAAACGGCATGACGGAAGACCAGATAGGTAAACCTGTAATTGCAATCGTCAACTCTTTCACCCAGTTCGTGCCCGGCCACACCCATCTCCACGAAATCGGTCAGGAAGTGAAAAAAGAGATAGAGAAGCTCGGATGCTTCGCCGCCGAGTTCAACACCATAGCGATTGACGACGGCATAGCCATGGGGCATGACGGTATGCTCTACTCCCTCCCCTCGCGCGACCTCATTGCCGACAGCGTGGAATACATGGTCAACGCCCACAAAGCCGATGCCATGGTGTGCATTTCAAACTGCGACAAGGTAACGCCCGGAATGCTCATGGCAGCCATGCGCCTCAACATTCCTGCCATCTTCGTCAGCGGAGGCCCCATGGAAGCCGGCAAGCTCGGCGACCGCGCACTCGACCTCATCGACATCATGATTGATTCAGCCGACGAAACCGTAGACGACGCCACCGTGAAGCTCCTTGAGCAGAAAGGCTGCCCCACCTGCGGCTCATGCTCCGGTATGTTCACCGCCAACTCCATGAACTCGCTCAACGAAGCCATAGGCCTCGCCCTGCCCGGCAACGGCACCATCGTGGCCACCCACGCCAACCGCCGCGAGCTTTTCAAAAAAGCCGCACGCAAAATCGTGGAAAACACCTATGCCTTCTACGAGCACGACGACACCTCGGTGCTTCCCCGCTCGATTGCCTCGCGCAACGCCATCCTCAACGCCATGACCCTCGACATAGCCATGGGCGGCTCCACCAACACCGTGCTCCATCTGCTCGCCATAGCGAATGAGGCCGAAGCCGATTTCACCATGGACGACATCGATATGCTATCTCGCCGCACCCCGGTGCTCTGCAAAGTGGCGCCCAACTCTCACTATCACATTCAGGACGTCAACCGCGCCGGAGGCATCCTCTCAATCATGAAGCAGCTGGCCGACAGCGGCCTTGTCGACACATCCGTAAAACGCGTCGACGGCATGACGCTTCAGCAGGCCATCGACCGCTACGCCATAGGCGGCAAAGGCTACTGCGACGAAGCCGATGAACTCTGGCGCTCGGCTCCCGGCGAGAAGAAAAACCTCACCCTTGGCTCACAGATGAGCTACTACTCCGAGCTTGACACCGACCGTGCCGCCGGATGCATACGCGACACCGCACACGCCTACGTTAAGGACGGCGGTCTGGCAGTGCTCAAAGGCAACATCGCTGTTGACGGTTGCGTAGTCAAAACCGCCGGCGTCGACGAAAGCATTTTCCGCTTCAGCGGCCCCGCCAAAGTATTCCGCTCGCAGGAAGAAGCCGTCAATGGCATCCTCGGCGACAAAGTGAAAGCCGGCGATGTGGTCGTAATTACCTACGAAGGCCCCAAAGGAGGTCCCGGAATGCAGGAAATGCTCTACCCCACAAGCTATATCAAAGCCAAGCACCTCGGCAAAGAGTGTGCCCTGATTACCGATGGACGCTTCTCGGGTGGCACCTCCGGCCTCTCGATAGGCCACATATCGCCCGAAGCCGCTGCCGGCGGAGCCATCGGCCTCGTACACGACGGCGACATCATTGAAATCGACATTCCCGCGCGCAAAATCAGCGTACGCCTTTCCGACGACGAGCTCGCCTCACGACGTGCGGCCGAGGAGGCCAAAGGCGACAAAGCCTTTACCCCCGAAGGACGCGACCGCGTGGTCAGCAAGGCCCTGCGCAACTACGCATCGGGCGTGACATCGGCCGACAAAGGCGGCGTCCGAAAGTAAGCCGTGCGCCGGCCGGAGCATCAGCCCGGCCATTGGCCATTATTCAACAAACTAAGGAAAAAAAGATTTATGAGCAATAAGATTAACGGAGCGGAAGCGCTGATAAAATCGCTTATCTGCGAAGGGGCCGACCTCGTGTTCGGCTACCCGGGCGGCGCTATTATTCCCGTATACGATAAACTTTATGACTACACCAAAGAGTTGACACACATCCTGGTGCGTCACGAGCAGGGGGCAACACACGCAGCCCAGGGCTACGCTCGCGCCACCGGACGCACAGGCGTGGTCATCGTAACCTCCGGCCCTGCCGCCACTAATGTTATAACCGGCCTCAGCGATGCCCTGATGGACAGCACTCCGATGGTTGTGATTACAGGACAGGTGGCGTCAAACTTCCTCGGCAGTGACGCCTTTCAGGAAACCGACGTCGTGGGCATAGTTCATCCGGTCACAAAATGGGCCGTGCAAATACGCAATGCCGAAGACATTCCAGCCGCTGTGGCACGTGCCTTCTACATAGCTAACAACGGACGCCCCGGCCCCGTAGTGCTCGACATAGCCAAAGACGCACAAGTGGGTATGCTCGAATGGACTACCTATAAAAAATGCGACTACATACGCAGCTACATTCCCAAGCCCGATTTCCGTCAGAGCGACATCGACAAAGCCATTGAGATGCTCAACAGCGCCGAGCGCCCCATGATTCTGTCAGGCCACGGCGTGACCATTTCAGGCGCCCAGCCCGAACTCATCGAAGTGGCCGAAAAGGGTGAGATACCCGTTGCCGCAACGCTGCTTGGACTCTCCACAATGCCTTCCGACCACCCCCTCTACATGGGTCTGCTCGGTATGCACGGCAACATAGGCCCCAACTACAACACCAACCGCGCCGACGTAATTTTAGCCGTCGGAATGCGTTTCGACGACCGCGTGACCGGCAATCTCGACAGCTACGCACGTCAGGCCAAAATCATCCACATCGACATAGACCCCTCCGAACTTAACAAGAACGTGACCGCCACCTTGGCTATCAACGCCGATGCCAAAGAGGCTCTTGCCGCAATAGCAGCAGGCATACGTCAGCGCGACCGCAAAGAATGGCTGGCCACCTTCGCCCACTGCGACAAAGCCGAGCGCGAAAAAGTAATCGCCGCCGAAGTGCACCCCGAGAAAGGCCTCATGAAAATGGGCGAAGTCGTCGACCGAGTGAGCCGCGCTTTCGGCGACAAAGCCATCGGAGTGACCGACGTCGGACAGAACCAGATGTTCGGATGCCGCTATTTCCGCTTCACCCAGCCACGCTCGCTTCTGACCTCGGGAGGACTCGGCACAATGGGATTCGGCCTCCCCGCGGCAATCGGCGCAAAAATGGGACGCCCCGACCGTCAGGTAGTGCTCTTCGTGGGCGATGGCGGATTCCAAATGACCATTCAGGAATTAGGCACTATAATGCAATATCACACCGCCGTGAAAATCGTGCTCCTCAACAACAATTTCCTCGGCAACGTGCGCCAGTGGCAACAACTGTTCTTCAACGGACGCTTCTCACAGACAGAGATGATTAACCCCGACTTCGTGGCACTGTGCAAGTCCTACGGCATAGCCGGCGAGGATGTCAGCGACCGCAGCCAACTCGATGGAGCCATCTCCCGCCTTGTTGCCTCCGAAACCCCCTATCTGCTCAACGTCAACATCGACGCCACCGACATGATTTTCCCCATGATACCTCTGGGAGCTTCTGTTGACCGCATGATGCTCTCTCCGACCGACTATTTTGAATATTGAACATGGAAAAACAGCTCTTTACCATATCAGTCTTCTCCGAAAACAACGTCGGAGTGATGAATCAGGTGACAATCATATTCACCCGCCGCTGCATCAACATCGAAAGCCTCACCGCAAGCCCCACCTCGATTCCGGGCATCCACAAACTCACAATCACAGCCTGGAGCGACCGCAAGTCGATGGTTAAGGTTGTGCAGCAGATTGAAAAGCGCATCGACGTGCTAAAAGCGTTCCTCCACACCGACGACGACATCGTCTATCAGGAAGTGGCGCTCTACAAAGTGCCCACCGAACGCCTCCTACGCGAAAAGCATCTCGAAGACATCATACGCCGCCACTCTGCGCGCATCCTCGACATTACTCCCGACTACACCGTGCTCGAAAAAACCGGCCACAGCAACGAGACTGAAGCCCTGTTTGAGGAACTGAAACGCTACGACATACGCCAGTTCGTGCGCTCGGGACGCGTCACTGTCACCAAATCGCCACAAGAACTCCTCTCGCAATACATAGAGGAGCAACATAAGCTCCATCCCGAAGCCCAATGAAAGGCAATCCCGAAGAATTCACACTTGAATATCATCTGACGGCAGCTGAATGCAACGCACAGCAGGAAATATCGCTGCCGATGATGGTGCAACGCCTCATCGACATAGCCACCGCCCATGCCGACGTCTGCAACATAGGCTATCAGCGCCTCATCGCCGACGGTAACAGCTGGGTGCTCAGCCGGATTACGCTCGAAATGAAGCGCTATCCGACCATCAACGAGAACTACAGCCTCACCACATGGGTTGAAAGCCTCAACCGCCACTTCTCGGAGCGAAACGTCGAAATTCGCGACGGGCAGGGCGAGCCCATAGGTTATGCCCGGCTCGTCTGGATGGCCATCAACATCAGCTCGCGCCGTCCCGCCGACCTCTCCCCCATCATCCCCGAAATCAAGATTTCCGACCGTCCGTGCCCCATTGCCAAACAGAGCCGACTCTCGCTGGCCGGCATTCCCGACATCACCACCGTCTACCAGTTCAAATTCTCCGACATCGACTTCAACCGTCACGTCAACTCCACACGCTACGTCCAGTTCATCCTTGACCGCTGGAGCGTGGGCTTCTTCGATATGCGCATGGTCTCGCGCTTTGAGATAGCCTATATGTCGGAAGCCCGCTACAACGATGTGGTCGACGTCCGCCTCAAAGGCGACGAAAGCTATCAGGATATAGAAATTGCGCGCGACGGCACAGTGTGCACACGCGCCCGCATACACTTCGCCCCGCGCACAAACGCCACGCCCTGACCGTCGCAGACCCCGCTTGCCGAAATAAACCATACTCCGCTCCGCACCAAAATATTTCAGAATTTGTTTTGACGAGGAGCGGATATTTTTTACATTTGCCTATAAAGAAGTGTCCTGCAATGGAAAAACTCATGCACTACGTATGGCTTCACCGGCTGTTTCCCGCAGAAAGGCTGAAAACCGTCGACGGAAAGCGGCTGGAAATCATAAGTCCCGGCACCTATAACACTGACTCCGGGCCTGATTTCTTCAACGCAACCATAGCCATCGACGGCCAGACATGGGCAGGCAACGTCGAAATTCACATAAAGGCCTCCGACTGGTATAACCACCACCACGACCGCGACAAAGCCTACGACTCCGTCATCCTGCACGTAGTCGACACCGACAACACGAAAGTAAAGCGCCGCGACGGCACCGTGATACCTCAGTTCCGGATGCCGTGTTCACCGCACCTCAACTCCTACTATCTCAACCTCACCGAAAAAGCTCCCGCAGAACTGCCGTGCGCATCAACCATAAAAACCATACCGCAGCTCTACGTCACCGACTGGCTCTCGGCGCTCGCCTACGAGCGAGTGCAGCAAAAAGCCGACCGCATCGAACAGGAGCGACAATATGCCGACGGGAGCTGGGAGGAAGCCGCCTACATGACCATAGCGCGCAGCCTCGGCTCCGGCAAAAACAGCGACCAGATGGAACGCCTCGCACGGCTCTGCCCGCTGAGAATACTCCGCAAGCAGGCCGATTCGCTCACCGCCACCGAGGCCATTCTGTTCGGCCAGTCAGGACTTCTGCCTCAAAGCAACGACCAGTCAACCTACGCCGGACAACTGTTCAGCGAATACTCATTCTACGCGGCAAAATACGGGCTCTCGCCCATGGACAGCGCCGCGTGGCGCATGGGCAGAATGCGTCCGCTCTCGCTCCCCTACCGCCGCATTGCACTGCTGGCGGCACTCATCGCACGCCGCGGAGCCTTGCTCGACAGCATCCTTGAGGTTCGCAATTTCGAGCGCGCGGCCAAACTGTTCTCTATTGAGCTTTCACCGTTCTGGAACACCCACTACACCTTCACCACACCGACCGAAAACCTTCCGCCGGTGCTCGGCAGAAACGCCATTGAGCTAATGATGATTAATGCCGTCATACCTCTGAAATATGCCTTTGCCGTCTATAACGGCCGCTATGAGCAGAGTACCGAAGCCGTAGAAATGCTCCACCGGATAAAAGCCGAATCCAACTCAATCGTTGAATTGTTCTCGCAAGCCGGACTCCGGGGCAAGAGCGCATTCACCTCACAGGCCCTCATCCAACTGCGCCGCCAGTACTGCGAGCCGCGAAAATGCCTCTACTGCCGCATCGGCCACCGCTATCTCGCCGGATGCGCGCTGCGCCCTTCTTGAAAAGAGGTTCCTCCGAGAGCCGGTATTTTCAAAAATATTGCTTATTTTTGCAGTTATGAGAATAGTGATACAAAGAGTAAGCCGCGCGTCAGTGAGCGTTGCCCCCGACTATTACCGGTCAATTGAAGCCGGAATGATGATTCTTGTGGGCGTGGGGAACGGCGACACCGACGAAGATATCGATTTCCTCGTAAGGAAAACAGCCGCGCTGCGCATATTCGACGACGATGCCGGCGTGATGAACCGCTCGGTAGTCGACATCGGCGGAGGTCTCCTTGCCATCAGCCAGTTCACACTGTTAGCTTCAACGCGCAAGGGCAATCGCCCCTCCTACATACGCTCGATGGGCGGCGCCGACGCTGAAAAGCTCTATCTCGACTACTGCCGGCGACTTCAGACCCTCTCGGGCATAGAAGTAAAGCGAGGCATATTCGGGGCTGATATGCAGGTGGAGCTTGTCAACGATGGCCCGGTAACCATCATAATTGACTCACGCCTGAGAGAATGAACAGCGACATTACCATAAGACAGATGCAGCAGGAGGTTGACCGATGGATTACCACCGTAGGCGTCCGCTATTTCTCGCCGCTCACCAACTTGGCAATCTTAGCCGAAGAAACAGGTGAAGTGGCACGCATAATGGCACGCCGCTATGGCGACCAGTCGTCGAAGCCCACTGATAAAGGTGACCTCGCCGACGAACTCGCCGACGTGATGTGGGTCGTAACAGCCATAGCCAACCAGACGGGCGTTGATTTATCCGAAGCCTTCGTAAACAATCTTAACAAAAAAAGTATTCGAGATAAAGACAGACACATCAACAACCCCAAGCTGCGCGACAGCGAATGACAAACAACTGAGTATTAACCTTATATAACACACAATCTAACTTTTACTATGAGCGACAAATATCACGACGCGATTGCCTCTTTCGAGGCTATTGAAAACGACGAACAGGTGAAAGCCGCCGTTGAAAAAATCATGGCCGAGCACAAAGCCGAAAACAACACCCCCGAGGTGCATAAATTCCTTTTCAACGCCATAGACCTCACAACGCTCAATGCCACCGATTCTCCCGCTTCTGTGGCAGAGTTCACAGAACGCGTCAATGCTTTCGACAACGAATACCCCCAGCTGCCAAACGTAGCCGCAATCTGTGTTTATCCCAACTTCGCGCAGGTGGTGCGCACGGTTCTTGATGTCAGCGATGTCGAGATTGCCTGCGTGTCGGGAGGCTTCCCGTCATCACAGACGTTCAACGAGGTGAAAGTAGCCGAAACGGCACTTGCCGTTGAAGGCGGAGCCGACGAAATCGACATAGTGCTCAATGTGGGCAATTTCCTCGATGGCGACTATGAGGAAGTGTGCGACGAAATGCAGGAGCTCAAAGCCGCCTGCCGCGACGCTCGCATGAAAGTGATTTTGGAGACCGGCGCACTCAAAACCGCTGCCAACATCAAAGCAGCATCTATCCTGGCCCTCTACTCCGGTGCCGACTTCCTCAAGACGTCAACAGGCAAAGGCTATCCCGGCGCATCGCTCGAAGCCACCTACGTAATGACACAGTGCATCAAGGAGTATTACGAGAAAACAGGCACAATGGTAGGCTTTAAAGCCGCCGGAGGCGTCGCAACAACAGACGATGCCGTGGCCTACTATACACTCGTAAAAGAAGTGCTTGGCGAAAAATGGCTCACCAACGAGTATTTCCGCCTCGGAGCATCACGCCTTGCCAACAATCTTCTCAGCGACATTCTCGGCGAGGAGACAAAATTCTTCTGATAATCCCTTTAGGCAACACAGTGCCCCGGAAGCCTCATCGTCAGGCTCCCGGGGCACTGCTTTTTGATTGAAATCTTGCTCTTTTGGCACTATTTCGTCCCACCGAAAAGGATACCTAAAAGGATAAAAAAGAATTTCATATTATTGCGGAAACATAGAGCTAAAATCAAAACTAATAATTAACTTTGCGTATGCATATTGCTCGCAGAGGCTCAATATGGGCTAACGAGGGCGGGTGCATGACATAATAAGAAAGCGTTTATTTTACGCTCTTTCTTGACGTTCTGAAATCTGACAATTTCTTATACGATGTCAAGAATGAGGCAGCAAAGTAGATGGCTTGTGGATATGTAATATAACGTAGCGGCCATGTATGTCCGAGAGGATCATAATGCGCCACTACCCATTTACATATTTGCGTGAGGCCTCTGCACGTTGCTCGTTCAACATCGTAGGGCAATGTCAGAGCCTCAGAACGTGGGACGAGTAACAAAGTACAGACTCTCACGCTTTTTTTGTGCCATTTAATGCCTTCGGCGGGAGTCACGTTGGCTATTGATATTAATCATTAATAGATATGAGAAAATTCGTATCATTTATGTTGATTGCATTTGCCTCATTAATAGCAAATGCGCAGAACGTTAAAATCGGTGAGTTGTACTACAATCTCGACGATGCCAATAAAACCGCAGAAGTGACATATACCTATATTGGTAGTTCTACGCCAGAGATAGTTATACCGTCAACAGTAGATTACAATGGCTACACGTATTCGGTAACTTCAATCGGCAACAGCGCTTTCTACTACAACAGCGGCTTAAAATCGGTGACCATCCCAAACTCGGTAACTTCTATCGGAGACGAAGCATTCTCCGACTGCAGAGGCTTGACCTCGGTGACCATAGGCAACTCGGTAACTTCAATCGGCAACCGCGCATTCTCCAACTGCAGCGGCTTGACCTCCATGGATATCCCCAACTCGGTGATTTCAATCGGCGACGAAGCATTCAACTTCTGCAGCGGTTTAAAATCGGTGACTATCGGCAACTCGGTAACTTCAATCGGCAACCGCGCATTCAACTTCTGCATCGGCTTGACCTCGGTGACCATCCCCAACTCGGTGGAATCAATCGGCGAATGTGCATTCTACGGTTGCAGCGGCCTGACATCGGTGACCATCCCCAACTCGGTAACTTCAATCGGAGACAGCGCATTCTACTCTTGCAGCGGCCTGACATCGGTGACCATAGGCAACTCGGTGACTTCTATCGGTGCCTTAGCATTTAGCAGTTCTACAAATTTGGAGGCAGTTTATTGTTATGCTGAGACTCCACCTTCAATATATAACACCACTTTTTCAACTACGACTTACCGAACTGCGAAATTATATGTTCCTAAAGGCTGTGACGACGTTTACAATGCTGATGTTAATTGGTCTATGTTTGGAGAGAAAGTCAAAATCGGTGAGTTGTACTACGACCTCGACGATGCCAATAAAACCGCAGAAGTGACATTTAGCGGTAACAGCAGTTATTTGTCAGAGATATCAGAGATAGTTATACCGTCAACAGTAGAGTACAATGGCTACACGTATTCGGTAACTTCAATCGGCTACGCCGCATTCGAATATTGTAGCGACCTGACATCGGTCACCATCCCCAACTCTGTAACCTCAATCGGCGACTACGCATTCG
Organism: uncultured Barnesiella sp.; assembly: GCA_964569915.1. Taxonomy (GTDB): domain Bacteria; phylum Bacteroidota; class Bacteroidia; order Bacteroidales; family Muribaculaceae; genus JAGBWK01. The sequence continues at coordinate 12,438 of CAZMUX010000011.1, read as the reverse complement.
ACGGTTGTTTCGGCCTGACATCGGTCACCATCCCCAACTTGGTAACTTCAATCGGCGACTTCACATTCTGGGGGTGCAGAGGCCTAACCTCGGTGACCATCCCCAACTCGGTAACTTCAATCGGTGACAACGCATTCAACAATTGCAGCGGCTTGACCTCGGTAACCATTCCTAACTCAGTGACTTCTATCGGCGACGACGCATTCTACTACTGCAGCGGCCTGACCTCGGTAACTATCCCTAACTCGGTGATATCAATCGGTGAAGAAGCATTCTCCTATTGCAGTGGCTTGACCTCGGTGACTATCCCCAACTCGGTAACTTCAATCGGCAATAATGCATTCTACTACTGCATCGGCCTGACATCGGTGACCATAGGCAACTCGGTAACATCTATCGGTGACGACGCATTCTCCGGTTGCAGTGGCTTGACCTCGGTTACCATAGGCAACTCGGTAACATCTATCGGTGACGACGCATTCCGGGGTTGCAGCGGCATGACCTCGGTAACCATCCCTAACTCGGTGGAATCAATCGGCGAAAGTGCATTCTACGGTTGCAGCGGCCTGACCTCGGTGACCATAGGCAACTCGGTGACTTCTATCGGCAGCCACGCATTCTACGGTTGCAGTGGCTTGACCTCGGTGACCATCCCTAACTCGGTAACATCAATCGACACCCGCGCTTTCTACAATTGCAGTGGCTTGACCTCGGTGAGCATAGGCAACTCGGTGACATCTATCGGCTACTACACATTCTCCGGTTGTACAAATTTGGAGACAGTTTATTGTTATGCTGAGACTCCGCCTTCAATTTCTGACTCTACTTTCTCAGATGAGAATTACCAAACCGCGACATTATATGTTCTTAAAGGCTATGCCGATGATTTCAAAGCTGATGGCAATTGGGCTCAGTTCAGCAATATTATTGAAATTGAACTCGGCGGCATATCCGATGTAGTAGCTGACAGTGCCGCCGCCGAAATTGTGGGTTACTACAACTTGCAGGGCGTACGTTCCGACGAGCCGTGGAACGGCATGAACATTGTGGTATACAGCGACGGTTCACACCGCAAAGTGATGTACTGATGAATTATTTGCAACATCAATAACACGATTTGTCGTAATATGTTTTTATCACGACTAAAATAAAACAATCTTAATTTTAACTCTACACGCATCCCTTGGCTCACATGGGATGCGTTGTTTATATAACACCCTGTTTAATATAAATAAGGGCTCCGTATAATCTCATGTCGCAGAATGCAACGGATATGAGTATCTGTGTCAACTCGGCATCGAACTTAACCCGTCCAAGTACATATTTCGGTGGACAAAAGGCATAGTAATAGAACTTCGTAACCATCCAAAGAAGCTACCACATTGCAAAAAAGCTGCGCTCGGAGATGCTCCGGCGCAGCTTTTTATGATTGCAGTAATTTCAGATTACTTCTCGTTCATCTTTTCAATTACGGGAACCTCAGGGTCAACTCCCCACTGTTGTTTTGACAGACGGAGGTAGTTGTTGTAGCGCCACTGGGCGTTGGCCTTTGCGGCTGCGAAAAGCTCGGCTGCCTCTGCGGGATACTGTTTCATGACTGAAGCATAGCGTACCTCGCCTTTGAGGAAGTCCTCGAACTTATCCCAATCGGGAGCTTTCGAGTCGAGTGAGAACGGATTCTCGCCGGTTGCCTCGAGTGCGGGGTTGTAGCGCCAGAGGTGCCAGTAGCCGCAGGCAACTGCCTTAGCCTCTTCCTGCTGTGATTTGCCCATGCCAGCCTTGAGGCCGTGGTTGATACAGGGAGCGTAGGCTATGATGATTGAAGGACCGTCGTAAGCCTCAGCTTCACGGATGGCCTTGAGGGTCTGTGCATTGTCAGCGCCCATAGCCACCTGAGCTGCGTAAACGTAGCCGTAGGTGCTGGCGATGAGGCCAAGGTCTTTCTTGCGTACACGCTTGCCGGCTGCGGCAAATTTAGCGATAGCGCCAACAGGTGTGGCCTTCGAAGCCTGACCGCCGGTGTTGGAGTAAACCTCGGTGTCGACTACGAGCACGTTGATATTCTTGCCTGAAGCGAGCACGTGGTCAAGACCGCCGAAACCAATGTCGTAGGCGGCGCCGTCGCCGGCGATAATCCACTGTGAGCGTTTCACGATGAAGCCCTTGAGCGAAAGTATGTTGTTGCAGGTGTCGCAACCGCAGACCTCGCAGAGAGGTATGAGTTTGTCAGCGATTTCGCGTGTCTTCTCGCCGTCGTTGCGGTTGTCGAGCCACTGCTGTGCCAGCTCTTTGATTTCAGCGCTACATTTCGGGCAGTTGACTGCGTCAGTCATATAGCCTGCCAAACGCTCTGTCATCTTCTCGTTGGCGATGGTCATGCCGAGACCGAACTCAGCGAAATCCTCGAACAGTGAGTTTGCCCATGCGGGACCGTGACCCTGTGCGTTGGTGGTGTAGGGAGTCGAGGGAACTGAGCCTGAGTAGATTGACGAGCAGCCGGTAGCGTTGGCCACCATCTCACGGTCGCCAAAGAGCTGCGAAATCAGTTTCACGTAGGGAGTCTCGCCGCAGCCTGAGCAAGCGCCTGAGAACTCAAACAGAGGTGTGGCGAACTGGCTGTTCTTGACATTGGCCTTAACGTCGACAAGATTCTGTTTTGTTGATACGTGCTTAACGCAGTAATCCCATTCCTTCTGCACGTCAAGCTGGGTTTCGAGAGGCTTCATTTCAAGAGCCTTCACGCCCTTCTTGCCGGGACATACGTCAACGCAGTTGCCGCAACCAAGGCAGTCGAGGACATCGACGGCCTGAACGAAGCGCATTCCTGCGAAAGTCTTGCCGATGGCGGGCAGCGATCCGTTTTCGGCGATGGGAGATGCTTTGAGTTCAGCCTCATCAAGTACGAACGGACGGATTGCAGCGTGAGGACATACATAGGCACACTTGTTGCACTGTATACAGTTCTCGGCGTCCCACTGCGGAACGAAAGCTGCTACACCGCGTTTTTCGTATGCTGCTGTGCCCTGCTGCCAGGTGCCGTCTTCGATGCCGGCGAAGTCTGAAACTTTCAGGAGGTCGCCGTCCTGAGCGTTGATGGGGCGCACGAGGCGGCTTACAAATTCGGGGTCGTCGTTGATTGCAGCGCTTTCGGCCTCAAGGTTAGACCATGACGGGTCAACGTCAAGTTTCTTGTACTCGTTGCCACGGTCAACAGCTGCATAGTTCTTGTCGACAACGTCCTGACCCTTCTTGCCGTAAGATTTAACGATGAATTTCTTCATCTGCTCTACCGCAAGGTCAACGGGGATAACCTCGGTGATGCGGAAGAATGCGCTCTGCAGAATGGTGTTGGTGCGGTTGCCGAGACCTATTTCCTGTGCAATCTTCGTTGCATTGATATAGTAGACGGTGATGTTGTGATCAGCGAAATACTTCTTAACCTTGGCAGGCAGATTCTTTACAAGCTCATCGCCTTCCCAGATTGTGTTGAGAAGGAATGTACCGTTGTCGCGCAGACCGCGGGTCACGTCATACATATGGAGGTATGCCTGAACGTGGCAGGCTACGAAGTTAGGTGTGTTCACCAGATAGGTCGAGCGGATGGGCTTGTCGCCGAAACGCAGGTGTGAACAGGTGAAACCGCCTGATTTCTTCGAGTCGTATGCGAAGTAAGCCTGGCAATATTTGTCGGTGTTGTCACCGATGATTTTCACAGAGTTCTTGTTGGCGCCCACGGTGCCGTCGGCTCCAAGTCCGTAGAATTTAGCCTCGAAAGTGCTCTTGTCGCCGAGAGCCATTTCTGCGAGCATGGGGAGCGATGTGAATGTAACGTCATCTACTATGCCGAGTGTGAAATGATCTTTAGGCAACGGAAGTGCGAGGTTTTGGAAAACGCTGATAATCTGCGCGGGAGTGGTATCCTTTGACGCAAGACCGTAGCGGCCGCCCACAATGAGGGGGGCATCGGCTTTGCCGTAGAAGCACTCCTTAACGTCGAGCAGCAGGGGCTCGCCGTTTGCGCCGGGTTCTTTTGTGCGGTCAAGCACGGCTATGCGCTTTGCTGTAGCGGGCACGGCTGCGAGGAAATGCTTGGCGGAGAACGGGCGATAGAGGTGAACCGACACGAGGCCTACTTTTTCACCGTTTGCCATCAGATAGTCAATGGCTTCCTGAACGGCCTGTGTAACCGAGCCCATGGCTATGATTACGCGTTCTGCATCGGGAGCTCCGTAATAGTTGAACAGACCGTATTTGCGTCCGCAGATAGCGGAAATCTTGTTCATGTAGTCCTCAACGATTTCGGGAACTGCGTCATAGTATTTATTGCTCGATTCACGATGCTGGAAGAATACGTCGCTGTTTTCTGCAGTACCGCGGGCTACGGGCGCGTCAGGATTGAGTGCGCGGCGGCGGAAATCGGCCAAAGCCTCGCGGTCGAGCAGCGGAGCGAGGTCATCGTTCTCAAGTATCTCGATTTTCTGTATTTCGTGAGATGTGCGGAATCCGTCGAAGAAGTTAACGAAAGGCACACGGCTCTTAATGGTTGCAAGGTGAGCAACGCCGGCAAGGTCCATCACTTCCTGAACCGAGCCTTCAGCCAACATGGCGAAGCCGGTCTGACGTACCGACATAACATCCTGATGGTCGCCGAAAATTGACAGTGCGTGAGAAGCAAGCGTACGTGCCGACACGTGGAATACGCAGGGAAGCAGTTCACCTGCAATTTTGTACATATTGGGAATCATCAGCAGCAAGCCCTGCGACGCCGTATAGGTCGTAGTGAGGGCACCTGCCTGAAGAGAGCCGTGCACTGCGCCTGCCGCGCCGCCTTCCGACTGCATTTCTTGAACAAGGACAGTTTCACCAAAAATGTTTTTACGGCCTGCGGCTGCCCACTCATCGACATATTCTGCCATTGTCGATGACGGCGTGATGGGGTAGATTGCAGCTACCTCACTGAACATATACGAGATATGCGCAGCTGCCTGATTGCCGTCACAAGTCAAGAACTTTTTTTCTTTACTCATAATCTGCTTTAATTATTATTGATTATAACTTAAATTCATCCTAATAGACGCCCGACCCTACCGGCCGTACGGCTAACCGAATTACGCTCGCGAAGTTACAAATTTTGCGTCTATCTACAAAAATCTCAGTCCTTTTTTCGCCACATACAGCGCATTCTGCACACTATTCTCACGCCTGTGCAACAAGCGCTATCTGCCGATGACTCATCAGTTTTCGGCGAAGTCAACCGAGGTGTAACTGACTATTGGCTCGGCACCGTGCACGAGATAGGCGCGCCACAATTCCGTTTCCCTCAGCAACAGCTCGGCAGCATCGGTCTTCGGCCCGATCGGAATGATGCCAAACAGCTTCCTTGAGACCGCAAACTCTGCCGGATTCCGTTTCGACACGAACACAATATATGTGCCCTTACGTCCCGGAAGCAGGACTGCCTTGTTTCCGACATCCGTACTGTCAAGCCCTGCAATCTCAGCTGGATACACCTCAAGCGGAGCTTTCCAGGGGTATTTCTCCGAAAGCCGTTTCCGGAGCGTGCGTCCGTAGTAATCGTCAACGCCTTCATAAATATGAGGCTGATATTTATAGCGGAATTCCGAGAGGCCGTCGGCCCAGTTCTCTATATACACCCGGCCGTCGGACGAAACACTATAAAGCTCTTCCACGCGGCGTTCCGCATCTCTAACTTTCAGAACATTACGCGCTTCAGCGGCCAGACTGAGCACAACGGCCACAATGAGCAGCGAAAGCCAGAATTTTGTAAACGAGCCCTCTTTGAGCAAGTGTATCAGTATTATAAGCGATGCAAACTCCATTCCGAAAAGCTGCCGGTTGCTCACAGTTCCCACAATCAGATTAACGGCGAGAAGCGTCGCAAACATCACCACCCAGAACAGATTCCGGCTGATTATTTCCCACAGAGTCAACTGCTTACGCACGATTCTGTAAATCACGACAACTACAGTCAGCATGGTAACTTTCAGCGTCGTAAGCATCATCACTGCCGTAAGGAGCAGATTGCTGTGCTGCTCCCCTGCCCTCGCCATCGTGCCGGGACTAAGCGCGATGAAGGCAAACCCAATTGCAAATCCGGCAGCCATTATCCATTTTTTGAGCGGGAAACGGCGCGGCGAGCGAAGGAAATCGACAAAAACAGCTACGGCAATTCCTATGTTATATCCCTCCTGGGCGTTACCGGCCAACAGCGACAGCACGAAAAGTCCCGTCAGCCCCGCAGCTCCGAAATGTTTCTCAGAAAAATAAAAAATCAGGAACAACGCCACTATACACGGCATCCACACATAGCCTACCTGGCACGAGGGCATAGCCGATGTCGTCACCGTGAGCAACAGCAGCAGTGTCACTGTGAGCAGGCTCCGGAAGCTGCCCCGGCCTCCCGTGGCAAGCCGGAACATGAGCAGCGCGAGCAATGCCCACATCAGTCCGTTGCATACGGCAAATGCTGTCTGCCCCGCGAGCCCGCAAAATGTCTGAACTATGATATGGGCGAGAGTGCGGCCGTTATATGTGAACCAGTGATTGTACTGCGACTCAAGCACATCGCCGAAGGTGCTGATTTCCTGTGGATTCTCTCCGCAAAGCGGATTCTCGCATTCCTGCGTGAATATGTAGCCGTACTGCACATCGTCGCCCACCCACACAGTGTTATAGCTGACCCGGAACTGAAACAGAGCCACAGCAGCGAGCAACATCACCGCCGGTAGCGCAAAGCCTTTACCCGACTGTCCGTTCATTCTGCCGCTCAATACGCTGTCCGTTAAGTGATTCGGCCACATAAACCGGACGCCGCTTGGACTCGTTGAAAATTCGGGCTATATACTCGCCTATTATGCCGAGCGCCAGAAGTTGACATCCGCCAAGAAACAGAATTACGCAGAGCAGCGTCGGATAGCCTTGCACCGGCTCACCCCAGAAAATGGTCTTCACAAGAACGAAAACGATGTAGACAAACGCAACGAGCGACACCACAAGCCCAAGCAAAGTGGCGAAGCGCAGAGGGGCGGTGGTGTAGCTGGTCACACCCTCTACCGCCAGGCGCACGAGGCCGCCGAAGCTGAAGCTCGACTTGCCGCACTGGCGCTCGGCGGTTTCAAATGCCACCGCTTTCTTCCTGAATCCTATCCACGCGAAAAGGCCTTTGCTGTAGCGCTGAGTCTCGCGCATCTGACGCAACAGGTCAACACAACGCCTGTCCAACAGCCGAAAATCGCCGACATTAGGAAGGATGTCAATCTTCGTAGATTTCTGGAGCATTTTATAGTAAGCAAGGCTCAGTTTCTTTCTGACAAACGACTCTTTGCCGCGCGTGATGCGTTCACCATAAACGTCGTCATAGCCATCCTCCCAGCATTTCACCAACTCCGGAATCACATCAACAGGATGCTGGCAGTCGGCATCCATCACAATCACGCAGTCGCCCTGCGCATAGTCGAATCCAGCAAGAAGTGCGCTCTCCTTGCCGAAATTGCGCGACAGATTCAGGTAGTTAACGAAAGGATATTGCCGTCTCAGTCCGGCAAGCACATCGAGCGAATCATCACGGCTGCCGTCATTCACCACCAGAAGCTCAACGCAATAGCGTCCGTCGCTGAAATGCTCACGGATTTGTCGGTCAATCCCGCTTACGAGCAACGGCAGTGATTTAGCCTCATTATAGGCCGGCGCAAGAATTGTGATGGTTTTCATATCGCACAAATTTAATAAGTTTCAGCTTAAAAAAAAAGTCTGCGGCCGGAATTGCGGCCGCAGACTTTCATTTATCTGACTTTTAGGTTCTTTAGTTGTTTTCGGGACGCAGTTTGCGCACTGTCACGGCGGTCTGCCACATCTCGCTATCGCGGAGCGCTTTCAGCTCGGCTTCGAGCTTCTCGCGGTAATCGGGTTTGGAGTTTGAGTCAATGGAAATCTGAGCTTCGTTGCCGCATTTAACGCTTGCATAGAGCTTCTCGACAACAGGCTTGATGGCATCATGGAACGGACCCATCCAGTCAAGCGCGCCACGCTGTGCGGTGGTCGAGCAGTTGGCATACATCCAGTCCATACCGTTCTTGGCAAACAGAGGCATGAGTGACTGAGTCAGCTCCTCGACAGTCTCGTTGAAAGCCTCCGACGGTGTGTGGCCGTTTTCACGGAGCACTTCATACTGAGCCAAAAGGAGTCCCTGAATGGCACCCATCAGCGAACCGCGTTCGCCGGTGAGGTCTGAAGTGGCCTCGCGCTGGAATGTAGTCTCAAACAGATAGCCGGAGCCTATGCCGATGCCGAGCGCGATGGTACGCTCAACAGCGCGACCGGTATAATCCTGATAAACAGCGAACGACGAGTTAAGACCGCGGCCTTCAAGGAACATTGTGCGGAGCGATGTACCCGAGCCTTTGGGTGCAACCATGATAACGTCGATGTCCTTGGGAGGAACAACACCGGTGCGGTCGCTCCAGGTGATAGCGAAACCATGTGAGAAATAAAGGGCTTTGCCGGCGGTAAGATATTTTTTGATTGTCGGCCATACCGACATCACTGCGGCGTCTGAAAGAAGACACATAACAATGCTCGCCTTCTCGCAGGCCTCTTCTATAGAAAAAAGCGTCTGACCGGGAATCCAGCCGTCAGCCACTGCCTTGTCATAAGTTTTGCCTGCGCGCTGACCTACAATGACATTGAAACCATTGTCACGCAGATTCATGCTCTGACCGGGGCCCTGTACGCCATAACCAATCACAGCTATTGTTTCATCTTTTAATACCTCGCGAGCCTTCTCTAATGGAAACTCTTCGCGGATTACGACGTTCTCTTCAACGCCTCCGAAATTCATTTTTGCCATAATTCAAGCAATTTTATTAAAATATACTTCTTTAGTAATCTGTGCTTATGCCCTCTGAGCCGGATTCATCCTCTGAGAATCCGCCTGCGGGTTGATTTTTGATTTGCGCAAATTTACAACATTTTTTTATATATATTACTATTTGACGCAAAATTTATAAAATTTATGCACATTCTTTTATTTAGAACAACCGTCGGATAGTAAATTGACACATCGTACATAGACGATTCCGGAAGCAAATCATCATTTCCCCGTCTTGGATAAACGGCGGTTATCAACCGCAATCAGCGCGAACGTAACAAGACCGACGGCAATCGTCATGAGCGTCTGCGCGCCCAAAAGCACATTAGCCAGCGCCCCCGCTTTCTCCTCGCTGATGTCAGCCTCGAAACAGCTAAGCCCGAACATAATGGCCAGCTGATAAGGCCCGAATCCGCCCTGCGAGGGGATGCCCATGGAAAGGCTCGAAAGCACGAAGCACACCAGCACCACGATTATGCCGTGCTGGGTCACTATTTCGCGCGTGAACCCGAAGGCCTGCATACCTATCCAGAGCTGCGTGAAATAAATGCCCCATATCACTCCTGTCAGCAATAGCCATTTCCCCTTCCCTTTCATGTGAAAAATGGCCATGAATCCATTTCCGAGATTATGAAACTGCTGTCTAATCTTCAGGATATACCGATTGCTCCATTTATGGCGGAAAAAGAATACTCCGAATCCTATGACAGCTGCCAGAACTATATAGGTCAACGGCGATGACACAAGCCGCGACACCGATTCATAGGTAGCCGGATATGTGTTGATAAATCCTTCAACGGCACTTCCTGCGAGAAAAAATGTAGCCACTAACAACAGGAAAACCGTCAGCGTGTCGGCTAAGCGGTCGGAAATCATTGAACCGAGAACTGTTACAAACGGAGCCTTCTGACGCCGCGCCAGATACTCAGACCTCCAGACTTCTCCAAGACGCGGAAACACAAGATTTACGGCATAGGTCCCGGCTATGCTGTAAAACATGGCATAGGCCGGTGGATTGATGCCGGAAGCACGAAGCTGAAGCCGCCATCGGTAGCCGCGCGCCATATACGCCGGTATGGTCAGGAGCATCGACAGGAGAATGTATGAAAAATCGCAGTCTCTTTTGACAAAATCAACCATGCTTCTGAAATCCAGCCCGTGAAAAAGCACATAGCAAAGCCCGATGCTTATCAGCAGCGGTAGCCCGTAACGCAGCAACTTGCTCAGCAGCGATGTTTTTCGGGATTTATTATTAGTCAAAGGTGCTTTTGTCATTTGTTGTCAGTGCGCGTCATTATGGGGAAAGCCTATATTGATAACAAAACTACTAACTGTTTTGATAACCGATATTTCAGTCCACTCCATAATAGTTTATATGCAAAAATAGGGAATCACGGCAAATGCGCCAAAGATAGCGCATTGAAAAGTGTATAAAAAAAAGAATGAGCAACGCAATCCGTAGATTTAATCGTTACTCATTCTCCTCTCTCTCCGGCGGTATGGACGGGACTCGAACCCGCGACCCCCTGCGTGACAGGCAGGTATTCTAACCAGCTGAACTACCACACCAGAGTTTTTAATGTTCGCTTGACATCTCTGTCGTTTGCGAGTGCAAAGTTAAGCTACAAAGCCGATATATGCAAATATTTCGACAACTTTTTTTCGCAATTTTTTACTTCGGCTTCACATCTTTCTACCACTCACCTCTTTACGCCAAAAAGTTTTTTTCATAGCGTCATTCTTAATAGGTATCGGCTACGGCCGGATTCGGCTCGGCAGACTCACAGCTTGTAGGTCAGCATTAGGTGGCAGCCAAGCTGGCGGCTCTCAATGACAGGGTCTGCTATAACAAAACCGCCTTCCTCATGCTCCATGCTGTAACGCGTGTGACGCGTGTAAAAGTCCAGTCCGAAGGCAAGCCATAGTCGGCGCCATATCCTGTAGTCGGCGGCAACCTCGAAATGATTGAATCGCGACCGTGAGGCATCGCCCTGCACGTTGACTGGCGCCTCCATCGTCTCCCGGTAATAGTCTATGTCATAGCCGTTCCACGTATAAATCTGATAAAACTGATTAGCGGCCTTTACAGTCAGCCCGAGTTTAGGGATAGTCACGCCTACACCCATCTTCAACGAGAATCCTGAGCCCCAATTATAATTTCTGTGATAGTCGTGATAAAAATCAGTAAGAACCCCGGCAAGAACCACACCGTTCAGATGAAGGTATCCGTCGAACGACATAGAATGCCACGGCTGATAGCGAAACATCGCTCCGCCGCCTACTGATGCAGGCGTACCGAACTTGTAAGGCACAGGGCACTGCAGGAAAGGCTCCTCATGCTCAGGGCGTATGGTGTCGGAGTCAAAGTAATCGAAATGTTGATAAAGGCCGACATTCACTTTAAGCCTGCCGTCATCGGCTACATCTCGCGACAGCAGACGGCCGATTATCTCCACACGTCCAAGAAAAGGCTGCGATTTGATGGCCTGCAGCTCCAAAAGAAACGAGAAATAGTCGTAAGGCACATGGCTCTCCTCAGCGAAGCGGTCGCCGTACTCAATGCTTATTTCGGCACACCCGCCGGCCACTGTGCTTCTGTCGTGCTGGCGGAGAGTCAGCAGACGCGTGCCGAGCGAAAGCTCAACCGAAATCGGAGGAATACCGAAGCGACGCCCAGAAGTTGCTCGGTGTTCCCATGCACGCCCGGTGAAAATTCGCGTTAATCCGCGCATAGGGCTCACAAGAAAAGCCGCGAACTCACGTCCGAACCGCTCGCCGCCCTGACTACGGTCGTCAAGTATGAGGTCGGAGGTTCGGTAAAGAACTTCACCTATGGCTGCACCGCCAATCGGAGTGGCTATAATATCATTGGTCGAAGGATACTCCTTTTCCATGAACATTTCCCACATGGCACTTCCGCCTATGGCGAACAGCTCTGACTGCCAAAAATTAAAGCCATTGGAACGTCCGGCATTATAGAACAATGAGCCATTGTAAGGGTGTGCGAACATATTGGTGCCCAGATAGTCGTTATCCCACTCAAATCCATGCTTGAAATTATTCTTGATAGACTCCCAGGAGATGTAAGCAAATTCACCCTTCTGAATATAACGATCATAGGCCCACAGGCCGAGGTTCATGCCTACCACTTCCGCAGAGGCACGCCAGAACGATTTATGTTCCAATCGCGGCAAATCAACGCTGTCGGGCAACGCCGCATATTCGGCAATAGGCCCGGGCTCAAACGGCACAAATGTGTCGAGGGGAGCAGCTTCCGGGAGGATTTCTTCTGCGGCATCTCGCGGCATCACTGACACGGGAATCGAATCAGTCTGTGCAACAGCTGTCAGGCATACAGCAAAGAAAGTGAAAAAAGTACAAAGTTGTTTAATCATCTATACAATTCATCGAAATTGCAACAAAATTAGTCATCTAGACCATACTATGCAACCACGCGCGACAAAATCATGCGAAAAGGTTAAAAACAAATAGCAACTTCGGTAGGCATAAAAAAAGTGAGCGCCGGCTGAGGTTGTCAGTCGGCGCTCTAG
>CAZMUX010000010.1:0-82497 GCA_964569915.1 uncultured Barnesiella sp. | reverse complement strand
TTCCGTAGCTGGACTTTTCACTATGACAATGTTGTCAATTTGAGTAACTTAAATTGTTTAGTAGCTTAATCGGGGATATTGCTCAATTTAACCAAAATATCAACCTTTCGCATAACGGTATGTTGGGGTAATTTTGTCGGCTAAAATTAAGTAATAATCTAAGATATGCAGAAAGTAAAATTAGGTCGTTTCATTTCACTTATGTTTGTAGGGATATTTGCAACGGCTTCGACTATTCAAGCGCAAACCGTTGAGCGGGTGATGAGTCTCAATGAGTTGTTTGAACTTGCCGACCGTGTGAGCCTTACGATTAAGAGCGCCGAAAGTAGTGCGAAAGTGGCTGATGCGGCAGTTAAGGTGTCGAAGAACGGATTGTTGCCCGACATCAACTTCTCGGCTTCGGCAACTTATAACGGCAATGCATGGATGGCAGACCGTGATTTCAGCAACGGACAAATGCTCAAATCGCCACATTTCGGCAATAACTTCGCGTTGGAGGTAGTGCAGGTGGTCTATGCAGGAGGAGCTATCAAGCACGGCATTGAGCGAGCAGAGTTACAAGCTCAACTTGCCTCGCTCGATGTGAGCAATCAGCGTCAAAAGGTACGTTTCCTTATGACGGGCTATTACCTTAATCTTTACAAATTCCGTAATATGATGCGTGTCTATGACCGCAACATCGAGCGTACAGAGCAGGTTATAAGGGATATGCGCGCACGCGAGGAGCAAGGGCTAACGCTCAGCAACGACATCACTCGCTATGAGGTGCAGTTGCAGAATCTGCGATACAAGCGCACCGAACTTATGAGCCAAATTGATATTTTCAACAATCAATTGGTTACAACATTGTCGCTCCCCAAAGGTACGCAGATTATGCCCGACACTTCGCTGCTCGACATCTCAATGCGTGAATACACGGAGAATGATTTGATGGCTATTGCAGGAGAACATTCGCCGATATTGAGGATAGGTAGAACAAATATCGACATCAGTCGCAAGCAGGAACAGATTGCCCGTTCGGGAATGATACCTAAGATTAGCGTCTTTGCCGGCGACCGCTTGCAAGGCCCTCTTACCATGGAGTTGCCTCCTATAGACAAGAATCTCAATACTTGGTATGTGGGTGTGGGAATGTCGTTTAACATTGGCAATCTCTACAAATCGCAGCGTGAACTTAATCGCACACGCCTTGCCACAACGGAGGCACGAAACCGCTATTCGGAGATGGAGGAGAGTGTAGGCTTGGAGATTCATCAAGCGTATGTGAACTATCGAAATGCCTTTGAGCTGCTTCGCACGCAAGAGAAGAGTCTACAACTGGCCACCGAGAATTATGCCGTTACGGAGAATCGTTACAACAACGACTTGGTGCTGCTTATCGACTTGCTCGATGCCGACAACATCAAGCTCGATGCCGAGATTGAGTATGTAAATGCTCGCATCAATATCATCTACAACTACTATCGCCTAATGTATGTAACAGGTACATTATAACGAACAAAAGAGTAAAACTATGAAAAAGAATTCAGTAAAAAAGCTCACTCGTAATCTGGTTATTTGGGGCGTTGTTGCCGCAGGAATTATTTGGGTGTGCAGCCATTTTATCCACTTGGGCGGAGTTGAATGGACCGACAATGCACAAGTGCGCCGTAATATCGTGCCTATAAATAGCCGAGTACAGGGCTACATTGAACGCATCTGCTTCGATGATTTTCAGGAGGTAAAGTCAGGAGACACTCTGGTGATCATTGACAATTCGGAGTACCTGTTGCGTGTGGCGCAGGCCAATGCCGCCTACCAGCGTTCGTTGGTTGACAGTGCTGCAATGAATACCACTATCTCTACAACGGACAATAACCTCGCAGTGAGCGATGCTGCTATTGAGGAGTTGCGTGTCCGTATGGAACAGGCAGAGCGAGATTATCTCCGATACGAACAATTGCTGGCTCAGAAGGCTGTCACACGCCAGCAGTACGAGAATATGAAGGTTAACTATGAGGCTATGAAGTCGCGATACGATATGCTTGTGCGGCAAAAGCATGGCACAAGACTCGTAAAGACCGAGCAGACACAGCGTTTGGAGCAGCGCAAGGCGGAAATTGAAGCTGCTGCTGCGGCTCACGACTTGGCAAAACTTAATCTCTCATATACTGTAATTACCGCACCTTGCGATGGCATTGTTTCGCGTAAGAGCATTCAACTTGGTCAGTTGATTCAACCCGGTCAGAACTTGCTATCAATCGTTGAGAGTGAGCGAGTGTGGGTTATTGCAAACTACAAAGAGACACAGACTGCAAATATCGCCGAGGGTATGGAGGTAGAGGTTCGTGTTGATGCTGTTCCCGATGTGGTATATAAGGGCATTGTTTCGACCATTGCAAATGCTACGGGCTCGCAGTATTCGGTAGTGCCTGTTGATAATGCCACCGGCAACTTTATCAAGGTTGAACAGCGTATTCCGGTGCGAATAGACTTTTCAGACAAAAACACTGCCGAAGAGTTGAAGCGCCTGCGTTCGGGAATGAACGTTGAATGCGAAGTAATCAACAAGTAATATGGCAAAGGAGACACCCGAACAGATAGCCTACGCACGCCGAATTATGGCCTGCAAGGACTTCGTGCCGAGGGTCATGCGATTTGTACTGTTCGTACTGCTCATCATCGTCTATCAGTTTACGGGCGGAGTATATATGTCTGCCGTAACACAGATGTCCGGATCTTCAGCATGGATGAACGAGGATGTGATGATGGCGGGCTATGCCTCGCTGATTGGTATGACGATGCTCTTCCCCATTCAGTTCCGTGTGATGTTCCGTTTCGAGAATCGCACCGTGCTGATATTTTCGACCGTTGTACTGATGATAGGCACGCTGATTTGCGGGTATTGCGACAATTTGCCTATTGTGGTTATTACAAGCTATATTTGCGGAGTGTTTAAGATGGCAGGTACATTTTTCTGCATCTCCAACATTCAGCTTTGCATCTCACCCACACGCGACCTTGCCTACTTCTATCCGTTCCTCTATACCATCATTCTGAGCTGTATACAGCTGTCGGGTATCGCTACCGGATATAGCATCTGGGCGTGGAATTGGCAGTCAATGCACATCGTTATGGTATGCGTGCTGGCGGTGGCTCTGCTTGTTATTCACCTCACGATGCGCCGCCACTACCGCCTTGGCCCCTATCAGCCGTTTAAGGGCATCGACTATTTAGGGGCGGTGCTATGGAGCGTGTTCCTACTCTGCGTATTGTTTATAGGTCTTTATGGAGCGCACTATGACTGGTGGCAGGGTGAGGAGATTCGCATAGCGACCCTCTTTGCTTTGGTATCGCTTGGCTTGGCAATCTATCACGCGGCAACTGTCAAGCAGCCATTTATTCACCTTGTAACCTTCATACAACCCAAGTTCTTTATTATCTCAATTCTATTCGTCAGCTACTCAATTTTGAGCGGTACAGCGGGACAGATTCAGAATATGTTTACCGAAGGTATATTAGGCTTCGATATGTTTCACTCCATCTCACTCAACTGGAGTGTAGTGGTGGGTATTCTGTGCGGAACGCCATTCACATTCTATGCCTTGGCTCGCAAGAAATGGCGACCTCGTAACGTAGCGATTGTGGGCTTTACGTTCTTTACGATGTATCAGGTAATGCTCTACTTCCTGATTGACCCCGAAACTGAGTTTCACCAATTGTGGCTGCCGATGTGGTTTAGAGGCGTAGGAACGGCTATTCTGTATGTTGTGCTTGCATATACGCTCGGAAAGAACATCCCCTTTGTTTACTATTTCCAAGCATTGTGTGCCATCGGTTTTATCCGAACGGGTGTAGGTACACCCGTCTGCCAGTCGGTGCTTTCGTATTTGCTTAGCATTTTTCGTAAGGAGAGTCTTATGCAACTATCATCGGAGATGACGCTTGACAATCCTGCCGTTCAAGATTTTTCCTCGCTATATGGTCAACTACAAAGTCAATCAATGATGGTGGGACTCAAAGAGGTATTCGGCATTGCAGCTGCGGTGGGTATCGCCACAATAGTCGGACTATGCTTCTCCGATTTGCGAGGCAAATTTAAGGGAGTAATTCCTAAACTGCCAAGCTTATGGCGTATGGTAAAATACGATAAACGACATTAACGATGAGAGGAGATGGCTAATTTACTTTTTAGTCATCTCCTTCTGTTTTAGCGCGTGCGAATTGCGATACTCCTTTGGCGAGACACCGGCATATTGTTTGAAATATTTACGGAAGGTGAACTGCTCGGGGAAGTTCAGTTCGGCGGCAATCTGCTTAATGCTTTTATCTCGCTGTTCGAGAAGTAATTTAGCGTATGTCGTAGTTATGGTCGCTATCCACTCCGAAGGGGTCTTCCCTGTTGCCGCCTTAATAAGCGTAGTGAAATGCCCGGATGAGAGGTTTGCTTCCGACGCGTACCACGACACACTGCGCTCACGATAGTAGTTCTCGTGCAAAGCGAGAATAAAGCGATAAGCGATAATCTCCTGTTTATTGATATTATCAACCTGTGCAGGGTAGTTGTGAATATGGTTACCTACAACCTCCAACATGGTTTCGTGGCGAATCAGATGTATTTGATGCAATAGCAAAGTACGCTCATCGGAGAGTATGTCTTCGGCAAGGCGTTGTTGCTTCTGACTGATGCGGTTGTCTTGGTGAGCGATATACGAAATTTCATCTTCGTTCAGTTGCCAGCAGGGGGACTCTTTGACTTTAAGCGGAATGCCGGTTTCGGCTATGAGTTTGAAAATGGGATAAAATACTTTTAGGTCATTGACAAACGAAATGGCACGAAAATCTGCAGACGGCGCAATGCTGTATATCTGAACAAGCGGGGTGACCATGAAGATGCCACCTCGTGTCAATCTGAAATTTTGCTCATTTATCACGACATTAGCGCAGCCCTCAGTACAAAGCGTAAAACCTCCCTTGTTCCAATAGTCCAAAAGTGGTGTGTTGTGATGTCGTATTACCTCATTATTGTCTACCATATAATTAATTATTAGTTTTACGACTACAAAGATAGTCATATAATGATATTAGAGCCGCAAAAAAGAGTTGATTTTAATGCAATCGTGGATATCGCTCAATACTACAACGACATTAACCTTTGTGGAGTTTGCCAAATAGTGTACTTTTGTAGAGTAAATTTAAAGTACTATGGATATTAACGACCTTACTTGGAACCCTTGGCACGGTTGCCATAAGTGCAGCGAGGGGTGTCAAAACTGTTATGCTTTTTTTCTCGATAAGCGTTACGGGCGTGATACAAGCCATGTTTCGCTCAATAAGTCAAACATTGACCTACCGATAAAACGAGATAAGACAGGCAATTATAAGTTGCCGAGCGGGTCGTTCGTACGTGTATGTATGACCAGCGACTTCTTCTTGGAGGAGGCAGATGCGTGGCGTGAGGAGGCGTGGAACTATATCCGCCAACGTCCCGATGTTACATTCTCACTACTCACAAAGCGCGCAGAGCGCATTATCGACCACTTGCCTTGCGATTGGGGCTCGGGATGGGATCATGTGCAGTTTGCAGTATCGGCCGAGAATCAGCGAAGAGTTGATGAACGTCTGCCCTATCTATTGAAAGTTCCATCGAAGCACAAGTGGGTAAGTGTAAAACCATTTATCGGAGAGGTCGATTTATCAAAATATTTGGCTTCGGGCGAGATTGAAACCGTCTTGGCGGGTGGCGAAAACTATCTCGGTTCACGTCCCCTTCACTATGAGTGGGTAAAATCGCTTAATGAGCAATGCCGAGCTGCAGGCGTGCGTCTAATATTCGGTCAGACCGGAAATATCTTTATCAAAGATGACAAGGAGTATAAAATCCGCAATCGTACCGAACAGATGATTCAGGCTCTCAAATCGGGGTTGAACTATCCCGAAGTCGACATTGATGCCGAGATAGCCAAAATTATGGAGCGCAAGGAGCGAATGAAGGCTTTGCGAAGCAGGAAATGCGAGGAGTAACTTAAAACATATAAGATATGAAAAAAACAATGCAATGGTTGTACGACAACTGGATGAAGGCAACGCCCTTTTTGGCTCTCTATTCGTTTATTTTGATTTGGCTCTATGTCAAAGATCAGAACTACGCACTGTTTCTTATTTGGATGCAGGTGCCAATCTATTGGTTTCACGAGTTCGAGGAGTACGTATATCCCGGTGGTTTCCTCGACTTCTTCAACCGCAAACCGCTCGGTTCGAAGTTGGGCGACTACCCGCTGACCAAGACAGGCTCGTTCTGGATTAACATTCCACTGGTATATATTCTGTTGCCATTGGCGGGCGTAATATCGCATTTATATGGTATAGAGTGGGGGCTATGGACAGCCTATTTCTCGGCTCTGAATGCTTTTGCTCATGTTGTAATGTTCTTCATCTTTGGATTTAAGTATAACCCGGGTCTGATGGCAAGTACCTTTGTAAACATCCCATTCGGAATCTATATGGTGTGGTACTTCCTCTCGAACGACCTTGTTTCGACAGGTGTAAATATCGCAAGCATAGTATTCGGTATCTTAGCACAAGCATCGATGATGATATACGGCTTTGCTTACCTCGTGCCTAAAATCAAGCGCGAGGGCCTGAGAGCGTAATAGTTTTAGTTTATTCCGTTGGTAATATATCCAAAGGGACTAAACTTGTTTGTGCGCAGACTGCATAAAATTAGCTGGCGAAAAAAGGAGACATTGCAACTTCTCTTTTCGCCAGCTTTATTTTCTTTGCGATATCTGAAATGGAATAGAACTAATTGCAATTAAATTATATACGCAATGGGCTACAGCGAACAGAGAATGCAGTAATCATGATGTTTATTTTATCAGTTCAATAAGCGCTATGGAGGCAATGCCGGCGATATAGCCGACAAATGCCAACCACGATATGCGTTTAAGATACCATGTGAACGATATTTTTTCAATCCCCATAGCAACGACTCCGGCGGCCGAGCCGATTATGAGCATTGAGCCACCGACACCGGCACAGAATGTCAGCAAATGCCAGAATAGACCATCCTCCATAAAGTTCATGGCGTAAGAAGGATCGGCCGCGACTGCCACAGATGCATCGTTCATTACGGGATACATATCCATGCACGCAGCCACAAGCGGCACATTGTCGACAATAGATGAAAGACAGCCTATGATTCCGTTAATGAAGTAAACTTCATGGAATGTATTATTAAGCCACTGGGCGAGATCTCTGAGAATGCCCGCCTGCGAGAGAGCTGCTACCGCCATAAGGATTCCGAGGAAGAACAGGATTGTAGACATATCAATGCTTTTGACCACCTGTGAAATACGTCCTTCCATTTTTCCGTCAAGTTCGTAGTGGCGAACAATAATTTCCGTAAGAAGCCACAGCAGGCCTAAAGACATCAGTATTCCCATATACGGGGGAAGATGGGTGACCGCTTTGAAAATCGGCACAAAAAGGAGCCCGCCGATACCGCATATTAGGATTACCTTTGAAATCCCGGGATGGTTGTCTGAGACAACATAGCCCACACGGCGGTCGGTCTCGTTCAGATTTTCGATAGGTTCTGATTTAATGAATCGTGTGGCTAACCATGTGGGAATCACAACTGAGACGAGCGAAGGGATTAGGAGATTCTGCACAAGGTCAATTGAGCTAACATAATTTTTCATCCACAGCATGATGGTGGTAATATCGCCTATCGGCGACCAAGAGCCTCCGGCATTGGCGGCAAGCACTATTACTCCGGCAAAAATCCATCGTTCATTTTTATTGCTGATCATCCTTCGGAGCATCATCACCATGATGATGGTTGTTGTCATGTTGTCAAGGATAGCCGACATGAAAAATGTCACAAAGGAAAGCACCCACATGAGTCCACGCTTGTTTTTAGCATGGATGCGGCGCACTATGATGTTGAATCCGCCGTAGCGGTCAATCAGTTCAACGATGGTCATGGCTCCGATAAGGAACACAACGATTTCACAGGTATCGCCCAGTGCTGTTATCATGTCTTCCGACAAATTCGGGTCATGCCCGGTCACTGCATATACGCTCCACAGCAAAGCGCACATAATTAGTGCAAAAGTAGCTTTATTTACATGAAGAATGTGCTCGGAAGCTATGCCGATATAGCCTACTACGAACAAAAGAATCATTGCGGTTACCATACAGAGTGAATGAAATCGGAATTATAGCAAAATTTATGTAAAGAATTATCTAAAAGGAAATTTTATGTAAAGTTATGAATAAAAAATATACAAATAAAGTATTTCTTTCAGGTTTACTAAAAAAAACACCAATATTGGGGCTTTTTAGACTAATTATTTATTCGGCGGCGGATTCGGCAGTCAAAGGTTCAGAAAACGTCGTCCCATAACACGACCTCACCCGCTCTCAATGTGGCTTCTACGTCAATCAGTCTCTGATTGGCAGAACCGCGGAAAAGCAAAGAGATGTCTCTTTTGTCAGATTCAAAAGGTCCGTCAACAATTACATCAATATAAGGACACAGCTCAGGAAAACCGGGCAAATAAAGAGCTTCTTCATAACGAAATCCCGTATATAACCACAGGCCATAACCTCTTGACTTAATTTCATGAACCAACGGAGTCAGTGAAGGGAGCAAATAAAGCGGGTCGCCCCCGGAGAGGGTCACGTTAAAGCCATTTTCCTCAATAATCCCGAGGATTTCTTCAGCCGATAGTTCTCTGCCGGCCTCAAAGTTCCACGACTCCGGATTGTGACATCCGGGACAACGATGTTTGCACCCGGCGAAATAAATCGACGTGCGAAGCCCGGGACCATCGACTGTGGTACCGGGCACAATATCGAGCACTCTATATTTCTCGCTTATCACTTGTGGACGACGCGGTCATTCAGTTCCGCGAGTTTGGCTTTATTCCAACGGTCAGTAGTTCCGACAAGATAGCCGGTTATGCGCTGGAGTTTGTCAATGTTGCGAGAGTGACATTTCGGACATTCGTCAAGCGATTCCTGAGCGTCTTCATAGCCACAATCCATACATCTGTTGCGGTTATGATTGACCGAACAATAGCCGATGTTATATTTATCCATGAGGTCGACTATATCTGCTATGGCCTGCGGATTGTGAGTAGCATCGCCGTCGATTTCCACATAGAAAATATGGCCGCCGCGGGTCAGCTCATGATACGGAGCCTCAATCTGCGCTTTATGCCTGGGAGAGCATTTGTAATAAACAGGCACATGATTGGAATTGGTGTAATAGATTCTGTCAGTGACTCCCGGTATTATTCCGAATGTCTTACGGTCTTTTGAGGTGAATTTGCCTGACAGGCCTTCGGCCGGCGTGGCAAGCACAGAGAAGTTGTGGTTATACTTTTCAGAATATTCATTAACTTTTGACCGCATATGTGAGATAATGGAGAGACCGAGTTTTTGAGAATTCTCATCCTCACCGTGGTGCTTGCCGGTGAGCGCCACCAGACATTCTGCAAGTCCGATAAAACCGATACCGAGCGTACCCTGATTGATTACTGATTCGATAGTTTCATCGGGTTTGAGATTCTCTGCTCCATTCCAAAGTTTTGACATCAAAAGCGGGAACTGTTTTGCGAGCGCAGTTTTCTGGAAATCAAAACGGTCGCAGAGCTGTCGTGCCGTAATGTCGAGAACTTCGTCAAGTTTTTTAAAAAACCGCTCTACCCTTTCATCTTTGTCAAGGATATTCATGCACTCAATGGCAATACGCACTATGTTGATAGTGGAGAAACTGAGATTGCCCCTTCCGATAGAGGTTTTTTCTCCAAATCGGTTTTCAAAGACTCGGGTGCGACATCCCATCGTTGCCACTTCATAACGGTAGCGCAGAGGGTCGTCCGCCTGCCATTTCTCGTGATAATTGTAGGTAGCGTCAAGATTAACAAAATTTGGGAAGAATCGACGTGCAGTGACTTTGCACGCATCTCTGTAGAGGTCATAATTACGGTCGCCCGGAAGATAATTGACGCCTTTCTTTTTCTTCCATATTTGAATCGGGAAAATGGCAGTCGCTCCGTTGCCAACGCCTTCATAAGTTGATTTCAGCAGCTCGCGGATTATACAGCGACCTTCGGCCGAAGTGTCGGTACCATAGTTTATCGAACTGAAGACCACCTGATTGCCTCCGCGGGAATGAATGGTATTCATGTTGTGAATAAATGCCTCCATTGCCTGATGAACACGCCCGACCGTCTTATTGATAGCGTGCTGAAGATAGCGCTCCTTGCCTGTCAGGCCATCAATCGGCTTGGTGAGGAAATCGTCAAGCTCAACATTATAGAGGTCAGAAAGATTCTCCGACGTGAGTACTTCAATGGTCTTCACCTCTTCGATAAAAGAAGACCTTACAAAAGGTGCAAGATAAAAATCGAATGCAGGTATCGCCTGGCCACCATGCATTTCGTTCTGGGCAGTTTCAAGTGAAATGCATCCGATAATGCTTGCTGTTTCGATTCGCTTAGCAGGGCGCGATTCACCATGTCCGGCAATGAAACCTGAATTGAGAATCCTGTCAAGGGGATGTTGTACACAGGTAAGACTCTTTGTGGGATAATAATCCTTGTCATGAATATGCAGATAGCCGTGCTTGACTGCATCACGAGCTTCATCCGAAAGCAGATAATCGTCGACAAAAGGCTTAGTGGTCTCGCTGGCGAATTTCATCATCATGCCGGCCGGCGAGTCGGCGTTCATATTTGCATTCTCGCGTGTGATGTCGTTGTTCTTTGCCTCTATGATTTCAAGGAACATATCGCGAGTTTTAGCCCGACGCGCGATACTGCGTTTATCACGGTAAGCGATATAGCGTTTCGCCACCTCCTTACGCGGGCTTTTCATCAACTCAAATTCAACACAATCCTGAATTTCCTCTACAGACATTTGCGGCTTCCCGGTCACCCCTATTCTGTCGGCTATCTTCTGGATGAGTGCTTCATCTTCGCCAAGTTCAGTCTGAAGCATAGCCTTGCGAATGGCTGCCTTAATCTTTTCCTCGTTATAGCCTACTATACGGCCATCGCGTTTTAATACTGTCTGTATCATGTCGGTTGTGTTAAACTTTTAACTGATTTAAGATTGGATGTTGATGTGAAATAATCCCACGTCGCAAAGCTAAGAAGTTTTTCCAAATCGTGCAAGAAAAAACAAAAATTGTTTCTCAAAGTTTTCAATTTTGGGAAACAATTTTAATCTTACTAAATCTTATATGCCTAAGCATCAAAGGTTTAAAATTTCAAATGGGAAACTTTTAAATTTTCTAATGATTTATTTGTCAACATTACCCAAAACTCCAAGTTTAACAAAGCGTTCGATATCCTGCGGTTTTAAGCCTGATTCCTCAAGAGGAACTCCATCATTATAATCAGAAAGGTAGAGCGGTTTCGGAGAGGAGAACCGATCGGATGCCAAAGAGTTTCTCGGGTCATTGAAATCTGTCATGATTCCTGAAATGTCGAGTAGCGTATGGAACATTGACTGTGACGGCGCGACATACTTGTCGGAATTATTTCGCAGATTGGTTGCGATATCTGGATAACAATTCACATACTTATCAGACATCCAAACGAACATCGGCACATGAAGTTGATAATAAGTAGGCGTTGGTGAAGCGTGCAGGAATCTGCCTCGCGAATCATCAAAGATGTCTTCTCCGTGGTCGGAAGTGAATATCACGGTGCTTCTTCTGCCGGTGGCCTCAACCATCGAGATGACACTGTCAAGGAAATGGTCGGTGTATCTGATAGAGTTATCGTAAGCATTGATAAGCTGCGCACGATTATTCTTGTTTGCGTTTGAAGCGTTGTCAGGTTCAAAATAGCTGTACTGGACCGGATAACGCTCTTTATAGTTGAAGTGCGAACCGTAAGAGTGAAGAATCACAAATTGCTTCCTCCCACTATTATCGTGAATCAAGTTATCGAGTAGCGGGAGCAAGTTCATATCTAAATGGTCGGCTTCATCGAGATAACTGACAGTATCCGCTTCTTCACTGAAGAACTGTGTATATGACCCGTTTTTTGCCTGGTTAGAGAAAAACGCAGTATAATAACCGGCTTCCTTGAAGGCTGTAGTTATACTTTTACGATACATTATCGAGTCAAATGTTTCCGTAGTGATGTCCGTAAGCATCATGGGCACACACTTGTGTGTAGTGTTTGATTGCGAAATAGCCAAAGGGAACCTCACGATGTCGGTGCGCCTGTTAAGTCGAGGGTTAGTCTCGCGTTCATAGCCAAACAATTCCCAATTGCCGGCTCTCGACGTCTCACCGATAACAAGCACATATAAATCGTTTTCTATCGAATCGTGTGTATCAACTGCATTGAATCTGTAATCGGCTGATGTCTCGTGATAGTTCACACTTTTCCAGGTCCTGCCTAAAGCACTGCCTATATTGGAAATGACATTGAAAGGATATATATCGCGGTTAACAGCGAAACGCGGACCAACGAGCTGCGCTATTACTGCAAAAACAATACCTGCTCCAAGCCCGATAAGTCCCAACTTCTTGAGTTTGCCTCGAAGCTCGGCTCCGGATTTAAGTTTTTTGATGCAGGCAAATATAGCCCAGAGGATTTGCGGGATATATATTACAATACATACTATAATAGGGAACCACAGATTACTAAGTAGCTCGGAGGCTTCCGACGGGTTTGTCGTCAGGCAGTTAAGCAACATATCAATCGCAATGATTGACTCGCCGTATAGATAAAGAATTACAAGCTGCATCGAGTTCATCACAATCATAATCAGCAGGAACAGTATGGTGCGACCCGTCTTGTGAGAATTGGATATGAGCAGCATATAAATCGATAATGGCACGAGAATATTGGCAATCTTAGCCCATATCGACATACTTTCCGTTATGTCAAGAATGACATTCGGAATTATCATTGTTAGAGGAAATATGACCGCAAGGATATTTACATTATAAAATATCCTGCTGAAGGAATTCGTATGAGTTTTCTCTGCCTGACTTTTTGTAGACATAAAAGTGTTTGTATATTAATATATGAGAGATAGAGGATTCTTGTCAAAAAGCTTCATTGATATTGAATTCAAAACCTTTTTCGCCCTTCCCGAAACCTATATCTAACCTGACGTTAACGTGCTTTTTAAATTCCCAACGATAACCAATTCCAAAATTAGGTAAAATTTCCCTGAAATGCAAGTTTGAGAACTTCGGGAATACCGAGCCTGCGCCAACCCATGCAACGACAGAGTTTCTGCGCCAGACGTGCTGACGCAGCTCTAAGGTGCAGTCCAAGGCACATTTATCACGATAGCGTCCTTCGTAATAACCACGCATTGAATGTCCTCCTCCGAGCTGGGCAAGCATTCCCCACGGCGTATCGCCATAAGTTATTTTGCCATGCACCTGACCGGCGATAATTGCACCTTTCCAGCCTCTAAAATATTTGTTTATCGTTAATTCAGTACTACTGAAAGCATAGTCATTCCCCATGAAACTCGGATAGAAACGTTGCTCCATGCCGACAAACCAGCCGCGTTCGGGTGCTGTAATATTATCGCGCGAATCATAAGAGAAATTAAGTCCCATGCCATAATTGAATGTCCGTCGGGATTCTCCGTCCCAAAGAACCCAATCGTCGTTATCGGTGGCGTTATTATAATTAAAGCCTAATGCTGGACCGAAATAAAGATTTTTAGCAAGTTTCCATTCAAATGCAGCATTCAGTTCAGCGTTCAGATGAAGATAATCAGTCTCGTTACTGTCAAGTTTATTCTGACTATACCCTATTCCCCAGAATTTTGTAGGCATTGAGCTGAATGCCACCTTATAGTGCAATCTATAGCTGTCTTTAGGCCCTATATGATCGCCTCTGATGCCAACAAGATAATAGCCCGTGATTGAGAAATTGGAATATATAGTGGCATTTGACTGCGGCGTGAGGGAATCGAATCTGACCGATTTATAGAGTGCGGCACCTAAAATGCCTATGCTGAGTTTAGTGTCGGACGAATAAGCCGGACCTCCGATGAAGCTGTAGTCTATAGCCTTTTCCTCATGGGGTTTGTTGGTCTCGTCAAAATATCTTATGATTTTCTTGATAAGATTGTCTTTCCGGATCACCGTATCAGTAGCAGCCACTTCCTGTGTAGAAATTGAGTCAGTCGGAATCACATTCTGCGATATAATGGAATCGTCGCCGAACATTCGACCCGGTGCAATAATGATGATGAATGAAAGAATTAAATATATGAAGCGAGGGAATTTCATGTAAGATACCACTCAAATGCTTGTTAAAAATACCGGTACAAAGATAAGGATTTTCTCACGTTTTTGTAACTTTGTCTTCGTATTTTGAAAAACACGGTCTGAAATGCCCTGCACAAGCATTATTCCTTCAGTCATATCACAGATGTACGCCATGGGTGTACGTCATATAGTTGTATCGAGTGGTTCTCGGTCATTCCCGATAGTCTCGGCAGTTGTAAGGTCCGGATTGTTTTCAATTACTACCATACTTGACGAACGTTCGGCGGCGTTTTTTGCTATCGGTATTTCAAGAACGACAGGCGGAGAACCGGTCGCGCTAATCTGCACCTCAGGCTCTGCCGTTCTGAATTATGGTCCGGCCGTGGCTGAGGCTTTTTATTCACATTTACCACTTCTCGTAATTTCAGCCGATCGCCCCGCCGACCGATTGAATCAAAACGAGCCGCAAACCATTGACCAAACCGGCGTTCTATCAAACATAGCGTGCGTCTCCGAGAGTTTCAAAGCCGATTACGATGATATCCACGCACTTGAAGCTGCGCAGAAGCGTCTGGCAGACATTTTCGGCACACTTTTACCTCCGTGCTCACAGCCAGTGCACATCAATATTCACATTCCGGAACCTTTGTGCGTCCCCGGCACTTCACCGCAGACAGTTCTTTATAGTCCGACTGTGAAAAGCGTTTTCAGTTCGGAGGCAATAGGTGTTGAAGAATTGGCCGAAGATTATGCCCGTCTTAATCGGGTAATGATATTTGTCGGCCCTGGATATTTCCGCAAAAGCCTTTATGACATATTGTGTCAGTTAAATAATTTACCAAATACAGTTATTCTGACCGAACCATCATCGGGCTACCCTACTTTCATTTCAGGTTTTGACACTCTGAAAAAAGGTTTAACGAAGGAGATATGCCCGCAACTGCTGATTTCAATCGGAGGAGCACCGACGAGCCGCGCATTCAAGCAATACATTAAAGAAAACAATGTACCGAACTGGCACATAGCGCACTCCGCTGCCGACATCGATGGCTTCCGAACTCTCAGACGAATGATTAAGTCGGAGCCGTCGCATTTTTTATCGGAATTGTACCGGTGCCTGCAATGCAAAGATATTGTGTCGGATTACTCTAAAAGAATGAGGTGCCTTTCAAGACATATTCATGAGCGTGTCAAGTCGTATGATTTTGATTGGTCGGATATAGGCGCACTACAAAAAATATTGCCGTATTTGGCAAATGTAAATCTACAGTGCTCCAATGGTATGTTAATCCGTTACTATGATATGCTGAATATCATGCCCGACTTCATGCCGAAATCTTTCGGGTGCAACCGCGGAGTAAGCGGTATTGACGGTTCCACTTCAACGGCACTCGGTTCAGCATCCGTAAGTTCAGTGCCGACAGTTTTACTGACAGGGGATCTCAGCGCCCAATATGACATCGGTGCATTGTTTGCAACCGAACTACCCGTAGGGTTTCGGATGATTGTATTTTGCAACAACGGCGGCGATATATTCAGAATTATTGAAGCGACGAGAACGCTTCCGGAACGGGAAAAATATCTATCAATGTCCGGACTAATGCCGGAGCAATGGGAGTACATAGCCAAAGCAGCGAAGATGGAATACAACAGTGCCCGAAATTATAATGAGCTCGCATCCTGCCTGAATGGTATGTTCGCAAATGATGCTCCTTCGCTGCTTACAATTAACACATCAGGAATCGATAACTTAAAAATTCTAAACAACTTTACAAAAACTATATAGATATGTCAACCTATCAGTGGGAAACAATCAAAGAATATGAGGATATACTTTTCCAGAAATACGGGAAAGTAGCAAAAATCACCATCAACCGTCCGAAAGTTTATAACGCTTTCCGCCCAACTACGAATTTTGAGATGCTTGATGCCATGGAATACTGCCGACAATGTCCTGAAATCGGAGTTGTCATTCTAACGGGGACCGGCGACAAAGCTTTCTGCTCGGGAGGCGACCAGAATTACAAAAGCAACGGCGGATATGCCGATAAGGATGGAGTGCCTCGCCTAAATGTACTTGACCTTCACAAGGCCATACGCTCTATTCCGAAACCTGTCATTGCCATGGTCAACGGTTATGCAATCGGTGGCGGTAATGTCCTGCAAGTGGTCTGCGATTTGACGATAGCATCAGAAAACGCCAGATTCGGCCAGACAGGCCCGAAAGTCGGCAGTTTTGATGCCGGATTCGGCTCAAGCTACCTCGCCCGCTGCGTCGGACAAAAGAAAACACGCGAAATATGGTTTCTGTGCAAGCAGTATTCTGCAAAAGAAGCACTTGAAATGGGTATGATTAATGAGGTCGTGCCACTTGAAAAGCTTGAGGAAACCACAATGCAATGGTGTGAAACAATACTAAAGCGTAGTCCGTTTGCAATACGCATGATAAAGCGTGCTCTAAATGCTGAGCTTGACGGGCAGCATGGTCTGATGGAGTTCGCCGGAGACGCCACTCTAATGTATTATACGATGGAAGAGGCTCGCGAAGGCCGTGATGCTTTTCTTGAGAAGCGCGACCCGGACTTCGATAAATTTCCGAAATTCCCGGGGTGATGCTTAAGGCTGTATACATACCTTATACTCTGCAATTCAAGCATACGATAAGGACTTCACGGGGAGAGATGTCCGTGAAGCCCACTTATTTTGTAAAACTGACGGATACCGACAGCCCCGGCATTTGCGGCATCGGTGAATGCGCATTATTCAAAGGCTTATCGGCTGAGGATCATTCTGATTACGAATCACGTCTTCAAAGTTATTGCACTGATTTCAACAATCTGGATATAAACGAAATAGCTGAATCATCCATCAGATTCGGATTTGAAACTGCCTTAAGCGATTTGCGAAACGGAGGCATCAGACAACCATTTTGTACGGGCGACTTAAATCCTATAAGAATCAACGGACTAGTATGGATGGCTGACGGAGAAACAATGCAGAGGGAAGCAGACGTCAAAACAATGTCAGGATTCAAATGCGTTAAACTGAAAATCGGTGGAATAAATTTTGAGAGAGAACTTGCCATTTTGCGCTCTCTCAGGAACCGCTATGACGAACATGAACTGGAAATCAGACTTGACGCTAACGGCGGTTTCACGCCGGAGAATGCTCATGACCGACTGCTCAGACTAAGTGAGTTTAAGATTCATTCCATCGAGCAACCGATTAAAGCGGGGCAATGGGATGAAATGAGAAAAATCTGTGAAAAGAGTCCGATTCCGATAGCTCTGGATGAAGAACTGATAGGAATAACTCCTGACCCGATTAAAACAGAGATGCTACGGACAATTAATCCGCGATACATCGTTCTAAAGCCATCACTTTGCGGTGGTTTTAGTGAGGCAGACAGATGGATTGAAACTGCGGAAACTCTAAACATAGGCTGGTGGGCGACTTCCGCCCTTGAATCGGACATAGGATTAAATGCCATAGCAAGATGGGTGAGCAATAAAAAAATAGTTCTTCCGCAGGGACTTGGCACCGGGTTACTATATGTTAATAACGTCACATCCCCACTGCGGGTAATAGGCGACACCATCATCAGCGATTCAAATAAGCAATGGAATCTGACAAACTTGAAGTTCTGAGGCGAATAACATGCCGCGAAAACGATACGCTGTCGTTTGTCAATGAATGGTTTAACAGCTCGCCTGTAGTAACGGCCCATACCTCAGGTTCAACCGGGAAACCTAAAAATATAAAACTGCTCAAGTCTGATATGCTGAAATCAGCAATGGCTACAAACCGATTTTTCGGAATAAAATCCGACTCGGTATTGGCCTGTCCGCTCTCATCAGGTTATATTGCAGGCAAGATGATGATAGTAAGAGCAATAGCTGCCGGTTGCCGAATGATAGCGGCAACTCCGTCAAACCGTTTCGACCTTCCGGAATCAAACCGCATATCACTTATAGCCATTGTTCCCTCGCAACTTGAACACACGCTCAATCGCTATGGCGACAGGACGGAGAATATTCTCGTCGGAGGTGCGCCTCTCTCAGTAGAACAGCAGAATCTTGTCAGTCAGTATTCGGGTAACGTTTATCTGTCGTATGGAATGACTGAAACCTGCAGCCATGTGGCCCTTAAGCGAGTCGGAACAGACGGAGCGTTCAGGGCACTTCCGGGAATCAGTTTTGACATTGATACTCGTGGTTGCCTGATAATCAATGCTCCCGGGTTTAGTTTTAGCGGAACGGTCACCAATGACATCGTGGAACTCCGTGATGAATGTTCCTTCGTATGGCGGGGAAGATATGACAATGTGATAAACAGTGGCGGTATAAAGGTTTATCCTGAAGAAATAGAGCAAAAAATTGCTTATTTGTGCAATATAGGTTCTCAATTCTATATTACTAAACGTGCTCATGCCAAATGGGGAGAAATTCCCGTGCTTGTCATTAAAACGACTGACGAATTAGATATTCAAGACATCGCAACTGAAATCAGGAATGTGCTGTCAAAGGCCGAGAGGCCAAAAGAAATACTCGTAACCGATAAGATAGAGACAATCGGCAACGGAAAAATAAGACGCATACTTCCCCCCGAGGTGTTGGCACGCTACTCTGACTTATAGATGATAAGTATTAAAAATCTGCATAAAAAAATGCAAATATCCAAAAAAATAACTAATTTTGTGTTATATAACAATATTATAAGACATCTGGAATGATTAAAAGCGCACTTGAGAAGGTCGTAAGCGAGGACTTGGCAGAAATATGGAGCCTGCTTGATTCCGAGGAGAAGCGGACTATAACTGATGCTTTTGAAATACACAATTTTAAAAAGAATCAGATTATATATGCTGAAAACGAGGAGCCTGAATATCTTTGGTGTCTGCTGAAAGGAAAAGTAAAGCTGTTTAAGGACGGCATCGGAGGGCGAGTGCAGATTCTTCGCCTAATTCGCCCTGTGCAGTATTTCGGCTATCGCGCTTATTTTGCAGAAGAAAATTATGTGTCGAGCGCAGGAGCTTTCGAGGCCTCGACAATCGGAGCACTTCCAATGGCGCTTGTTAAAGAAATGATTAAGAAGAACAACAATCTCGCCATGTTCTTCATTAAGGAGCTTTCAAGAAATCTCGGCGGCTCCGACACGAAAATTGTGAATCTTACACAAAAACATATACGCGGACGTCTTGCTGAAGCGCTCGTTGTACTTCGTGACAATTATGGCTACGAAGACGACAACTCCACACTAAAAATCTATCTTTCGCGTGAAGACCTGGCCAATCTCTCGAATATGACAACATCAAATGCCATCCGAACCCTGTCATGTTTTGTCAGTGAAATGATAATAACGGTTGACGGACGGCGCATAAAAATCCTTAATGAGCCGATGCTTCGCAAGATTTCAAAATTTGGTTGAAATTATTTGGAAATTTAAACAATAACTTATACATTTGTGTTATAAAAATGAGCCCGAGAGAGGGCCATTAAAAAGATATTACCACATCAAAGTAGATTGGGAAACTCTTCAAATCATTATGAAATGCCGAGACAAGCTTAGCAGTCTAATGGCGGGCCCTGACCTCGAAAGAGGTGCTTTACGCCAAGGGATTACAAAGGATTGCGAGCACTCAAATCCTGTCTATTCGGAGTTTCATCGCATCCTTTGATGTGGCCTTTTAAGAAAGGAGCGGCGCTTATGCAGCTCCTTTCGTTTTTAGAGCCGATTTTAAACCCCGGCAGTAAACCGCTGCATCGTTTGCATTTTCAGTTCAGTCTCCTCCCATTCGCTCAACGCATCTGATTCGGCAGTAATTCCGCCGCCTGCATAAATAAAAAATCCCTCATCGGTAATTTTCATACATCTCAGATTCAGGTATGCCACAAATTTGGTATCTTCTGTGTAGCATAAGGCTCCGCCATAAAGCGAACGCGGAGACGGCTCGTATCTGCGAATCATCTCAAGAGCCCGGTTGGTAGGGAATCCGCAAATGGCCGGAGTAGGATTTATTGCATTGAGAATTTCCTGAGGCGAATGTCCGCAAAGATTTCCGGTAATG
The DNA here is from genome assembly GCA_964569915.1 of uncultured Barnesiella sp. Taxonomy (GTDB): domain Bacteria; phylum Bacteroidota; class Bacteroidia; order Bacteroidales; family Muribaculaceae; genus JAGBWK01. The sequence continues at coordinate 62,179 of CAZMUX010000010.1, read as the reverse complement.
CTATTGCATATATGAGTTACGTTCCCGGCCTTAAGCGAAACTGTAGAACCTATGTTAAAATCGGCTCCGCATCCTTCAAGACAGTCGGCTATATAATTCACAACGAACTTTTGTTCATTGACATTTTTGATATCCCAATCGGACTCATCAGATTCAGATGAACGGGTTCCGGCAAGCGCCACTGTTGAAAAGGTTGATTCTGCGAGGTCGGCCTCAAGTAGCTTCTCGGGACTCAGCCCTACCCATAATCCATAATTCCTGTCGTAATAACAATAGCCGAACGCATCGCAATCAGAGTGAATGATATCAACAATCAGCGATGCTAAAGTGGAATAATCTGAGAATGAAGCCGGAATACATTTTACTCGCGAGTAAACAGTCTTCCCTCCCCAAGTTTTTAAATCGCCGATTATTCGCGAAACAGATTCAACATATTGTTCTTTAGACAATGGTACACAGTCAATTCCGCCATATAACGACGGTTTGCCGACGTAACAGATATCTCTATTTTCCTTTATCAATGTACCCGGCTCATCAATTCCCGACAGATAGTAGTCTGTGTCAACCGACAATTTTTCGCCAAATGGCTTGGCATAAAAACGCGATTCGTTAAATTCGGCGTTACAACAGTCGGAAATATTGGCGTAAAGAGTGATGGCGTCGGAACTCGGTAAAGATAGTAATGCGAAAGGAGTCCGGGTATTTAGCAAGTGAACGACAGTAGCTATGACGTCAGCATCGGAAAGTTTAACCATCATTAAATCGGTTCGGCTATGAGTTCGAATGGATAGGCCTGTTCGACTTTAACCTGACAGAACTCTCCGACTCTCAGCGCTTTAGTCTTTTTGATGAGAACCTCAGGGTCTACTTCAGGAGAATCATACTGAGTACGACCGACATAATAATCATTGTCTTCACGGTCGATTACGACCTCTACAATTTCGCCTACCATCGCACTTTGGAGCTCCATGGATATATCTTCCTGCAACTCCATCAATCTGTCAAGACGAGCCTGCTTTACCTCATAAGGAATAGAATCCTCATAATGGATGGCGGCAAATGTATCTTCTTCTTCGGAATAAGCAAACGCGCCCATTCGGTCAAATTTCGCTTCTTTAACGAAATCAAGCAACTTGTCGTATTCCGCCTCTCCCTCGCCTGGGAATCCGACCATCAGAGTGGTTCGCAGACGAATGCCCGGCACTTCTTCTCTTATCCGGGCAACAAGCCTACGCGTGTCAGCTTCAGAGAAATGACGGCGCATATTGGTGAGAACCGGATCGGCAATATGCTGCAACGCTATATCAAGATATTTGCAGACTTTGGGATTCTCTCTAATTACGGGGAGAATATCATAAGGGAAATCGGCCGGGTAGGCATAATGAAGTCTAATCCACTTCACGCCATCAATTTCCGAAATCCGGGTAACAAGCTCAGCGAGCTTATGCTCTCCATAAATGTCAAGTCCAAAGCTCGACAAATCCTGAGCTATTATATTGAACTCCTTTATTCCGCGAGCTACAAGTCTTTTGACTTCTTCAACAATTTCCTCGATTGGTCTGGAATGGTAACGTCCTGTAATCAGAGGAATGGCGCAAAAAGCGCAAAAGCGGTTGCACCCTTCGGAAATTTTAACATATGCGCTGACAGGTCCGGTAGTTATTGTGCGGTCATAAGAAGTAATAGCCGGATTCTCCCGTGAAATTTCGCCAACGACTGCCGGCCAGTCGAATTTACCAAACCATTTGTCAACCTCCGGAATCTCGGCGGGCAATACGTCACGGTAGCGTTCTGACAGGCATCCCATTACATAGATTTTATCGATTTCCCCTTCTGACTTCAACCGGCCGTATTCAAGAATGGTATTGACCGACTCCTCTTTGGCATCGCCAATGAAGCCGCAAGTATTTATGATTATGATATCGCCCGGCGTCCCTTCCGGATTATGACGCACAGTGAAAACTGTCGACTCAAGCATCTTGAGAAGACGCTCTGAGTCGACAAGATTTTTTGAGCAGCCTAAGGTGACTACATCAATTGTCTTTTTTCTCATAACGATTGGTCGCCGAACAGTGATTCTACAAATTCTTTTTTATCAAAGACCTGAAGATCATTAATTTTTTCTCCCAGTCCAATGTAACGCACCGGTATTCTGAACTGGTCACTTATGCCGATGACTACACCGCCTTTAGCAGTGCCGTCAAGTTTCGTAATGGCAAGCTGATTCACCTCAGTGGCAGCCACAAACTGTTTTGCCTGTTCAAAGGCATTTTGGCCAGTTGAGCCGTCAAGTACGAGCAGGATGTCATGCGGAGCATCCGGAACAATGCGTTTCATCACATTCTTGATTTTTGTTAGCTCATCCATTAGGCCTTTTTTGTTATGAAGGCGACCGGCTGTATCAATGATAACCACATCGGCTTTGTTGGCTACAGCCGACTGAAGGGTGTCGAAAGCCACAGCTGCAGGGTCGGCTCCAAGTTTCTGCTTTACTACAGGAACCCCGGCACGCTCTCCCCAAATATCAAGCTGCTCGACTGCAGCCGCACGGAATGTGTCGGCAGCTCCGAGGACCACTTTGTTCCCGGCAGCCTTGAACTGTGCGGCCAATTTACCTATAGTGGTAGTCTTTCCTACCCCATTGACGCCTACTACCATTATGACATGAGGAAGATTAGACTCCGGCAGTTTAAAATCCTCCAATTCACTATCTTTTTCACTCTCGGTAAGCAAATCGGTTATTTCCTCACAGAGCAATTTACGAAGTTCGGCAGTTCCGAGATACTTATCGCGTTCGACGCGAGACTGAATCCTTTCGACAATCTTGAGAGTGGTGTCGACACCTACATCTGAGGAAAGTAGGATTTCCTCAAGTTTGTCGAGAATCTCATCATCTATTTTGGTCCTACCTGCAATGGCTCGGCTTATTTTGTCGAAAAAGCCTTTTTTGGTGCGCTCGAGACCATTGTCAAGCGTCTCTTTCTTCTCTTTTGAAAATATTTTCTTAAAAAATCCCATTTAGATTTCTGTTTGTTACGGAATTAATTCAACTTAATCAATCTGTCTTAACTACGAGATAGTTTGATGTCGACCAGAAGCGTTCAGGATTAGTAATCACAAGGGTTTTCTGACCGTTTTCAGCCGTGTCTATTCTGTAGGAATCGGAAGGATGATTCGACATTACCTGAGCTTTGTTTGAACCCAGCGAGATGGAAGTCAGAATACGTTTATCGCTGACTGTGAAGTAATTGTGCTCAAAATCCTGCGGGAGCACTTTGGTTTTTCTGAGGAAACCTGTCTCTATGATTTTATGAGCTTTAAGTTCATCTTTGCTACCGAGAGCGTAGTAGCAGATATTCATTTCGTTGGTCAGGTCAATGTTCTGCTGAATTACCTCATTGCGCTCTTCTGTGGTGGCGGCCACTTCCGACATCAGAGAGTCGCGGTCGAGATTCAGCTGGTCAATCTGAATGTTAGCAGCTGTAAGTTCACTACGCAATGTCTCAATTGTGGTAACCTGCTGTGCAATCTGACTTTTGAGGGATACAATTGCACGGCGCAGATGGGCATTGTTGTTGTTGGCTTTATTCAGCCTTTCTTCAAGCTGGGCAAGGCGGTTGCGGTTATTGATGATGGCCTGCTGAATCATTGACATATCATTACGAATCTGCTGGCGCTTGTCAGGCATTTCGCCGGGAGTCTCAACCGTTAGAATTTTTTCCATACGCCTGATGTTTTCCATCCCTTCAGAAATCTCAGTGATGAGCACAAGCAGACTGTCCTGGTCAGCGAGAGCCTGACGCAGTGAATCTCTGGAAGAATCGCCCGAAGGCTCAACAGTTGTAAGATTTGAATCATTGCTCTTGCCACATCCTACAAGCATCAGAGCAACTGCAGAGAAAGCTGCTAATCTTTTCATATTGTGTTATTGATTATCGGGATTATATTTGTTTTTGTGGGTCTTCGGTTCGTCTTTAGTATTGCTACCCGCTACGACAACCACAATCTCACCTTTCGGTGGAGCTGCGGTAAAGTGGTCGAAAATTTCAATTAACGTTCCGTTGACAGTCTCATTGAATTTTTTTGAAATTTCACGCGATACAGAAGCCTCGCGCTCAGGCCCACATATTTCAATCAGCTGTTCGAGCGTTTTAAGCAAGCGCAACGGCGACTCGTAGATTATGAAAGTGTACTCAAGGCCGCCAAGCCACTGAAGGCGTGTCTGACGGCCTTTTTTGGGAGGCAAAAAACCCTCAAAAAAGAATTTATCACATGGAAGACCCGAATTAACAAGCGCAGGCACAAATGCAGTGGCTCCGGGGAGCGTTTCAACCTCTATGCCGGCTCTGCGACATTCTCTTGAAAGCAAAAAACCCGGGTCGGAGATTCCCGGGGTACCGGCGTCCGATACAAGCGCTATCGTCTCTCCTGCATTCAGGCGTTCTATAAGCTTGCTGACAGCCGCATGCTCATTATATTTATGGTGACTGGCAAGCGGAGTCGTAATGTCAAAATGGCGCAACAACACCGAACTCGTGCGAGTGTCCTCCGCAAGAATCAGAGAAGCCTCTTTTAAGACTTCTACACCGCGTGGAGTCATATCGGAAAGATTTCCGACAGGCGTCGGCACTATATATAATTTACCACTGCTTAACATTGTCAGACATCAAAATAAGAGGCTATAATTTTTACAAACATCTTGACTTCTGATTTTTCCGGGTCCATTTTCAGCTCTTTAAAAAGATAGTCGGCGGCTTCATCAAATGAGCCATAACTTTCAATGCGGCTCAAAGCCTCTTCAATTTTATCTTTCGAGTTTGAAAAAAGCTCGCGGGTAAACAGGAAGCGGTCGTTAATAGTCAGTGCTTGTCGGAGATTTTTTGCACGCGTCTCCCTGAACAATTTTTCATTCAAATCAATGCCTGCATCAAGAGCTGATGAGCCACAGGCTTCTATCTCCGAGAAATGCTGAACTTCTGAAACCACATCAGATGTTGTCGTCATTTCATTATCAGTGCCGTCGGCATCTTCTATTTCCTCAAACTCAGCCGAATGCGCTATCGCATCCTCCTCTCTCTTCTGCTCATCAGAAGCCTGAGCCGCCAGAAAAGCTATCCGATCATTTTCCATGATGCCGTCTATTTCTGCAAGAACAGACAAAACCTGTCCGCGCAAGCTTTCTTTGTCATAAGAAGTTCTCGCATCATATGCTTTGAACAGTTCTTCCAATTGTTTGGCGTATGGAGTCAACATCAGCAATTCAGTTTGAATTCAATTGCAAAATTAATGCTTTTCTTATAATAATCAGTTATATCCGACTAAATTCCTTAGAGCAACCACCATTTACCATGGTTTATGCAGAACAATAGGTTCAGAATAGACTCAACAACCATGACTGAATTCTGGAGCGGAGCACATCACGGCTACAATAGAAATTATTAACCATCACTACAACCACATGAGTGGGTGTGCCGTTTGCGCCGAATTTATACCCGGCATAGCAGTGTACGCCGTTCAAAGAACCGCTTTTCAGCGCGAGTTTACCGTCAAGGGCTGTATGTCTCAGCAGATTGCGAACAGTGCCTTCTTTCCCGACTTTAGGGAAAAGACCTATATAAATCTCGGCTTTATCTCCATTAGCCATATTGACAAGCACGTCTGAAATGAACTTGGGAGAGACGCGGTTGGCTCGGGCGAGTCCGCTGCCATCGAGTAACGTAATTTTAGATGTATCGATTCCTTTATTTTGCCAATGCTTTTTCTCTACGGCAAGCACAGATTTACGGGAATCGGTGATGTCCAAGGCACGCAACACTGATTCGGCCATCATATTGTCAGACCTTACCATCAGACTCTGTAATATATACTTTAGCAGTGGTGACCGGTGGCTGTACACCATACGAGTATTGCCGGAACTTTCTATATAATCTTCATTAACCGACACTCCGCTGCGTTTAAGCTTCTCTTTAAGTTCAGCTATAAAAAAAGCTGACGGTGAATTCATTGGCACCGACGTGAAGTAGTTACTCCTGTCAACGCTCCTACCACTCAGAACATATAAATCGGAATTGACTCCATGAACAACGTCATTGGAACCTTCAGATGATTCTATCACGATTTCAGCCCATGGAGCATCCGGGACCGTGCGTTGGCTTTCAGGATATATCTTGAAAATATTATCTCGGAAATTGAATGCATAATTGCCAGTGCCGTAAGCACACCCGAGGTCACCTACTGTCCACTGCGGATTCTGCGCGGGGTCTTTAAAGCCATCTTCATCAACTACAATCTCTCCTCTGATTACAGAAATGCCAAGACGTTTCAGATTGCTAACAATGGAATCGGTAAAGCCTGCTGTTTCGGGGAAATGCTCGCTCTGAATTGTAGGGTCGCCGGATGGCTTTACTACAATATTTCCGTTCAGTACACCCCCGTTTATATTACCCTCAGCTATAACATTTGTGACAAATGTATAATCCGGGCCGAGGATATTGAGCGCAGTCGCCGATGTGACCGACTTCAGAGTACTTGCCGGGAGCATTACCTTGTTATAGTTTTCACTCGCCACAATCCGTCCGGTACTGATTTCGACTACGGCTATTCCCACTGTTGATGCATCTTTACCCGGGAAGTCGAGCGTGGCAGCACCTAAGGCAGTGGGCACTGTTAATGAAATAAAGAATGTTATAAATAGAGTTGCTACGTATCTCATATTTTCGATATAAAAGACACTGCGAATTTACGCATTTTAATTTGATTTTCCCGTGGCATACTTAACGGAGTGCCCCTTATAAAACTTAATTTACGTCATGATTGACGTCCATAACCAAAATAAATATTAAATTTGCAGCATATTTTTGAAATATGTCTAATAGAACGCGAGAAAAGTTAATTGATGTCGCCCGACACCTCTTTGCCCGAAAAGGAATAGAGAATACTACGATGGTCGACATTGCGAATGCCTCTGACAAAGGGCGTCGCACGGTCTATACATATTTCAAAAGCAAAAAGGCCATATATGAAGCTGTCATTGAGCAGGAAAGCGAGAAGATGGTTGAAAGACTGAGAATGGTCTATGCGCTTGACCTCCCGCCAATTGAAAAACTGCATCAGTTCATAGTCATACGTTTTGAAATACTCAAAATGATTAGTGAGACTACAGCTCCTGAAGGACTACGCTCACTGTTCAGCCGAGACACTAAAAAGATGGAGAAAGTGGTGGAAATAGCGCTCAGCAAAGAACGGACTATGCTCAACGACATTCTCCGACAGTGTATGACCGACAAAAATATCGACACCCGCCAGCTGGCACGCCTTAAGGTGGTCATGCCGTTATTGCAGCAGGGCGTTGACATATCATTCATGCGCAACAACTATTTGACAATCGGAGTAGACGAAAACTCATTTGCAGAAGTCATATCCTCCTTTATCATAAACGGGATATACAAGAAACAAACAATTAGCAATAAATAAAACTGTTAAAATCATGAAATTACTTGAAGGAAAAACAGCCTTGATTACCGGCGCAGCACGTGGCATCGGCAAAGCTCTCGCACTGAAATTCGCTCAGGAAGGCGCAAACATTGCATTCACAGACCTTGTAATAGATGAAACAGGCAAAGCGACTGAAGCAGAAATAGCCGCACTCGGTGTAAAAGCGAAAGGCTATGCCTCTAACGCAGCCGATTTCAATCAGACTAAAGATGTGGTAGCCGAGGTTCATAAAGATTTCGGTTCAATTGACATCCTCGTAAACAATGCAGGCATCACAAAAGACGGACTGATGCTCCGCATGACCGAAGCTCAGTGGGATGCAGTCATCGCTGTCAATCTTAAGAGTGCATTCAACTTCATCAATGCAGTTCTGCCCATCATGATGCGTCAGCGCAACGGTTCAGTCATCAACATGGCCTCAGTAGTCGGTGTACATGGCAATGCAGGTCAGGCTAACTACGCAGCCTCGAAGGCCGGTCTTATCGCGCTTGCAAAGAGCATCGCCCAGGAAGTCGGTTCACGCGGCATCCGCGCCAACGCTATTGCTCCCGGTTTTATCGAAACTGCCATGACAGCAGCGCTCCCCGACAACATCCGCGCCGAATGGACTCAGAAAATACCTCTGCGCCGCGGCGGCCGTACAGAAGATATCGCCAATGTCGCAACATTCTTGGCATCTGATATGTCAAGCTATGTAACCGGTCAGGTTATTCAGGTTGACGGCGGCATGAATATGTAATTTTTTGCAACTTAGGAAACATCATAGAGCCTTGCCTTCGGGCAGGGCTTTTTTTGACATTTAACATTATTTTTAAATATTGCATCGAAAATCTTTCTAAATTTGTAAATCAATAATTTACGAATTCTCATGCTGACATATAACACTCAGAATGAACGTTTAAAGATGCCTGAATATGGCAGATATGTGCAGGAAATGGTTGAGCACTGCATGACGATTGAAAACCGTGACGAGCGTAATCGTTGCGCTCGCACAATCGTCTCATCCGTTTGCAATCTCAATCCCGCACTTTCATCCAACGATGATTTCAAAAAGAAACTTTGGGATCATATCGCAATCATGTCGGATTTCAAACTTGACATTGATTATCCTTATGAGGTAGTCCGGGAGGAAGCTTTACATACCGTTCCCGAAAGCATTGATATCCCACACGGGGATATACGCCACCGTCACTACGGTAAATATGTAGAGGACATGATAGCCAAAACTGTCACCATGCCTGAGGGTGAAGAGAGAGCATTTCTCGAAGTCCTGATTGCCAGCCACATGAAGAAAGCCATGCTTGCCGTGACAAGTGAAGGAGTCGATGACGAGCGCATATTCAAAGACCTTTATAATATGTCACGCGGTTCGATTCGCCTGTCACCCGAAACTACTCACCTTCATGAGTTTCAGGAAGCCATTCAGCCCAAAACGAACAAAAAGAAGCACAAAAAATAATTGTAAACGGCCATTTCCGTAAAGCGAATGTCATACACTCTCATCTCCATAAATCCTTAATTTCTGAAAACCGCCAATTTATCATGATAACCGCAGAACAACTCATTCAGATAGGGCGCTTTAACAGTCCGCACGGCATAAACGGAGAGGTCGCAGCCACACTTTCAGAGGATGTTGACCTTACATCACTTCAATGCATCGTTGTTGATATTGATGGCATATATGTGCCGTTTTTCATCAAATCAATCAGGAATAAGAATGCCACAACCGTTCTTCTGACTATTGAAGATATAAATGACGAAAAAGAGAGTGCGTTGATTGCCAACAAACCTATTTTCACACTGCGCGGCCAATATGTCTGCGGTGTTGACGATGACGTCGAGGGCTTCTATGCCGATGACCTTATCGGCTACAATGCCACTGACACCACCGGTAAGCTTAACGGAGATATAATCGCAATAGACGACTCAACCGACAACGTGCTTCTGATTGTCAGAAATGCCGATGGCAAGGATGTATTGATTCCCGCCGTTGAAGAATTTATTGACGAAATCGACCAACAGACTAAAAAAATTAATTTTGACCTACCCGAAGGATTTCCCGGACTGGAATAAAACATAATTAGATGGATATATACGATGAATCCGAGGCTGTCAAAGCCATAAACGAGGCGCTGAAAAACGCCGGGCATAAAGTTTACGACGAAGATGAACTTCTGAATGTCATTGACATGATATGGGATTACTATGAAGAAAACGGACTCCTTGACATTGACGATGACTTTGAGGCTGACGATGACGAAGACATTCAGACCGAATTGGTTGATTATATCGGCAGAATGTTAAGAAAAGACAAACTTTCAACGGTAAAGCCTGAGGACATACCCCTTATTGTAGCTGCCGAAATCAGCTATGAGGATTCACTTATTGATTTCAACGAATAAAATTCCAAAATTTCTCTCCACAAGAATGAGTAGACTGATTTTCTCCATAATGCTGGCAGTATTGCCATTCCTACACACCTTTGCCCAGTCTTCACTTATTGAGCAGGAAGCCCCCTCGACTGCAATAGAATCGGAAATGAATTTGGAGCTCCGCACGCCGCAGGTCGGCCCGAAGCTTCACACATACATTGCAGCTTACATGAAGCATATCGGCGAAAATCTCGTTCGCGAAAAGTATCTGGTAGAGACAATGCGTCAGCGCGAAGTCATCATAGTGACAGTTCCTACCGACGGAATGTTCCGCCCGAACGAAACAGTACTTTACCCCTCTGCCGCCCGCACTCTTAACCGATTTAAAGAGTTCATCACTCCCGACCATAAATTTAAGCTGATTATAACCGCTCATTCAGATGACACAGGGTCGGAAGATTATCTTTTCGACCTTACAGAGGGACGCATAAACGCCATCCTCGATTACTATGAGGCCCAGGGACTGTCACTTGATGATATAATAGGTTATCCGAAAGCCGATTCGGAGCCGGTAAAGCCGAACACATCGATTGCCAACCGATCGGCAAACCGCAGGCTTGAAATCTACATTGTGCCTAACAACGGTCTTATATCAGAAGCGCGTCGAGGTCGGAAGTAAGAATAATCATCGGTATACTATTTTTATAGGTAATTAGATGTTATTTACCCCGATTTTTTTGTAAATTTGCGAACGGAAAACGTGCCGTGCAGATTCCCTATAATCACCGGCCTGATTTTATTGAAATCGTATCTTAAAAATCATTCAATCAGCTATAAGCAATGGCAAAAGAGCTAAAGAACTTAACAAAAAGAAGCGAGAATTATTCGCAATGGTATAATGAACTTGTAGTCAAGGCCGATCTTGCAGAGCAGTCTGCCGTCAGAGGCTGTATGGTCATCAAACCCTATGGCTATGCCATCTGGGAAAAAATGCAGCAGACTCTTGACAAAATGTTTAAAGAGACCGGCGTTCAGAACGCTTATTTCCCCCTTCTTATCCCGAAGTCTTTCCTTTGCAGAGAAGCTGAGCACGTTGAAGGTTTTGCAAAAGAATGCGCAGTGGTGACTCACTACCGCCTAAAGAATGACCCCAATGGCAATGGAGTAATCGTTGACCCCGACGCACGCCTTGAGGAAGAGCTTATTGTGCGCCCGACATCAGAAACAATCATCTGGGGTACATATAAAAACTGGATTCATTCTTACCGCGACCTTCCTCTGCTGATTAATCAGTGGGCAAACGTAATGCGCTGGGAAATGCGTACAAGAATGTTCCTCCGCACTGCAGAATTCCTCTGGCAGGAAGGACATTGCGCCCACGCAACCGCCGAAGAGTCGGAAGCACGCACCGTTCAGATGATTAATCTGTATGCTGATTTCGCAGAAAAATATATGGCTATGCCTGTCATAAAGGGCGTGAAATCTGCAAACGAACGTTTCGCCGGAGCATTAAACACCTACACAATCGAGGCCATGATGCAGGACGGAAAAGCCCTGCAGTCAGGCACTTCGCATAATTTGGGACAGAACTTTGCCAAAGCCTTTGATGTGACATTTGTCAATAAAGACAACACGCCTGAGTATGTTTGGGCAAACTCATGGGGCGTATCAACCCGTCTGATGGGTGCGCTCATCATGTCTCACTCCGATGACAACGGCCTCGTGCTCCCCCCGCATCTCGCCCCCATACAGGTTGTCATCATACCTATTTACAAAAATTCAGAGCAGCTTGCACAGATTACCGACAAGGTGCTTCCCATAATCGAAGAGCTTCGCGCCAAGGGAATCAGCGTGAAATATGATGATGCCGAGAACAAGCGTCCCGGATTCAAGTTCGCCGATTACGAGCTTAAAGGCATACCGGTGCGTCTTGCCATCGGTGCCCGCGATATTGAAGGAGGAACAGTCGAGGTAATGCGCCGCGACACGTTGGAAAAAGAGGTATTAAATCTTGCCGGAATCGCCGACACTGTTGCCGATATGCTTGAAGACATTCAGAAAAACATTTATCAGAAAGCGCTCAAGCATCGCGAAGAGATGACTCGTACGGTTGAGACCTACGATGAATTTAAAGTTGAGATTGAGAAAGGCGGCTTCATTCTGGCTCATTGGGACGGCACAACTGAAACCGAAGAAAAGATTAAGGAAGAGACAAAGGCTACCATCCGTTGTATTCCGCTGAACGGCGACAAGACACCCGGCAAATGTATGGTTACAGGCAAGCCTTCCGCTTGTAGAGTGATTTTCGCCCGCAACTATTGATTAACTACAACATAAAGCAAAGCTCCGGGCTCAGATGAGTTCCGGGGCTTTATATTTATTATCGACATTTTTATGACCGCACCGGAATCACCTATCCATAAATCTGAAATCTCTATCAGCATCGTCAAGGCCGACGTCTCCTCCGACATATCGCTCCCCTATGCCGACAACGGCATTCAGGCCGGATTCCCATCCCCGGCCCAACATTGTATTTCAGAATCCATTGACCTCAATCATGAGATTGTGAAACATCCGGCCGCCACATTCTACGGCCGAGTCTCAGGCGATTCCATGATTGGCGAAGGAATCGAAGAGGGCGACCTGCTGGTAATCGACCGTTCGCTTGAGCCTGAGGACGGCGATTTGGCTGTGTGCTGCGTAGACGGAGAATTCACTCTGAAACGCATCAAATTCGAGCCTAACAAGGTGTGGCTCATACCGGCCAATGAGAGTTTCGACCCGATAGTAGTGACTCCGGATAATCGATTTGTCATCTGGGGAGTAGTCACCCATACCATTAAACGCAAACGCAGAAAACGTATGTAAGCCTGCATGATTGGACTGATAGACTGCAATAATTTCTTCGTATCCTGCGAGCGTGTTTTCCGGCCAGACCTGACCGACAGTCCCGTTGTCGTCATGAGCAACGGCGACGGGTGTGCAGTGGCCATGTCAAATGAGGCAAAGGCCTTGGGAATCACCAGGAGCGTGCCGGTCTATCAGGTAAAAGACATAATAAAGAGGCATAATGTAATTACTCTTTCGGGCAATCATCACCTTTACGGCGATATGTCGTCCCGTGTAATGGCAACGATAGCATCAATCGTCCCTGGAATGGATATTTACTCTATTGACGAGGCGTTCCTTGATATGTCACTATGGAAGGGCGCAGAACTTGAGCAAATCGGTCGCAACATTGTCAGGAAAGTGCGGCGCGATGTCGGCATCCCCACTTCACTCGGTATCGCCCCAACAAAAACACTGGCCAAAATTGCTTCGCGTTTTGCCAAGAAATTCCCCGGATACCACAGCGTCTGCATGATTGACAGCCCTGAGAAGACTCGTAAGGCCTTAAAGATGACTAAGGTGGGTGATGTGTGGGGAATAGGACGCCAGGCAGCAAAAACTCTTGCAAAATACAGGATTTACACCGCGCTTGATTTTGCCAATACCAACAGCTCTTACGTGCATTCAATTATCGACATCAACGGCGAGCGAATATGGCGAGAACTCAACGGTGATCCCTGCATAGAACTTGAAATTTCGGAACCTGACAAGAAACAGATATGTGTATCAAGGACATTTACAAAATCACTTGAAAGCATAGAAGAGCTGCGTGAGGCCATTTCTTATTATTGCGACATTGTCGGGCGAAAACTTCGTAAACAAAACTCATGCACAACAGCTGTATCCGTATTCATTCACACCAACCCCTACCGCACGGATGAGCCACAGTATTACGGCAATCTCACAAAAATAATTCAAGATGCCACGAATGACACCATGCAGCTTACCGCATGGGCAATGAAAACACTTGAGTCTATCTACCGCTCCGGCTACAAATACAAACGGGCGGGAGTGATAGTGAGTGACCTGATTAATTATTACGAAGTACAGGAACATCTATTTTCTGAATTCGGCCTCCGAGAAAAGAGAAATCGCCTGATGAACGTCATTGACAGAATCAATTCACTTGACGGCACAACCGATAAAGTACATCTCGCCACAACTACTCCGAATCAAAAACGCATACAACAGACCCGGCTCTCACCGCTATATTCCACCCGCATATCCGATATCATTACCGTGAAAGCCACTGAGCCCTGACGTCAGCGTGCTATCGAACCGTCTACGAGTTCAGGTTGATAATAAATGTTAACAGCATGGGAATGGGCGTAATTAAGCAGGATTAACTCGAATAATTTGTTTAATTTTGTTACTCTTTGAGCAACAAATTCACCAGACAGAATGGATAGCAAACAGTTTATCACAAAATTATCAAAAAAATCAGCTCTCGGTTACAAAGAGACATCGTCACTCGTCGCCTCGGTGGCAACTGCGATTGCGGAACTTGCTTCAGAAGATGGCTCGGTAGCCATACCCTCGTTCGGCACTTTCTATACTTCAAAATACTCCGAGGAAATCCGTACAGATCTCTCCACAGGCAAAAAAATGCTTTTCCCTCCGCACATCGACCTTCACTTTGAGGCAAGTAGCATTTTAAAAAAGAACCTCAGCGAATCAAATTGATATGGATAAACTCACTCTCGCGCAACTCGCACAACACATTGCTAAAGCGTCAGGCTACCGACAGGAATTCTGCGAACAGTTTGTAGCAGAACTCTTCCGAACCATTCGCGAAAGTCTTTCGGAATCCGAAAGCGTAACCATAAATGCTCTTGGAACTTTTTCGCTTGATAATGGGAACGTTATCTTCAGGCAAGGTGAATCGGTGGCAGAGATTGTGAACTCGCCTTTTTCTTTTTTTGAACCGGAGGAGATTAATGATGATTTCGATATGTCTCTCATAGAAGACAATGAGACAGCCACAGTGCCGTCGCAGGAAGAACAGACGGAGCCATATCAGTCTCCCGAGGCGCCAGAAGCGGAAATAGCTGAAATGCAATCCATTTCGGAAAATGAGGACAACCTCGCCAAAGTTGAAGCGCCTGAATCTGTCCTGAATACTGAAGAAACTACTGAAGCTGCGGTTCCGGAACCCGAAGAACCTAAAACAGCTGAAACAGATAATGTCACCGATAATCAACCCGACGTTGTCAACGAGGATCCAGTTGAGTTGGATTCGGTTAGTGAATATCATACAAAAAAATCACATCAAAAACTGCATATCTTATTAAGTATCATCATATCCTTTTTCGCCGGGTTTGCGGTATGCTATTTCACATACGACTATTTATTCGACAGGTGCAACACCTCACCGGAACAGACTCAGCAAACTGTTGAAAATGACTCTACACCTGTAGTAAGCACTCCGACAGAAGCTGAAGAATCTGAAGAAATCGCAACAAACGAAACTGCGACAGATGAAACTGCGACAGATGAAACTGCGACAGATGAAACTGCGGAACAGCCCACGGACACAGTTATTAGCGAAACCGTCACGTCTTCAAATTATCTTGCACAGATGGCACGGAGGCACTACGGACGCTATGAGTTTTGGGTGTATATTTATAAAGAAAATGAGTCGATTCTGTCAGACCCCGATTTGATTGAACCCAATACAGTGGTAGTGATACCGCCGGCCGAAAAATACGGAATTGATAAAAACGATAAAGAATCAATAAACCGAGCGCTTAAGCTTATTGAGGAAATCTATAAGGGGAAAACAAAATAAATAAGGGCCGGCTCAACAATATACTACTTTAAATATAAGATAAATAAATTTAACAATCATTTTCACATTTCGATTGTTTAAATATATAATTTTGTCTTAATGAAATGCCTACGGCGTACAATACTGATAAATAAAACAATTCGAATCAAATAAAATCGTATGAACGAAACTGTCAACATCAGAGAACTTAATGATTTGATTCCGAGCAAGCACGCTTTTGTCGATTTGATAATCAACGGAATGGACCAGACCATCGTCGGACAGAAGCATCTCGTAGAATCGCTGCTTATTGCACTTCTCTCCAATGGCCACGTTCTTCTCGAAGGCGTACCCGGTCTTGCCAAGACACTTGCAATAAAAACATTAGCGCAATTAATCGACGCCAAATACAGCAGAATCCAGTTCACGCCGGATCTTCTTCCCGCCGATGTCATCGGCACAATGATTTATTCGGTACAGAAGGAACAGTTTCAAGTTAAAAAAGGCCCGATTTTCGCGAACTTCGTTCTTGCCGACGAAATCAACCGTGCCCCGGCAAAAGTGCAGAGCGCGCTTCTTGAAGCCATGCAGGAACGTCAGGTGACAATCGGCGACACGACATTCCCGCTTGACAGTCCGTTCCTCGTTATGGCGACCCAGAACCCTATCGAACAGGAAGGCACCTATCCCCTGCCTGAAGCTCAGGTTGACCGTTTCCTCCTTAAGGTCGTCATCGGCTATCCGTCGAAAGAAGAGGAAAAAGTCATTATTAGGCAAAACATCACCAACGAAGTGAAACGCATAGTCTCACTCGTTACGCCGCAGGAGATAATTGAAGCCCAGAAACTCGTAGAAAGGATTTATCTTGACGAAAAAATAGAGAAATATATTGTCGACATCGTCTTCGCTACACGTTTCCCCAAAGACGCCGGACTTAACGATCTCTCGTCAATCATCAGCTACGGAGCATCACCGCGTGCATCAATCAGCCTTGCCAAAGCATCGAGAGCATACGCATTTCTGCATCGCCGCGGCTTTGTTATTCCCGAAGACGTCCGCGCTGTATGTCACGATGTCCTTCGTCACCGTATCGGTCTTACTTATGAAGCAGAGGCCAACAACATCACCACTGACGAAATTATCTCCGAGATTCTCGATAAAGTTGAAGTGCCCTGATGTGGCGCTATCGGCAACATTCTGAGCTTGTATAATAATTTAACAAATGGACGCTAACGAACTTCTGAAAAAAATACGTCGCATTGAGATTAAAACCCGCGGACTTTCCAACAACATTTTTGCGGGCGAATATCATTCTGCCTTCAAAGGCCGCGGCATGACTTTTTCCGAGGTACGTGAATACCGCTACGGCGATGACATACGCGACATCGACTGGAATGTCACAGCCCGACACAATCACCCATATGTTAAGGTATATGAGGAAGAACGAGAGCTGACTGTTATGCTGCTTGTTGATATGTCGGCGAGCCGTATCTTCGGTGCTGTCGGTGAGGAAAAGCGCGAAATGATTGCTGAAATCGCCGCTACCCTCGCCTTTTCCGCCACCACGAACAACGATAAAGTCGGAGTGATTTTTTTCACTGATAAAATTGAAAAATTCATTCCGCCAAAAAAAGGCAAGAAGCATATTCTGCTTATAATCAGAGAACTGCTCGATTTTACGCCCGAGAACAAACGCACCGACATTTCAATGGTACTGCGATATTTCACAGACGCCATGAAAAAACGCTGCTCCACATTCCTCATTTCCGATTTTATAGATTCAGGCGATTTCTCCACCTCACTGTCAATAGCAGCAAACCGTCACGATGTCTACTCAATACAGGTGTATGACAAGCGCGATGCTGAAATACCCGATGTCGGGCTCGTGAAATTCGCTGACCTTGAGACCGGCCAAATCAAATGGATTAATACCTCGTCGAAGTCTACCCGCAAAGCCTACAGCAGATGGTGGTATGACAGACAACAGACGTTGGCGGATACTTTCAAGAAAAACAGGATTATTTTCACTTCCATACCGACAGATGAGGATTACGTAAAATCACTTATGGGATTGTTCGGAAAGAAGTCGCTCGGATGAAGCAACAACTGAATGGAATTACGACTATGACACATAGAATTCATTTCAATGACATTTTGAATCTGAAGGTATTACTGCTGCTTTCTATTCTTATAACGGCAGGCAGCGTTTCTGAAGCTAAGGCGAAATTCACTGTCGCAGCTGATTCATCGTATATTGAAATGGGCCGCACAACGACTTTGCATCTGAAAGTCATAAATGCAGGGTCTGAGCCGGGCAGAATTGAAATTCCTGCTGATAGTTTGCCCCGTGAAATTGAATTTGTGAAAGACTCCATCAAACCGCTGACTTCGGAACCCGGCAGTGCGGTCGACAGAGGCTGCTACGTTGCCGACTATACCATTCAGTCATTCGATTCCGGTGTATACCGACTTCCCGCCCTCCTCTATATTGACGGACGTGACACTGTTTTTTCCAACCGCATTACCATTAAGGTTGACCCGGTGGATGTCAGCGAAATGGAAGTGCGAGACCCTGATGAAGGCGTTCTCTCGGCCGGATCCAAATGGTTTGATTTTCTCCCGGATTTCGTAACGACGAACTGGCTGATGATTGTTTTCATAATCATCATTCTGACCGCCGGAGTCTGTGCTTTCCTTTATTTCAGAAAAAAACGGCTTCATCCTTCCGAGCCAAAGAAAATCGTTATTCCGCCTTACGAGCTTGCCCTGCGTAATCTTGAGGTGCTGAAAGGCGAACATCTTTGGGAATCCGGACAAGAACGTTCGTTCTATACGCGCCTTACAGATATTCTCCGCGAATATCTTCAGGGACGTTTCAGCATCAACGCCATGGAGATGACTTCATCGCAAATCAAAAATGCACTGAAGCACAATCATGACACTGTTATGTCGAAATCGCTTGTGGAACAGGTGCTTGAAATAGCAGACTATGTGAAGTTCGCCAAGATGAAACCTCTCAGAGAAGACAATATCAGGTCATACGATGCCGCCCTTCAGTTCGTGCAGGACACCAGACCCGTACAGACAGAAGAAAATACGGAAGAGAAAAACGATACGAAAATAGACTCAAAAAAATGATGCAGTTTGCACATCCTAAAATATTATTTCTGCTTATCGGTGTAATTCCACTGATAGTGTGGTATGTGCTCAAGCATAGGAATGCACGTCCGTCGCTGGCAATATCATCGTTGTCTCCGCTCGCAAATATTGGCAAACCGTTTCGCGCTCGGCTTCTGCACATTCCGTTTGTGCTTGAGATTCTCGCGTTCTGCTGTCTGGTAGTAGTGCTGGCGAGACCTCAGACCTATGACTCATGGCATAGTTCAAACATTGAAGGCACCGAAATTGTCCTTGCAATGGATATTTCCACTTCAATGCTCGCAAAAGACTTCAGTCCCAACCGTCTTGAGGCATCGAAAGAAATGGCATCAAAATTTGTAGCTGACCGTGAACATGACAACATTGGCGTAGTAATATTTGCCGGCGAGAGTCTTACAGGCATACCCATGACATTTGACCGCGCCACCGCCACCAACTACATATCCCAAATTAGCTCAGATATGCTTGTAGACGGCACTGCTATCGGCGACGGCATTGCCACAGCAATTAACCGACTTAAAGACGGAAAAGCCAAAAGCAAGAGCATCATTCTGCTGACCGACGGCTCGAACAACACCGGCGGTGTCGCTCCCATGACTGCGGCGGAAATTGCCAAAAGTCTGGGCATAAAAATCTATACAATCGGCATCGGGACCAACGGAATGGCCGACTACCCGCAGATTGACTATTTCGGACGTATGTCATACGTCAAGATTCCGGTGGTCATCGATGAAAACACCCTCCGTCAGATAGCCGAGACAACAGGCGGAAAATATTTCCGTGCCACCGGCAACAATGTTCTTAAATCAATTTTCGATGAGATAAATTCTCTCGAGACCTCAGTCCTTGACGTCAGGAATTTCAGCCACACGGAAGATAATTACTTCCTGTGGGCACTTGCGGCATTCCTTCTTATCGGGCTGGACATTGTGTTGCGACAGACTTATCTCAGAACCATACCCTAACCTACTGCTATGGATTTCGCTTATCCGAAAATATTATATGCCTTTATACTGATTCCGATTTTTTTCGGTCTGTATATGCTATCACAGCACGCGAGAAAGAGAAAAATTAAGAGATTCGGCCATCTGGACGTCCTGAAGCCACTGATGCCCGAAGCATCAAAGTACAAGGCCGGAATCAAAATCACACTTGAGCTTGTAGCGTTCTCAGCTCTGATTATAGCTTTGGCACGCCCGAGGGGAGGTCAGCGTGAGCAAAATGAAGAAAGCCGCGGCATCGAAGTTATGATATGTATGGACGTATCTCGCTCTATGCTCGCTTCCGCATCCGACGACCCGAACGGTGTGTCACGTCTAAACCGTGCAAAATTTCTTTTGGATAAGCTCATCAACAAGCTGAACAACGATAAGGTTGGCCTTATTGTTTTTGCAGGCTATCCATACACTCAGATACCGCTGACCAACGATTTCGGATATGCCAGAGGACTGATAAACGAGCTTACCCCCGAAAGCGTCCAGACTCAGGGTACCGATATCGGCGCTGCCATAGCAATGGCGCTCAACAATTTCAGCCCGGCCGAAGACGTGAACAAGGCAATCGTAATCATAACCGATACGGAAGACCATGAAGCGCAGGCTGTGGAAATGGCCAAACGTGCAAAAAACGCAGGCGTTCAGGTGAATGTCATCGGCATCGGTACGCCTAAAGGGGCGCCAATCCCCGTGAATCCGTCGCGTGGTGAGTATTTCAAGGATTACGATGGCAATGTCGTCATGACGGCGCTTAATCCGGAAGCAGGCCAGCAGATAGCAGAGGCCGGAAGCGGCATATATATTAACGGAAGCGCCTCCGACGCCGTATCACAAATAGACGACCAGCTTGAAGCCATTGAAAAAAGCGACCTCGGGAAAGTGTCATATAAAGCCAGCGCGGAGAAATTTCCTATATTTATCTGGATTGCACTTATAGCACTCTGCATTGACATCTTCATTCTTGAAAGGAAAATCGGATGGTTGCAGAAATTTAATTTCTTTAGCCGTAGCGAAAAATGAATAAGTTCTCTCTAATTTTTGTTTCAGCTATTTCAGCTTTGGGCATTTCCTCATGTTCGGAAGCGCCCGCCTATGATGTCACTCAAACCTCAAAGGAGGAACGCAATTACATCAAGGCCGGCAACAGGGAGTTCAACGACTCAAACTATGTTGAAGCCGCTGCCTACTACAATAGAGCTCTGGCGCTGAACGATGCCAACGCCATAACCAAATATAATTATGCCAACGCCACCCGGCACGCCTTTCAGGATATACTCGGAAGCCAGTCACCTAACGCGACAAAGGCCGACTCACTTATTAATAAAAGTGATTCCATCTATCGTTCAATATTTGCCAATACGTTTGAAAAAGAACTACGCGAGAAAGCAATATATAATTCCGCCAACATATCATTCGACCGCGAACAGTGGCAGCAGAGTATTGAAGCCTACAAACAGGCACTGCGCCTGAATCCTGACAATGACATGGCACGCAGGAACCTTCGCCTTGCCCAGCTGAAACTACAGGAACAGCAGGACCGGAACAACGATGATAATCAGGAAAATCAGCAGGAGAAGGAGAAGGAGAAGGATAAGGATAAGGATAAGGAGCAACAGCAGCAACAGCAACAGCAGCAACAGCAACAGCAGCAACAGCAACAGCAACAGCAGCAACAACCGCAACAGGCCCGGCAGAATCAGTCAATCTCGGAAGAGAACGCCAATCAGATTCTGAACGCAGTGCAAGCTGCCGAGAATCAAACCCGAAGAAAAAAAGAAAATGAAAATCCGGCAGCAAAGCGCGCTTTACAAAAACCGTGGTAACATATACTCTCTCTAAAGCTATTGATTTATGAGCCGTTATAAACTATTTATAATAATGTCAATCTTTTGCCTGACAGCCTTCGCTCAGGCAAAATTTCAGGTTATACCTCCCCGCAATGTAGTTGCCGGCCAAAACTTCAGAGTTATATTTCAACTTGACAATGCCCAGGGTTCATCGCTCAGAGTACCAGAAATTCAGGGCTGCGAGCTGCTTTACGGCCCATCGACCTCCACTTCCTACTCAATGCAGGTCATAAACGGTCAGAGCATTTCAAATTCTTCAATCTCATATACCTATACATACCGTGCCACAAAAGCCGGCACCTACACCATTCCGGCAGCCTCAATCAATGCTGACGGCAAGACGCTTGCATCAAACGCCGTAACATTTAGTGTGCTTCCGGCCGATTCCCAACCGTCAAATTCGCAGGCAGGCTCCAATAGCAACGTCAATGTTTACGACCCGACGACAAAGACTTCTGACAAACCTATCTCTGCATCCGATATGTTTGTCCGCGTTATCATGAACAAGTCAAGAGCCTATGAGCAGGAAGCCGTGGAATGCGTCATCAAGCTATATACTAAATACGATGAGATTTCGTCTTTCCTGCCGACCGCTCCCCCGGCATTCGACGGGTTCCTGATTGACGAAGTAAACGTCACGTCGCAGTCAAACAGTATCGAGAACTATAACGGCCAAAATTATCTTACCGCCGTACTAAAAAAGTGCATCATATTTCCTCAGAAAACAGGCGAGCTAACCATTACAACCGGCTCATACGACCTTACTGTTATACAGTATGAGACCATTTCGCAGGGTTATTTCTACTATAAGCGCCCTGTAGAGAGGAAAGTCAAACTCCGCCCATACTCAGCCAAGCTGAATGTCGTCCCGCTGCCTGACGGCGCCCCGGCATCATTCACAGGAGCTGTCGGCAGTTTTAACATGACATCCTCGCATTCTTCCGAAAATACCCGTACCAACGAAGCATCGACTCTCACCCTTACAATCTCCGGCTCAGGCAATATACGTTACCTGAAAGCGCCTGAGATTCAATTCCCGGTTGAATTCGAGCAATATTCTCCAAACGTTCAGACCGATGCCACAGTCAACGGCAGCACAGTGACCGGCAAAACTACGATTGAATATACCGTAGTACCCCAGACGGTCGGCACATTTAGCGTTCCTAACATCGAGTTC
Organism: uncultured Barnesiella sp.; assembly: GCA_964569915.1. GTDB lineage: Bacteria > Bacteroidota > Bacteroidia > Bacteroidales > Muribaculaceae > JAGBWK01. The sequence goes on along the minus strand of CAZMUX010000010.1, from coordinate 39,479 downwards.
TCATACTTCAACCCAGCCACAGGAAAATACGAGACTATCGTAAATGACGGCTATACGATGAACGTGGCACGCGGAGCTGCCGTATCCACCTCCACGCAGCAACAGGACATAACGCTGAAGAACACCGACATCCTTCACATAAAACGCGGCAACATAAACCTGTCGAAACATCACACAGTGGTGGCAAAGGAAATCTGGTTCTGGGCTCTCTTCCCTATTCTTGTCATAGCACTGATTGTCTATGTCAACGTAAAAAGAAGGATTGACCGTCGCAATTCAGATACTACCGGTCTTAAACACTCACGTGCGGGCAAGGTTGCGCGCAAGCGCCTTTCAGCTGCAGCCAAATATATGCAGCAAAATAACCTCGAACAGTTTTATGCCGAAGTGCTCAGGGCGCTTCGCGGCTATATCAGCGACCGTTACTCAATTCCGTCATCCGAGCTTAACAGAGCAAAAATACTATCCATTCTAAAAGAACACGATGTGGAACAGAGCGATATCAACAGAATGTCAGCTCTTATGGATGAATGCGAACTGGCAACATATTCGCCCGACTCGTCGGCACATTCCCTCAAAGAAACCTACGATGAAGCGTCAACCCTCATGAACAACATACAAAATCCGCGCAAGCGAAAGCCGACGGCAGGAGCACTGACATCGCTAATATTACTGATTATCTGCTCATGCAGTGCTTCGGCATCCAATATCATTCAGGAAGCTGATTCAGCATATTCGGCACAAAACTATGCGAAAGCCATTGCGCTTTACAATCAGGCTATTGCTACGGAAGGCACCTCCGCTCCGCTGTATTACAACCTCGGAAATGCATACTACCGCGAAGGGAATTATGCTCAGGCTATAATAGCCTACGAACGCGCTCTGAAACTCGACCCTACCGACAGCGACACAAGACAGAACCTCGCTTTTGTAAATTCGAAAATCGTCGATACTCCGATTGACACTGCTTCATATACGACTATAATTATTGATAAAGCGCTGTCATGGTTCACTCCTAACACCTGGTGCTGGATAGGCCTAATCCTATTCATAATAGTGCTTACAGCCGTTGCCATATACATTTTTTCCGATGTAATAATAATAAGGAAAATTTGTTTTTTCGGAGGAATCATACTGTTCTTCGTCTGCGGAGCCACCCTGTTTATAGCCTACAAAGGAGCGTCGCAAGCTACAGCTAAGAATCAAGGTATAGTTACCGCAGTATCCACGCAGCTCTCAACATCTCCCGCCATACCGCTGCAGCCGTCGCAACAGGCTTTTCTGCTGCATGAAGGTAGCAAAGTCGAAATTGTTGACTCCGTTGCCACTCCTCTTGACCCTGACATCAGAATGTGGTATGAGGTAAAAGTCGACAACGAGCATCGCGCCTGGATAGACTGTCGTGACCTTGAGATTATCTGAATATCAGCGTTATGTTTAATAACATAAAAAATTATTCACGAAACTATTTGGCTATCTGAAATTATAATTATAAATTTAGGCATTGATAATAACAAATAATTACAATATACTTTAATCCTCTAAATCATATCTATCATGACAAAGACGATCACATTCAACGAACTTCGCCGCCTTAAAGACAGCTTGCCCGATGGTGCCACACACCGCATCGCCGACAGACTCAACACAACAGTACAGACTGTTCGTAACTATTTCGGCGGTGCTAATTATGAATTCGGTAAAAACTGTGGCGTTCATATTGAGCCGGGCCCGGATGGCGGCATTGTAGTGCTTGATGACACAACAATATATGATATGGCAATAGAAATCCTACAGGAGCAAGAAGCCGAAAAATAAAATCAGCAAATAACAAGAGTCTGTTTGAAACAAATCAAGCAGACTCTTGTTTAAAAACAAACAATAACCAGAATGACTACCGAAGAACCGTTAATTACCGTCGCAATACATACTTATGAACGCGCCACCAAGCTGAAGGCGCTCCTTGAGCATGAGGGTATCCATGTGGTCCTTCATAACGTTAACCTGACTCATCCGGTAGTCTCCTCCGGCATTAGGGTTAGAATCAAGGAAAGCGACCTGCCTCAGGCTCTGAGGGTCATTGAAAATTCCGAAATATTCACGACTCCCGTTCCGGCACAGCAGAATTCGGGGAAAATTATACTTGTACCCGTTGACTTTTCAGACTGCTCGTACAATGCCGCGCTTTATGCCTTCCATCTGGCTTCAGAATTCAATGCCGAGATATTGCTGCTGCATTCTTTCGTAAATCCTGCACTAAGCCAAACCGTTCAACTCACGGATGTTCTGTCATTCGACCTCGCCGAGAGCAAGGAAATAGGGCGTAAACTGACGGCCGAAGCTGATGAGGCCATGAATAAATTCACGTCACGAATCCGCAACGCCATAAAATCAGGCGAGGTGCCCCCCGTGGTATTCAAGACGTCAATTTCGGAAGGGGTGCCTGAAGATGTTATTCTTGAGACAGCCAAAAACAGCTCTCCCACCCTGATTGTGATGGGTACACGCGGTGTTAACCGCAAGGAACTGGAAATGATGGGAAGCGTTACGGCAGAAGTGCTTGATTCGTGCCGCAATCCCGTATTTACAGTCCCGGAGAACGTATCCTACAGCAGTCTGATTGAAAACGAGAATATACTATTCTTCGGGAACCTCGACCAGGAAGAAATGATTGCAATGGATACGCTACACAAGTTCTTCCCTGACGAAAAACTCGCTGTATCAATAGCCAAAGTACCCGGAAAGAAAGATTCTGATAAGGATATTTCCAAAATTACAGATAATCTTCTCGAATACTTCAGCTCGCTCTATACGAATTACTCTTTCTCAATGGAACGAATCGACCTATCCAATTCAAGTGAAGATGTCAAAAACATTCTTCATAAGCAGAATATTGGCCTGATTGTTCTTCCCAACAAAAGGAGAAATGTGTTTGTCAGATTTTTCAATCCCAGCCTGGCACACAAGCTGCTTCTCCACACCGACACCCCAATGCTGGTGATACCGGTTTGAGAGAAACTACGCATTGTTTTTCCGAGTTGATTCGGAGTCGGTCCGACAATAAATGTCAACTACACTTAAACAACGATATCTCACCTCGGAACATTTGGATATTGCATATTCCATAGGAATTTAGTATCTTTGTAAGATTCCACATCCGCGTTTTTTGGATGTGCCTCTCTTATTGGCCGAATTTTATGGATTTCAAAATATCATCCCAATATCAACCTACAGGCGACCAGCCTGAGGCCATTGCCGAGCTTTCACGCGGAGTGAAGGAAGGGCTGCCTGCGCAGACACTTTTAGGCGTAACCGGTTCAGGCAAGACTTTTACTATCGCCAACGTCATTCAGAATGTTAACAAGCCCACACTAATACTTTCTCACAACAAAACTCTCGCCGCCCAACTGTATAATGAGTTCAAAACGTTTTTTCCCGAGAACTCCGTACAGTATTTTGTCTCCTACTACGACTATTATCAGCCAGAAGCCTATATACCGTCGGTCGACAAATACATCGAAAAAGACCTGATGATTAACGACGAGATTGACCGACTGCGCCTTGCAACGACCTCTGCCCTTTTGTCAGGACGCAAGGATATAATAGTAGTCTCATCGGTTTCATGCCTATACGGTATGGGAAACCCTGAGGACTTCAATAAAAATATAATCAACATCCGCGTCGGGCAAAAAATTACGAGAAATGCCTTTTTGCGTCAGCTTGCCGATTCACTCTATTCTCGGAACGAAGTTGACCTTCAGAGGGGTAATTTCCGTGTAAAGGGCGATACGGTTGACATTCGCTTGGCCTACGAAGAAATCATAGTAAGAGTGATTTTCTGGGGCGATGAGATAGAGTCCATCTCTACGCTTTATCCCGATGACCTCGTCTCCATGGGGTCACAGGATTCATTCAATATATATCCGGCCAATCTGTTTGTCACCTCCAAGGAACGACAAGGAAGTGCGATAGCCCAAATTGAGCTTGACTTAGGCAAATCGGTGGATTACTTCCGCAATGAAGGCAAAGAACTTGAAGCCAAGCGCCTGTATGAACGCGTGACCTACGACGTGGAGATGATAAGGGAAGTAGGACACTGCTCCGGTATCGAGAATTACAGCCGCTATTTTGACGGTCGTCAGCCCGGTATGCGTCCGTTCTGCCTGCTTGACTATTTCCCGAAAGACTTCCTGATGGTAATTGACGAAAGCCACGTCACGGTGCCGCAGATTCGCGCCATGTACGGTGGTGACCTTGCCAGAAAGATGAATCTTGTTGATTATGGGTTCCGCCTGCCGGCCGCCATTGACAACCGTCCGCTTAAATTTGAGGAATTCGAGCAGCTTACTCCGCAAACCATTTACGTCAGCGCCACCCCGGCGGACTATGAACTGCGCAAGAGCGAAGGCGTGGTGGTTGAACAGATAATCAGGCCTACCGGTCTGCTTGACCCTGTGATTGAAGTCCGTCCATCCATTAATCAGATTGACAACCTGATTGAGAACATCTATCAGCGCAAGGAGAACGGAGAACGTGTTCTCGTGACCACGCTGACAAAGCGTATGGCCGAAGAACTTAACGAATACTTAGGTAAGCTGAACATAGCATCGGCCTACATCCACAGCGATGTCGACACTCTCGACCGAATAAAAATCCTTGACGATTTGCGTGCAGGAGTCTACGATGTACTCGTGGGAGTCAATCTCCTCCGTGAAGGCCTTGACCTACCGGAAGTCTCCCTTGTGGCGATTCTTGATGCCGACAAAGAGGGCTTCCTGCGTTCACACCGTTCTCTAACCCAGACCGTAGGGCGCGCAGCGAGAAATTTGAACGGCAAAGTCATAATGTACGCCGACAAAATCACCGACAGTATGCAGCTCACCATTGACGAGACCAATCGCAGACGTGGTCTACAACTTGAATACAACGAAGCTCACGGCATTACGCCTCAGGCTATTGTTAAGGCGCGCAACACAATTATCGGCGTTGACCGCAATGACTCCGACAAAAAGCAGATTGGCGGAAAATTGAAGCACGGCAAGAAAGAGCCCATCGCTTCTACGCCCTATTACGAACAGGAATTTTCTACAACTGTTTCTATTGCGGCCGACCCCGTCATCGCTTATATGAACCCCGAAGACCTTGAACGCACAATCACGCTCCGCAGAATGGAGATGGTGGAAGCGGCAAAAAAAATGGAGTTCATCGAAGCGGCCAGACTTCGCGATGAAATTGTCAAGCTTGAAGAGTTACTCGCAAAAAGAGTTGAGAAATGAGTACAGAACGGACAAACATAATCAAACGCCCGCCGACATCGGCATTTCTTCCGACTTCGGTTAAGGAAATGAAAGCTCATGGATGGGACTATGTCGACGTTGTTCTGTTTTCAGGCGATGCCTACATTGACCATCCTTCATTTGCATCGGCAATACTTGGCCGTGTCCTTCAGGCCCACGGATATAAAGTAGCTATCGTTCCGCAACCCAACTGGCGTGATGATTTGCGCGATTTCAAAAAATTCGGACGTCCGCGCCTGTTTTTCGGAGTATCGGCCGGAGCGATGGACTCAATGGTAAATCATTACACCGCCAATCGGCGCCGCAGAAGCGACGATGCCTACACTCCCGCCGGGAAGCCGGGAATGAGACCTGATTATCCTACGATAGTCTATTCCCGCATACTCAAAGAGTTATTCCCTGATGTGCCGGTTATCGCCGGAGGCATAGAAGCCTCTATGCGGAGACTTGCCCACTACGACTACTGGGAGGATCGGCTCCGCCCTTCAATACTAATGGACGCTCCTGTCGATTTCCTCATGTACGGCATGGGAGAAAAAGGAATAATTGAAATTGCCGATGCATTCTGCGCGGGCAAAACGGTTGCCGACATGGCTGATTTTCCACAGACAGTGCACCGAGTGCCCGCATCGGAAATACCGGAAGTTTCCGGTCCCGACAGCATCATCCTTCACGGCTATGATGAATGCCTGAAAGATAGAAAAGCACAGGCCTCAAACTTTAAGCACATCGAGCAACAGGCAAATCGTATGCATGGCGCCACTATCTGGCAAAAACAGAATGCGAGAACTGCCGTAAAGGTCAATCCCATGTACGCCCCTTTAACGACAGAGGAGCTTGACAGTTATTACGACCTTCCCTATACGCGTCTGCCGCACCCGCGATATGCCGGTAAAAACATTCCGGCCTATGAAATGATTAAACACTCGGTTAACATTCACCGCGGTTGTTTCGGAGGGTGCGCTTTCTGCACGATTTCGGCCCATCAGGGGAAATTCATTTCATCAAGAAGCAAGCAGTCAATACTTCGGGAAGTAGAGGCAGTCACTCGAATGCCCGACTTCAAGGGTTACATCAGCGACCTTGGCGGCCCATCGGCCAATATGTACAAAATGGGAGGCAAAGACCTTAAAATCTGCGAAAAATGTCTGCGCCCGTCCTGCCTTCATCCTAAAGTATGCACAAACTTGAACACTGACCATTCTGCACTACTCGATGTTTATAAAGCCGTTGATTCAATTCCTGAAGTTAAAAAATCATTTATCGGCAGCGGCGTGAGATATGACCTATCAATGCACCGCACCGGTAATGAAAAGACTGATAGAATCAATCAGGAATATAATACCGAGTTAATACGCAACCATGTGTCAGGCAGGCTAAAGGTTGCACCGGAACATACAGAGGACCACGTGCTCGACATAATGCGCAAACCCTCCTTCAACCAGTTTTACGAATTTAAGAAATTCTTTGTCAAAACTGACGCTAAATACAAGCTCAACCAACAGCTGATTCCATATTTCATTTCAAGCCATCCGGGATGCAAAGAAACCGATATGGCCGAACTCGCCGCAAAAACCAAAGAGCTCGACCTGCATCTTGAACAGGTTCAGGACTTCACGCCTACCCCAATGACCGTTTCAACGGAGATTTTCTATACCGGTTATCATCCGTATACGCTCGAACCGGTATACACGCCGAGACATAAAGATGAAAAACTCGCCCAAAGAAAATACTTTTTCTGGTATAATCCCGAATATCAGCATGATATAATCACTTCTCTAAAAAGGCTAAACAGGCCTGACCTAATTGATAGACTGTTCCCGTGCAAATCGTATATCCGCAAAAATACATTTCGGAAAAACGATAAAACATATGGTGGTTATAAACAGAAACGCAATACTACAAATCAAAAAAAATAATTCATCAAATCATGAACAAGACACTAATAACATTAGCAATGGCATCGACTGTGTTATGGGCTGCGTGTGGTTCGTCATCCGATGAAAGCGGCAACATCATTGAAAAACCCGTATTCAAATCTGACGATGGAATTTTTTCAATTGACGCACTTGAAGCCCTGGGACGTGTGTCATCTCCACAAGTCTCGCCTGACGGACATAAAGTGCTTTTCGGAATCTCATACGAAAGTCTGGAAGAGAACAAAAGCAACAATGAACTTTACGTAATTAACATTGACGGCACTAACCTGACGCGTCTTACCCGCACGGCTGAATCCGAAGGAAATGCCGTGTGGATTAACGGCGGCAAGCAGATTGCATTCACCGCTGCAAAAGACGAAAAGCAGCAACTATGGGTAATGAATGCTGACGGATCTGACCGCAAATGCATCAGTTCGGCTGAGAACGGCATTGAAGGATTCCTGTTCTCGCCCGATGAAAAGAAAGTGGTTTTAATCTCCACAATCAAGTATAACCGCACCGCACAGGATGTTTACCCCGACCTTCCTCAGGCCAATGCCCGCATAATTGACGACCTGATGTATAAGCACTGGGATCAGTGGGTCACTGAAATACCTCATCCCTTTGTAGGCGATTTCAACGGCAACGAGGTCATCAATCTCACCGACATAATGCAGGACGAGCCTTACGAATCGCCTATGCGTCCGTTCGGAGGCGTTGAGTCATTCGCATGGAGCAAGGATTCAAAAAGCCTTGTATATGTAAGCCGCAAGAAGTCCGGTGTTGAATATGCAGTATCGACCAATTCCGACCTTTATCTTTATAAGCTTGAAGACAAGACTACCATCAACCTTACAGAAGGCATGATGGGCTATGACACGAATCCGGTTTTCTCTCCTGATGGACAGACACTGGCATGGCTCAGCATGGAGCATGACGGCTATGAATCCGACAAAAACCGCATCTTCACGATGAATATGGCCACCGGTGAAAAGACCGATCTCACCGCAGAATGGGATTACACCGTTGACAACATAGCATGGAATCCCGACGGAAAGTCAATCTATTTCATAGCCCCCTATCTCGGAGTAACGCCCGTGTTCAGCATCAATCTGCAGACTAAAGAAGTAACCACAGTAGCCGAAGGTGAGTGCGACTATGCTGCCCTCTGTCCTGTTGGAGTCGATAAGCTCGTGACTATGAGACACTCGTTCCTCTATCCGAACGAACTTTATGTTGTTGAAGCAGGCAACGTCAGACAACTGACGGAAGTCAACAAGGATATTTTCTCACAGCTGACAATGCCTACCGTGGAAAAACAGCTCGTACCCACAACCGACGGCAAAGAAATGACTACATGGGTTGTGCTTCCACCTAATTTCGACCCCAACAAGAAATATCCGGCCATTCTCTATTGTCAAGGCGGTCCGCAGCAGGCAGTAAGCCAGTTCTGGAGCTATCGCTGGAATCTCGCGCTTATGGCTTCGAACGGCTATATCGTCATTGCTCCTAACCGCCGCGGTCTTCCCGGTTTCGGCACTGAATGGAACGCACAGATTTCGAAAGACTATCCGGGCCAGAATATGAAAGACTACCTTAGCGCGGTTGACTTCATGAAAGAGAAACCTTATGTAGACGGCGAGCACATCGGTGCTGTAGGAGCAAGCTACGGTGGCTTTTCAGTATATTGGCTTGCAGGCAACCACGATGGACGTTTTGCCTGCCTGATTGCCCATGCCGGTATTTTCAACATGGAATCACAATATCTCGAAACCGAGGAAATGTGGTTTGCCAACTGGGATATGGGCGGCGCATTCTGGGATAAATCAAATGCAGCGGCACAGCGCACATTTGAAAACTCTCCCCATAAATTTGTTGACAAATGGACCGCTCCTATTCTTGTAACTCACGGAGAATTTGACTTCCGCATTCTCTCATCGCAGGGCGAAATGGCATTCAATGCCGCCTGTCTCCGCGGAGTTCCTGCAGAAATGGTGATTTTCCCCGACGAAAACCACTGGATTCTCAAACCGCAGAACGCTGTCCTCTGGCAGAGAGTATTCTTCCGTTGGCTTGACAAATGGCTTAAAAACAGCGACAATCAATAACTGAATTAATCCATAATCGGGCATGGAGATTTGCCTTCATGCCCGATTTTTTATATTATTCATGTCAAAGTCACAGCTAAAAAAAGAACTTTCGAACTTAGAGAAAGAGCAATTGATTGAAGTCATACTCGAAATGTATGATAAACGCAAGGATGCAAAAGAATACTTCAATTTCTATCTGAATCCCGATTCAAAAATGCTTCGAGAAAAATATGAAAAGAAAATATTTTCTGAAATCAAACGTTCGAAATATGGTAGGTCAAAAGCGCGTATAACTGCCATAAGAAGATATCTGGCAGAATTTGAATCATTCTCACCTGATACGGATGAAATATTCAAACTGCATCTTAATACGATAGCCAATCTACTTTATCATGAAAGGTTACTGAAATATTCAGCAACATTAGTAACCGGAACAAAAGAATTGGTGCTGAAATATATTGATTTAGGAATCAAAGAAGACCGGTTGGAGCGCAGATTAAAGGAAATCGATGAACTGATTGGCAACGAAAAAATATGCCGTAGTTTCATGCACGACTTGATTTGCGTCGATATTGAGAAAAAACTTAAGGAAGAAAACCGGCTCAGTGGTGACAGGCAGAGCCGTTGAGACAACATTAGCCTGCGGAGTAATATTTTAATAGAAAAATAATCGCTATCTTTGCGACAATTATGAAACGATTACTCTTCATTATCATAGCTTCAATACCATTGCTACAGGCTTTGGCGCAATCACCTGAACAGGAGCCTCCTTACGCATGGAAAGTCACCTCTCCGTTGGGCATACGGGAAGAAGCGCCTATTGACACAACATATATAAACTACGCGCAGTCAAACATCCCGTCGGCGGTGTCGGATGCATACGCAACAACCGGCAATCTCGGTGCCGAGGGAATGAATCTGATATACTTTGACCGTAAGCCAATGTCGGACTTTTTCTTCCGCGACGCCCTATCTGCATGGCTCCCGACAATTGATAATACATACTTTTACAACACCCGTATCCCGATGACACTGCTCTCATATAACTTCGGCGGTGGCAAAGATAACGCTCAGGATCGGCTTAAGGCCGACTTCTCGGGCAACATCAATTCGAGGGCACAAGTCGGAGGCATGGTTGACTACCTATACTCTAAAGGAAGCTATAATTATCAGGCCACCAAAGATTTGTCATGGGGCTTTTCCGGGTCATACATCGGTGACCGATTCCAGTTTCAAGGTTTCTATAACCATTACAACTTCGTCAATCAGGAAAACGGCGGAATTGAAGATGACAGATATATCACTGACCCAGCTGAGATTCAGGGTGGCTCGACAAGTGTAGACACCAAGACAATTCCCACAAATTTGCGGGATGCATTTTCACGCGTTGTAGGAGGCCAGCTGTTTCTTAATTCACGTTATAACCTCGGCTTTTACCGGACAGAGGAAGCCGAGGACACGACAATTAGCCATTTTGTACCTGTAACTGCAATCACCTGGACACTGAATTACGAGCACGCTCGTCATGGATTCCGCGACGATAACGAAACTGAGAATTCAGAGTTTTGGAAGCATACATATATGAACGCCTCGAGCACAAACGACCGTACCTCATATTGGAGTTTGCGCAACACTCTTGGGCTCTCTCTGCTTGAAGGCTTTAACAAGTATGCAAAAGCCGGGCTTTCGGCCTTCCTGACCTACGAATACCGGAAATTCAATCAAACACAGGACCTTGTAAATCGAGACGATCAGCTCCCTGAAACTCTCACTCCCCTGCCGTTCACCGAGGTGCCTGTGACAAAATCACAAAGCCTTGCGTGGGTGGGGGCACAGCTCCTAAAACAGCAGGGAAGTCTGCTGAATTATAATGTAACCGGGGAAATCGGTATTCTTGGAGATGCTGCCGGCGAAGTAAAAGTTGACGGTACTCTTTATACACATTTTAAACTTTTCGGCGATTCAGTTTCACTCGGCGCCTACGGCTCATTCCACAACGAAACAGCCCCCTATCTGACTCAGCATTACATTTCTAATCACTTTGCCTGGGATAATGACTTTGGTAAAATCAGACGTTTCAGAGCCGGCGGAGACCTCAGACTTGAGCGCACACGCACCCATCTGAACATCGGAGTGGAAAACATTCAGGATATGATTTATTTCAACTCCGAAGCTCTTCCGCAGCAGAATTCCGGCAGCGTTCAGGTGTTTTCGGCAAGACTTAACCAGAACTTTAAAGTTGGAATCCTGAACTGGCACAATTCCATAACATATCAGACTTCATCGGATGCTGCTGTGCTCCCCCTACCGAAGCTAGCCGTCTATTCCAATCTGTTCATTGATTTCAAGGTCGCAAAAGTGCTGAGCGTACAGTTCGGAGTCGACTGCGATTACTACACCAAATACCGCGCTCTGGCATATCAGCCCGCGACAATGACGTTCTACAACCAGAATGAAGTGGAATGCGGCAACTATCCGTTCATCAACGTCTACGCTAACTTCAAACTCAGCAAGACAAAATTTTATATCATGTTCTCTCATGTCAATCAGGGCATGACAGGCGACAACTATTTTGCTCTGCCCCATTATCCGCTTAATCCACGGAGATTTCAGTTAGGCGTTTCAATTGACTTCGCGAACTAAGTAAGACTTTTGTTCGTTTTCACTTAATTAGGCAAAGGGATGGAACGGATAAAAGTAAAAAAAGGGAATCTATTCATTTACATTGTCCTGTTGGCAGTCGCAATAGCTGTGATGTTTTATACACGCGGCCTCTCGCGGCAACATGCAGACAGCACGACGCCTGACTGCGACACGATTGTCGTCGGAATTCAGATTTCACCAATGGGTGTATCTACAAACGGCGATACGTTAAGCGGGTTCTGTTATGAAATGCTGCGTGCAATGACCGCTTCAGAAGCCATAAAGCTGAATATCGAGGGGTTTACTCAGGTTTCAACTGCATTAGACCGTCTGAAAAAAGGAATATATGACATAGTCGTGGCCGACGTTCCGTCAACAACGGAACTCAAGGAGGAATATCTTCATACCATTCCAATTTTTACCGAGCATCAGGTGCTCGTACAGCGCAATGACAGCCTCACACATCTGCCGCCGGTCATGTGTCAGGCTAATCTGGGAGGCGACACCATATTTATTGCCAAGGGGGCACCTCTCAAATCACGCATTATTAATCTGTCACATGAAATCGGCGACACAATATACATCATCGAAGATGACATCTATAATCCCGAGCTGATGATGATACGCGTGGCTCAGGGCAAAATCAAAAACGCAGTAGTCAGCAAGCAGGTGGCGGAAAATGTAGCAGCCGAATATCCGAATCTTGACACATCTCTTGAGCTCTTTTTCAATCAGTTTCAGTTATGGATAATTGACGCCAAAAATCCCGAGCTTCTGAACCGCATGGACTCATGCATAATCAGATTTAAAAGCACACCTAAATTCGACAACCTTGTGGAAAAATATATAGGCCGGACAAACTGACTTGCCGGCCTATATAAATATATTCTGTACGTTAAAATCAAAGTTTCTTCAATACAGCATTAGGCTTGTTATTGTTCAGGTCATTCAGGCTCCGGTAAATTGAAAGCGTATTTCCGCCGGCAGTCAGCTCAAAATACATATTTACAGTCGTGCTGTCACTATCGGTCAGAGTCAGCTTGTTTTTGTCGAGCTTATATGCTTTGAGTTTCTTAGTTTCTTCGCCGGTAATACCGTCATAAAACAAATCCGTATAAGAGCCGTCTTTGAAGGAGATTATGTCAACACCATTCGATATATATCCGGTCCATACCGTATTATCGAACATATCTGCCGGTCCCGGCTCAGCCAAGGCCTGCTGCTCAGGTTGAGTGTTGCATCCTGCCAAAGCGACAGCCGAAATAATAACTGACGGAATCAGATGTTTCATAATCATTTTTTCAGAGCATTTAAACTTTCCCTGATAGTGGCAATCTTGCTTTCTGCATCGGCTTTCTTCTTCCGCTCCGCATCGACCACGGCAACAGGAGCATTATTAACAAAACGTTCGTTAGAAAGCTTTTTGTTGACCGATGCAAGGAAGCCGGTAAGATAGTCGCATTCTTTTTCAAGACGAGCTATTTCTGCGCTCACGTCTATCATATCGCCGAGAGGAACATTAAATTCGAGTGTTCCTACCATAAAGCTTGCTGCGGTGGAATCTTTCTCTGTGTTGAACGTAAGAGCTTCCACATTGGCAAGTTTTTTAATAACTGCTACCGGGATATCTGCTTCTCCCCCAACGAGATTCAGTTTAAGCGATTCCTTCGGAGATATGTTCTTCGCAGCTCTTACGCCACGCACGCCGGTAATGATTTCTTTGGCGATGGCAAAAGCAGCAAGAATATCGTTGTCTACCGACGCCGGTTTTGGCGTTGAGGCATACATGATTGATTCTCCATCCTTGCGCTCTGTCAGATGTTGCCAAAGCTCTTCCGTAATAAACGGCATAAACGGATGGAGGAGACGCAGCAGGCTGTCCATAAAGCCGAGAGTGGCCTCATAGGTTTTTTTATCGATAGGCTGACCGTAAGCAGGCTTAACCATTTCAAGATACCATGACGAGAACTCATCCCAGAATAGACGATAGACTGCCATAAGAGCCTCAGAAAGACGGAATTTAGAATACAGGTCTTCTACTTCAATTATGGTAGCCGAAAGTTTCGATGAGAACCACTCAACGGCTTTTGCTGCCTCCTCAGGCTGTTCGGTTTCGGCAGTATCCCAACCTTTGATGAGTCGGAACGCATTCCATATTTTGTTACAGAAATTGCGACCGTTCTCACAAAGTTTATCATCGAACATAATGTCATTGCCGGCCGGGGCGGAAAGCATCATGCCCATTCTGACGCCGTCAGCGCCATAGGTGGCGATAAGGTCAAGCGGGTCGGGTGAATTGCCGAGCTGCTTTGACATCTTGCGTCCGAGCTTATCACGGACGATGCCGGTGAAGTAAACTGAACCGAAAGGCTTGTCGCCCATATACTCGTATCCTGCTATAATCATGCGGGCTACCCAGAAGAAAATAATGTCGGGAGCCGTTACGAGGTCGGTTGTGGGATAATAATATTTTATTTCTTCATTATCAGGCTCAAGTATGCCGTTGAATAGAGAAACAGGCCACAGCCATGAACTGAACCATGTGTCGAGGCAGTCTTCGTCGGGTCTGAGATCGGAAATTGTCAGACTGGAATTGCCGGTCTTTTCCTTAGCGAGTTTGAGCGCTTCTTCCTCGTTTTCAGCTACTACATAACCGCCTTCCGGCAGGAACCATGCAGGAATGCGGTGACCCCACCACAGCTGACGGCTGATGCACCAGTCTTTCGTCTCAGTCATCCAATGCTTGTAAATGTTCTTAAATTTCGGAGGATAGAAATTGATATCGCCATCCATTACGGCATTAAGTGCCGGCACGGTCAGACGATCCATCTTCAGGAACCATTGCATTGACAACTTAGGCTCGATAACCACCTTAGTGCGCTCCGAATAGCCCACTTTGTTATCGTAGTCCGCTACCTTTTCAAGCAGCCCGGCTGCTTCTATATCCTTTACAATCTGTTCGCGCACGTCAAAGCGGTCCATTCCGACATACATACCGCCGGCTTCGCTGATAGTGCCGTTTTCGTTGAAAATATCAATCGAAGGCAAATTGTATTTTTCTCCGAGCATATAGTCGTTTACGTCATGAGCCGGTGTAACTTTCAGACAGCCCGTACCGAAGTCCATTTCAACATAGTCATCCATTATGATGGGAACTGACCGACCGACGAGAGGAATGATAACACGTTTGCCTTTCAACCAGCTGTAGCGTTCATCGTTAGGATTGACGCAAACTGCTGTATCGCCGAGTATGGTTTCGGGACGTGTTGTAGCCACTACGATGTAGCGGTCGTCTCCTTCAACCTTATAGCGTAAATAATATAGCTTAGAATGTTCTTCCTGATAGATTACCTCTTCATCGGAAATTGCCGTAAGCGCAACCGGGTCCCAATTGACCATACGGACACCACGATATATGAGGCCCTTGTTATAGAGGTCGACAAAAACTTTTATAACGCTTTTTGAACGGATTTCGTCCATTGTGAAAGCCGTACGGCTCCAGTCGCAGGAAGCACCGAGCTTGCGGAGCTGCTTCAGGATTATGCCACCATGTTTTTCAGTCCATGCCCAGGCGTGTTTTAGAAATTCCTCACGGGTAAGATCGGTTTTCTTGATTCCTTCAGCAGCAAGTTTGGCCACGACTTTTGCCTCAGTAGCTATGGAGGCATGATCGGTGCCGGGCACCCAAAGCGCATTCTTGCCCTGCATACGGGCATGACGTGTAAGGATATCCTGAATA
Organism: uncultured Barnesiella sp.; assembly: GCA_964569915.1. Lineage (GTDB taxonomy): Bacteria > Bacteroidota > Bacteroidia > Bacteroidales > Muribaculaceae > JAGBWK01. Next base: position 23,791 of record CAZMUX010000010.1, on the reverse strand, counting down.
GTATTATTGAGCATATGGCCCATGTGGAGCACACCCGTAACATTTGGCGGCGGAATCACAATGGTGTAGGGTTCACGTGCATCGGGCACAGATTTGAACAGATTATGGCTCATCCAATACTCATACCATTTATCTTCAACCTCTGCCGGATTGTATTTAGTGGCTAATTCATTCATCTTAAATAATCTTTACTTAAAAATTTTTGCAAAGGTATGTATTTTTTTGTTGTAAACAGTTCCCGTCAAACGGTTATTTGGTTGAAAAATTTAAAAAGAGGGCTAAAGGTTGTGAAATTGAAAGATAAAAAGAGTAACTTTGCAAAAAGTTTTCGGGTCATATCATGCCAGACTTAACACCAAAGCCATACAGGATTGGGCTTGCCCTCAGCGGGGGCGGCGCCCGAGGATTCGCTCATGTAGGTGCGCTTAAAGCTCTTGAAGAGTTAAATCTGAAGCCCGATATTCTTGCAGGTGTCAGTGCCGGTTCGGTCGTTGCGGTTCTCTATTCCGCCGGAGTCCCGGTTAACCGCATCATGAAAATTTTTACAAATACAAAATTCCGCGACCTGTGTGAGTTTATGGTCAAAGGAGGCGGTTTTTTCAAGATTGACCGATTCCGCAACATTATTTCAAAAGAAATCGGCAGCAAATATCAGAATCTGGAAGATCTTCCGATTCCTGTCAGAATCGGAGTGACCGACCTTGACCACGGAAACAAAGTCCAATTCTCAAAAGGAAATATCAGCGAGATAATGGGAGCTTCGTGTAGCATCCCCATATTGTTTCAACCGATAACAATTAACGGCGTAAGATATGTCGACGGCGGTGTTATGAGTAATATGCCGGGGTGGACAATCCGTGACGACTGCGAACTGCTGATTGGTGTGAACTGCAGCCCACTTCCCCCTCAAGGTAAGTTAAAGAACAGCTTGCTTGAGATAGGTCTGCGCACATATAACCTCATGCTTAAAGGCAACGTTCCGGAAGACATGAAACTATGTGATATTGCCATAGAGATTCCCGAGATTGCATCTTATAAAGTATTCAATCTCAAGGAGATTCAGCAGGTTTACATACGCGGTTATGTTACGACCAAACAGAAAGTTAAAGAATGGCTCAGTCAAAACCAGAATAACACAACACACTCAAATGATTAAGTATAAGCCTATTATATATCAGATGCTTCCCCGCCTGTTCACCAATATGAACGGCAACTGCGTACCCAACGGCACACTCGAGCAGAACGGAAGCGGCAAAATAAACGATATAACCCCCACTGTGCTCCGGAGCATCAAAGACCTCGGCTGCACCCATGTGTGGTACACCGGAGTGATTGAGCACGCTCACGACGCAGACTATACTCGTTTCGGCATCAAGCGTGACAATCCTCATGTAGTTAAGGGAAAGGCCGGTTCGCCATACGCCATCAGTGACTATTACGACATTGACCCTGACTTAGCGGTTGATGTCCCCAATAGAATGGCGGAATTTGAGGCACTGATAGAACGCACCCACAACGCAGGGCTGAAAGTCATTATGGATTTTGTCCCCAATCATGTTGCCAGGCGCTATCACTCCGATGCAAAACCGGCCGGAATAGAAGATTTGGGGGCGACCGACGACCCGACAATGTTTTTCAAGCCTTCAAACAATTTCTACTATATTACACGTCAGCAGTTCTCCCCCTCCATACCTCTTGGAGAAGGCGCCGATGCATACGTAGAATTTCCTGCGAAAGCCTCGGGCAACGACTGCTTTACGGCATTCCCCAATGCTAATGACTGGTATGAAACCGTAAAACTGAACTACGGTGTGGACTACGGCGACCACACCACCCATTTTGACCCGATACCATCAACATGGTTCAAAATGCTTCATATCCTCCGCTTCTGGGCATCAAAAGGCATAGACGGATTCCGCTGTGACATGGCACACATGGTCCCCATAGAGTTTTGGCGCTGGGCCATAGCTAATGTTAAGGAACGTTACCCCGGCATTTTGTTCATAGCCGAAATCTACGATATCAACCTGTATCGGGATTTCATCAAAATAGCCGGTTTCGATTACCTTTACGACAAAGTAAATCTCTATGACAGCCTTCGTGCCATTCAGTGCATGAATCACTCGGCAGCTACTTTGACGTCATGCTGGCAAACCGTTGAGGGAGTCAGCGATCATATGCTCAATTTCCTTGAGAATCATGACGAACAGCGGTTTGCGTCACCGCAATATGCCGGCGATGCGTCAAAAGTAATACCGTCGCTTGTGGTCAGCTCGATGTTCAGCACCGGTGCGTTCATGATTTACATGGGTCAGGAGCTGGGAGAGCCGGCGTTAGAGAGCGAAGGCTTCAGCGGCTATGACGGCAGAACCACTATTTTCGACTATTGGTCAGTCGGCACGATAAGGCGTTGGCTGAACAACGGAAAATGTGACAATGCCATCTTGACTCCTAACGAGATGTGGCTCAGGGAGACCTATCAAAACATTTTGAGATTGTGCAACAATGAGCCGGCGTTATACGGAGGACGTTTCTTCGACCTCATGTATGTGAATTACAACAATTCTTATCTTAACCCCCACCATCATTATGCATTCCTGCGCAGTTACGGGGAGACCACTCTCATTATTATAGCAAACTTCAGCGAACAATCGGGTGACATTAGAGTCACTATGCCCCGTCTTGCATTCGATATGCTCAACATACCTGAAGGAGAGGCCGAAATGATTAATCTGCTGAACGGCGAGAGACAGCTGAAGCAATTCAGAAGCGATGAACCGTTTAAGTCGTATGTCGGACGCTACAATGCAGTGGTGTGGAAAGTCAGCCACAAGGATATCAAAGACACGAAAGTGCAGTCTAAGAAAAGAGAACAACGCAAATAAACAATCATTATAAACAAATCATATTAAAATGGAGAACGGATTAACCCCCTACAAAGTTTTCGCAGGCACGGCTTCTAATTATATGGCCGAGGAAATCTGCAAAGAGTTAGGCGTTACATTAGGCAAAATGAACATCCAGCGTTTTGCCGACGGTGAGTTTGAAGTTTCATTTGAAGAATCAATCCGCGGTATGGAAGTGTTCCTCGTTCAGTCGACATTCCCTAATTCCGACAATTTAATGGAACTTCTTCTTATGATTGATGCGGCAAAACGAGCATCAGCCAAATCAGTCATAGCCGTTATTCCCTATTTCGGATGGGCTCGTCAGGACCGCAAGGATAAGCCGCGTGTGTCAATCGCTGCCAAACTTGTCGCTAACCTGCTGAGTGCTGCTGGCGTTGACCGCGTAATCACTATGGACCTCCACGCCGACCAGATTCAGGGATTTTTCGATGTACCTGTCGACCACCTCTATGCTTCTTCAGTATTCATTCCGTATATCGAATCACTGCAACTCGAAGATATGGTTATAGCTACACCCGACGTCGGCGGAGCGAAACGCGCCAACAACTATGCGAAATATCTTAATGTGCCCCTCGTGCTTTGCCACAAACAGCGCGCCAAGGCCAATGTTGTCGCAACAATGACTGTTATCGGCGACGTTAAAAACAAAAACGTGATTCTGGTAGATGATATGGTCGACACAGCAGGCACAATAACAAAAGCTGCCGACCTGATGCTCGCAGAAGGAGCAAAATCGGTTCGCGCACTTGCATCTCATGCCATCATGAGTGACCCCGCAAGCCAGCGCGTTAACGAATGTGGCCTCACTGAAATGATTTTCTCCAATTCTATTCCTTTCACCAAGGAATGCAAAAAGGTGACAGTGCTGAGCGTTGCTCGTATGCTTGCCGACTCCATCAGACGTGTCAATGAGAATAAATCCATCTCATCGCTCTATCTCATAAAATAAGCCACATAGCCTTACCGACTAAGGTATTAATAAAAACACTGCACCGCCGATTTCTCAGATGAGATTCAGCGGTGCAGTTTTATTTTATTATTTCAATTTTTCAGAACTCTACCGTCAGACGCACATTAAACTGACGACGCGTAAGATAATTAGGAACTGCATATTGAATGTCGTTGACATCAGTAACCCAGTAATAAGAGCTTACGTTGGAAATGTCAAGCAGATTGAAGCAGTCGACACCAAGCCAGATTGATTTAAAATAGCGGTGCAAACCGGTTTTGCTCTCCCCTTCGCCAAGCGGAGAAAGTAGCGCGTAGGATAAGCCGACATCAACACGTTTATATGCAGGCGCCCTGAAATAACTCTTGTCACGGGAACTATGCGGAGCCGTAGTGGGGAGTCCGTCAGAAAATATGCCGCGGAGGCTGAATTTCAGCTTCGGGAATTTCGGGAAATAATCGGTAAAGAAGAGGGCAAAGCTGTAGCGCTGGTCGGTAGGACGCGGCACATTCACGCCGTTCAGGTTCTCATTGGTCTTCATAAGCGAGAAGCTGAGCCATGAATCAGTGCCGGGTACAAACTGTCCGAATAGTTTCATATCAAGGCCATAGGTGTAACCCTCCGTTTCATTTTTACCTGAGTAAACCAGCTTAAGATTGTCAATTTCGTAAGGAATGAGGTTATTGAGCTTCTTATAGTAAGCCTCTGCCGAGAGTTTGAACGGCCGGTTGAAGGCACGGAACGTGAAATCGCTTCCAAGAATAAAGTGAATGCTCTGCTGTGCCTTGATATTCTTATTAAGCGTTATTGTGACATTGCCGTTGTCTCCTGTGACCGGCATTCTGTATTCTTTATAAAGAGGAGACTGGTAATAAAGGCCGGTAGCGAAACGGAATGTCCAGTTGTTGTTACGCTCGGGCACGAATGCGACATTGGCGCGGGGGCTTATCAGCGACTCTTTGTTAAAATCCCAGTAAGTGTAACGGATGCCGCCGTTAATTGAAAAATAGCCGGACGACGCGTTGAGTCTGTAGGTGTCCTGCAAAAAGAGAGAAAACTTGTTGCTTGAATTATCCTGCCGCGATGTCAGGTTATAAATCATCTGAATATCCTGACCGTTTGACGGAAGCGTGAAACCGGCAGAATCACGGAGTTCATACTCTCTTGCACGCTCATAGACAGTCTCATGGTTAAAGTTCACGCCATAAGTTAGATTATGGTTGCGCAGCGTGGTATGCCCCTTGAGGCCCAGCGAAAAGACCGACAACTTAAGCCTGTTGCGCGCGTGTTCAAGATAACGGCCGACGCCGAGTTCTCCACCGATAGCACTGCCCGAGTCTCCCCCGCCCGTTGTCCCGGCCTGGTCGAGCCAGTACTCACCTGAAATATCATAGGCCACCAGTTCATTGGTCAGGTAAGCCGATGCAAGAAGCGACAGGTCTGAGTTGGCCGAATGTCGGTAAGTAAGGTTGAGAGCTCCGAAATAAGTCTCGAAACGGTCTTTCTCGTGACCATCGAAAAACACCTTAAACTGCTTTGCATCAGTAGATGTGCCGAAATTGGTGGTGCGGCTCGTAGGAGTAAAATTATAATTGTTAATTGAAATATTTCCTAAGAACGACGCTTTGAACTTATTGTTGAGCTTAAAGTTGAGATTAGTCTGATAATCAATGAAGTTTGGATCATACTCTCCTTTAGTCTCAAGAGAGCTCAGAAGAGAGTTGTTACGTTTATACCTGAAACCGTGTAGCTGAGAAAAACGCGACGAGCTTTGGCCGAATGTGACACTTGCCCCCATCAGGCTCAATGAGACGGAACCTTCAAGAGACTCAGGCTCACGGTAAGTAATGTCAAGCACCGATGACATCTTGTCGCCGTATTCAGCCTCGAATCCGCCGGTTGAGAAGCCGATAGCGTCAACCATGTCGGGATTGATGATGCTGAGCCCCTCCTGCTGTCCTGAAGAAATCAACTGCGGTCTATAGACTTCCACGCCGTTTATATATACGCTGTTTTCATCGTAAGCGCCTCCGCGAACCGAATACTGTGATGACATTTCATTTGTGGAGTTAACGCCTGCCATAGTGGTCAGCAATGACTCAACGCTGCCGCCATTGACATCGGGCGATAGACGTGAAATCGAGCCGTCGAGATGTTGCATCTGATTGGTCTGCTTTTTGAAGTCTATCACCTCAACTTCTCCAAGTTCATGCGTGTTTTCCGACATTCTAACATTCAGAGTGACATCACCTGTAGCATCAATGAGAGTGCGATTGACTTCCTGATAACCAATGCTTGTGAATATCACCTTAATAGTGTCGCTTTCAGCCACTGACAGCGCATAAGTGCCGTCAAGTCCTGATGTGGTGCCTACGGCAGTACCGGCTATTCTGACTGTAACGAAGTCAAGCGGCTCGTCGGCCTGATCGACTATCTTACCGTGGATTCTCACCTGTGACATAGCCAAAGGTATAGTCACAAAAATAGCTAACAGTATAAGTATATATCTAATGTATTTCTTCATTGCAAAAATGAGTGAATTATCTTTTATTTAACGATAAAGAGGTAATAAAATTATAGGATTGGTGCTTATTTTTAAAGAATCGGAGTAAATTTGCATATATAATAAAAATACACTTGAAATGAAATTGATTGCGTTTGACCTTGACGACACATTATATAAAGAAAGAGATTTCGTGGATTCCGGATATAAGGCTGTTTCGCGTGATTTGTCAGAGTTATACGGGCTGAATGCCGATGAGATGTATGGCACTATGAAAAATGCGCCCCTCAATCCGTTTGATTCACTGGAAGAATATATCATCAATCGGTCCATTCAGAACGGCACTGAAATTAACTATTCGATTTCAGATATGGTTAACACTTACCGGCAGCACAAGCCACAGATTAACCTGCCTGAGGATGTAGCCTACACACTGAGCACCTTAAAGGAGAGAGGATACCGCATGGCTATCATCACCGATGGCCGGATAACGACTCAGATGAACAAACTTGAAAGCCTCGGCATCAGTGAGTTCGTTGACGACCGCAATATTTCGGTTTCTGAAGCGGTAGGAGCAGAAAAATATCATAAGATGCCATTTGAGCGCCTCATGAAAATCAATGCCGATATTGATGAGTTTGCATACGTTGGCGACAATCCGATGAAAGATTTTGTATGGCCCAACCGTCTGGGGTGGACCACCGTTCAACTTCTTGACAACGGAAGAAACGTCCATTCTCAGAATATCAATTTACCCGCGCCCGACTATAAAGCTCAGATTCAGATAAAAAGTTTTTCCGAACTGCTTGAAATATTTAAATAGAAACCGGATAAAAAAATAAAAAAAGCTCCCCTGATAAGGGAAGCCTTTAAAACAAAGACCGGTCAAATAAATTTATTTACCGCTAATGCTGTCAGAAACTGTCAGACGAGCACGACCTTTAGCGCGACGGCGTGCTAAAACTTTACGTCCGTCAGGAGTTGACATTCTTTCACGGAATCCGTGCTTGTTAACTCTTTTTCTGTTAGAGGGTTGAAATGTTCTTTTCATTGCCGTTTATATTATTGTTTTGTTTATTCACAATCGGAGTGCAAATTTAAGGATTAATTCTGAAATCTCCAAGTAATTGTTAAAAAAGAAGCTAATAAATTAATCATCAATCTTTAAAAAACCATTCCCTGACAGACGAATCAACAACGGGCGCAAGATTGGAGAGCGAAATCGAGAATGAGAAACGCGACGGATGATAAAGTTCATCGCCCTGAACCAAAGATGAATGCCTCACATGGCCGGAACATTCTATATATCTGCCATTTTCCTCATACAATGCCACATGATTTACTTTTCCGGTTTTGCTTACGAAGAAAAGCAAATCGGCCGGACTCATAAGGCTTACATCGGTTGTCTTCTTATCGGCCATTAGCGCTTGCGCGGAAGCATTTCTTTTCAGAACCCTTCCGTTCAGAAAGTAGGCGTTCCATGTCAGGCCGGAACAATCAAGGCCTTTCACCGAGGTGCCACCCCAAAGATAAGGAGAGCCATACAACGAACGCGCAAATGATAGGATTTTTTCAGGATTAAAATCCTGAGAAGCCCAGTCTACGAGTTCGGTTACAGACGCAGTCTCAACAAAGCCGTTACGCCCGTCAGGCAAACTGACCTCACACCAGTTGCCAGAAGTTTTTTCAGCCTGCAGAATCACTCCCGGCACTATATCTCCGACTACATCTTGCTTAAGCGTATCCGCCCAGATTTTTGATTCTTCAAAATCTGTGAATATAACTCTGTCAGACCTGCGCCATCTGTCATACATTTCAGGAGAGAGAGCGGTCAGTGAATTGTTGATTATATAGCCATGATAGCCGTCGAAAGTCTCTACTTCCGACCATTCTCCACTGCGGCTCAACACTTTGACAGGGAACCCCATGAGTTGCTGAGAGCCGAGTTCAGCCGAGTGCGCGGGATTTTCACGTACACACGCCACGGAGATGTCGACTAATGAATAGCCGTTATCTGCAGCCGGAAGTACCGGACAGGCGGCCATCATTCCGACAACAGCTATCGTCAGCCTCTTCATTTTTCAGCCAATTCAGCAATAATCTTTTTGATGGTTCCGACGAGATTCTCTGCCTGCACTTCATCTTTGGCTTCGGCATAAATGCGTATAATCGGTTCTGTGTTCGATTTGCGCAGATGAACCCATGAATCGGCAAAATCAATTTTCACGCCATCGATGTCAGTAACAGTTTCTGACGCATAGTGCTGTTTTACCGACTTCAGAATCGCATCGACATCGGTTTCAGGAGTCAACGAGATTTTGTTCTTTACAATCTGATACTGAGGATATGATTTTTTCAGTTCCGAAACAGATTTGCCGGATTTAGCAAGCAAAGTAAGGAATATGGCGACACCCACGAGAGCGTCGCGACCGTAATGGGCCTCGGGATAGATGACTCCGCCGTTGCCCTCGCCGCCGATAACAGCATTGGTCTCTTTCATCTTGGCAACAACATTCACCTCTCCCACCGCAGCAGCCGAGTAGCTACATCCGTGCGCATTGGTAACATCGCGAAGCGCTCTTGAGGAGCTAAGGTTTGACACCGTGCTTCCCGGCGTTTTCGAAAGGATGTAATCGGCAACTGCAACAAGCGTGTATTCCTCCACAAACATCTCGCCGTTTTCCATCACGATTGCCAGGCGGTCGACATCGGGGTCGACTACAAAACCGACATCAGCCTTCGCATTCTTCATCAGTGCAGAGATATCGGTCAGGTTTTCAGGAATAGGCTCCGGTGTATGCGCGAATTTGCCGGTGGGCTCGCAGTTAAGTTCAATGATATTGTTAACGCCCAGAGCTTTAAGCAGGCGCGGTATAACCCGGCCTCCCACAGAGTTGACTGCGTCAACTGCCACCGTGAAATTTGCTTTTGCGATAGCATCGCAATCTACAATCGGGAGGTTTTTCACCATTTCAATATGCCGCCCGTCATAAGTGTCGTTATGATAAATCTGTCCGAGATTATCAACCGTGGCAAAATTCAGTTCGTCGGATTCTGCAAGACGAAGCACTTCCTTACCTTCAGCATCCGACAAAAACTCACCCGCCGAATTCAGCAGTTTCAGGGCGTTCCACTGTGCAGGGTTATGTGACGCAGTAATGATGATGCCTCCGCACGCCTTTTCGCCGACTACGGCAATCTCTGTGGTTGGAGTTGACGCTAGGCCTATGTCAATCACATCAAAACCCATGCCGCAAAGCGTGGCACAAACAAGGTCGCGAACCATCGGGCCTGAGACTCTGGCGTCGCGTCCCACTACGATGCGGCCGGCAGTACAGTCGGTTGATTTACGAATGAATGCGGCATAAGCAGCCGTGAACCTTACAACGTCGAGCGGAGAAAGACCATCGCCCGGCACGCCGCCTATAGTGCCGCGTATGCCGGATATTGATTTGATTAATGACATATCTTGTACTTAATAGATAAGACCTGGGGTTAAAGCGGGCTTCTGAAATAACGAAGATTGTACAAATAAGGAACCACCTGTGCTATTTCAGTAGTAAAGCCGTATTGTGATTTAATAACTATATTGACTTCGCAATCCACTCCGAGGAATGCAAGAGGCGCCTGAATGCCGCTGCCATATTGGACGGATGATGTCAGTGTGGTATTGCCATAACGGAACGAGGTCGGCGCCGACCACATATCGGTAGCGTTACCGCTTCCCACCATGAGGTCGGTTTTCATGAAATAATTCAGATTATACCGGGTATAACGGAAATAAATCAGCTCATTGTCCTCGACGCGATTGTTCTGGCGGTCACCGGCGTAAAGCACCTGCATATAGAGATTGCCGTCTTCATCAATACGGTAATAAGGGGCATCCGGTCCGGTTTCAAACACTGAATCGGCCGGTATATCGTTTATCACGCGGTGATTTGACAGGAAATTGTTGACTGCATGAGTCTCGTCGGTCAGCAGCTCAGCGTAACTCACTTTATCATCACATCCGGCAAAGAATGTAGCTGCTACGCCTAATGCAACAGCTGCTACCGTATGCTGTATTTTAAATTTCATAATTTACTTCTTATAATTATAATGAAAAATATTTATCGTTTTCGTCGAGTATTGACCTGAACACCTTCACGGCCTCTTCCATAGTTCCGAGAAACTCTCCACCGGCTGCATTCTTATGCCCGCCGCCGTTGAAATACTTCTCGCAAATTGTGTTAACCGGAAATTCGCCCTTGCTACGGGATGACACCTTAATACAATCTGTTTCCTCTCGAAGGAAAAAAGAATAGGCGATGTCAGGAACAGACAGCGGCACATTCACGAGACTTTCGGTGTCACCTTTTTTGTACTCGTAATCGTTAAGTTCGCTCCGGGTAAGAGTAATCAGAGCGGCATGATGTTCGGGATACACCTCCATTTTCTGATTAATCGCATATCCGTTAAGTCGCAAACGGTTGACGCTATTGCTGTTGTAAACGGCCGAATAAATGGCATCCTTGTCAATGCCTATTTTAAGCAGCTCGCTTATAATTACGTATATATCAGGGTCATTTGAATTAAAGGCAAAGTTGCCTGTGTCAGTCATCATGCCGGTGTAGATGCAGGTGGCGGCAGCTTTGTTTATGTGCGGGAAAAGCTCAAGGCGGCAGGCCACCTTAAAAATGAGCATGGCGGTGGAAGACAGTTCCGGATGAGAGATAATCACATCGGTGAAATTCTCGGGGAAAAGATGATGGTCAATCAACACTTTTTTTGCCGTCGAGTCGCAAAGAGGCTGAGCCATGAGGTCAATGCGCTGAGGCGCATTATAGTCAAGCGAGAAAATCAAATCGGCTTTCTGCAGCAACTCGCGGGCGAACTGTTCATACCTCGAAAAAACCACAATACTCTTTGCCTCAGGCAGAAACATGAGATTCTTAGGCGGTGTGTCGGGCGTAATAACCGCTACATCCTTACCTATTGCCGACAATATATGATATAGTCCGAGTGACGAGCCTATGGCATCGCCGTCAGGCGACATATGGCAAGTAATGACAATGCGCCGACTCTTTTGCAAGAGTTGACGCAACTGTTTTATGGAAGCTTCGTTGATTATTCTTTTTAACATCGGCTATTATTTATCCTGCAAAGATAAAATAATCCCCTCTTCCGTCAAAAAGAATTAACCGAATTTCACATTACAGAGTCAGAGTCGGCTCTAATTTTGAAGGCGCTGGCGAATATGCCGATGCCATTAGCACGGTCTGAAATAGGTAAGTTCGGGCTTTACATAGCGTCAACGCTGCAAAAATGTTAGGAACCGCCATATGCCAAACAGCACGCATAGTTAAACACGAATAATAAAATGTCTTTTGGATTTATTTTTTTGATGTGGGGTAAAATATTGCAGAAAAGAGCGGGTTAATATTTTATTTATTTTGTAAATTTGCACTCTAAAATTGAATCTTTATAGCAAAATAATGTCTGACGTAAGAAAAATCAAAACAGCTCTCGTTTCAGTCTTTCATAAAGATGGTCTGGATGAAATAATTAAGTTATTGAATGACAATGGTGTGAAGTTCCTTTCAACCGGCGGCACACAGTCATTTATAGAAAGCCTCAACATACCTTGCACAGCAGTGGAGGACCTCACCGGTTATCCCTCCATTCTGGGAGGCCGTGTCAAAACACTTCATCCCAAAGTTTTTGGCGGCATTCTCAACCGTAGGGAGAACGAATCAGATCGCAAACAGATTGCGCAGTATGAGATTCCTGAAATCGACCTCGTAATCGTTGACCTCTACCCGTTTGTCGACACTGTAGCATCAGGAGCCTCAAACGAAGACATAATCGAAAAAATCGACATAGGCGGCATCTCCCTCATACGCGGTGCTGCTAAAAACTATAATGACGTTGTAATCGTGGCATCAAAAGCCCAGTATGCGCCACTGAAGAAAATGCTTGAGGAGCAGGGTGCCGAATCAACTCTGGCTCAGCGCTGCTGGTTTGCCAAAGAAGCATTCGCAGTCTCATCAGCTTACGACAGCGCCATTTTCAACTATTTTGACCGCGAAAGCCACTCAGGCCTGCGCATAGCCATTGACGGGAATAAATCGCTGCGCTACGGCGAGAACCCCCATCAGACAGGCTATTTCTTCGGCGACTTCGACAAAATGTTCGACCAGCTTCACGGCAAGGAAATATCCTACAACAACCTGCTCGACATTGACGCGGCCGCATCTCTCATTGCAGAATTCACTGATACCACTTTTGCCATTCTCAAGCACAATAATGCCTGTGGCGTGGCATCACGTACAACGGTGAAAGAAGCGTGGGCCGATGCTCTCGCCGGCGACCCCGTTTCAGCTTTCGGCGGCGTTCTCATCTGCAACCGCCCCATCGATAAGGAAACCGCAGAAGAAATGAACAAAATTTTCTTCGAAGTCTGCATAGCTCCCGAATATTCCGATGAAGCACTCGAGATTCTCAAGCAGAAGAAAAACCGCATCATCCTCGTACAGAAAATGCCGACACCGGCAAAAGTACAGTTCCGCTCGGTTCTGAACGGAGCACTGGTGCAGGACCGCGACCTGAAGACCGAAACACCCGATGACCTGACAGTAGTAACAAAAGTGGCTCCTACGGCTCAGCAAATCAACGACCTGCTCTTCGCCAACAAAATTGTAAAAAATTCAAAGAGCAACGCCATTGTTCTCGCCAAAAACGGTCAGCTCTGCGCAAGCGGCATCGGCCAAACATCGCGCGTTGACGCTCTGCGTCAGGCAATCGAAAAGGCTCACTCCTTCAATTTCGACCTCACAGGCGCCGTCATGGCTTCCGACGCTTTCTTCCCCTTCGCCGACTGTGTTGAGATAGCCAATCAGGCAGGCATTGAAGCAGTAATTCACCCCGGAGGCTCTATCCGCGACAATGAGTCGGTGGAATACTGCGACGCTCACGGCATGGCAATGGTGAAGACAGGCATCCGCCACTTCAAGCATTAATATAGTATTCATAATTTATATTTTACACCCCTCCTCCCCCTAAACAACAAATGTTTAAATTTTTCAGTCTGACAAAAGAGATAGCTATTGACCTCGGAACAGCCAATACTATCATTATTCATAACGACAGAATAGTCATCGACGAGCCTTCAATCGTGGCGCTTGACCGTCGTACCGACAAACTTATAGCAGTCGGTCAGGAGGCACAGCTCATGGAAGGTAAGGAACCTGAAAACATTAAGACCGTACGCCCGCTCCGCAAAGGCGTAATCGCCGACTTTACGGCAGCCGAACTGATGATACGCGGCCTCGTGAAAAAAGCAAGTTCTAAGAGCAACTGGTTCTCCCCCTCGCTCCGTATGGTTGTCGGCATTCCTTCCGGCTCATCAGAAGTTGAAATCCGTGCTGTGCGCGACTCGTCAGAGCACGCCGGCGGACGCGATGTCTATATGCTTTACGAGCCTATGGCCGCAGCCCTGGGCATAGGCCTTGATGTGGCTGCCGCCGAAGGCAACATGATTGTCGACATAGGTGGCGGCACAACGGAAATCGCCGTGATTTCACTGGGCGGCATCGTTGCCAACAAGAGTATCAACATTGCCGGCGATGACCTTACTGACGACATTCAGGGACATATGCGCCGCGCCCACAACGTACGTGTCGGCGTTCGCACGGCCGAGCAGATTAAAATACATGTCGGCTCAGCCCTGACCGAGCTTGAGAATCCCCCGGAGGACTTCATCGTCCACGGTCCCAACCAGATGACCGCGCTTCCTATGGAAATTCCCGTTTCCTATCAGGAAATATCACACTGCATCGAAAAGTCCATATCGAAAATCGAAGCAGCAGTGCTTGGCGCCCTCGAGCAGACTCCTCCCGAACTGTATGCCGACATCGTTCACAACGGCATTTGGCTTGCCGGCGGCGGTGCTATGCTCCGCGGTCTCGACAAACGTCTTACCGACAAAATCGGTATCCAGTTCCATGTTGCCGAAGACCCGCTGCTCGCAGTGGCCCGCGGCACCGGCGTGGCTCTGAAGAACATCGAAAACTTCTCTTTCCTTATAAGATAAGACAGTTTCGACGTGCGCAATCTTCTGGACTTTCTGCTGAAGTACAGCTCATGGCTTGTCTTCCTATTCTTCGTTGTACTCAGCTGCATCTTTCTGTTCGATAAAAATCCTTACCAGCACCACGTTTACATGACGTCTGCCGGTAAGGTTTCGTCGTCTGTCTATGAGCTCGCCAATAATGTGACCTCATATTTCGGTCTTCGTGAAATCAACGAAGACCTCCAGCATCAGAACGCACGTCTTGAATCGGAACTTATAGCACTGAAGGAACAACTGAGCTACTACAGGGAGCGCTATTATGCCGACACAATGACCATAGCTCCGCAGCTCAGGGAATTTGATTTCATCATAGCAAGAGTCATCAACAACAGTATCCATAAGCCCTACAACTACATAACCATCAACAAAGGCATCGCCGACAGTGTGCGGTCGGAGATGGGTGTAGTCGACCAAAACGGCGTGGTCGGAATAGTCAACCTCGTGGAGCAGCACAATGCCCGTATTATATCGCTCCTCAACCCCAACTTCCGCCTTTCGTGCAAAGTGAAAGGCAACGAAGCATTCGGGTCGCTCGTGTGGGACTGCAAGGACCCCACCGAGGCTATTCTTGAAGAGTTACCCCGCCACACGGTCTATACCACCGGCGACACCGTAGTCACCAGCGGTTTCTCGGCTGTTTTTCCCGAAGGCCTACCAGTAGGCATTGTAATCGGTTCGGAAAAAACAATGGACGACAATTTCTTCACACTTCGTGTAAAGCTCCTCACCGACTTCTCGCATCTGTCTAACGTCAGGGTCATATCAAGCAATATGGCTGAGGAGCTGCGCAGGCTTGAACAACAGGGAAACGAAGCAGAAAGCAACTGATTGCCCAATGAGCTTCAAAACATTCATAAAGCATAGGCCGACAGATATTACAAATGAATAAAACGATTCTGCATATTGTCCTCCAGTTCGTTATTCTGGTGCTTGCCCAGACGACAGTGTTCAACCACGTCTGTCTGTTCGGAGTAGCAGTGCCGTTTGTGTTCATCTATCTGATAGCCAAGCTGCCGGTGACAACAAGCGTCAACTGGGTGATAACACTCGGATTTCTGCTTGGAATGACTGTGGATGTCTTCTCCGACACCCAGGGCATGAACGCCCTTGCCTGCACCATTCTTTCAGCCGTCAGAATGCCGGTGCTCAGGCTCTATTTCCCCAGAGAAGACGAAATGTCATTCCCCATACCCTCGTTTCGTTCGTTAGGCAAGGCAATCTTTCTAAAATACATTTTTTCACTCAGCCTCGTTTATTGTGTACTGTTCTTCCTGATTGAGTCGTTCTCATTCTTCAACATCATGCGGCTGTTCCTGAAGGCAGGCGCAAGCACCCTGCTGACCTTCATAATTATAATAGCGATTGACTCACTAACCTACCGCAACCGTGAGAAAAGATTATAATCTCGAAAAAAGAAAATATGTTGTCGGAGGATTCATTGTATTCATTGTTATTATTTTCATCTTCCGGCTTTATTCGATACAGCTTGATGACGACAAATATAAAAATTCGGCCGATAACAACGCCTTTCTAAAAAAAACCGTCTACCCGTCGAGAGGCATCATATACGACCGAAACGGCGAACTTGTGGTCTACAATCAGCCGGCCTACGATGTAATGATGATACCGCGTGACGTAGCCCCGTTTGACACTACTGATTTCTGCCGTACTCTAAGCATAACTCGCGAACAGTTCGACAAACGGCTTGGCGACATGAAAAAATCGCCGGGCTATTCATCATATACTCCCCAAGCATTCCTAACCCAGTTGTCGGCTCAGGACTATGGGCGTCTTCAGGAAAAACTTTACCGCTTCCCGGGCTTCTTTATACAGAAAAGAATTCTGCGTCAATACAACCACCTTGCGGCTGCGAATGTGCTGGGCAACATACGCGAAGTCTCCCCAGCCGACATCGAGAGCGACAACTACTATGAAAGAGGCGACTATTGTGGCGACCTCGGAGTTGAAAAAAGCTATGACCGCTTTCTGCGCGGCATCAAAGGCAAAGAGATTCTGATACGCGATGCCAACGGACGCATTCAAGGGCGTTATCAAGACGGAGCTTACGATATTCCCGCGACCTCCGGGCGTAATCTGAAGCTCAGCCTCGACATAGAGCTTCAGCAGTACGCCGAAAGCCTGATGGTAAACAAAATCGGAGCCGTCGTGGCCATCGAACCGGCCACAGGCGAAATACTCGCCATGGTCTCAAGTCCAACCTATGACCCTACTACGCTCATAGGCCGCCAGCGCGGAGCGAATTACGCCCGCCTCAATCAGGACCATTACCATCCGCTGTTTGACCGCGCACTGATGGGCGCTTATCCTCCGGGGTCTACCTTCAAGCCCACTCAGGGGCTCATTCTGCTTCAGGAAGGAATAATTGACCTCAATACGGCCTATCCGTGCTATAGGGGATTCATCTCCGGAGGCCTGCGCGTCGGCTGCCACGGCCACGGCTCTCCCCTTGCTCTCAAACCGGCGCTGCAGACGTCATGCAACGCTTTCTTCTGTTGGGGACTTAAAAATATGCTTGACAATCGCAAGTCGAAATACGGGTCGGTGGCCAATGCGTTCGAGACGTGGAAACTGCATCTTGTATCGATGGGTTACGGCTATCGCCTTGGCGTTGACCTCCCGAGCGAAGGACGCGGATTCATTCCGAATGCCAAATTCTACAACAAGATATACGGCGAAAACCACTGGAGCGCAAACACAATCATATCAATAGCCATCGGACAAGGCGAAATTCTCGCCACGCCACTGCAGATAGCCAATCTGTGTGCCACAGTTGCCAACCGGGGATGGTTCATAACGCCTCATGTCGTAAAAGAGATTCAGGACACCGTCATTGATGCCCGGTATCTTGAGAAGCACTACCCCACTATCGACCGTCGCCACTATGATGCAGTGGCCGAGGGTATGCGCATGGCCGTAACCGGAGGCACGTGCCGTCTCGCCAATCTGCCCGACATTGAGGTATGCGGCAAAACCGGTACGGCACAGAATCCTCACGGCAAGGATCATTCCGCATTCATTGGTTTCGCGCCCTACAATGACCCGAAAATAGCTGTCTGCGTTTACGTAGAAAATGCCGGCTTCGGAGCTACTTACGGTGTGCCCATCGGAAGCCTTGTCATTGAAAAATATCTTACCGGAAAAATTTCTCCGCAAAGAAAATATATCGAGGAACGGATGTTGAACTCTAACACTATAATCAGCAGTGGCGTCAAGAAACACTAACATATCGCTGAAGCACATCGACTGGCCGATAGTCATCATCTATCTGGCACTCGTAATCATGGGCGCTGTCAGCATCTACGCGGCGAGCTATGATTTCGACCACGCATCGATTTTTGACTTCAATGAGTTCTCAGGCAAGCAGATTAGGTGGATAGGCCTGTCGTTTCTGCTCGGCCTCGTACTACTGCTCATAGACAAGCGAATGTATGAGACGTATGCATATCCAATATATCTGATAGTTCTTGTTCTGCTGGCCGTTACGATTGTTATTGCTCCTAACATCAAAGGCTCCCACTCTTGGATTGTCATGGGCCCGGTCAGCCTTCAGCCGGCCGAATTCGGCAAATTCGCCACCGCGCTCTGTCTAGCCAAGCTATTTTCGACTTACAACTTCAATCTTAACGCGTCAAAAATCAACTATGTCAAAGCATTCGCGATAATCTGCGCGCCTATTGCCCTAATTCTCGCACAGAACGAAACCGGCTCGGCACTCGTCTATTTGTCGCTCCTTTTCGTACTTTACAGAGAGGGTATGAGCGGCCTCGTGCTTTACTCCATAGTATTCGCGATTGCCATTTTCGTAGTCACCGTCAAATACCCCGCCGAGAGCGTGTTCGGAATCTCTACGGGTCAGCTCATTGTCTTCATCCTCATAATGCTTTCAATGGTAGCCATAGCCGCGTTCTATGCCAAACATCTCGTTTCAGCTCGAAACCTCGGCGCGATTTTTGCCTGTGGCGGAATTATCGCCACCGTATTGGGCTTGGCAGGAGTAAGCATTCCGGGGAGCTCATTCTTCATCGGCCTGATTGTCGTTGGCATCATTTATTGCATCTATGAGGCACTGAGAAGCCACATCGGGAAGTTGGCAGTCCCCATAGCCGCCGCAGTATTATCGTTGGGATTCATGTTCTCGGTGAATTATGTTTTCAATTCCATTCTGCAACCTCACCAGCAACTACGAATAAAAGTGGCTCTCGGAGTTGAGAAAGACCTTCTCAATGCCGGGTACAACGTAAATCAGTCCAAAATAGCCATCGGGTCGGGCGGATTTATGGGCAAAGGATTCCTTAACGGCACTCAAACCAAACTGAAATATGTGCCGGAGCAGCATACCGATTTCATTTTCTGCACCATAGGCGAAGAGCAGGGCTTCGTAGGCTCAACAATAACACTCCTGCTTTTCCTTGCATTGATATTGCGCATCATCACCATCGCCGAACGCCAACCTACGGCATTCGGCCGTGTCTACGCCTACTGCGTGGCGTCATTCCTTATTTTCCACCTGTGCATCAACATCGGAATGGTGATAGGCCTGTGTCCTGTCATAGGCATACCGTTGCCGTTCTTCAGCTACGGAGGCTCCTCATTGTGGGGCTTCACTACACTCATCTTCATCCTGTTGCGCATAGATGCAGCTCGCAGAGAAAGCCGCAACTATTAAGAATATCGCCGACAAAACTAGCCATAAGCCCGAAACGCCTGATTAAAGGAAGTTTCCGGCTCTGCCTTTAAATCTCTAAAAATTATACTCATTAGCGGGCACTAAAGTCGGTTTTTACTAAAAAAAGAATAAATGCTCACAAAAAAATCTGTACCTGAAATATAGTTTTACAAAAAAGAATTAACTTTGTCGTTGCATGGAAAACAACGGGCTTTAATTACCGCTTTCTTAGTAAACCTTCTGAAAAACTACAATCTATTAACCAATAACCCGAACATGAAAAAATTCTTACTACTTCTCGCCGCCTTTTTAGGCCTCGGAGCAGCAAGTGCGAATGCAGCAATGTTCACCACTTCTCCTGCACCGTTGCAGGAAACGAGCCAGAACATTGTAATCACATTCAACGCACTCGAATCTGGAGTGGACGGTCTTAAAGGCCTCAACACCGATCTCTACGCTCACCTCGGAGTTCTGACAAACAAATCGCCCAACGACTGGGTGCACGTTGTAACAAACTGGAGCACCAACAACGAAGCCAACTGCCTGAAGCGTGTGAGCGCCAACACCTATCAAATTACAATCAGCGACCTTCGCACATTCTTCAAGGTAACGGATGCTTCCGAGACTATTACATCAATTTGCATCATAGCCCGCAAAGCCGATGGAAGCGCCCAGACATCCGACCAATTCATCCCCGTGTATCCGCAGGGTTACTACATGGATTTCACAAGTTCCCCCGGCCAGACAGTCATAAAGTCATCCACATCATTCACTTTTACGGCACAAACCACCGAGACAGGAGACCTTGCCATCTATGTCAACGGCTCGAAAGTCAAGGAAGCAGCCTCAGTAAAATCGCTCTCCTACACACAGACATTCTCGCAGGCCGGACAGAGCTGGGAAGTCAAGGCCATAGGCACACAGGGCTCCACCAAGCATGAACAGACAATTAACGTGATGTACATCACCCCCTCCCCCCAGCGCAACTATCCCGGCGGGAAACCGATACAGGGCACAGTACGCAATTCTGACGGCACAGTCACATTCTGTCTAGCCGCTCCCGGCAAAGAGAACGTGATACTCGTCGGCTCATGGGACGACTACACTCCGCTCTCCAAAAACACCATGTATTATCAGGATTACAACGGTTACCGCTATTTTTGGACAACCGTTTCAGGTCTTGACAACACATCCTACTATCCCTACTACTATCTCGTAGACGGCAAGTACAAGGTGGCCGACCCCTACGCTCACCTTATTCTTGACTACATCTCCGACAAATGGCTCGGCGATGACGGCAATGACCCCTATCCCGATCGTCCCCAGTACCCATACTCTAAAATAGACGACACCATGATGGGCGTTTATAAAGCCGACCTCGATGACTACAATTGGCAGGTGACCAACTTCAAAATCGAGAATCCTCAGGCGCTCACCATCTATGAGCTTCTTTTCAGAGACTTCACCGGCACCGACAAAGAAGCCGATGGCACTGTCCGCGCTGCGATTGAGAAAATACCCTACCTGAAAGAACTTGGCGTTACAGCTGTTGAACTTATGCCTATCATGGAATTCGACGGCAACAATTCATGGGGCTACAACACCAACTGCTATATGGCTCCCGACAAGTCATACGGCTCCCCCGACGACTACAAAGAGTTCATTGATAAATGTCATAAGGAAGGCATCGCCGTCATTCTGGACATCGTATTTAACCACACGCCCGGCCTCCATCCCTGGTATGCCATGTATGACGCCGGAACAAGCCCCTTCTACAACGCCACAGCTCCCCACGACTATAGCGTATATGAAGACATCCGTCAGGAGTATCCCCTCGTGGAACAGCACTGGAAAGACGTACTCACCTACTGGCTTACAGCTTACAAAGTCGACGGTTTCCGCTTTGACCTCGTCAAAGGCCTCGGCGACTCAAACAGCTACGGCAGTGGCACAGAGGCATACAACCAGAGCCGCATTGACCGCATGGCCCGTCTCCACGCCCACATGCTCTCAGTCAACCCCAACGCCATACACATTAACGAACACCTTGCCTCACAGCAGGAAGAGACTCCCATGGGCAATGATGGTCAGCTCCTGTGGAACAACCAGTCAAGCACAGCCATCAGCTATGTCCGTGGCGGTACATCCGCTTCAGCATTCTCTGTAGGCAACTTCCAGTATTTCATCTCTGAAAAATGCTCACGTCCGGAATTCTCGACAGTTGACTACTGCGAGAGCCACGACGAACAGCGTATGGGCTACGCCGTGAAATCAGCGGGCGGCAACAAAAACAGCAACACTACCGGCGAGACGAACTACACCAACCGTCTTGCCGCTGCCGGCGTGCAGATGCTAATGATGCCCGGTCCTAAAATGATTTGGATGTTCGGCGAATATGGCGATGACCAGAACACCAAAAACAGTAGCGGAGGCAACAATACCGATTGCAAAGAAGTGATGTGGAATTTCCTGAAGACTACAACAGACAGAAAACGCGGCTTCAGAAATCAGATTCATGACGCATACCAGTCTGTGGCATGGCTTCGCCGTTCATTCCCTGAGCTTTTCTCGAAAGGCACCACCTACACACTGTCGAACTTCGGCAGCAGTGTGACCTCGATACGCTCAGTCGTACTCCGCAAAGGCAACCGCGAAATCGTGGCAATGTTCAATCCCCACTGCAAAACAGCCTATACCGGAAAGGCCACCACACAGTATGTCAATGCAAATAACTACTCATTAGTGGCAGCATCATCAAGCTTCACTCCCACCGTTACCGGTACCGGAACAATATCTGTCAGCAGCATTCCTAAAAACGGCTTCTGCGTATTTATGACTAAAGAAATGCAGTCCGGCGTTGACGACATCATCACCGACACCAACGACAACAGCGTGAGAGTATACGGCGCACAGGGCGAAATCGTGATTGAAGGCGAATACAACACCGCTACAGTCTACAACCTCGCCGGTCAGCAGATTAACTCACTCCAAGTTGAAGCCGGCGTCTACCTCGTAAACGTTGACGGTAAAGTGACCAAAGTTGCAGTAAGATAAAATCGAAAACAACATCAGCCTTTCAGGCGGCTTCCGTTAAACGGAAGCCGCCTATTTTTTACCTCATTTTTACCTAACAACAATAACCTTTTCCACATTTTTTATGTAATTTTGCGATATGGAGCATTTTGTCCACATACTTGTAAGCGGGCTGCTTGTCGGCATTCTGGTTTCGGCCCCGATGGGACCTGTCGGTATGCTGATAATTCAGCGCACGCTCAACCGTGGACGCTGGCCGGCATTTGCCACCGGAGTCGGAGCAGCATTATCCGACCTCTTCTATTGCCTCCTAACCGGCCTCGGGCTTTCATTCGTGCTTGATTTTGTAGAATCTAACAAGCTGATAATACAGCTAATAGGTTCCATTTTTATCATTGCATTCGCCATCTATCTTTTTCAGAAGAACCCTGCCCGCGCGCTCTATAACAAGAATGACATTCCCGCCAAAAAAGTGCGTGACGGCGTAACCGGATTTCTGTTTACCTTCTCCAATCCCCTTATACTGTTTTTTATCATCGGCCTGTATGGCCGGTTTGACTTTCTCCTGCCTGAGTTCAAATATTACCATTACATAGTAGGCTACACGGGGATTTTCGTCGGAGCGATACTTTGGTGGTATCTGGTTACATTTCTCATCAACAAACTTCGGTCCCGCTTCAATGTGCGCTCAATGTGGCTGCTGAACCGCATTATCGGTTCACTGCTGCTGATAATGGCGCTAGTCGGCATCTATCAGAGCATCGCAGGCTTTATCGAACAAAACGTAAGCAACAATGAACAAATCATTACTCATTCCATACATCCCGGAACTTGACACGCTCAGCCTTGAAAATACCTCGACATTTCTTGAGGAAAAAGGCGCACGCATATCAATCGATTCACTGCTGAATGCCGGTGAATACCCCTACCATCCCCTCACCGTAGTCAATATCGCTCACACTGACAAGGCTCTGTTCATTGACTTCTTTGTGCGCAGCAACTATCTGCGCGCCGTCAACTCCGCTAACAACACCCCGGTGTGGGAAGATTCGAGCATCTCCTTCCTCATACAGCCCAACGACACTGAGGCATACCATCAGTTTCATTTCAACTGCATCGGAACCATCAATGCCTCCACGGTGACACCTGAAGCCACAACAGAGCAATTCTCGGATGAAGATATCGCCGGAATAGAAGTCCTTTGTTCGTGCGGCAATAAGCCTTTCCGTGAGCTTGAAGGATTGTTCACATGGAATGTGCTTGTGAAACTGCCGTTGGATATGATAGGCATAGACTACAAAGGCTCGCCCGTTCTTGCATAAGGCAATTTCTGCAAAAGTGCATCAGCCACATCACAGCCCCATTTCCTCACATGGAACCGTGCCTCGCACTCCGAACCGATATTCTATAAGCCATCATCGTTCGGCGATATTATTTTCGGTTGAGTAAATGCTTATGATTAACGCAATTACAATATTCGTTCAAAATAAGCGCAAACAATGGGATTGAATCTCAAAATATTTTCGTAAATTTGCACACGAAATAACGCCGCAATAGCTCAGTTGGTAGAGCATTTCATTCGTAACGAAAAGGTCGTGGG
>CAZMUX010000009.1:0-98590 GCA_964569915.1 uncultured Barnesiella sp. | reverse complement strand
CCCGCGACCCCGACCTTGGCAAGGTCGTGCTCTACCAACTGAGCTATTTTCGCATTTCAATGTTCACAGCAACCTTGTTTTTCGTGATTGCGTTGCAAAGGTACGCCTTTTTTTTGAAATGGCAAGCGTTTTTGCGAAATTTTCCTTAAAAAAATTCCTTCGGTGTGGCAAAAAAAAACTCTGCGACCCTGAAGCCGCAGAGATATAGGTAGTTATGGAATTGGAAATTTATACCCTTTTTTAGAGTACGCCCTGTGCCATCATGGCGCGTGCCACTTTCATGAAGCCGGCCACGTTGGCTCCCTTCACGTAGTTGACATAGCCGTCGGCCTCTTTGCCGAACAGTGTGCACTGGTGGTGGATTTCGGCCATGATTGATTTGAGCTTGTCGTCAACTTCTTTGGCGCTCCATGAGAGCTTCTGCGAGTTCTGAGCCATTTCAAGACCGGATACCGATACGCCGCCTGCGTTGGCTGCCTTTCCGGGGGCATAGAGAATCTTGGCTCCGAGGAACTCTTTGATGGCTTCGGGGGTCGAGGGCATATTTGCGCCTTCGCTCACTGCGAATGTGCCGTTGGCTAACAATGCGCGTGCCTCTTCGCCGTTAAGCTCGTTCTGGGTTGCAGAGGGCATTGCTATGTCGCATTTTACGATGGTCCAGGGACGCTGGCCGGGGTAATAGGGGAGGTTGTATTCCTCTGCGAATTCACGGATGCGACCGCGGTAGATTGTCTTGAGTTCGAAGACGAAGCGCAGCTGTTCTTCTGTGATGCCGTCGGGGATTACTACCGTGCCGTCGGAATCGCTCAGTGAAACCACTTTGGCTCCGAGTTGCAGAAGTTTCTGTGCGGTGTATGTTGCTACGTTGCCTGAGCCTGAGATGGCCACACGTTTGCCTTTGATGTCGATGCCTTTGGTGGCGAGCATATTCAGAAGGAAGTAAACGTTGCCGTAGCCTGTAGCCTCGGGGCGGATGAGCGAGCCGCCGAACTCAAGGCCTTTGCCTGTGAATGTGCCGGTGAATTCCTTAGCCATTTTTTTGTACATTCCGTACATATAGCCTACCTCGCGGCCGCCTACGCCGATATCGCCTGCGGGTACGTCGGTGTCAGGACCGATGTGACGCCACAGCTCGGTCATGAAGGCCTGGCAGAAGCGCATCACTTCCATGTCGCTCTTGCCGCGCGGCGAGAAGTCGGAACCGCCTTTGGCGCCGCCCATGGCAAGCGTGGTCAGTGAGTTCTTGAAAGTCTGCTCGAAGGCAAGGAATTTCAGAATCGACTGATTTACGGATGAGTGGAAACGGATGCCGCCTTTGTACGGACCGATAGCATTGGAGTGCTGGATGCGGTAGCCCATGTTATTGCGGACATTGCCTTTGTCGTCAATCCATGATACGCGGAATGAATATATGCGGTCGGGAATGCAAAGACGCTCAATGAGGTTATATCGTTCGAATTCGGGGTGCTCGTTGTAGACATCCTCGATGGTTGTAATCACTTCTTCCACAGCCTGGAGGTATTCCGGTTCGTTAGGGAAGCGGCGACGAAGGTCGTCCAGTACTTCAGTTGCTTTCATAAATCTTTTTCCTTATTAAATTGTAAATAGATTAATGTTTCTTTTGCTAACGGTTGCAAAGGTAATTATTATTTCACTTTTCGCAAACAATTTGAAATAAAATTTTATGAAATATTGGAAAAATGTTACTTTATTCGATTTTATTATGTTTTTTATTGTTGCGATTCCCCTGCTTATAGAACAAAATTGGTAAAAACAGCAGTCGTCTGTGGCGTTGTTGTAAGGCTTTGTCTATATATAATGAGTTTCTTAAGACGGTTTTTGTAAAAAAAGAGGCCGCGCTTCTTGTCGGCGCGGCCTCTATATGGTGATGTTCTGAATTATCCGGATTTATCAGATGTTTTCTTCGGCGTTAAGCAGAGTATTGTGAGCGCTGTCTTCCTTGGCTTTTGCGCTCGCTGTGCCGGATGTCTCTTTGATGTTCCATACGGCAAGAGCGCCTAGCACGAGCAGAACTCCTGACATGAGAAGCATGAAGATGGTCTGCGGTACGCCCGAGGGAGCTGTGGGAGCGAGGCTCAGGATTGCGCCGCCGCAGATTGCTGCCACAATCTGAGGTATGCAGATGGTGCAGTTGAAAAGTCCGAGATAAGCGCCGATGTTGCCGCCCGAAAGTGCATTGGTGAGGATGGTGAACGGCATTGCCAGCATTGCGGCCCATGCGCAACCAACGATGCCATAGGAGGCGAGCAGGAGCCACTTGTCGGTTATGAAGAATATCGAGATGAATCCGAGTGCGCCGATGAGAAGGCTGACTGAGTAAGCCACCTTGCGTTTCTTGAAGTTCGGAAGGACAATGGCCCAGAGTACGGCGATGAGACCCTGTACGGCAAGGAGTATGCCGTTCCAGTTGCCGGCTTCCTGATATTCCTTTGACTGGGCGTTGAGCACGGTGTCATATTCAAGGGTGATGTCGCCGTAGGCAGCCGAAGGGATTTCTTTAGTCTGCTCCATTTCGTAGCTCTTGGTGGCGTCGTTATATTTGGCTATGTGCGCGCTCTGGAGAGTGTCGTCAGCTGTAATCATTGACAGACCGGTGACTGTGGTTGCGTTGTCATTGACTGTCACGGAAGTACCGTCGACTGTCAGGGTCTCTCCGGCTTGGGCAAGTGCTTCGCCCGGAATGATTGCTCCGACTCCGTCAACATAGAATATCTGACCTTCCTTAATCAGGGTGTCGCCCTTTGCATTGAGGACAAGCGAGGGAGTCATCACCTGATTGTCAATTTCGATATGATTGATGGTGAGTTTGCCGTCGTTCACTATGAGTGTGCCGTCAGCAAAGATGTATTTGTCGCCGTAGCTTTCCTCGCCGATTTTCAGGCTAGACACTTTCTGGACTGAAGGTGCGTTGAAAGCGCTGCTTGCGATGGCGTCGGTGGAGTAGCTCCACATATAGAGGAATGCCGCCCAGCAGAAGAACTGCACGAGGCCTACCGTCCAGAATACTTTGGGAGCGTGCACGAGCAGCTTGCCCATTGATTTGAAGAAGCTTTTGGACTGTTTGTCTTCGGGGGTTCCGTTATACATGGCGTATTCGGCCGGTGGCATTTCTTTGACTTTGGCGAATGTGTAGAACACACACAGAAGCAGAATCAATGCTCCGAGGTAGAATGCCCATGTCACCGTAGGAGGCACTTCGCCTGCCGGTGCCGTGTTGCTCAGGAAGAGTGCGAGCACGATAGGAGCGATGTAGCCGACTACCGACCCGGCGTTGCAGAGGAACGACTGGATGGAGTAGGCGAGTCCTTTCTGTTTTTCGTTGACCATGTCGCCCACAAGCATCTTGAACGGCTGCATGGCCATATTGATTGAGGTATCGAGCAGCATGAGCATGACGAGGCCGAAGAATATGGCCGACGAGATGCTCAGGCCGAGAGAACCGGCGTTAGGCAGGAAGCACATAACGATGATGGCGACGGCGGCACCAAGGATGAGGTATGGCAGACGGCGTCCGAAACGGTTCCAGGTACGGTCGGATGCTTGTCCGACGATAGGCTGCACGAGTAGGCCCATCAGAGGCGGCAGAATCCAGAAATAGCTTAAGTCGTGGGGGTCGGCCCCGATGGTTGAGAAGATGCGGCTCACTTGCGAGCTCTGCAGTGCGTAGGCAATCTGAACGCCGAAGAATCCGAAGCTGAGATTCCATAGCTTCCAAAAGCCTAAGTCCGGTTTAGTTTTCATGTGAATTGTGAGTATAATATATTATGGTTTATCGTCTTTCATGCTTGTAAGCCGGCGAAGGAGTAGAGCAGGCTTATTTCTTCCTTCCAGCGCTCGGGGTCGGGCGTTTCGAGAATCAGGGGAATGTTGTCAAATCTTGGGTCTTCCATGAGCATTTTGAAAAATGCGGTGCCGAGCGTGCCGTTGCCGATTGTCTCATGACGGTCGATGCGCGAGCCTATAGGACGTTTTGAGTCGTTGATGTGCATGGCGCTGAGGTAGGGCAGGCCGATTATGCGGTCAAATTCGCTCCATGTGGCTTTGTAGCCTTCAGGGGTGGCGAGGTCGTAGCCGGCGGAATAGGTATGGCAGGTGTCAATGCACACACCCACGCGATTTTTGTCTTCCACGCCATCGATTATGGCGGCTATCTGTTCGAAACTCCGGCCCAGATTGGTGCCCTGTCCGGCTGTTGATTCAATCACTGCCTTTACACCATTGGTGTTGTCAAGGGTGATGTTGATTGACTCGCTGATGCGGCGCAGACAGGCGTCGGAGTCCATCTGATTGAGGTGGGAACCGGGGTGGAAATTGAGCATCGTCAGTCCTAACTGCTCGCAACGGCGGAATTCGTCGAGGAAAGCCTCGCGCGAGATTTCGAGCTTGGCTGAGTCTGGTTGTCCGAGGTTTATCAGGTAACTGTCGTGTGGAAGGATATGCTCAGGCGCATAGCCGTATTCGGCGCAACGCGACTTAAAAAGGTCGGCTTCACTGTCAGTTATCGGTTTTGACTTCCAGCGGTTGGGGTTACGTGTGAACAGAGCGAAAGCCCGAGCTCCGATTTTGCTTGCATTCAGCGGAGCCTGACTAACGCCGTTGTTAGTACCTACGTGTGCGCCTATATATTTCATTTATTTATGATTCTAATTGGCAAAGTTAATAAAATCAAATTAAAGAAAAGAGGACTCTCTGAAGAAAATAGCCGTTGCGCACAATTTTTTATGTATTTTGAACACAATTTACTTGCTAAGTTGCCTGAGCGACTAAAAAAAATGTGCGGAGATTGGTAAAATAATGAACGATTAACTTATTTTTGCAATGTATTTACAATATTACTGTTTCAGGTTATTAAGTTTAGTATGGCAATTTCCGATAAAACAATCTACGGTCTGATAGGCTATCCGCTGACCCACTCTTTCTCAAAAAATTATTTCAACGATAAGTTTGAGTCGGAAGGGATTGATGCCGAATATCTTAATTTCGAGATAGCCGACATCGGCGACCTCATGGAGGTGATAGCCGGGGAGCCGTTGCTCAATGGGCTTAATGTCACTATCCCTTATAAGGAGCAGGTGATTCCCTACCTCAACGAAATCGACCCCACAGCCGCACGCATCGGTGCCGTAAACGTTATTAAGTTTTTCCGCCACGGCGACACCGTCAGGCTGAAGGGCTACAACAGTGATGTAATAGGCTTTGGCGATTCAATTCGTCCGCTTTTGACTCCCGCGCGCAACAAGGCGCTTGTGCTCGGCACAGGTGGAGCCTCAAAGGCTGTGGCTGTGGCGCTTGAAGACCTCGGCGTCGAGCCTGTGTTGGTGTCGCGTACGAAGAGTGAGGGCGTTCTGACCTACGGGGAACTTGATGAGAAGATTATGAAGAGCCATCTCGTGATTGTCAACACCACGCCGCTGGGTATGTATCCGCACACCGACGAATGTCCCGACATACCTTACGGAATGCTGACTCCGGAACATCTCTGCTACGACCTGCTCTATAACCCCGATGTGACGCTTTTCATGCACAAAGCGAGCGAAATGGGCGCTGAGGTTAAAAACGGTTTGGAAATGCTATTGCTACAGGCGTTTGCCTCGTGGCAGATTTGGACAGACACAAAGAGCCGTTAACGGTTATTGTCGAATCGCCGCTGAATAAAATTTTTAAATAACAGAAGTATTCGCGTTCATATTCAATCTTCCGTTCCCGGAATTCAATAATAAAAGTTCGAAATCCAGCTCCGGATTATCATAGGCGTGTTGAGCTTTGTGGTGGTTATGAACACAATTAAATGATAATATAACGTGAAAGCGTTGCAGACTGTACCACTGTTGCCACTCCTCGCGGGTGTGGTGGCAGGGCTATTGTCGCAAAGATATGTAGGCTTTGATTTTCCGGCGTGGCTGTCGGTAGGACTTACGTTTGCTGCCTGTTTGCTGCGCCGGTATAACGCAGTGCTTCTGTTTGTAGGCTTCGTGCTCGGCTGGGCGTCGTCGACAAGCGCTGTTCCTTATTCATTCAGCCGGCTTCCTGACGAAGGTACTTACTACTGCGGAATGGTTGAGGAAACATATGCCACAACCCGCTCGACGCGTCTTACCGTAAGCGTTGACGGACGTCTGTGTGCAGATTCTCTCCCTGCACTCGGTCATATCTCCGACTGCATCATCGGCGTCAGCCGGTTCAAGGCCTATGTTTACATACCCTCCGAAGTCTCTGTGCCGGATGCAGGGCGGAATGTGCTTTTCAGCGGAACGTTTTCCTATCCCGGAGAACGGCAGGCGCTGCCCGGAATGCAAGATAATATCGATTATAACTATATCAACTCCATATCTCTGGAGTGCTTTTCCGGGCCTGATGAATTTCGGGATGTAGGGGAGGGCGGTGGCCTCAAGGGGGCATTTTTGCGTCTGCGACAGTCAGTGGCCGACCGCATCTCGGCCTCCGGAGTCTCAGAGCCAACATCTATAATGCTCCGCGCTTTTCTTACCGGCGATTGTTCCGACATTGACAGTGCCGTCCGCGATGACTTCGCGAGGGCAGGCGTGGCTCATCTGCTCGCTCTCAGCGGCCTTCATGTGGGCGTGCTTACGCTGATTCTGGCTCTTGTTTTCTATCCGTTGTCGCTGTTTGGCCTCTACAAGTGGCGTTGGGGGCTGACTATGATTTTCTTGTGGCTGTTTGCTCTGATGACCGGATGCAGTCCGTCGGTGGTCAGGGCCGTGATAATGGCGTCGGTAGTAATAGGCGCCGTGATTCTTGACCGTCCGAGGTCGTCGATGAACGGTTTATGCCTCGCTGCTGCCCTCATACTCCTTTTTGACCCGCACTCGCTTTATCGTGCCGGATTTCAGCTTACATTCCTTGCTACGGCGTCCATTATATTATGCTCCGGAAGGCTGACCCCGCAGAGCGTCGGGAACAAGTGTATCCGATGGATTGTCGGTTCCGTGGCAGTAACAATGGCTGCCACTGTTGCTACGCTGCCGCTTGTCGCGTGGATGTTCCATAGGATTCCGCTTTATTTCCTGCCGGCCAACATTTTAGCGGGAATGCTCATGCCTCCGTTGCTTGTGTGCGGCGTGCTGCTCGGCATTTTCGGCTCGGGAGGCGTCTTGGCGTCGGCGGCTGACTTCATTTACGGCTTGCTGGCTGACATAGTGCAATGGTTTTCAATGCTTGGCGGAGCATCGGTAGAGCAGGTATATTTTGATGCATGGAAACTTGTTCCTGCTTACGTCTGCGTGGCTGCGGTTTTCTGTGCCCTGTTGCTGAAAGGGCGCCGAGCCGGGGTTATCAGTCTGTCGGTTGCGGCGTTGTGCTTGGCCGTATGCCTTTTCGTCAGTGACACGAAATATCCGGAGAATGAAATGTTTATAACCGGCGATTCAAAGCGTACAAGCATCCTCTGCCATCACGGAAATACACTTGACGTCTGCATCATATCGCAGCCGAAACTCACGGAGAGCGACTCAATTGAGTTTGTATCGCTTTACCGCGATTTTATAGGCCGCCGCGCCATCGACTCGCTTAGTCTCGTTCAAATCAGACCACAGGAAATATCGGTTGCCGTAAGAACCACGTCAGGGCGTCGTATAGCTATTGCAGGAAAGAATGCCCTTGCTGTCGACTCGATGGCCGGGGGAACCGATTATCTGCTTGTTGTCAGTGCTTTTCGCGGCAACATAACAGAGCTTGCCGAAAAGTGCGGTGCCGATACAGTGGTGCTTTCAGCCGAAATTTCAAAGCGGCGTCATCTGCGGATGAAGCGTGAGCTTGAAGCCTGCGGTCGCCCCGTCAGAAGCCTGCGTGACGGCTTTATGACAGTTCGCTGAGCTATTATGATTTGTTCAGAATGCCGTACGCTTTTGAGTTGTACTCCAATGGTTTGATAATCTGTCCGGCGAAGACAACAATGTCAATGTCGAGAGCCACTTCGGCTTTATTGCCATGCTGTCGGCCGTATCGGGTTTCAATTTCCCTATATTTTTTCTTAAGATTGTCCAGTCCGAGGTCGGTGCGTCCAGCGACAAGCATATTGCAGTAGTCGAGACCGCTTCCGGTGTAGTCGGGATTCGTAAGAGGCCCTGTGATTACCGCATCCGAGAGCATCGAGGCGACTTCAGCCGAGGCATTTTCTACAATTGCTGTTTTCCCGGCGATATTGCTCCCAATCATTACAGTGACCCGGTTGTCAGTATTCATGGTTGTCGGCGGCGGAGGGTGAAAAGCGTGACTTCGGGGGTAGCTCCCAGGCGCATCGGTATGCCGACTGTGCCTATTCCTATGTTGATGTACAGCTGTTGCGTTGAGTCGGCATCGGTATAAAGTCCTGCCCAAGCGCGGTTATGGAAAATGGCAGCCGGAGATATGCGGCCAATCTTCATTTGAGCACTATGGGTGTGGCCGGAAAGTGTCAGGGCTATGTTTACGTCACTATGGTCGGCAATGCTGTCAAGCCAGTGGGCCGGGTCGTGTGACAGCAGGATTTTCGTCACATTGTCGCTCGGAGTGGGATAGGCCTTTGAGAGTGAACCATATACCGGGAATGGAGGTTCTCCTATATCCTGAACGCCTATCATGACTATCGAGTCGTTGCCCCGTCTTATTTTAACATATTCATCGTTAAGCAGCTGAAAGGCTGTCTGCCGGTAATAATCCCGCAATTTCGCTCTGTCAGCCTCACGCTCGTGCTGACTATCGAAATAATAGTCGGCGTAATCGTGGTTGCCGAGTATGGCATATTCGCCGTCGGGCGCGTGAAATCGCGCGAGTACGGGCAGAAACGGTTTTATCTCGTCGGCGTGGCGGTTGACAATGTCGCCGGTGAACACAATTATATCGGGATTCTGCGAGTTGATAACGTCAGTAAGACGGCTTATGAATGTTGTGTCATTGCCATAGGAGCCGAGATGGAGGTCGGAAATCTGCGCTATTCTGAATCCTTCAAACGATTCAGGGAGCGTCGATATGGCCACGCTTACTTCCTCTACGTTGATTCTGAAGCGGTTGACAAGCGCTCCCCACAACATTGCGATGAAAGTCGCCGCTGCCAGCGTCATGGCCGCCCATGACAGTGGCCGGAATCTTTTCCTGTGGAACAGTTGCGGAATGCGGCTCAGAAGGTCGACAATGCAGAACAGATATTTAGGTATGTACAGTGTGAAGAACGTGAACATCAACCACTGTAGCGTGAGGAATGTGCTGTCTGATCGGCCGCGTGTCGGAAGTATTAAAATGGTAGCGAATAGCAGTACGCCGATTGCTGACGAAAGCGTGGCAACGGGTTTAACCCACCGCCTGCCCGGCAGCCGCTGATTCATGGCGCGATAAATGTAATAGTCAACCAAAAGGTTGACTATCAACAATATTATCATCGGTAGAATGCTGAAGCGCATATTCGTATTTACTCAGTGGCGAGTTTGTTCTTAAGCGGGTTGGAGTACATGGTGAGCATCATGTCGTGCATGAAGCGACGGTCATCGTCGGTAATGTCGCCTTCAGGCAGCGTGACCTTGTCAAGCTGGTCGGAGATATATTGTTCCACTTTTTCGACATCGGCCGTAGTATAGCGGTCAGCAAACTTAGCGGTGTTGTGCAGCTTGTCGTAGCAGATGTAGTTGATGGCGAATAATTGGTAGCCGTTGTGTATGCGACGGTCCATTATCTCTGCTATTTTGCCGAGCAGTAGGTTTTTGTCGGTTACATCTGTAAGTGTACTCAGTTCATCGTTGATTGACGGCGAAATGTGGTAGTGTATCTCGCCTTTGAATCCGAGAAGTCCGGTTTCCATGCTGAACAGGTCGTCGCGTTGCGATTTCTGAAACTCCGGGTCTTTATTTTTTAGAAGGAATTCGCGGGCTTTGAGATAATCGTTGGGGTCGTACTCATAAGAGATGGTGACGGGAGTGATGTTGAGAGCCATGAGCGATTCCGCAATATTGCCATTGCCGGACAGGGCGAGCATTTTCAGGACGCCCTCCTGAGTTCGGTCATTTGAGTCTTTGGCGCGCCCTTCGCGCTGTGCAATCCATACCGATTCTTTTTTGTCGGTGACGGAGTGACGGATGTAGGCCGAAAGCTGTTTGGCAGCCTCAAAGGCCTTGAGCATCTTCAGATTACGCTTTACGATGAATCCTTTGTTGAGTTTAACGAGCTTTTCAATCCATTCGTAGACCAAGAGATTGTCGCCGAGGGCTATTTCGCCGGTGCGCCTGCCGTTGCGGAGTAGGCACAGGTAAAGGAATGATGCGTCAAGCACTATGTCTCGGTGGTTGGAAATGAAAGTGGCGCAGGTGTTGCCTGCATAATTTTCAAGACCATCGATGTCAAGTCCGGTAGACGTCATTTTTACGAGCATCTCCAGAAACGGAGCTATTGTGGAACTCTGAAATTCATCCTTGGTGTTGATTTTTAGGAGCTGGGACGCAAATTCCGGATAGTCAACATCAGGCATTACATATTTAATGGCGTGCTCAAATCCCGGTTCCTTGACGAGCTCCGACATCATCTGTTGAAAATCGGAGTCTTCGTAAGGTGCTATATCTTTAAAATCTTGAGTAGTCATAGTTGTAGTGTGTTTGCATTTCGCCCGTTGGGCTATTTTGCAATCACAAAGTTAATGCAATTTAAACGAAAAGATTATATTTTTACCTTTTTTAATAATTTCGTTTACGTTCTCCATGGTGGTTATATTGCCTGCCGGGCACAGGTATTATTGCAGAATGATGTTGGCTCCGAGAGCGTTCAGGCGGAGATCAATATCCTCATAGCCACGCTGAATTTGTTCGATGTTGCCGATTACAGAGGTGCCTTTGGCCGACATGGCGGCAATGAGCAGGGCTATGCCTGCGCGGATGTCGGGCGACGACATATTGTGGGCCCTCAGTTCCTGGGTGTGGTCAAGTCCGACCACCACTGCACGGTGAGGGTCGCAAAGAATAATCTGTGCCCCCATGTCTATAAGTCTGTCTACAAAAAAGAGTCGGCTCTCAAACATTTTCTGGTGTATCAGAACGCTTCCTTTGCACTGGGCTGCCGCCACAAGGATTACGCTCAGAAGGTCGGGCGTGAGGCCGGGCCACGGAGCGTCGGCTATTGTGGGAATCGAACCGTCCAGACCTGTCTCAATCTCGTAGTGTTCTTGCTCGGGAATGAACAGGTCGTCGCCCTGCTGTTCTATGGTTATGCCGAGGCGCCTGAAGCTCTGGGGAATGATGCCGAGGTTGCCTACGGACACGTTCTTTATCGTGAGCGAGCTGCGAGTCATGGCTGTGAGGCCTATGAAGCTTCCCACCTCTATCATGTCGGGAAGAATGCGGTGGACTGTGCCTTTAAGCGTCGTGGTGCCTTTGATTGTCAGCAGGTTGGAGCCGACGCCGTTTATCTGCGCTCCCATCGAGATGAGCATCCGGCAGAGTTGCTGGATGTAGGGCTCGCAGGCCGCATTGTAGATGGTGGTTTCTCCGTCTGCGAGTGTGGAGGCCATGATGATGTTGGCTGTGCCGGTAACGGAGGCTTCGTCAAGCAGCATCGAAGTGCCGCGGAGCTTTCCGCCGGTCGACAACATGAATGATTCGAGAGCTGCGTCATATTCAGCCGATGCTCCGAGAGCCATTAGTCCCGTAATGTGGGTGTCTACCTTCCGGCGCCCTATCTGGTCGCCGCCCGGTTTGGGGAAGTAGGCTTTGCCGAAGCGAGTAAGCAGCGGGCCGATGAGGAGTACCGAACCGCGCAGACGCGACGAGCGAGTTATGAAGTCGGTGCTGTAAACATAGTCAGCGTTGATGTTGCGTGCGCACAGCGTGTAGCAGTGTTTGGAGTTGCGCTTCACCTCAACGCCCATTGCTTCAAGAAGGGCAATGAGGTTTCTGACATCAAGAATGTCAGGGACATTTTCGATTCTGACTTCCTCCTCGGTCAGGAGCGCTGCGCTTATCACCTGAAGGGCTTCATTCTTGGCGCCCTGGGGTTCGATTGAGCCGCTTAGTTTTCGGCCTCCTTCTATTATGAATGAGCTCATTTTTTGATAGGGTTGAGGTTGATATTATTCGACGCCGCTCTGTACGGAACGGTCTGTGCATCCGAGGTGTTCGGCTTCGGGAGTGAGCATGATGCCGAATTTACGGTTTACGGAACTGATTATGCGCTTTTCGAGTGCTATGACGTCAGATGCAGTGGCTTCTCCCGTGGTGTTGACTATTACGAGCGGCTGTGCCTCCCAGACGGCTGCACCTCCCTCGCGCGCTCCCTTCATGCCGGCTCGGTCAATGAGCCATGCGGCGGGAATCTTAACGAGGCCTGAGCCGACTTCATAGTGTGGGACGGCTATGTCGGGATATTGTAAGGCAATTTGCTCATAGACGCTTTGCGCGACCACCGGATTCTTGAAAAAACTGCCTGCGCTGCCGATTACGCTGACGTCAGGAAGTTTGCTGTTTCTGATTTTCAGCACTGTGTTGCGGATAAGCATGGGCGTTATTTCCTCACTTGAGTTGCGAAGTTCTTTCAGCGGGCCGTAGTCAAGCCGCGGGCGGGGGATACGACTGAGTCTGAACGTCACGTCGGTGATTATGTAACGGTCTCTGTTGCAGGGATGTTTGAACATCGAATCGCGATAGCCGAACTGCATTTCGGAGCCATCGATGATGACAGTAGACATTGTCCGAGTGTCAAACGCTGTCGCGCTTACTATCAGGTCGCCGGCTTCCACTCCGTAGGCACCTACGTTTTGTACCGGTGCCGCGCCTGCAGTC
Source organism: uncultured Barnesiella sp. (assembly GCA_964569915.1). Lineage (GTDB taxonomy): Bacteria > Bacteroidota > Bacteroidia > Bacteroidales > Muribaculaceae > JAGBWK01. The sequence goes on along the minus strand of CAZMUX010000009.1, from coordinate 85,817 downwards.
CCCGGAATGCCCGAGAGGTTCTCAAGCCCCCAGAGCCCTTTTTCTGCGGTCATGTGGCAGAGTTCATCTGTCTCGACAGCTGCTCCGGCAGTCAGCAGCACTTTGTCTGACCCCTCCTCAGCTGTAAGTCTGATGGTGTGGTTGTCGCTCAAGAGTATGGTGCCGGGGAAGTCGCCCGTCAGAATCAGGTTGCTCCCACTGCCGATGGCTTTAAACGGACACGGAAGCGAAGTGTCGGTGAATATGGCCCGCAGGTCGTTCTCATCGCAGAACTTGGCCAAAGCGGCCGCATGAGCGTGCAGCCTGAACGTGTTGTGGCTTCTGAGATTGACGTTGCGGGTTATCATCATTATCCTCCGAAATTGTCGTAGTATATGTTTTCAGGCTCTACGCCAAGGGAATAGAGCATTTTGTTGACGGCGGCACTCATGGGGCCGGGACCGCACATATAGTACTGTATGTCTTCGGGTGCGGGATGGTCTTTGAGGTATGTGTCAAATATAACCTGATGCACGAATCCGGGTGTGTATTTCACGCCTGCAGCATCGGCGGCCGGGTCGGGGCGATCGAGTGCCAAATGGAACTTGAAGTTGGGGAAGTCCTTTTCAAGCTGCAGGAAATCTTCGAGATAGAACACTTCGTTGAGTGCGCGTGCGCCGTAGAAATAGTTCATCACGCGGTCGCGTGTCTGAAGCGTTTTGGTCATGTGCATAATCTGCGCGCGCAGGGGGGCCATACCGGCTCCGCCGCCAATCCACATCATTTCGGCTTTTGAGTCGATGATGGGGTGGAAATCGCCGTAAGGTCCGCTCATAATCACTTTGTCGCCGGGCTTGAGCGTGAAGATGTAGCTTGACGCAATGCCGGGATTGACATCCATGAATCCTACTTGAGGCTTCGGCTTGAACGGCGGTGTGGCTATTCTCACCGTGAGCATGAAGCGGTCGCCCTCGGCGGGGTAGTTGGCCATGGAGTAGGCGCGTATGGTGCTTTCGGGATTGACACATTTGAGTGAGAATAGCCCGAATTTTTGCCATGCGGGAAGGTATTCCGAACCTATGGAGTCCTTGTCGATATCTTTGTCGTAGTCAATGCTGAACGGCGGAATTTTTATCTGTGCGTAAGAACCCGGAATGAAGTCCATGTGTTCGCCGGGAGGAAGAGCCACGATGAATTCCTTGATGAAGGTTGCCACATTCTTGTTGGAAACGACCTCGCACTCCCACTCTTTGACGTTGAGAGCCGATTCGGGAACACCGATTTTCATGTTCTGCTTCACTTTTACCTGACAGGCCAGTCGCCAGTGGTCTTTAATCTGTTTGCGTGAAAAGTGCACGGTTTCCGTGGGCAGAATGTCGCCGCCGCCTTCAAACACCTGTATGCGGCATTGTCCGCAGCTGCCTTTACCGCCGCAGGCCGATGGAAGGAAAATGTTGTTGTCGGCCATGGTTGAGAGCAGGGGCTTGCCTGAAGCAACGGAGACATCGGTTGAATTGTTGATGTTGATGTCAACATTGCCGCTGCTGACGAGATAGCGCTTTGCTACGAGCAGTATTATCACGAGTAGCAGTGTGATTCCGAGAAAGAAGCCCACGGCGGCGATGAGAGTCGACGTCATCAGGCTCTGTGCCAGTATGCTGTTGAATATCTGTAACATATCCGCTTAAATTTTTATGCCTAAGAAACTCATGAAAGCTATTCCCATCAGTCCGGTGAGGATGAAGGTGATGCCGACGCCGCGGAGAGGGCGGGGTATGTTGGAATAGGTGGCCAAACGTTCGCGTATGGCGGCTATTGCCGTGATTGCCAGAAGCCAGCCTAAGCCCCAGCCTGCGCCGGCGAAGATGGCAGTGCCGACATTGGGGAAGTCGCGCTGTTGCATGAAGAGTGAGCCGCCGAGAATGGCGCAGTTTACGGCTATCAGCGGCAGGAAGATGCCGAGCTGCGAGTAGAGCGCCGGAGTATATTTCTCTACCGCCATCTCCACAAGCTGCGTTATTGATGCGATGACCGCTATAAACATTATCAGCGAGAGGAAACTCAGGTCAACGTCGGCATATTCGGGGCCGAGCCATGTGAGTGCGCCCGCTTTTAGGACGTAAGTCTCGAGAAGGTAGTTGATGGGGAGGGTGATGACGAGCATGAACATCACCGCTATGCCGAGACCGAAAGCTGTCTTGACGTTCTTTGATACTGCCAGGAACGAGCACATTCCGAGGAAGTATGCGAAAATCATGTTGTCGACGAATATCGACCGTATGAATGTATTAAGATTCTCCATTGTGTCTTTATTTGCCGATTATTATTCCTGAATGTCTTTGTTTCTCGAACGGTGAAACCAGATGATACAGCCCACGATGATGAGCGCCATAGGCGGCAGAATCATCAGACCGTTGTTGTAATAGCCGTCGGGGCCGTAGGCGGATTCCGGAATTATGCGGTAGCCGAGCAACGTGCCGCTTCCGAGAAGCTCGCGGAAGAATGCCACGGTTATAAGAATTATCGTGTAGCCTATGCCGTTGCCTATGCCGTCGAGGAATGACGGCCAGGGGCGGTTGCCCATTGCGAAGGCTTCAAGGCGTCCCATAAGAATACAGTTCGTAATAATAAGTCCGATGAACACTGACAGCTGCTTGGCCACATCGTAGGCGTAGGCAAGCAAGAGTTGGTTGACTATTACCACGAGACCCGCCACTACCACGAGCTGCACGATGATGCGGATGTTGGTGGGTATCGTGTTGCGTATCAGTGAAATTATGACGTTAGAGAAAGCCAGGACGGCAATCACCGACAGTCCCATCACTATGGCCGGTTCAAGTTTTACAGTGACGGCCAGTACCGAGCAGATGCCCAAAATCTGGACAACCACAGGGTTGTTCTTGGAGAACGGGTTGAAGATAATGTCTCTGTTTTTAATCTTTTCGGCCATGATTATTTGTTTGAAAGATTTTCAAGAAATTTGCTGTAGGGATTCAGGCAGTTGTTGAGCATGGCGCTTACGCCTTTACTGGTGATGGTGCCTCCCGAGATGGCGTCGACGTAGTCGGCGTTCTCATCGGTGGGACGCTGACCGACTTTAACTACCTCGACCGGTATGAAGCGCCCGTCCTTAATCAGATGTTTGTTGTCAAACTGGCCTGCGAATTTTGGAGTTTCGATTTCCGATCCGAGGCCCGGAGTTTCGGAAGCGTGCGAGAAGTAGGCTCCGTAAATGTCAGAACCGTTGGCTCCGACAGCTATGTAGCCCCAAATCGGGCCCCACAGGCCGGCGCCGTAGGCCGGCAGGATATATTTTGTCTGGCCGTCTTCAAGTTGGCATACAAATACGGGCAGTTTCCTGTCGGTTGCCGGCAGGTTTATTTGGGAGGCTACATCGGTGTTAAACACTGTGTTGTCGCCTTCGGGAGCCTCAAATGTGATGGCGCCTTCTGAATTGACGTACATCTGTTTGACAATCAGTTTGTTGAATATGGAGCTGACCTCTGAGGATTCCGGCTCCTCGTGAACCGACATCAGAATCTGACGCATTTTGTCGGCGTCGGCGTTGGCCTGCTGCTTGTCGCGGAGCGACATTGAGGTAAAAGCAAGTGCCGCTCCAACAAGCACGACGGCCACGATGATGTAAATCAGTGTGTAGACGTTGCTCTGCTTATTCATTGTCGGAAGTTTTAACGGTTAGACGGCGACGGCGACGACGTACGTTGCACTGCACTACGCAGTAGTCGATGAGGGGCGCGAAAGCGTTCATCAGCAGCACTGCGAGCATTGCGCCCTCGGGGTAGCCGGTGTTGTAGGTTCTGATTATTATTGCCACGACGCCGACAAGGAAGCCGTAGATGAATTTGCCTGTGTTCGTTCGACATGACGTCACGGGGTCGGTGGCCATAAAGACTGCTGCAAAGGCGAAACCGCCGAGGCAGAGTTGGTCGGCAACGCTGAGCATTGAAACGGGGTAGGCGGGCGAAGCGCAGGTGTTGGCAATGAATGACATCACGGCACCGCCGGCAAACACCGATACGATGATGCGCCATGAGGCTATGCCGGTGAAAAGCAGTATGGCCGCGCCGATTAGGATGCAGAGTGTCGAAGTCTCGCCGAACGAACCCGGAATGAGTCCGAAGAACATATCGGCTGTTGTGATGGGGTCGCCCACTGCGTTGGTGAGTTCAACGCCGTTACCGCCCGACTGTACTGCAAGCTGTCCGAGGGGAGTGGCGCCGGTGAATCCGTCGACAACCGTGCCTTGCCCCATGCCTAACAGTGCATCCTTATGGATAAACACTTCGTCGCCTATCATTTTGGCGGGATATGAGAAGAACAGGAATGCGCGTGTGACGAGAGCCACATTAAAGATATTATAGCCCGTGCCACCGAACACCTCTTTGACGAAGATTACAGAGAAGGCTGTAGCCACGGCTATCATCCACAGCGGAGTGCTGACAGGGCATATCAGTGGAATCAGTATGCCGGTCACGAGAAATCCTTCCTGAATTTCTTCTTTCCTCATCTGTGCCACGGCAAATTCTATGCCGAGCCCCACAACATAGGTCACTACTATTTTCGGGAGCACCGAAAGAAAGCCGAACAGCATCAGCTCCCAAAATGGGAACGAGGTGGCGCCGATGGCCAGCCAATGTTGGTAACCGGTGTTATACATGCCAAACAGCAGGCACGGCATCAGGGCAAGCACCACAATAATCATAGTGCGCTTGCTGTCGTTGTTGTCATGGATATGGACGCCGGACACCGATGTTGTCTTCGGCGTGAACAGGAACGAGTCGAAGCCTTCGTAGACGGAGTGGAACGCATGAAGCTTTCCGCCTTCGTCGAAGTGCGGCCGGACCTTGTCCATCAGTTTCCTTAAAATTTTCACAACAGAATAATTAATGTTGGTTTATTTGTATTCTTTCTATTATTCAAGCTCTTTGCGGAGGTAGTCAAGCCCTTCACGCACAATTTTCTGCGCTTCGAGTTTTGACGTGTCTGCATACTCGCCGAGCGCGAAGTCTTCGGGAGCCACTTCGTAGATGCCCAGCTCTTCCATCTTCTCTATGTCGCGACCCATGATGGCCTTGAGCAGATATTCCGACGGAATGTCCATAGGCATATAGCGCTCATATTCACCCGACATGATGAGCGCGCGGCGGCTACCGTTGAGGCGTGCGTCGGGCGAAAACAGTTTTTTGAACAGGAAATGTCCGGGGAAAGAGCGGTTCGTGCTCATTTTTTTGGGAGAAATTGATGCCCAGCCCATGAATTCGTCGATGTCGTCGCCCTCGCGGATGATTGTTATCTGGCTGTATGGATAGCGCAGATAGTCGTTGGCGCTGACTTTGATGCCTGTAAGCACATTGCCGGAGATTATTCGCTTGTGCGTGCCGTCCTTTTTAATATAAGGTGTGAGGATACCGTTGAGCGCGGCTCCGATTTTAAAGTTTACCACAGAGGGGTTGACAGCCTCAGGCCCGGTTATCGCCACGGGTGAATCAGCCATAAAACGGCCGGTGAGTATGGTTTTGCCGATGCGGTAGAGCGTCATGATGCTGAGAGTCCACACGGTGTCGCCTTTGTTGACTGGCGCCGTGTTGGCTATCAGGACTCCGGCGTTGCCCGAAGGATGCGGCCCGGCTACGTCAACCATTTCGGCGCCTTTTATGTCGGCTATTGAATCGGGGCGGCGCGAGACGTAAACGCGGCCGGGAGTGATGGCGGCGAGCAGATGCACTCCGGCTTCAAGCGCTTTCGCTTTGTCGGCATCCTCTACATAGTCGAGCTGACTGATGGCCAAAGGCGCCGAGTCGAAGCCGGTGACGAAGATGTCGCGCGGCACAGCTGCACCGTCGGGCACTATGTCGTAGGGGCGCTGGCGCATCATAGCCCAGAGGCCGGTTTCTTTAAGGAAACTTCTGCATTCGTCTGCCCCCGCTCCGGCAGGCAGAGTGAATTCTTTGAAAGCGTCGGACTTGGCGCACTCTATCACCACACGCTCAATGCGGCGGCGTTCTCCGCGTACAACATATTTGACTGTTCCGGCAACGGGAGCTACGAGCTTTATGGCTTCGTCTGATTTGTGATGCATCAGAGCCTGACCGGACATAACGTTCTCGCCTTCCTCAACTTCAATCTTTGGAATGAATCCGGGGAAGTCAGCCGGGCAGACGGCTATTTCTGTTATGACCGGGCACTGAGACACGACATTCTCAATCGCGCCCTTGATTTTGAGGTCAAGGCCTTTCTTAATCCTTATAAATTTGCTCATTGGCAATGTGTTAATGTTGATTCTAGGGTTGCTTCCTGATTTTCGCCGTTGGCGATTCGGAATACATTCGACAAAGTTAATTTATTTTAACCGAAACTAAAAATTAAATATGTGAGAATTTCAATTTGAGCGCGAATGAACCAATGAATGAGTCAACTAATGACTTCTTGTGACCAACAGCCGTTAGCCTCTTAACATATATTATTAAATATTATCGAAACGGTTCAAATTTTCAACTTTAAAAATTTTGATAGTAAAAAATATAATAATAAATTTGCAATGCTTTCGCACGTGGGATGTGTCGTACTGAGTCTGCGGCACGCATCTCAGCAGTGTTTTTTGGGCTTATATGCAATTTTTTCGGAGAATCCCCGTTGTATTAGAAGCCATGAAAAAAAGAACCTATAAATTGAGAGAAAACATAAAATATTAATCTTTAATTATCCAACCAAACTAATCATTTTTTTAATTTATGGAAGCTCAAAAGCCCACCACTCCTCAGCCCGCAAAAGCTGCTACAGCAGCCAAGCCGGTGAAACCCATCCAGCCCGGTCACAACGTACGTGGCGTCAAGAACGCATTCTTGATCATCCTCGCCTGCTTTGTTATCGCAGTAGTATTGTTCATCTTCGTGCTCGGCGCAGAAGCCAACTTCGATGAAAAAGGCCATCCCCAGAACCTCCTCGGCACAATCTACAAAGGTGGTTTCATCGTACCTATACTCCAGACTCTCCTCCTTACCGTTATCGTTCTCTCTGTTGAACGCGCAATCGCTATGAAGAGCGCTAAAGGAACCGGTTCAATTCCCAAATTCGTTGAAAACGTTAAAAAATGCCTCGCTAAAAACGATATCAAAGGTGCTCAGGCCCTTTGCCAGCGTCAGAAAGGTTCAGTTGCAGCTGTCGTTTCAGCAGCCCTCAACCGCTACGAGGAAATGGACAAGAATACCGTCCTCTCTAAAGAGCAGAAAGTAGCAACCCTTCAGAAAGAAGTTGAAGAGGCTATGGCAGTAGAGATGCCTTCTCTCCAGCAGAACCTCCCCATCGTTGCAACTCTTACAACTCTCGGTACTCTCGTCGGTCTTCTCGGTACTGTGATGGGTATGATCAAATCATTCCAGGCTCTTGCTAATTCAGGCGCACCTGACTCAACCGAACTTTCAACCGGTATTTCCGAGGCTCTTATCAATACCGCCTTCGGTATCGCAACCGGTGCATTCGCTGTTATCTCTTACAACTTCTACACCAACAAAATCGACAAGCTCACTTACGCCATCGACGAAATCGGCTTTACCATCGTTCAGACGTTTGCAGCTACTCACTAATCCCCCGATTTTACTAAATAATTAACTAAAGAAACAGTAAAATATGGGAAAGATTAAAGTAAAAAGAAAAAGCACTCTCATCGACATGACCGCGATGAGCGACGTTACGGTTCTTTTGCTTACTTTCTTCATGTTGACTTCAACCTTCCTTCAGAAGGAACCGACTCAGGTGATTACTCCGCCTTCAGTGTCTGAAACCAAAGTTGAGATTTCAAATGTGGCTCAGATATTGGTGGCAACCGATCCCCAGCAGGAAAACACCCACGTATTCCTGTCAGTGACCGGCGAGGCTGATCCTGATGTGCCTGAACTCGACGAGGCTGCCGGACTCTATCCCGGTATGTGGTCTTCGGAGAATCTCCGCAAAACGGTGATTCAGCGTGCCAAGGCAAAATTTGAAGAAGTGACCGGCATTGAAACCGGCATCACGCCGCAAGACGTTGAAACGTTTGCCAAAATCGGTAGTTTCGGAGTGCCCATGATGTCAATGCATAAATTCCTCTCGTCTTCACAGGGCGATCAGGATGAATGGATTTCAGACATGACACGTAAAGATGTGGGTATTCCTTTGACTCCTTTCGTTGGAAAGGACCACAAGGAAACAAGCGAGTTCCAGATCTGGATGGAAGCCATCCGTGATTCCGGCAACCCCGCCCTCACAGAAGCAATGAGAAAAACCGGTAACGGCATAGCAGTGAAGGCTGACCGTACGACTCCCTTCTCAATGGTAAATGAAGTCCTTGAGAGCCTCCGTACCGTTAAGCTCAATAAATTCACCGTCATGACGGCTCTTAAAACTGAAAACGATTAATCATTATGGCACAAATAGAACAATCAGACGGCGGCAAAAAGAAAAAAGGCGCCCAGAAAAAGATCGCTATTCACGTCGACTTTACTCCTATGGTGGACATGAATATGCTTCTGATCACGTTCTTCATGCTCTGTACCACGATGATTAAATCGCAGACACTGAGCATCGCCCTCCCGGCACCTCCTGAAGAACAGCAGACTTCGGAGAATTCCGAAGAAGTCCATGAGGAGGACGCCATCACCCTTATCATCGACACCAAGCGTGACGATGACGGTAAAATGGTGACAAACGCCGACGGCAAACCTGAAGACGTTATCTACTATTACTTTGGCTTCGAACCGACTATCGATCAGGAAACAGGCACTGTTACCGAACAGAAGCTCGAAGCAGAAAAATTCCTCGGAAATACACTCGAAGGCACCAAAACCGTTCAGAACGGCATCCGCAAAATTCTGCACGACCGCAACGCTCAGGTGCTTGCTGACGTTGAAAAATACCGCGAACAGTTCAAACGTGGCGAAATCAACGACTCAGTATTCAATGAGCTCGCACGTAAGGCACGTTCTAACGATGAATATTCTCGCCCCAAAGTTACCATCAAAGCCACCAATCAGGCTGCATGGCAGAGTGTGATTTCAGCCCTTGACGAAATGCAGATTAACCAGATTTCGCAGTACCGTATCAGTGCGTTCACTCCCAATGACTCGTTGCTGATTGTTGATTACAACCAGCGTAACGGCGGTAATTGATTTGATGTCTGATTTATTAACCATTAAAACAGAAAGAAATGGCAAAAGACGTAGATCTTTCATCGAAAGAATGGACTGACCTTATATTTGAAGGTAAAAATAAAGAGTACGGTGCATATAAACTCCGTGAATCTTCTGACCGTCGTCACAACATGGCGCTCCTTTGGACCATCGTTGGTCTGATTGCTGTCGGTGTCTGCGTATGGCTTTACAGCATCTACGCTGACTATCGCGCCGAGCAGGCTCGCATCGAGGCTGAAAAACTCGCTCAGATCGAACAGGAACAGATGACCGACCTTGTGGTTGACATCGAAGAAGAAATTCCCGAAGAAAACGAAATGGTGCAGGAAATCGAGATTCCTGAAGCTCTTCCTGAGGAAATTCTCAATACTGAGAAGTTCACCGAATTCCTCGTCGTTGAAAATGACAAGGAAATCGAACAGGTGAAGACAGATGAGGAAATCAAAGAGACTGAAACCGCTGTCGGCCATACCGACTTTGACCAGGGTACAGATGACCTCGCTATTGACCGTGAATACAAAGAAGAAGTAATCGTTGAGGAAAAGAAACCGGAACCCCCGAAGAATCAGGTATTTGAATCTGTTGAGCAGATGCCTCAGTTCCCCGGCGGTGAAGCCGAACTCCTCAAATGGATTGGCACGCACATTAAATACCCCACAATGGCTATGGAAAACAACGTACAGGGCCGAGTGGTAGTGCGTTTCGTTGTAACCCGTGACGGTACGGTAGGCGATGTTCAGGTGCTCCGTTCTAAAGACCCCGACCTCGACCGCGAAGCAGTTCGCGTCGTAAAATCTCTGCCGAAATTTATCCCCGGCAAGATGAACGGTCAGGCTGTGAACGTGTGGTACACACTTCCTGTCAACTTCAAACTTCAGGGTGTATAATTCAGAACAGACTTATATGACTCTCAATAAAAAAAGGATGCCTTCGGGCATCCTTTTTTATTTCAACCGATTTTACAGGCTTTCAGTGGGCTATGAGCCCTGCTTCTTTCAGCCGGCCGAATTCTGCTTTGGCAAGCTCAAGTTGTCGGCAGAAGCCTGCATCAGCGTGAAGCCTTGCCACAATCATTGAACCCGTGACGCGGCCGGCATCAACGTCGCTCTGATAATGATAGCCGCAAATTACACGGCTTTCGCCCATTTCGTAGCCGCGGCGTAGAATTAAATCCTGACGGTCGGGATTGATTTCAGCGAGCACAAGAGCCGTTGCCCAGCCTATTGATGTATGGCCTGATGGATATGAGCCGTTATGCGAAAGTTCCGCCTGTTGTTCCGGATTGCAGGTGGCTTCGTCGAAGTGAATGAAGGGCCTTTCACGGTCATATTTCCTTTTTGCCTTGCGTGTAGCGAGGTCTCCCGCGTCCTCACGCATTCTTACAATCAGTTTGTAAATCTGTGGAGTGGTCTGTGACGTTATATCTATGCCGAACGCTTCCGAAAAGGCTCGTGGCACACCGTCGCCACCCACGCGAGCGTCAGTCACTGCCGTGTCACCGCGCGCTGTCATGCGCATAGCCTTTCCCCATTCGTAGCGCACACTATCGCGCTGAAATTCAGGCGTTCCCGGCGTTGCGTGGGGCGGAAGAATGAAATAGCTGTCGGCTACATCCGACATTCGCAGAAAGTAGCTTAGGGAATCTGTCACTACATCAGGTCCCGATGTATATCTGTCGTCGGGATGCTGTGCGCTGACTGTCAGTAAACTCAAGATGCCGGCGCCGACGCCGACGCCGCGCAGGGCAGGCGTGAAAAACTTCATAGGCGGAGAGATATTAATTGGTTTGTGTTGGAGCCGGTGCGGCCCTATTGATTGGTTCTCGGTTAAGTCAGCGGTCGCGGTATGCCAGTGTGTGCAGGGCGCGGAGCGTGTTGCAGATGGTGGCTCCCATGAACTGCTTGAAGTCATCGCTCACGCTGAGCAGAGCCACCTGCACGGTCTCGTCGGTAGCGTCCTCCACGGCGGCAAGGAAATTGTAGAGCGACTGAAATATGTCTGTAAGGCCTTCGGCAATGCTGGCCGATACGGGTGTGTCGCTGTATTTCATGTCTTCCTCGAACACTTCGAGATAAATGTCGTCTTCGGCCGTTATTTGTTCCACAGAACGGCGTATGGCTTCGTAGTAATCTTCGTCGAGAGCATTGTCGATGTACGCCTCATCGTCAAGCATAGGGTCGGTCTGAAGGTCAGTGGCCATTATGTAGAGGCGCGGAAGCAGACGTATCATTTTGTCGATAAGTTCTTCGCGTGTAAGGTCGGCCACATTTTCAAGCGTACGGCAATATTCCGTGCTGAGCCCTATGAAGGGTATGGCGTTTTGAGGATATGTCTTATTTTCCATACAGATGATTTTTCGCTATATAACTATATACGCCTGCGGGGAGGAAAAGGCTCACGTCGAGGCCTTCTTTTATTTTTTTGCGGATGAATGTCGACGATATTTCCAGCTCGGGGCACATAGCAACGGTGACATTTTCAGGAAGCGTAGCGGCATCCGGCTCCGACCCTTTCCTGGGATAGACTATTATGGGGTAGTTGTTGAGTATCTCTTGCGAGTTTTTCCACAGGTTGAATTTCTGCCAGTTGTCACTCCCGATTATAAGAGTGAAATCGGTGTCGGCAAACTGTCGGCTGAGTTCACGAAGAGTGATATATGTGAAGGAAGGACGCGGCAATGCAAGCTCAAAATCGCAGGCGGTAATCCCCGTAATTCCTTCGGCAGCCATACGGAGCATGGCCATACGATGACTGTCGGATGCGGGTGCTTCGTCGCCGACTTTTAGCGGATTGGCAGGGGAGAGCATCATCCAAACCTCGTCAAGCTCGCTTATCTGCCTGATGTAGTCGGCAATAATGGTGTGACCGATATGGACGGGATTGAATGACCCACCGAATATGCCCACACGGCGACGGCTCATCGGTTCAGGAATTCGGTTATGATTCTTTCGGCGTTTCCGACAGCTTCGTCAAGGTTGTTGTTCACTACTATCGCATCGAACTGCGGGGCCATTGATATCTCAAACTCGGCGCGTGCCACACGTTCTTCCACCACCTCGGGCGCTTCAGTGCCGCGGTTGGTCAGTCGTGAGCGTAGAACCTCGATGCTCGGCGGCTCAATGAAGATTGACAGGGCGCGGTCGCCGTAAAGACGCTTCACGTTGATGCCTCCTTTGACATCGACATCGAGTATGATGTTGCGGCCGCTGTCAAGTCGGTGCTGAATCTCGCTTTTAAGGGTGCCGTAGAAACGCCCGGGATAAACCTCCTCATATTCAACAAATTCACCTCTGCTAATGAGGTCGTTGAAGTTTTCGGTGGTTAGGAAATGATAGTTGACGCCGTCGGTTTCACCCGGGCGCGGCAAGCGGTTGGTGGCTGAGACGGAAAATTCCATCTGTATGTTGCCACGTTCCATCAGATGACTGATGATGGTTGATTTGCCGCAGCCTGACGGCGCCGATATGATTATAAGTTTCCCGCTCATTATGGTATTTATTTAGAGGGCGTTGAGCACCTGTTCCTTTATCTGTTCCAGTTCGTCCTTCATCTTTACGACAAGTATCTGCATCTCGGCGTGATTGCTTTTCGAGCCGAGAGTGTTGATTTCACGCCCCATTTCCTGAGCTATGAAGCCGAGCTTCTTTCCCTGCCCCTTGTTCTGTCCGAGAGTTTCTGTGAAGTAGTTGAGATGCTGTGTCAGACGCTGTTTTTCCTCGTTGATGTCGAGCTTTTCGATGTAGAAAATCATCTCCTGCTCAAAGCGACCACGGTCGTAGTCGGCTTGAGGAATTTTTTCAAGAGCCTCAAGAATGCGACTGCGTATTTTGACAAGACGCTCCGTCTCATATTGCGGCACCATGGCGAGCAGTGATGCTATGCGCTCTATGCGGATGCGGAAGAATGAGTCGAGCTTTTTCCCTTCTTCGGCGCGGAATTCGTCAAGCATATCAATTGCCTTTGTCAGTGCTTCTGTCAGCGCCTTGCGGTCGGAATCAGGTATTTCGGTGCTGATTTCGGTGTGTAGTGCATCGGGAAAACGCATCAGCACTGAATACCAGTCGTCAGGCTCCGGTATGTCAAGCTCGCGGGCCATCTGCTGTATCTGCTTCTTGTAGACAGCCAGACGCTGAGTGTTGACGGTAGCGTCAGTGGTGGCCACAAGCGATTCCACATAGCAGTTCAAATCTACTTTCCCCCTTTCGAGTCTTGCCGCTATGATGTTGCGAATCTCAGGATCGAGCGAGCGGTATTGCGCCGGTACGCGCGATGCAAGGTCCAGTTGCTTGGAGTTAAGCGACTTTATTTCTACAATAAATCTTTTGTCTTCCGATTCTGCTATTCCGCGACCGAATCCCGTCATAGAATACACCATACAAATTGGTTTACATTTTTTTGCAAATTTACCTTTTTAGCCGGAAAATGCGTAATTTTGCAGTTGAAAAATTTAAGAACCGACTCTAAATGCAATGGCAGTTATCCTGAATATTGAGACTTCGACTAATGTCTGCTCGGTGGCTTTGACGTCAGACGGTATGATTCTTTGCCACAGAGAGGCTTTTGAAGGCCAGAACCATGCAGTGCTTCTGAGCGATTTTATAAAATACTGTTTCGACCATCTTACTGAGCATGAGATGAAACTTGACGCTGTGGCCGTAAGTATCGGCCCGGGCAGCTACACTGGTTTGCGAATTGGCCTGTCGGAAGCCAAGGGCATCTGTTACGCCCTAAAGATTCCTCTTATCGGCATCGACACTCTAAAAATCATGGCTGTGAACGTTATGTTCGGTATAGAGTTGACGGGCGATGAACTTTTTGTGCCTATGCTCGACGCACGACGCATGGAAGTTTATACTGCTGTCTACGATTTTTCGCTTCAGACAGTGGCATCACCGCATCCGCTGGTTCTGACGGAAGATTCGTTCTCTGATGATGAGTATCAGGGGCGGACGCTCCTCATGTTCGGAAACGGCAGTGATAAGGCCGACGGTTTTATAAAACGAGCCGATGTGCGTTTTATCCCCGGAATAGTGCCTCTGGCCGTCGATATGCTCCCTCTTGCCGAGCAGGCTTTCGCTCGGAAGGATTTCCTCGATACGGCTTACAGCGTTCCCGTCTATCTTAAGGAATTTCAGGCCACCAAGCCCAAAAAAATGTTTTGAACCGACACTTTGAAACGATTTAAGAAAAAACATCGGGTCGACTCGTAATGAGCCGACCCGATGTTTTACGGTGATGCCGGTGAGTCCGGTTATTTGTTTACGCGATATTTGTCAACGCCGTCTTTGAGAAATGCCACAATCTGTTTTGCGGCTGCAATGCCTGCGTTGATGTTGGCCTCGGAAGTCTGTGCGCCCATCTTCTTCGGTGTGAAGAACACGCGACCGGGGAATTCTGCCAGAAGCACTTCGGCATTGTCCGGTTTAATGTCGGCCACATACTTGAGGTCTGCGCGGTCTCGCATGGCTTCTGCAAGACCATCCTCGTCAATCACCTCCTTGCGGGCGGTGTTGATGAGCAGACCATTCTTGGGCATGAGCTCAAGGAGTCCTTTGCCTACCGATTTTTTGGTCTCGGCGGTTGCGGGTATGTGCAGCGAGACGATGTCGTTGTTCGAATAAAGCTCTTCAACGGAGTGAACGGGCGTTACGCCGGCCTCAATCATTACTTCGTCGGGGCAGTAGGGGTCGAGTGCGCTCACCTTCATGCCGAAGCCTTTGGCGATGCGGGCAACGTTGCGACCTACCTGGCCGAAAGCGTGAATGCCTAAACGCTTGTCCTTAAGCTCTGAACCTGATGTGCCGTTATACATATTGCGCACAGCCATCACTGCCATGCCGAATACGAGTTCGGCCACGGCGTTGGAGTTCTGTCCGGGAGTGTTCTCAACGCATACTCCGTGAGCGGTTGCGGCGTCAAGGTCAATGTTGTCGTAGCCTGCACCGGCGCGTACCACGATTTTCAGATTTTTTGCTGCGTCAAACACTTCAGCGTCTACCTTGTCGGAGCGAACTATGAGTGCGTTGGCATCCTGAACTGCCTCAAGCAGGTCGCTGCGTTCGGCATATTTTTCAAGAAGTTCGGTCTGATAGCCGGCGTCCGCTATCACTTTGCAAATGCCGTCAACGGCAACTTTTGCAAACGGTTTCTCTGTTGCTACAAGTACTTTCATAGTGAGCTGTTTAGTGTTTGTTCTCAAATTCTTTCATCGTGTTGACGAGCACTTCGACGCTCTCCATGGGCAGCGCATTGTAAAGCGAAGCACGGAAACCGCCTACTGAGCGGTGACCCTTGATGCCTACGATGCCCTTGGATGTAGCGAAATCGATGAATTCTTTTTCGAGTTCGGCATATTCGGGTTTCATTACGAAGCAGACGTTCATTATCGAGCGATCTTCTTTGGCTGCTGTGCCTACGAATATCTTGCTTTCGTCAATTGCCTCATAGAGTCTTGCTGCTTTTGCAAGGTCCATCTGCTCGAGCTTTTCTACGCCACCCACCTGCTTGTAGTATTTGAGAGTCTGAAGGGCAGAGAAAATGGGCAGCACGGGAGGTGTATTGAACATTGAGCCTTTCGACGTGTGTGTCAGATAGTTGAGCATTGTCGGAATGGGACGTCCGGCTTTGCCGAGCGCGTCTTCCTTGACAATTACGATGGTCACGCCTGCGGGGGCGAGGTTCTTCTGTGCGCCTGCATAGATGATGTCATATTTGCTGACGTCTACGGGGCGTGAGAAGATGTCGCTCGACATATCGGCTACCAGAGGTACGGGAGATGCCGGGTCTTTGCGGATTTCTGTGCCGTATATAGTGTTGTTTGTGGTATAGTGGAAATAGTCGGCATCGGCCGGAATGGTATAGTCTTTGGGTATGAAGGTGTAGTTGGCTCCTTCTGAAGATGCTACTACGTCAACTCCGCCGAAAAGTTTAGCCTCCTTAATTGCCTTGTGAGCCCATACGCCGGTATCAAGATAAGCGGCTTTGGTCTTAAGGATGTTGTAGGGGACCATGGCGAATTGCAGACTTGCACCTCCGCCGAGGAAAAGCACGTGATAACCTGCGGGAACGTCAAGAAGTTCTTTAACCAAAGCGTCAGCTTCGTCAATAACTGCCTGAAATTCTTTGCTGCGGTGTGAAATCTCGAGAATTGAAAGACCGGTGTCGGCGAAATCGAGAATAGCGTCAGCAGTGTTCTTGATTGTGTACTGGCTCAGGATAGAGGGGCCTGCATAAAAATTATGTTTCTTCATAGGGAAATATGAATAATATGGTTGAATATGCGTGGTTGAAATACTTTTGGGATGCAAATATAAATATTTCCTATCAAAAATATAGTAAAAACATGGAATATTCTTTCATTTGCCTTTTAAATCGCTGTTTCGGCGCTGCTTTTGCAGTTCTTCCATACGTGTTTCCGACGGGTTGACACACGGTTTCCAAAAGCAGTGTCCCTCGAGTGCTTCGGGCAGATAACGCTGCTTCACATAGTTGCCCGGAAAATTGTGAGGGTAGAGGTAGTCGGCGCCGTAGCCCATTTCTTTCATCAGCGATGTCGGCGCGTTGCGTATGTGTAGCGGCACGGGCAGGTCGCCTGTCTGTCTGACGGCGGCCAGAGCCGCGTCAATGGCCATATAGGCTGAATTGCTTTTGGCCGACGTCGCGAGATAGACCGTGCATTCCGCCAGCGGAATCCGTCCTTCGGGCATACCGATTTTCCGGATTATGTCGTAAGTAGCATTGGCTAAAAGCAGTGCGTTGGGGTTGGCCAAACCAATGTCTTCCGCCGCGAGAATGGCGAGGCGGCGCGCTATGAACTCCGGGTCTTCACCCCCGGCTATCATTCGCGCAAGCCAGTAGACTGCAGCATCGGGATCGCTCCCGCGCACGCTTTTGATGAATGCCGATATGATGTCGTAGTGCATCTCGCCCCCTTTGTCGTAAGCTGCCGGATTTTCCTGAAGACGGTCGGTTACGGTGGCGTCGTCGACCACTATTTGCTGTCCGGCTTTCGCCGACTGTTCCAACAGATCGAGTATGTTGAGCAGTTTGCGCGCGTCGCCGCCGGAAAAACGGAAAAGCGCGGCGGTTTCCCTGACTTCGACTTTGCGTTGCGACAGTACGGCGTCCGTTCTTAACGCGTGATCCAGAAGCTGCTGAAGTTCCGGCTCCTCAAGCGGTCGGAGAGTGTAGACTTGTGCTCTGGAAAGCAACGGACGTATCACTTCAAACGAGGGATTCTCGGTTGTGGCGCCTATGAGAGTCACCAAGCCACTTTCCACGGCTCCGAGCAAAGAATCCTGCTGCGACTTGCTGAAACGGTGTATTTCATCTATAAATAGTATGGGGCGCCCGCGGGTGAACATCCCCGAAAGGTCGGCCTTGCATTTTTCTATAACCTCGCGCACCTCTTTCACTCCGGCCGTAACTGCGCTGAGAGTGTAGAACGGAGAATTGGTGGTGTTGGCTATGATGCGGGCGAGTGTTGTCTTGCCTACGCCCGGAGGCCCCCAAAGAATGAACGACGCCACGTTGCCGGAATCTATCATCCGGCGGAGCACACAGCCCGGACCTACGAGATGGGTCTGGCCGATGTAGTCGTCGAGTGTGCGCGGCCGCATTCGCTCGGCCAGTGGTGGAAGTATCTGACTGTTGTATGTTTCTGGCATTCTGATTCTGTTATTCGTGAGTCGGCGTCCGATGGCTCGTCGCGCCGGAGATGCGGAGAGCATTACAAATTTAGCATTTTTAAAGGAAAATGAAAACAAAATAATTCTGAAAAAATTTTAGCATAATGGGATTTAATGCTAACTTTACGATTGGAAAGAAAACGGAGAACTTTTAGCTCCCCTGAGTGTTAACATTATTAAACAAGCCATTCTTTCGGCGCGACTCGGTGGAATCCGAATTTGTCGCAGTTAGAAGCTTGTAAATAAGATGTTTAACGCTTTAAATACTTTATTATGGAACCTCGTCATTTTTCAACACCTCCGCGCGCCACACTTCCGACCCCGATGCGCATCTTTTTTGCTATCTTCATGGCACTCGTATTCATCGGTGCCGGACTCATGCTGCTTTTCAACTGGTTTAATGTCATTTATGACCCGTCGTGGAACTGGCTCCGCTGGGTCGGCGGCCCGATTTTCATACTTTACGGCATTTTTCGTGGCATCCGTCTCTACAAGAGCACACGCCCGCAAGACGCCGACTGACACAGCACGCGCATACAGGCGAATAACTTTCTTAACTTCCCCTCACGATGAATAGACCTTTTTCGGCAATCTTGCTGACATCAGTAGCCGCTCTCGCTCTCGCTTCCTGCAACAAGAAGGTGGAGAGCGCCGACACGCCTACATCAGGCACAGAAGTGATATGCTGCGATGAATCCTTCCAGCGGATAATGGAGCAGGAAATCGACGTCTTTGAATATAACAACCCCAAGGCATTCATCCTTGCCCGTTATCTTCCGGAGGCCGACTGCATCGACTCCATTGTCTACGGCAAAGTGCGAATGGCTGTCACAACAAAGGAGCTGACCGAAGAGCAGCTTAATTACATGAAGACCAAAAAACGCACTCCGACATCCAACCGCATAGCCGTCGATGCCATAGCCGTCATCGCCAATCCCGAAAACCCCATCGAGAACCTCACTATTCCCGAACTTCGCGACATTCTGTCGGGCGATGTCACCGACTGGGGAAAAATTCAGCCTTTCAACAAGACCGGTGAAATTGCCGTAGTGTTTGACGATGCCAATTCAAGCACAGTCAGCGCAATCAAGGATATGGTCATGGATGGCCGCAAATTCGGTAGCGGAGTCTATGCCCAAGGCTCAAACGAGAAAGTGTTTGAGACGGTCAGCAAAATGCCCAGAGCTATCGGCATAATTGGCGTGAGCTGGATTTCCTCCGACCTCAAGACGGCTAACCTGACAATGGATGAACGCACCACGCGTCTCGAACAGAACGACACCACAGTGACCACATTCAGCTCCGATGTGAAAGTACTCGCCGTAGCTCCCCCCGACCGACTTAACGGCGTCAAGCCTTATCAGGCCTACATCTACGATGGCAGTTACCCGCTTGTACGCTCCGTATATCTCACCACTGTAGGCTCAAGCGGCTCGCTCGCCCGCGGATTCACAAACTTCGTGATAGGGTTTGCAGGACAAAAACTCATTCAGCAGACTGGCATTCTGCCCGGTGCCATGCATCCGCGAATAGTCCAGATAGAATAAAATGCTCCGGTTCCCGTTATAGAAACAAGTAGCGGGAATCCTCGTGATTAAACCTCAGACAGCTTTAATCATCACATTAATATAAGAAATATAGAAATTTCCCTAAAGATAAACTATAATCAACAGAATAACAGTAAAACTAAAGAACATGAAATTTAAATTCTTAATGTCCTTTCTGATTGCCGGTGCCGCGGTGGCATCCGCTCAGGGGTACATCGACGGAGTGGAATACTTCCGCGCCGACCAGCCCGAAGAAGCTGAAATCATCCTTGTCCGCACGCTCAACGATGCAGGCACAAACCGCGCTACTGCTTTCTATTATCTCGGCGAGATAGCTCTCAGCAATAAGAATGCGGCCAATGCCAAAAACTTCTTTGAGCAGGGTATAGCTGCTGATGCCAACAACGCTTTTAACTATGTTGGTCTTGGCCAAATTGCTCTTGGTCAGGATAACAAAGCCGCTGCCGATGATTTCTTCAAACAGGCAGTGAAAATCAACAAGAAAAACGCTCTCATTCTTACCGAAATCGCCCGTTCGTTCTACAACGCCGACCCGGTGAAATACGCAAAAGATATTGAGAAATACATCAAGGATGCCAAGAAAGCCGACAAGAACTGTCCTGCTACATTCATCCTCGAGGCCGATATGCTTGCTCCCACCAATGTCGGAGAGGCTGCCGGATACTATGAAATGGCAATGAATGCCGATACCAAAAACGAGCACCCCGAAGCCTACGTGAAATATGCCCGCACATATTTCCGTGTGAATCCGTCGTTCTCTATCGAGGGCCTCAAAAAGCTACTCGACATTCAGCCCGAGTCAGCACTCGCACAGCGTGAGCTCGCCGAGAAGTATTATGACAACGGCCAGTACGGTCGCGCTGCCGAACAATATGGCAAGTATATTCAGAATCCCAACCACTTCAAGCGCGATGAGCAGCGTTACTCAGGCCTCCTTTATTTCAGCAAGAAATATCAGGAATCCTACGACCTGGCAGGCAAAATCCTTGCCGAGGACCCCGACAACTTCTATATGAAGCGTATGCGCTTCCTCAATCAGGCCGCTCTCGGCAACACCGAGCAGGCTCTTGCCGATGCCGATGTCTTCTTCTCGGCTCAGGGTGAGTTTACTCCCAACGATTACACCACCTACGGCGAACTCCTTCACAATGAGGGACAGGATTCTCTCGCGGTAGTGCAGTATCAGAAGGCTGTCGAACTTTCACCTGACCGCTCGGAGCTTCATCTGCAGCTCAGCGATGCCTACACTGATGCAAAAATGTATGTTCCCGCACTTCTTGCCTTCCAGAAATTCATGGAGGGAGGAGACTATGCCACCAATGACCTCATGGTGCTTTCACGCCGTTTCCAGAATGCGGCCGCTGCCGTAGCCGACAATATCGAGGAACGCAACAACTACCTCCGTCAGGCCATCGCCACAGTTGAACGCGTCGAGGAGCTCGTTCCCGACAATGCACTTGTGGCAGTTTCTCACGCTCGTCTGGTTTACGCTCTCAATGACCGTAAAATCACCCCCGAAGTGGCCGCAGATTTCAACAAGGCTCTCGGAGTACTTGACAAAGACCCTGAAAATGTGACAAAACGCAAAAGCGATTACGTATTCCTTCTCGGCACACTTGCCATGGGCTATATTACCGATAAGGATTATGACAGCGCTCGTCCCATTCTGGCACGTTTCATCGAAATCGACCCGACTAACGAATCCATCAATCAGGTTTACGAGCAGATAAACAAGTAATCTCTTACTTCATACGACTTTCAGGAGGCTGTGTCAGATGCATTTTGACACAGCTTTTTTTATGCCCGACGGCAATAAATGCAAGCGGGATGCCTTTAAAATTTTTAACCATTTGTTTTGCATAGTATTATTAAATAATGTAAATTTACCACTTTCAACAAAAATGGTATTTTTATGAAAAAAATATTCATAACATTTTCCACCATTGCCATAGCAATGGCCGGAATAGCTCAGGAAAAGCTCGATATGCGAGCTCGCGCGTTGCTGAACCGCAGGCCGCAAGTCGAATTATCAATGCCTGCATCACCTCGTATGGCTCTTAATAATAACGATGCAGTCACGGAATCCGACGGAGTCAGGTTAGTGTCTGTAGGAGTGGCCGTCAACTCGGACGATGCTGTGGCGCAGCTTGAGTCACGCGGAGCCGATGTAAGCCTCCGAATCGGCGATTACGTTTACTGTTATATTCCGATTGACTCGCTGGAATCGGCCGCAGAAATCTCCGATGTGCGCTCCATATCGCTGCAGCAGAAGCGCCGTCTGCTTAACGACCTCGCCCGCAGCGCTACGAATGTCGACGCTGTGCACGCCGGAACCGGCCTGCCGTCGCAGTACACCGGTGAGGGTGTGATTATAGGCATTTTTGATGGCGGTTTTGACGCCAATCACATCAATTTCTACGATGCCGCGCAATCGGCAAGCCGAGTTGACCGTATTTGGAAATTCACAACCAGCGAGACTACCGGCAAAACAACTTCGCAAACTTACACAAACAGCGCCGTGAGCAGCTTCACTACCGATGACACCGACGAAACCCACGGAACCCACGTGCTCGGCATTGCAACAGGCGCTTATGCCAAAGGCTCGAAAGACTACAGCGGCATGGCTCCCGGCGCTCGAATTGCAATATCTTGCGGCCAGGGTTATGACGAAGAAATTCTTCAGGGCATCACTAACATCATTGATTATGCTGAACAGCAGGGGAAACCTTGCGTAATCAATTTGTCGCTCGGCCTGAATTTCGGTCACCATGACGGAACCGATGTATTTAACAAATCTATCGACCAGCTTGCGGAGCGTGCTCCCATCTGTATAGCCGCAGGCAATGAGGGCGACCTCGATATCGCAATCAAGAAAACCCTCACCTCAGGCGACCTTGAAATGAAGACGTTCCTTATTCCCAACAGCACTCTTCAGAGCGAGTACGCTCTCTATCAGGCATGTGGCGATGTCGAGATTTTGTGCGAGGACAACTCGGAGTTTGATGTATCCATAGGCATTTACGACACTAATTCAAATAAACTTGTCTATACGCTTAATGCCGAGGAGTACGTATGGAAGTATGTGGCCGGAGCCGATTCCGAATACAGCGGTGTCAATAACTCCACTTTCAACTCGGCATACGATTCTGAATCATATTTCGGAGTTTCAAAAGGCATTTCTTCCGACAACAACCGTTTCATAGCCTATGTGTCGTTCGACCTCTATAAGAAAAGTAATTCAACCCGTTACCTCCCGGCAATAATTGTTAAGGGGAAGGCCGGCAAACGTTATGAAATGTACTCCGACGGCTTATATACCGACTTCTCTTCAAAAAACAAAGCCGGATGGGATGACCCGACAGGCGACGGTACAATCAACGATATGGCCTGCGGCAAAAACACCATTATTGTAGGCGGTTATGCCACGCGAAACAGCTCGCCCTATTCCGGACAGGTCGTAGGCGATGTGCTCGACTATTCCTCATGGGGCACTCTCGCAGACGGACGCAATCTTCCCCATATATGTACTCCCGGACAGGCTCTGATTTCTTCATTCTCTAAATATTATGTAGAGGATTCCTATTATTATGATTCTTCCTACGAGCCTCTGAAAGCGACTGTGACAGCCAAGAGCAGAAAACATTACTGGTCGCACATGGGAGGCACATCTATGGCTACTCCCGTGATGACAGGCGTTGCTGCCCTGTGGCTTCAGGCCAATCCGAACCTTACGCCTGCACAGATTCGTGAGATAGCAGTGTCGACAGCCGCGGCCGATAGCTATGTGACTTCCGGCACAACGGCCGCAAGCCCCGTTCAGTGGGGAGCAGGCAAACTTAATGCTCTTGAAGGGCTGAAGATGGCGCTATCACTTGCTTCGGTTGAAGATATTTTGGCCGACGGCAATGACAATATCATCATCACATCTTTAGGCGGCAACATTTTCGATATTTTCGGAGCCTCGGAATCGTCAATGAACATCAGTCTCATATCAATGTCGGGTGCTTTGGTCCTGAATACTGTTTCCAACGGCGATCGCTACACGCTCGACGCCTCATCGGTTCAGCCGGGAATATATGTTCTGACTGTCGGAGGTGCTAACAGCACACTTTCTCGCAAGGTTGTAATCAGATAACGGAATAGTACCTCTACATAACTAAGAGGCTGTGTCATAATTTATTAGACACAGCCTCTTAAGTTTTTATTCGGGCAACCTGTTGCCAATCAGTCGATAAAGAACGCGGTGAATGCGCGGGTGGTGTAATTGGCGTCTGCTATGGCTGCTGTCTCGCGCACGGAGTGCATGGCCCACTGTGCCACTCCCATATCGACTCCGCGCAGGTCGAGTTGTACAGTCAGCTTGTTGCCAAGGGTAGAGCCGCCTGCCGAATCGGAGCGATTGACAAAATACTGGCATGGAACTCCCGCTTTGTCGCAAATGCTGCGGAACACGGCTGACGACTCGGCGTCGGTCATATATTTGCAGTCGGCATTGATTTTTATGACCGGGCCGCCTCCGAGAACCGGATGATTCGTAGGGTCGTGTTTTTCGGGATAATTAGGATGTATGCCGTGGGCGTTGTCGGCTGAAATCATGAACGACGAGGCTATAGACTGCAGGAAGTCCTCACATGAGCCTCCAAGAGCGTTGTTTATGCGGGTCATGATGTCGCGCAGAAGGGGAGAGGCCGCACCCTGTTTGGTGCCGCTACCGGTTTCTTCGTTGTCAAAGATGGCCACAAGGCGTGTCATGCCACATTCTTCGCCTGTTGAGTTCAGCAGCGCCGTGAGTGCGCAGTGCACCATCATGAGGTCATCAAGGCGTCCGGAAGTTATGAATTCGTTGTCGGCTCCGAGCAGCATGGCCGGCGTGATATCATACAAGGTCAGGTCGAAGTCGAGAATGTCGTCGGCCGCCCTTCCGATTTCATTGGCAACGAGATTGAGCAGAAAACCATTGCTGTTGATTTGTTCATTGAGCAGCGTAATCACAGGCAACATATCCTTTTGGCGCGACAGCGGATTGCCTTCGTTTACATTCCGGTTGAAATGGATGGCCAGGTGGGGTATGGTGAGAAGCGGGCGCGTGAAGCGCACGTTGACACACTGAGGATGCAGGGGGTCTGCGCCGCGGAGCACCACACGCCCGGCTATCGATAGGGGGCGGTCAAACCATGTGTAGAGAATCGGGCCACCATAGACTTCGGTGTTGAGTCTCAGCGCTCCGTCGGATGCTATTTCCGGGTTAGGTTTTATGCGGAAGCCGGGTGAATCGGAGTGTGCGGAGATTATGCGGAAACCTTCACCGGGCTGTCCGGTGCCGGCTATGAATGCGAATAGAGCCGAACCGTTTTTTGTGACGTAATATTTTCCTCCGGGGGCTATTTCCCATTTCTCCGTGAGGTAAAGGCGCTTGTATCCTGCTTTGTCAAGACGGCGGGCGGCAGCGTCTGTGGCGAGGAAGTTGCACGGGCTTTCATCAAGAAAGTTCATCAAGTCAGCTGCGTGGAGTTGACTTTCGGTCGGGTTTTTCATAGTATTTTTTAGTTTAATTTTCTGTCGTAACGTCGCTGTCAGGAGCCGGCTCTGCTGCGGATTCAGAATCGGAAGTCTGTTCCTCAGTGGCTATAGTAGTGAAATTATGGACGGCTGGAGCGGCAGGAGCCTGTGGCAGCTGCGGCGGAATGTAGACAGGCGCGTTGCGGAATTCTTCAATAAGTTCATCAGGGAAATTGAATATGTCGTCCGGTCCTGAGGGACGGAAGTAGCCGTACCATCTGAAGCCGGGAAGATACATGGCGGAGCGCTTAGCCAGATAGAGCGGGGTGGCTACGGCGTTGGTCTCGGGCCAAAGCCGCATTTTTTCGATGGTGTTTTCCTTGAATTTAACCGCCATGAAGCTGCTTTCGAGGTTTACCATCTTGTTGATAGTGGAGTCGTTTTCCTCCGGGAAGAAAATGGCGAGCACGTTGCCACTGACATCGAGAGCGGATATTGCTCCGTCTTTAAATGTGGCGTACATCTCCTTGCCGCTCAGCTGATTGAAATAGTCGGTCTCAATCATTTCCGACATGAAGCCGTTGGACGGCACACGCGCCCATTCCAAAGTGGAGTCGTTAAGATGGATGTTGATGACATCGCCCCTGATTTGCCGGTTATCGCTCCATACTATCGGAAAACGGTCCATGTGGAGCATGGTGTCGGCTGAAACGAATGTCATTGAGTCGCAGAGTCCCTGAATGTCACGACGGTAGAATTTTACGCGCGGAGCGGCTACTATGTAGCGCACGGTGTCGGGAACCATCGTGTAAAGCACTCTGGCGGGAATTGAGAATGTTTCAGACTCTATCGAATCAGGTTCCGGGTTTATTGTCGGCGCAATTGAGTCATTTTCAGAAACCGTTGCTGCAGGCAGAGAATCCTGTTTTGCCATTTCCTTGAGAGAGATGATGCGGAACGCCCTTATGGAATCGGCGTGAAGAAACAGCGAATCTTTGCCGGAATATTCCACGGCTCGTGCGCGTCCGGTAACGAATACACTGTCTGTCAGTTCGTTGTAAAAGCCGTAGTCGCCTGAAAGAATCATCTTGTTGGTGGTGTCGTTCAGCTCCATGTTGCCGAACACTTCGCCACGTCCGGCGTTGCGGTTATAGTAGATTGTGTCGCCCGACAGCGTGTTGCCGTTTCTTGCCGTGACGAGTGAGTTTTCAAACAGGTCGGCCTGTGTGGTCTCCGTGTTGTAGATGCCGTTGGTGGTCTCTATTGTGCCGTCGCCGTTCTGCACGGTTGAGTAGGTCGTTAGCTCAGCCACGTGGGTGGCGGTGTTGTAATAGAGATTATTGGTGTGTATGGTGAGGGTGTCTTTCTCGGAAAGGCTCGTCAGGACCACACTGACAAGGAAAGTTGCCTCCTTTGTGGCGGGTGAGTATTCGCCCTCCACGGAGCTCAGGCGGTTTTGGCGGTCTGTCAGTACGCCGCCGACGTCATAGAAACCAAGCTCGGCGCGCAGGTCATAGTTGAAAATGGCCGTGGTGAGCGTCACGTCGCGGTTGCGCAGTGTGGCGTCGCGGCCGAAGTCGCCGTAAAGCACGGCCAGTTGAGCCGAGTCATTGTATTCAAGCCTGTCGCCGTCGATAAAGAGGGTGTCGCCCTGTCTCATTTTTACGTTGCCGAAAGCATCGAAATTGCCTGTCTTGTCATAAAAATGGGCGCTGTCGCAGTACATGAGCATACCGCCACGGCGGAATTCCACGTTGCCTGACAGAATCTGATAGTCGATGTTGGATGATGTCACGAGCCTGTCGGCGTGTTCGAGAAACACCTTGCTGAGGTTCGAGCGGTCGGCCTGAGGTATGGCCGGACGAATAGGCGTGTTGTCGGCGGGAATCTGGCTGTGTGCCAGACCGATACCGGCAGTCAGCGCTACTATTGCCACTGCGGCGGCGGGCGGAATCAGACGTTTCAGCATATCCGGAGGATGAGGCTACTGAATGACGGATGGCTATTTACTGCGCGATTCAAGCCAGCCTTTGTGCTCGAACTCGCAGTCGGCCCACCCGTCTTCAATCCTGATATAGGTGTCTTTTATTTTCTTTTCTATCCAGTCTTTCAGCTTCTGCTCTTTAGCCGCGTTCTCATACATTCCCTTGATTAGCTGATAGTCGTCGGAAAGATTGGCACGGTGAGCCTCGATGCGTTCAGTAAGTTTCACTACGGCAACAATGTCGGTGCTGCGTTTGGGGTCCTTCATGATGAAGGGCGCTGAAATGTCGCCGGGCTGGAGTTCGGCTACCACGCGAGCCACTTCCTGCGGGAGTTGGCTCATTTCAAAACGGGTGGTGCCGTCTTCTTCGTTAATCATGATTCCGCGGTTGTTGCGGGTATCTTTATCCTGCGAGATGTAGGCTGTGGCCTGCTCAAAGGTGAATTTCCCGGAAATCATGTCGGAGCGAATGGAGTCGAGCCGGTTGAGCGCTTTGGTGAGGTCGGCGTCAGATACTTTCGGCTTAATCAGAATGTGTCGTGTGTTGATGCGGTCGCCGCGCTTTTCGATAAGCTGTATGATGTGAAATCCGAACTGGGTTTCAACCACTCTTGACGCCTTGGCGGGGTCGTTGAGGTTAAACGCCACGGCGGCGTATTCCGGTTCGAGGTGGCCGCGGCCGAGGAATCCGACTTCTCCGCCTCGCGATGCACTGCCGTCTTCCGAATAGAGAATGGCGAGTGTAGAGAACTGTGCTTCACCATTGTTGACACGGTCGGCGAATCCGCGCAGACGGGCTTTCACATCCTCGATTTCCTGTCGCGGAATCTCGGGATTCAGAGTCATAATCTGCACTTCCACTTGCATCGGCACGAAGGGCACGGAGTCGGTCGGCAGAGCGTCGAAATAGCGGCGCACGTCGGAGGGCGTGGTCTTGATGTCGCGTGTGAGCGAGCGTTGCACTTCGGAAATGCGGTAGTTGTCGCGCATAGTCTCGGCGAGCTGTTCGCGGAACTCAGGCAGCGGTTTGTGGAAATAGTCTTCAATCTTTTCGCGTGAACCTATCTGTGTGATAAGCATATTGATGCGCGATTCCACCTGCTGCTGAATCAATGATTCGGACACCTCGACTGTGTCAAGCTCTGCCTGATGGAGATAAAGCTTATCGACGGCTATGCGTTCCGGAATCACGCAGTAGGGGTCGCCCTGTATGGGCGCGCGCTCATAGAGCATCTGTTGATAAAGTTCCTCAATCTCTGATTTGTAGATTGGCTGATCGCCTACAACCCATGCCACTTCCTCAATGACGTTGTTCTGGGCCGGCAGCATGAATGCGGTCATCACGAACAGCGGGAGTAGCAGTTTATGTTTGAAATTCACTTTCGGTTATATTATTGTGATGAGTTTGTATCTCACAAATTTACGTTTTATTTTTGATATGAGCCGACTATTTGCTGATGGTTGAGCAATTTTAACATAAAAAAACGCTCCTTCTGTGTGGGAAGGAGCGCTATGTCGTAGAGATGTGTGTTTACTGCTGTTCAAGCGACTGCTTGAAGCTGTCATACACTTTGTGGTTAACTTTCACTTTGTGTGATTCATGCAGTTCTTTCAGCCAGTTTTCTTCGAGATATTTCTGATAGTCGGTTGTGACGGGGCCACGGGCGTCGGCCACTTCCTCGGGCTGAGCGGCTATTGAGTAATCGTAGGCGAAGTAGTAAGCCCAGCGTGTGGTTGCCTCCGGTTTGGCGCCTCCGAAGCCGAGATAGTCGGTTATGGCGTTCTCGCCTTTGGCTGCAAGCACACGCTCAACCTTAATGTCGCGGCCAAATTCGGTGCGGAGCGTTTCTGCCAGGCGTGAGGGCTCAACGGTGTTTCTCAGCAGGTAGTTGCGTGCTGAGCTGAGGATGGAGTCGGAGGCGGCGAATATGATGAAGCCTTTAAATTTGGGCGATTCCCAGTTAGCGTAATCTGCTTTATGGGTATTGAAAAATTCTTCGAGTCCGCGTGCGTCGGCTTTCGATTTACTCCATACGTTGCGGTCGCTGATTTCAAACAGCAGCATGCCGTCGCGGTATTCATTGAGGAGGTTGCGGTAGTCGGCGTTTTCGTTCACGAGATTTTCGCGTTCGTAAGCAAGAGTAGTGTCGTCGGCGAGGCCTTCGATGTTGGTGTTCACTACTGATTCGGCTTCGGCAGGTGAGTATTCTAAGATGCCGGTGCCGAGGCGGTTGAACAGGTCGGCTACTGTGGCCGAAGCTTTCTTGCCGTTGACTGTGACGAGCTTGCGTTTGTCGGCAAGACGTGACTCTATGTAAGCGGAGTCGACTTTGCCTTCGGTGAAGTCGCTGATGATTTCAGTGGCTATGCGGCTGTTGACGGTGGTGTTGTAGCGCTCGCGCAACTGCTTCGTTTTGGCGCGCATGGGTATGTACTGACGTTCATCGCGTGAAATCATTTCGGTGATTGATTCCTCAAGTTCTTCGTATGGTTGGATGCCGCGCTTGGCGATTGAGCGAACTATGTGGTAGCCGTAAGATGTTGCGAAGGGTTCGGAAACTTCTCCGGGGTTGAGCGCGAATGAAACAGCTTCGAATTCGGGCACCATTTGTCCGCTTGTGAACCAGTCAATTACGCCTCCGCTTGCGGCTGAACCGGGGTCTTCGGAGTTCTCGCGGGCGAGTGCCGTGAAGTCAGCACCTTCGTTGACTATGAGGTTGTAGAGGGAGTCTATCTCAGCTTTCTTTATCGCTGCTTGTTCCGCCGACATATTGTAGGTGAGTTTCAGGATGTGCTGAACCTTGGCTGAACCCTGAGCCGGACGGCGTGAGTCGGGTCTTACCAGATGATAGCCGAAAGGAGTCTGTATTACTTCTGAAAGCTGGCCGACCGGAGTCTCGTAGGCCGCGTCCTCGAAAGTATAGGGGAAGCGTCCGGCGGTGATGTAACCCATACTG
Organism: uncultured Barnesiella sp.; assembly: GCA_964569915.1. GTDB lineage: Bacteria > Bacteroidota > Bacteroidia > Bacteroidales > Muribaculaceae > JAGBWK01. Next base: position 55,958 of record CAZMUX010000009.1, on the reverse strand, counting down.
CCCCCTTTTACGGCTGACGGGCGGTCAATGGAGTTGTTGCGGGCTGCATCTGCGTAATCAAGACGGCCGGCGAGTATTTCAGTGCGCAGTGAGTCAAGCAGATGTTTGTCGGGACTCATGATGTGGCTGACACTGACTTCTTCCTTAAGTCGGTCATAAATGCTGTGGAGAAGTTGCTGACGGGCCTCTTCATCGGTGAGATAAGGCTCGGCGAGGTCACGTTTGTAGCCCTCGAACTCGGCTTTGAACTCAGGTGTGTCGGCAATGCCTTCTTCTTCGGCTTCCGCCACTTTGAGCTTGTAGTCGATGAACATACGCAGATAGTCGTCAACAGGCTGCACGCTTGTCTGCTGGGCGTTGTTTTTTTGGTAAAGGTATTCAAATTCGCTCAGGCGCACCGGCTTTTTGTCGATGGTCATCAGCACGGGGTCGTCGTTGCCGCCGGCCGAGGCTCCGAATATGGAAGCTGCTGCAGTCAGCAGCGCAAGGAATCCTTTTTTCATAGAGGGGGTTGAGTGATGTATTTATTGGTTTAGATTGTAATCATTTATGAAAAGAGTGCGGATAAATTTTCTGACACACTCTAATATAACGTGATGGAGACTTTTATATTATAGTTGAAAGCCTGTTTTTTGATAAAAACTATGCGCGGGCGGCATCCTGAGGAAGCAGCCCGCGTATGATGTACGGTAGGAAATGTTTTACTGGTGGGAGGCACTATAATTTGGAGCTTCTGCCGTGATTGCCACGTCATGCGGATGGCTCTCTGCTACGCCGGCATTGGTGATGCGGGTGAATTTGGCGGAGTGCAGTGCGTCGATGTCTTTCGAACCGCAGTATCCCATGCCTGCGCGCAGGCCGCCGAGCATCTGATAGACAACCTCGTAAAGCGAGCCTTTGAATGGTACACGAGCCGCGATGCCTTCGGGAACGAGTTTCTTGGCGTCGGAGACATTTCCCTGGAAGTAGCGGTCTTTCGAGCCTTTCTCCATGGCTTCGAGCGAGCCCATGCCGCGGTATGATTTATATTTGCGGCCGTTGTAAATTATGGTGTCGCCGGGCGATTCCTCGACACCTGCCAGCATACCGCCGAGCATTACGGAGTAAGCGCCTGCGGCAAGTGCTTTTACGATATCGCCTGAGTAGCGTATGCCTCCATCGGCTATGAGGGGCACTCCGGTGCCTTCAAGGGCTTTGGCTACGTCATAAACGGCTGAGAGCTGCGGCACTCCCACGCCGGCTATGATGCGGGTGGTGCAGATGGAGCCGGGGCCTATGCCCACTTTCACGCCGTCGGCGCCATGCTCCACGAGGAAGCGTGCGGCGTCGCCTGTGGCGATGTTGCCCACGACTACGTCGATGTCGGGGTATTTGTTCTTGATGGCTTCAAGCACTCCGATGACGCCGCGGGAATGGCCGTGGGCGGTGTCAATCACAATGGCGTCGACTCCGGCGGCAATGAGGGCGTCAACTCGCTCCATGGTGTCGGCAGTCACTCCGACTCCGGCAGCGACTCTGAGGCGTCCGAGTGAGTCCTTGGCTGCAAACGGTTTGTCTTTAGCCTTAGTAATGTCTTTATAGGTTACGAGTCCCACGAGTTTTCCTTCGGAGTCAACCACGGGGAGCTTCTCGATTTTGTGTTTTTGCAGAATCTCGGCAGCTTCCTCAAGCGATGTGGCCTGTGTGGTGGTAACAATGTTTTCGGACGTCATGACCTCGCTTATCTTGCGGTTGAGGTCGCGCTCGAAGCGGAGGTCGCGGTTGGTGACTATGCCTGCCAGATGGCGGTTTTCGTCAACTACGGGAATTCCGCCGATATGGAATTCCTTCATCATCGCCAAAGCATCGCCTACGGTCTTGTCGCGGAGGATGGTCACGGGGTCGTAAATCATGCCGTTTTCGGCGCGTTTTACGGCGTGAACCTGACGAGCCTGTTCGGCAATCGACATATTTTTGTGGATTACACCGATGCCGCCTTCACGTGCGATGGCAATTGCCATCGGGGCTTCGGTGACGGTGTCCATAGCCGCTGAGATTATGGGCACGTTCAGTGTGATGTTGCGTGAGAATTTGGTTTGAAGGTTGACTTCGCGGGGAAGAACTTCTGAATAAGCGGGTATGAGGAGGACATCGTCAAATGTCAGTCCGTCCATCTTTACGCGGTCTGCAATAAAAGACATATTCTAACGGTTTTTGACTCTTTTGCGCACAAAGGTAATCATTTTTTTCGTAATTGGCATACAGCGCACGGCCAGTTTGGCTAATTTTTTTGGTCTGTCGCCACATCGGGTCCCAGAATCAGGTGGTTGCCGTTGGCAACGTCGCTCGCCGTCATGGGTTTCTTGCCCGGAATCTGGAGGCTTTCCACACTGATGCAGTCGCAAGATTCAGAGCTTGTACAGATAAGGATTCGCGGGCAACTCGGTGAATAGTTAGCAAACACTTCGCCCGGTTTACCACAAAAACGGTCTATGCTTGCCTTCAGTATTTTGACGTCGACCACTTTGCCGTCGACATTTAGCGGAGTCCAGGCTCCGGGGTAGGGCGCGAGACCGCGTATGAAGTTGTAAATTTCTTCTGCAGAGCGGCTCCAGTCAATGCGGCAGTTCTCCCTGAAAATTTTCGGAGCGGGTGACGGTTCCGTACCGGCGTCTATTAGTTTTTCCTGAGGAACGGGCTTTACGGTGCCGTTTAGTATGTCGTTGACGGTCTTGAGGGTGAGTTTTGCGCCGAGATGCATCAGTTTGTCGTGGACGTCGCCGGCATTGTCGGTGTGAGTTATGTCAATGGCTTCCTGATCAATAATGTCGCCGGTGTCAATGTCATGACTGAGGAAGAAGGTTGTCACGCCCGTGCGGGTTTCTCCGTTTATCACGGCATGGTTAATGGGGGCGGCTCCGCGGTATTTTGGAAGCAGTGAGGCGTGGAGATTGAAAGTGCCGAGCCGCGGCATTTGCCAGACTTCACGCGGCAGCATCCTGAAGGCTATCACAATGAATAGGTCGGCATTTAAGGCTTTAAGCTCGTCGAGAAATTCATTATTCTTCAGTTTCTCAGGCTGGAGTACAGGGATATCATGTGCAACAGCATATTGTTTTACCGCTGATGGTGTCAATTTGTGACCGCGTCCTGCGGGCTTGTCGGTTGCTGTGACTGTGGCAACCACGTTGAAGCCTTCCTTTACCAAAAGGTCGAGGCTTTCAACGGCAAATTCGGGGGTGCCGAAAAACACTATTTTGAGGTCCTTCTTATCCATTGTTGTTGGTTGTGGTTATGTTGTTTTCGAGAGCTTGCCAAAGTACGTTGTCAGGCACGGGTGCTTCGATATCAATTTTCTGTTTCGACACGGGGTGGGTGAAACTTATGTGTTTGGCTATCAGTGATATGCTTCCGTCCGGGTTCGACCTCTTGTCGCCATACTTAAGGTCGCCTTTGATGGGGCATCCTATGGCTGCGAGCTGTACCCTTATTTGGTGTTTGCGCCCTGTCAGGAGGTTGATTTCTATGAGGTTGTAGCGGTCACTATGGCTGATGAGGCGGTATTTCAGCCTGGCTTCCTTGGCATTGGCCGACGGCTTGGTCGATGCGTAGGATTTGTTGTTGCGTTCCACCGTGGTAATGTAGTGGGTGAGGAGGCCTTCCGCCGTCTCTGGCGTGTTGCGGGTGATGGCATGATAGGTTTTGTGAACATCGCCGTTGCGGAACATTTCGTTGAGCCTGCTCAGTGCCTTCGATGTTTTAGCGAAAATCACGAGGCCGCCTACGGGACGGTCGAGGCGGTGTACCACTCCTAAAAATACGTTTCCGGGTTTTGAGTCGCGCTCTTTGATGAACGCTTTCAGTGATTCCGACAGCGGAGTGTCGCCGGTTTTGTCGCCCTGCACAATCTCGCCCGGTGCCTTATTCACTATAATTATATGATTGTCTTCGTAGACGATTTCCATCGTTATTCTCTTTTCTGCAAAGTAACTGAAAAATCAGAAGCTACGCAAACTTTTCGCACAACAGAAAACGACAGCCGCGGGGGGCATTCCGGATGGATGGCGTCCCCGCGGCTGTAATGTTTATAGGTTCAGATGTTTACTTTACTCTGAGCAGTGGTTTTAAAATCAAATGCCGAGGTCTTTTCTGATGGCGTCGATTTTCACCTTGGCGTCAGCGTTTGCCTTCTCGTAGTCGGCTGCCGATGCCATGTGACCCTTGACTTCGATGTAGAATTTAATCTTAGGCTCTGTGCCTGAAGGACGTACCGAAACTTTTGTGCCGTCCTCAGTGAAGAACTGGAGCACGTTTGAAGTGGTGGGCATATCCATTTTCGAGATTTTGCCGCTGACGGTATCGGTTACGTTGAGGTCGGAATAGTCCTTGATGGTCACTATCTTGCTGCCTCCGAGCTGTTTGGGAGGATTGCTACGGAATCCTGTCATCATGGCTGCAATCTCCTCGGCGCCCGATTTGCCGGTGCGGACAACAGAGATGCCTTCTTCGTGTGAGTAGCCGTATTTGATGTAGATGTCCTGAAGCATCTGCAGGTAGTTCATGCCTTTATCCTTTGCCCATGCAGCCACTTCGGCCATAAGGGAAATGGCTGAAACAGAGTCTTTGTCGCGGGCGAAGTCTTCGGCGAGGAATCCGTAGCTTTCTTCACCGCCTCCGAGGTAGCGGCCTGTGCTTTCGTTGTCACGGATAACGGCTGCAATCCATTTGAAGCCCGTATAGCAGTCAAACATCTTGATTTTCCATGCGTCGGCAATGGCCTTTATGGTTTCGGTTGTGACGATGGTTTTGACGATGTATTCATTGCCTTTCAGCTTGTTAAGCTCGGCATTGCGGGTCATCAGGTAGTTGAGCAGAATCATGACAATCTGATTGCCGTTGATAAGGCGGTATTCGCCTTCGTTGTCGCGCAGCGCGCAGCCGATGCGGTCGGCGTCGGGGTCGGATGCGAAAACAACTTCGGCTTCCGTTTCTTTGGCTTTGGCGATGGCCATTGCCAATGCGGGGGCGTTTTCGGGGTTCGGCGAGTCGACGGTGGGGAAGTCGCCGGAGGGAATGTCCTGTTCGGGCACGTGGATGATGTTGGTGAAGCCGTAGTTCTTAAGTGATTCGGGAACGAGCTTCACGCCGGTGCCGTGAATAGGGGTGTAGACAATCTTCATGTCGGCGTGGCGGCTGATTGCCTCGGGGCTGAGTGAGAGGCCCTTTATGGCTGTCAAGAATGCATTGTCGATTTCCTCACCGATGATGTTGATTTTCGATTTGTCACCCTGGAATTTGATTTCGCTTACGCTCTTAATTCTGTTGACGTGGTCAATGATATTGACGTCGTGGGGAGCGATAATCTGTGCGCCGTCGGCCCAGTAGGCTTTGTAGCCGTTATACTCTTTGGGGTTGTGCGAGGCTGTGATGTTGACACCGCTCTGGCATCCGAGATGGCGGATGGCGAACGACAGCTCCGGTGTGGGGCGGAAGTTCTCGAAAAGGTAGACCTTGATGCCGTTAGCCGAGAAAATGTCGGCAACTATTTCAGCGAACTTGCGCGAGTTGTTGCGCACGTCGTGGCCTACGACTACGCTGATTTCGGGAAGGTCGGTGAAGGCTTCTTTAAGATAGTTTGCCAGACCCTGGGTGGCAGCACCCACCGTATAGATGTTCATGCGGTTGGAGCCGGCGCCCATGATGCCGCGCAGACCGCCCGTTCCGAACTCGAGGTCCTTATAGAACGACTCAATCAGTTCGGTCTTGTCGTCGGCGTCGAGCATACGCTTTACTTCGGCGCGTGTCTCAGCGTCGTAACCATCGCTCAGCCAAAGTTTGGCTTTCTCGGTTACTTGTTCAATCAGTTCTTTGTTTGCCATAGTGAATCGGTTTCTTTTATTGAGAGGTTAGTAATCAGCGCTGTGCCGTGAAAATCGAGCTGCTGACCATATTCTCGTAGGCGAATACGCCCTGCTCTGACAGTTCCACAAGTTGATAGCCACCGTTTGCATCGAGCATCTTGACGTGCATATCGTCAACAAAAGTGAGGAGCTTGACGGTCTGGCCTTCAGCGGTCACGCTCCAAGAGCGGTCGGTTTCGTCAAAGTCGAGGCGCACTACGCTGCCGTCGTTCTCAGAGGTGATGGTATAGCCTTCGCCATCGCATTCCACGAGGTAGCGGCCATCCTGACCTTCAATGACTTTGGTGCCCTGGGCCACAGGATTCGAACCGCTCCAGAATTCGATGCTATTGAGCACGAGTAAGTCGGCAAGGCCGGTCACTTCATATACGGGAAGAATCCAGAATCCGAAGAAAATTAGTTCGTTGACGAATTTGTTGCTTACTCCTTTGTTCCATGAAAGGAGCTTGTTGGTGAGCGAGAAGCTGCCGATGCAGGAGGTAAGGCCCAGTGAAGCTACAACTGTAAGAACTAATGCAACTTTTAGATAGGTCTTTTTCATTTGGGAATGGTTGTTATGATTTATAAAAAGATTGTATGTGCTGATTGAGTCTTATTCAGTGTTTAATATTCAAATGTACCTTTTTCGGAGATTATGGTGAGGCGGTTGAGGTCGGAGTCTTCCACGCGGCCGATTATTCGCGCGTCGATGCCGAACTGTGCGGCGATGTCAATGATTCGTTCGGCATTCTTAGGCTCTACATAAATCTCCATGCGGTGACCCATGTTGAATACTTTGTACATTTCTTCCCACGGTGTGCCTGATTCCTTGCTGATTAGCTCGAAGAGCGGCGGAATCGGGAAAAGGTTGTCCTTGATTACGTGTTTGTGCTCCACGAAGTGCATTATCTTTGTCTGTGCGCCGCCTGAACAGTGAACCATACCGTGAATTTCCGGGCGCATCTCCGTGAGTATCTTTTTAATGACGGGGGCATAGGTGCGGGTGGGTGACAGCACGAGTTTACCGGCGTTGACAGGCGAGCCTTCAACGGCATCGGTAAGATTTTTTGTGCCGCTGTACACCAGTTCCTGAGGCACGGCGCTGTCGAAGCTCTCGGGATATTTTTCGGCCAGAGCCTTGCAGAATACGTCGTGGCGTGCCGATGTCAGTCCGTTGGACCCCATGCCGCCGTTATATTCTTTTTCATAGGCTGCCTGACCGTAGGAGGCGAGGCCTACAATGACATCGCCGCCTGCTATGTTAGCATTGTTGATTACATCTTTGCGTGGCATACGGCAGCAAACGGTGCTGTCAACAACGATTGTGCGCACGAGGTCGCCGACATCGGCTGTCTCGCCGCCGGTGCTGACTATGCTTACGCCTTGCTCACGGAGTTCGGCTATAAGTTCTTCGGTGCCGTTGATGATGGCTGAAATGACTTCGCCGGGTATGAGCAGCTTGTTGCGTCCGATGGTCGATGACAGGAGGATGTTGTCGGTGGCACCGACGCACAGAAGGTCATCGATATTCATTATGAGAGAGTCCTGTGCTATGCCTTTCCATACGGACATATCGCCGGTCTCCCGCCAGTATATGTATGCGAGTGACGATTTTGTGCCGGCACCGTCGGCGTGCATGATGTTGCAGTAGTCGGGGTCACCGCCCAGCACATCGGGTATTATTTTGCAGAAGGCCTTGGGGTAAAGTCCTTTGTCTACGTTTTTAATAGCGTTGTGAACGTCTTCTTTTGATGCGGAGACGCCTCTGAGGTTATAACGTTGGTCTGTCATCGTAGGAATGTGTGGGGAACTGTATGATGTCGTTTTTAAAAATCGTTGATTCAGAAAATCAGGAAGTAAATCAGAGCTGTGGGAGTCACAAAGAGAAGCGAGTCGATGCGGTCGAGTATGCCTCCGTGGCCGGGAATGAGCGTGCCGGAATCCTTAACTCCGACAGTGCGCTTTATCATTGATTCGAGCAGGTCGCCGTAAGTGGCTGCGATGGCGGTGACTACGGCAAGGCGGCAGAGCCCGAAGGCTGTGACTTCGGGATAGTACTGAGGGAAGCAGTAATGCATCACCAGAGCAGCGCCGATGCTGAAAATCAGGCCGCCCCAGAATCCTTCCCAGCTTTTTTTAGGCGATATGCGTTCAAAAAGGCGATGGCGCCCGAACAGAGAGCCGACGCAGAATGCGCCGGTGTCATTGACCCAGATGAATATCAGCAGGGCGAGCACCAGATGGGGTGAGGCTACATTATAATATAATGCAGCTATGATGCCGAGAGGAAGTGCTATGTAGGCCTGTGCCATAAGCGAACGGGCGAGCACGTTCACGGGGTTTACATCGTGAGTATAAATCTGGCCTGCCACACGCGCCGTAAGCAATATGCCCCACGCAACGATGAGATGTTTCGCCGTAAGCAGGTCGTTGTTGAAATAGAAAAACGAACTAAGCACGAAGAGTACGCCAACGGCCACATCCATGAGTGACAGAATGCGGTGACACTTTCCTTCTCGCGTCATGACCTGAAATTCGTGGATTCCGAGAGCTGTGAGCACAGCAAGCAGCAGTGCCAGCCAGATATGGCCGGCGAGTATCGCTCCGGTGATTGCGGCAATGTAGACAATACCTGACAGTGAGCGGACTATGACATTTTTCAGCTTCATATCTATTGGTAAGAACAATTACGATGACATAATTGCCTGTTTCAGTTCACAAATTTAACTATTATTTTTTTAATTTGATAAGCTAAAATAAGAAAATGAGAATCAGCGGGCAAGGTTTAGGTTGAACGAGATGCCGTAGGATGAGTTGGTGGTGGGATAGGCCGAAGTGGTTACAAGGGGTGTGTTGACCTGATGGTCGAAGTAGGCGCCTATGGTAAGGCGGCGGCTGAGCACGTAGTTTGCGGTGAAGTTTATGCTGAACGTGCGTGTACCCGATGTGGGCTGCGTGTAAGCGGTTTCGATGCGGCGTATCAGGGCCTGCGTGTTCTGAAGTGATACCTCGGCGTTGATTGTCAGGTCGTTGCTTATGCCCTGCTGTGAGCCTTTCATTTTCAGAACGGTGTTGAACCCTACGATTTTGTAGCCGCATCCGAATGTGAAGCCGCGTGTAGTGGCCTCCACCACCTGTCCGGCGGAGGTGTTGAGTGTGAGCGTGCGCTGGTCGCGGTATTCAGCATTGACGGTAAGGTCGTTTCGTAGCGTTACGGCAACTCCGAACAGTGGCGCGAACCGCTCGGTGATAGCTACAGACGAAATATTGTAGGGCGATGACGGAATAGGCTGCCCGGTGATTTCGTCAAGCGTGAATCCGAGGTCCGACCCGTCGGAGCTTATCCAGTTGAGGTAGGACGAGTATGAGCCGACGGAGTATGTGCATTGATAGGCGTGGCTCAGCGTTATGGTCTTGAAGATGTTGCGGAAGTTGAAGAAGTTGATGATGCCGTCGTAGGTTATGCGCCAGTTGGGGAGCGCTTGCGCGAACGACGGGAACGGAGTGGTGTAGATTGTGTTAGGGTCTTTCCCGGAATAGGCGGCAATGAAGGCCGGAATCAGCACATCTGATGATGTGGCGCTCACGGTGCCTACTTCGGGATTGAACGGCAGTCCGGCGTTGGGGTTGTCCTGCATGAATCCTCCCGTCGGATAGTTCTTGTTGGCATACTGGTTCTGTATGCGTTGGGCTACGATGGGAATGTTGGTCAAAAATTGGTCGAAATGGGGCGAATAGTAGCCGTCGTCGGCCTTTGAGCCGCGAAGTGCCGAAGCCAGTGCCCAGTGAGTCTTGGTGTATGTGCCGGAACGGCTCACGGGCATATTGTCATACATGAACTGAATCTGATTGGTGCGGTTGTCGGTGCGGTTGGAAGTCAGCTGAATCTTGAGTCCGCGTATTGGTTCAAGATTAATCTCAAGATTAATTTCGTTGGCATTCGACCACAGGGCGGGCGAAGTCTGTCCCGATTCCGTCATCAGCCACCCGCGCTCCTTGGCCTTGTCAATGTAGCTTTCGTCGACGAAGCCGAAGGCAAAGTCCAGACCGGGCGACATAGGCCCGTAGGAATTCGACTGGCCGAATATGTTGCCGATTGACGGTTGGAACAGAGGCACTGTCAGAGTGTTGGTGCGTTTCCATCGGAAGCTCACGCTGCGTGGCATCATGGCAAACCTTATGGCGTGTTCGGCCACGTCGCGCCACAGCGGTATCTCGTCCTTGAACGTCTCGTCGATTACGAAATTGAGGTTGCGCTCGCCGCGTGTGAGAATCTCGACCTTATTTGCATCGATTACACGCGATTTTATGGCTACGCGTTTGCCGTTGGTGTCGGTGGCGGAGACTTTCACTTTCTTTGTCCGCAGGTTGTGGCGTATGACGATGCTCGTGTCGGGCTTAAGCGCGTATGTCCTTTCGAAGTGTTTGGGCTGCCGTCGTGACACTGCCGAGGCGTTTCGCGATGAGCTGAAGCGTTTGTCGATATCCTTGATATAGGGCAGCTTTTTGTATAGCGATTCCAAATTTAAGCGTCCGTCGGCGCTCCATGAAGCCTGATTGGCTATGGTGTTGCCTGTTGAAACGCCGTCGATGGTAGCTCCGCGATCCCAGCGGTAGGTGGCGTTGTAGCTCACCTGGCCGGTTAGGAAATCAAGCACGGGAATGCGGCTGAAGGGGGCGCGGTAGGTGGCCACAAACGACTGGTTATAACTCCACGGTGTTCCCATTGAGAGAATGCTTTGCCAGACGGTGTCTTTCCATTCTTTGTAACGGTCGGGGAAGAGTTTGCGGTTGACTGCTCCGGCTGTTTCCTCGATGCGCGCCGAGGTGTTTGATGAGAATGTGAAGTTGAGGTTCTTTGTGAGGTTCCAGGTCAGGTTGAGCTGACGGTCCCACAGGAAGTTTTTGCTGACCGACACGGGTAGCTGGAACATGACGTCGGTTTCCGAGCGCGTCTGCTGTTCGTAGTAGTAGCGTGACATCGTGGTCAGAAACGAGATATTGTTGGGCAGATACGTCAGCTCGAAGTCGGTGAGGAACTTGAGATTGCGATTTTTGCTCTTTATGAAGCTGAAAGGCTTCAGAGGCTTGAAAATGGGAGAGTAGGAGTATTGCAGCGAGCCGCGGTAGTCGTTGGTGTTTTCGTATTCTGTCGTAGGGTCGACTTTCGACTGTTTGTTGAAAGAGAAGTTCAGGGTGAAGTTGCCCGGATCCCATGGCATCGGCTGATCGCGGTGAATGTCGAAGTTCACACCTGACAGCGAGAAGTTCTGTACAGTGGTGTGCTCTATGGCAAATGAGTTGATTGAGTCGCGCTCCTCTTTGGTGGTTGCGGCGTCGAGTGCGTCGCTGAGCAGTACATCCTGGTCGAGTGGATTATATTTAGGCGATGTCTTTTCCTTGGTTACTGAATAGAAAATCGGGGCGCGCAGTTTCACGCTTTCGGGCAGGAAGCGTCCGAGGTCGGCCTGCACGGCGAAGTTATACTGTTCGAAGTCGTCCAGACGTCTGGCGTTCAGCGACTGGTCGACGCCGCCGAATCCGGCCGTCTCCTTATACACGCCGAAATTCAGGGTGGCCACGTCGCTTATGTTAAGGTTCACGCTTGCTTTGGCTGCCCATCCGCCATCGTCGTTGAAGTCGGTTACTTTCAGCTCGTTGACCCATACGATGCCGTCTTTGGTGGTCGAGGCGTTGTTGCGTACTCCCACGAGCATCACTCTGACATCGCTCAGCGAGGGATTGCCCATCACGGCCATGGTGTTGCGGTCGTTGTTGGGGTCGCGGCCGGTGAAAAGCGTTGTGAAGCTAACTCCGCTCCCTTCGGTGCTTTTGGCGCGGTTGCGTTCCGTCTTCAGGTCAATGAGGTCTTGAAGCTTAAGATCCATGAAGTTTTCGCGTGGCCAAACTATGGCGCGGTCAGATGCAAGATTGTTGTTATACTTGCCTTCGGGGGTAAGAACGAGCGGAATTTGGTATTCGTAGAAGTTCTGCTTGACGTCGGAGCCGAGACGTATGAAAAACGAGAGGTCGCCGTTACGCAGATTGGTTTTGGATGCGTCATCAATCAGGCTTTCAGCGTGAATCCACATTTGCAGGCGCTTGTAGTTGCGCAGGTCGAGTTGTGTGTTGCGGTAGACTCCGCGTGCGTCGCCTGCTTTAAGGTCGGTGACTCGCAGCGACATTGACTGCTCATTGAGCTGCGTAATCTGCGACTGTCCGGGGTCGATGATACGGCTTACGCCCGGAGGGAGTACATAGTTTACGGGTTCGCGTGAGGCGTTTTCCTCAATGTTGACCACGGATATGTCGAGATTGCCCTCGGCGGGAGTGTCGCCGCGCGTATTGAGATTGAACTCGTAGGGACGCCATTCACCTCTGACAAGCTCAAGGGTGGCGAAACGCAGATGGGTTACATTGCGGAAGCCCGTCATGAACATTCGCGCGAAACGGATGGTGGAGAAATCCTTGATGGAACCCACAATTTTCTCATAGTCCGACAAAGGAATTTTGAACTGATACCATTCGACCTCGGCATCCTTGCCATCGCGTGTCGGCACGATGGTCACGCGCTTGTCGGTGATGTAATTCTTGCCGACAACGAAGTCTTCGGGACGTATTGAGATTCTGTACTGGAAGTAGCGCTCATACTCGTTGAGGGTGTTGTCCTGATTGATGTCTTCCACATCGGGAACGGAACGTGCTGACTGATAGAGCGGTTCGGGAGCGTCCTCCGGGGAGAGTGAGTTGCCCTCCACGCCGTTGTAGCGCTTGTAGCGGTCGAGAATAGAGAGACGCTGTGCATCATAGTCATAGCCGCGGAAGAAATGATAGTTGTCGCCTGCAGGGTCGTGGAAGGGCGAGAATTCGTCCTGCTCCATGCGGTCGATGGCCGTAGGCGAGAGCTTCATTCGCAGGCGGTTGATGAAGTCTTGATAGGATGAGAAACTGAATTCATCTTCGTTGCGGAGTCCGTCGAGGCCGACGTCCTGAATGAGGCGTGAACCGGAGTTGTTATCGAATGAATAGGTCAGCGATGTTTGGGTTGACACATTGCCCCAAACTGTCTGCGTCAGGTACTGGTTGTTACCGTCGTATGGTATGCCGTTCTCATAGGATTTTAATCCGTCCTTCAGGATGTCTTCGGATATTTCACCGAAGTTTATGTATAGGTCGCCGCCCTCGGTGTTGGGGTTCTCGGGGTCAAGGAACGGGCTCATCATCCAGAACTGCACATATTCGATGTTCGACTGCTCGAAATTTGTGTTCTCCATTTTGCGCATTATGCCGCCCCAGCGCTTTTCGGGGTTTAGAAGCTCGCCTTCGGAGTTGATGTTGTCGGCATCGAGGTTGTAGGGGCCGCGCTCTGTGGGATAAAATGATAGATTGAGGGTCTGGATGATGTTCGATTCTCCATAATTGAGCTGACGTCCGGGGAAAATCTCGCGAGAGGTGACTTCGCGGACGTATGGGTTTGACTGCTGGACGAGGTCGGCGCGCAGATAGCCCGGACAAAGCGATGAGTTGCGGTCGGTGAACATACGGTCGATGGTGTACCAGTTGAGCAGCGCGCGGTTTTTGCCGTAGTCGGTGTTGTTGCTCAGCGCTGCTTCTGGAAATAGTGCATCTGTCGACGGGTCGTAGGGCGTCGCTGCCAAAAACCATGAGTAAGGAGACCGGAGGTCAATGCCAATTTGGGTGTCCTCGAAGTCATCAACATAGGAGCTGCCTTGTGCTGAGCCTGCCGCCTGCGGATGGGGTACGAGCTGGGCGTATTCTGCCGTTAAGCTCAGTTTTGACGGCTGTGTGGCGTTGATGGTGGGCACTTTGTTTAGCAGGTTGGTGAGCCACATGAATTCTGTGTTGTAGGATAGGTTGAATCCGAACATTGAATTGTTGACAACTTCGTCGCCTATGTTGACTTTCTCTGTCAGGGCTTTTTCCGAGAAGTGCATGAGTGTGGCGCCTATGTTGAAGTTCTTGTTGAACTTGTATTGCAAGTCAAGGCCTAAGAGTGTTTTGCGCTGCATTGAGAAGAGCGACTGGTTTTCCATTGTCACCGATATGTTTTGGCCGGAGTCGATGATGCTCTGGTTGGTGATGGTGACGATGCCCATGGAATAGTCAACGGTGTAGTCGGAATTCTCAACGAGCTGTACGCCGCCAGCCGTCACTATCACTGACCCTCGCGGCACATTCATGGCGTTGAGCCTTATCTGCGATCCTGCCGACGCCTGATATTCACCGGCAATCACAAATTTATTTTTGTCGGCGAACTGGCGAGCCACAACCAGCGTTGAGTCGTAAAGCTCCTTGTAGACATAGTGTTCGGCGATGGCCTGATTGTTGATTCTCTTTTCGAGATGGCGGCCGAAAGGCTCGGTCACGGGAAAAATTATCTTACCGGTGGACGCCTGGATGGTGTATCCCTCCACGAAGTCAAAGAAGCCGTCGGGATTTGACTCCTCGTTGGAGTCGAGGCGGTCAAGACCCATTATCTGAAGTATGGGAACGTTGTTCAGTCCGTCAATGGGCAGATAGTTGATGAGTGTTCCGGTTGTGTCGCTAAGATATTTTATGTTAAGTTTGAAGTTGGACTTCTGAACCTGATAGGCTCCGAGGGAATAGACGTTCTTCATCATCAGGTGCCATGCCGGACGGCGTGGGTCGACGGTGGTCGATTTGAGCATCTTGACGTAGAGCGACTGGTCGGTTGAAGTGATGTCTGATGAGAACTCTCCAACTTTATAGACTTGCCCGTTGTAGGTATACTCAAATGCCACGGCAAGGACTTCGTCGGCATTAAGGGCGCTTCTTACGGAAATGTAGCCCAATGTGGAGTTGTATGTATATTCCGACGAGCTCAGCAGACGGGCGCTTTCCACCTTTTCGTAGTCGACGCCGCCCTCAATGCCGTAAGCACGCAGCGGTTCCAGTGCCTGAGTGACATTGTTGATGTTGCGAGCTTCGGGATAGTTTTCCTTGATGACTGTGAGGAGGTTGTTGGAGTTGTTGGAGGGATTGGGCAGGGAGTCAACAGGAATCCAGTAAGAGTTGGTGAGGTCCTGTTTCTCGCCGAGGTCGGCGAAGGCCACAAGGTTGCGCGACTGGTCGAAGCGGCCGTTCTTGTTGGTGACCCACACTTCCAAACGTGTTATCTGTATGCCGGAAGTGACGAGCGGAATGCGGGCCGCAAACCGGTCGTAGTTGTTGTAGAAATATTGTGCGAGAAAGAAGTGGCGATTCTGGTCGTAGTTGTCGATGTTTATCGCGTAGTCGGTTGTCTGTACGCCGCCTTTGGTGTTGATGGTCTGCGATTCAGAGTTTTGTTGCGAGATGAGGGCCGTGGCGGTGAGCTTGCCGAACTGCAGGGTCGACTTGATGCCGAAAAGGGCCGTGCTTCCGCGTATGAGCGAGGACCCGGTTGTCATTGAGACGTTGCCTGCCTCAATGTTTTTCACTATGTCGTCCTCGCCGCCTTCGTAAGCCAGTTTCAGGTTCTTTGAGTCAAAATCGAAAGTGGCGTCGGTGTTGTATGTCATGTTGAATTTCAGGCGGTCGCCTACGGAGGCGTTGATGTTGGCCTGAATCTTTTGGTCGAAATCGAAATAGGTCTTGCGGCGTGAGTTGACCGAAAGCGACGGGTTGTCGGTCTTGTTGGAGTTGATGCCCATTTTGAGCTGAATGTTTCCTGTGGTGCGGAGCTGCACGCCGCCGGGGCCGAAGATTTTTTCAAGCGGTCCGAGCGCAAAGTTCATGTCGAGTATGTTGAACGGCTCCTTATCGCGCTGTTCGGCGGTCTCGCGGTTGCGTTCGGCGTAATACTGCTGCATCGAACGGCGCAGCTGCCAGTCGTTGAACTGCTTTTCCGACAGCATGAAAGGGGTGGCAATCTGGCGGTCGCCAAGCATGGTGCGTATGACATACATACCCGTTTCGGGGTCGAATTCGGGCACGGTGACGATGTTCGACGGGGTGGTGAGGTCGGCTGCGAACCGGTCGAACATCAGGTCCTCATAAGTTTGAGGCACAGTCTGTTGTACGGGGAACGGCATCATGATGGAGTCGGCTTCGTTGACAAACGATTGCTGAGATGAAGCCGGAAGCGCCGGAGGAATGACACTGGCCGGGGTCACTCTCTGCGCGCGCGTATTTAAAACCGCAACTGCTATAGCTGCGATAACCAGTAGATATGCTGATATTTTGTGCCTTTTCCTCGGTTGGCTCATTATTAATTACATCATGGCGAGTGCCTTCTTGATGGCAGCTTCCACTTTGATGTCGGGCGTCTCCTCGAAAATCTTTTTCATGACTTTCTGAGCCGCCGCGCGTGGGAACCCGAGCATCACCATAGCCGAAAGTGCTTCGTCGAAGATTTCGGAATCCGGCATCGCTTGCAGTATTAACGTAGAGCCTGACGGTTTTATTTTATCCTTAAGGTCAACAATTATTCTTTCGGCTGTTTTTGCTCCTATGCCCTTCACGCTTTTGAGCCTGCGGGAGTCGGCGTTCATGATGGTCTGCTCCAGTTCTGCCACCGGTATGGAGGATAGAATCATCCTTGCAGTGTTGGCGCCTACGCCCGACACTCCGATGAGCAACTCGAATAGTGTGCGCTCAGCCTGTTCCAGAAAGCCGTAGAGCTGATGGGTGTCCTCCCTGATGATTTCGTAGATGAGAAGTTTTGCCGAAGTCATGTTGCCGAGAGCGGTGTAGCAGGGTAGAGATATGTTTATGAAATATCCGATTCCGGAAGTTTCAATAACCGCATAAGTCGGAGTCAGTTCTGTGATTTCACCTTTTATGTATTCTATCATGGTCGTGTGATGTGTTGTAGGTTAATGTTTTTGATGCTGACGCTCGGTGTCAGCGGTGGCGTATATATAGCTCGTGCTCGATGTCGGCCGGGGTGACATCCATCTGTTCAAGGAGCACGAGCAGATGATAGATGAGGTCAGACGCCTCGTAGATGAAGCGACTGCGGTTGCCGTCGACGGCTTCTACCGCCGATTCCACGGCCTCTTCTCCCACTTTTTGTGCAATTTTTTTCACGCCCTTAATGAACAGCTTGGTGGTGTAGGAATTTTCTGGCATTTCGATATGACGTTGCCGCACCACTTCAGCGAGACTCCTTACGAATCCTTCCTCTTCGGGGGTGTCGAAGCAGGCCGTCGTGCCGCGGTGACAGGTCGGGCCGATGGGGGAGGCTTTTATCAGGAGTGTGTCGGCGTCACAGTCGGCATACATACTCACAACATTCAGAAAGTGGCCGCTTGTTTCACCTTTTGTCCACAGTGTGCGGCGTGTGCGGCTGTAGAATGTCACGCGGCCGGTGTCTTTGGTCTTGTCGAAGGCTTCACGGTTCATGTAGCCTAACATCAGGACTTTGAGAGTTACAGAGTCCTGAATTATGACGGGCAGTAGTCCGTCGGCGCATTTGTCGAGTTTGAAATCTGAAAAGTCCATGTCTATACGATTTTTAAATTCTGACGGCTACACCGCAGTCTTTGAGGTGTTTCTTGACGTCGGCGATAGTCAGCTCTCCATAGTGAAAAATGCTGGCGGCCAGGGCGGCGTCAGCCTTTCCGTCGGTAAGCACTTCCACAATGTGTGCGGCATTGCCGGCTCCGCCGGATGCTATGACCGGTATCGAAAGCTGTTCCGACAGACGGCGGTAGGTAGAGATGGGGTAGCCGTTCTTGCTCCCGTCGTGATTCATTGATGTGAAAAGTATTTCTCCGGCACCGCGGCTTTCCACCTCTTTGGCCCATGTGAAAAGCTCCTTGTCGGTGGTGCGTGAGCCGCCGTGGGTGGTTACGTGCCAAATGCCGTTTTCATCGATGCGTGCGTCAATGGCGGCCACTATGAATTGACGTCCGTAGCGGGATGCTATTTCGCTGATGAGCTGAGGATTGTTGACGGCGGCAGTGTTGACGGTGATTTTGTCGGCACCCGAATCAAGCAGTCGGGCTGCATCGTCGGCTGTGGCAATTCCTCCGCCCACAGTGAAAGGAATGCTGATGCGGTCGGCCACGCGTTCCACGAGGCTTGCGAGTGTGGCTCGGCCCTCTTTGGATGCGCTGATGTCGAGAAATACTAGCTCGTCGGCTCCTTCTCGGGCATAGCGTGCGCCGAGCTCCACGGGGTCGCCCACGTCGCGGAGTCCTTCAAAGTTTATTCCCTTGACGGTGCGACCGTCCTTTACGTCAAGGCAGGGTATTATGCGTTTAGCGAGCATAAGCTGTCGAGTGTGATGTGTCCTTCGTAAATCGCTTTTCCTACAATTATTTTGCGCAGGCCGAGTTTTTCGGCGTGCAGAATGTCGTTAAGAGAGCTGACGCCTCCCGACACTGTGAAGTCAACGTCAGGATATTTCTCCTGAAGGCGTGTGTAGAGGTCGAAATCAGGTCCGCCAAGCATTCCGTCGCGCGATATTTCCGTGACTATTGCCTGACTCAGGCCGAAGGGCGCGAATCGGTCTACGAGCGAGTCGACAGTCGCCTCCGAGTCTTCAAGCCATCCGGCCACGGCCACTTTGCCGTTGCGAACATCGGCCCCGAGGACTATAGTCTGAGGTGTGTATTCCTCAAGCCATTTTTCAAGAAGCGCAGGGTTCTTCACTGCGATGCTTCCGGCCACAGCATATTTCATTCCGGCCGAGAATGCGCTCCTGAGGTCATCGGAGGTTTTCAGCCCGCCGCCCCATTCTATTGCCACGTTGTCGCTTACCAATGCCATTTTCTCAAGCGACCTGAGATTGACCGGTCGTCCGGCTTTGGCTCCGTCAAGGTCAACGGCGTGGACGCGTCTGATGCCGGCGTCGGCATAGCGCGCCACCATCTCTTCAGGCTTGCAGTCATAGACGGTCTTTTCGTTGTAGTCGCCCTTGCGGAGCCTTACGCAACGTCCTTCTATTATGTCGATTGCCGGAATTATTTCAATCATAGGCATAAAAAGTTTTTGAGTATTGCCTCGCCGGTGTCACCGCTTTTTTCGGGGTGGAACTGGGTGCCGTAGAAGCTTTCGTATTTCAGTGCTGCGCTGAACATCATGCCTTCCTCGCCGAAACGGGTGGTGGCGATGGTGTCGGGGCATAGCGGGGCATGATAGGAGTGTACGAAATAGACGTAACTTCCCGGGTCGATTCCCCGGAAAAGTTTCGATTCGAGATTGTTGATGGTGTTCCAGCCCATGTGTGGCACTTTGTCCGAAGGGGTGGCCTTAAATTCTTTTATTTTTGCGTCGAAAATGCCTAAACAGTCGGCGTCACCCTCTTCGGTGTGCCTGCACATTATCTGCATACCCACGCAGATGCCGAGCACCGGCTGCCGCAAATTGCGTATGACGTCGCACAGCCCCGTCTGCCGCAGCTTTTCCATAGCGGCGCCGGCATGGCCCACGCCGGGCAGAAGCACGCGGTCAGCTTTCGTTATTATCTCAGGGTCGGCTGTCAGCACCCATTCCGCGCCGAGGCGGTTGAGTGCATTTTCTACCGAATGTAGATTTCCTGACTGATAATCGATTATTGCTATCATAATAAACCTTTGCTTGAGGGTAGACTATAGTTGAACGGCGCTCTTCTGACGGCCATTTTTATGGCTCTTGCAAGGGCTTTGAACACGCCTTCAATCAGGTGATGGTTGTTCTCGCCACGGGCGCTTATATAGAGGTTGGCCTTCATGGCTGTGGAAAGCGATTTGAAGAAGTGATGAAACATTTCAGTGGGAGTGTCGCCCACATATTCGCGGGTAAACTTCACGTCCCATACCAGTTCGGCACGTCCTCCGAAGTCTATCAAGGTCATTGCCCGGCTTTCGTCCATGGGGAGTACGAAGCCGTAGCGGTCGATGCCACGCTTTGAGCCGAGCGCCTTGTCAATGGCTTCGCCGAGCACTATGGCTACATCTTCCATGGTGTGGTGTTCGTCAACTTCAAGGTCGCCCTTACACGTCAGCTGCAGGCCAATGCCTGCGTGATGCGGCAGCTGGTTGAGCATATGGTCGAAAAATTTCAGCCCGGTGTCAATGTGTGATTCAATGTGTCCGTCGAGGTCGAGCGTCAGGCTGATGTCGGTTTCAGAGGTGGTGCGGCGAAGGCTGACGCGGCGGTCGTCAGTCAGCACGTGAGTGGCTATGTCGGTCCAGTTGCCGATGGCCACGCTTCCGGCGGGCATTCCGGCGACGGGCTGCCCCAGCAGGATGCCTTTGGCTCCGAGGTTTCGGGCCAGCTGAAGGTCGGTCAGACGGTCGCCTATCACATAGCTTTCCTTAAGGTTGTAATCGGGCGACAGATAGCGTGTGAGCATCCCTATGCGAGGTTTGCGCGTGGGCGCATTCTCGTGCTCAAAAGTACGGTCGATGTATATGGCGTTGAATTTTACCCCCTCTCCTTCAAGAGTTTCTATCATCTTGTTATGGGCGGGCAGGAATGTTTCTTCGGGGAAGGAATCGGTGCCGAGTCCGTCCTGATTGGTCACCATCACAAGCTCATAGTCGCTGTCGGTTATCGCCCGCAGTGCCGCTATCGCACCGGGAACAAACGACAGTTTCTCAAGTGAGTCTATCTGCTCGTCGTCCGGTTCACGGATGATGGTGCCATCGCGGTCAACGAATATGACTTTCTTAGCATTCGACATTTTCAAAACGTTTCAGTTGCTTGATTATGATGCGATTTTCCTCGGGTGTGCCGACGGTGATTCTGAGCGAACCTTCACACATTTTCAGACGACTACGATTGCGCACTATCACGCCGTGGTCGGTCAGGAAAGAGTAAAGTCCGTCAGGGTCGGTCACTTTCACGAGCAGGAAATTGGCGTCTGATGGGTAGATTTTCACCACAAAGCTGAATTTTTCAAGCTCCTCGGCAAGCAGTTTGCGCTGTTCTACTATCTCTGTCACCATCGGACGGATGTCGGTTTCTGTAATGCGCTTTATCAGTTCCTGCTGTGTCGGACCGTTGAGGTTGTAGGGATACTTCACCATGCCGAAAATCCGTGCTATTTCAGGCACAGCGAAAGCCATGCCGACTCTCAGCGATGCCATGCCCCATGCTTTTGAGAATGTCTGGAGCACGATGAGATTGGGGTGGGTTGCGATTTCTGCGAGCAGTGATTTTTCTTCAGAGAAATCAATGTAAGCCTCGTCGACGGCCACAATTCCGTCGAATGACTCGGCCAGAGAGAGTATCTTTTCGGCAGGGAATGAATTGGCGGTGGGATTGTTGGGTGAACAAATCCATATTACTTTGGTGTGCCGGTCGGTGGCTTTGAGCAGACGCCCCACCGGGAGCGAGAAATCCTCTTTGAGAAGAACTTCGCGGAATTCCACATTATTGATTGCTGCTTCCACTTTATAGACCCCGTAACTCGGAGCTATGGCCACGACATTGTCGGTGGCCGGCTCGCAGAATATGCGGTAAATCAGGTCGATGGCCTCGTCGCTTCCGGCTCCGCCGATGAATATATTCTCAGGGTCGCAGCCTTTGAGGGTTGCTATTACTCTTTTTAGCTTCTTCTGATGTGGGTCGGGGTATCGGTTCAGCCCCGTAGGGTAGGGGCTTTCGTTTGCGTCGGCCCATACGGAGATGTTGTCCCCGGAAAACTCGTCGCGGGCGGTTGAGTATGGTTCGAGCGAAAGTATGTTGGGGCGGACGTATTTCAGAGGATGTGTCATGATTTTTCGATTCTGATTTTTACGGCGGCGGCATGGGCGTCGAGGCCTTCGGCTTCGGCCATGCTTATGATGGTTTTGGAGAGCGCTCCGAGACCGCTTTGCGTGAGCTGCTGGAATGTTATCTTGTGCATGAAGCTCTCGGTGTTCACTCCGGCCATCGAGCGCGCCCAGCCTGAGGTGGGAAGGGTGTGGTTGGTGCCTGAAGCGTAATCGCCGGCGCTTTCGGGAGAGTAGTTGCCTATGAAGACACTGCCTGCGGCCGTAATGTGTTCGGCTGCTTCCCAGGGATTGCTCAGCGAGAGTATCAGGTGTTCCGGCGCATAGGCGTTGGCGAAGTCAAGCATCTCGTCGCGGGAGGAGAGAATTATGGCGCGGCTTTTCGACAGCGAGCCTTCGACAGACGACTCGCGGCTTAGTTTCTTCTTCTGAATGTCAATTTCGGCGAGCACCTCGCGAGCGAATGACTCATCGCCGCACACAAGTATGGCCTGACTGTCGGGCCCGTGCTCGGCCTGCGACAGGAGGTCGGCGGCACAGTAACCGGCATTGGCCGTTTCGTCGGCCACAACCATCACTTCGCTCGGTCCGGCCGGCATATCAATGGCCACGTCGGCTGAAACCATCTGCTTGGCTCGGGTGACGAACTGGTTGCCGGGCCCGAATATCTTGTCGACGCGGGCTATTTCATCGGTGCCGTATGCCATTGCCGCTATTGCCTGTGCACCACCTATTCTGTAGATTTCCCTAATGCCGCACTTTTTTGCCGCATATAGAATTGCCGGAGCTATGCCGGTCTTACCTTCGGGGGTGAATAGCGCCACCTCCCGGCATCCTGCTATGGCTGACGGTATGGCAAGCATAAGCACCGTAGAGAACAGCGGCGCCTTGCCTCCGGGAATGTAAAGCCCCACGCGGTTGATAGCCACAGCCTTCTGCACACATCTCACGCCGGGCATCACCTCAACGTTTACCTCACGCGGCAACTGGGCGCGGTGAAACAGCTCGATGTTGTGGCAGGCATCATCAATAGCCTGTGCCACTTCCGGCGGTGTAGCGGCGGCTCCATCGCAGATTTCTTGCTCCGAAAGACGCAGACGGGTAAGCTCTACGCCGTCAAATTTGCGCGCGAAGTCGCGGATGGCTTCGTCGCCACGCGTTTTTACATCTTTTATGATGCTGCCGACGGCCTGCTCGAGCTGTGCGGAGTCGGCTGAGTTGCGGTGGCAAAGCGAGTCCCACTGTCGCCGTGGCGGATTTATGATGATTTCCATAATTATCTAATAAGATTTTCGAGCGCGAGCACCAAAATGTCTTCAGCTCCTAATTGTTTGAGCTGCTCTATCTTGTCCCAAAGTTCATCCTGAGCTATGACCACGTGCATCGAATACCAACCCTCGTCAGCCAGTGGCAGCAGCGTGGGGCTCTTCATGCCCGGCAGTAGCGCCACAGCCTGCTCGATGCGTTCTTTTGGAAGATTCATAAGCACGTATTTCATGCCGCGGCTCTGATTGATGGAGTCAAATCTGAATCTCAGCTTTTCGATGTCGGCACGTTTTTCAGCGTCAAGACTTTTGTTGGCTATAAGCACAGCTTCTGAATAGAACACTTTCTCAACTTCCATCAGCCCGTTCTGTACGAGCGTGCCGCCGGACGACACGATGTCGAAAATAGCGTCGGCCATGCCGACTGCGGGTGCCACTTCAACCGAGCCGGCTATAGTGTGGATGTCGGCTGAAATATTTTGTTCCTTGAGAAATTTTGCAAGAATCACGGGATAAGATGTGGCGATGCGCTTTCCGTTGAACCATTCGAGACCCGTGTAGTCACAGTTTTTAGGCACGGCAAGCGATATGCGGCATTTCCCAAAGCCTAATTGCATTATTTCATCCACAAGTTCCTCCTTTTCGGCCACTTCGTTCTGTCCAACGATGCCGAGGTCGGCAACGCCCATTGACACGGCCTGAGGTATATCGTCATCGCGCAGATACAAGAAATCAATAGGGAATCCGTCGGCATGAGCCATCAGCTTGCGATGGCTGCCGGATGCTGTTATACCTGCATCATTGAACAACGCTACACAATCTTCATTTAGCCTCCCTTTGGCCTGAATTGCAATTCTAAGCATAATAGTAAGAGTGATTATATTCTGTCAAATTGTACCTTTTGGATGCAAAAATACAACTTTTAATTATAATATTGCCCTAAAAACGATTAAATATGTAAATTTTGGTATATTATCATAACAAAATTTCATGAAAGCAGAATATGACGGAGGACGCAATCAAAAAGTTTTAAAAAACCGTGAATAAATTTGCACAAATCAAATATTAGTTTTAACTTTGCACTCGTCTTAAGCAGGCAAGAGAGCCGGCACGAAAAACAGACGTTATTGGAGAGATGGCAGAGTGGTCGATTGCGACGGTCTTGAAAACCGCTGAGGGTCACACCTCCGGGGGTTCGAATCCCTCTCTCTCCGCAATGTCAATTATTTGACAAAGATTACAAAAGGCGGCTAATCAATAGGTTAGCCGCCTTTATTTTGTTCTATCGCAAAAGCATGACCACGAAAAAAATGTGGCTTATTGGTCAAAAATGTTCAAAACGGACGCACAATGGAAATAAATAGGTCGGTCAAATTTTAGTGCTTTTCTTGCGTAAAAGAGGTTTGTCCAACAAAAACCAGCATAGGATTGACACAGCGAGAACGCTCCCGATTGATATAACAAATGCCTCGGAAATGCCGATATGTAAAGGTTCATGATATAACCAGACAAGCTGAATAATGGGAAGATGAAAAAGATACATTTCGTAACTTACATTATTCTTATTGAAGATGCTGAACCAACCACTAAGCAAAATTGATATGCCTATGGTAAGAATCGAAACGCCGGCAGGTTCACATAATATGCCAATCCAGCCATTCAGCAGAGATACGCCAACCATTAGAACCGCAATTGCCAGAAACATGACTATATGTTTACGAAACAAGCCGTAATATTTAAAAAGCACGACTCCGGTGTAGAAATAACAGGCCTGACCGAACACCTGACGCGACAGAATGTAAAAGATTTCCTGACCGTTCATATAATATAGCCAAAGGAATCCCATCCGGTAGAATGCCGATAACAGATATAATATGAGGAAAAAAACTAACTCATTCTTTATCGACAGTTTCCTGATGCTCCATACAACAATCGGTACCGAAAGATAAAGGAGCCATTCTATTTTGATGGTCCACAAAGAACCATTGACAGCCTCTCCCCCGAACACACCGGGAAGCGACGGATGCAGAAAATTCAAAAACGAGAGGTTCGCGCCGAGATATTTTAGCCAATCAGTTGAAAAATAACCGTCCCAGTCGTGAGGAGTGAGTGTGAAGCCCAGCAAAAAAGCGCATAACAGCACTATTGTCAGATAAGGAGGCAAAATTTTGCGCGCACGGCGCTTAACAAAATGAAGCAGGTTGCCGGATTTTATATAGCTGTTGTATACAAGAAACCCGCTGAGGGCAAAAAATCCGCCAACTGCATGATAACTCGAAATAGGGAAATAATAATCGGCACCGGTAACGAAATTAAAATGTGCGATAATAACGGCAAAGGCCAATATGTAGCGTATCAGCCCCATGCCATTATTGGTGTCAATCTTATTTTCCATGTTCTGATGACTGTCTCCCAAAAAGCATCTTCAAAATCAATTGCAAAAATAATAAGAACAAATTATTAATGCAATTCTACAGCTCTTATCGAACGGCCTCAGAAACTTGCTTCATCAATCAGATAAATCATCAACAGATTCTGCGTTACTATACCTTTCCTCCTTCAGATAGAGCCGCAATAAGCCATGCAGGGAAGATAATTACCGCCAACAGCCAAGGCAACAGTTCCATTAACAGCCAAATAAATCCGACAACGGCGGCGCTTACTCCTATAACGATAAGGATAATCTTGAGAGTTTTGTTTTTAATCATAGGAATCAAATTTTATTTCCAACCATGCCGCAAATATAAACAAGGTGTGGGCAAAAATCGTGCACACTTAAGTTAAATCTAACGCTATCAGACAATATCGCTCAATAAAAGTGAGAGTGAATAGGATGCCGTGGGTGCGAATTCGAAAGACAAAATTTTGACAAAATTTTATGGCAAAAATGAGGTGATTTCTCGTTGGATGTACACATTAGATGTTGTAACTTTGCAAAACAATCAGGATATACCTCGATTTTTTTATAATAATACAAACGATTGGAAAACAATAAATCTGAGATTCGATTTTAATTTTATGGATTACCTATTAACTTTAATACCAATAGTTTTTATACTTATTGCAGGGGTTTCAAATACTAAAAAAGAAACCGAAGTCACTTTGTTCGGCAAACAATACACTGATGTCTTAAAATGTCTCTGCTGTATTATTGTCGTAATGGTTCATTTCCCAACTTCATACCAAAACCCTTTGCAGGATATGATTGGTAGTTTCGCTTATGTTTGCGTTACTCTTTTCTTTATGATTTCCTCGTATGGTATGCAATTTAGTTCTGACAAAAAGCCTGACTATTTAAAGAACTTTTGGAGAAACAGGCTTGTCTCACTATTGATTCCGTGTGCCATTATCAATATCATAACTTATATTGCGAGTCGATTAATCAAAGGAAGCGACGCTTCGATAGAGACACTCTGGTTTATCAACTCTTATGTATTGATTCTTCTTGAATATTGTCTTTGGTTTTATTGCATTAAATTGATAGCACGTATATTTAAGATAACGAATAAATGGATTGTTGACGGGTTGTTGATTTTGGGAGTAGTCGCTTCGAGCCTATATCTCTATTTGCCGTCAGACGGAGGTGATAATGAGCCGTTGGGTTGGTGTTATGAACGATACGGTCTTATCTGGGGCATTATCCTTTATCGATTCATGCCACAAATTAAAACGTGGCTTACGCAGAACAGACGGAGCAAGTTGATTCTTTTCCTTGTTCTTACAATGATGCTGGGTTTGGCATATTTGAAGTATAAGACTGTCTATTTTTATGGCGAATACTTGCTGAAAATAGTTCTTGGTTTTGCCATCATAGTGTTCCTTTTGTTGGTAACAATCGGACGAGAGTACAAAAACAGAATTGTAATATACATCGGCAGTATATCTTATGAAATATATTTGTTGCACGTCATTGTCATAGGTAATCTCATGGAGCTTGCTCCGAATTTATCTTCCGGTAAATTTATAATAATTACTTATGCCGTGACTGTAATTATGGCAGCTCTCGTACATTGGTTGTCGAAACGATTGGTGGGCTGTTTGAGGTCGAAGTAGACAAAAGTCGCTTCCCCGGAGGCCATTTTACGCAAACCAATTTCGATTTTGTTGCTTTTGTCAATCTCTAAATGCGCTATTTCGTGCGGGGTGCGAATGCAAGAAAAAGTGAATGAAGTTTGGCGTTTTGTGATAGCCGAAATATCAGATATTTACTATTTTTGTTAAAACTAACCCCGATAATATTAAACATCATATCACTATGAAAAAGTTCTTGTTTTCAATGGCCGTGTGCCTGATGGCTTCGGCTGCGTCAGCACAGACTGCAACCGAACCTTCTACGGTTTATTTTACCTCTGAAATCACCCCTGAGGCTCTTGTCACAATTTTTGAAAAGCTCGGAGTCACTCCCGAGGGTAAAGTGGCGGTTAAAATCAGCACCGGAGAATCCTCGGAGAGCAATCAGCTTGCCCCGGGGCTCATAGCCGACCTCGTGAAAAAAGTGAACGGCACACTGGTGGAATGCAACACGGCATACGGCGGGAACCGTTCAACAACCGAAAATCACAGGCGTGCCATTGCCGAGCGAGGTTATAATGATATAGCCGACGTCGACATTATGGATGAGGACGGCCCGATGCTTCTGCCGATGCAGGACACCACATATTTCTCGGAGAATATTGTCGGCGCACATCTTGCCAATTATGATTTCATGATTAATCTCGCTCATTTCAAGGGCCATGCTATGGGCGGGTTCGGCGGTGTGCTCAAAAATCAGAGTATCGGAAATGCTACCCCTGAAGGTAAGACACTCATTCATACGGCCGGTGCTTATACCGACACAGCCAAGCTCTTTGAACAGCCTCACGGACAGGATGGTTTTATTGAGTCGATGGCAGGAGCCGCGCAGTCGGTGCACAATTATTTCAAAGGCAAAAACGGCATTGTTTATATTAATGTGATGAACAATATGTCGGTCGACTGCGACTGCAACGGCCATCCGGATGCTCCGAAAGTGAAGGATATGGGCATTCTTGCATCTCTCGACCCCGTGGCGCTTGACAAAGCCTGTCTTGACCTTGTATTCAATCACGAGTCGAAACCCGGCGACGATGCAGCGCCGCTCATAGAGCGCATTAACACGCGCCACGGCGCACACATCGTGGATTATGCCGAGAAAATAGGTCTCGGAACCACTGATTACATTATAGTCAATATTGACGCTGCGGAATCAGAATCAGAATCAGTTAAGTAAATTTTTATAGTATTGGCCCGGAAGTGTTTTTTGCTGCCGGGCCTTTATGTTTTTAATTGGATATGAAATACAGTAAATCCGTCAGACGGATTGTAGCGGGCGTAACGGTTTTATTATCGGCACTAATGGCCGCAACCTCGACTCATGCTGCCGAGACGTCAGACACGGTCAGAGTGCTCGAAGAAGTGGTCGTCACGGGCACAAATAATGTCGTTTCGCAACGGCTGTTGCCATATACGGTTTCGGTGGTTGACAGCCGTCAGCTCGAATCAATAGGGCAGACTCAGTTGTTGTCGACACTCTCCGGCATGGTGCCGAGCCTCTTCATCTCAGAGCGCAGCATCTTCGGTTTCGGGGTGAGCAACGGCGGTTCAGGCCATATCAAGCTGCGCGGTGTCGGAGGCGACAGAGCCTCCGGAGTGCTGATGCTCGTCGACGGTCAACCTCAGTTCGCCGGCATCTATTCCCATCACATAGCCGATTTCTATGAGAAGGAATATGTTGAACGGGTTGAGGTGCTCCGCGGTCCCGGTTCGGTGCTTTACGGTTCAAATGCCATGGCCGGAGCAATAAATGTAATCACTAAAACAGCGCGTACAGACGGCGTACACACGACAATTCAGTCACAGTACGGCTCTTACAACACTTGGTTGTCATCGGTGACCAATGCAACACATTTCGGCCGGTTCAGCTCGCTGGTTTCGCTATCCTACAACCGTACCGACGGCACTGTCGACGATTTCGATTTCAAGCAGTATGACGTATATGCCAAAGTTGGATATGACATCAATGACCGGTGGAGCGCCTACGCAGACTATACCCTGATGAACTTCGAGGGCAATGACCCTATCTATCCGACATTGTCCGACCCCGAATCAACCGCCGTCTATCATCAGGATGTCATACGCGGTGAGGCATCGGCAACCGTTGCCAATAGCTATGGAGACTTCTCAGGAGCGGCTCGTCTGTACTACAATTACGGAAACCATTATGTTGACGACCCGAGGCATTTTCACAGTGGCGACAATCGCATCGGAGTGATAGTTTATGAGAATTTCCGTCCATGGAAAAATTCATCGGCTACTATAGGCTTCGATTTCGACAGCTATTCAGGCAAAATTCCCATATCAGGGGGCAATCATCACACCGAAGGCTCATTGTCGACGCTGCCGCGCAAAACCATTGTGGAATACTCTCCGTATCTTACACTTTCGCAGACTCTTTTCAACGACTTCCTAAGTCTGAGTGCCGGACTACGTATGGCCAACAGCGATAAATTTGACACTCAGTGGATTCCGCAATTCGGATTCTCGGTGAACCCCGGCAACGCATGGACCATCAAGGGAAATCTTGCCATGGGCTACCGTAACCCTTCCTTCCGCGAGCTTTATCTCTACCGCATGGCTAATCCCGACTTGCAGCCGGAAAAGATGATGAACTATGAAGTGTCTGTCGGAAAATCGTTTTCCCGTTATCTTTCCGCTGAGCTTACCGGCTATTTCAGCCGCGGCGACAACATGATACAGACTGTCGACATGAAAAATCAGAACACCGGTTATTTCATTAACAAAGGCCTTGAACTTACGGCACGGAGTCATCCGGTTGACAACGTATGGTTGACAGCATCCTACAGCTATTTGCACACCTCGCTCCGCAATCTCACCGGCGCACCTCGAAACCAGTATTTTGTCGGTGTGGAGTGGCACCCGTGGAGCTTCCTGAATGTAAGTGCAGACCTCAAAGGTGTAGGTGGCTTATATGTGGCTGACGGTATCAGACACCAGAACTACGCGCTGCTCAACCTCAAGCTCACATGGGACATCTGCAGCTACGCAGCGGTGTTCACCCGTTTGGAGAATATCACCGATGCGAACTATACCATCAACCGCGGTTACGAAATGCCCGGATTCACAGCCATGGGAGGCTTCAGGCTGCGGTTCTGATTCCCGTAAAAGGGTAATTTTGACAATATAAAAGCATCCGAGGACAGGGCGTCACTTGGATGCTTTTTTATTTGTGCAGGTTCTTATTATGCCATGACTATTTCCGCTATTTGCTCGGGAGTCAGGCTGTTGTCAAGCGGAGTTTGCTTAATGTCGAAGCGGTTGAGGAATTTTCAACGGAGTTGTCACGTTGTGGCAGCATAAAATTAAGGCAGGCCTTTAGGAAGGCCTGCCTTATATGTTGCGTTAGTGAATAATAACTTTCGACACTTTCGAGCCTTGGCGTCGTATGTAGATGCCGTTTTGCGGCTGTTCCACGCGAATGCCCTGAAGATTGTAGTATTCCACCGGGGCATCCTCATCAGAGTTTATATTGTTTATTCCTGATGATTGCGGAATTGTGTATTCGCAGACCGGTGTCACACCCATACCACCCGCGAAAGCCACCTTTGCGGCCACGCGAACTGTCGTTCCCGGTTCATAGTCGGTCAGCGTGCATGAATATGTGCCGTCGCCGTTGGCGGTCATGGTTAGTTCCTGGAATCCGTTGGTTTGGTCCCAGAGCCATGGTCCTACGAATCCGGTGTATTCTCCGTCAAATTTCACTGTCACTGTCACTTCAGCACCGTTGTAGGCAAATTCTATGTAGCCGCCGGCCACGAGAGAGCCCTGTGAGGCCTCGTCGGCTGTGAAATCCACGCGTTTTGTATCACTGAATCCGGGAATAACGGAGCCGTTGGCCACGCTGAAGTTCAGCACATCCGATTCTACGGTTTTGCCCTCTTGGGTGGATATTGTAGCTACTATTGAATAGGTACCCTTACTTGTGGGAGTCCATTCGGCTTCATACACGCCATCGCCTTTTGATGTTGTGATGAGGGGTTCGGCGTTGACTTTTATTTCCACATTTGTCACGGTGTAGTCGTTTTCGGTGACATTGGCAGTGAAAATCACTGTCTCGCCGATAATGCCTGATTCAGGATTGGCTGTCAGCGTGCATGATGGTTCCATCGGAAGCGGTTCTTCGCTGACTTCGCTTGCGAGTGAACGGGCCGGAACGTTGAGTGTGTATCCGTCGCTGAATGTGATGGTCACAGGCTCGGTTGAATAGTTCTGGGCGACATAAGTTCTGTAGCCGTTTTTGACAAATACTGCTGCGAGAGGTGAGGAGGCTGTAACTGTCTGGTCGGGTGTGCCGAGGTGCATCATTGCATGAACCCACTGATATGTGTGAGCCTCTGATTCGCCGAATTTGTTGCCGAGACGCGTGCAATTGTTGTAGAGATTCAGTCCATCTTCGGGATTAATCATCGAGAGGAAACGAATCCATGTGTCATACCATATATTGTCGTTGTTGTCATTGCTGAGTATGCCGGTTTCGGTTGACATGGCATTCCAGAATTTTTTAGCATAGTCTTTGTCGTGGACGAGATACATCGACCCGGCGTGAAGCGGGTAAATCTGTATGCTGTAGGAGCCGGCGATGCCTCCGCCCCAGAAGTTTTGGTCGTCATAGCTGTTGGAGAACACGCGTGAAGCCGTGGCGCTTGTGAAGTCGGCGGCAAGATTGCGGTCGTGAACGTCAAACCAGTATTCCTCAATGGCGGAAAGCTCGGTCACGTAGAGGTAAACGCCAAGGTCGCGGATTTCTTGGGAGCCGGAAAGTTCGCCCCAATGTATAAGTGAGCAGGCAAACTGCATTGATTCGGAAGTTGATTCCTGGTCAACGCCCAAGCCTATATTGGCTGTGCCGTTAGCCCATGAATGGCCTGCGTAGGGCGCGAAGTTGCGCAGATAGGGGAACATGGAATCGTTGCGGTCAGTGGAAGCGGCATCGCGGATGAGCAAATTCACCATTCCTCCCCACTGATCTTTCCATCCCGGTTCGTACTGTTCCACGAATGCAGCTCCGTGTATGAGATAGCCCCAGTGGAAGTGGTGGTCATTGATATTGGTGTCCTGACCGTGGCCTGCGGGATATCCCAGCAGTGTGGTCCAATCTTGGTGATAGTAGAACATGAAGGCAATATCGCCCTCCTCATAGGTGAGCCACTTTTCGGTGCGTTCCTTCACGAGATTGAATGCTTTCGTGAAGAGCTCCTCGTTGCCGCACTCTTTTGCTATGCGACCCACCTGAATGAGGCGGTTTATAAGCTGACCGTCGTTGTAGGAGTCAGTCCAGTCCTGAAGACCGTTGTCGTTGATGACGTTTTCAATGAGTCGGTTGAGATTGTTCTGAGAGAAGCCGTTGGCATTGTCGGTCACAGCCGGAAGTGTGGGAATCACTCCGTAAAATTTCAGCGTCGTTGAGAAGCTGTTGGTGGCGCAGAGCTTCATTTCGCCTCTCACGGTGGCGTAAGTGTAAGGCTCCTGTCCGGGGAGTGCGTCGGCATTGGCCCAGTGATGGGGAAGAAGGCCCATTAGGAAGTCTGATGAGCCACCTTCTTTCACATCGGTGGTGACTTCGTAAGTGGTTTTCACGGTGCCGGTCTCGGGCGAGTAAGTGAAATTGGCCTGTGTGCCGGCGGGGTAAACGAATGCAAATTTCTTCCAGTCTTTTGCTATGGCAGCGGCATCGCCTTCGGGCAGCAGGACTGCCGAGAAATAATTCTTGCCGTTTAGTGAGCTTTTGGCTGAGGAGCCGTTTACGGTCCATGTAGCGCCGGTGGGGGCGTACACGGCGTAGCTGGAGCGGTTGTAGCCGTTGGTTATGAGAAGAATGTTGCCGTCAATTACTGAGAATGTGCCTGCGGCTTTCACCGTAACATCGGCATTGCTGCTTCGCGAAAAGTAGACGAAAGGCGATGCCTGGGCCACTGTGGCTTCCATTGCGGCGTCCCAGCTGTAAGTCACGGTCCAGTCGGAGTAGTCGCTGATTGTGGTGGTGGGGCAGTTGAGATTTTCCAAACCTATTTCGAGCGGTCCCGTGCCTTGCATTATAGCCTGTCCGATGAAGTTTTTGATAATGCAGAGTCCGTCGTCCTGAGTCCTGAGCCCCAGAGGATAGTTGAACATCGACTGACCGTGGTTGCTGACGAGTTCGTTGCTCCACCAGTCATTTGTGGGAATGGGACGACCAACAGCATTGCCGGACACTTGCGGTGATGCTGAAATGTAGCCGTTGCGGCCGGCCTCGTCTTTACCGGGGAAGACATCGGAATAGGATGCCGAACCTACATTCACGACTCCGGCCCACGAGCCTAACGCTAACGTGGCGACCGCAGAGAAAGCGAGAATCTTTTTTAACATAGATTTAAGTTGTTTGGTAGTAATAATTGGTTAGTAATATGTTGACAATCAGAAAAATCCGCTTATGAAGCAGGAGCCGTTTCACAACTATTCCTATGGCACTTCCGAACTTGTCTGAATTCATTTGCAAAAATATGTAATTTTAGGAATGAAAACAAACAAAATGGCATCAACATGATTTGATTACGCGGGCCGGATTGCCTGCTGCCACTGTGTTGGAGGGAATGTCACGGGTCACTACCGAGCCGGCTCCGATGACGCAATTATCGCCTATGGTTACTCCGGGAACTATTGTCACATTTCCACCCAACCAGACATTATTGCCGATGGTGACCGGCAGAGCCCATTCGGTCTGCTTGTTGCGCTCTGCTGCATCGAGTGGGTGACACGCTGTGTAGATGCTCACATTCGGACCGATGAAAGCATTGTCGCCGATTCTAACTTCAGCTTCGTCAAGCACTGTAAGGTTGAAATTGGCGAAAAAATTCTCGCCTATATGGATGTTTTCGCCGTAGTCGCATCTGAACGGCTGATTGATGGTGAAGTTATTTCCGCAGCTTCCGAGAAGAGAGCGTATCAGCTTTTTCTGTTCCGTGAGGCTGTCGGGCATAAGGTCATTGAAGCGGCGTATAAGGATACGGGTCCTCATGAGTTTTTCGAGCAGGTGAGGATGTGAGGCGTCATAGTTTTCGCCTGCAAGCATTTTGCGCCAGATTTCTTCGTGTGATTCCATATAATAATGAATGATTGTTTGTAAATAAAAGAGGCGGATGCGTCATTATGTGACACACCGTCTCCTTACAAATTTCGGCAACAGTCTCCGTTATTCTTTGTCTCGCAGTTCGGCTTCACTTATGCGTTTGAGAGTCAGCACCTGCTTGCCGTGGGCGTTATAGACCGAAGCGGCATCATTGCCGTCGGCGTATGCTGTTACAGCCTCTTCGAGAGCTACAAGCAGAGCCATTTCGGTTGACATATTCGGGCACATCATGCGGGTGCTCCCTATGTTGTTGAACTGTATGGAGTTGTCACGGTTCGGGTCAACGCTTACGTCGCCGTTGAGCAAATTGCAACCTGTATTGCCGTGAATGCGACCTTCGGTGATATCTATCACGAGGTTGACGCTCTCAATGCGGTTAGGCACGTTGTTGATAGCGGTTACGTGCCATGCACCATTCATAAAATCCATGTTGTGACGGCGTAGAACTATGATGGCGTGGCCGCGGGAATCGGTCAAGTCGAGATAGTATTCATGGCCATACTGCTGTATTTTGTAGCCTTTCACTGCGTCGAGAGCGAGGTTGATTTTGTATTCAAACGGCGCGTTCTGACAGTATTTACGGGTCGAGAGTACATCCTTGAAGGCTATTTCGCCCTCTTTGGAAGAAATTACAGAGCCGTTGAGTATGTTGCAACCGTTGCAGCCGTAAAACCGGCCTTCCGAGTTGACAATGTTGATGTAGGCGGGTTCTTCTCCGGTCACTTTGTCGCCGTAGAGGGTGTAGAACGTCCACTCACCATTCAGCTTGCTGTCGGGGATGAGTCGGGAGGAAGTGCCTAAAGTGTTGTTGAGAGCGGCCATATCGCTTTCCACTGCGGGCGATTCGGGACTCACTGCATATACAGAACCTGTTGATGCGGCAAGCATCGCGCATAGTGTTATGATGAAATGTCTTTTCATAGGAATGTAATTAAGTTAAAATGTCGTATGTACTTACAACGCTTTGTTGCGCATAAAGATTACAAATGTAAGGAAAAATTTGTAATTTTGCGCTCGATTTTTCAGCATACTTTGATTCCATCTCATACTTAGAATGGGGATATATTCTCAACTGTTTGTAACATTCTTCAAAATCGGCGCATTCACTTTCGGAGGCGGATGGGCCATGATTTCGATTATCGAGCGTGAGATTGTCGACAAACACGGTTGGCTCAACCGAGAGGAGTTCCTCGATTTGCTTGCAGTGGCTCAGGCTCTCCCCGGCATTCTGGCAGTCAACATCTCGGTGGCCGTGGGCGACAAGATACGGGGCAACCGCGGCAGTCTTGCAGCTGCGGCAGGCACAATTATGCCGTCGTTCCTGATAATTTTGGCTATTGCCATATTTCTTACCCCAGATATTATTAAAAACGACCCTGTGGTTAGCGCAGTCTTCAAGGGCATACGCCCTGCTGTGGTTGCCCTGATAATCGCACCGGTCATCAGGTCGGCCAAGGCGGCAAAAGTCAATATGAAAAATGTCATCATCCCTATCGCTGTGGCTTTGCTGATTGTCTCCGGATGGCCAGTGGTTTCCAATCCCATACTATATATCGTGATTGGCGCCGCAGGAGGCTATCTGTGGCTGTTGCTGAAGGAAAAACGTTCCCGACTGTCGGGCGGAAAGGAGGACGGCGACTCATGATTTACTTTCAGCTCATTTGGAGCTATTTGAAAATCGGGCTTTTCGGGTTTGGCGGCGGTTATGCAATGCTCTCGCTTATCGAGCGCGAGATTGTGGGCCACGGATGGATTTCTCAGCAGATGTTCACCGATATCGTGGCCGTGTCGCAGATGACCCCCGGACCTATCGGCATCAACTCTGCCACCTACATCGGCTATGTAGCGCCGCAGCAATCCGACCCCGTGATGTTCTCATCTCCGCTGTGGGGCATACTCGGCTCCCTTATATGCACCCTCACCGTAATCATACCCTCTTTCCTTCTTGTCGCCAATACGAGCCATTATATAAGGCGCCATCATGACAGCACTTTAATCAGAGGCATTTTTACCGGTCTGCGTCTTGTCGTAGTGGGGCTTATCGCATCAGCGGCTCTAATGCTGATGAACACCGAGAACTTTGGCTCGGAGAATGCCGAACTTATTACTTCAATAGTCCTTTGTGTAGCCTCATTCTGCATCGTCTACTTCACTAAAATTCATCCGATTTTAGTGATTGTATTAGCAGGTGTGGCCGGCTATGTGCTCTATACATTTATACTATGACCTATCAGGAAGCAGTCGATTTTCTATATAATTCCACTCCTCAGTTTCAGCGCATAGGCGCCGCCGCCTATAAGCCCGGTCTTGATACTGCAGTAAGGCTTGCCGCCGCGTTCGGTAATCCGCATCGCCGGTATCGCACCGTTCATGTGGCAGGCACAAACGGAAAAGGCTCAACCTGCCACACGCTTGCGGCCATCCTCGGCTATGCCGGATATAAAACCGGCCTGTATACTTCGCCTCACCTTGTCGACTTCCGTGAACGCATCAAAGTTGACGGCTCGATGATTCCGAAAGAATATGTGGCCGAATTTGTTGACGGCTACCGCAGGCTTGACGCCGGGCTCTCTCCCTCATTTTTTGAACTTACCACCATTCTCGCATTCAAATACTTCGCTGATTCCGGATGCGATGTGGCCGTGATTGAAACCGGACTCGGCGGACGCCTTGACACAACCAATATCATTGACCCTGTTCTGACGATAATCACCAATATCTCATTCGACCATAAGGCTCAGCTTGGCAACACTTTGGCTGCAATAGCTCGGGAAAAGGCCGGCATCATTAAATCCGGGATTCCTGTTGTAATAGGTAATGCGGAAGGCAAGGGGGTGCGCGATGTCTTTACCGAGACAGCCGCCCTGAAGTCGGCGCCGATGATTTTCGCCTGTGCCGGTTCGCAGTTCACGCAGGTGCGTAAAACTCCCGACACAATAGAATATGAGGCACGCGATTTCGGGCACATTTCAGGTCAGCTCACCGGCGACTGTCAGGTTGAAAATGCAGCTACTATTCTTGAAGCCGTGAAGCAACTCCGCGAAGCTGGCTACGAAATATCTGACGATGACGTCAGACGCGGTTTTGCAACTGTGGCCGAGGCTACCGGACTTGCGGGACGGTGGATGAAGGTTGCCGTAGCTCCCACCGTAATCTGCGATACGGGCCATAATGAAGGCGGATGGCGTTGGCTTGGACCGCGCCTGAATTCATTCGGCCGACAGCTGAAGATGGTTGTCGGTTTTGTTAACGACAAGGATGTTAGTTCCATTCTCGGCTTTTTCCCGCGCGAGGCTGAGTATTATTTCACGCAGGCTTCAGTTCCGAGGGCGCTTCCGGCATCTGAAGTCAGGAAAGTGGCGCAGGCTCACGGGCTTGACGGTTCCGTTTTCGCATCAGTGGCCGAGGCCGTGCGAGAGGCTAAAAAAAACGCTTCCCCGGATGACGTGATTTTCATCGGGGGAAGCACATTCGTCGTGGCTGATTTTTTAGCCGATTCTAATCGGATGCAACTTATCTGACGGCGATAACTTCGATTTCCACAAGCACTTTTTTCGGAAGGTCCTTTACGGCCACCGCTGAGCGGGCAGGGAAAGGTGCTGTGAAATTCTCCGCATATACGGCGTTCATGGCTGCGAAATCGTCCATATTTGCTAAGAACACCGTGGTTTTGACCACATTGTCCACACTCAGACCGGCCTCAGCGAGTATGGCTTTCACATTAGCCATCGACTGGGCTGCTTGGGCTGTGATTCCTTCGGGAATAGTGCCGTCAGCCGGATTTACCGGTATCTGACCGGAAATAAAAACCATTGTGCCGGTGTCGATTGCCTGGCTGTAGGGACCGATAGCTCCGGGAGCTTTTTCGGTTGAGATTGCTTTTTTCATGTTTAGGCTTATATTAATGTTGGTTGTCTATTTGCTCTGTCTGATTCAAATCTTCAGCTGAGATGGCCTCCACGGGCACATCCTTTATCAGGGTGCGGTCGCCTACGTCATGCATCGCCTGCTCCGCATCGTTTATCGATTTTATTATCTTGCTGAAACGGGTCTTAAATCCGGGTACAAACTCGGTGGTGCCGTAATTACGCAACTGTTCTATAACGTAGCCCACGGTCAGTCGGGAGGGGTCGGTTGATGGTACGAAGCCGTAGACCTGCACTTTCGGATTTGTCACCGTGCGCAGTATCAGCCCGGCGTCGAGCATGACATTGACTGATTTCGTCACCAGACTGATTGGTATGCCGTAGTTTGTGCTGATGTCATATTCGGTAGGCGGTGTGCGTTTTTTCTCGTAGGCATCAACTATGACGGCCATTATCGAAACTATGATTTTCTGGCGGTAACTTGGCGAGATTTTTGCCACCTCGTTGCTGAAATTATACTGAAATATATTCTGCGATGAAAAACAGATGACGGCTCCCGAAAGTGTCACCACCCATACAAGTTGCATCCAAACCAAGAACAGCGGTACGAATGCGAAGCTGCCGTAGATGGCATTGTATTTTGATATGTAAACGGTACCCGAAATGAAAAGCCACTGGAGCACCATGTACGCCGTGCCTGACAGCACGCCTGTCGCGAATGCGTTTTTGAATTTCACCTTCGTATTTGGCACAAGCATATAGACGCCCGTGAAAAACAACCACAGCATCACCAGTGAGAACGCATCAAGAAGAAATCCCGTAAGCGGTGTGGCAAAACTGTAGGGGAGCAGCTTTTCAAGCGTGGTAGACATGACTATGGTGATTCCGCTTGAGCATATCATCAGAATGGGGAGCACAAGGAATATGGCAAGATAGTCTGTGCACTTTCTCCACAACGAGCGGTCCTGTTTGATGCCCCAGATGTCGTTGAAAACTTTCTCAACGGCATTCAGCAGAGAGATGAGCGTCCACAGAAGCACGATAATGCCGATGCCGACAAACCAGCCTTGTGACGATTGGTTTAGATAGGAGTTGACAAATTCCAGCACACGCTCAAGCAGTGTTGACTGCGATGAAAATTCGCTCATAAGCTCGTCTCTCAGCACATCCTGCAACCCGAACCCGCGTCCGATGGCAAAAAATATGGCAAGCATCGGCACTATTGCAAGCATTGTCCGGTAAGTAAGGGCGCAGGACTTCGACTGGATGTCGGAATTCAGAAATGAGCGTAGCGACAGATTCAGAGTCTTCACCATGTTGACTTTCCAGATTTTCCTGGTGTCGGTCCATACTCCGGTGCTACAGTAGGCCCACCATTTTTTTACGGTTTCGGCTGCTGTGTGTGCTTTGCTGCTAAGTGATTGAAACATTTTTATATAGCGCTTCGGCGTTGGTTGATGCAAATATATGAACTTTTTTCAGCCTGTGCAATGCTTTGGCTGATGTTGCTTTTTGTTAAATCGGCTCTTAATTTTGCACCACATTTAGTTATCATAAGTTAAATATTTGCGTTAAAAATAAACCATCTGTAATTATTTTTGTCATAAAAACAAACGAATTTAATAAATAAAACAATTTCAGTAACAAAATCAATTATGAAGAAAACTATTTTAAGTGTAGCTATAATGCTTACCGGAATGCTTACTTTCTCATCGCTTGCACAAACTCCGGAAACCACTGCGGCTCCGACTTCTACCGAACAGACCGCAGAAACCTGCAATGCACCCTGTCAGGGCAAACATTCCGACAACAATAAGCCCGGCAAACGTCGTCATAACTGCAAACGGGGCGCTCAGGCTCGCCACGGTCAGCGTCAGCATCAGCATCGCGATTTCTTCGCAGGCATTGACCTTACTCCCGAACAGCAGTCACAGCTCAGCGCTATCAAGCCTCTCTGCCCACGCGATTCCGACAATTGCAAAGGCGCTGAATGTACCCCCCGGCAGGCACCCGCTCAGCAGAACTGTTCACAGCAGAACTGCAATCGCGGCCGGCATCACCAAAGCCGCCGTCATGAAGGCTGCAATCGCCCGGCTCCACGCAGAGTGAATCCTGAAAAGCGCCGTCAGTACATCGAGCAGGTAAAAGGCATACTCACCCCCGAGCAATATGTGATGTTTCTCGAAAACATAGTCATGCCTCCTGTGCCACCCGTTTCCGAAGCTCCCGCTGCACCTGCTGCCGAGTAATAATAGGTAAAAATTTAAGTTGATTGAAAGATGAGAGACTGCGTCAATTGTGACGCAGTCTCTCAAACTTTTATGAGCCGGTTACATATTGCGGAGACCGGTGTAGAGCCTTTGGAGTGACTACTCCTTGCATTCCTTCGGCGGCGCAATTAATGTAAGACGTATCGCTTACTTTTGTCGAACATACTCTTAACCCTGATGCGCGGGGCGGAGCAGGTCGTTGACGGTCTTCACGGGATTGAATGTCTCTATCGGTACTTCCACGAAAATAGTTGACCAGTCACTCATTGCGCCGTTCCACAAACCGGGCAGCTCCAGAGCTTTCAGTGCCTTGCCATGGAGTGATTTTGACGAGATGAAGCACGTGTCGGGGTCAACGTAATCGGGCAGGTTGAATTTATTCCCTTTGAAGTCTTTGATGTAGCAAACGAGGTCAACGGGATTGAAATGGCTCGCTTTCTGAAGCAATTCCCTGTTCTCCTCCTTGCTGAGGTCAATCTGTGTGCTTTCAAGAATCTGCGGTGAAGTTGAGCCGTCGGGATTATAGGCTATGTAGGGACCGCCTCCAGGCTCGCCTTCATTCCGCACCATTCCGCATACGCGCAGAGGTCGGTTGAGTTTGTCTTTTACGAACAGAGCGAGTTCGCTGTCGTCGTAATGCTTCATATCCTCATGGCGTATGTTGAGCGTGTCGTGGAGGAATTTCACCATTTCTCGCAGCTCTTCAATGCTATAGTTACCGCTATCAAGGTCAGACATATATTTGCTTATGCGGTCGTGAACCTCTATAAGATAGCCGGCAAGCACCTTCTTATATTTTATAGTGGCGCCTCGGTGTGAGTCGGGAACAACGTTGTCAATGTTCTTAATGAATACCACTGCCGAATCAAGGTCGTTGAGGTTCTCAATGAGCGCTCCGTGGCCTCCCGGACGGAATACGAGCTTGCCGCCGTCACGGAAGGGGGTGTTGTCGGGATTCACGGCTATGGTGTCGGTCGACGGTTTTTGCACCGATGTGCTGATTTTGAATTCGGTGGCAGTCTTTGCGCTCAGCGGTGGTACCACTTTCTTAATCAGTTCCTCAAACTTTTCCTTATGGTCGGGTGAAATGGTGAAATGCACGTTGACTGCTCCTTTGCCGTTGCGTGCTGTCTGAACGCCTTCCATCAGGTGCTCCTCAAGAGGAGTGCGCTGCCCGTCGGCCCCGTAGTCGTGGAATTTTAGCAATCCTTTGGGCAGGTTGCCGTAGTTCAGACCCTCGGGATTGATGATGGCCGATACCACTTCTTTGGTGCGCCCCATGGCTATCAGCTCTTTTGCCGTCAGGTTATAAAGATTCTGTAGCTTGGCATTGAGGTCGTCATAGAACGCAAAATGCTCTATGTTGTCAATTAGCTGTTCGATGTCGCTACCGGGCTCGGGCGCTTCCAACGCCGACTCCACGTAAGCGTACAGCGATTTGAACATTCGCGATGCGGCTCCCGATGCAGGCACCATCTTGATGACCTCGCCACCGTCGGCCAGATATTCTTCCCATCGGCAAAGGGCGTCTGTTTGTTGTGCGTCATCAAGCCTGATTATGCCGTTGCCCACATTGGCGGCCGTGCTGATGCGCATAAACGGAATGCCGGTGCGGAAACGATTGAGTTGACTCTCAAGCTGTTCCTGCGTTATCCCTTTGTCTTGTAGGGTTTTCGAGTCTGTAGATGAAATCATGGTAGATTGTAATAGGAATTGGGTAATAATTAGTATGCCCAAATTTAGCAATATTTTTCAAAAACAGACGTCATTTCGCTAAAAATCTTGAGCGAATTTGAAATTTGCAAGGTTACCGATTTAACGGTGGCCGGCTGTTATCGTGACATCCTCTTCAGCAGATTGTAGGAAGGAAGAATTCCAAGCTCTCCGGCCCTCGACAGGTCGGCTGCTCCGGCTTCCCGGTTGCCGAGACGGAAATAGACGTATCCGCGGTTGTAGTATGCCTCGCCGAAGTCGGGCTTCAGCTCAATGGCCTGCGTATAGGCGCTCAGCGCCGATGTCAGTTCGCCGTTCTCCACATAGATATTGCCTTTGTTGAAGTGGGCGAACGGGTTAAGAGGCGACATCCGTGAAAAAGTTTCGTAATCCTCAAGAATGGCTCGTAGATTGGCCTGCCGGAGTTCGGCGCCTATAAATTCGGCGGCATCACCGCTGCTGTGGGCTGTCTGCATGACTCTGGCTGCAGCTCGCAGGTAGTAGGCTATGGCGAAGTCGGGCGTGAGCGTGATGGCTCTGGTCAGGTCTTCGATTGTTGCTTCATAATTGCGGAGCGTGAACTGATCCATGGCTCGGCCGAAATAGTCGATAGCTCGTGGCGTGTGTGTCGAAAGGAGTGAATTGTAGTAGTCTATCGACTCAAAATGACGCTGTATTGATGCCGGATTGTCGAGCTGCGGAGCGTGATTGTCAATGTAAAGCACAAAGCGTAGCTGGCGAGCCGTGTTTATCTCGTCGACCTCCTGCATATAATATGTGTTTGGCGCAAGTTCTGTGGCCGATGTGTAATAGGTGGGGTAGAACGGCGGCTCAATTTCGATTGTCGTATTGCGGTCTTGCACTCTGCCGCGAATGTTTTTGTTGTTGTATTCCCGCTCTTCGTCAATTTCGTTGTCTATGGTCAGCAGGGTTGAGAAGCGGTTGGCAAACAGCTCCGACGGGTCTGTCGCCGTGCCTCCCTCAGGTTGCAGGCCGGCGCTTTCTGATGCACTTTCTTGAACGCCCGTTTCGCTTTCCGATTTTATACGGTCGAAGTTTTCCACCTCCTTGCGAGCTAATTCACGGGCTTTGTCGTAGCAGCGCATGGCGTTGCGGCGGTCGCCGAGCTTGTCGTACATCTCAAACTGGGCAAAAACCGGAGCGGAGAACTCCGGGAAGGCTTCCGCCACTTTGTCGAGGTCGGACAGGGCGTTGCGGTAGTCATTTTTCGCGGCGTATATCATGGCGCGGTTGTAGCGTGCTCGCATATCGTTGGGGTCAATCTGGAGTACGCGCGAAAAGTCTTCGAGCGCGCGGTCGTTGTCATTAACTTCCGCTCTCAGCAGTCCGCGGTTGAAGTAGGCCACGGAGTTGATGGGGTCAAGTGTGAGGGCATAGTCATAGTCGGCCATGGCTCCGAAGTAGTCATCGAGATTGTAGCGCAAATAGGCGCGGTTTATGAATAGGCCTGCGTAGCGGGGCTGCAGGCGGATGGCCTCATTCATGTCGTCGAGCGCCGACTGAAAGTTTCTGTCAGTCTTTATGCTGATGTCTGCACGCATCACGTAGGCCTGGGCGTTGTTCTTATTGATGCTGATGGCCGTGTTAAGGTCGGCAACGGCGCCAAGCGTGTCACCGCGCTCTGCCTCCACTCGTGCGCGGCCTATGTAGGCGTTGTCTGCTCCGGGATAGCTCTCGATGATGTGATTGAAGGTGGCTTCCGCCTCTTCGAGTTGCCCGGTGTCCTCCTGTGCGAGCGCCTTGTTGAACATTATTCCGCGGTTGTTGGGAAGCTGCCGCAGGGCAAGGTCATAGTCTGCTATGGCCTCAATCGTCTTCCCCTGATTCTGACGAGCGACTCCGCGTACTTCGTAGGCATCGGTTATGAACGGATTGCGCTCTATCGCCAAAGTAGCATCCTCTTCGGCGCCTCTGAAATCATCGAGATTGAGTTTCGCGATTGCGCGGTAAAGATATGGCTGTGCCAAATAGGGCTTGGCCTCTATGACGCGGTTGAAATACTGTATAGAGAGCATATAGTCCTCGAAGTAGAGCGAGTTTCTGCCTACAATCATCACCTGGTCGGTGTTGATTTGCCCATTTGCGTAAGGTAATGCGAGCAGCAGAAGTATATTCAGAATAATTAGCCTTATTTTTG
Source organism: uncultured Barnesiella sp. (assembly GCA_964569915.1). Taxonomy (GTDB): domain Bacteria; phylum Bacteroidota; class Bacteroidia; order Bacteroidales; family Muribaculaceae; genus JAGBWK01. The sequence goes on along the minus strand of CAZMUX010000009.1, from coordinate 11,939 downwards.
TCATTGCATAGGATGATGTGGTTCACAAATTTACATTTTTTATGTGTATAATTATGCCGATACACACGAAAAGAGCCTAAAATTTGTTAACTTTGCTTTTGAAATGGAAAGAGAAGACATTGACATACAAAAAGCTTGCGATGTATTGCGGCGCGGAGGGCTAATTCTTTATCCCACCGACACCGTCTGGGGCATCGGATGCGATGCTTTTAATTCTGAAGCTGTTAGAAAAGTCTTTGAGCTGAAACGCAGAGCCGACTCCAAGGCTCTGATAGTGCTTGTGGGCAACGAACGTCAGCTGCTGTCAACGGTTGATGACGTGCCTGATGTGGCTCTGCAGCTGATAGAGGCTTCCGACCGCCCCGTGACCATAGTCTACGACAATGCCGTCGGCGTTGCCCCTGAGGTAATGGCTGCCGACGGAAGCGTGGCTGTGCGTCTCACTTCCGAACCGGTGTCGAAGCGCCTTTGCCGGATGCTGCGACGCCCGCTGGTGTCTACGTCAGCCAACATTAGCGGGACGCCCGCTCCATCGGTATTCGCCGAAATCTCGCCTGAAATTCTCAATGGCGTCGACTATGTGATGGAGCAGGGACGTGACTATCCGCCCTCAAAACCTTCGATTATTATACGAATCTCTTCTGACTCATCTTTCAAGATTATCCGCGATTGAAAAACGAACTTAAATTCAGGACAATATCCGTAGCAGGCGACTGCCTGATGACGTTTTTTGCGCTGGTGATGTTCAATATCATCCGTTTTAATCTTTTTGTCACCAATATTCCGGACTTGCCAACGTTCATGACCAACAAGTCGGTCGTGCTCGGAGAGGTGCTGATGACCGGATTACTGATGCTGATATACTGTCTGTCAGGCTATTACTACCGCTCGCAATTCCGCTCGCGTGTGACGGAATTCATCAAAACCTTTCTCTCGACGCTGATAGGCGCCCTGGTATTCTATTTCGTAATCCTCATCAACGATTCCGTGGCCGACATCGGCGACATCTACGAAATGGTGGGCATTCTCTGGGGTGTGCTGTTCCTCATGGTCTACTCTCTGCGCTTGTTTTTCACCATTGTGCTTTATAAACGTGGAAAGTACAGTCGCAAAGGCTATAATACTCTGATTATAGGAACCTCTCAGGCTGCTCGGAAGCTTGCCCGAAGCCTTATGGAATCGCCCGGAGGCTCGCGTTATAATGTAGTGGGCTTCATTGAAAGTGACGGAACGGGAGCAACGGAAATTGACGGTTATCCGGTTCGCCCGCTCGCTGAAATCGCTGAGACTGCCGAGCAACTTAATGTCACCAATCTCATTCTTATGCCCTGCCGGTCAGGCTTCAACGACACTTTCCGGTTGCTTAACTCACTGTTCCCGCTCGGCCTGAACATTTTTGTGTCGCCGACTCTGTTTTATCTCATATCCGGACGCGCGTCGATATTTGACCTTCACGGTGAGACGCTGATTGACGTCTCAACATCACGAATGAGCTCGCTACAGGCTTCGTTAAAGCGTTTCATCGACATCGTCGGCTCTGCGTTGGCCATTGCTACGATTTGGCCTGCGTTCGTTGTGATAGCGGTTGCCATAAAGTGCGAAACGAAAGGCCCTGTCTTTTTCCGCCAGGAACGCATGGGTCGCAACAAAAGCATTTTTAAAATCATCAAGTTCAGGTCGATGTATGACAATTCGGAAACTGACGGTCCCGCGCTTTCCTCGGCTGATGATGCGCGCATCACTAAAGTCGGACGAGTGCTCCGCAAATACCGCCTTGATGAACTCCCGCAGTTCTGGAATGTGCTGAAGGGTGAAATGTCGATAGTAGGGCCGCGCCCGGAACGCAAATTTTATGTTGACCAGATTATCAAAAAAGCACCTTACTATTCGCTTGTCCATCAGGTCAGGCCCGGCATCACCTCGCTTGGAATGGTGAAATTCGGGTATGCCGAAACCGTCGAGGAGATGATTGACCGCCTGAAATATGACCTTATTTATATTGAGAATGTGTCGATTGGCCTTGACCTCAGAATTATGCTGTACACCGTTAAGACTGTCCTCACAGGTAGAGGAGTATGATTATGAAAGCCGCTGTTTCGCAATATCTTCACGACAGGATGCTTCGCTTCCTGATTTGGCGTGAGCACCATATAAAAGAAAAAACTTTTGTGCTCATTCTCGCACTTTTGGTCGGTCTGGCTTGCGGTTTCGCCGCTCTGTTCCTGAAGTTCATGATACATCTGATTTCAGAAAGCCTGACAAATCATGCGATGATTAACGAAGGGAACTACATCTATCTCATTTTCCCTGTGGTAGGCATCCTGATTTCAGGTTTCTATGTGCGTCATATAGTGCGCGACAATATTTCTCATGGCGTAACCCGTGTACTCTATTCCATTTCTCAGAACAAGAGCCGCCTTAAGCCTCATAATATGTACACGTCGATTATCGCCAGCTCCATAACCATTGGCTTTGGCGGTTCCGTAGGAGCCGAGGGCCCGATAGTGTATACCGGGGCGGCAATAGGCTCGAATCTCGGCCAGATGTTCCGCCTCTCGCCGCGCGTGCTGATGCTGCTCGTGGGATGCGGCGCCGCAGCCGGCATTGCCGGTATATTCAAAGCGCCGATTGCTGGAATGCTTTTCACGCTTGAGGTGCTGATGGTCGACCTTACGGCCGCTTCAGTGATGCCGCTGCTTATAGCATCGATTACGGGCGCTACGGTAGCATACGTCTTCACCGGATACAATGTAGAGTTCATTTTTGAACAGAGCGAGCAATTCCTGACGGGCAGAATCCCGTACGTGATTCTGCTCGGTATTCTTTGCGGAATCGTTTCGCTTTATTTCACGAAGGTGATGAACACGATGGAAAACGTTTTCCGCAAGCGTCTGCATACCCCGATGCAGCGCACACTCATCGGCGGCGCTATCCTGGCAGTGCTTGTCTTCCTTTTCCCCCCGCTTTACGGCGAGGGTTACGGAGCGATCAACGGTCTGCTCAACGGCGACCCGTCGTCAATTGTAAACGGCTCTCCGTTCTATGCCGAAGGGTGGAGCCCCCTTTTCATTCTGTTGTTCATCGGAATGATAATTCTCTTCAAAGCGTTCGCCACATCCGCCACCAACGGCGGCGGCGGTGTCGGAGGCACATTCGCACCGTCGCTGTTCGTCGGCTGTATGACCGGCTTTTTCTTTGCATATCTTGTTAACTATTTGGGCCTCGGCCCGATGCTCTCGGTGAAGAATTTCGCGCTGATGGGCATGGCAGGCGTGATGTCGGGCGTAATGCACGCTCCGCTGATGGCAATATTCCTTACCGCCGAGATGACCGGCGGCTATCAGCTCTTTTTGCCACTGCTCATAGTGTCGACAATTTCTTACGGCACCATCAAGGTTTTCATGCCATACAGCATCTACACCATGCGTCTGGCTCAGCGCGGCGAGCTGCTGACCCATCACAAGGATAAGGCTGTGTTGACTCTCCTGAAAATCAACAGCGTCATTGAAAATGACTTCACACCTGTAAGGCCTGAGATGAATCTTAAGGAGATGGTCGATGTTATCAGCCGTTCCAATCGCAATCTTTTCCCGGTAGTCAACAAGGATAACGATTTGCTCGGAGTCGTGCTTCTTGACGACATTCGCAACATCATGTTCCGCCCCGAGTTGTATAAGCGCATGAAAGTATCGCGGTTCATGAGTATGCCACCGGCCAAAATCGAGGTCGGTGAACCGATGGATAAGGTGATGAAAACATTCGACAACACCGGCGCCTGGAATCTGCCGGTGGTTGAAAAAGGTAAATACGTGGGTTTCGTTTCCAAGTCGAAAATATTCAACTCCTACCGCCGTGTTCTGCGGCATTATTCCGAGGATTAGAGCCGCGTCGAGAATTATTGATAACGGTTCTTAAAGAGAACTGATGCGGCTTTCCGTCGTTTCCCTTTCATAGCGGATTTTCCCATGCGAAATGGGATATTTTCGCAGTTTTCCCTTTCTCAGGCGTCATAATTTTGTGGCAGATAAAAAACTCATAAACATGAAAAAGTATCTGTCACTGAATTTCCGTGCCGACTGGTTTGTGGCCATCGAGGCGTTCCCCGAAGACAGGCAGCTCGATGCCTATCGCGCTATAATGCGCTATGCCTTCTATGGCGAAATTCCCTCCGACCCGTCGATAAAAATGGCGATTGGACTTATTATGCATCTGATAGACAAGCACCGCTCAAAACTGAAGCCGAAAGATGCGACCATGCCCGCGCCGAATGTTGATGCTCCCGCTCTGTCGGCTGAGAGCAATGCTATTCAGGAGGAAACCTCCTGTCGGAGTGACGACGGCTTCGCGCTTCCGACTGATGATAAAATTGCCGTAAAACATACCGACTCTCGTCAGAACTCCGCTTTAGCTATGAAACCTGTTGTAGTAAAAAGCGTCCCTGTACTTACCGTTATCCGTGACCTCCGGCGCGCCCGCAGGGCCGTATGCCGCAGCAGTCTCCCTGAAGACGTTGAGGAGCTATGGGCAGGAGCGCATATGGATGTCGGTGAGTCTGACGTCAGGGTTGGTAACGACGCCATTTGTCAATGAGCGCAGTCATGTCTTTCGGAATGTCGGAGGTGAAAAACATCTCCTCGCGAGTGTGGGGATGAACAAAGCCCAACGTGCGTGCGTGAAGTGCCTGACGAGGGCAGACTTCAAAGCAGTTGTCAATGAAGTGCTTGTATGACGACGAGCGATTGCCGCGCATTATTTCATCACCCCCGTAGCGTACGTCGTTGAAAAGCGGGTGGCCTATATGCTTCATGTGGACTCTTATCTGGTGAGTACGGCCTGTTTCAAGCACGCATTTGACTACACTGACGTGTGTAAGCCGCTCTATGACTTCATAATGGGTCACTGCGTGCTTGCCGGTTTCCCCGTCGGGAAATACCGCCATCTGCAGACGGTCTTTGGGATTGCGCCCGATGTTGCCCTCTATGCGGCCTGAAGCCGGCTCAGGAATGCCCCATACCACAGCCTCATACTCCCGTTTGGTGGTTTTGTTGAAAAACTGCTTGCCCAGGTCGGTCTTTGCATCGGGTGTCTTAGCCACTACGAGGAGGCCGGAAGTGTCTTTGTCTATGCGGTGCACAAGCCCCAGACGCGGGTCGTTGACGTCAAAATCCTTGCGGTCGCGGAAATGATAGGCGAGGGCGTTGACGAGGGTGCCGGTGTAGTTGCCGTGACCGGGGTGCACCACGAGTCCGGGCTGCTTGTTGACCACTAATACGTAGTCGTCCTCATAGACAATGTCAATCGGAATATCCTCGGCTATAATCTCGCATTCATACCGCGGACGGTCCATCACCACGCTCACCACATCAAGCGGCTTTACGCGATAGTTTGATTTCACCGGCTTGCCGTTTACGAGGATGTAGCCTGCATCGGCCGCCTGTTGGATGCGGTTGCGTGAAGCCTTCTGAAGATGGTCTACAAGGAATTTGTCGACTCTCAGCAGTGCCTGACCTCTGTCGGCCACCACACGGTAATGCTCGTAAAGCGAGTTTTCTTCATCCGCTCCGTCGGCCACTTCGGCATCGTCGGCATCAAGGATGTCGTCGGCGTTCTCCTTCAGCTCTGTGTGGTCACTCATTGATTTCAAGTTCAAGATTCTCTATGAAGCGTGCATCATCATCTTCAGGCAGTATAAGCTCCTCATAGCTTTCGCCCTGAGTAGTACTGTCGTTCTCCTGCTGATTCCTATCGTAGGTGTCAATGGCGCGTCCTACTTCGATAACGATATTGGCGTTGGCCGGTATCTCTTTACCCGGAGCGAGGAACAGCCCGTTATATTTCACGGAAAGCACCAGGTCGGGATCCTGCGACGGTATCTCACGGATGGTTATGTTTGTGATGCCGGCTTCATTGAATGCCTTTACGGCCATACGCTCCGACATACCGTAATATGCCGGCACTGTGAGCTTGCGAGGCTTGAAGCAGACATAACGCAGATAGATGGTGCGTCCCGGCTTTACGTAGGAGTTCTCGCGCGGTGACTGATTCACCACGGTGCCGGGTGCGGCAAGGTCAACGTGAATAGAGTCAAGCTCGACCTCAAAGCCGCCCTGACGCAGGGCATCGGCTGCTATATCAACCTTAAGCCCTTTCACCTGTGGCACCACAACTTCCTCACCGTGACGCGAAAACGGACGGAGAAACAGTATGTCTACAAGCCATACGAGCACAAAGAAGCTGATAACGATGGCTACAAAGTTGAAGAATACGGTGAAGAATACGGGGTGTTTCTTGATATAATATTTCGATTTAGAGAAAAATGACATATCGAATCTGTGAAGTTTATCTGCAAATTTACATATTATAACTTAGATTTTACTTATTAGTCCGAAAAAGTAACTGCGTGGGGTTAACAAACAATTTTTAAGAATCTGGCGATTGTATATTGCATTTTAATTGTTAACTTTGCATCTTGAAATATCCGTAAAGAAATCATGCGCAAATTCATATTGCTTTCATTGCTTACAGTGCTACTTGCTTCATGTGGCGAATATCAGAGAGTGCTTAAAAGCTCTGACCCAAACGAACGTTTTGACTATGCCAAACGTGCGTTTGAAGAAAAACGCTATGTTCAGGCATACACACTGCTGAAAGATGTGGTGGCGCAGTTCAAAGGCTCCGAAAAGGCTGAGGAATCGCTCTATCTTTTAGGCCTGAGCTATTATGAAAATAAGGAATATCTTGAGGCTGCCGCCTATTTCCAAAGCTATTATGGCCGTTATCCTAAAGGAAAGTTCACCGAGCTTGCCCGTTTCTACTCCGGATATGCCTACTATCTTGACTCGCCCGAACCACAGCTCGACCAGTCGGGTACAATCAAGGCAATTGACGAACTGCAGAATTTCCTTGAGTATTTCCCACGCAGCGAGCGCGTATCAATAGCCCAGAACGCTATCTTTGAGCTTCAGGATAAGCTGACTCTCAAAGAACTGCAAAACGCTCAGCTTTACTACAACCTCGGTAACTATTTGGGCAACAACTACGAGAGCGCCGTCATAGTGGCCAAGAATGCCATAAAGGAATACCCGTATTCAAAATATAAGGAAGACCTGGAAATGCTTGTGCTCAAGGCCCGCTATCAGGAGGCCGTGCTGAGTATCAACGAAAAGAAAGCCGAACGCTTCCGTGACGTCATCGATGAATATTACAGCTTCATCAACAACTACCCCGACGGGGCTAACCGCGAAGAGGCTGACAACATTTTCAGTATTGCACGTAAATACGTGAACAACGAATAAATTAGAAATTTACACGAATAATATAAAGATAGCAAAATGGATTACAAGAGAACCAACGCTCCTTTAAACACCGTTACCCGCGACATGATTGAAATGTCGAAAGACACCGGCAATGTTTATGAAACCGTGAGTATCATTGCCAAACGTGCCAATCAGATTGCTGGCGAAATGAAGCATGACCTTGAGAAAAAACTTCAGGAATTCGCTTCGCTCAACGACAACCTTGAGGAAGTATCCGAAAACCGCGAGCAGATTGAAATTTCTCGCTATTATGAGAAACTCCCGAAACCCACTCTCATCGCGGCTCAGGAATATGTAGAGGGCAAAATCTTCTACCGCAATCCGGCTAAGGAAAAGCTCAATCTCGACTGATTGACGCAAGCAAAACATTTTTTTTACTCACTCCGATAACAACAGTTATGAAAGTCAGACTGACAACATTTATCGCAGCAATGCTTGTATTGGCATTTTTATTGCCGACATCATGCAAGACTGCCTATAATGCCGACCCGCAGCAGCGCGCTATGGATTCCATTGCCTTCCTAACAGCGCAAAAACTTATTCAGGGAAAGGGATTTATGTTGTCGGGAGACCAACTGTCAATCGACAATAGCCCGTTTTTTAACGTAACTTCGAACACCAACTTTATAGTTGTTGAAGGCAACGGAGCCACTGTTCAGATTTCACCCGGAATCGGTGCCGGGCCTAATGGCGTCGGCGGTATTACTTTCCAAGGAGAAGTATCCGATTTTAAAGTCGATACAAGCCGCAAGGATGCTGTTGCTACATTCCACTTCCGTGCAAACGGAGGTTCTGGCGATGTTCGGATTGTCTTATATAAAAATTCCAATAAGGCAACTGCCTATGTTAACGCCACGTTTTATCGCGGAAAGGCGCAGCTTCAGGGACAGATTCTCCCGCTTGGCGGAACTCAAATAATGGAGGGCACAACCCGTCGGTAACTGACAGAAAACATAAATGTAAAAAAGAAGAGCGCTCATGAATGGGCGCTCTTCTTTTTTTAGACTTTCAGAATGTTTTACATATTTGAACGAATGTAGTCTTGCAACGTGAAGTCGGTCTTATAATCTTTCGGAGCGTCGGTAGCCGTCTGGCGAACGTCAATTATGTTTCGTGCCTTTTTGCCGACACTCTCTTTTAGGAAAGCAAGAACGTTGTAAAGATTATTTTTCATAGGCTGCGACGCAATTTCATGGCCACAGGCCGATATGGTGTAAAACTCCCTCGCATAGCCTTTCTCCGCCATTTCGCGGGCAATCCATTCGGAACCATAAAGTCCAGCATTGTTGATTGTGGCGTGGTTATAAGGCACCACGCTGTCGGCATCGCCGTGGAAAAGCAGTATGGGACAAGGCTCCGACAAAAATTTCGGCTCACCGTCTGCACTCATTATTGCCCCGGCAAATGATATGACTCCGGCGTAGTTAAAATTCTCAGGCAGCAGGGCAGCAACGGCGGGATGCCCGCAGGTAATGGCGTATTCAGCCTGCAGTACTGTTATTGCTCCCGCGCTCGACCCCGATGCGATGATTTCCTGTGGATTAATTTTGAAACTTTCAGCGTTTGCAACAAGATATTCAGTGGCCGCGAACAAATCGGCTACTGCCATTTCTACTGATGACTGGAGGCTACTGACAAAGCCGCCTATGCCTGAAGCCTGGTTGAAGTCGCTCATACCGGTGCGATAGTCAATGGAGGCAACGGCATAGCCCTGATGAGCAAGAAATTCAAAGTAGTCAAGATAGCCTGACTCCGACCGACTACCGGTTCGGAAGCTGCCGCCGAAAACAAAGATTACCGACGGACGTCCTTCAGCCGGGGCTGCCACGGAGGCATCGGTATATAAATCGAGCCTGAGCGTGTCGTTCTCTGATGTGACTGAGTAGATGTAAGTGTTTCGCTCCACGGCCTGCGCGCACAGCTCGGTGACGGCAATGAAGGCGAAGAGTAATAGTGTTAGTCTTTTCATATAATAATATGTATAAGTAAATTGATATTCATTACAAATCGTTTTCGAATCGGCTCTAAAGTATAATTTTTTCCTTTATGCAACAAATTCTGAACGGATAATGTTTTTTTATTTTGACTGCCGTGATGTGGCAGTTAGTCGTATTATCGATGCAATAACAAAAAAAATATCGGTTATGATGCAAGGAGAATTATTCAAACGCTATATATGGCTCATCGAGCTAATATTCAGGAATGATGGCATTACCCGCGACGAGATAAATCGACAATGGCGCTTGTCGCATCTCAATAATGACAAAGAAAAAGAATTGCCCGAACGCACATTCCACTGTCACAGGAAAGCAATTGAAGAAAAGTTTGACATTGCCATAATTTGCGACCGTCATGGTGAAAAGAGCTACCATATAGCCAACAAGGAGGATTTGAAAGAGGGCGGTGCGAAGAATGGCTGCTGAATGCTTTTGCTGTGAACAATATTCAGGCGGAATGCAAAGATATGAAGCATCGTATTTTGTTAGAGCCTGTACCGACCGGCCGGCAATTTAACGATGAGTGTAAAGGGCGCGGTTATTGCCACCGCGTAATATTCGCGGGCGTCAAAACACCGTATCGCGATTCAAACGGCGACAGAATCTATACCGGCGATGTTCTTGACCTTTCTGGCGAATATTCATATGGGATATATGCTCTCGGAACGCTCGGAGAGAACGATATGAAAGGCAAAGCAAATTATGCATTCGTACTTGATAATCACTGCATCACGCCGGAACTGTGTAAAACAATGTCGCGCGTAGGAACTGTGTTTTATCAGCTTGACTGGAATGATGAGCCGAAGACAATCGCGGAGCTTTGCTACCGATTTCAGCCATGGCGTCCTGATGGAGTCGAAGAGAAAGCCCGCATTTTGATGGCAAAATACACTCCCAACTTCGACAAGGAAATCTGGAAATATCAAGCCGGCGAAATCTTCGGCATTGAATTCAACTGGAGAAAATAGCCTTAAACATTAAATAAATATACTGTACGAAAATCGAATTATCAAAACAAATTTTGTCTTTCAGACTGATATAAATTCAGCTTTATATGCAACATTAAGCGGAGAAAAAATTTTTTAATCTTCTCCGATTTTATTGCAAAAAAGTTAGAGTATGCTTAATTTTGCTTTCGTAAACTTATAAATGTTTTAAAAATGGCAAGAATTTATAACAGCCTGACAGAACTGATAGGCAACACACCGCTGCTTGAGGTGACTGCGATAGAGAAATCGGAGAATCTGAAAGCCCGTCTGCTTGTGAAGATTGAATATTTCAATCCCGGCGGCAGCGTGAAAGATAGAGTGGCGTTTGCCATGATTGAAGACGCCGAGAAACGCGGCGTGCTGCGTCCGGGCGGTACAATTATAGAACCCACAAGCGGCAATACCGGTATCGGGTTGGCATGGGTGTCATCGGTGAAAGGCTACCGCCTTATCCTTACAATGCCTGAAACTATGAGCGTGGAGCGTCAGAAGCTCCTAAAAGCACTCGGCGCCGAACTGGTTCTTACGCCCGGCTCCGAGGGTATGAAGGGCGCGATAGCGAAAGCAGAGCAACTTAACCGTGAATATGATAACTCGGTGATTCTCCAGCAGTTCGGCAATCCTGCTAATCCGCTCGCACATGTGCGCACGACTGCTCGGGAGATATGGCGTGACACAGACGGCGCGATTGACATATTTGTTGCGACTGCCGGTACGGGTGGCACTGTGAGCGGCACAGGCAAAGAACTGAAGGAGCATAATCCGGCTATAAAAGTAGTGGCTGTTGAGCCTTCTGCATCTCCCGTTCTTTCAGGAGGCAAGCCGGGACCGCACAAGATTCAGGGCATAGGGGCAGGATTTGTCCCTGAAAATTTCAACAGGGAGGTAGTCGATGAAATAGTCACTATTTCTGACGACGATGCCATTAAAGGCTCGCGTATGCTTGCCGACAAAGAGGGGCTGCTCGTAGGGTTCTCTTCGGGCGCAGCATTGTCGGCGGCAATAGAGGTTGCCGGGCGTCCGGAGAATGAAGGTAAGACCATAGTCGCGATTCTGCCTGACACCGGTGAACGCTATTTGTCGACCATACTTTTTAATTCGTAATGCCTGCTCTGCCATCAAATCGGTAATTGAATCGCATTTCAACTTTGAATTCTAAAATTTGAATTATACATTGAATTCTCGTCAAATTATTGACGGGATTGCTTGGTAGATTCATTGAAAATGATTACTTTTGTGCCGCAATTTTCTAATTATTAATCTTTAAACATCCGAAAGAATGCATTTGAATTCTGAAGAAAAAGTAGAAATCTTTGAGAAGTACGGTAAGGGCAAGACTGACACTGGCTCACCTGAAGCACAGATTGCATTATTCTCGGTCCGTATCGCTCATTTGACTCAGCACTTGAAGTCAAATCACAAAGATCATACAACTGCTCGCGCACTTAAGGCTTTGGTAGGTAAGCGTCGTCGCTTGTTGGATTACTTGATCCGCAAAGACATCAACCGCTATCGTGCTATCATTGCTCAGAAAGAGCTCGGCATCCGCAAATAATTTTAGCGTTCAGATCAACAATCACAAACGACATTGCACTCCTTTGGAATTTGCAATGTCGGTTTGTATTTTTATGCACTTT
>CAZMUX010000008.1:0-106698 GCA_964569915.1 uncultured Barnesiella sp. | reverse complement strand
CTGTTCGTATTGCTCATTTGACTGAACACCTCAAGTCAAATCACAAAGATTATACCACTGCACGCGCTCTTAAGATGCTGGTAGGCAAACGTCGCCGTCTTCTTGACTATCTGATCAAGAAAGACATCAATCGTTATCGTGCCATCATCGCTCAGAAGGAGCTTGGTATCAGAAAGTAAGCTTCGAGCAAGCAGTCTACTTGACGATTACAACGACATCCGGCTACTGTATCAGTAGCCGGATGTCTGCATTTTATGGCGACTTGGCCGTTAAATATCCAATCTTAGTTATATATAAAAATCAGGGAAGTGTGTCATAATAGGCCTCTGCATCGTTGTTGTGGGAATTCGGCCGCGGTCATTTACTCTTGTAAACTCCCTCGGCCTCATCCTCAGCGTCTTGCATCTGACCCATTCTTGCAAACCTTAAGAGGCTGCGTCAAAAAAATTTGACACAGCCTCTTGTTCATGTCTGTTATGGATTGACTCTCTTTATTCCTTTGCTGCAAGGGGTGAGGGTACTACATAGGTGCGTGCTGCGAGTTCGTTGTCGAGCATCAGCATACCCATGCCGTCGTTGCCGATAAGGGCAAACTTGTCGATGAGTGTGCGGGCATTGTCTTCTTCCTCAACCTGCTCGGTTACGAACCATGCAAGGCGGTCGCGAGTGGCGTAGTCGTGCTCAGCCTCTGCGAGTGCATAGAGGTTGTTGATGAGTGAAGTTACTTTTTGCTCGTGCGCGAGAGTGGCTTTGAAAGCATCGATGGGGGCTTCCCATTCTGTGTCTACATCGTCAATTTGGCGAAGGAGCACACGGCCGCCGCGCTGGTTGACGTAGTTTATGAAAATCATGGCATGATCCTGTTCTTCCTTGAATTGGATGCGAAACCAGTTGGCAACTCCGGGGAGGCCGCTGTTTTCATATTTCATTGCCATAGACAGATAGAGATAGGCCGACCAGAGTTCAGCATTAATCTGGTCATTAAGGGCCTGTTGCATTTTTTCGCTTAACATATTAGTAATAACTATAGTCGTATTCTGTATTATTAATGTTTATCGACCGCCTTCTTCAATCAGCTGGTGCATACGCTTGTTGAAGAGATTCTGCGACAGAAGGTTCTCGACTGTGAGGTGCATACGGTAGCGCCAGTAGTGGCGTGAGTTGGCGGGCACGTTAATTTGTTCTTCCATGGGGTTCTGACGGCGCAGATTACCATCCATTGAGAGCCAGTCCTGAAGCGGAAGGATGCAAAGCATGGAGGGCGATTTCAGGTGCATATCGATGATTTTTTCGCAAATCCACGGCTCGCAGAACTGAGGAGCTGCTCCACCTTCGTGGAGTACCTGATTGAAGTAGTGCTGCGCTTTGTCGTGGCTTTCCTCCCACCACTGGCGGATGCCACCCATATCGTGAGTTGATGTGGTGCAAACTGAGTAGTAGGGGTAGCTCCAGGTGTTGCCGAATTCGACTTTGGGGTCTTTGGGCATACGCTGGATTTCAAGCGAGAGAATTTCGAGAGCGCTCATAACCGCCGGAACGCAGTCGGGAATCATGCCGAGGTCTTCGGCGCAGGTGAGCATATCGGTGGCGTCGATGAGCGGTGGAAGCTTCCACATTGCCTTGCCATACCAGAAGTCGTTGTGACGGTGGTAGTAGAAGTCGTTGTAGAGACGATCGAAGCACCAGCGCTCGTAGTCGTTGAGTGCGCGATATGTATAGGTGTATTGTGCGGAAATTCTGGGGTGATATTTGCCTTTTTCGTAGGGGTCCTCGATGAAAAGAACCTGGTCGATAAGTCCGAGAAGTGCGTTGCAGAGGCGTGTGTTCTTGTCGTCCTTTTCCAGGTTGCCGAAGTATTCGGCGACCTTGCGCTGAGTGTTGTACTCGGGTTTGAGGCGGTAACGGCCATATCCGGCATCGTTGAGGAAGCGCTCTTTGGCTTCCTGAGTGTATTCTCCGAAGAAGTCGCCGAGGAAGTAGTCCATGATGAACGGAGTGGTCTGGAGGTCAACATCAATCCAGAAGTCGTAGGAATTGCGCAGTTCGTCGGGTGTGAAGGGGAGGGCGGGATTGAACACACCGAGAAGGCCGTGGACTGCATCCATCGGAATCTGCCAGATGCGGAAGAATCCGAGCACATGGTCAATTCGGTAGGCATCGAAGTATTCCGACATTTTGCGGAAACGGTTTTTCCACCATGCGAAGTTGTCTTTGTTCATTTCTTCCCAGTTGTATGTCGGGAAGCCCCAGTTCTGTCCGAGCACAGAGAAGTCATCCGGCGGTGCTCCGGCCTGGCAGTCGAGATTGAACAGGCGCGGTGAAATCCAAGCGTCGACGCTGGTGCGGGAAATGCCGATTGGGATGTCGCCTTTGATGGCTACGCCGTGAGCGTGAGCGTAATCGCGAACCTCGCGCATTTGACGGTCAAGGTGGAATTGCTGGTAGAGTACGAAGTTGATTTCGTCGGGGCTTTCTTTTTGCAACCGCTCAATTTTTTCGGGAGTATACTCGGCATATTCGCCCCACAGGGAGAAGTCGGGGGTGTTGTTGCGGTCGCGGAGTACGCAGAAGGCTGCGTAGGGTATAAGCCAGTCGGCGTTGCGCTCTACGAAAGCTTTGAATTCATCTGATGCCACTGTCTCGGCGCCGTTCTGTGCGAATATCTCGTGAGTAAACGCGAGTTTGCCCTGATTTACTCGCTCGTAGTCAACTTCCTTGAGCTGATTCAGCTCGCGGCCCAGTTCGTCGTAGTAAGCCTGGCGCGACGGGTCGTTGAGCGTGCCGAGCTGGCTGAGGCGAAGATACATGGGATGGAGCGCGAATGTGGAGTTGGCGTTGTAGGGATATGAGTCAGTCCATGTGTGGGTCATGGTTGTGTCGTTGATGGGGAGGAGCTGAAGGAAACGTTGTCCGGTCAGCGCGGCCCAATCAACCATCTTTTTTATGTCGATGAAATCGCCCACGCCGAAGTCTTCTTCAGAGCGGATGGAGAACACCGGGATGGCTACGCCGGCACCCTTCCACGGAGTAAGCGGATTGACAAAACGCATTCCGCCGACAATCAGGACTTCATTTTTCTGCTCGGGGCGGATTCTGAAGACGCGGTTGTTGTCGCCTTCCCAGGCAACGACGTCGCCTGTGGCTTTATCCAGAATGAGGAATTTATATTCAAACTGAGAGGGGAGGTTCTTGAATTCGATGTTGGCCTGCCATGTGGGGAAGAAGGCGTCGTTCATGCGGATGGCCTTTGCGGCATCCCAATCGCCGAGTTCGGGGCAGCCGCCGGAAATGGCGAGCACTTGGTTGTCGGCCACCATCGGGGCGTCTATGGATATGTTCAATATGCCGTTTTTGAGCGACAGAGGTTTCTCGCGGTCGGCGCGGCCGTTGACGCAGTCGGTGAACACCGTGGAATAGAACGGTTTGTCCCAGGGCTGATCCTGCCAGCGGTCAAAAATCTCATAGGCTTTTGAAGAACGGGCGCGTCTAAAAAGATGGCCGTGTCCCCATTCATGCTTTGTGTAGCCGTTTTCATGGCGCACCAGATAGAAATACTTGAAGTCGGGTGTGGAATCGGGCACCTCAAGTACCAATTGCCAGGATGACGTGCCTGTGAGGTTGAGTTTTACAGCTTCAGCCTCATTGCCGTTTCCAAGTGAGGGAATGTCGCCGCAGAGGTAAATCGACTCACCCCAGTTGGTGCGGTAATCGATATTAAAGGTTAGCTTCATAGGAAATGTATTGTAGTTAAAGTTGTTTTTTATTATGTGGTGTTAAAATTACAGAGAAAATTCGAAATCACATCATTTTTCCCAAGAAAAAAATCGCATAGTCCGGCATAGTCCGGAATTTGCTCGGAATGGGCATAGTCCGGCATCAGATTTTGTCAGTGTCGGCAGGAAGATTGATTATGCTAGGGTGTTTGGTAGAAACGTCATAAACTCCCTAACAGAGCAGAGCTCATTGTCGTAAGCGGTCAATAGTCCATGCAGATGAATGATGGTGTGTCATAATAGGCCATCTGCATCGCTGCTGTGGAAATTCGGCCTCGGTCATTTACCCTTGTAAACTCCCTTGGCCTCATTCTGAGCGCCTTGCATCTGTCCCCATTCTTACAAACCTTAAGAGGCTGCGCCAAAATTTGCATTTTGACACAGCCTCGTCTATCATAAAAGTTGCTGATTTACAAGTGGCTACGGCAGGTGGCGGTCGTAGTATTTCCGGTGGCGGGAATATTATAATTCTGAATATATTCGGGATGCATTAGTTTTATCAGCCGCATTTCGAGGTGCCGCAATTGGTGCAGATGAGGCATCCTTCCTGATAAATCAGGGTTTCCTGACCGCAGTTGGGACATTTTTGGCCTTTGGCGCTTGTGCCGTTGGCGATGTATTTTTTCAGAGCGCGTTCCACGCCCATTTTCCATGTGTTGATTGATTGTGAGTCAAGTTCGAGGCCTCCCACAAGTTTGAGCACCTGATCGATGGGCATTCCGTAACGCAGCACTCCGGAAATGAGTTTGGCATAGTTCCAGTATTCGGGATTGAATTTATCCGACAGGCCTTCGATGGTGGTCTTGTGCCCGCGTTTGTTAACGAACTGGAAGTCGTAGCGTTTGTTGCCGTTCTCATCCATGGCTTTGATAATTTTGCCGTGTGTGACAGATTTCGGGCAGAAGATGCCGTCTTCGTCATCGGCCAGACCGGTAAATATCTCGTAAGGACGTCCGTCCTTAAGGCCAACGAAAGCAATCCATTTCTCCTTGTTGTTTTGGAAACGGACGACATCGGCTTCAAGCTCAATGGGGCGCACAAGTGTCTCGCCCTTCAGAGGAGTCGGCGACTTGGGTTTGTTGTCAACTGAAATAAGCACGCCGGAGCGTGAGCCGTCGCGATAAACCGTGCAGCCTTTGCATCCGGCTTTCCAGGCCTCTACGTAGAGCCGGTCAACGAGTTCCTCGGTGACATCTGCCGGAAGATTGATGGTGACGGAGATGGAGTGGTCGACCCATTTCTGCACACGTCCTTGCATCCTGACTTTCTCCACCCAGTCAATGTCGGCCGATGTGGCTTTGTAGTACGGCGACTTGGCGACGATGTTGTCAATCTCCTCCTGAGTGTAATTGTTTTCTACGGGTATATTGTTGATTTTCATCCAGTCGACAAAGCGAGGATGGTAGACAATGAATTCCTCGAAAGAGTCGCCGTTTTCATCGACATAGTCAACGCGTGCATCGACGTCGGAGGGATTGACCTTGCGGCGGCGTTTATAGACGGGCAGGAATACGGGCTCGATTCCCGATGTTGTGCGCGTCATCAGGCTTGTGGTGCCGGTGGGAGCAATAGTGAGGCAGGCAATGTTTCGGCGTCCGTATTGTTTCATGTCTTCGTAGAGTTGCGCGTCGGCTTCGGCTATTCGCTTCACCATCGGGTTGTTGATTTCGCGCTGCGCATCATATATTTCAAAGGCTCCGCGCTCCTTGGCCATTTCAACCGACGAGCGGTAAGCGGAAAGTGCCAGTGTGCGGTGAACGCTCTCGGAGAAGTCGGTGGCTTCGGAAGTGCCGTAGCGGAGTCCCAATGCGGCAATCATGTCGCCTTCGCCGGTAGTGCCGACGCCGGTGCGGCGGCCTTTGAGCGTTTTCGTGCGGATTTTATGCCAGAGATTGCGTTCGGTGGCTTTTACTTCTTCAGGTTCGGGGTCTGAATCGATTTTCGCAAGAATTGTGTCGATTTTCTCCATTTCGAGGTCGATGATGTCATCCATCATGCGCTGAGCTTTCATGGTGTGCTCGGTGAATTTCTCGAAGTTGAATACGGCGTCGGGCGTGAACGGATTCTCTACATACGAGTAAAGATTTATGGCCAGCAGGCGGCAGCTGTCGTAAGGGCAGAGCGGTATTTCGCCGCATGGATTTGTAGAAATGGTGCGGAATCCGAGGTCGGCATAGCAGTCGGGGAGCGATTCGCGTGTGATTGTATCCCAGAAAAGTACACCCGGCTCGGCTGATTTCCATGCGTTGTGAATGATTTTGCCCCACAGAGCCTTGGCGTCGATTTCCTTTGTTATGGAAGGATTGTCGGAATCAACGGGGAATGTTTGGAGATAAGGAGTGCCTTCTGTGGCGGCTTTCATGAAATCGTCGTCAATGCGTACCGAGACATTTGCTCCGGTGACTTTGCCCTGTGTCATTTTAGCGTCGATAAACGCTTCCGAATCAGGGTGCTTTATGCTGACGGTCATCATTAGCGCTCCGCGTCGGCCGTCTTGGGCGACCTCACGGGTGGAGTTGCTGTAGCGTTCCATGAACGGAACAAGCCCCGTCGAGGTGAGGGCGGAGTTTTTCACGGGTGTTCCTTTCGGGCGCAGATGGCTGAGGTCGTGGCCAACGCCGCCACGGCGCTTCATGAGCTGAACCTGCTCCTGGTCAATAAGAATGATTCCGCCGTAAGAGTCAGGCGTACCGTCAAGGCCTATCACGAAACAGTTGCTCAGCGAACCGACCTGAAGATTGTTGCCTATGCCTGTCATGGGGCTACCCTGAGGCACGATATAGCGGAAATCCTTCAAGTAGCCGAAGATTTCCTCCTCACTCATCGGGTTGGGGTAATTTTTTTCAATGCGGGCAATTTCCGATGCGATGCGGTGGTGCATATCGTCGGGGGTCAGTTCATAGATGTTGCCGGCAGAGTCTTTGAGGGCGTATTTGCTGACCCAAACACGGGCTGCCAGCTCATCGCCGTCAAAGTATTTCAGGGAGGCGGCAAAAGCTTCATCGTAAGTGTAGGTTTGTGAGGCCATTGATGGTATTTAGTGATTAAAGTTGTCGTTTTTGGGAAATTTCACGATTGCAAATTTTTAAAAAAATTCCCATTCCGGCAAACCTTATTATGGAAAAAGGGCAAAATGTAGATAACTTTTTTCTATCTTTGTGAACGCAAACACACATTTATATTATGAATCACGACACATATTGGACCACTCGCGCCACAGTGCGCCGCTTTAGCGACAAACCGGTTGACGGAAAGCTGATTAATGATATACTTGAGGCTGCGTCGCACGCTCCTACAACAGGCAATATGCAACTTTACAGCGTAATTATATCACGCAAAAAGGAGATGCTTGATGCGCTTTCTCCGGCTCATTTCAGACAGCCTGCCATGGTTGGCGCTCCAGTGGTTTTGACATTTTGTGCCGACTTCAACCGTTTCGTAAAATGGTGCAAAGTGTCGGCCGCCGAACCCGGTTATGACAATTTTCAGTCATTCGTCACGGCGGTACTTGATACGGTAATTTTTGCTCAGCAGTTTGTGACAATAGCCGAGCGCGAGGGCCTCGGATGCTGTTACCTCGGCACTACCACTTATAATGCGCCGGACATTGCCCGTGTGCTCAACCTGCCGCGTTTGGTTGTGCCGGTCACGACCATCGCACTCGGATGGCCGGAGGGGAAGGCGGAGCTTTCCGATCGTTTGCCGCTTCAGTCTTTCGTACATGAGGAAGTCTATAAGAATCCGACGGATGATGAAATAAGGAATTACTATTCGCAAAAGGAGTCTTTGCCCGAAAACAAAAAATTTGTTGAGGAAAACGGGAAACAGACACTTGCACAGGTGTTCACCGATGTACGTTATACGAAGGCCAATAATGAATACTTTTCAAAGGTATACCGCGATTTTATAGCTGAACAGGGCTTCGGATTTCCGGCGGAGGAATGATTGAAAGCTGTTCTGAACGATTATAAAATAGAGAATCCGGCCATTATGACCGGATTTTTTATTGATAACACCGAGTGTAGGGCTTGCTGTGGCTGAATCGGCAATTTTCTGCCGTTAATTGAGGAAATTCTTTTCGATTGCGGCGATGTCGTCCTGAAGCTGTTTCTCGAAAGGAATGCGTTCTTCGATGTTTTTGCAGGCATAGAGCACTGTGGCGTGAGTGCGCGACAGGCGAGTGCCGATGGCCTTTAGTGGCATCTTAGCGTGTTTTTTTGCAAGGTACATCACCATTTGCCGCGCATCGGAAATTTCGCGTTTTCTCGATTTGGTGAAAATGGCGTCAGGCTCGATATTGAAATGGGCGCTTACGCTTTGAGTAACCATTTCAAAATTAATCTGTTTTTTGCTGACTTTCACTGCGTTGGCGAGTACGTTGCGTGCGAGCTCAATGTTGATTTCCTTATTCATGAAGGTGGCGTGCGCCATAAGGGAAACGACAATGCCTTCGAGCTCGCGGATGCTCTCTGTCACGTTTGAAGCGATATAGTCGATAACGTCGGAGGGGATTGAAAGACCATCCTGTTCGGCTTTGCGGATTAACACCTGACGGCGCAGTTCTTTATCTGGGCGCTCAAGCTCGACAGTCATGCCCCATTTCATGCGCGTCATTAGGCGCTCGGGCATACCTTTGAGCTGACAGGGAGAGCAGTCGCTTGAAATAATAATCTGCTTGTTGTTGAGATGCAGGTGGGTGAAGATGTGGAAGAAGGTGTTCTGAGTGCGTTCCTTACCGATGAGGTCCTGAATGTCATCAATTATCAGCACGTCAATGCTTTGATAAAAATAGATGAAATCATTGATTTTGCCGGTATGGGAGGCTACGGTGAACTGTGCTTCAAAAAGTCGGGAGCTTATGTAAAGCACTCGGAGGTCCGGCCTGTGTTCTTTGATGTTGAGGCCGATAGCGTGCATCAGATGGGTCTTGCCGACGCCTGAGGGCCCGAAAATGAACAGAGGATTGAATGTCTTGTTGTCGGGATTTTCGCCGATGGCCTTACCTATGGATAGCGCTATCTTGTTGCTCATGCTGCCGCAGTAATTCTCAAAAGTATAGCGGTTGTTGAGCTGTGAGTCGAATGGAACGGCCGGAGGGGTGATAAGCGGGTTTGCGTCAGGTAAACCGTTTTTAACAGCCGGCGAAGGCTTGGCGCTTCTGATGTTAACCTCGGTGGTCGGCTCGTTCTTGACCTGATTGTAGCTGTAATAAAGTTTTACGTTTGGGCCGAATACTCTCTTAATGGTTGAACTGATGAGGAGCATGAAATGTTCCTCAATGTGCTCGACAAAATAGGGGGATGGCACAAAAAGCCTCAACTCGCCGTTCTCGAAACTTTTCAGCGTGATGGGTTTGAACCACGCGTTGTAAAGTTCGGGCTGCAAGTTGTCCTGAATTATTTTCAGGCATTTATCCCAATTTTGTTGATTAACAGTTGACATTAAGATTTATTGGTAATATCAGCAGGCTCGAGGCCTCTTTTACTGATACAAATTTCACAATAAAATTTCTTAAAAACAACTGCTTTTTTATTTGGATTTTTGGAAAATTTACAACGGTTCTGTTTTTCAGTGGTTTATGAGAATTCTAAGGGCGGTATTAAATCGACGCTTTAAATATTTACATTGCCGTGCTGTGAATCAGTGTATTGCAGGTCTAACAAGAGGTATAATGTTCAATGTTTCGTTTTATATGTACAGAGCATTGAGCGCATGATAGAGCCTATATGCGGGGGTGTTGCGTGAATATGAATCTATGTTGTTATTTAAAATGATTCTAAACAACGCCTTGGCCGGTTTGCAATATTAAATTTTACAAATTACCTGTCGGCGGATGTTCCCAAGTTAAAAAATGCGCCGGAAGTATTACCCGGCGCATTTTTATGTTGAATTATCAGAGCAGCTTTATATTGATGTAGCGTTTGGGATTCTTCTTGATGTCGATGAACAGCGAGTCGAGGCTTGAGGTGACGTTTGTCAGGTTGTCGTAAAGCTCGGTTCCGCTTAATAGCTTGCCAACGGAGTTGTCGGGATTGTTGAGCTGAGAGGTGAGCTGAGCTACGTCTGCGCTGACTTTGTTTAGATTGTTGAGCACGGAATCAACGGGAGCGTCGGCGAGTGTGCCCGACAGTTGGGTGAGGTCGGCGGCGATAACGTTGAGCGATTCGGTCATATTGTTGACTTCGCTGACAATTTTGGGGAGTCCGGTAGTTGCGGTGTTGAGTCTGCTCATCAGCTGTTGCAGGGATGCCGTGGCGTTGTCAATGTTGTTGATGGCCGAGTTGAGTGACGGATTTCCGACTACATTGTTGATGTTGGTCAGAAGCGAATCGACCTTAGGCAGAACATTGCCGACGCCGGGTAGGAGTTCATCTGTCACAGTACCGAGCATTCCGGCGTCGGTTATTGCCTGAATGGTGTCGCCGGGGGCATAATAATTGTCAGACTTGTTCATTTTTATTACGATTGACGCCGTGCCGAGAAGGCTTGATTCGATGACAGCCGATGTTCCCTGAGGTAGACGCAGCTCCTTGTCAAGGCTGAAGCTGACAAGCACTTTGTCGGGACGGTCATACAGGAGTTTGACATTGTCAACCTGACCGACCTTGAACCCGTTGATGGTGACGGGAGCTGAGATTGTGAGGCCCTTGACGTCCTCATAGAGTGCATAGTAGTAGTTGGAGGATTTGAAGGGGTTTTTGCCTTTAAGGTACTCGATGCCGAAATATAGCACAACCAGCGCAATCAGTACGCTTAAGCCTATCTTAATTTCTTGTCTCATTTTACTATGTATGGTTACCTATTATATATAACTGATTTTTCTATGATTTGTTACTCGTAAACTCTGTGGCCGTCTTTCATTTTTATTATGAATGCCTCGGGGAATTTGCGTCTTGCCGCCCGCAGATTGCGTTTTGCGGCGTCAAACGACGGGTAGATTCCGATGGTGTATTTATACATTCCGCGGTCATGGTATTCAAAGACATTTTCCGTGCCTTTGAATCTTGGCGAGCCTGAAGGTATGGCCTCGTCGCTTGCCATAATCTGAATGCGGTATTCTATTTCGCCGGATGGTGTTGTCGTTTCTTCAACCGGTTGCCGAGATTGTGCTTCCTGAGGTTGGTTTTGTTGACTGGTATCAGGGTGTGCTGTAGTTGAACCGGTGCCGTCACGGTATTGCTTGAGAGCGTTGTAAAGAGCCTGAGCCAGTTTGTCTTGACCGCTTTCCGAGTTCAAGAAGCGTTCAGACGCGGGGTTGCATATAAAATCGAGTTCAACGAGTACGGCGGGCATACTTGTTGCCCACAGCACCCAAAATCCGGCCTGACGCACGCCCTTGTCGGCTCTGCCACCGGTGGATGTCATCTCTGCAAGTGCTTTGGAAGCAAAATCAATGCTTTGGTCGATATGCTTGCTCTGATTAAGCTCGAATATGATGTATGATTCCACCGAGTTGGGGTCGAAGTTGGAATAAGTCTCCGAGTAGTCGGCTTCAAGCTCCATTACGGAGTTCTCGCGCTTGGCAACGGCAAGATTTTCTTCGCTTTTATGTAGTCCGAGAGTATATATTTCCGCACCGGCGACAGTAGTTCGGTTTTTTGACCGTCGGTCGACGCTGTTGACGTGGATTGAAATGAACAGGTCGCCTTTAGCTCGGTTAGCTCGGTTAGCTCGTTCGCTGAGCGATATGAATGAATCGTTATCACGGGTGTAGACGACCTTCACGTCGGGCATTCCCTCGTCAATCTTTTTGCCCAGGAGTTTCGCCACTGCCAGATTTATGCTTTTTTCATTTGTGATTCTGCCGATTGCGCCATAATCGTGACCACCGTGACCGGGGTCGATAACAACGGTAAAATCCTTAGACTGCGCAGAGCATAAGGAGATTATTGTTGCAAGAACTAAAGCGATATGGCGGTAGAAAGACATTCCGGTTGGCGTATATTTTTGCAAAGTTAGAAAAATCGCAGTAAAATTGAACCTCTTTGGCCTGATTTTCTTTATAATTAAGTAATTTATTAGACAAAAAGGACAATTTACGGTAGGTTTGATTACTTTTGTGTAATAATATTTAGAACTTATATGAGGTATAACGTCAGACGCTTGTCTGCATATATGGCTATTGGCGTCGCGCTTTTTATGGCGGTTTTAACGGGATGCAACAGCGGGGCGAGCGATTCAACTCGGGCCGATGTTAACCGCATTGATTCATTGGTCAATGCGCTTGCCGACGGCGGGCTTGAAGACTCCATTCCGGTGGGAATGCTCCGTCCGCTAACCGATTATCTGTATGCTATGGGTCTTTCGACCGGCGATATAAGAAGTGACGTTGCAACGCTGGGTAAATCAGCGGCTTACAATGTCTTTTATAAAGAAGTGGTGAAGCGATTTGACACGCTTGACACGCTTGAGAGAGTTCTCGGTGTTGTGGACAAGTCGCTTTCCTCCGATTTTCTTGCAGTGGGCAGTCATACTTACAATGCCGTAATCATACCATTCCGTCAGAGCATTGTCGTAGGTGACGCTGACGTATTTATAGGTCTTAATCATTATCTCGGTCAAGGTCATCCGGCATATAATGGTTTCAGTGACGCCGACCGAGCCACACGCACTTCCGCCCACATACCATATCATGTGGCCGAGGCGCTGATAGCGACGGCATATCCGTATGCGGAATCGGCGGAATCCAATCTACTTTCGAGGATGCTCTATTCAGGAGCTGTGGCGAAAGGCGTATTAAGCGCGGTTCCCGAAAGTTCGGAAGCCGAACTGCTTGGGTGGACAGACGAGGAGTATGAAATTATGAAGAAATCGGAAAAAGCGATATGGGAGAAACTGGCTTCAGAGAATCTGCTTTTTACAACCGATTACACAGTGGCCGGTAGCTGGATGTCGGCCGAGCCTCAGTTTGCAGGCACGGAGTTGCCGGGAAACATCGGTCGCTACATGGGGTTGCGGATAGTGGAGTCATATCTTCGGAATAATCCGGAAGTAAAAGAATCCGGACTTCTGTCGCCGGCATTTTACAATGATGAAAAGGCTTTAATCAAAGCTAATTATAGCCCCAAGGATTAAGCTTTTACAGGCTCAGCCGCAGTTCTTGCGAGCCTTAAACGACTGCTCAGGGGTCTACATCAAAGTATGCGAAAACCGATGCGATGTCGGGGTGCGATGCCATTTCGCGGTAAGAGGACTTTAAAATATCTCTGACTTTCGACATAGCTGCATCATACTCTATTTTGAGCATTATTTTCTGAATGTAGAGCGACTTTATCTTAGACACTTTTGGCTGATTGGGTCCTGTCACGCGGTTGCCGAGCAGTCGGCGCAGTACAGCTGCGTATGATTCCGCGAAACCGGCGAGCCGGGCAGCGTCCTTACCTCGCAGATATATGTAAATCAGATGAGAGAACGGCGGATAGGAAAAGGCGCGCCGCTCCTCAATTTCGTGATTATAGAATGCTTTGTAGTCGTGGGACTGAATGATAGGGAATATGTAGTGCTCGGGCTGATAGGTCTGAATAATGACTTCCGACTCCATGCCGTTGCGTCGTCCGGCGCGCCCCGCTACTTGTTCGAGCATATTATAGGCGCGTTCGTTTGACTTGAAATCGGGGACATTGATGAGTTCATCGGCGCTGAGCACAGCGACAGTGCTGACATTGTTGAAATCAAGGCCTTTGGTGACCATCTGCGTGCCAACAAGAATGTCGGCATTGTGGCGCGAAAAACCGTCGATGATGTTTTCGTAGCTGTTTTTGTTTCTTGTAGTGTCGAGGTCCATTCTCAGGATTCGGCCTTGTGGAAATATTTGATTCAGGTCTTCCTCGATTCGTTCCGTTCCATAACCCACGGTTTCTATGTCCGGCTGATGGCAGAGCGGGCAGAGCTTCGGCATTTCAAAGGTCGTGCCGCAATAGTGGCATACGAGAGAGTGGGAATGGTTATGATAGGTGAGGGTTACGTCGCAGTTGCGACACTTTGGAATCCATGCGCATTGTTTGCACCGGGCAATGGGAGAGAAGCCGCGACGGTTTCGGAACAGAATGGCCTGATTACCGACACCCACGGCATTGTTGACCTTCCGAATAGTCTCGGTGGCGAGTATGCCTGAAACCTCCTTTTTTTTGCGTGCTGCAGTCATGTCAACGATTCTAACCGGCGGGAGCGGCGCATCGTCGTAGCGGCGTGATATCTCCACGAGTCCGAATTTGCCGTTGAGGGCCTTGTAATAAGTCTCGACCGAAGGGGTGGCGCTTCCCAACAGGGTATGCGCTCCGTGCATTGATGCGAGAAGAATGGCGACATCGCGGGCATTATAGCGCGGGGCGGGCTCTGTCTGCTTATAGCTTGTTTCATGCTCCTCGTCGACAATGACGAGTCCGAGTCGCCCGAATGGCAGAAACACCGAAGACCGTGCGCCTAAAACGACCCATGGTTTTGACTCGGATAGCATTTTCTTCCAGATGTCAACGCGCTCGTTGTCGGTGAATTTGGAGTGGTAGACGATGACTCTGTCGCCGAATATGCGCTGCAGGCGGTGGGTGAGTTGGGTGGTGAGTGCAATTTCGGGGACAAGATAAAGCACCTGTTCGCCACGCCGGAGCGCATCGTCAATCAGTCGGGCATATATCTCTGTCTTGCCGCTTGCCGTGACGCCGTGAAGAAGCACTGTCTTTTTATCCTTCCACTGTTCATTTATACTTTTATATGCTTCCTGCTGGTATTCAGTGAGCTGCGGGAGGTCGGATGTATCGCCGCCGTCAAATTTGAAACGATTTATTTCAGTGGTGTATGTTTCGACGAGCCCCTTTTTTATGAGCTGGTTAAGAATTGGCTGCGTACTTTCCGCCCGGTTGAGCAGATTCTGTTTGCTTATGGACTTATCCTCGCTTTTTTCAGCTTTACCGGTCATTTCCATGAGAGCCAGAAGCAGTTTTTCCTGTTTAGGCGCACCTTTGACGGCCTCGAAGGCCTCACGGGCATTGTCGGCAGAAAATGTGGCTTTTACGTTAACGATTTTTACCGGGCGGTAACGCTCGACCATGGCTTCGGAGACAATGATAACGCCTTTTTCAATAAGATTGCTGACGGCAGGCGCTATGCGCTTGCGGTTGATTTTCTTCTCGATTTTCCCGACCGTCAGTTTGCTGTCGAGCCTGAGACATTCGGTTATGAGCAGTTCGGTTTCGGACAGTCTGAAATTGTCGTCAGGCTCAAAATCGGGATTAAGTTCGACGAATGTTTCACTTTCCACCTTTAGTCCGGAGGGGACAGCCGCCTTGTAGACATCGCCGATTGCGCACATATAGTAATCGGCAATCCAGCGCCAAATCTTTATCTGCGGATGTCGCAGAACCGGGTGTTCGTCGAGCACCGCGACAATATCTTTAACAATATATCCGTCAGGCGATTTCGGAGAGAGAGATGCGACGATTCCCGTGAGATAGCCCGATTGCCCGAAAGACACGACCACACGATGGCCTACGGCTACTTTAGAAATGAGCTCATCGGGAATGCCATAGGTGAAGGTTGAGTCGAGGGGGCGCGGTATTATTATTTCTGCAAATAGTTGTGCCATGATTACTGCAAATATAACATTATTCGTTTAATTTGATTAAATTTGCGTACTAAAAAACTTAAGATGATAGTTGCGCAAACAAAGAAACAGACCACGGCCGGAGAAATCACGCTGTATTCACTCACCAACGGCCGAGGGAGCAAGGTAGTGCTTTCGACGCTTGGTGCCGGAATCATTGAAATCCATGTGGCTGACCGCCACGGTTGTCCGGCTGATGTAGTAATGGGCTATGAGTCGCTTGAGTCTTATGTCAACGACGGACACTGTGCCGGAAAGACAGCCGGGAGGTATGCCAACCGCATAGCCAACGGGCGTTTCACGCTTGACGGAAAGGATTACAGGCTTCCGATAAATAACGGTCCTAACCATCTGCACGGCGGTCCGGAAGGACTTCAGAACCGGATTTGGAACGGACACGTCGAAGGAGATAAGGTGGTATTTACTTTTGAGTCGCCTGACGGTCATGCCGGTTATCCCGGCAATCTGTCGCTGAAAACAGTCTACAGCCTTGATGATTCAGACAGACTTACCATAGAATATTATGCAGAGACCGATGCGCCGACTGTAATTAATCTGACCAATCACACTTATTTCAATCTCAACGGACACAACGCCGGCACCGCGTTGAATCACCGTCTGCGCCTGAATGCGTCGCGATATCTTCCTACTGACGATACACTCATACCCATAGGCGAGATGTGTTCCGTAAAAAATACGCCGATGGATTTCACTGATGAAATGAGTCTCGGAAGCCGCATAGGTGAGGATTTTTATGCACTTAAAGTCGGAAAAGGTTATGATAGTTGCTGGGTGGTCGACGGATATGACGACTGCAAGATAAAGGAAATAGCGCGGCTGTCGTCAGACGAGTCGGGGCGTGTGTTGACCATCTATTCCGACCAGCCCGGTGTGCAGCTCTACACCGGGAACTGGATATCCGACACACCTGCGGGCAAGGGAGGCCACCGCTATAACGATTACGATTGCGTGGCCATTGAGTGTCAGGCGATGCCCGACGCGCCAAATCAGGACGTATTTCCGTCGGCCGTACTCCGTCCCGGAGAAATTTACAACAGAACAATCATTTTTGAATTTTCAATACAATAAATAGCAAATGAAACCTACACTTTTAGTTCTTGCTGCCGGAATGGGCAGCCGCTACGGCGGGCTGAAACAGCTCGATGCGCTCGGACCCTCGGGCGAGACAATAATGGATTATTCCGTTTACGATGCCATCCGCGCGGGATTCGGCAAGGTGGTTTTTGTGATTCGCAAGGATTTTGAAAAGGATTTTCGTGAGAAGGTGCTTTCAAAATATGAAAACAAGCTACCCGTGGATGTTGTTTTCCAGTCGGTAGATGCACTGCCGGAAGGCTATGTATGTCCCGCAGACCGCACAAAGCCATGGGGTACGAACCATGCCATAATAATGGGCGCCACAGCCATTAACGAACCGTTTGCCGTAATTAATGCCGATGATTTCTATGGCTCACACGCTTTTAAGGTAATGGCCGACGAACTGATGCGCGAGCGCTCACGCAAGGGCGACTACTGCATGGTGGCATTTAAGGTCGGAAACACGATGACGGAAAATGGCTCGGTAAGCCGCGGCGTCTGCACAGTTGATAATGATGGCAGACTCACTTCAATTGTGGAGCGTACGGCCATATTATTCGATGAAAATCACGAAGTGGAATTTACCGATGAAAGCGGCAAAATCTGCCATCTTGACCCTGAAACACCGGTGTCAATGAATATGTGGGGCTTTACTCCCGACTATTTTGATTTTTCAGAACGCGAGTTCAGGAGTTTCTTGGATGAGAAGATTAATGTTCCGAAATCAGAATTCTATATCCCGTCGGTGGTTGATTCGCTGATACATTCCGGCGAAGCAACCGTGAAAGTTTTGACCACAGATTCCCATTGGTTTGGCGTGACTTATGCCGCCGACCGTGATGGCGTTGTGGCTGAGTTGGCGTCGCTTCACGATGCCGGTGAATATCCTGTGCCTCTGTTTTCGTAAGATATTCAGTAAGAAATACCCAGAATAGTGGAGCAGTATTCGGCGAGAGCGTTTTCTCGCCGAATTTTTGTCTGTAGCACCTGACGCCGCCCCATAATATATTGGTCGATGGTGATTTCACGTCCTTCGTAGGCTTTCCGGAGCAGGAAATCCTGATTGGAGCTTTCGAGTGTCTGCTCAAGCAGCGTTATTTCTTGGAGCAAAGACTCGGCACGTTGCAGTTTCAGCCTGATTTCATTCTTGGCCGCAGCTTCGGCAAGTTGGCTTCCGGATTGAGCCGATTCGGCTTGGACGCGTGCTGCCTGAGCCTTCTTTGATGCGCCTGATGAGGGGAGAGTATAGCTTACCGTCAGACCGTTATACGATGTGTTTTCTTCGCGAGAATACTTATATCCTATGGCGAGCGACCCGTAGCGTTCCGCCTTGGCCGCCGAGGCCATCAGGCCGGCTTCGATGGCACGTGTTGACGCTTCGGCTATATCAGGGTTGAGGAGCATAAGCTCGGATGCACACAGTTCGCTGTCAGGCATGGCGGGTAGCTCTATGCGGTCAGGCATGGCTAACGACTGCGAGAAGCCGTGACTGCCGGCAAGAAGGTCGATTGCAGCGCGGCACTCATCCACTTTTCGCTTGGCGGCTAACTGTTCGGAAAGAATTTCTGTTTCATAGAAACGAGCATCGTTGAGCGTTATTATCGAGACACGCCCCAAGTTGTAACCTTTTTGGAGCGTTTCCGTGAGAGTCCTCGCATCATTGGCAAAAGAGTCGGTCAGAGCCTTTATTCGTTCGGCATAATAGAGTGCCACGACAGCTGAGGCGGTTTCACGCCTGATGGCGCGGATGCGCGCGTCTGCCCGCAATTCGGCGAGGCGGCCGGCTTCATCGGCAATCGCCTTTCTTGCCCTGACGACAGACGGAAAAGGTATTTCCTGCATAACGCCTATTTCGGTTTTGCCGGCGCCCCCTTTTTCAGCCGACCACAGGTGGCCGAAATCAATCGAGGGGAGAGGAATGTCATTTTCAGCACTGAGTGAGGCTGTTTCAGCAGCAGAAGTTAGGGCTGAAGCCGGAACTGCAGGATTGTGACTCATTATGCGGTCGACAACTTCATCGAGGGTCTCGGCCGGAGAGATGAGCGGGAGCAACAACAACGGCAGGGTGAAGCGTATCTTCTTATTCATATGAACTCTTACGGTTGATTCTTAGAAATAGTGAGGGGAGGATGTATAGATTCAGCAGCGTCGACGAGACGAGACCGCCGATGATGACTACGGCCAGGGGCGACTGAATCTCGTTGCCCGGCTCGCCGTAGCGCAGCGCTATGGGTATGAGTGCCAGCGCCGAGGTCAGAGCTGTCATTATGATGGGGGCCAGTCGGTCGACAGAGCCGACGGCCACAGCGTCGTCAGCCGTTTTGCCTTCAGCCATGAGCGCTCTGTAGTGGGCTATCATGAGCATACCGTTACGAGTCACGATGCCTATTAGCGCTATGAATCCGATTATTGCCGGCAGGTCAATCTCGAGATTTGTTGCCCAAAGCAGTATTACGCCGCCTATCATTGCAAGAGGCATATCGAGTAGAATCAGGAGGCAGTCGCTGAGCCGCCCGAACTGCTTGTAGAGCAGGAAGAACACTATAAGGAGGGATAGTAGCGAAGTTAGCAGAAGTATTCTCGTTGACTTCCCTGCGCTCTCGGCGCGTCCGCCGATTTCAATTCTGTAGCCTTCCGGAAGGTTTATCGATGCGATGGCTTCGTTTATGTCGGACATGACCGAACTTAAATCGCGTCCTTCAACCTGAGCAGACACTACGATTCTGCGCGAACTGTTCTCACGATTGAATGTTGACGGGCTTTCGGTAGAAATAATTTCGGCGACAGCCGACAGCGGAATTTTACCGTTGTACGAATCGATGGTCAGGCTGCGCAGTGCCTCGAATTTGTCGGGAGAGTCAAGTTCAATCTTAAGAGTGATGTCGCGCGGATATCCGTTTTCATAGACCTGCGACACTTGTCGGCCGGCCAGTGCGGTGGTGACAAGACTGTTGAACTCTGACGGCGTTATGCCGTAGCGTGCCATGAGGCTGCGTATTGGGCGTATAATGATTTCGGGGCGGTTGACAAGCTGTTCGGCCGAGGCGTCTTCCACGCCCGGGATGGTGGCAATCTTATTGCGGAGTGTCTGTGCCAGCTGATATAGCGTCTCATGGTCGTCGCCGAATATTTTGATTGCAATCGGAGCCTCCGTGCCTGACAGCATGGCGTCGATTCGGTGAGAGACAGGTTGTCCGACTTCTACACTTACGCCCGGTATTTCCGAAAGTTTGTGGCGCAATTCTGCCGCCACTTCCGCACGGCTTCTCCCGTCAAGTCTGTAGGGAGCTTCAATTTCCGATGTGCCGGTGGGAAGTGAGTGCTCGTCGAGTTCCGCGCGGCCGGTCTTGCGGGCCGTTAGTTTAATCTCAGGCACGCTCAGAATGAGTTCTTCGGCGCGGTCGCCGATGCGGTCGCTCTCCTCAAGGGTTATGCCGGGCAGAGCGTTGACATTGATTGTGAATGAGCCCTCATTGAACGGAGGCAAGAAACCTTTACCGAGATGGAAGAATAAAAAGACGGTTAATGCGGTCAGCATCAGCGTCAGGCCATAAATGGGTTTCGGCGATTTTATCGATTTTTTCAATGAGGAATTGTAGTGTTTCTTCAGCCATGCCATGGTGCGCGGTTCGCGAGAAATACGGCTCGTGAGCTTTTTGCCTCCAGTCGTCAGGCTGCATACCACGGGGGTCACCGTGAGCGCAACGATTGTTGAGGCTGCCAGAGCGACGATGAAGGCTACGCCGAGTGGCGCTAGGAGTCTGCCCTCCAACCCGGTGAGGAAGAACAACGGGAGGAAGCCGGCGACTATGATAAGCGTGGAATTGAAAATGGGAATCCTGACCTCCTTCGAGGCTTCGTAGATTACTTTTAGTACGGAGAGCCTTTTTGGCTCGGGCAGTGCGCTGTTCTGTCGCAGCCGTTTATAGACATTCTCTACATCGACTATCGCATCATCAACAAGCGAGCCTATGGCAATGGCTATGCCACCGAGGGTCATTGTATTGATTGTAATACCCATCAGGTTGAGTATCAGAATGGTAATGATGATAGAGAGCGGGAGCGCCAGAAGGGAGACTGCCGTAGCACGGATATTCATCATGAAGATGAATAGCACCACCACCACCATAAGCGCTCCTTCAAACAGTGAGTCGCTCAGATTGGAAACCGACGTCTCTATAAAATCGCTTTGCCTGAAAATGTCGGTAGTGATTTCAAGAGTCGGTGGCAATGTCTTCTTCATGCTGTCAATTACGTCAAGCACATTCTCGGTCAGAGAGATAGTGCCGGTGGCAGGTTGCTTCGTGACGGTAAGAATGACGGCAGGCTTCCGGTTGACTGATGCGGCTCCGATTTTGGGCTGTTTAGCGGCAGTGCCGACAGTGGCTATGTCGCCAATAGTCACTATTCCGTTGTCATCAGCTTTTATGACAATCTTTTCAAGGTCGGCTAGCGATGTCGATGCCATATCCGATTTTACAATATATTCGTTGCCGAAACCGTTGAGTACGCCGCCGGTTGAATTGTTGTTGGCGTTTTCGAGGGCCGCGATAACCTCGTTCAGCGTTACATTGTAGGAGCGCATTTTGCCGTCATCGGCTGTTATGCGGTATTCGCGTTCGTCGCCGCCGATAACCGATACCGAGGAGACTCCGCTGACGCTCTGGATGGCTTTGCGGAGCCGGGTGTCGGCAATAGTGCGCAGCTCTTCGGCTGTCAGTGAGTCGGATGTAAGTCCTATTATAAGTACTTCTCCGAGAATGGATGACTGCGGGCCAATGACCGGCGTTGAAACGCCTTCGGGCAATGATGCCGTGACGAGGCCGAGACGTTCGCTTACAATCTGACGCGACTGCATCGCATCGGCTTTATCGGAAAACTGCACTGTGACGACCGAAAAACCCGATGTTGACGAAGACCTGACGGATTCAACGTCGGTGGCGCCGTTTACGGCCGATTCGATGGGGTAGGTCACAAGCTGTTCAACCTCTTCGGCCGCCATGCCCGGAGCCTCTGTCATAATCGAGACTGACGGGGCGTTCAGGTCGGGGAATATGTCAACTTCCGAACGTAGCATGAACACCGTTCCAACCACGAGGAGGATACCCGTGGCTACAAGCACCACAAGACGGTTATAGAGTGAAAATTTGATAATTTTGTTAAGCATCGTCCTTTAGAGAGCGTTTGAATTTGAATTAGTGGTGATGGTGGCCTTCAGGAGCGACTCCGGCGGTTTCAGCCATTCTTACGAATGATGCTCCGCGCGACACATAGCAGTCGCCCGGAAGCAGTCCCGACAATATTTCGACTCTCTCGGCGCCTTTACGTCCGAGAGTCACGGCTCTGCGCTCATAGTGGTCTTCACTCAGCCTGACATATACAAAATAGTTGCCCAGGCGTTCTATGATGGCTTCTGCAGGCACACTCAGAGCGTCCGATGAGTCAAGCTCAAGGTAGACTCTGACGAATCCCGGAACGGCGGATGCCGGATTTACATTATAATATATAGGGGCATATCCGTTATTGACGGCAGCGGCGACCACGTCACCCGTGCGCCGGGCTTCGGCAAGCTCACCATTGCTGTTCGACTTGAAAAAAGCTTTTGCGGAGGTGATTGCGGTGTTTATGTCGCGGGCAGGCACATCGACTCTTAGCCTCATTCCGTCGGGATTTACTATTTCGGCAATTGGCTGCCCGGCTTCGGCATACCGGCCGTTCTGCACGAGCAGGCTGCTGACAGTGCCCGAGATTGGAGATGAGGCCGTGAGCCCGCTCTCCCCCGAATTCTTCGTCGCGTTCAGTGCCTGTCGGTAATTAAGTTCAGCTGCCGCATAGTCCTGAGCGGTGACTATGCCGAGTTCGAGAAGCGGCTTCATGCGCTCGAGTTCGGCTTGGGCGGTGCGCAGGGCATTGGCATTGGCGGTGTTTATGTCGCCGCCGGCCATATTGTCGGCTGACACTGTCGCTATACGGCTGCCCTGACTGACGGAGACTCCTTCGGCTATGCCGCGAGCAAAAAACACTTGCCCGGAGTTAGGCGCGGTCACGGTGGCCATTGAGTTTGGCGACAGCACAATTTCGCCGCTATACTCTATTGCCTCATTGAAGGCTGAGTGTCGGAGCGTGTCGGTCAATACGCCGAGAGCTTCGGCCTGGTCAGGTTCGAGGTGAATCAGATTGCTGTCCTCGGCTTTTTCATTTTCGCCATTCTCGCTGTGCGAGTCATCATGGCTACCGCAGGATATGAGCATAAAAGGTATCGCGATTGTCGCAAAAGCTGTTTTAAGATGCAGTCTCATGGTCTGTTCTGTTATTTTACTGCAAAATTAGCTCTTTTATTTTGCACTTGATGTGCAATTTTCACATATGTGGTTACAAAAGTTAAAATGTAGTAAAAACAGAACTTTTGCTCACAGTATATGTTTTTAAAGTATAATTCAAATTTGATAATATGAAATACGAACAGCCCCAACTGCCTTATTCTTCTGCCTCATTGGCTCCGGCAATCTCTCAGGAAACGGTGGAATTCCACTATGGCCGACATGAGAAGACATATATAGAGAACCTCAACAGACTGATTAAAGGCACAACGTTTGAAGACAGCAATCTTGAGGATGTAATCCGCGAATCAGACGGAGCTTTGTTTAATAACGCTTCGCAGGCGTGGAATCATATCTTCTATTTCTTTTCGTTCTCACCTGACGGAGGCGGCAAACCGAGTGGAGAGCTTGCTGCTGCCATCGACTGCACTTTTGGCTCTTTCGAGAGTTTCAAGATGGAATTCGAAAAGGCCGGTACCGGATTGTTCGGCTCGGGATGGGTATGGCTTTCGCGTGATGACGAGGGTAACCTGTTGATTGACGCAGAGCCAAATGCGGGCAACCCGCTGAAAAGAGGGTTGACACCTATTCTTGTTTTCGATGTTTGGGAGCACGCCTATTATCTTGATTACCGTAATCGCCGCGCAGACGCCCTGAAGGCACTGTGGGATATTGTAGACTGGGATATAGTCGAGTCGAGGTATTGAGATATTACATCTAAGTCATTCCCAAAAAATTAACGGAGATTGGTGACAGAAAAGCACTTAATTGTAAGCATAATGTGATGAATGGAGAGAGAGGCACGCGTGAGCGCCCCTCTTTTTCTTTTTAGAACTTTTGCCGTATGGATAAAAAAGAGTAATTTTGTGTTCCCGTTTAAAAAATTAATAGGGTATACATAATATATGCCGTTCGGCAACGTTAAAAAATTGAAATATACAACGAAAACTTATCATACATCTATATAGTTTTATACTATGTTCGGAACTAAAATTGTCATAAAGGCATTGGCCGTATCTTCCTTGCTACTTTCATCCTGCGGAATGCCTAAAGACATTGTCTATTTTGAAAATTCGCTCCCTAATGAGGTAATTGAGCTCAGTGAGTCAAATAGAATTACTGCACGTCCTAATGATGAACTCTCTATCATAGTATCATGCAAGGATCCCGAGCTTGCCGCAATGTTTAATCTCCCTATTGTTTCTTACGGTGCCGGTAGGACAAATATGTCATACAATCAGCAAGTTGCTTCTTATACGGTTGATGGCAAGGGAAATATCAGTTTCCCCGTTCTTGGCAAAGTCTATGTGGAAGGCCTGACACGTGACGGGATAGCGGATAAAATCACTAAGGAACTTAAAGAGAAAGAATTGGTTATAGACCCGGTCGTTGTGGTTGAATTTATCAACGTTTCATTCTCTGTTACGGGTGAGGTTTCCAAGCCCGGACGCTTTATGCTTGACCGTGACGACCTCACTATAATGGATGCTCTTGCTCAGGCGGGCGACCTTACGATTTTCGGTTTGCGC
Organism: uncultured Barnesiella sp.; assembly: GCA_964569915.1. Lineage (GTDB taxonomy): Bacteria > Bacteroidota > Bacteroidia > Bacteroidales > Muribaculaceae > JAGBWK01. Next base: position 82,379 of record CAZMUX010000008.1, on the reverse strand, counting down.
TCCAATGTTAAGGTGCTTCGTGTAGAAGACGGGAAACAGAAAATCTATGAGGTGGATCTTACTGATATAAGCTCTGTTACGTCATCGCCGGCTTACTATGTACAGCAGAACGATGTCATTTATGTTACCCCCAACAAGACACGCGGCCGACAGTCGACAGTCAACGGCAACAATCTTATTTCTTATTCATTCTGGCTATCGCTGGCGTCAGTGTTGACATCCATGGCCGTACTTATTTTTAAATAAAATTCATCATCACTCCTGATATGGCATCTGAAGAGATAAATAAAGAAACATTAGGCACTAAGCGCCTTTCAGTTTTTGATTTTCTAAGAATAGCTCTTAAGCACTGGAAGCTTTTTGCTTGTTTCCTCATATTATTTGTAGGTTACGCCGCCTTTAAATACAAAACCACCGAACCGGTCTACTCCCGCACCGCCTCTATCCTTGTGAAGGAAGACAATGCTTCGTCAATGGGCGCTCTGGCGGACGCTTTCGGTGATTTCGGCGGCCTTACAGCTTCTTCAGATGTTAATAATGAGCTTGAAGCCATAAAATCACCGGCCATAATGCTTCAGGTGATAAAGAATCTGAAACTTTCATACGGCTATGTGTCACACGCCGGTAAGCATCCTGTAACGCTGTATGGTAAGACACGTCCATTCATTCTTTCACTGCCTGACTGCGACAGCCTCGTTGACCGTTCCTTCACATTTGATGGCGAACTTTCTCCCGACGGCATTTACACCATTAGCAAGGTCAAAATGAAGAAGAACGGGAAGAAATCGAGCTATAGCGTGGATTACAAATTCAATGTCAGAGACGGAGGCATTGTCCACGATGCCAACGCCGGAGCCATAGTAGTTGAGCCGAATCCGGCTCTTGTCGGTAATTCGGCCAAACCCGATAAAGATGCTGAAACACAGGAAATCGAAGTAAGTTGGGCACCGTCCGAATGGCTTGTCACAACTCATACGTCAGCGTTAAAAGCCAACATCCCCAACAGAAAGGCTTCTGTAATTGAACTTACCTATACGGATGTTTCGATTGCGCGTGCCACCGACATCATCAATGAGGTAATTCATGTGTATAATCTCAGTTGGATAGAGGATAAGAATCTGCTGACAAATGCCACATCAAAGTTCATCGATGAGCGACTCCACATCATTGAGCAGGAGTTGAGTGAGGTTGACGGCGATATCTCGACTTTCAAATCGAACAATAAAATTCCTGACATTCAGGCAATGGTGGAATCGGAAATGCGGAAACTGAGCGCCACCGACCAGCGTGTGCTTGAGGTGAGCTCACAGCTTGAGATTGCTCGTGATGTGCTTGAGTATATTCAGGACGCTAACCACGTTAACGACCTCATGCCTTCACTCGGTGCCGTAACTGCCGACCAGGGGCTTATGAAAGACATTATGGATTACAATACCATGATGATGGACCGCAATCGCCTTCAGGCATCTTCTTCATCGAACAATCCTCTCGTAAGAGATTACGACAACCGTCTTTCCGGAATGCGTTCCTCAATCAATGCCTCTATACGCACTATGATTTCAGCGCTGGAAACCACTCTCGGCGATTTGCGCAAGGAGCAGAATCAGACTGCATCGCGTATTTCGGCGAGTCCGCTTCAGGCCAACAGCCTACTGAGCAACGAGCGTCAGCAGAAAGTGAAGGAGGCGCTTTACCTCTTCCTGTTGGAACGCCGTGAGGAAAATGTTCTGTCGCAGGCCTTCACTGCCTATAACATCCGCCTTCTTACGCCTCCGATGGGCCCCGGTAGCCCTCTCGGCCCAAAACTTTTGCGCAATCTCGTCTTAGCTATTGTGCTTGGACTTTTCATTCCGTTCCTTATTATTTACTTCCGTGAAAATTTCAATACTTCAGTAAAAACAAGAGATGAAATTGAGGATAAGGTTAAGGCTCCGTTTGCCGGTGACATTCCTCAGAACGGAAAGCAGCGCAGATGGTATAACAAGCTTTTTGCCAAAAAGGAAACTGAAGATGCCACAAGTGAGATTGTCGTGAGGAAAGGCAGCTCAAATGCTGTGAACGAGGCTTTCCGTATGGTTCGCTCAACGCTTGACCGCATGAACGCCACGCTCCCGAATTGGGAAGACAGACACGGCACTGTCATGATGGTGACATCGGCTATTCCGTCGTCAGGCAAAACATTCGTCACACTCAATCTCGCTGTTTCTTTTGCACTTAAAAAGAAGCGTGTACTTATTATAGATGCCGACCTCCGAAAGGGCACAATATCTAAGAGCCTCGGTCTGGATAGTATCGGCCTGTCAGGCTATCTGTCAGGCGGCCACAAACTTGACAAAGTGATTGTGAATGATGTGGCCGGAATTGAGGGCCTCGATGTCATACCCTCGGGCATTGTACCTCCCGATCCTTCCGAACTTATTGACTCCGAAATGTTTGCCGAAATGGTAAAAACCCTTCGCGACAGATACGATATTATTTTATTCGACTGTCCTCCCACCGAGGCTGTAACCGATGCCGATGTAATTTCGCGTAATGTTGACCGTACCATCTATGTCATTCGCCGCGGCAATTTGAAGCGAGAATTCCTGCCGACGATACAACGTTACTATCAGGAGAAACATTTCCGCAACCTCACTATTATCTTCAATGGTGTTGAGGCTGACGGTCGCTCCTATGGCTACGGTTACGGTTATAGTTATGGCTATGGGCAGAATAAGGACTCGGAAAAATAAAAATTGTAATATTTGATTACTCTCTCCAAAACTGATTGTCTATATAGATGTCAAGAACTGTAAATGCTTTGAAGAATACCCGGGTGGCCATGATTTTTTATGTGGTCGATATGCTTTTAGGGTTTATTTCAAGAAAAGTGTTTATAGATTATATCGGAGCTGAGGTTCTTGGGTTGAATACAACAGCCAATAACCTTCTGCAGTTTTTGAATCTCGCGGAACTTGGAATCAGTGCGGCCGTAGCGTTCACACTTTACGCTCCGTTGGCCGATAATGACAAAACAACCATAAAGGAGATTTTGCAGGTTCAGGGATGGTTGTATCGAAGGGTGGCACTGATGGTTATGCTTGGGGCTGCTGTCCTTATGGCGTTCTTCCCCTGGTTTTTCGCCAAGAGTGATTTGCCCTTATGGTATTCTTTTGCTTCCTTTGGCGTCTTATTATACACGTCGCTGTTGACTTATTTCTTTAATTATAAGCAGATTATACTTACGGCATCTCAACAAGAATATAAGGTGATGCTGAGTTATAAGTCTGTTTTGGTTTTGAAAAGCGTTGCTCAGATTCTCGCAATGTGGCAATTGTCTGACGGTTATGTATGGTGGCTTGTCATTCAAGTTGTTTTCGGAACGCTTGCAACGATTAATCTTTGTCGATGTGTTGACCGTGAATTCCCATATCTGAAGAATCTTTCTTTGAAAATTCCAAAATCTCTCAGACAGAAACATTCGGTCATAATAGTCAAGATACGTCAGTTGTTTATCCATAAATTTGCTGCATACATACTGACTCAGACGAGTCCGCTCGTGATATATGGCTTCACTACGCTCACAATGGTAGCCATTTATGGCAACTATATGCTTATTGTCTTTGGAGTCACGATGCTTTTGCAGGCTGTGTTTAATAGCGTGTCGGCGGGTGTAGGCGATCTTGTTGCCTCGAAGGATGACAATCGTATATGGATGGTGTTTAAGGAACTTTTCACTTCGCGATTTCTGATTGCCACGGGATGTTGCTTCTGCATCTATATGTTTGCCAATTCTTTCATCCGGTTGTGGGTGGGGGCTGATATGTTGCTTGACAATTCAACATTGCTGGTGATTGTCCTGATTGCTTATATCTCGGTATTTAGGACGGTAGTAGATAGTTTTATCAGTGCATACGGCCTTTTTGCCGATGTGTGGGCGCCGTTAGCCGAATCTACACTCAACATATCGCTTTCCATAGTTCTTGGTAAATTTTTTGGAATTACCGGTATTTTGTCGGGTGTACTCATCAGTCTTGTCCTGATAGTATGCATTTGGAAGCCGATTTATTTATTCCATTGGGCCATGAAGCGATCGGTTTTGCAATATCTGAAAATGTATGGTGTGCATATCTTAGCTCTTTCTTTGACGGTAGGAATATGCATAGTAGTACTTCCTTTAATTAGTCTACCCGAAACCAACTTTTTTTATTGGGCGATTGATGCATTGATGGGCTTTATTATTTTTATGGCCGTAGAATGCGGATTGCTTCTTTTGTTTACAAAAGAGATGCGATTATTTATCCACAGAATGTATCATCTCTTTTTATCTAAAAGTTGATTTAGGAGGATTGAACAGAAGTATAAGATTATAAAGATTGAAAAATTGATTGTTGATGAAATCATTACAATAAATTTTCATATTTTGTAATAATGGCGTGAAGTATGGTTTCAATGAATAGAATTATAATTGTATATTTGCATAGGAAGCGCATGCTTCAATGTGTTGAACAAAGATTTGACCTTGCAGAAGTCTTGAGTCGGATTTAGAGTGTCATTTAGAACTGATGGAATTAGACCAGGTATATGTAGAAGATGTCACTGTTTACTGGATTCTGAGATTCGTACTTCTCGGAGTTCTCCTTTTTTGCGGTTATGGCATTACTTACAGGAACAAGAATAACTATTATTTCTGGTATTACGCTGTTTTCGCCATCGCGGTCTATTCTTTGATTGAAGGATTGCGTTTTGACCGTGGCGTCGATTATGCACAGTATGCCACGGAGCTGATGGGACAGTGGTATATTGAGGGAGAGCGTGAGTTACTTTATGATTTGTTAGTGAGGAGTGTTGTCGCATTGGGAATCCCATATTGGTCGGTTTTCATCGGGTTCAGCTGTTTTATCATTACCTCATATATGATGGTCGTTCGGCATTTCCCGAAGTATGCTGTATGGGCTTTGCCGTTGTTCTTCCTCGTTACGGATTACCCTGCCGAGAATCTGGTCCGCCAGTTTTTCGCAATTCCATTTATAATGCTCGCCTATGACGCTTTTTTGCGTGAAAAAAAGAAGGCGATGTTCATCTATCTTATTTTGCCTTTTTTTATCCATTTCTCTTCCGGTATGGCGATTGGGCTTTTCGTCCTTTTGGTTTTGGTATTCAAAAAAATTTGGAAGTTCGTAAAGGCCCCCTGGATATTACTCGCGATTTATTTAGCGTGTGTGGCGATGTTCGATACGTCAATGCTTGATTCATTCTCCGATATGATTCAGACCAGTGATATGCTTGACGGAAGCGGCGATTCCAGAGCCGAGGATTATCTTGAGGGGTCTGACCGTTGGCTGACGGAGGAAGGTGACCTTGATATGGTTTCCGGTACGGGAAAATCGGGTAAAACAATGTTTAACACTCTCACGGAGATTTGCTTCAATACCGTTCTGATTGTGTTCGGATTTTTTGCTGCGCGTGAGGACAAGCGTTTGACAATTCCGTATTATTTCACTTTTATAGCCATAATGTTCCTGGCTGTCGGTGGTAAAATTGAGCTATATCAAAGATTTGCGTGGTGGTATTATTATCTTAGCCCATTGCTGATTGCCGCTGTTTTGGCCAGAGCACGTAAGTTCAGCTTCTGGTATGAATATCTGATTTATATGGTGGTATTCCTGCAATATCTTTATCCTTGGATTTTTATGATTGGACAACCTTCATCTTCAGGTGCGGCTTTTGTGTGGGATATTATATAATTTTGTGGAGAAATGGGCATTATCAATAGGATATATAATAAATTCAGAACGCCGTTTCATTTGCGTAACGGGAATAATTATATCTTGTGGCTTCGTAGCCAAGGTATTAGAGTCGGTGAGAATTGCGTAGTTATGAATCCGTCAAGATTGACAATTGATTGTTCTATCCCGGATTTATTGACGATTGGGGATAATGTTTTTATGCATTATGACCTTACCATAATGACGCATGATTGGGCGGGTTATACATTGCTGAATAAATATAATGATTTTGTTCCATCTCACGCTGCAGTCCATATAGGGAATAACGTTTGGTTTGGAATGGGAGTAACCGTATTAAAAGGTGTTACAATCGGTGATAATGTTATTGTCGGAGCCGGTTCTATAGTTACTAAATCCATACCATCGGACAGTGTGGCAGTAGGTAGCCCCGCCAAGGTTGTATGTTCACTTGACGAGTATTATCATCGTCGAAAGACTCAGTCTTATGAAGAAACCATTCTTTTTGCTCTTGAAATATTTAAAAATGGGCGAACACCTGTTGTAGACGATTTCTATGATGATTATCCGGCATTTGTCGATGCTTCTAATTATAAAGAGTATAATTTCAATTATAAAAGACAATTCTCGGATGAGCAGTTTGCAGAATGGTTGAAGCATCATAAGGCTCCTTATAATGGCTTTGATGAATTTATGAATGAAGTTAGAAAACGGTTATAATTTTTTATGAGTGAAACTGCACCACTTATTTCCGTAATAGTTCCGGTCTATGGTGTCGAGAAATATCTTGACCGGTGTCTGGATTCGATTGTGAATCAGACTTATCGCAATCTGCAGATTATTCTTGTGGATGATAAGTCGCCTGATTCCTCGCCGGAAATTTGTGATAAATGGGCGCAAACAGATTCACGCATTTCGGTCATTCATAAGGATGTGAATGAAGGTTTGGGAATGGCGCGTAATACCGGTATGACTATCGCCAATGGTGATTATATCGCTTTTGTAGATTCTGACGACTATCTTGATAAGGATGCCTACAGACGGCTCGTGGATAATGCCGCTGAGACGGGAGCTGACATAGTCTACATGAGTTGTAAGAGGGAATTGCCCGACCACTCCTTTGTCGATGTTCCGATAGAAAATGAGGTGCGTTGCGATAATATGCCTGAGTATGCCGTGAAGTTCGTTCCCGGATGCACCGGTTCGGCTTATATGTGTAGCGTTTGGGCCGCTATTTTTTCAAAATCGGTAGCGAAAGAATCATTTATATCGGAACGTATTGCAATATCCGAAGATTTGAACTGGACGTTGCGCACAGTGCTCCGAAGCTCCGTCATTAGCAGAATCCAATATTATGGATATTATTATATGCATAATGATGCGTCAATTACTAAGACATATAAAGGTTCTGACTTTAAACGGATAGTTGAATCTGCAAAGGTAATAGATAAAATATTCTCCCCTTTAGGAATGAATAACATCGCACCCGCTTATTTGCTCGAAGTGACAAGAACTATGTTGCGCAATGTTGTTTTTGGCCACAAGTTATCAGCGAAAAAACGACGTAGTGCAATTAGGTCGCTTCTTAAAGAGTCGGGTTATCTTGATTTTCTTAAAGGTAGAAAATTTATGAATTTTGGCGTTAAGGACAGATTGTTCCTGACAATGCAGAAAACCGGTAGCACCTCTCTTAACCATATATGGGGCTGGATAGACTATCATATCATAGTTCATAAATTCAGAAATCTATTTAAATCGTAATCTTGGATTCGATTGATATTGCGAGAGTTAAAATTAAATTGAATCTTGAATGATTGTTCGCAAATGAAGATTTTACAATTTACATCATCTTTAGCATCAGGCGGAAGAGAAACTTTTGTTGTAGATTTGACAAATGAACTTATCAGAAGAGGACATGAGGTTCATCTTGTCACTATGGCACGTAAGAATAATAAAGCAGATACATTCAATCAGCAATTTGTTGATAAAAGATGTATTATTCACCATTACGGTTTGCCTCATGGTAGAAAATTGTTCGGATTGTATGTTTTGCCATATCTTCTTCGGAAAATAAAACCGGATGTAGTTCATGCGCACGCAATGCTCGATTTTGTAGACAAACCTATAAAATTAATGCCGAAGGCTAAGTTTGTGTATACCTTACATAGTCGTGCGGAAAATCTTGTAAATTCAGATAAGGAACTGGAATTATCTAAACGCGTGTTTCTTTCCGGAAGAATTGTGCCGGTAACAATTTCTTCAAATTGCCTGGAGTCGTATAACGATTTGTATGGTCAGGATAACTCGGTAATGATTGAAAATGGAAGAAAAGCTCCCGAAGTTACCGAGAAGTTCGATGATGTAAAAAAATATATAGATGGGTTGAAGCGCGGACCTCAGACCAAGGTGTTTTTCCATGCGGCGCGATTTGATTATTTAAAGAATCAGGATTTACTGATTGATGGATTTAACATTCTTGATAAGCAAGGTAAAGACTTTATTCTGATAGTAGCCGGCAGAAATTTTGAAACACCTGAGGGTAAATTATTGCAGGAAAGAGCCTGCCCGAAGATTCATTTTGTTGGCGAACAGAGTAATATCGCGGATTGGATGATGAATGCGGATGCTTTTTGCTTGTCTTCGCGTTCGGAAGGCCTCCCTATTTCCATACTTGAGGCTCTCTCTTTAGGAAAAACTCCGATATGCACGAATGTAGGCGGAATAAAGGATGTTTTGACTGATTCCGTGAATTCATATCTGTCGGAAACACTTGAACTAGAGGATTTTGTTGCGGCAGTAAACAGATTTTTCGAACATCCCATCGAGCCGGAAATACTTAAGAAGTATTATGCTGAACGATTCTCTATCGAGAAATGTGCCGATGAGTATTTGAAAGTTTATGAAACGACGAAGTGAACGGCATAAGATTGTTCCCCTCATGGCATGGTATGAATGAAACTATATGGAGCCGGATTTAAATACGGCCACAGTTATTCAGAGGCTTTGAGGAATAAATATTCAGTAATTGGTTACACAATTAGATTTACTTAAATAGATATAGATATATACACAGTATGAAAGCACGAGTCATAGCAATGTATCTCCCACAATATCATCCGATTCCGGAAAATGATAAATTTTGGGGCACCGGGTTTACGGAATGGCGTAATGTTGTTCAGGCTAAACCTTTGTTTAAGAATCATTATCAGCCGAGAATACCTGCTGATTTAGGTTTTTATGATTTAAGACTCGACGAGGTGCGTTGTGCTCAGGCAGAGATGGCTCGTGCTGCGGGTGTTGAAGGGTTTATGTACTGGCATTACTGGCTGGGTAATGGCAGGATGTTGCTCGAACGTCCCTTTCAAGAAGTTCTCAAAAGCGGAAGACCTGATTTCCCGTTCTGTCTTGGGTGGGCAAATCATTCTTGGACTACAAAAACGTGGACTAAAGGTTCTCGGTTCGGTTCGGATAGCATGATTATGGAGCAGTTGTATCCCGGAATAGAGGATTATACGAATCATTTTAATTATGTTCTTCCGGCATTCCGGGATTCGCGCTATATAACAGTTGACGGCAAGCCCATTTTTGTGGTCTTTGACCCCGAAGGAATGCCTGATATGCGTGAGTTTATACAATTGTGGCGAAAACTGGCTCAGGAAAACGGGTTGCCCGGAATTCATTTTGTCGGCCTCAGAAGCGGACGCACGGTGACACGTGACGAATTGATGGAAATAGGGTTTGACGCCATTAATGAGCGCAGGCAATGGCAGGCCGAAGCTCAGTGTGTCGGTTCGACTTTGCTCCGCCGTCTGAAGTCGCTGCTTTCATGGAAACTTGGGTTAATCAAGAATAAATATGATTATTCCAAAGTAATCAGATACATGAATGATGATTCATGTTATGATGAAACCGTATACCCTACAATTCTTCCCGGATATGACCGTACGGCACGCGCCGGAATAAGGGCGACAATCTATCATGGCGCGACACCCGAACTGTTTAAAAAGCACGTGGAAGAAACATTGAACTATGTCGAAAATAAGTCACCGGAGCATAAAATAGTTTTCCTGAAGTCATGGAATGAATGGGGTGAGGGGAACTATATGGAACCGGACCTGAAATACGGGCATCAGTTCTTGGATGCATTAAAGGCTGCCGTTGGTGACGTTCAGCGCTGACGTTCATAATGGCGGTAGAGGGTGACAAGCGCCGCTACGCTGATTATTACAAGCGGTATTCCGATTAGTGCCGTCGAGTTGTATCCGAGTCCGGATGATATGGCAGCTCCGCCAATGAGCGCCGCTATGGCATTGCCGACATTGAATGAAATCTGAATGCCGGCGGCACCGAGCATTTCACCTCCGCGCGAATACTTCACGATGAGAGACTGTAGCGGACCTCCGATGCCGAACAATCCGGCCGTCCCGAGGAAGGTGAGAGGTATAACAGCCCATTTGATGTCGGCAAGAAAATAGGTGGCTGTGAGCACGCCGATGGAGAACAGCGCTATCAGCGATGTGACTTTCGCCGGATTATAGCGGTCGGCGAGCCGTCCGCTTATCATTGTGCCTGCAAACATACCCAGTCCGGCCACTGTCATTATCCATGTCATTGCACCGCTTGTGAACCCTGCCACGTTCTGCATCAGCGGGTCGATATAGCTGTACCAGCAGTAGATGCCGGTCTGCCCGAAGAAGACGCCGGCGAAAATCAGCCAGGGCGCCCCTTTTTTCAAAAACAGGAATTGGCTTGTGAAATTCGAGGAGGGCAGGGGCGCCTGACCGGGCACATACTTTCTTATCATTATGAAGGCAGTGAGGGCTGCGACAGCTACAATTACGAAAGTCAGCCTCCACGACACGGTGCCGCAAAGGAATGTGCCGGTCGGAACTCCTATTGTCGTGGCTATGGTCATTCCGGCCACCATCATTGACACGGCCATTGCCTCATGGCCTTTATCGGCGAGATTTCTCGCCACTATGGCTCCTACGCCGAAATATGCGCCGTGAGGTAGCCCGGAGATTAATCTTGCAATGAGAATAACCGCATAACTCGGCGACAGAGCCGTGAGCACGTTACCGGCTATCATCATGGCGGTCAGGAACAGAAGTATTGATTTCAGCCTGTACTTTCTGAAAAACAGTAGCACAGGCGCTCCGATGCTTACTCCCAATGCGTAGGCTGAGATGATATGACCGGCCTGAGAGTCGGTGATGTGAAAATCATCGGCGAGATTACTTAGTATGCCCATCACTACAAATTCGGCTATTCCGAGTGCGAAAGTGCCGATGGAAAGGGCCAATATGCTTCTTTTCATTTTTACCTATGGAATTTCTCTGCAAAGTTAGAACAATATCTTTGTACGGGTGTTTTAATTTTAAACAATTAACTAAAACGTATACCATCATGGCAAAATCAATTAAAGGAACACAAACCGAGAAGAATCTTGTTATTGCCTATATGGCTGAGTCTGCTGCCTTTTCACGTTATACCTATTATGCCGCTGCGGCAGACAAAGAAAACTATTTTCCTATCGGTCAGATTTTCCGTGAAACTGCCGCTAACGAGCTGCGTCACAGCAAAGTGTTCTTCAAATATCTTGAAGGTGGCAAGGTGCCTGCCGTGCTCGATGTTGACGCCGGCGTAATAGGGACAACCGCTGAAAACCTTGCAATTGCGGCCGAAGAGGAGCGCATCGAAGGATTTGAATTCTATCAGAAATCAGCTCAGACTGCAGAAGATGAGGGTTTCGACGAAATTGCTTCGCACTTCCTCGCCATAGCTAAAATCGAGCGTCACCATCGCCTACGTTTCCTGCGCTATCTTGAGCAGGTCAACAACGGCACTGTTTGGAAACGTGACCATCCGATAAAATGGAAATGCCTTGTTTGTGGCTATATTCATGAGGGCTTGACGCCTCCTTCGGAATGTCCGGCCTGCGATCATCCTTTCCAACATTATATGGCTATGGATGCTGTCAATTTCTAAAAATCTGAATTATATGATTTTAATTCATTTTAGGCGTCAGTTCGATGAATTTGTGAACGGCTCAAAATGAACAAATCCGGGAATTTTGCCAAGCAGAATCCCCGGATTTATTCGATATTGCGGCTCGTTTTCCCGTACTATTTCATTATGAAGTCAACGAGCCAGCGGCCTACTTCGACAGTGCCGAACGAGGGCTTGCCTGCATCCTGAATTTCGGGGGTGCGGATGTTCCGGTCGAGTGCGGCATCAACGGCCTGACGGATAATCAGTGCTTCGTTTTTGAGATTGAAATAGTCAAACAGCATTGCAACCGAGAGCACCTGAGCCATGGGGTTGGCAATATTCTTGCCCTTTGCCTGAGGCCATGAGCCGTGTATGGGTTCGAATACCGGTGTCAGTTCTCCGGTTGATGCCGACGGCAGTAGCCCCATAGAGCCTGAAATTACGCTTGCTTCATCGGTGAGTATGTCGCCGAAAGTGTTTTCGGTGACTATGACGTCAAAGAATGAAGGCTCCGTGATAAGTTTCATTGATGCGTTGTCGACAAACATATAGTCGACAGTAACCTGAGGATATTCGGATTCCATTTCCTGTGCCACTTTACGCCAAAGGCGACTTGACGCGAGCACATTGGCTTTATCAACCACGGTCAGGTGGTTGCGGCGGCGCATGGCATACTCGAATCCGGTGCGGAGAATGCGCTCAATTTCCGGGCGAGTATAGTAATTTGTGTCGTATGCTTTTTCGTCGTCCTGATATTTTTCGCCGAAATACATACCGCCGGTCAATTCGCGTATGCAGACAAAGTCGGCGTTGCGGATAATGTCAGCCTTGATAGGGGAGTTGTCAATAAGTGCCGGGAAAATCTGAACAGGGCGTATGTTGGCGTAGAGTCCGAGCTGTTTGCGCATTGCCAGAAGCCCTTTCTCGGGGCGAACTTCGGAATTCGGGTTGTTGTCGTATTTCGGGTCGCCGATGGCGGAGAAAAGCACGGCATCGGAATTCTTGCATAGCTCGAATGTGGCTTCGGGGAACGGATTGCCGGTGGCGTCAATTGCCGAGGCGCCTACCAGGCCATATTCAAACTCAACATCGTGGCCGAATTTGTGGCACACAGCTTGCATGACGTCAACGCCTACTTTTGAAATTTCCGGCCCAATGCCGTCGCCGGGAAGTACTGCTATTTTCAGTTTCATACTATTCTTTATTTGATTCGAACTGTTCGATTTTGTCACGGTTGGAGAGAAGATAGTCTATGTCGTCAAGTCCGTTGGAGAGACAATACTTTTTGTACGGATTGATGTCGAAATTCTCGGTGCGTCCGGTGGCGAGATTGCTGACGGTCTGGTTCTCAAGATTCACCGAAACTTCAGTGAGCGGGTCCTTTTCGATTGAGTTGAAAAGTTCGTTCAGGAATTCTTCGCTGACCACCACGGGGAGCACAAAGTTGTTAAGCTCGTTGTTTTTGTGGATATCGGCGAAAAAAGTGGAAATCACCACGCGGAAGCCGTAGTCGGCGATAGCCCAGGCTGCGTGTTCGCGTGAAGAACCGCAGCCGAAATTCTTGCCGGCCACAAGAATCTGCCCCTTGTAGGTCGGATTGTTCAGTACGAAATCGGTGTTGGGCGTTCCGTCGGGGTTATAGCGCCAGTCGCGGAAAAGATTCTCACCGAAGCCCTCGCGTGACGTGGCTTTTAGAAAGCGGGCAGGAATTATTTGATCGGTATCGACGTTCTCAACCGGGAGGGGAACGCACGTCGATGTGACTGTTGTGAATTTCTGTTTCATGACGTCTTAGATGTATGCTCGTGGGTCAGTGATTTTGCCGGTTATGGCGGCGGCAGCAGCCGTGAGGGGGCTTGCAAGCACTGTGCGCGCTCCGGGGCCCTGACGGCCTTCAAAGTTGCGGTTGGATGTTGACACGGCGAGCTTGTTTGCCGGCACTTTGTCGTCGTTCATAGCCAGACACGCCGAGCATCCGGGCTGACGGATTTCAAATCCGGCGTCCTCAAGCACTTTGTCAAGCGCCTCAGCCTTTATCTGCTCAACGACACGCCATGAGCCCGGAACTAGCCATGCCGTGACATCGGGATGTTTCTTGTGGCCTTTGACTATTGAAGCGAATGCGCGGAAGTCCTCAATGCGGCCATTTGTGCAACTGCCTAAGAATACATAGTCTACCGGAGTTCCGGCAATGGGCGCTCCGGATTCAAACCCCATATATGAAAGCGATTTTTCAAATGACATCGCTTCCTGGCTTCCTGCGGGAGCATCGCACTGTGGAATGTTTTCATCAATGGCTATTCCCATACCGGGATTCGTGCCGAATGTTACTCTCGGCTTGATGTCCTCGGCGCGAAACTCAACCACTTTGTCGTATTCGGCGTCAGCATCCGACGGAAGTGTGCGCCAAAAAGTCATGGCTTTTTCCAATTCTGCACCTTTGGGCGCGTAGTCAAGATTGCAGCAGTATTTAAATGTGACATCGTCGGGGGCAATAAGACCGCCGCGCGCGCCCATCTCAATTGACATATTGCATAAGGTCATGCGGCCTTCCATTGACAGACTGCGTATGGCCTCGCCGGTGTATTCCACGAAGTAGCCGGTGGCGCCGCCGGTGGTCATCTTTGCGATAAGATAAAGCGCTATATCCTTGGCGGTCACGCCTTTGCCGAGTTTGCCGTCGACGTTGATTTTCATTGTCTTGGGTTTCGGCTGAAGCACACACTGCGAGGCGAGCACCATCTCGACTTCGCTTGTGCCGATGCCGAAAGCTACGGCTCCGAACGCTCCGTGGGTCGAGGTGTGGCTGTCGCCGCACACAATGGTGGAGCCGGGCAGAGTCAGGCCGTTCTCCGGACCAATCACATGGATTATGCCGTTCTTTTTGTGCCCTAAAGGAAATATTGTGAGGCCGAATTCCTTTGCGTTGACGCTGAGTTGGTCAACCTGTTTGCGCGATACGGGGTCGGCAATGGGCTGTTGCTGGTCGTGAGTGGGAATGTTGTGGTCAGGCGAGCAAATTGTGCGTGCCGGACGGAATACCCTCAGGCCGCGGTTGCGAAGGCCGTCGAATGCCTGCGGGCTTGTCACCTCATGGCAGTAATGGCGATCGATATAAAGTTGAGCCGGACCGCCCTCTATCTGTGAGATTACGTGACTGTCCCAAATTTTGTCGAATAATGTTTTCCCCATTACACTGTGAATTTGTTGATTGCGTCAATGAATGCTTCGGCCGATGCGGCTACAATGTCGGTGTTGGCCGAGAATCCGTAATAGTGATTGCCGTCATATTCCACTGTCATGTGCACTTTTCCGACATCGTTGCTCCCTTTGTTGATTGCCTGAATAAGGAATTCCTTTACAATCATAGTGCGGTGGATTATGAGCTTTATGGCAGAAATGGCGGCGTCAACCGGGCCGTTGCCCGAGGCACAGGCTTCAAACTTTTCGCCGGAAATGTCGAGTCCTACGCTGGCTACTGATTGAATGCCCACGCCGCTTGTCACCTGGAGGAAATCCAGTTTAATACGGCGGTGAGCCGTGTGGTGCTTGCCTGCAAGCATGAGCACGTCGTCATCGTTGATTTCCTTCTTGCGGTCGGCGAGTTTGAGGAATGCTTCGTAAGCCTTGTCGAGGCTCTCTTTGTCGAGGTCGATGCCGAGCACGTGCAGACGGTGTTTGAGAGCGGCGCGTCCGCTTCTGGCGGTCAGCACAATCGAGTTTTCATCGATGCCGACAACTTTGGGGTCGATGATTTCGTAGCTTTCGCGGTTTTTTAGAACGCCATCCTGATGGATGCCCGATGAATGTGCGAATGCATTGCGACCCACAATGGCCTTGTTGGGCTGAACAGGCATATTCATTAGCGATGACACCATGCGGGAAATGCCGTAGATTTTGGTGGTATTCAGGTTGGTGGAGATGTTGAGGTCCTTGTGGGAATAGCATATCATGGCAATCTCTTCAAGCGAAGTGTTGCCTGCGCGTTCTCCGATGCCGTTGATGGTCACTTCGGCCTGACGGGCTCCGTTGAGAACACCCGATATGGTGTTGGCTGTAGCCATGCCGAGGTCGTTGTGGCAGTGGGTGGCTATGGTGACTTTGTCGATTCCGTCGACATGGTCAATCAGATATTTGATTTTCTCGCCGAATTCCGATGGCAGGCAGTAGCCGGTGGTGTCGGGTATGTTAATGACTGTGGCTCCGGCCTTGATGACGGCTTCGACCACGCGAGCCAGATACTCGTTGTCGGTGCGCCCGGCGTCTTCGGCATAGAACTGCACGTCTTCAACGAATTTTTTTGCGTATGCCACGCAGCCTATCGCTCTTTCGAGGATGTCTTCGCGGTTGGAGTTGAATTTATATTTGATGTGATAGTCGGAAGTGCCGATGCCGGTGTGAATGCGCTTGTGCTTGGCATATTTAAGCGCTTCGGCGGCTACTTCGATGTCTTTCTCCACGGCACGAGTAAGGGCGCAGATGGTGGGCCATGTCACATTTTTGGATATTTCTACCACCGACTTAAAGTCGCCCGGGCTTGAAATGGGAAAGCCGGCTTCGATGACGTCAACACCGAGTTCCTCAAGCGCTTTGGCAACTTCAATTTTCTCTACTGTGTTAAGCTGACATCCGGGCACCTGTTCGCCGTCGCGGAGTGTAGTGTCAAATATAAACAATCTGTCGCTCATGGGATAAGCAAATTACTATATTAATTGTATTTCTATTGAAAACCTAAAAACAAAAATAGGTTTTTTGTTATAAATTGTCGCAAAGATATTGTATATTTATGACATTTTCAAATATTTCCATTTGAAAATGCAAACAGGCACTCACGACAGCCACGAATGCCGATGGAATACTTAGAACCGGATGCCTATTTTAAGGGTTCCGTCTGCGTGGGAATGTGCATCCGCAGCGAAGTTCGAGAAAGCACAGGGTGGGACGTGATGAGAATCCGCTTCCGAACATCGCACAAACCGGATAGGCGTGGCTGCTTGTCGTGGTCATCGCCTTTTCGGTGTCCCAGACGCCTAAAAATTTGATGAAATCATTTTTGTAGCCGAAACCGGCGGAAATGTCAATGGACGTTAGGCCCTGTTCGGAGAGGTCGCTTGTGTAGCGCGTTCAGAAGGAACGGAAGTGCCGGTAATGTCGATGCCGGATATTTGCGGCTCATTTGGAATGAGGATTCGTTGGGGCTATGGACGGTGCATTTTTATGCAGGCCCAGTTTTCGCGCTCAGTGTAGCCATCGAACACAAGCCCTTCTTTTTCAGCTGCTTCTCTGACTATGTTAACATCGTTGACATAGAAACCGCTCAGGAATATTGTTCCGCCCGGTTTCAGCGAGCGTGAGTAAGAGGGGAGGTCGGCGGTGATTATGTTGCGATTGATGTTCGCTAGGAAGAAGTCGGCGGGTTCAGTCCCGGCTAATTCGGAGGCGTCGCCGAGAATGACCTTGATTTCGGGATGGTGGTTAAGAGCTACATTCTCTACGGCATTGACATGTGCAAACGGGTCGATTTCTATTGCCGTTACCGGAGAGGCTCCGCGCATAGCAGCCAGAATGGCGAGGATGCCTGTGCCGGTGCCCATATCAATTACTGACTTTCCTGAGAGGTCGGCATTCAGCAGATTCCTAATTATCAGTGAAGTGGTTGAATGGTGACCGGTGCCGAATGCCATTTTGGGGTCGATGACTATGTCATATCGACACTTCGGGAAATCGTGGTGAAAGCTGCTGTGGATTACGCACACGTCATCTACAACAATGGGTTTGAAGTAGTTCTTCTCCCATTCATTATTCCAGTCCTTTCCTTCCACGGTGGTGTTCGCGGTCGTGAACTTATGCCCGGGCATGGGGAATGTTTCGAGCGTCAGACCGAGACGGCTCTCGTTGAATTCTTCTTTTTTTATATATGCGGTCAGTCCTGAGGAATCAGGGACGAAACTCTCATATCCGATGTCGGCAAGCAGAGCAGCCAGTATGTCGGTCGTGGTTTCATCGCAGGGTGTAGCTTCTATGCGTGTCTCGATGTAGTCGTTCATTTGCGGCGGTTTTATTTGCAACAAATTTACGCCTATTTATTGAAATTATAGAATTTATTGAGTAAATTCTTGATTGAACCGATTGTTTCGATTACGGATGACGCCGTAGTCATAACTTGCAGCGATGAGTCCCAGATGGAGATGAACAAATCGTCGGATTCTTCAACTTCTGTTTTTTGGTGTAGGAATGAATTTTTTAGCTTTCCCTTTTCAATCTCTATCTTCAACTCGTTGACGGCCTGACGGACACGTATCTCATCAAGAGTCAGCCCGCATTTTTTCTTACCCGGAGTTTTCATATTTCAGTTGTTTGAGGTCTCATAGTCGGAAGATTTCAGCAACAGCTTCGAAAGCCAACGGCATATCGGGTTGATAATCAGCGAATGACGGAATGCATAAACCACCGAGACTATAAGGATATAAAAAGCGCCGATGATGCAGCAAACCATCCACGGCTCAATGGTTTTTGAAAGTATGACGGCTACTCCGAGCGAGATGAATGTTAATCCTACTATGATCATGAGGGTGCCAAAAAATGCAATTGCTATTACTGACAGCAGTCGTGTGAGCCGTTCAACCGTGCCAAGACGCGCCTCTTCGATATAAAGCTTTATGAGTCTGCTGACAGGCTCTGTGATTTGTTGGATTATACTCATTGCGATGTAATGATATTTGTTTGATACTATAACAAACCGGTTATAATAAAAGTTGCCGGAAGCATACCGTTGGCATACTCCCGACAATTTTACAATCAGCTTGTCGGATAAAGTCGCGCTACTTTTCAGCCGGCAGCCACTTCACCTTCAATTTCATTGACAATTTTATCCATTTTATGTTTAGGAAGGTGGATGCCCTTGCATCTGAGATAGTGGGCGATTCTGGCACGTGTATCTTTCCCTTTGTTCGGGGCGAACAATACTCCGAGAGCGGCGCCTACGGCAATTCCACCGAGTGCGGCAATGACAATACTTAGATTTTTCATAGTTTTAATTCTTTTAAAACGTTTGGTGTTAACTTCATTTCTTTGTCATTAAAAACACTCATTGGCTTCTTAAGGTTTATAGTCGGTAGGATAATAAATGTTAACGGCTGGAGAGAATATAAAAAAGCCTGCCCGAAGCAAAATTGCTCCTCCGGGCAGGCTGCAAGCTGATAGGTTGGATTATTTTGTTGTTCTATTATTTGTGCTGATGCTCATATTTGAGCGTGAGAGTGGGCTGGTCGCACACTTCAGCAGGTCCGAAATACTGGATGGGGCCGGGGTAAACGTAGCAGGTGTTGATAGCCCATTCGTCGCGCTGTGCTGCGAATTTCAAGAAAGGTGCACCGTCGAGTTTTACAAGCGCTTTCTGTATCACGGGTTTCATTTCGCCGTTGCGACGTTCCATGTTCATCATCATGGTGATGGGTATGCCGCCTGCAATCCACTGAACAGAAGGATTGTTAAGATTGCGTACTGACGACATATAACCGGTGACTCCTGCGTTGATAAGGCAAGCGGCGTTGAAGCCGAGGGCATAGCAGTAGTCGGCATCGAAGTTCGAAGGGTCGGCGCAGCGTCCCTCATAGCCGAAGAAGTGGTGCAGGGCAGAGAATTTGCCATTGTATTTGCCTTCTTCTGCCATAACTTTAAGACGTTTGGCCACCATTTCGCTAAGCAGCTTCTCTGTTTCGATGAGAGATACCTGAACATTGCCGTGGGGGTCGCGGTCAAGGCTGAGCTGACGGGCTACGCCTGCGGGGAGCGAGGCATAGATTTCGGCGTTGGCTTTTGAGAGATTGTCGATAATCCACTGTCGCTGTGCGTTTGCTTCAACTGCTGCAAATTCATCGGCTTTCACAGCGAGAAGGTCATTGAGCTCGCCAATGAGATTCTTCATGGCGGGGATGAATTCAATCAGGCCTTCGGGAATGAGGACTGTGCCGAAGTTATTGCCGTTGGCGGCACGGGCAGCAACGATGTCGGCTATGTAGTTGACAACGTCCTGAAGCGACATATTCAGTTTCTCAACCTCTTCAGAGATTATGCAGACGTTGGGCTGTGTCTGGAGAGCGCACTCAAGAGCTATGTGCGATGCAGAGCGGCCCATGAGCTTAATGAAGTGCCAGTATTTTTTAGCTGAGTTGCAGTCGCGCTGGATGTTGCCGATTACCTCAGAATAAACTTTTGTGGCGGTGTCGAAACCGAAAGAGGTTTCGATGACGTCGTTCTTAAGGTCGCCGTCGATGGTTTTCGGGCAGCCGATTACCTGAATGCCGGCGTTGATTGATTTGTAGTATTCGGCGAGGATTGCGGCGTTGGTGTTGGAGTCATCGCCACCGATAATCACGAGGGCAGTGATGTTGAGCTGACGGAGAATTTCAAGACCTTTGTCGAACTGGTCTTTGCGCTCGAGTTTCGTACGGCCTGAGCCGATGATGTCAAAACCGCCGGTGTTGCGGAACTCGGCAATAATGTCGGAGGTCAGTTCTATGTAATCATGGTCAACAAAACCGCCGGGGCCCATGAGGAAGCCATAGAGGTGGCTGTCGCGGTTAATCTTTTTGATGCCGTCAAACAGGCCGCTGATTACATTGTGTCCGCCGGGTGCTTGACCGCCCGAAAGGATTACACCAACATTGAAGGGCTTGCTGATGCCGGGTGTTGTATTCTTCTCAAATTTAAGTTCGGGAAGGCCGTAAGTGTTCGGGAAGAGCTGTTTGATTTCTTCCTGATTGGCAACTGACTGGGTCGGACGACCCTCAACTGCCTTGACGGCGCCGGTTAGAACAATGGGAAGTTTAGGCTGATAGGCTGCGCGGGCCTTTTGCAGAGCACTTTTTTTCATGTAGCTAAAATATGTTTTGAACTGGTTTTTGTATTTTTTGCAAAATTACTAATTTTTGATTTTAAAATAGTAGTTTGCCTCAAAATTTATTGAAAGAATGTCAATTTGATTGTTCGCCGGCCACTGATATTAGCAGTTTATCCGTATCGAAATATTTCCTGGCCATTTCCATAATCTTTTCGGCGGTAAGTCGGCCGATGGCTTCCTGCTGTCTGTAGAAGTAGTCGGGGGGAGTGCCTACGGTTATCTCATTGATTCGCAAATCCATTATGTTGAAAGGGGTGTCAAGAGTGGCAGCGAGTCCGGACATTGCGTTCCTTTTAAGAGCTGAAAGTTCATCGGGTGTCAGCGGCTCTGTTTTCAGACGGTTGATTTCCGATTCGGTTTCTTTGATAAGTTCGCTGACAAACGCATTGTCTGTCTGCGATTGTATCTGCAGGTGCGCGCCCTCCGGAATGCCGTAGAGCGATGCGGTTATGCCGTAGGTCAGGCCTTTCTCCTCACGTATGACACTGTTCAGACGGCTCCCGAAGTAGCCTCCCAATGCTATTGTGGCAAGCCTGAGGTCAATGTAGTCGGGATGCTTTCGGCTTATTGTGGGAATTGCCATATATACAGCGCTTTGGAGGCTGCCTGCTTTTTCGGTGAATGACTCATTGCGTTCCCCGCTTCCGCCGTATGGCGTGATTGTAATCGGGCGGCTCGGTTCGGAGCTGTAAATATCATTTGAAAAAATCTCTTCAATCATGTGTCTGACTTGAGACACGTTCCCGGCAATGAACACCTGCGGCCTGTTGTTCAGAACCTCCTGTTGCCACTCGCAACGGATTCTTTCGGGTGTCACATTTAGAATCTTTTCAGGGTCGTCGGGTTCGTCGACTGCCGGATGCCCTTCTCCGAACAGCATACGGTTGAGCGACTGTCGGGCAATGGTAGCCACCTTGTCGCGGTTTACTCGCGCGCTCGCACTCTTGCGCCGTGTTATTGCGTCAACCTCATCATCCTTGAATACAGGTGTCGCTATGGCATTCATAACAGCCGTAAACACATTGTCAAATGATTCTGTCAGCGCGTGTAGCGTCAGCATGAAGTGGTGAGCCGACACTCCTGATGTCAGCCATGCACCGTAATAATCAAGCAGTTCCGAAAACTCCGCTCCCGTCATGTTTGCCGAGCTTTCCCGAATCGTTTCCGGCAGCAGGCTCAGTGCATACCTGTCGGGAGATTCCACTAATCCCGAGGGATACATTATGCTGATTCTGACCACGGGTTGCCGCGGATTGTCCAAAAAATGCAGCTTGACTCCGTTTTGAAGCGTCACCGTTTCAATCTCGGACAGCGACAGCCACGGAAAATCGGTGACGGTCGGTGCCGTCTTTCTGAAATCCGAGATGTCAGCCATAGATTTCTTTATTTTGGTTTAAAAATTCAATGGCATCCTCAAGGTCGGCGGGAGTGTCGATGCCGATTGTTGGTGCATCCGACAGAGCTACTTTTATGGTGTAGCCGTTATCAAGCCAACGAAGCTGTTCGAGCGACTCGGCTATCTCTAACGGAGAGCGCTGCAGTGATGCAATTTCCATGAGTACGGGATAGCGATAGGCATACATTCCTATGTGTGTCAGATACTGATGGCAAGAGGGCCATTCATCAGTTTCTTTGCCGCGGAAATACGGGATTACGGAACGGGAAAAATAGAGCGCGTGTCCGTCGGCTCCTGTCACTACCTTCACGAGATTCGGGTCGCTGAGTCGCTTAAAGCCGTCTGCCGCCTTAAATTTGCGGGCTAAAGTGGCGATAGCGGTGGCGTCGTCATCGAAGCATCCTTTGACGGCGTCTATCTGTGCAGGGTCGATGAAAGGCTCATCGCCCTGTACATTTATAATAATGTCGTCGGGGTCGGCCACTTTTGATGCAGCTTCCTTGAGGCGGTCGGTGCCGCTCGGATGAGAGGCGGATGTCATGACAACGTTTCCCCCGAAGCGCCTTACTTCGTCGGCTATGCGCTCGTCATCAGTTGCCACCCAGACGCGGTCAACTGCTTTCCTTACCTGTGTGTAGACTCGCTCTATCATTGTCTTGCCTCCGATTTCCGCCAGTGGCTTGCCGGGGAAACGGGTTGATGCATAGCGTGCCGGAATTATGGCTATGAAGCTATTTTGTTTCATAATTTTTAGGGTGTTTTTTCAGGAATGTCGGAATCATGAAGAAACCGGCCAGCAAATATATGTAATATGTGAATATTCGCCAAGTCAGGGCCACTGCCATAAGTAGAGAGCCGAAAAGCATATCTGAATAGTAGGTCTTGAACAGATATTCGCTGATTCCGCTTCCGCCGGGGGTGGGGGTGAACGTCAACAACCCCCATATTACAATCTGCCGACTGAATATTGTGGCCTGACAGGCGTCGGGAGCAACGCCCCATATAAGCGCGTTGACAGTGAGAAATCTTCCTGTCCAGCTCACTACAGTGGCGGCGGCCGGACGAATCCACCATTTCAGGGGCTTATGACGAACCTCAGCCGAAGCCGTAATCAGGTCGTCGCCCGTTTTCACAGCCTTATCATGCCAACGCCGCAAAATGGGGAGCGAAAAAATCTTGACGATGAACCGGGATATGATTTGCGGAGCAATGAAAATGCCGGTGAACAGCAGGATGGTAATCAAGCAGATAATTCCATATACAATCCAGAACGTCGCGCGTAAATCGGTAGCCGCCGAGGAGTCGGCAAAGCTGAACACGGTGCCCGGCGCTATGATGAGTATGGCCAGTGGAGAAAATACCGTAAAGAAAAGCTCGTCAAGAAAAAGAGTTATGAGAGTTATTGATGTGGCTCGTCCAAAATTTATTCCCTCACGCTGAAGAAAAATCATGCTCAGCGCGCTCCCGCCGGCCGATGTCGGTGTTATCGCCGAGGTAAATTCGCACAATGCCGTTATTTTAGCTGACTGTTTCCACCGGAGTCGGCAGTCAGAGATGGCTCTAAACCTCCAGGCGAGTCCGAAATCACGGAAAAATGTAGCGATGGCGGCCAACGCAATTCCTATCCATATAGCCTGAGTAAATTCAATCTGACGTAATGTCCGAGCATTGAATTCATTTCCGAACAGCCACACTGTGACGCCTATTCCTAAAGCTACAGGAATAAGAATCTTGATTATTAGCCGGCTTCTTTCGGAAAGTTTCACTATGGCTTATTCAGGTTTCAGGAGCTTCAGATACTGACGTGTGGTTTCTTCCGGGTCTGCTGATTCTGCTATACGTGTGCCGATTGCTATGCCGCTCACTCCGGTTGCCATGAGCGGAATGACCATCTCGGGGGTGATATCGCCGGTTGCCACTATGTGTATGCCGAATCCTGTTTCGCGGACACTTTTTACCAGGTCTGAAAAATAGTTTAAATCGAGCTTATCGGGCGTTGATGTCGCTGTTACGTAGTCAATGTCTTTACCCGTCAGTTCGAGCGCTTCGTCAGCCGTAGAGATGTTAACTCCGATTATTGCATCGGCTCCCAGATTCTCACGAGCTTTTATGGCGTCATTTATGCCGGTTGTTATGTGAACTCCGTGAATTTTAAACTTGTCGGCAAGCTCAATATTGTTTTCTATGGTCAGAATGGCTTCGGCTTCCTGACACATCGGAATTATCTCTTTCAGAATTTCTTCGGAATCATCCCGGTTCAACACGTTTTCAGATATTTGAATCCAACAGCATCCGCCTTCCAAAGCAGCCTGCACTTCTTTTGCGGTTGAGTTTTTATCAGATGCTGTGGTTATAAACTGTAACATATCGCTTGCGTTTTTCATTAATACTGAGAGTGGCCGCCTGAAGGAATTCAGACAGCCACTTTAACTGGGGTGGAATAGGGGTTTCGAACCCTTGACCTTCGGAACCACAATCCGACGCTCTAACCAGCTGAGCTAATTCCACCATGTTTTGTTTTTCAACGGTGCAAAGGTAGCCATTATTTTTTAATCTGCAAAAAAATCATATCGTTTTTTTCAAACATTATCACTAAACCGACTTGGTGATGAAATCAGCAAAGACATAGCCGCGGCAATGGACGGGAGCTAAGTTGAGTTCAGCGTAGATTCTTGTGGATATTATACATTATTATAATATTACGAAACGAAGATGGAAGTTTTGCGCAGTTAAAGGCCTAATTTGCAGTTGTTAACAAATCGCAATTAGGAATTTTGGCTCCATGAGGTGGCTTCCTTCACGGTGGTTGCCTGTGGTTTGAAATGCTATATGGGTGTTTTCTTGAGGCGTTAAATAGTTGGCATACAAGGTGTTACCCCCCCCCCCATATAAGCTACAGATTAATGTGTTGAATAACATATTTTTTAAGCTCACGAATATTTGGCGAGATATTTTAAATTAACTAAATTTGTATTGTAGTTACATTTTTTTAAACAGCACTGCAGGAGAATTATTTGATGGAGGTCCTTTCTCCTTGGCAGTGTTTCCGAAATCATGAATTCAGGACCTCCGTAAATCTATTAACCTAAATTAAATTACCAATGAGATTATCAAATTGTTGGAAAACACGCTTGATGACGATTGTGGCATCTCTTGCTGTAAGTTTGCCGGCGATAGCACAAGTCGCCGTGAGCGGTTTGGTCCTTGATACGGGGCGCGAACCGGTTGTAGGCGCTTCAGTCATCGTAAAGGGCACCCAGACAGGTACAGCGACCGACATTGACGGACGTTTTGCTCTAAATGTTCCCTCGGAGACATCAACCCTTGTCATCTCCTATGTGGGTTGCTATCCCGCAGAGGTAGCTGCTAATGACCCGGTACTGAAGACCGGTGTAGTACTTCAGGAAAACCGCGAAATGCTTGATGAAGTAATTGTCATCGGTTACGGCTCGGTTAAGAAATCAGACGCTACCGGCTCAGTTTCAGCCATTAAGCCCGATGAAACTAACATGGGTTCGAAGGTAACAGTGCAAGATGCTCTCGTGGGCAAAATCCCCGGTGTCAATGTAGTATCATCATCAGGAGCTCCCGGTACCGGCTCGACCGTCCGCATCCGCTCAGGAGCATCGCTGTCGGCCTCTAATGATCCCCTTTTCGTTATTGACGGAGTCCCCGTGGATAACTCTGACATCGAGGGCGGTACAAACATCCTCGCCGGTCTTAACCCCAACGATATCGAGACATTCACTGTCCTGAAGGACGCATCCGCCACTGCAATCTACGGTAGCCGTGCATCTAACGGTGTGATTGTAATTACAACAAAGCGCGGTGGAGAGAAGCTCAATGTCAACTATCAGGGCAATTTTACGATTTCGCACACAGCAAAACGTCTTAAGGTGTTGACCGCTGATGAGTTCCGTGCATTCGTCCCGACAGTAACAGGAGTCCCGGCAGATGCAGTCTATGGTACGACTAGCACCGATTGGCAGGATGAAATCTATCGCACGGCGTTTGGTACAGACCATAACCTGTCAGTATCAGGTACATACAACAATGCATTCACATCGCCTTATCGCGTGTCTGTAGGATACACCAATCAGGACGGTATCATCAAGACGAATAACTATCAGCGATTCTCAGCCGGTCTGGCCGTAAATCCCGAATTCTTCAACAAACATTTGGCTTTTAACCTCAATGTCAAGTTTGCTTACGAGCGCAATGCCCTTGTTGACAACGCCGTCGTAGGTGATGCATTGAGATATGACCCGACACGCCCCGTAACTGACGGAGCCGCTAACCAGCCCGGAGCCGGTTATTTCATCTGGAAAAACGGCAACAGCCCCATGGCCATTCAGACCAACAACCCCGTGGCTGAAATTGAACTCCGTGACGAGATCAACAAAATCACCCGTACAATCGGTAATATATCGGCACTCTACAAAGTTCATGGTCTTGAGGACCTCCACCTTAACGGTAACTTCGGATTTGATGTGCTGAAGTCGAAATACAACCTGGACGTGCCTCAGTACTCAGTCATGACATATACCGGCTACAAAAAAGACGGTACAGGTGTCAATGAATTTGGCGTACAGGACAAGCGCAACTTCCTTATCGACCTTTATGCTGACTACAGCCACAAATGGAATCAGAAGCACGACTTCTCAGCCATGGTGGGTTACGGATGGCAGCATTTCTGGAAACGTTACAACAGCGAGCAGTGGTCAAACAACACTTATGACGCAGCCGGAAATCCTCTGGAAGACTTCGTCCCGGAAGAAATGCGCTCGAAAAACCATTATGAGACTGAAAACTATCTGCTCTCATTCTACGGACGCGTGAACTACAGCTATGACAACCGTTATCTGTTGACCGCAACCCTGCGTGCCGATGCGTCTTCACGCTTCTCTCCTGACAACCGCTGGGGTTACTTCCCCTCAGTAGCCGTTGCATGGCGTGCCATCGAAGAAGGCTTCATGAAGGAGCAGGACATCATGTCAGACTTAAAATTCCGCGTAGGCTTCGGTGTAACCGGCCAACAGGACATTGCTGACAACGACTATCCCTGGATGACCACATTCTCCGTATCATACCCCGAATCATCATATCTCTTCGGCGACAAATGGTATACACTCTATCGTCCGAACGGCTATGATAACGACCTCAAGTGGGAAACCACAAAGACATGGAACGCAGGTATCGACTACGGCTTCCTCAACAACCGCATCTTTGGTAGCATCGATTACTACCATCGCAACACTGATGACCTTATCAACACCATCAGCGTGGCAGCAGGCGTCAACTACGCTCCTGTAATCGCCACCAATATCGGCTCAATGAAAAACGAAGGTCTTGAACTTTCAGTCAATGTAGTCCCCGTGCAAACTAAGGATTGGGAATGGACTCTGGGTCTGAACTACACATGGCAGACATCAAAGATTACCAAGCTCAACACAATCGACTCCGATCAGAACTTCGTCAACACCGGCTATATCTCGGGTACAGGTAAATCAGTGCAGGTGTTTATGGTCGACAAGACCCCCTACACTTACTATCTCTGCAAGCAGGCTTATGACGAGGCAGGCAATCCTATTGAAGGTCAGTATATACAGCCTGACGGCTCAGTATCTAGTGTCGAGACAAAATATGCCGACGATAGGAGCGCGCTCCCCAACCACCTCCTCGGTTTCAATACTCAGGTTAAATTCCGCGATTGGGATTTGAGCATCAACGGCCACGGCGCATTTGGTAACTATATCTACAACTACGTCCGCGCTGACGAATATCTCGCATCGACATATTCTGACCAAGGCTCGTTTAGCAACATCCTCTGCTCAACCAAGGACCTCGGATTTGTCAACCAGCAGCTCTATACTGACTACTTCCTCGAAAGCGGTTCATTCTTCCGCATTGACAATATCACCCTCGGCTATACATTCCGCAAGCTTTGGAACAGTAGCTCCAACCTGAGAGTGACATTCAGCGTCAACAACGTATGCACATTCACCGGTTACTCCGGCCTTGACCCCGAACTGTATTCAGGTCTTGACCGTGAAATGTATCCGCGTCCCCGCACATTCTCACTGGGACTCAATCTTAACTTCTAATCGTCTAACTTCTGAAAACAATGAAACTTATATCAAAAATATTCACCGCTGTCGCTTTGACTGTCGGCTGTAGTGCGTTGACATCATGTTTCAATGACCTTGACACAATGCCTCTGGATGATAACCAGCTCGTGGCAGATCAGGTCTACAGCACCGCCGATGGCTACATGGGAGTGTTGGCAAAATGTTATGCAGCATTCTGTCTCAACGGACAGAACGGCGATGGCGACCCTGACATCGAAAACGCCAACTCTGGCTATCAGGGCTATTCACGTCTGCTATTCTACCTTGAGGAACTCCCGACCGATAATTTCATCATGCCTTCGCAGTCAAACGGTCTCCGCAAGTGTCTCAACATCACATGGGGTGCCGGCGATACTCCGGTCGTGACATGGACATACCAGCGACTCTATATAGCTGTCGCTTATGCCAATGAATTCCTCCGTGAGTTTACACAGGATAAACTTCAGAGCCGCGGTCTGTGGAGCGAGTTCCAGGACGAGTATACTGAATATCGCGCTCAGGTGCGTTTCCTCCGTGCTTACTCCTACATGATGCTCTGTAACCTTTTCGGTGGCGTCCCGATGATTGATGAGGCAGTCGGACCGAAAGACCTCCCGAAACAGTGGACCCGTGAGGAGATATTTGACTGGACAGTAGGCGAACTCAAGGCAGTTATAGGAGAGGGCGACGGCAACGAACTGCTTGCCCAGCCCAAACAGGCTGTCTATGGTCAAGTGGACTGCGTAGCCGCATGGCAGCTCCTCGCACGTATGTATCTCAATGCAGAGACATGGATTGGTCGCGATTGCTATCAGCAGGCTTATGAATATGCCAAGCGCGTGATTGATTCCAACGCGTATCCCCTTGAGCGAGACTATCGTCATATCTTCCTCGCTGACAACGAACAGTGTACTGAAATTATCTGGCCTCTTATCAATGACGGCATACATGCACAGTCGTCGGCAGGCTCCAATTTCTATGTGAAAGCGTTTGTCAACGGCCCGATGAATGAGCTTTACAATACCGGCGTCGGCGCACGTGGATGGGGTAACGTCCGCTCAAAAACAACTCTTGTTGACGCATTCGACCCCGCCGATGTCCCATTTGACGTCAATGACACATGGGGCGACAACAAGGCTGATAAGCGTGCGCAGTTCATGACCGCATTGGATAACCAAGTGAAAGAAACATGGGATGCTGACGGCAACATGACATCTCAGTTTACTCGCGGTTACGGGTATATCAAATGGCGTAATGTCACTCGCTCAGATGAGACTTGTGAATCAGGTGAAGAATATACATCAATCAAATTTCCGCTGCTGCGCAGTACTGACTCTTACATGATAGCTGCCGAGGCTATCCTGCGCGGTGCTTCAGCACCCCGTTCGGAGGCTCTCCAGTATGTCAACGAAGTGCGCCAGCGTGCCTATATGTCAGGTCCTTATGCAAAGGACGGTGTCCGCTCTGATGTCGACGGTCGTATCACGGATAGCGAGTTGACCCTTGATTTTATCCTCGCAGAGCGTCAGCGTGAGTTTGCTTCGGAGTGTATGCGTCGTGACGACCTCGTGCGTTTCGGCAAGTTCACTTCAGGCAAGAACTGGGACTGGAAGAATGCTGAGCGTTTAGGCTCCGATGTCGATGACCGCTTCAACATCTTCCCGATACCCGAAACCGAGTTGTCAAATAACCCCGGCATCACGCCGACTCCGGGCTATAATACTTCCCTTTAGTTCGAGGCGGAAACCCTCCGCCCGGGCAAGAAAGGCCATAAAACAATAAAGGAGGCTGTGCCGTAATTGAGGTTACGGCGCAGCCTCTGATTTTTTACAAATATTTATAAAAATTTTTGCTCAAACTAAATTTAATATTTAGCTTTGCAAAGCATATCGCTCGCAGAGACCCGATATGGGAAAGCGGGCGAGTGCAAAGACATAATTGAAAAGCGTTACTTTACGCTCCGACTTGGCAGTCTGAAATCTGGAAAATTTCTAATCATGGTCAAGGAAGAAGCAACAAAGTAGGCGCCTTGTGGATATGTAGTAGTACAGCCATCAGTTTATATTTACGTGAGCAAATATAAACTATTGGTGCTATACATATTTGCGTGAGGCCTCTGCACGTTGCTCGTTCTACCATGATGGGCAATTCCAGGGCCTCAGACAGCGGGACGAGTAACCGGTATAGACTCTCACGCTTTTTTTTTGTATAAACCAATCAGCCCGAATCCGGCGAGTCTATAGGGCAGATGGTTCGACTATGGGCGACAAAGGCCATGAATTACAAACACGGCGGCAGTTTTTTAAACGAGCATCGAATAAATTAATCCCAATACTTGGCATATTGGGAGCAAGCTCTATTTACCCCTTGCTTGCTAAAGCAACCAAAGTCCCATACGGTTGTGACTTCGGATGTTCATACACCTGTGCATTCAGCTGTGATTTTTCATGTTTAGGCACATGCTCTGGTAATTGTCACGGCGATTGCTCTGGCTCTGCGGATTTAAAAACAAATTGCAACGATTGTAACCATAGTTGCAAAAAACAATGTACAGAAACATGTATAACAGAATGTAAAGGAGGATGTAAAAATTCCTGCTATACAGGATGTTCTTCATCATGCAAAACCACTTGTAAAGAAGAGTGTATATATGGGTGTGGTAGTGCGTGCTCCTTGTCATGTACAAACACCTGTTCATATACTTGTGTAGGAACTTGTTACACTACTTGCGCTGGCTTAATGTATTTTTAATTAATTATAAATGCGTATTGCATAATATTTATGCACAGATTCTTTACGCTAATAAATAACTTATATCTCAAATCCGAAGAATCTAAAGGGATCCATTTTAGCTATGAAAGAAAATAGAGACGATGAACTCCAAAACAGACGTGAGTTCTTCAAAAAAGCCGCCAAAGGCGCCCTTCCCATTCTTGGTGCCATCGTCCTTGCTAACATGCCTGTAATTTCTAAGGCTGCAAACGTTGCAACAAGCTGCCGCAGTTATTGCAGTGGAAGTTGTAAAGGAAGCTGTTCATCTACATGTACCCGAACATGTACGGGTGGCTGTAGCGGAGGTTGCGGTAGCACCTGCTCGGGACGCTGCTTGGGTAAATGCGATGGTACATGTATGTCATCCTGTTACAGAGGCTCGCGATGATTGACTATCGGGGATAATGTATTATTGTTTAGCCCTGAAGTAATCAGAATCTGGTTTATACAATCTTCATTATCCCCGTTTTACACAAGTATTTAGATATCGATAAAACAATAAACAATAAACAATTATGAAAGAGTTAATAACCAGACGGAGCTTTTTCCAAAAAAGCATTAATGCCACATTGCCAATACTGGGCTGTATAATATTGCCTTCCATACTCTCGAGTTGTGAGACAGATGAACCGGACAGTGATGGTAGTGGTGGCAGCAGCGGATGCGGCGGATGCTCCAATACTTGTAGTTCAGCATGCTCAAGTTATTGTAGAGCCTCGGCCTCCTACACTCCTACATCTTGTAAAGGTTCCTCATGCAAATCCGCATGTAAGGGTTCTTGCAAAGCGACATGTAAGGGCTCATGCAAATATGGCTCAAAATAATACATAGATAATGTCAGAGATAATAAAGGTAAGTGACAAAGGCTGGCAAGAAGGTAACGCCAAGAATATCACTTTCATTGTCACTAAGGATTGTCAACTTGCATGTAAGTATTGCTATCTTGTTGGCAAGAATGAAAAAGAACGGATGTCATGGGCGGTTGCAAAAAAAGCAATCGACTATATACTCTCAAATGAAGATGAGTTTAGGGAGTCCTCAGTTGTATGGGACTTCATAGGTGGTGAGCCATTTTTGGAAATTGATCTTATCGATCAAATATGCGATTATATCAAAACCGAAATGTTCAGACTTAACCATCATTGGTTCAATTCTTACCGATTCAGTTTTTCAACGAATGGAATAAACTATGACAGTGAAAAAGTACAAAATTTCATCATGAAAAACTACAATCATCTTTCCATTGGTATAACCATTGACGGCACAAAAAGGAAACATGACCTAAATCGAATATGGAAAGGTGACGGGCCGGAAAGAGGCAGCTACGACGATGTGGCTCGCAATATACCATTATGGCTGAAACAGTTCCCGAACGGAGGTACCAAAGTAACAATAAGTAGTGCCGACATCCGGTATATTAAAGAGTCTGTTCTTCATTTATACACATTAAATATTCATGAAGTAAATATTAATGTAGTCTTTGAGGATGTATGGAATGAAGGGGATGATATCCTTTTTGAAAACCAATTGTTGGAACTTGCCGATGCTATTATTGACGGCAATCTATATTCCGACTTTACATGCTCATTCTTTAGCGAGAGTATAGGCAAACCTATAGATGTCAACGACAATAACAACTGGTGCGGTGCCGGACGTATGCTTGCGGTAGATGCTGCGGGTAATTTTTATCCTTGCACTCGCTTTGCCGGCTATTCACTACGCGAGAAAAAACCTATTATTATAGGGAATGTAGAAAATGGTATTGATGCAAACAAATTGCGACCTTTCCTCACGTTGGACCGCACTACACAAAGTCCGCAAAAGTGCATTGACTGTGAGGTGGCAAGCGGTTGCGCATGGTGTCAGGGCGAAAATTTTGATGCAGCCGAAACACCTACAATATATCAGCGCGCGACTGCAATATGCAAAATGCACAAGGCACGTGTACGCGCCAACAACTATTATTGGAACAAACTGTTTCAGAAACTTGACCGTGAAAGGAAGAAAGACCAATTCAATGATCTGAAGAATAAAACAAACCAAGCCCCTTGCTGATTATGCTTAAATATCTGATCGTGCAGTTATATGACACTTCTGTGTCGTTCTGTCATTATCCCAATATCTGCAATGAAAAACGTCTGATAGAACCCGATATCCTCAAAAATGCCATACTTTGGGCGATGAAGGAGAATCTTAACATTCAATATCTTTATCCGGATTATAAGCTTCCTGAAGAATATTGTGAGATTATAAACTGTACATATCACGCCGACATCGTCGGGAATGAATGTGAAGATATTGAATTGGCTAAGAACGCCGACGTTTTGGTATTCGATTCATGGGAAGCTCTAAATGAATATCATCTTCAAGAAGAACAGGCTTACGTGATTCGAACCACACTGACTGACCTGATTGATAATACTGATGTACTGAACAATATTCTGCCTAAATTGAACCGACTTAATGTAGTCGTAACTGACATTGTCGGATTTGATAGCGAAAGTAATTATAAGGATTATCTTAAGAAGATAACCGCTACTGTCGCCAACGAATATAAAAAAGGGCACAATGTGCAGCTCAACCTTCTGACCGACCGTATATTGCTTGACGCCATGAACAACTGTAACGCAGGAGCTGAAAACATCACACTGGCTCCTGACGGTAAATTCTACATATGCCCGGCGTTCTATTTAGATGGTAAGGACGGTTTTGCTGTTGGTGACGTTAACAATGGTCCGGACATCAAAAATCCTCAACTTTATCGCCTCGACCATGCGCCCATATGCCGCAAATGTGAAGCCTGGCATTGTCGCCGCTGCGTATGGCTAAACCGCAAACTGACACTCGAAGTCAACACTCCCGGCAGAGAACAATGCGTGATGGCTCACCTGGAACGCAATGCCTCTCGTGACCTGCAAAATGAAATACGTCAAGCCGGCTCATTCCTACTTGGGAAAGAAATACAGGCAATTGACTATCTTGATCCATTTGAAAATATAATTAACAGACAATAAATAATATGAAGAAAGAAATTGGATGCGTTACCGAACAGGAACGCGATGAGATTCAGGCGTTATTCGAACGCCGCAACGGACTATCCGAACTGGCCAAAATAATTCCGGCCAATAATGACGACCTGTATGAACGCATGGTCAAAGACATAAGCGATACCGCCACTAAGTTTCAGAACTGGTGGGACACATTAGGTAAAAAATACCAATGGGAGTCATCGGCTGACGGCAACTGGGAGATTGATTT
The DNA here is from genome assembly GCA_964569915.1 of uncultured Barnesiella sp. Taxonomy (GTDB): domain Bacteria; phylum Bacteroidota; class Bacteroidia; order Bacteroidales; family Muribaculaceae; genus JAGBWK01. The sequence goes on along the minus strand of CAZMUX010000008.1, from coordinate 48,227 downwards.
CAATGATTGTAAAATATATTTAGTTACACCGTAATGATTGTTTGTATGATTGGCGCTTCTGAACTTATACTTATTTGCGCCGTTATTCTATTGATTTTTGGAGGAAAGAAAATACCTGAGATGATGAAAGGCATGGGTAAAGGCGTCAAGAGCTTCAAGGAAGGACTGAACGAGCCTTCAGAAGACGAAATAAACCGTCGTGTTGAGGAAGAAATTCAGAAACGTGCTGATGCCCGTCAGACAAGTACCGAAAATGAAATGTCAAATCAGAATCAGTGAACTCAACAGACAATAACCTACTCACTTTTGGAGGACATCTTGACGTCTTGCGCAAGATGTTCCTCCGAATTCTATGCGTTGTGATTTTGCTGTCATGCGTTATATTTTGTTTTAAAGAAGAGACATTTCAGATATTGCTGGCGCCAAAAAATTGTGATTTTTGTACGTTTAATTTCATAGAGTCGATCCTGCAATCTTGTGGCTGGAATTTTCAATTCGACGAGTATCACGTTCCTCTAATCAGCACTGAATTGTCTTCACAGTTCATGACACATATTACGGTATCGTGCATACTTGCCGTATTGTTAGCATCGCCATATATCCTTTTCGAACTTTTTAGGTTTATTTCTCCGGCTTTGTACGAGCGTGAGAAAAAATATTCCTATCTCGTAGCGGGGATAATCTATTTTTTGTTTATTCTTGGTCTATTGATGAGCTACTTTATTCTATTCCCTATATCGTTCCAATTCTTGGCCACATATCAGGTAGATAAAGAGATTGTCAATACAATTACCCTAAGCTCCTATATTTCGACATTCACAACACTGACATTCATGATGGGTATTGTATTCCAACTACCCGTGCTTGCCTACATCCTGGGCAAAATGGAAATAATCAACGCCGATATGTTGAAGAAGTATCGGTCGATTGCTTTCATTATAATTATGATTGTCGCCGCCATCATCACTCCGCCCGACATTTTTACACTCGTGATGGTGACTATACCGATTTATGGCTTATATGAATTTAGTATTTGGGTCTTGAAACGATGCGAAGCGAAGTCCGATAGGGGTAAGTATACGGATTGATGACGATAGCATCTGCGCCCTAACTTTGCTCCACGTAATCTTCTTTACCGCTATTTAGTGAAGATTTTCAGTATTTCGGAGAAAATTCCGGTAGAATCCGGAGCGGAGATTTCGCCCTGCACACGGGGGTACTTCGGCCACGCATCGATATTTCGGTTATGCCGTTGGAAAATGCTTTCTGCAGATTCCACAAAAGCGTCACGGTTGGCAGTCATTCTTCCGGATGGCAACTGTTCCGAAGGATAGAGCGTAAAATCGGATGAATCGGTAAACACTGTCCTGTAGGCCAGCGACTTTACTTCGGCTATGCCGATTGAGTCGCGTTGCAGGGTGACGAGCGCGATAGCTCCGCCACGAGTGTCGCGCGTCTTCATGTTTGATATGAAGTTGCCGAGGGAATAAATCAGTGCCGTTTTTCGGCCGGTTGCCTCGTTTTCTATGACTTCCATGGGCTGAATGACGTGGGGATGCCCTCCGAAGATTATGTCGACACCCTGTTCGCAAAGAAATTTCGCAAGCGATTTCTGCGCCTGATTTGGAAGGAGTTTGTATTCGTCACCCCAGTGAACGCTGACGCATATAATCTCTGCGCCCTTATCGCGGGCATCTTTTATGTCTTCGGCAATGACGCTGCGGTCAATGTAATCTACGACAACGCCTCCGCTCGGGGTGAAACCGTTTGTCCCATAGGTGTAATTGAGGAATCCTATTTTAAAGCCGTTTATATCCTTAACGAGCGGCAGCGATTGCTCCCTATGGGCTGCGTTGTGATAGGTGCCTATGTGGTCTACGCCAAGGCTGTCAAGAACGGATATCGTTCTGCTAAGTCCTTTGTAGCCGGCATCAAGCGTGTGGTTATTGGCTGTCAGCATCAGGTCAAATCCTGCATCGCGCAAAGCGAATGCAAAACTGTCGGGCGCACTGAAGCAAGGATAACCGCGGTAAGGCTTTCCGCCCAACGGAGTTTCAAGATTCACGACTGAGTAGTCGGCTGACGATATGATGTCGGCTACCGGTGTAAAGCAATTGCTGTAGGAGTAAGTGCCGTCAGGCTGACGTGCCGATTCAATCTGTGCTTTGTGTTGCATCGCATCGCCTGAAAACAGGATTGTGGCGCGTGGATGCAGCGCTAGAACAATGGCTAACGGCGCCATCAGTATTGACAGCAATGTAAGTTTCATTGCGGAGAGGAGTGCTGAGCGTTACATTCAGTCGTAGATGGCCTTGCTGCCTGCTAAGAGAGTGTTTTGCATGAGCGATGCTATGGTCATCGGGCCGACGCCGCCGGGAACGGGTGTTATAAATGAGCAGAGCGGAGCCACGTTTTCAAAATCCACATCGCCGCTGAGTCTGAATCCGGACTTTTTAGAGGCATCGGGAACACGAGTGGTGCCTACGTCAATTATGACCGCGCCGGGTTTCACCATGTCGGCGGTTACAAATCCAGGTACGCCGAGGGCTGCTATAATGATATCGGCCTGACGGCATATTTCCTTAATGTCGGGCGTGGCGGAGTGGCAGACGGTTACAGTGGCGTTGCCGGGATAAGCTTTCTGCATCATTAGCGTGGCTATGGGCTTGCCCACTATGTTGCTGCGTCCAAGGACTACACAGTGTTTGCCTGAAGTCTCTATGTTGTAGCGCTTAAGCAGCTCAAGAATGCCTGCCGGGGTGGCTGAATGGAAACAGGGGAGTCCGATGGACTGACGTCCCACATTAATCGGGTGGAACCCGTCGACATCCTTTTTCGGGTCAATGGCCTCGATTATTTTCTGCTCCGAGATATGTTTGGGCAACGGTAGTTGCACTATAAAACCGTCAACATCAGCGTCGTCATTGAGCTGACGGACAATGTCGAGTACTTCTTCCTCGGTGACATCGGCTTCACGCCGAATCAGGGTTGACTTGAACCCGCATTGCTCGCAGGCCTTGACTTTGTTGGCTACATAAGTCTCGCTGCCACCGTCATGGCCTACCAGTACGGCTGCCAAATGGGGGCGTTTTTTGCCTTGAGCTACCATTTCGGCAACAGTAGCGGCTATTTCTTCTTTAAGTCGTCGTGATATTTCCTTTCCGTCAATAATCTGCATGGGGCTTATCCTGATTAAGTTTATCGGCGCATCTTGCGTGCCTGACGCATAGCTTTCATCATCTTCATGGGGTTCTTCATCGAAGTGGCCGCCTTCATCATTTTGCGAGTCTGCTCAAACTGTGTAAGCAGGCGGTTGACTTCCTGAAGTGTGGTTCCGGAGCCTTTGGCTATGCGCTTGCGGCGGCTGCCGTTGATGATTTCGGGATTCTGACGTTCCTGTTCGGTCATCGACTGGATGATGGCTTCCACGCTCTTGAAGGCATTGTCGTCAATATCCATGTCTTTTATCTGTTTGCCGATGCCGGGAATCATCGAGGCTAGGTCTTTGATGTTGCCCATCTTCTTGATTTGCTGAATCTGCTTCAGGAAGTCGTTGAAGTTGAACTGGTTTTTCTGAATTTTTTTCTGAAGTTCGGCTGCCTCTTTTTCGTCGTACTGCTGTTGTGCGCGTTCCACAAGAGAAACGATGTCGCCCATTCCGAGAATACGGTCGGCCATACGGTCGGGGTGGAAGGGGTCAATGGCATCGAGCTTTTCGCCGGTACCTACAAATTTGATAGGTTTGGTTACGACTGTTCGGATTGACAGAGCCGCACCGCCGCGTGTGTCGCCGTCAAGTTTGGTAAGTACAACGCCGTCGAAATCAAGACGGTCATTAAACTCTTTGGCGGTGTTGACGGCATCCTGACCGGTCATTGAGTCGACAACGAAAAGAGTCTCCTGAGGTTTGACTGCTTTCTTTATCGCCTCAATCTCGTTCATCATCTCTTCATCGACTGCCAGACGGCCTGCGGTGTCGACAATCACGAGGTCAAGATTGTGGAGCTTGGCGTATTTTATGGCGTTCTGTGCTATTTCAACAGGTTTTTTGTTGTCGTCCTCTGTATAGACGGGCACGTCAATCTGCTGTGCAAGCACTTTGAGCTGCTCAATTGCGGCGGGACGATAAACATCGCAGGCTACGAGAAGCGGTCTTTTGCCCTGTTCGCTTTTCAGTTTTTTTGCAAGTTTTCCGGAGAATGTGGTTTTACCGGAACCCTGAAGGCCTGACATAAGAATCACCGTGGGATTGCCCGACAGGTTGAGCTTGACGTTTTCGCCGCCCATAAGTTGCGCCAGTTCGTCATGCACTATCTTCACCATCAGTTCCTGAGGTTTGATGGCGTTAATCACGTTCTGGCCGAGCGCTTTGGCTTTTACAGTGTTGGTGAATTCTTTGGCTACTTTATAGTTGACGTCGGCGTCAAGAAGAGCGCGGCGCACTTCTTTGAGGGTTTCGGCAACATTGATTTCAGTGATTTTGCCTTGTCCTCTCAAGACTTTGAGACTGCGCTCAAGTTTTTCGCTTAAATTTTCAAACATATCGGTGTTATGTCAGGGTGTTAATTATTGTCGGTTCAGTCCTTAATGAGTCGGTTGGTTTCAGTGACGGGAAATATTACTTTTGGTTTGAACGTTTGTGCTTCTTCGGGCGTCATCATGGCGTATGCCATGATTATGATTACATCGCCGGGCTGCACTTTTCTTGCGGCCGCCCCGTTCAGGCAAATCACGCCTGATTCTCTTTCACCGGGTATGACGTATGTGTCAAAACGTTCGCCGTTGTTGTTGTCGACTATGAAAACTCTCTCACCTTCATAGATGCCGGCTGCCTCCATCAAGGCACGGTCTATCGTGATGCTGCCGATGTAGTCAAGGCGTGCCTCAGTGACGGTCACGCGATGAATCTTGGATTTCAGCAACTGAATCTGTATCATGTCTCAATCGTGGTGTGTTATTTCTGATATTTGATGTTGTCAATCAGGCGTACATCGCCTACGTTGACTGTAACGCAACCAACTGCTTTTCCGTCGGGCACATCTGCCCAGGATGATAACGGCTGCATCGTCAGTGGATTGACTATCGAATAGTATTCCACGTCCATTCCGTCGATGGCATTGATGGAATCTTTTACCCATTTCTGAATGTCATCAATGGAGTGGTCGGTCATTTTCGTGCTTTCCAAAAGGATGCGGTGAATTTCGGGTGCTATGGCACGCTGGTGTGCTGACAGACGCACGTTGCGGCTGCTCATTGCCAGTCCGTCGGCTTCACGCTTAATGGGGCAGGGCACTATTTCAAGCCTGAAACCTTCAAGCTCCACCATCTTCCTGATTACCGCTATCTGCTGGAAGTCCTTTTCGCCGAAATAGGCGCGGTCGGGGTTTACCATGGCGAAAAGCTTGCTGACTATCTGTGCCACGCCGTTGAAATGGCCGGGACGCATGGCGCCTTCCATTACTTCGGCTACGGGGCCGAGGTCAAACTGACGTGTGTCAGGCTCGGGATAGATTTCACTAACTTCAGGCATGAATGCGTAGTCAACTCCGGCTTCACGGAGTTTTGCGGCATCTGCCTCCTCCGTACGTGGATAGGTGCGCAAGTCTTCAGGATTATTGAACTGTGTCGGATTCACGAATACGCTGACAACGACAATGTCGTTTTCCTTGCGTGCCCGCTCTATGAGCGAGAGATGGCCTGCATGAAGGGCTCCCATTGTGGGAACAAGGCCTATGCTTTTGCCGGCTTCGCGAGCCAGGCGGCTCAGGCTTTCTATTTCCTTTACTTTTCTTATTATTTCCATAATAATGAATTTCGGTTGCAAAGTTAATAAATATCTTAGGATTATTTGTTATCTTTACATATTCAAAATCGACTATGGAAAGAGAATTTGATTCTGAATTACTTGAAAATGCCGTTACAGAGTTGTCGCGGCTTCCCGGCATCGGGCGAAAGACTGCATTAAGGCTTGCCTTGCATCTTCTGCGTCAGGATGAGGGCGTTGCAGTGCAGCTTGGTGAATCGATTATAAAGATGAGGCGTGAAGTGAGATACTGCACCATGTGTCACAATATATCCGAGACCGAGCTGTGTCCGGTCTGCGCATCGCCCGGCCGGGACCATACCGTGGTTTGCGTTGTTGAGAATGTTCGTGATGTCATCAGCTTCGAACGCACGGGGCAGTATCGTGGCGTCTATCATGTGCTAAACGGCCTGATTTCGCCAATGGACGGCATAGGCCCCGACCGCCTTGAAATTGACTCGCTCATTAAGCGTGTCGCGGATGGCGGTATCAATGAAGTGATTTTGGCTCTCAGCGCCACCATAGAGGGTGATACCACAAATTATTATATATTCCGAAAGTTAAACGGTTTGCCGGTAAAAATAACTCAGTTGGCCCGCGGAGTGTCGGTAGGCAACGAAATTGAATACACTGACGAGGTTACGCTCGGACGTTCACTGCTTAATCGTACGCTATTTTCCGATTCATTTAAAAAGTGACTTCCATGCTGTTAAAAAATGAGATTCTTGAGCTAAGGGCGCCGGAGCCACAGGATATAGACCGAATTATGTCATGGGAGAATGATACGTCTGACTGGGATGCCTCATGCAACATAGCGCCTTTCTCGCGTAAACAGATTTGGGAGTATATCGCCAATTATCGTGCAGATATTTTTGAAACCGGCCAGTTGCGTTTCATGATTGTGAAGACTGAAGATTCGCAATCGGCGGGCATGATTGATTTGTTTGATTTTGATGCTGTCAACCGACGTGCTTTCGTGGGAATTCTTATTGACGAAGCTTGTCGCGGTTGTGGAATCGGGAGTATGGCTCTTGAATTGCTCGCCGATTACTGCTACAGACGTCTGGGTATGCATCAGCTTGTCGCGACGACTGCCGTTGACAATCAGTCTGCGGTTGAAATGTTTAAGTCGTGCGGTTTCAGCATAGCCGGCCGTTTGCGGTCATGGCTACGCCGAGGAGAGTCCTATCAGGATGTTTACGTGATGCAACGGTTGCTAACGAAAAGCGAACAGCTCACGTTCTGAGAGACGGCTCTTAGATAGGGCTTGATTCTAATAATAAAACTAACTTGCAAATAGCGCAAAATATTTGCCCAAGCAAATATTATAGAATCAAAACGCGCTCTTAGTTGGCTGAGGGGTAAAGCGGGTGATACTGCCAGCCCTTGAACGCGGGCCCGAGTGCCCGGACTATGCGGTGCCAGTATGAATCGCCCTCTCCCTGAAGCATTTGCGGGCCGCTCAGTGGCGATGCTACAGTCCATGTGCGCGCTTTCATCTCCTCATCAAGTTGATGAGGGTCCCACCCGCTGTAACCGGCAAAAAACCTTACATAGCCATCGGTAGGATAGCCGTCTTCGATATATTCTTTCAGAGAGTCAAATCTCCCGCCTATGTAGAGGTCATCGGTTATCTTGCGGCTGTCCGGAATGATGTCGCCCAACGTGTGCATATAAAAAAGGCGTTCATTGTCTACCGGACCGCCACAGAACAACGGTACTTCAAAAGATTTGTTAATAACGTCGGTCAGTTCTCCGAGTTTATAACCGGTGCCGCGATTCATCATCAGTCCCATGCTCGGTTTGCCCTCTTCGCAGTCAATCAGGAGAATAACTGCGTGGGCGAAAATGTCGCCGTGCATGAATGGCTCGGCCACAAGCAACTTGCCCACTTCCGGCCGGGGGGAGGGGAGGTCGATGTTGAATATTGAAGAATCGAGATTCATTCAGTGGGAGAGATACAGGTTTTTAAAGCCCGTTTTCCATGAGATAACGGTCGGCGTCAATGGCCGCGCGGCATCCCATGCCTGCCGCTGAGACTGCCTGCTGATAGCGGGGGTCGGCAACATCTCCGGCCGCGAAAACGCCCGGAACGTTTGTCTCTGTTGTCTGGTTTAGCAGTTTGATGAAACCGCTATCGTCAAGCGTCAGGTAATCCTTAAACACTTCCGTATTGGGAGTGTGGCCGATGGCCAGGAAGAAACCGTCTATTTTTATGTCGAACAGCTGTTCGTTTTCTTCGCCTTTGTTCTGTACGATTTTTGCCCCTTCCACTACTTCGTCGCCAAACAGGCCAAGAGTGTTGCAATTGAAGAGCACGGTTATGTTCTCTTTTTCGAGTACGCGCTTTTGCATCACTTTTGAGGCACGTAGATAGGGCTTTCTGACAATAAGATAAACCTGTTTAGCAAGAGTGCTCAGGTAGAGAGCCTCTTCACAGGCAGTGTCCCCGCCGCCAACTACGGCAACCGTGCGCCCGCGGTAGAAAAATCCGTCGCAGGTGGCGCAGGCGGAAACTCCCATGCCCATGTATTTCTGTTCGTCGGGAAGACCGAGGTAGCGCGCAGAGGCGCCGGTAGCTATGATTACGGTGTGTGTCTGAAGTGTCTCGCTGCCTACAGTCACTTCGAGTGGCCGTTTTGAAAAGTCGACTTTGCTGACGGTGCCCTGACGCATATCAGCCCCGAAACGCAGGGCTTGCTTGCGCAGGTCACCCATCAGGTCCGGGCCTTTGACGCCGTCGGGATAACCGGGGAAGTTTTCGACTTCGGTGGTGGTTATCAATTGGCCGCCGGGCTGCATGCCTTCAAATAAAACGGGTTTCAGATTGGCGCGTGAGGCATAGATGGCAGCCGTATAGCCTGCTGGGCCTGCGCCTATAATTATGCATTTGTGTGGTTCGTTCATACTGATGTGTGTTTGTCGGTTAGTTTGAGGTTATCTGAGGTCTGTTATCTCATATCCCGGATAATCGCTCGTTTTTAAAACAAAGCGTGATGCCGGAATGTTGGCTCCGATGGTTATGTTACTGATAACGACTTTCATTGATGAACCGTCGGAGATGAAAATCTCAAAAGCGGAGGGTTGCCAGACTGACGTGTTGACGGTAACCGTCACTTTATTTATGTCTCCCTGAGTTTTCGGCGTGAGCTCTACTTTAGCCGTGTGGCGGGCGGTGTCGTTTGAAAGCAGGCGCAGGTTGTAGTTGGCACTATATCCGGTGAGAAATGCAAACGGATTGATTTGCTCGACTTCGGCGGGTTCGGGATTATAGATGGAAATGTCTTGCGATTCTCTGTCAATGGTCCATTGTGTTTGGCCGTTGAATATTATTGACACTTCTCCGGTGTTGTATGCGAATTTGCGACCACTAACACTGAGATTGCCGCGGAGCACCGACTCAGCCCGCGGAATTTGGAAAGATGCCGTGAAAGCTCCGGCTTTCAGCTTGTCGGCGCAGTTTTTAAGGATTGTCGATGCCGAAGTCTGTGCCGATGCAGTGCTGCATAGCAGCGCTGACAGAAGAATAGCTATAAATGTTGTAATTTTTTTCATGTTCGGTTAAATGGAGGAGAGAATGGTTTCGAGTGAAACCGGGTCTACAAGCACCTGACGGGGCTTGCCGCCCTGATTGGGCCCAACAATGCCTGATGCTTCAAGTTGGTCCATGATTTTGCCTGCGCGGTTATAGCCGATTGCATAGCGGCGTTGTATCTGCGAGGTGGAGGCATTGTTGCCCTGAACAATCCACCGTGCGACTTCCTCGAACAGTGAGTCGCGCTCGCCGGTGAAAGTGCTTGCGCCTGTATCGCTTCCCTCGGTGGGCGGGTCGGGAAGAATATAGGCATGGGGATAACCGACTTGACTGTCGATATAGTGGCAGATGGCATTCACTTCATCGGTGTCAATGAATGCACACTGCACGCGGTTCATTGAGCCGTTGGCCGATATGAGCATATCGCCGCGGCCTATCAGCTGGTTGGCGCCGGGAGAATCGAGGATGGTTCTGGAGTCTACCATCTGCGATACCCTGAAGCCTATACGAGCCGGGAAGTTGGCCTTGATGATGCCGGTTATGACATTGGTTGACGGGCGCTGTGTAGCAATAATCATGTGCATTCCTACGGCACGCGCTTTCTGGGCGATACGGGCAATTGGAGTTTCTATACTCTTTCCGGCTGTCATCATCAAATCGGCGAACTCATCGACAATCATCACTATGTATGGCATGAAGCGGTGGCCTTTCTCGGGGTTGAGCTTCAGCTCTTTGAATGCCTTATTGTATTCCTCTAGCGACCTGCACTCGGCCATTTTCAGGAGTGCATATCGCTGATCCATTTCCACGCAAAGCGAATTGAGCGTGTCTACTGCTTTCAACGGCTCAGTGACTATCGGTTCCTCTTCATCGGGCAGTTTTGCAAGATAGTGCTTTTCGAGTCGGGCGTAAAGGCTGAACTCCACCATTTTGGGGTCAATCAGGACGAACTTCAGCTCCGCGGGGTGCAGTTTGTAGAGCAGTGAGGCTATGATAGTGTTCAGACCTACGGATTTGCCCTGACCGGTGGCTCCGGCCACGAGCAGGTGAGGCATTTTGGCGAGGTCGGCGATATAGACGTCGTTGGATATAGTGGCACCCAGTGCCATCGGGAGTGCGCATTTTGTCTCGCGGAATGCCTTGGACCCTAATATGGAGCGTATGGAAACGGTTTGCGGGTCTTTGTTTGGCACTTCGATGCCGATAGTGCCTTTGCCGGGAATGGGGGCGATGATTCGAATTCCGAGTGCCGCGAGGCTCATTGCGATGTCATCGGCCAAACGCGTAATGCGGTTAATGCGCACGCCTTCGGCCGGCACGATTTCATAAAGCGTGATGGTAGGGCCTACGGTTGCCTCGATACGGCTGATTTCCACGCCGTAATCGCGCAGTGTTTTTATGATTCTTTCCTTGTTTTCCTGCTGTTCGGTCAGGTCAACGGAGTTGGTTTTTACAGGGCGCTCATGTAGTAAGTCAAGAGTTGGGAGCAGATAGCGCGATAACTCTGCTTTCGGGTCGAATTCACCGTTATTATCTGCTTGTTTCGGGCTGTCGCCGACAGCCTGTTCTATGCTCTCGGCTTTGGAAATCTGGAAATCAGGGTCGCTTTGAACGCTTTTGGCATCCGGAACGTTATTGATGTCTGTTTCTTCCTCTTTAGGCGTCTCCTGATTACTTACAGAACCCGGCTTTATGGCTTCAGCATCTACGGTGATAGTTTCATTGCTTCCGGAGAAGCTGAATGGGTCACTGTCCACCTCGTCGGTGATGGTGATTGGTGTAGAGTGTGTGGAATCAGACACGTCAGGAGTATTCTCATTGTCAATGGAATTCCCCTTTTCAAGCGGGGTGCCTTCCATGGCTTTTTCAACGAGGGTTTCCTTAAATTCTTGCTGGTCTTTCTCTCTGATTTTACGGTCACGCAAAGTGCGTATTTTAGTGCGGTATGCGCGGTATGCGCGGGTGATTTCGTTGAGATAGATAATCACGACGATTGCAATAAGCAGAAGATTGATGAACAGTGTGCCGATGTTACCGATGCAGGCCTCAAGCAACTGATTGATATACCGGCCGTGATAGCCGCCCAACGGAGTGGCGGTGGTTGAATACATCGAGAAGAATCCTACGACCATTGATATGGTTATGGTAAGAATTAGAGCCTTGAATGTCAGACTCCAGAAATGGTAACGGTGTACCCGGAGTAGAGACAGCCCAAGCATAACCATATAAACCAACAGAACGATGGAGCCGAGGCCGAGACCTTCCACGAAAAGATGATTTGACACTTTTGCGCCAACCGGGCCGCCGATGTTCTCGACTTTCAGTGCAGGATTGTTAGTCATTTCGGAAATTGTGGCTGAATTGACTATGCTTTGATCGGCACTCCCTGAACGCAGGAATGAGACTGCGCATATCGTAAGATAGCCTGCCAGAAGAATCAGGAATATGCCCAGGACGGCATGAAACCGCCGGTTGCGCAGGAAAGCGATGGCTTTCGACAGCCATGAATCTGATTCCCGTTTTTGCTGACGGCGTTGACTCTGCTGGCTCCCCTGATTGTTCCGACGCCTGAACGACGCATTGTTGTCGGGGCGGTCGGCGTTGGTGGCAGACCGCTCCTGTGTATTCCGTTGGGTGGTGTTATTGGGCTTATTCCGGATTAACGAATCAGGGTCGTATTCGGTCCCGGAGTAATCATATCTGTTCATTTGCAAAAAATTCGGTGTTTGTGCAAAGTTACAAAAAACTCAAATAGTTTACAATTGAGAACTATTTGAGTTTGTAAAAAATTTTTCAGGGAAATATATTTCTTCTTAAAGGACTTTCAGTGAGTCGATTGCAGCTTTAGGGTCTGGGGCTGAGAACACATAGCTGCCGGCCACCAGTATGTCGGCTCCGGCGTCAGCCAAAAGGCGCCCGGTCGATGCGTTTACGCCTCCGTCAATCTCTATAAGAGCCTTTGAGCCTGACTCATTTATTAGACTTCGAAGCTGACGAGTCTTTTTTAATGCGGTTTCAATGAATGTCTGCCCTCCGAAGCCCGGATTGACGGACATCAGCAAAACCATATCGACGTCAGTGATAATATCTTCGAGCATTGTTATCGGTGTAGCCGGATTAAGCGTGACTGCCGCTTTCATACCGGCCGATTTTATTGCCTGTATGGTTCTGTGAAGGTGGGTGCACGCTTCTTGATGCACATTCATGATTTCTGCCCCGCAGTCTCTGACACGGCTAACATAATTCTGTGGATTGACTATCATAAGATGCACATCAAGCGGTTTGCGCGCTTTCTTAGCAATCGCGTCAATCACCGGGAATCCGAAAGAGATATTGGGTACGAACACTCCGTCCATAATGTCGAGATGTAGCATATCAGCATTACTTTCGTTGAGCATTTCAACATCGCGGTCGAGGTTGCCGAAATCAGCCGACAATAAAGAAGGTGATACAAGCATGATTTCTATGGTTTAGAGAGAGTCTTCTTTTTTGCGTTTACGGTGAGATACTCCTTTATAGATGAAGAACAGAATGATAAGGCCTAACAGTATAAAGCCGCCAATGGTGAGATAGGAGTTGTATTTCTCAACTTGAGCCATGAATTCCTCTTTGGAGTTGAAGGTCAGCGACAGGACATAGCCTAACACTGCAAGAATCACGTTCCATACAAGAGCGCCAAGCCCGGTGAAAATGTAGAATCTGCACAAATTCATTCGTGCGAGTCCGGCAGGTATGGAGATGAGCTGACGCACGGCCGGTATAAGACGGCCTATGAATGTTGAGGCGGCTCCGTGCTTGTCGAAATACTCTTCAGATTTCTTAACTTTCTCTTCGCTCAGCAACAGCATATGTCCGATGCGGCTGTTAGCGAAGCGATATATGATTGGGCGGCCTAACCATGCTGAAAGCCAGTAGTTTACTGCCGCACCGACAATGGCGCCGAGAGTGGCAAACAGAACAATCAGGATGACGTTCATGTTTCCGGTGTGTATGGCCACGAAAACAGCCGGAGGAATAACTATTTCTGAAGGGAATGGTATGAAGGAACTTTCAACGGCCATCAGCGCGAAAACGAGCAGATAATTGGCATTATCGAAGAACCATTCGCATATTTCCTGAGCGTTGAAAATAAAAAGTAAATCTTGAAAATCAGGCATACGTTTGTCGAATTTTTTGCAAATGTAGGTATTTTAAGTTAAAGAGCAAAGTTATACTTTCTTTAAAATGCCCGATTCGACGAACATATTACGGTAGTAATCGGCTTTCTTTTCAAGCTTCATCGGGTAAGCGCGGCTGGTGGAAGGCATCCTCCATATATTCAGTCCTGACGGACTGACAAGGTGGCCGCCCATCTTCAGCATTTCGGTGGCGGTCAGTTCCGCTATAACCGAAGCCGCTTTCTCTCCGGTGGCGGCTACCGTGCGGCATGACGGCATCTGTTCGAGCAGTTTGTCGAGCCTTACGGGTTCTACAATCTCAAGAAACTTGTCGGAGGCGTTGCCTTTGAGCCGGCGGACAACTCGTCCGGTGTCGTTGATGGCTATTCCGTAATTATTCAGAAGTTCCTTGATGGCGTCAAGATTGAAAGCACTGTTGTCGGAGGCGTTAAGGGCATTGCGGTTTCCGTAAAAAATATGGGCCATCATCGGCCAGAAATCATTGGTGCGGTTGGGATAATAAAAATCCATCGACCATCTTTTTGCCTGAGGCGGGAAGGTGCCCATAATCAGTATTCGCGGTTCTGGCGGAATGAATGGAGGCCATGGGTGTGTCTCGGTTTCAGGCAGAAAATCTGTATTGTCGTTCATTAATTTTTTATATTTCAAAATACTACTGGTGCTATAAAATCGCGTTAGTTTAGTAATTTTTAGCACCTCCACTAATTGCAAAATTATAAAAATTGCCGTTTCCTGATTGTATTTTTTCTTAACATCAATAATTTTTTATGTTTGCTATCGTTAGTATTATATAACAATTTCTGACCAATTTAAATTATAATTAATTTTTTCAACACTTATGAGAAAGTATTTAGCCGAAGCAATCGGAACAATGTTTCTGGTTCTTCTTGCCTGCGGTAGCGCAGTACTTGCCGGCCCCTCCATCGGCGGTCTTGGCATCGGATTATGTTTCGGATTGGTCCTGATATGCCTTTGCTATTGCATCGGCAATATTTCGGGTTGCCATGTTAATCCGGCAGTGTCGTTTGCCGTATGGCTTAGCGGACGTATGTCCGGTAAAGATTTTATCTGCTATGTTATAGCACAGCTCATTGGCGCTGCTTTCGGTGCAGCCTTCCTTTATATCCTGACAGAAAATGCAGGCAACGACTACATTTTCGGCGGTAAGACGGGAAATAACATCCTTGCCACCAATGTGCTTCAGCCCGGAGCTACTGTGCCCATGGCTCTTATCACTGAAATGCTCCTTACATTCTTCTTCGTGATGATTGTGCTAGGTGTTACTGATGCTAAAGTCGGATTCGGCAAATTCGCAGGTCTTGCCATCGGTATCGGTTTGGGCTTGGTTAACATTGTCGGTATACCTGTCGACAACTGCTCAGTTAACCCTGCACGCAGCTTCGGACCCGCACTTTTCAGCCCGGATGCATGGGGCGATTTCTGGATTATGGTAGTCGGCCCGCTGGTAGGCGCTTTGGTAGCAGTATTGTGCTGGAAAGCCGTTGCAGGCAGTATCAACAAGAACGCTGTGGAAAATTGATAGCTTAGATATAATAAATCTTCTGTAAAAGGGCTGATTCCTGTTTTAGGGGTCAGCCCTTAACAGTGTTAAATGTCGGTTTTCGGCCAACAATGACTCTAAAGAATTGTTACAATTGTATAACAAGTGTCGAAACCTAATCCCTTTGACTATGAAAACACTACTATCGTTTCTGACCTGCATTTTTGTTCTGACGAGCGCTGTTTCATGCTCACATAACAGCGACTGGGATGAATTACCGTCGCCGATTGCGGAGTTTGTATCACGTTATTTCCCCGGACAAGGCGTGGAGGATTATGGAGAGACTAATGATGTATATCACGTCAGGCTTCGCAACAGCGCCGCACTATCGTTTAACAAGAATTACTCATGGATTACCGTTAACGGCTATGGCGGGACTCTCCCTGAGATGTTCCTATTTGATCAGTTGCCGCCGGCGTTATATGAATACATCCAAAGAATCAACCGCCTGAAATCAGTTTACAGCGTGCACAGAGATAAAACCTCATATTCAGTGAATATGCTCGACAATGCAGTGGTTTACAATATACGAACCGGGCGGATAAGCGAAATGACTATAGGCTCATAACGCTAATCAGTCGGTCCTCAGGAATCTAAGTTTTGAATTCAGGAGTGGAAAATTGATGGTCATGATATTCCCTTCGATTTCGGCGAATGTTTCGGGATAGTAATTGTTCAGTTCGCTGTCATACCATTCCACATCGAAACTTCTTCCATCCACTGAACGTTTTAGCCGTGCCTTAAGGTCTCCTATTTGCCAGTTCTCGGTGCGGTTTGATGCTCCGGAGAGGTAGATGAGCTCAATGTCAGAGCCGACGGTTCTCATCAGAAGTCTGTAGTTGCCTCCGCGTACGGCATATTTATAGTTCATATCCATATCAAGGTAGCTCCATACCGTTGAATCGGGCAATGCTTTGGCGGGGGCGTCAATCCCGGCTACTGGCGCCGGCTTGGGCCGCAGGGTGGTGACGGTTCTTCTTCTGATTGTGAATTTTCTGTCGCAGCTTATTGTCGCTCCGGTAAGCGGTGCTCCAAATTTCAGGTCGAACACCGGCAACAGATAGCGTTTGCCGAAACTAACTTCAAGATGGCCGGATTTAAGTAGAACTTTTAGAAAATTTGGACCTCCGGCTGTATTGATGGACGATGTGACATCTTCGCTCGCGAGTTTTTGACCGTCGGCAATGGCAGTAATCCTGAAGCACGGAGTGTGGTCGAAATCTCCCGGATTGATGTCAGCGCGTTTTACTTCGAGCACAATTTGCCGCCCGTCGGTGTCAGCGATATTTAGCCGCCATTCGCCTTTGTTTCCTTTGGTCGACACTCCCGCCTCTATGGCAATGACGTCACCCTGCGGAATTTCTGCGTCGAACAGGTCGCAGACTTCCCCTTGCAGGAATACCGTATCTCCGTAGATGTCGCACTTATCGGTAGGACGCGACGCCATTGCGGAGAATACCGACAACCAGATACATAGCAGGAGCGAACTCAGGAATTTCATTGTTCATTGATTATATTGATTGCCCGCTGAGTGAAATCTTCTTCCGACAACTCTGCTGAAAGCCAGTTGATGTGGAAGCCGCGCCTTTCCATGCCTCTGAACCATGTCATCTGTCGTTTTGCGAATTGGTGTATGGCTGTTTCAAGAGCCGTGAACATCTCTGCGTAGCTTAAACTCCCCAATACGTGCAGAGTTAGGAATTTGTATTCCAGACCATAATAAATCAGGTCGTCGGCAGGAATTCCTGACTCAAGCAGTCTTTTAACTTCGTCAATCATACCTGAGTCAAGGCGTTGCTGAAGTCTTTGTGTTATCTTTTCGCGGCGTTTTTCACGGCTTATGTCAACGCCTATTATTACTGCCTCTCTCGGAGAGGGCTTTGCTCCGGCAGATGCTTCGGGATGATTCTCATAGAATGTCTGTATTTCTATGGCTCGTATGGCTCGTTTTGCAGTGTCGATGTCGGTGGTGTTGTGAAGATTCTTCATGCGACTTAGAATTGCTGTAAGTTCTTCAAGACTTTTGCCTTCGAGATTTTTTCGCAATTCTTTGTTCTCCGGAACTTCGGGCAGCCTGAGGCCATTCAGGTATGACTCCACATAAAGTCCGGTGCCACCACACATTATGCAGTTTTTCCCTCGGTGCCTGATGTCAGTTTCGGCGGCCCCGGCGTCATACAGATATCTGTAAAGATTGTATTTGCTCCCGGCCGGAACCACATCAATAAGGTGGTAGCTGACATCGCCGTATTCTTCGGTATCTTTCCCGGTGCCGAGGTCCATGCCGGTGTAGACTTGACGGGAATCCGCACTGATGATTTCGCCGTTAATAGCTTTGGCAAGCGAAACGGCGCGACGGGTTTTCCCCGAGGCCGTCGGGCCGGTGATAACTATCAGTTTTTTTATTTCGGTAATATCTCGCATATCACTGCATTCCGAGTCCTTTTACATATTTTTTCCAGATTTTCCTCAGTCTGAAGAATCTGCTGTCCTGATTGATGGCTGAAACGAGCAACCAGTTGTTGTCGGTGTAGTCAACATCCCAGTTCTTCATATCCTTGATGCGGAAAGTCGGCCGGTAGTGCTTTATGGCGTAAAGGCGGTTACCTTTGTCGTCGTATGTCTTCCACGCCATCGCTATCGTATAGATGCGTTTAAGCAGAGCCGATACTTCAGTTGATACCAATCCTTCACTTATCATCTGAGTGACTTCCGACAACGTGAAATGTTCGCCTTTTAGCGCTGAGCCATTCAGTTGCTCGGGAGTGCAGAATACCACGTAATTGAAGATGTTGTTATACATGCTGTAGTCGTGGCTCTTATGGATGAACTGCAACTGCGCGTTGGCTATTCCTGATTTTTCCGCAAAAAATCGCTCGGCTTCTGCGGGGTTGATGTGTTCGCGGTAGGGCAATGTGATTTTCAGTGGCACATCTAATCTGTGGTCGTTGGCCAACGGGCTATTGGAGTTCATGTCGGGTGGGCAGAGCATGATTTTGTCGTTGCAGACGGCAAGGAATCGCAGCCGTGTGCCCTGTTGCTCAATAATCCGTGTCACTTCCTTGTTTGATGCGTATTCCAGGGTTATGTTCTTATAGCGCCCTCCCAGATAGAGCACTGAAAGTCCCATAAAGATTGCCGGTAGCCAAGTCAGGAAGAAAGCGTCGGCCTGATTGTAGTTGAAATTGTTGTATCTTGTCTGGGCATAAATCCAGCTTTCGGCAGTCACCACGACTGAAAGGATGAGCAGAAGTTTTGTCTGGTAATAGGCTTCTTTATTATATATCGCACCTATGATACCTCGGTCAATAGCGTTGCCGTTGCGGTCAATGCAGGCTTTGCAATAGCCCGGATTATTCTTTTTGTAAAGATAGCAAGCGGAGATTAATACAGCCACAGGCCCCATGATTAGAATCGTTGCAAACGGTACATTATCGTTAACGGGTTGTCCGTTGAGGTCGGTAATGTTACCCAGGCTGAACAATATGAGGATTGCGGTTACAATGATTGCCGTGTACAGAAGTATGTGTGATACGAGATAGGGGAGTCGGAAGCAAATCGGCGATTTCTGCGTCCGGTTCCGTCGGTCAAGATAGAGAAGAATTATTTCAAGAATTACGGCTGCGAACGGGACATATTTAGCCTGAAGGTATCTTGATAAAACTGTCAGGATTATCAAGAATCCTATGGCAAGAGTCCAGTTACGCCATAATGACATTATGCCGTTCACCAATCCGCGTTTTCTTTCCAGTTTGTGCATCCGGTGTTTATAGGAGCCGATTGAAATGGTTTATCATATTCCCATAGACCATTGCACGGGAGTTGCATCCGTAAATGGAATGGTTCATATTAGGGAAAACAAGCATATCGCACAAAATGTTATGGCTTTGAAGTGCCGAAACATATTCTATGGAGTTGGCCGGATGCACATTGTCATCGCTTGTTCCATACATGATAAGCAGCGGACAGTTAACCGATGCCGTTTTCAGTATTGGCGCGCTTTGGTTGTAGCCGTCTTCATTGGCTTGAGGTGTGAGCATATAGCGCTCGGCATAGATGGTGTCGTAGTAGCGCCAGTTGGTGACGGGTGCTATTGCAACGGCTGCTGCAAACGGCGAATCGGCTGCCGATATGCACATCAGTGTTTCGTAACCTCCGTAACTCCATCCGCACATACCTATTCTGTTGGCATCGACATAGGGGAGTGTGCTGATGAAATGTGCGGCATTTATCTGGTCGATTGTTTCGTAATAACCGAGATTGCGGTAGACAATTGTGCGGAAGTCACGCCCCCGTCCGCCGGTACCCCGTCCGTCCACGCATACAACTATATAGCCTTTTTCGGCCGCGAAATATTCCCAGTCCATGTTCCATCTGTTCAGTACGCTCTGAGAACCGGGGCCACTGTATTGGGTCATGATTACCGGGTATTTAGTTGATTTAATGAAACCGGCAGGACGGATGATGTAGCCGTTCAGTTCATATCCGTCGGAATTGAATGTGAAGAACTCTTTACGCTGAACCGCAGCGAACTTTGCGGCATATTCTTCATTGTTTTCAAGTACCCTCATGGTCTTGCCCTCACTGTTCAACAGGGTGTAGGCCGGAGGCGTTATAGCATCGCTGACATTCATAATGCAGTAGTTCAGCATCGGCGAGAATGATGCTGAAGAGGTCTTGTCGGCAGCTGTTATGTCTGTGGTCTTTCCTTTGCGGTCAAATTTTGATACGACCCTGTTGAGCGGCGAGCTTTTGGCTGACTGATAATAGATGTTGCCGTTAGCGTCGGCACCGTAGCAGGCTGTAACGTCAAAATCGCCGTCGGTTATCTGTCGGAGCAACGAGCCATTGTAGCTGTACTCATAAAGATGTGTGAATCCGCTTCTGTCTGACAGTATTATCAGTGAGTTGTCTGTCAGTGTTATGTTTTCGTAGGTCTCCGGCATTATCCATGCGTCGGTTTTTTCAACCAACAGCGATTTGGCGACTGTTGATTTCGGATTTACCGAGTAGATTTCCATGCGGTTCTGTTCTCGGTTGAGCGTTACTGCAAGAAGTTGTTCGGATGAGCCTTTGGCGTATGCAATGCGCGGGATATAGTCGACTCCGCCGCTGCCGAGTGTGATATCCTTTATCTTTCTTGTTGACAAATCATAGCTGTGGAGTGACACTATGGAGTTTTTCTCGCCTGCAACAGGATATTTATAGCTGAAAGAACCCGGATAAAGAGCATATTGCGGCTGCGGATTGCAGGCGCTTTGGTAAATCGGGAGGCTGTAGGAGGGAACTTCTTCTTCATCATATTTGATAAAGCATAGAGTCTGACTGTCGGCTGACCATACCATCGAAACGGAGGTCGAAAACTCCTCTTCATAGCACCAGTCGGGCACACCGTTGATGATTTTGCCGTATTCACCGTCGGTAGTTACCACTATTTCCGTGTCGTAATCAAGTTTACGCATCCTGATGTTGTTGTCGGCCACGAATGCCACGGCTCTTTCATCCGGTGAGAACACCGGCGATTGCTGAAGCGCCTTTTCGCGTGATAGTGGTTTGAGAATGTTGCGCCGTATGTCATAGACATAATACTGCGACTTGAATGAATGGCGATAGATGGTCTGCGAATTTGTGTATATCAGCAGTTTGTTGCCCTGAGGAGAAACTGAGAAGCCCTCGAAAGATGCTATTGAGCTCTCCCGCGTATGTGAGGCATCAAACACTGTTTCTATTTCTTCACCCGACACGGTGGCATATCGGATGATTTTCGTATTGTCATCGTTTGGCCGCAGATAGGATTCTCCATCGGGCATATACGTGAACCCTGCCGGCGATGCCGGTTTATTCTGGGGGTAGACATATGGTGCTATTTCACTGACAATGCTGTTGGCCGATGTCGCCGATGTTGCCGTCAGTAATAGTATTGCAGGTAAGATTCTTTTTATTGCAGACATCTGATTATATTTTTAGTGAGTTCGGAGCCATCATTACCAGAGCAGCATCTGTGATGAATTCTCGGATGTACTGTTCTTTTTCGCCGGTTCCTGATAGCCGAACTCGCTGTCGGGAATTCTCGACAGGCGTGCGTCAGTACCTTCGGGAGGTGTTGCTATAAGCCAGTCGGTGTCATCTAGAGATTCGTCGATTGACGATACTTTGGGCTTGCGTTTGCGCTTCGGCTTGGCCGTTTCGGAGCTTTGCCGCAGATTCTCAATCTCGTTGCGGAGAGCGAGTTCCGATTCTGCCTGTAACTTCAGGTTGTTTTCTATGGTTGATTTCAGTGACTCTATTTCTTTTAGCGAATTGTCCATTTCAACTTCCTGCTGTTTAATCTTGTCCTGAAGCTGGTTGATAACCTGATCTTTCGCCAGTTTGATTTCCTCAAATTTATCAAGCGACTCCTCAAATGAGTGGAGCGCTGTGGTCGATTCATCAAGTTCCCGTGTGAGCCGTCCTATCTCTTCTTTAGCGGCTTCAAGTTCCTGTGCCGTTTCGTCAGACTCAGCGCTCTTGCTTTCCTCGTCAACCTTGGCTGCTTGCAGGGCTGCGAGTTGCGCTTCGCGCTCTGCAAGACTTTTTTGTGCTGCCGATGCGCGCTGATTGAGGTCGTTAATCATTGCGTCGGCAATTTCACATTTCTTTTTGAGCAGCGATGTGTCGTTTTGCAGTTGCTTGTTCGCCTCTTCGTTTTTGTCAATCTGGAGGTGAAGCGCTTCAATTTCGGCCGTTTTTTCATTCAGCGCGGCCTGAAGTGCCTCAAGCTCCTCGGAGTTGTCCTGCAGGGGCGCTTCAGCGCCAGTCCGCAGCCGGTTGAGTTCTTCGCTGAGTTGCTGATTCTCTTTGAGCGCGTTTTCAAGGTCACTTTCCTGAATTGACGTTGCACGCAGTTTGTTGACCAGACTTTTATTCTCAAGTTCATACTGCTCCTTCTCGGCCTCGAATTTGGCTATCTGTTTTTCAAGGTCATGGACGCGCTCGCTGAGAGCACGTTTCTGACGCTCGGCACTCAGCTTCTGCTCCTGCCATTCGGCATTGGTGTCTTCAAATTTTCGGGATTGAATCTGCAGATTGTCCATCTCCTGACGAAGGCGCGAGCGTTCGCTCTGCCATGCAATCTCCGTGCGTTTCTGAGCTGTTTCTTCAAGTTTGTTGATATACTCTTTCAGTGAATCGCTCAGCGCTTCATAGAGCTGGTGTCTCTGTTTTTCAGGGTCAACACTGTTTTTCAGAAAATCGGGAAGCGAGCTGTTGAATATTTCAACCACCGACGTGAATATATCATCGATGCGTGATGCCGGATACTGTGGCATATTCCCGGCTGAAGTGTCGGGCGCGGGAGTCGTCTCAGTTTTCGGGTCGGTTGGCTGATTCGTTTCTGGACGCTGAAATTGTTGCGGTGCCGGAGTCCTCCTTATGGGAGCGGCTGAGGGAAATGCATTTTCCTCAGCCTCATAGTCGGTCTCAGAGAATCCGAAAGCTTTTTTAATTTTTCCGAATATTGCCATACATGAATTTGTTTATCATGGTTTCTTTACTATTCCCACACCTTTCAGACCGTTGATGGATATTGTCATCGGCTCGTTGAATTCTACGATTCGTATATTTTCCGACTCGTATGTAGGTGGGAGTGAATTAAGATAGTTAATGTCGTATATGCCGTTGCGGGTGGTTGTGTCAATGGTGAAATAGCCGACTCCGAACGATGTGAGATTCTGGAAGAAATGGGTGCCTTGTGAAGGCTCGATTCTGTAGTTGTTCAGCGATGCTTCCACGATGATTCTGGCGCCCGAAATGTGAGGCCATTTTACCGGTATTCCGAGAGCGGTGTCGCTTGAGCCCCATCGTCCCGGTCCAATCAGCACATAGCCGGTTCCTTCGGCCGTGAGTTTCCTGTTGATGCGTTCTATCTCCTCGGCAATGGCGGGATTGTTCATAGAGGAGAAATTCTCGGGGCGCACATAGACCACTGTCCTGACTCCTTCGATGTTGCCGTGACCGAGGGCGGTGTTGCTTTTGAGCAGCAACTCCTCGTCGGGTATTTCAAGAATGGAATCGTCGACAAGTTCTTTGCGGTCGATTATAGGCCTTATTTGGAGCCAGTAGATTCTTCCTTTCGACGGGTCGTCAGGGTTGTGGTTAACCATTCCGGCAAATTCAATTTCTACGGGGCGCTGCATCTTGGCTTGTCCGTTCACGAGCATGAAATCAATCGCCTCGGCAAGCGGAAACGCTTTGTGCTGCAGCATATTGGCGAATGTCACGACTTTGCGCCCGAATCCCTTGTCGGTGTCACGTATCATCTGGTCGTTGGGATCGAATGTTGAGACGAGATATTTGAGAGCCGGCGTATCGGCAAATTCCTGCACTCTTCTTTTGGCGATGTTGAAGCCATCGTCAACGCTGAAATTGTCGCTTATTTCATTCATGTCAAGTGCATACAGCCTCGTCTGGGTATCTCTGAGCGCAAGGTCAAGGGTAGACGTCTGAAGTATTTTTTCCGGGTGGCGGGGCGACATCCGGAGGCTGAGACCGCCGTCGACGATGTATTTTCCTAATCCGACAGCTATTTCGGCTACGCCGTCTTCAGGCTGCTCGTCGTTGATGGGGTAATAGTTGAGCGAGCGCCCAACGCCCGAAAACGACGGGAAATAATATCCATTAGTAACTTCGCCAACGACTTCCTGAATTATCACGGCCATCTTTTCCTGGTCGATGACATTGGATGTCGCTGTCATATATGCTTTAGAATCCCTGTAAAAAACTGAGGCATACACGCTCTTTATGGCGTCGCTCAACATTTTCAACATGGCATATCTGTCATCTACATGAGGAATCATGTAGGTGGAATAGATGCCGGCAAAAGGCTGATAATGAGAGTCTTCCAAAAGACTTGACGATCTGATTGCCAACGGTTTGTCGACCACTTCGAAGAGCGACATAAAGTCTTCTATCAGCCTTTCGGGTAGCCTTGCCTTAAGGAAGCATTTCAGGATTTCATCATCCGGAGTATCGCTTAGGGCTATGGGATAGAGGTCATTGGAAGTCATGAACTCATCGAAGATGTCGGTACAGAGCACCACCGTGCGGGGTATCTGTATGGTCACACCGCCATCGAAATTGTCGCAGATGGGATTTGCCTTGATGATGGAGTCGATGAAAGCGAGGCCGCGGCCCTTGCCTCCGAGCGAACCCTGACCGATGCGGGCGAAATTTGAATAATGGTCAAAGCGCTCTTTGCGGAACACCGCCACAACTCCGCGGTTTTTCATCTTGCGGTACTTAACAATCAGGTCAAAAAACAATTGTCGTACTGCCGGAGCCTCCTCGAGCGACTCAAACCTGTGGGCCTTGATTATGTCGGCTATCGGGAACATTGCGCGTGAGTATAGCCAACGCGATATGTCGTTGTGCGAAGCGTGGTGATAGAGTGAATCGGCAGGGAAGTTCATGATGTTTTTCTGCATCTCGTTGAGAGAGCGTATTCTCATAATCTCTTCGCCGGTGACGGGGTCGCGCATCACGAAATCGCCGAACCCGAAATTGTCAAGTATGGCCTTCCCGAGGTCAATAGGCAGCTTCTTGGAGTTCTTATCGAGGAATACGCCGTTGAAGTTGCCCACGCGGTCGCGGTTGCCGGTGTCAGTCGATTCTATGATTATGGGGAGATAGGGGTCGCGGGTACGCAGCTCGTTGGCAAGTCTCAGGCCGGCCTCCTTATCTTTCTCGCCATTATGCATGAACGACACATCCGAAATTACTCCGAGAATGTTTTTGCCGTATTTGTCATAGAGGGCCATCGCTTCCTCGTATGTACGGGCAAGCATAACTTTTGGACGGCCTCTCATGCGTAGCATCTGTTCATGCTCGTTGAGTGCCTCTGTTGAGAATATCAGCGACTGCTTAAGTAGGAATTTGTAAAGGTGGGGGAGGATGGAGGAATAGAATCTCACGGAGTCTTCGATGAGCAGAATCATCTGCACACCGACGCCGAGAATGTCGTTGTCGGCATTCATGCGGTCCTCCAAAAGTTTGATGATGGCAAGAAGGAGGTCAACGTTGCCAAGCCATGAGAATACGTAATCGATTCCGGAAAAATCCTCGTTGGCTAAGCGCCGTGACACCTCTTTGGAGAATGGCGTCAGAACAACAATGGGGATGTTGGGGTAGGCTTCCTTTATCTGTCTTGAACCGGTGAAAGTCTCGCTGATGTCGCCTCCCGGCATAGCTATAATAAGGTCGAAATGCTTTTCAGCAAGCACAGCCATCGCCTCGTTGATGTGCGATACACGAGTCACACGCGGTGGAGAACTCAGATTGAGTGCTACATATTCAAAGTAAAGCTGCTCCTCAACCCTGCCGTCCTCTTCCATCATGAAAGCGTCGTATGGCGAGGCTATGAGCAGAACATTGAAGATGCGTTTCTGCATCAAATCCTGAAAAGCAGTGTCTTTAAGATATAATTGGCTTAGAGAATTTTCATTCATCTTCGGTTTGCTAAATTGCCTCAAATTTACTAATTATTTGGCAAAGAGAAACTATTGACAACTTGATTTTTACGTGCGATAATAAAAGTCTTCTTTTCAAATTACTGAAAAAGATGAGGGTATTTTTCAATGAGTGAGTCGAACCGCGGGTCGGTGCGTAACGGGCCTACATTCATGTTGGCATCGTCGCAGAATTTCCAGTTGTAGAGGTTCGCGTAGCCTTTATTAAGCGAGGTTTCCATTAGCTCGAATGCACGGTCGATTTCTCCGGCCTGCGAGAACAGTGCGGCACAGACGAATTCTGTAGAGCCGTCTGAAGCGGGTGATTCCAAAAGGAGGTTCCCCCAGGATATTGCATCGTCTGTATTCCCGGCGGCAAGCATGGCGAAACCTTTCATTGTTGAGGCATCATCGGAGGCCAACTCTATGGCTCGGTTGTAGAAGTTCAGGGCATCCTGAGGCTTATTTATGTCATTTGCCAGAATCCATCCGCGCATTACCAAGGCCCATCCGTTATCGGGACTTTCCAGTATGGCTTCACCAAAATAGTCGGAAGCAGACGAGAACTGTCGCATCTTGACCGAGCAGAGGCCTTTCTGAATCATGGCTTTTACGTTGCCGGCATCTTTTTCGGCTGCCATCATTGCCGACTCCATGGCTACGATGTCGTTGCCCATGGCAAGACGTATTTTTGAACGGGTGATGTAGTAGCCTGCGTTTTCTGTGGTTGAGCCTATGGCGTAGTTTATCTCGTCGAGAGCTTTTTGAAATTCGCATATAGCATAATAGCATTCTGCGAGCGAGCCGTGGATGCCGTGATAATTGTAAAGATTGCGCGAGATGATTGTTCGGAAGTCTTTTATGGCTTCGCTGTAGTGGTAATGTGCCTGCGCTATTATTGCGCGGATGTAATAGAACATCCCTACGTCGGGAGCCTCGGAAATTGCGTTGCTGAGGCCTGAGATTACTGCCGCATAGTCATGATTGCTCATTTTTACAATTTCAGATACGGCCCTGCCGCTGTTCTGCTCAACGCTGAGCGCCAGCAGGAGGTCGTCGACGGCTCCGGTATTGTTGCCTAACATGGCCCTGACGGAGGCGCGCCTGATATAGGCGTCAGCGCTTGCGGGGTAGAGGCTTACAGCCTGGTCGGCATACTCGTTGGCAAGGCCGAAGTTGTTCTCTTTGACAGCTACACGTGCAAGGCCGATGAGCGATTCAAGGCTGCGGTTGTGATAGCGCCGGAGTCTGCTGTAGTCTTCTTTTGCTTCGGCGTATTTGCCGAGTTCATATTCTACATTGGCTTTCTGATAGAGGAGAGCGTATGATGTAGGGTCGGCCTGATATGCTTTCTCAAGGTCGGGAAGCGCGTCAGCAGCACGGTCTATCATCAGATAGATGTTGGCTCTAAGTGCGTATTCCTGACTAATCATATCCTTGTCGGATTCCGGTGTATAGCGTATAGCATTGTCAATGTCGGAAAGGGCCTGAAGATACTGGTTCTGTCCGTAGTAGAGATGGGCGCGCCGGAAATAGACATTGTAGTTTTCCGGGTCCTCGCGAAGTTCGTCGTCATAGACATTTAGCACTGCTCTGACCACATCGTTCTGAGTTCCGATACTTTGTGCCTTCGCGGTATTTAATGCGCCCACGCCTAAGAAAAGGGCGAGAGCGCAACTGTATAATCGTTTCATAATTTGTTTATTGTCTGACGGATGAGAGTAAGCCGTTCAAGTAACTGCGAGAGCAGGTCGAGCCTGAGCATATTGGCTCCGTCGCTTTTTGCTACAGCGGGATTGCGGTGGGTTTCTATGAAGAGTCCGTCGGCTCCCGTAGCTATCGCGGCGCGGGCTATTGTCTCAATCATGTCGGGGCGCCCTCCGGTTACGCCGGCGGTCTGGTTTGGTTGCTGAAGCGAGTGTGTGACATCCATGACCACGGGGCAATCGAATTTCTTCATTTCAGGTATGCCTCTGAAGTCTACAATCAGATCTTGATAGCCGAACATGGTGCCGCGGTCAGTGAGCATCACGTTATCCATGCCTGACGACTCTCTTACTTTGGCCACAGCATATTTCATCGACTCCGGCGACAGAAACTGTCCTTTTTTGATGTTGACCATTTTGCCGGTCTTGGCCGCTGCAATCAGCAAATCGGTCTGACGGCACAGAAATGCCGGTATCTGAAGAATATCGACATAGGCGGCTGCCATTTCTGCTTCTTCCGGCTGATGGATGTCGGTGACTGTAGGAATTCCGTAGGTGTCGCCTACCTTTTTAAGTATTTCCAGTGCGTTAAGGTCGCCGATGCCGGTAAAGGAGTCGAGTCTTGACCGGTTGGCTTTGCGGTAACTTCCCTTGAATACAAAAGGAATGTTAAGTCGGGTAGTGGTTTTAAGAATCTCACCCGCTATGTCGAGAGCCATTTCCTCTCCTTCGATGACACACGGACCTGCCAGAAGGAAAAAATTGTCGGTTGCTGACGATTGTAGATATTCTTTTGTTGCTGACATTCTTTGTTATTGGTTTAACTGATTGATTGTGTGAATCGTTTGGACTGCCGCAAGAGCAGCGGTTTCGGTGCGTAGGCGGCAGTCGCCTAACGTTACAGGCATAAATCCTGAGGCTATTGCTTCGCTTATTTCCTCCGGTGAGAAATCGCCTTCGGGGCCGATGAGGATTGCAGTATCCTCAAACGGCTCCACGATTTTTGCCAAAGTCCTGCGCTCGCAGTTTTTGTCGCAGTATGCCACGAATTTCCGAGTCGCGGAACACTCGCGGAGAAACTCTGTCAGCGGCGTCATTCGTGCTATTTCAGGCAGTTCGGCCTTCAGCGATTGTTTCATTGCGGATACGGCTATTTTCAGCAGGCGTTCCGGTTTCAGTTCTTTCCGTTCTGAGCGTCGGCAAAGTACGGGCACTATGCGATCAATGCCTGTTTCCGTTAGTTTCTCTACCATCCACTCCATTCTGTCGAGGTGTTTGGTCGGAGCCACGGCCACCGTAATATTTCCGCGCCACGGTTTTTCAATCTTCTCCTTCGATATTATGTCAAGCTGAGTGTGCTTTGGATGTGGGTCGATGATGCGGCATTTGTAGCGGTATCCGCAGCCGTCAATCACCTCTACCTCATCGCCGGCGTTCATTCTCAGCACTCTTATGCAGTGCTGTGAATCACTTTCAGGCAGAGCGGGATTCTTTAATATGTCTGGAGCAAAGAACTGAATCATATTATTTGCTTAAGGCTGTCGTTGGCCATTCCTTCGGGCGATGCCGGAGAGATGTCTGCAGACTAAGCCGGATTCGATTTTACTTTTTTATTCGGATTTTTAAAGATGAACATGAAGAGCACTGCTACGATAAGGGCATAAGCGGCGAATATAAACCACGATGTTGACCATCCTGATGTGAGAGCTTGTGACTCGGTAGCTGAAAGGAGCTGTCCTTCAGCGAGATCAACCGACGGGACAAAATGGTTGATAACAGCCTGTGCGCCGAGTGTGCCGATGGTGGCGCCGATGCCGTTTGTCATGAGCATGAACATCCCCTGAGCGCTGCTGCGCGTGGAAACGTCTGTCTTTTGGTCGACATACAGCGAACCTGAAACATTGAAGAAATCGAAGGCAATACCATAGACAATCATCGAAAGGATGAAGAGCCATACTCCGGAACCCGGGTCGCCTATTCCAAAGAGTCCGAAGCGTAACACCCATGCAAACATCGACATCAGCATCACAATCTTTATGCCGAAGCGTTTCAGGAAGAAAGGAATCAGAAGTATGCAGAGTGTTTCGCTCATCTGTGAAATTGAGATTATGGCGTTGGCATTGTTGGCTGCGAATGAGTCCTTAAACGATACCATGTCTCCGAAGCTCTTGATGAACGGATTGGCAAAACCGTTGGTTATCTGCAGTGATACGCCAAGAAGCATGGAGAATATGAAGAATACCGCCATCTGGCGATCCTTAAACAGTTTGAAGGCGTTGAGCCCGAACGACTCTGCCAGCGATTTTGATTTGCCGTTGTTGATAGGGCAGGGCGGCATGGTCAGCGCGTAGAGGGCGAGGACGAGGCTGAGCGCTCCGGAGGTAAGCAATTGTCCGCAGGTGTTCTGAAAACCGGTAAAGTTTGAGAAAAGCATCGCACAGATGAAGCCGATTGTGCCGAACACTCTGATTGAAGGAAAGTGTTTCACAGTGTCAAGCCCGGCACGGCTGAGAGCCGAGTAGGCCACAGAATTGGCAAGGCTGATTGTAGGCATGAAGAAAGCCACTGAAACGGAGTAGAGGGTGAAAAGCGGCCCGAATTCTACATTGGAGCCTGCTCCGGTGGCATATACTCCGGCCGCTAACATTGCTATGCCGGCTATGGCCTGACTGATGCTAAGCATTTTTTGCGCCGGAATCCAGCGGTCGGCCACAATGCCAATGAGTGCCGGCATAAATATTGAAACTATGCCCTGTATGGCAAAAAAGATGCCGATATTTCCGTCCAGACCGATTTCGCTAAGATAGCTGCCTAATGATGTAAGATACGCTCCCCAGACTGCGTACTCGAGGAAGTTCATGACGGCCAGTCTAACTTTGATTCCTTTCATGGTGTATAGGTGTATTAGTGTTATGGTTAGGTATGTTTATATAGAGAATCCGCCGATGTCAATGCTATGATTGTCTTCGTCGTCTTGTCGGTTTTTCTTGTCTTTTTTGTCAATGATGGCCTGAACTTTTGCTGCTTCTTCGTATAGTTCGGCGTCAATGAGTCGTTGAAGCTCTTTTTTAAGCTCGCTTACGGCCATATTTTCAAGTTTTGGCCCGCGACGTTTCCCTCCCTCATCAGCTGTGATAGTGTCGTCGTCATATCCATCGGTGTCAGCCGGATGCTCGGTTTCGATTATGATTCCGGTGGCATCGATTATTTCCTGAGTCGTGTAAATCGGAATTTTCGTGCGCAGCGCTATCGCTATCGCATCTGAGGTCCTTGAGTCGAGCTTGATAGTGCGGTCACCGTCGGAGAAGGTAATTTCGGAGGAAAAAATGCCATCTTCAAATTTGTAGATTTCTACTTTCTCCGGCCTTATTCCGAATGCCTGAATGAAGCTACTGAAAAGGTCGTGAGTCATAGGGCGCGGAGGAGTGATGCCTTCAAGCGTTATAGCTATTGACTGGGCTTCGGCAGCGCCTATAACCACCGGAATCCTGAACGGGCCGTCGGTCTGTTCCAGAATAAGGGCGTAGGCTCCTGACTTAAGCTGACTGTATGACAGTCCGAGCACACGAAGTCGGATGTTGGCGATGCTCATATCTTTAATTTTTGAGGATTCTGACCGGTAATGATTCCGCTGCCATAGCAAATCTCGCTCTTGGGGTCATAAATTACGGCGAACTGTCCGGGTGCGATTCCCTGAACTTTCTCTTCTGAATCTATTATGTATTCACCGTCGCCCAGATTGGTGATTCTGGCTTTTATGAAGTTTGGCATATGCCGGTTCTTAAATGTTATTTCAGCGGTTTGTTCCGAGCCTTTCCATGGGTCTTCGGTTATGAAGTGCATCTCTGCCAGATGAAGCAGCTTGCCGTATTGCTTTTCAGTGTCATAGCCGTTGCTCACGTAAATGACATTGTCATGGATGTTTTTTCTTACTACATACCATGGGCCACCGCTGAGGCCGAGGCCTTTGCGCTGTCCGATAGTGTGAAACCAGTAGCCGCGGTGCGTACCGAGTTTTTTACCTGTCTCAAGCTCTACGATTGGACCGGGCTTCTCGCCGAGATGCCTGCGGATGAAATCATTGTAATCTATCTTGCCTAAGAAGCAGATTCCCTGACTGTCTTTGCGATAAGCATTCGGCATTTTGGTGTTGACAGCTATTTCGCGCACCTGCGATTTAGGCATATCGCCGATTGGAAATATCAGGTGCTTCAGTTGGTCGTAAGATATCTGGGCTAAAAAATCTGTCTGGTCTTTAACGGGGTCATTGGCCGTTGCAAGCCATTTTTTTCCGTCAATCATACGTGTGGTGGCATAATGTCCGGTGGCCGTGAGGTCAAAGTCCTTGCCCCAGCGCTGCTCAAAATAGCCGAACTTTATCATTTTGTTGCACATCATGTCAGGATTGGGGGTGAGGCCTTGTTTCACGGTGCGCAACGCATATTCCATAACGTTGTCCCAATATTCCTGATGGAGCGAGACCACTTCAAACGGAAGGTTGTACTTACGTGCGATGAGCGAGCACATTTCAATGTCTTCCTCTGCTGAACAGTCGCCCTCTCCGTTATCCATGCCGATGCGGATATAGAACAGGTGTAGCTCATGTCCGTACTCAAGCAGTCTGTGTACGGCTACCGCGCTGTCAACTCCGCCGGAAATAAGTGTCGCTATTTTCATTGTTTTCAGAAGTTTCTGACGGTTTAGCGGTTAAGATTGGAGTTCACCTGATGGAATGCTTCAAGCAGATTGTCAATCAGCAGTGTTTTCGACAAAATCTTGTGCGAGGGGTTGAGGTAATAAAATACCGGAGGATTGCGCATATCGAAGTGTTCGTCAGCGTCGGGAGCTGCTCCCACAATCCATCGTTCATTGTAGTTGGCCACAGACTGTTTCCATTCATCGTCAGGTTCGCCGGGTTTCAGGCACACCAATTTCAGCCGCCCTTCATCAAGCAGTCTGTTGATGTTGTGATCGGCCGACAGACGGACGCGTGCCATCATGCAGTCTTCACATTCGGGGTCATTGAAAAATATAAGCACATAGCCCTGGCCGACTTCGCTCAGTTTGCTCTCCGAGCCATCGGGACGTATGAAGCTGAGGTCATAGACACGGCTGCCTACCAGCGACTGACTCAGAACGTTGTATTCATAAACGAACCTCGCTTTGTCAGCATTCTTTATTTTCTTGTGTTCGGCTACAGCTTTGGCGAACGGCATGAAAACTTCATCGGAAGTAAATTCGGCATCTTCGTTGTAAAGTGTTTCTTCCGCGATGATGGCAAGCGTAAGCAGGTTATCGGGGTGGTCCTTGAATTTTGCAATCAGGTTGTCTATTGATTCGTGGACTGCAACAGCCTCGGCGTATGGCATGAATGAGACGTAATCGCAGAATGCTTCTTTAAATTTGTCATGTTTCTGAATGGCGCTTTTAAGATTGCACCGGTCCCAAAAGTGTTGAACGATGTAAGTGGTGCGGTCGCTCAGTGTCTCAAGCTGTTCGGGCGGAGTAGGGTAAGGAAAAAAGCGTTCGGGGGTCTGTTCCGACTGGGCGTAGCTACAGAGTGATATTATCGATAGTATGACAAAAATTGCGTGTTTCATGAAATGGCATGATATTTGTTCTAAACCAATGCAAAGTTAATGTTTATGGCACTTAAATACAAATATCGCCAGAACATTCGCCGAGTTTGATTGTTAAAGTTTTAAAACAATTTAATTAAAATTCTACAGTGATATGAATTTCAACAGTTTTACAATCAAGTCGCAGGAAGCTATTCAGAAGGCACTTGAGCTGACCAAAACTGCAGGACAGCAGCAGATTGAGCCAATTCATATTCTCAAGGGTATTATCTCTGAGGGAGATTCCCTTATGAAATTTATTTTTCAGAAAATCGGAGCTAATCCCGCAACTATCAACCGTATGGTCGATGCTGAGATTGAGCGTCTGCCGAAGGTTAGCGGCGGCGAGCCATATCTGAGTCGCGAATCCAACGATGTTTTACAGAAATCGCTTGACATCGCCAAAAAGCAGGGCGATGAATATGTGACGCTTGAAGCTATACTGATGGCTCTGTTCAGTATAAAGTCTTCCGCATCTGCCGTTCTGAAAGATGTCGGCCTTACAGAGAAAGATCTTGAAGTCGCCGTTGCTGAACTCAGGAAAGGGAAGAAGGCCACCGGCCAGAGTGCCGAGGATACCTATAATTCGCTTAACAAGTACGCCATTAATCTTAATGAGCGTGCGCGTGCCGGAAAACTTGACCCCGTTATCGGACGTGATGATGAAATCCGCCGCGTACTCCAGATTCTGAGCCGCAGGACCAAAAACAACCCCATGCTTATCGGTGAACCGGGTACCGGTAAAACGGCAATTGCCGAAGGCCTTGCACAGCGTATTGTCCGCGGTGACGTGCCCGAGAATCTTCGCTCAAAGCAGATTTTCTCACTCGATATGGGCGCACTTGTCGCCGGTGCCAAATATAAGGGCGAGTTTGAGGAACGCCTTAAAGCCATTGTCAATGAAGTGACACAGAGCGACGGCGAGATTATTCTCTTTATCGATGAAATACACACCCTCGTCGGGGCCGGCAAGGGCGAAGGCGCCATGGATGCCGCAAATATACTGAAACCGGCGCTGGCACGCGGCGATCTACGCAGCATCGGCGCTACCACACTCGATGAATATCAGAAATATTTCGAGAAGGATAAGGCGCTCGAACGCCGTTTCCAGAAGGTGATGGTTAACGAGCCTGATGAGATGAGTGCCATTGCCATTCTACGCGGTCTGAAAGAACGCTATGAAAACCACCACAAAGTCAGAATCCGTGACGAGGCAGTCGTAGCTGCCGTTCAGCTTTCAGAGCGTTATATAACTGACCGTTTCCTTCCGGACAAAGCTATTGACCTCGTTGACGAGGCGGCTTCAAAGCTTCGTCTTGAAATGGATTCCGTGCCTCAGGCTCTCGATGAGATTACGCGCATGATTGCTCAGAAGGAGATTGAGCGTGAGGCAATTAAGAGGGAAGGTGACAAAGTCCGTATTGCTGAAATTGAGAAGGACATCGCCACCATGAAAGAAGAAGAGAAGGAATATAAGGCGAAATGGCAGGCTGAGAAGAATCTTATCGACAAGGTTCAACAGAACAAAATCGACATCGAACAGCTTAATTTCGAAGCCGACCGTGCTGAGCGTGAAGGCGATTATGCCAAAGTGGCAGAGATACGTTACTCACGTATCCAGCAGAAAGTAAAAGAAAATGCCGATATTCAGGAGCAGCTTAAGATGATGCAAGGCGAGAAAGCTCTCATTAAGGAAGAAGTAGACGCTGAAGACATCGCCGACGTTGTTTCACGCTGGACCGGTATTCCCGTCAATAAAATGGTTCAGAGCGAGAAAGAGAAACTCCTTCACCTTGAGGAAGAACTTCATAAACGCGTAGTCGGTCAAGATGAGGCCATCACCGCTATAGCCGATGCGGTGCGCCGTTCGCGTGCGGGGCTGAATGACCCCCGCCGTCCTATCGGTTCGTTCATTTTCCTCGGCACTACCGGTGTGGGAAAGACGGAACTGGCCAAGGCGCTTGCTGAATATCTGTTTGACGACGAGAACATGATGACCCGTATTGACATGAGTGAGTATCAAGAGAAGCACACCGTGTCGCGTCTCGTTGGAGCGCCTCCCGGATACGTAGGTTATGAAGAAGGTGGCCAGCTTACAGAGGCAGTTCGCCGCAAGCCTTATTCAGTTGTCCTGTTCGATGAGATTGAAAAAGCACATCCGGATGTCTTCAACATTCTCCTTCAAGTTCTCGATGACGGACGTCTTACGGATAACAAAGGCCGAATGGTCAATTTCAAGAACACCATCATAATCATGACCTCCAATATGGGCTCCAACGTCATTCGCGAGAATTTCTCGAAAATGACTGAGGAAAACAAGTTTGAGACGATTGAAAAGACCAAGGAACTGGTGCTCGATATGCTCAAGCAGACTATACGTCCGGAGTTCCTCAACCGAATCGACGAAATCATCATGTTTACCCCGCTCAATGAAGCCGAGATTGAGGAAATAGTCGGCCTGCAGGTCAAGAGCATACAGAAGATGCTCGCCTCATCCGGTATTACTTTGGAAGTCACCCCCAAAGCCCTTCATTTTCTTGCAGAGGAGGGCTATGACCCGGAGTTTGGTGCTCGTCCGGTTAAGCGTGTGATACACCGACTCGTCCTTAACCGTCTTTCAAAGGATATACTTGCGCAGAAAGTCGACAAGGACCATCCTATTGTCATTGACGTTGATAATGATGAATTGATATTCCGTAATTAATAACACTTAAGAGAATTGTTGCTATGAAAAAAATGTTTTATCTGTTGTTGGTTCTGCCGTTGCTCGGCCTGACCGCCTGTTCTGACGACGATGATATCCCCAATGTGGATGTTACAGTTTCAATCGAAGGAGCTACCCGTGTGGGTGATGTCCTCTATGTGGTTGAGGGAGAAACCCTCTCAGTGACTTCAATCAATCTTGTTGACAACACTGCAAAGGGCGCCGTTATCGGCTCTGCTTCATATTTCTGGGATTATTACCGCTTCTACGCTACGATTAACCGGCCTTACGGCATGAGCCTTTCTACAGTCGATATGCCGCTCGGCAATCATCTCCTTGAAGCTATAATCACAATATATGCTGTTGATTATGCTCCATGTCAGGGATATATCAACTATAAGGTGCGCATCGTTCCTTCTGCCGATGATATTCCTACTGACAGCGTGGCCGAGGAGAACCCCACGGTCAAAGCCATGGTCCGCATTATTGATGATAATGACGACTGATAACCGGCATTGTAACACCCTGTAAATGCAATAAAAACGGCAGCCATTTTCGGTTGCCGTTTTTCATGTCGTCTAATCGGTCACCGGCGTTTTTTGAACCGGCTCTAATGAGGATGGATAGTACAGCTTTCTCGCTTTGCTCTGATGCCATCCCCATTTGTTAAAATAGCGTATCATGTTTATGATATGGATGCGGAGCATTTTCATGTTTTTGCGCGATTCTCCACGGTGATAGTGAATGATGCTGAAATAGGGTATGACGGCAACTGCATATTTCTCTCTGATGCGGCGTGATAAGTCGATATCCTCTGGGTACATGAAGTAGCGCTCATCGAATATTCCGGTGACACGCAGCGCTTCAAGCCGCATCATCATGAAGCATCCGTGTATGTAGGGCACGTTCAGCAACTCCTGTCGTCCTTCCACAAGTATGTTGTATTCCTTAATTCTCTTTTTTGAGAGAAATGTCGGGAAGAAACGCCTGAAAATGAGGTCGCTGTAGCGTGGCAACGGGTGATATGAAGATTGTTCGCGTCCGGACTCATCGAGAACCATGGGAGTGGCCATGCCGATTCGCTCATCGGCGTCCATGATGGCTGTTGTCTGCGTTATTGTGTCGGAAGAGAAAACTATATCGGAATTAATTACGAGATGATACTTCAGTGAGCTGTCTTCAAGCGACTTCGCTATCGAGATGTTATGCCCTGCTCCGAATCCGTTATTGCTGCATTCTATGTAATTGATGCGGCGGGATTTATAGGATTTAACCGTCCGTCGTATGCGCTCCTGAGCGGAGTTGTCGACAATGTCGATTCTCCTGACCTCCTGACACTGTAGGAGTGTGTCAAGACACTTCCTGATTTCATCGTCAGGAGTTTTGTATGTTACGATTGAGACGGCTACCATGCTATATCCTTATTCAAGTTCCGACAATTCGAGCCATCGCATCTCTTTCTCGTCAAGTTGCTCTTTCAGCGCGTTGTATCTTGCCGATAGTGAGTCAATATCGCCTTCAGCCTCGCCTGCAAACACTGCCTCAATTTCCTTTTTCTCTTTTTCAAGTTCGGCAATCTGTGTGTTCAGCTCCTCAAGCTCTTTTTTCTCCTTAAATGTCAGACGTCTTGGCCTGTCGGCCTTTGTCTTTGCCGGTTCTGAGCTGATGCGTTTGACCGGCTCAGCCTCCGCGGCCTTGCGGCGCATGAAGTCTCGGTAGTCGGTGTAGGTGCCAGGGAAGTCTTTGATTTGCCCGTTGCCGGTGAATACAAACAGATGGTCGACTGTTGAATCCAGAAAGCTGCGGTCATGAGAAATGATGATGAGACACCCGGAAAAATTTCGCAGATAGTCTTCTAGGATGCCGAGCGTCACAATGTCAAGGTCGTTAGTCGGTTCGTCGAGAATTAGGAAATTGGGCGACCGCATCAGCACTTCCGCAAGGTGAAGCCGCGCACGTTCTCCGCCGCTCAGGCTCGCTATCTGTTTCTGTTGGTCAGATGGTGAGAACAGGAAGTGCTGAAGAAACTGCATGGGGGAGTAGCTTACGCCGCCGTTCACCACCACTTCTTCAGCTATTTCAGTTATGGCGTCAATCACTTTCTTTTGCGGATTCAGCGAGATGCCGTCCTGCGAGTAGTATCCGAATCTTACGGTCTCACCGATTTCCCATTCTCCTGAATCTGAATCGGTCAGCCCCTGAAGCATTTTGATGAATGTTGACTTGCCTACACCGTTTTCGCCGATTATGCCCAGTTTCTCATAGCGGCTGAATATGTACGAAAAATCGTCGAGAATGATTCTGTCGCCATATCGCTTGCTGACATTTTTTGCCTCAAAGATTTTTGAGCCGATGTAGCCCGATTTCACGTTCAGCTCCACATTCTTTTCCGTAAGGTTAATTTTTGACCTCTCTTTAAGGTCGTAGAAGGCGTCAATGCGGTATTTTGCCTTCCCGGCGCGGGCCTGCGGCTGACGGCGCATCCACTCCTGTTCCTTGCGAAGCATATTCTTTACTTTAGCAAGTTCCGCGGTCATCGCTTCTATGCGTTCACGGCGTTTTCGGAGATAATAGTCAAAATTGCCATCGTAAGTGAAAATCTGCTCCCGGTCAATTTCGATTATCTTGTTGCATACTCGGTCAAGGAAATAGCGGTCGTGAGTCACCATCAGGAGCGTCACTTTCTGATGGCTTAGATAGTTCTCAAGCCATTCTATTGTCGAGATGTCAAGATGGTTGGTCGGCTCGTCAAGTATTAGCAAATCGGGATTGTCAATCAGTATTCTGCACAGAGCCACACGCTTGCGCTGCCCTCCGGAAAGACGTCCGACAGGCAGCTCGAGATTGGTTATTTTCAGTTGCGTCAGCATCTGCCGGGCGCGGTCTTCATAGTCCCATGCATGGAGTCTGTCCATCACCGGAATAAGCTCGTTGACAGCAGGTTCATCTCCTCTGGTCAGGGCTTCCTCATAATCTCTCACGGCTTTCCCGGTTTCAGTGTCGGCTGTGAGGCAGGCTTCTATGACACTCATTTCTTCACTCTCGAACACCGGTGTCTGTTCGAGAATCGCGACACTGATGTCACCTCCGAAAGTCACTTTGCCTGAATCGGGTGCATCAACTCCGGCCAGAATTCTGAGCAAAGATGTTTTTCCCGTGCCGTTTTTAGCCACTATGCCGATTTTGTCACCCTCGAACACTCCGAAAGTGACATCGGCGAACAGCATCCGTTCGCCTACGCTTTTTGTGAGATTCTCTATTTGCAGGTAGCTCTTCATCGGTCAGTCATGTGGGTGGTGCGACAATAATTCTGACAAATTTAGCAAATAAATGTGCCGGAACATAATCGCGATGAATAAAAAATACGGTTGGAATAAATTTTCCAACCGTAATCTGTTTAATATTGAGGTACCTAGCAGAATCGAACTGCTGTAAACGGTTTTGCAGACCGGTGCCTAACCACTCGGCCAAGGTACCATCGTTGTGGTTTTGCACTGCAAAGGTAGGAAATCTTTTCGGTTTTGCAAAATTTTTGGTTCCCTTTTTCAGAGCAACCATCAAAATCAGAGAAATCAGAGAACGCAGAATGAACAGATTATTAACACTACGCCCCTCGGAGGTGTCCGAAGGGCGCGTGTATTATGAGTTAGCGATTCTTTGCTAACCAAGAGGCAAGCCGATAAGAAACCTTATAGTTGAGACTCAGACTCCGTTCACGATAGTCCGACGGCTTGCCGGATTTCCCGACTAATCCCAATCATCTAAGTTGTCAATATAATCGTCAAGGTCGGAGTCCTCAAAGAGGTCCGACAACTCGCCGGTATTTTCGTTGTAGTCGAAGTCAACCCAGCCGTCATGCACCGGGTCGCCATTATAAGCCCCTAAATCGTCGTAGTCGTTCATTTATATAAATTCAGCGTAGTTAGTTCATGGTCATTTTCAGATGAAGTTCGCGTCGGATAACACAAAGTTAACAATTATTTTTTCAAATTACTTAACATCGTAAAATTTTGACGACAAATATAATAGCGCTGATGTGCAATAATTGTTCACACCCTCGCTAAAGTTTCTTAATTGAGCAAATTAAGTCGATTATGCTGTAATTATCTTTAGTCCTAAAAGTATAGCGCAACTTTTCAGAATATCATCTTCTGATGTGCCGGAAGCGTCTTTCTCGTTTTGTCCTGTCTCGTAAAAAGGTTTAAACTCGGTTTTGAGATAATAGTGGCCTGATTAACTCCGAGACGAACAATTAAACAGCAGCGGCTC
The DNA here is from genome assembly GCA_964569915.1 of uncultured Barnesiella sp. Classification (GTDB taxonomy): domain Bacteria; phylum Bacteroidota; class Bacteroidia; order Bacteroidales; family Muribaculaceae; genus JAGBWK01. The sequence goes on along the minus strand of CAZMUX010000008.1, from coordinate 8,372 downwards.
TTATTTGCGGGATTTTGAGCCGGATTCCGGTTCGGCGCATTTATTCTTCAGTGCGCAACCTGCACAACCGTCACGGTTCTCGTCGCAACCATCTGATTTTGATTTGTTTTTAACTTTCAGCAAAGCGGCTATTCCCGCAATCGCAAGAATCATGGCTACAGCAATCCACTGTAATGTTATGCTCATCCTTTTTTGATTTTGCGGTTTAACTGAGCCGGGGTGAGGTCGGCGGGATACTGCTCGAAGCTAAGTCGGAGTGTGCATCCTTCATTGTAGCGGCTGCATCCGTAAGCCGTACGCCCTTTCAGTAAATGTCCTTTTCCGCACAGAGGGCAGACTATGGCGTCGAGCGTTTTTATGGCAGGTGCTCGTTTTGCTTTGGGTTTTTCTTTCTTTTCCTGCTTTCCCACGGTCTTTTTTTCTTCTGCGCGCTGATCTATTTCGATGCGATTCTTTGAATTGTCGCTCAGCACATTATATACTATTTCATTAAGCTGAGATTTAAGACTGTCGATGAACTCGGCCGCTGTATACTCATTGCGCTCGATTTTGCGCAGACGGTTTTCCCAAATGCCTGTGAGTTTGGCACTTTTCAGCAATTCCTGATTGATTGTGGCTATCAGCTGTATGCCGGCCGGCGTGGGTATGATGGATTTTCGCTGTCGTTCTATATATTTTCGTTTGAACAGTGTCTCGATGATGGCTGAGCGCGTTGACGGACGGCCTATTCCGTTTTCTTTCATTGCTTCGCGTAGCTCCTCGTTGTCAACGGTTTTGCCGGCCGACTCCATCGCTCTCAGAAGCGTGCCCTCGGTATAGGGTTTGGGAGGTTGCGTGGTTTTCTTGATTACTGACGGCTTATGCGGCCCCGATTCGCAGGTATCAAAGTGGGGGAGAATCCTTTCGGAATCGGCGCTGTCGCCATCAGAGTTGTTTTCCTTTTCTTTTGCCGAGCCGTAGACGGCGTGCCACCCTTCATCGGTTATTACCTTGCCGGTAGCGCGGAAAGGGATGTCGCCGGCTTTTGCGCTGACCGTTGTGGCGAGAAACTGGCAGTCGGGATAAAACGCTGCGATAAACCGCAGGGCTATAAGATGATAAAGCTTCTTTTCGTCGCCGACAAGCACTTTCGGCGATTCTCCTGTCGGTATGATTGCATGATGGTCGGTTACTTTGGCGTTGTCAAATATTTTTTTCGACTTTGGAATCGGTTTTGACAGCACCTGCGCAGTCAGCGACGCATACGGAGTCATGCGACCGAGTATGGTCGGAATTTTTTTATGAATGTCTTCCGAAAGGTAGGTGGTGTCAACACGCGGGTATGTGGTAACTTTCTTCTCATACAGTGACTGGATGAGTTTTAGCGTGTCGTCGGCGCTCCAGCCCCATTTCTTGTTGCATTCCACCTGAAGAGAGGTCAAATCGAAAAGCCGTGGCGGAGCTTCACGCCCTTTCTTTTCCGTGACATCGGTTATGGTCAGCGGCAGTTCCTTTATGCTTTCTACAGCGCTGATGGCCTCGGCTTCGGTCTTGTATTTCCCCGACTGGCCGTTGAACGTCGTGCCTCGGTAAAGTGTCTGAAGCTCCCAGTAATCGGTTGGGCGGAAGTCTTTTATTTCGCTGTCGCGTTTCACTATCAGCGCGAGGGTGGGGGTCTGTACGCGTCCAACCGACAGAACCGTGCCGGGATTGGAATACTTAAGTGAGTAAAGACGTGTGGCGTTCATTCCGAGCAGCCAGTCGCCTATGGCGCGTGACAGGCCGGCGTGATACAGCGAGTCGAATTCGCTCTCAGGCCGCAGGCTTTTGAAGCCCTCGGTTATGGCTTCATCGGTGAGCGATGATATCCACAATCTTTTAACGGGACACTTAATTTTGGCTTTCTGCATGACCCATCGCTGAATAAGCTCACCTTCCTGCCCGGCATCGCCGCAATTTATAACCTCGTCTGCCTGAGCTATCAGACTTTCTATGACCTTAAACTGCCGCTTTATGCTTTCCTGGTCAATCAGCTTAATGCCAAAGCGCTGCGGTATCATAGGCAGCTGACTGAGCGACCATCGTTTCCAAAGCGGAGAGTAGTCGGCAGGCTCTTTGAGCGTGCATAGGTGGCCGTAGGTCCACGTCACCCTGTAATCGCCTCCCTCATAAAAGCCGTCGCGTCTGACCTCAGCTTTCAGCAGGTGGGCAATGTCTTTGGCAACGCTCGGTTTCTCGGTTATGCAGACTATCATTCTATTACTCTGTCAGCTGTTTTTTTAGAACCGGCTCTTTGCCTCGTTCCAAAGTGAGTCCATCTCGTCGAGGCTCATGTCGGTCAGCTTTACGCCGCTTTCTTTCGCCTTGTCCTCAATGTAGTTGAATCGGCCGATAAATTTATTGTTGGTAAGCTCAAGTGCGGTGTCAGGGTTGATGCCGTATTTGCGGGCGGCATTTATCAGACTGAACATCAGGTCGCCGAATTCCTGCTCGCGCGTTTTTTCGGTTCCGTCGCGCAGTTCCTGCTCAAATTCCGCCAGTTCCTCTTTTACCTTAGCCCATACGTCGTCGGGATTATCCCAGTCAAAGCCTACGTTTGCGGCTTTCTCCTGAATGCGATATGCCTTTATGACGGAAGGCAGCGATTCGGGTACTCCGCTGAGTACACGCTTGTTGCCGTCTTTTTCTTTTAGCTTTATCTGCTCCCAGTTTAGCTCAACCTGATGGGCGGACTCGGCTTTCGCCTGTCCGAACACGTGCGGATGGCGGAAAATCAGCTTGTTGTTGAGCGCATCGCATACGTCGGCAATGTCAAATTCACCTTTTTCATCACCGATTTTGGCATAGAAGGCTATGTGTAGCAACACGTCGCCAAGTTCCTTTTTGATGTTAGCGTTGTCTTCTTTAATGAGGGCATCGCAAAGCTCGTAAACTTCTTCTATGGTGTTGGGACGCAGGGAGTGGTTTGACTGTACGCGATCCCAAGGGCATTTCAAGCGCAATTCGTCAAGCGTGTCAAGAACGCGTCCGAACGCTTCAAGTTTTTCCTCTCTTGTATGTGCCATCTTCGTCTGTTGATTATTGATGATACTTATCGAGTCCTATTTCAAGCCAGTCGATAAATTTGTCAATATCATTGTCATAGTAAGTCGGCTTATTCATAGGACGTCCCTGATTGTCGAGCACTATTAGGTAGGGCTGAGATATGGCTCCGAACTTGTGGCTCTGGAGATAGCTCCATTTATCGCCAACTGTCGTGAGTTCTTTCGTTTTTCCGTTGTCGTCAACCGTAAACGGAACGGGCAGTTCGGCCTTGTCGTCGACCATCAGTTTGACCACAACGAAATTTTCGGCGAGCATCTTGCGCACCTGTTCGGTGTCAAGCACTTCCGCTTCCATATTGCGACAGTTCACGCAGCCATAGCCGGAGAAGTCCACCATTACGGGCAGTTTGTGCTCGGATGCATACTGCATCGCGGTGTCATAATCATCAAATATAGTATAGTCTGAATTGTGACTATAGAGATTGAAATCCTGAGTTTCGAGTGGCGGCACGAAAGCACTCACCGCTTTAAGCGGGGCGCCCCATAGTCCGGGCAACAGATAGACGGCAAATGAGAATGATGCGAGAGCGAGGAAAAATCTCGTGATTCCTGTATGCTCCAAGGGGGCATCGTGGCTAAAGCGCAACTTGCCAAGCAGATACATTCCCAAAAGTATGAAAAGCACAATCCAGATTGAGAGGAATACCTCGCGGTCAAGTATGTGCCACCCATAGGCCATGTCGGCTACAGAGAGGAATTTCAGCGACAGTATCAGCTCGATGAATCCGAGGACAACCTTTACAGAATTTAACCATCCGCCGGTCTTGGGCATTTCCTTCAGCATCGAGGGGAACAGCGCGAAAACGGAAAATGGTATGGCGAGGCCGAGCGCGAAGCCACCCATTCCGAGGGCCGGACCGAGCAGGCTGCCGCTGGACGCAGCTTCAACAAGCAGGGTGCCGATGATAGGGCCGGTGCACGAAAATGATACGAGCGCCAGCGTGAACGCCATGAAAAATATGCTGATAATGCCTGTCGTAGTTTCGGCCTTGTTGTCGATGGCATTCGACCATTTCGACGGTAGCTTGATGTCGAACGCACCGAAGAATGATATGGCGAACACTACAAGCAGAAGGAAGAAGATGATGTTGAATATGGCATTGGTTGACAGCTCGTTGAGCTTGCTTGCACCAAAAATAAGAGTTATTGCCAAGCCCAAGACAAGATAGATTGCCACTATCGAGATGCCGTAGGTCAGGGCATCTCGCTTTGATTTTGCAGTAGCTTTTCCTTTTTTGAGGAAGAAACTCAGCGTCATCGGTATCATTGGCCAAACGCAGGGCGTGAGTAACGCGGCAAGACCTCCGATGAAACCTAAAATGAGTATCATCCAAGGCGACTGGTCGGAAGTGGGAGCCTCTGCGTCAACGGGCGCCCACCACTGCTGCTGAAGTTCAGTAGCGGTTGTCGGCGCGGTGACTGTGGTAGTAGGATTGTCGGCCGGAGCGTTGCCGAACGGCAGATTCAAATTCAGAGTCTCAGGCCGTTGGCAACTTGTGGCGTCGCAAGATTGATAGCGTATTTTAAGGGCGATGTTGGAGCCTTCGGTTTCATCGCCGAGTTCGAATGCTATTTTGAAGCTTACGGTGCTGTCCCACCATGAGAGTTCTTCGCCGCTTGCGTCGGTATGGCGTGTCGGAGCAATCGATGACTCAATAGCCGAAAACGTGACATTTCCGGTCGCCGTAGGGGTAATCTCAAGCGAGTTGTAGCCTCCGTCGGGGGCAAAGGAATAGAAATGATAGCCATTGGTCGGCTCAGCTGTAATTACGATGCTTCCGCTCCGTGGACTTACGGAATCTATCCGTGCACTCCATTTAACGATGTCGTCTGCCTGAGCATTGAAAAACAGCCCGGCGACTAAAGAAATGATTAATGATATATATTTCATAGATTGATTTAGTTCGGAATTCGTGGAGCGATTTTAATTTTGACGGGAGGTGTGCAAGTCTTGTCATTGCATCCCTGGAATCTCACTGTGCCGTCTATGCGTGCGGATGCATCGGTAATCCTGATTTTCTGTCTGAATGTCACTGTATGGTCCCAGTATTTTACTTCCAGGCCGAATGACGCATCATGCTTTTTTGTCGGAACCACAGAGGGCTGCGGCTCGCCTACAAGCGTGATGCCGGATGACTTTGAGAAGTCGAACGTCATGCTCACCGGACCGCCTGCCGTTTGCCCCGGCGCGTACACGTGCCATCCCGGATTCACCTTCATGGTCATTTCAATTACCGCATTGCCGTTCTGCTCCATCACAACTTTAGAGGTCCAGCTTGCAGCCTGCTGCGGAGCCATCTGTGCAAATGCAGTCAATGACACGACCGCAGTTAAAAGCGTTAATATAAATTTTTTCATTTTTTTTCAGTATTTTCATTCTTTTCTATTTTGCAAAGATAGTAATTTTTATTGGCAACTGCTTTATGTCGGTGTGTCAGAATTCTCATTTGATTATTTATATATATTTTTAAAATAAATTCACTTACTTGTGCGTAAAAATGCGACTTGAAGACCGGAAATTTCATTAAATTTTTGTATCTTTGCAACACATATACATCACTATAACCTGCTCCTATTAATGGATAATAAGAAAGTCCTATACATGGTGCAAGAAATTGCACCCTATCAGCCCTCTACCAAGCTTGCAGAACTTGGGCGCAAACTGCCGCAAAGTATTCAGGAAAAAGGATTTGAAGTCCGCACGTTCATGCCGAAATACGGCTCAATCAACGAACGTCGCAATCAGCTTCATGAGGTAATTCGTCTCTCAGGCATGAATATTGTCATCGATGACAATGACCATCCCCTGATTATTAAAGTGGCGACATTGCAACCAACCCGAATGCAGGTATATTTCATTGACAATGAAGACTATTTCCAGCATCGGGGAGCCAAAGACCTTGAAATATATGCCACTCCCGAAGATAATGACGAACGCATAATGTTTTTCGTGCGCGGTGTCGTAGAAACAGTGAAGAAGCTGCGCTGGGAGCCGGCTGTCATTCATAATGTGGGATGGATATCGGCACTCGCTCCGCTATATCTCAAACGTATATACAACGAAGACCCCTCTTTCCGCTCTTCAAAACTCGTTTACTCACTTGTTGATGACAGTTTTGATGGCGCTTTGTCTGAGCGCTTTGTCGAGAAACTCCTGATGGATGGCTTTACAGAGGCGGATCTTGATGTAATCTCAGGCGGCAAGGTGACTTATCGCGATTTGGTGCGGCTCGCAGTGAAGTATTCCGATGGTGTCGTGCAGTGCACTCCCGACGCCGACCCTGAACTCATTGAATTTGTTAAATCCTCAGGCATACCGTTCCTCCCTTATCAGGATGACGAAAACAGTGCCGACGCTTACGTAGAATTCTACAATTCCTTATGAAATTCATAAAAACAGCGGCTGTTGCTTTATCGGCTATTTCTCTGATGGCCGCTTGTGATGATGCCGATTCAATCGGTTCATCTCTACTCCCTATAGAAAACAGTGTTGTCGTAGACGATAGTTTTAGCATTACATCGCATTCCGTTCCTAATGAACAGGTGCAGTCGAGAACCGTCAATCAGCTTATCGGCGACATCGATGCCAAAGGCTACGGACAATTGCACTCCGATTTCGTCACCCAGTTCATGCCGGCGGCGACACTCGACTCCACGCTGACTTCATCCGAGGCCATCGATTCAGTCAAGCTTCTGATGATGTTCTCCAACGGCAGTTTTGTGGGCGATTCAGTTATCCCTATGGGTCTTGAAGTTTACCGACTCAAACAAGACCTTCAGGCTCCCATATTCAGCGATTTTAATCCCGAAGGCTTTTACGACGCATCAGAGCCGCTGGCTAAATCAGTCTATGGAGCTTCCGACTTTGAGCTTCCCGATTCGATAAAGGAACTAGGCTATAAGTCAATAGCGGTCGAGCTTCCGTTGTCGTTAGGCGTTGAACTGTATGACCTCTATAAGAATAATCCGGCAGCTTATCTTGACCCGAATATCTTCAGCCGATACTTTAAGGGCCTGTATGTCAAGAGTAGCTACGGCTCCGGACGTGTAACCACCATTCAGGGCACACTGATGCAGTTCTATTATCATCTCGACGGACAAACTGATGCCGGCAGCGACACTACATATAATTATGTGGGTAATTTCTACTCCGTAGGCCCGGAGGTCATCACCAACAACAATATTAACTATGTGCAGTCTGATGAGCTCACGCGCAGAATCGAAGCAGGGGAGAACCTTATTGTGGCTCCGGCCGGCATTGACGTTGAGCTTGAATTCCCGCTTCAGGATGTCATTAATTCCTATCGCCGTCAGCAAGGTCAGCTCGCGGTCATCAATGACCTTACGCTTTCCATACCGGCCTCTAAAATCAGCAACGACTATTCTATACAGCCACCAAAGAATCTGCTGATAATACTGAAGAACAAACGGCAGGAATTTTTTGAAAAGTCAAAGATAACAGACGGAAAAACTTCATTCTACGCCACCTATAATTCAGCTACGTCAACCTATGTGTTCAACTCAATGCGTCAGTACCTGATTGACGCCATTGAAAAAAACACAATAAATCCGGAAGACTATACTTTCGTAATAACTCCTGTGACAATCTCATTCGAATCAAGCAACTCTTATTACGATTCAAATGAGTATATAAGCTCGATTGTCCCTTATATGCAGAAACCGGCAATGGTGAAACTTGATATGGAGAATGCCAAGGTGACACTTACGTTTAGTAATCAGACTCTTCGCGACTGACAGAAGTGATAGGATAAAAAATGTTTCAAAAATTATCATAAAACCTTTGTCGGGAACAAAAAACTTACTACCTTTGTGGTGTCAAAAGCAAGGCGATTTAGTGTAGAGGCCTAGCACGCCACTCTCTCACAGTGGAGACCCGGGTTCGAATCCCGGATTCGCTACACAGAACGAGCCGAGGGAATTCCCCTCGGCTCGTTAACTTTATATATGTGTTTGTTTGTTGTGTCAACCTCGGGCTTATCGGAATACTTGCATATAACGATGTTGAAGTAATTGTCTCTCGCTTCGCTTTTGCGAGGTGTAGTAGTTTCTTCCATTGATTACCTAAACTTGGTTAAAAATAAAAATGTTAAAAAATGTCAAAGTTTTCTCCTCAAAAGTGAGGATATTTTTCTTAAATCACCCTATATTTAACAAAGTTAACATAAAAAAAGAAACCAATCAATTGTATAACTGACTGATTTCCTTTTGTTTGGTTTTGAGCCGCGAGTGGGACTCGAACCCACGACCTTTTCGTTACGAATGAAATGC
>CAZMUX010000007.1:0-107321 GCA_964569915.1 uncultured Barnesiella sp. | reverse complement strand
TCGGTCAATCTTTTGAACGTCATTCAAAAAGCGTTCAAACGACTTTCGATTGCCGTTCTCATCAAGCAACGAAGGGAACGCCTCGTTAAGCTCGTGGAATGTTTTCATCCCCGAAAAGATATAATTCGACCGAGAGAGGCGACGACGCATAATGTCAGCTGTCGATTTTTCATGCTTTTACTCTTAGTATTGCATTTGCTCTTGGACTCTACGGCTATTGAAAATGGCATTTAGAAATAAAAAATCGTTGAAAAACAGTTTGATTCTAAAGAAAAATCACTAATTTTGCAGTCGCTTTCTAGCATCCCGTGTGATGGGAAATTAAGGAGCATCAATAATTAACTTAATTTTGAGTAACACAATTAATTAAAAAGAAAATGGACGTATTCAAACTCCAGGCAGAGGCTCGAGTGGATCTCGGCAAAAAAGCTGCTAAAGCTATCCGTAACGAAGGTAAAATTCCCGTTGTCCTCAATGGCGGCGAAATTGTAGAACTTCCCTACAACGGCAAACTTCAGGCCGGTGAGAAGCTCGTTGAAATAGCTAACGGTCGCGGTATTATTACAACTGACCTCGTTGTAACCAACGATGCTGTACGCAAACTCGTCTATACCCCCGACATCTATGCAGTAGAACTCAATTTCAACGGTCAGACAAAAATGGCTGTACTTAAAGAAATTCAGTTCCACCCCGTAAAGGATTCAATTCTCCACATTGATTTCTTAGAGGTAAATGAAAAGAAACCCGTTACTGTTGAAGTGCCTGTTAAACTCGAAGGCCATGCAGAAGGTGTTAAGGCCGGCGGTAAACTTACCCTCTCAATGAAAAAACTTAAAGTACGCGCAATCTATACTCAGATTCCCGAGCGTCTTGTCATTAACGTTGACAATCTCGGTCTGGGCAAGACTCTTCAGGTTGGCGAACTTCACTTTGAGGGACTTGAACTGGTAAATGCCAAAAATGCAGTTGTTTGCGCTGTTCAGCTCACACGTGCTGCACGTGGCGCTCAGGCTACAGCCGCAGCTGCCGCTAAGTAATCTGACGGTTAATGAAGTACCTCATTGTTGGGTTGGGTAATATCGGCGATGAATATCGCGGCACCCGCCATAACATAGGATTCAGGATATTGGATGCCTTTGCCGAGGCATCCAATATCTCTTTTAAAACCGAGCGTTACGGCGATATCGCTGAAATGCGCTTAAAGAACAAGCTGCTTGTTCTGCTGAAGCCTTCAACCTATATGAATCTCAGCGGAAATGCCGTGCGCTATTGGCAGCAGAAAGAGAATATTCCTTTGGAAAACATTCTTGTTCTCGTCGACGATTTGGCTCTTCCTTTCGGCGCTATACGAATCAAACCCTCAGGCAGCGATGCCGGTCATAACGGCTTGAAAAATATAGCCCAGATGCTCGGCACACAGAATTATGCCCGCCTTAGATTCGGCATAGGAAATGACTTCCCGCGCGGTTGTCAAATAGATTATGTGCTCGGCCACTTCACGCTTGACCAGCGGCAGCAGCTGCCTGTGAGAGTGGACCTGGCGGTCGATGCCATTAAGGATTATGTGCTTCAGGGCCTTCAGAAAGCCATGTGCGACTATAATAATAAATAGTTCTCAAAAACGTCAATGACAGAAGAACGAATCGACAAATGGCTCTGGGCCATGCGCATATTCAAGACACGCACCGTAGCGACCGATTCATGCAAGAAAGGACGAGTATCGGTGGGCATTGTAGGCGACGGGGTGATAGTTAAACCCTCAAGGCTTATAAAGGTTGGTGATGTGGTAAACGTACGCAAACCGCCTGTTACCTACAGCTTCCGAGTGAAAGCTCTGACTGAGAACCGCTTGGGCGCTAAGCTTGTTCCCGACTATCTTGAGAATATCACGCCGCAGTCGCAGTATGACTTGTTGGATGTGGTTAAAATCAGCGGTTTCATTGACCGTCGAAAAGGTCTTGGGCGCCCCACAAAACGCGAAGGCCGACAACTCTCGCAATTCACGGAATCGCTTTATGACACTTCCGATTGTTTCATGTCGGAGTTTGATTTCGATGAAGATGATTTCGATTGATACCGAACCGGATTGTAGATAATTTAAAATGATATCCAATACACGCGCTTTTGGGCCGGATGACACTGTGGTCGAAATGATTGAGGAGAATTACAATGTGATTCCTCTCCTTAGCCGTTTTTCCATTCCTCTCGGTGTAGGCGACAAAACCTCCCTCAGTGGCATCTGTACAGAACTCGGAATAGATGTTGATGCGCTATTGCTTGTCATCAACTATCAGATGAGTAGGATTGTAGACATCGCGGCGGTAGGAACGGTTTCACCGCTTCATATAGTCGATTTCCTCCATAATTCCCATGAGTATTTTATAAATTACAAATTCCCTCATATCAGAAGAAATCTTAAAGAAGCTCTTGAGAAATCGCACGCTGACCTCAATCCGGCCATCGTCAGGTTTTTCGATGATTTTGTTAAAGCTGTGACGGTTCATTTCCGGTATGAAGAAGAAAATGTATTTCCATACGTCCGCAAACTCACCGATGGCGAACAAAGTGCCTACAACATTGATATTTTCAGAAGCTGTCATGATGAGGTCACAAACGCGCTGACTGAGCTTAAAAATCTGATTCTTAAATATTACCGGACTTCTGTCCCCAACCGTATGTATGACGTGTTGGTCGATATATATAATTGTGAGGAGGACCTTGAGTCGCACAATGATATTGAGAATAACCTGCTTATTCCGATGGTTAAGCTTATGGAAAGCAGAACGGCTAACGATAAACGCTGACGGATATGAAGCAGTGCAAAATCGGAGTATATACGGATTCGGTGATACTGTTCAACGGATTTTGTTCCGCAGCAAAGCAGATTCATGATTATTCATTATTGTTCGGACGTTTGAATATCGATGAATTGCGGAAAAATCCGGATTTTGCAGGCGTATTCGATATATTTGTTTGCGATCCGCTTACAACGGATGCCTGTCTGATTGACACGATAAGGAAGCGTTTCTCTGCCCTTCCTATAATCGCCCTATGCACTACTCTGCTTCCGCCCGATATCGCCGGACGGTTTACGGCAACGCTGTCGGTTTATGATACGGCCGATTATATATGCAAGACACTGCTTTCGACGCTTCGTGCGGCTTCTGAAGATGAGGAAAACATTGAACTTACCGCGCGTGAAAAAGAGATAGTTGCGGAAGTAGTACGGGGTATGTCAAATAAGGAAATCGCCACGCAACTGAATGTTTCTGTCAATACAGTCATGACGCACCGCAGAAACATAGCATCGAAGTTGGGCATACATTCACCTGCAGGTCTGACTATTTATGCGTTGGCCAACAAACTTGTAAATATTGATGATATTTCGCCGGCCTGATGCGGGCTTAGATTTTCAAACTGTTGAGAAATTCTTCTCTGAGCGCAATGTCGTTGCTGAAAACGCCGTTGTAGTCTAATGTCGTTGTCGAAGAGTCCTGTTTCTCCACTCCACGCATTTTCATGCATAGATGTTGTGCGTTGCACACCACGATGACACCCTTGGCGTCAAGTATTTCTGACACTTTCGAACAAATCTCTTCGGTAAGCCTCTCCTGTACTTGCAGACGTCGTGCATACATATCTACGAGACGGGCAAGCTTGCTGAGGCCAATCATTTTGCCGTTTGGCACATAGCCTATGGAAACATGGCCAAAGAAAGGCAGAATATGGTGCTCGCAGAAAGAATAGAACTCTATGCCCTTCACAATAATCAGTCTTGAACCTTCATGCGAGAAAATGGCGCCGTTGACAACTTTATCAGCTGATTCAGCATAGCCTGATGTAGCATAATAAAGTGCTTTGGCTGCGCGCATGGGAGTTTTGACTAATCCTTCCCGGGATGTATCCTCGCCTATCAGTTCAATGATGCTTTTGTAATGCTCGGCAATTCTACTGATAATTTCCTGGGCCTTTTCGTCGTGATTATGTGACATTTTATCAATATTGTTCACTGCTGTTTGTTGACTCTGTCGCGTACAACCCTTATTTCGTGAGAGTAATCGGGGAACTGCTTCTTTATAAGTTCGGCCACAACCTGTGCTTCCTCATTGGTAAGGAAATCCCCAACCTTTAAACGCCAGTATGGCGAGGTGTAAGTCACATAAGTGGCGTATTGCGGGAAAGCTTCCGCAATGTCTTTGGCTTTGGTTCTCGCTTCGTTCTTAGCCGTGCGCGGGTTGTTGTCGGAGAATACCTGTACGCGGTAGCCTGCAACTTTTGTTGGGGCTGTCGGGGTGACTTCAGAATCTTCGGTATTTTCTGTTTCGCTGGTGCTTACCACCGGCAGGAGTCTGCTTTTTAGCAGCTCCGGGTTTGTCACTGTTATGATTCCGGATGCGTTGATTGACTTAACAATTGATATTGAATCGTTGGCAGCAATGCCAATAACAGAAGCCAGCAATAAGGTAGCAGCTGTAAACAGGCGAATGTGTGAAATCATATAGTGGCGGTTGATTGTGAATCTATTAATGAAAATGCCGGGGGCAGTCAGTCGTATTGGGTCAGACTATTATCCCCCGGCATATCTTATAGTTTAAAAAATTATCTTAGAATGCTTTTACGATTCCCATGAATGACTCTGCATCAAGTGATGCGCCGCCGATGAGGCCGCCGTCAACATTGGGCTTTGCAAAGAGCTGGGGAGCGTTGGTAGGCTTGCAGCTGCCGCCATAAAGGATTGAGGTGTTTTCGGCAACTTCGTCACCATATTTTTTAGCGATGACGCTGCGGATGAATGCGTGCATTTCTTCGGCCTGGTCGTCGGTGGCTGTTTTGCCGGTGCCGATGGCCCATACAGGTTCGTAAGCAAGAATGAGTTTGCTGAAATCTTCGGCTGAGAGATTGAAAAGAGCTTCTTCAATTTGTTTTTTGACTACATCGAGATAGGTGCCGTTTTCACGTTCTGCGAGAACCTCGCCGATGCAGAAAATGGGAGTAAGGTTGTTGTCGAGAGCAAGAGCGACTTTTTCTTTAAGAATTTCCGATGTCTCTCCGTAATACTGGCGGCGTTCCGAGTGTCCGAGGATTACATAGGTAGCGCCTGTAGAAGCAACCATAGCGGCTGAAACTTCGCCGGTGTAAGCTCCTGATTTGTGATCTGCGCAGTTCTCTGCGCCAAGTCCGAGCTTATTGGAGTCAATCACTGCATTCACTGATGCGAGATGTGTGAACGGAACGGCGATGATGACGTCGCAGTTGGCTTTAAAATTCTTGAGAGCTTCGTTTACGTCTTTTGCGAGACCAACGCCTTCGGCAAGGGTGGTGTTCATCTTCCAGTTGCCTGCAACAATGTTTTTTCTCATTTCTTTATTGGATTATGTAATTGTTGATAAGTTTCTATCGCGATGCAAAGATACGCAATTTATCAGAGTCTATCGGCTTTTATCCGATATTTTTTCGGCGTCTGATAATGGTGGCAATCGTTTGACAGAGCCAAGATAGCGCTAACCCTCCGAATGCTATAGCTGTGAGAACAATTAATAGGTTCGTATCCGGATAAACGGCTTCTTTTAAGGATATTTCTCTGCGCCCGATTTTTGTGATTTTATCAAAATCAAATGATGACACGGTTCGTTTCCAACCGATTATGCCGTCTCGAAGGTAAACTAATGACGGCGTACCTCTGACGAGAGCTTTAAGGCTCGTGTCGTCAACGGTATAACACGGATATTCAGCCATTGACAAATCTTTCCAGATGTCAATCCCCCGTTTCCCTGACGCTGTCAGGCATATCATTGAGCCGCCTTGCGCTGTGATTGCCGATTCAAATTCGTTGATGGCGTAGGTATATGATATGTCGGCGCGAGCCGGTTCCGGCAGAGCAAGTATCAGCTGTTCGCCTTCATCTGAAATAACTTCATCAGGATAAATTTCCTCGCCGTCCTCATTGTAGATTGAGAATGCGGTTTCATTCGGAATTGATGCCGGCTCTATCCGTTCCACAAATGTCCATGTTGAATCAGGCAGATTGTTGATGCCGAATTCTTCCGTCCGCCCGTCTTTCTTATAGATGAATGTTAGGCCCGGCTCATTGTCGGGCGTGTCAGTGAGCGTGGTGTACAGATTGGTTCCGACGGGATATGGCCGGTAATCAATCAAAGGCTGCACGTTATACCCCAGCAATGCTATTGATGTGATGTAAAGTAGTGATATGCAGCACGCTATCCATTGTGCAGACGGATAGAATACACCTTTCTTTAGCGACGAGTTGTTTTTGACAAGATATATAAGTCCTATTGTGATGACCGCGTTTTTGAAAAAAGTGGCCGCGTTCGAGATTTTTAGAGCATCCCCGAAGCAACCGCAGTCGTCAACAGGATTTGCAATCCAAACGTAAAGTGTAAGCGGCAGCATTACCACCATTGAGGTGGAAAGCATTATCGGAGCCCACCGTTTGAAGCATCCGAGCAGCAAGAGTGAGCCGAATAAAAATTCGTAAGCCGAAAGTGCTATTGCTCCTACGAGAATTATTGATCGTGGAATCTCGGTATGCCATACGGTCAGATAGTCACTGATTTTGAACAGGAATCCCCACGGGTCAATAGCCTTGACGAATCCTGAATAAATGAAAACAGCGCCTATTATTATGCGCAAAGTCACAACGGCGGCTGTGTTATAAGTAAACACGCCTTTTACGATGTCTTTGAACGTCATTTGCGCGAAGTTTGACTAATTATCTGACTCGGTGAGTTTGATTATGCCGAATATGGCGTAGTTAATCATATCCATATAGTTGGCTCCGATGCCTTCAGACACTGACGTGTGGCCCTGATTATCCTCAATCTCTTTTGTGCGCATGAGCTTGGTAAGAATGAAATCGGTGTAGGAGGATACCCTCATTCTTCGCCATATTTCGTCATAGTCATGGTTTTTTGCTATCATCAGGTCGCGAGTCTCGGCCATGAGTCGGTCATATAGCGACGTGGCTTCCTCTATGGATATGTCTTTTGTGTCTGACGCTCCTTTGTCAAGCTGTATGAGTCCGATGATACCATAATTTACGATGGCAATGAATTCGGGCAATATGCCCTCACCTACCATCGACTCTTTCTTTATTTCAAGCGAGCGTATGCGGTTGGCTTTGATAAGAATCTGGTCGGTGATTGATTCCGGCCGCATCAGGCGCCAAGAAGGGCCATAATCCTTCAGTTTGTCTGTGTAAGTTTTTCGGCAGCGGGTTATGGCCTCATCGAATTGTTTTAGTGTGTCAGGCATTGTTGTGAGATATTTTTGTGCAAATATAGCGAAATAACATTTTAATGTCAAGACAAAATAAGCCGACTCGTTGTGAGCCGGCTTATTGGAGGTTATATTATCGAAGCTAATTAATACGTAAGAATGTCTTCAATGCGTTTGAGGTTTTCAGCATCATCAAGATTATAGTAGATGTTGCGGAGAATATTGAGCGCGTCGCGGTCCTCATCGTTTAGCTGATATGCTTTTTCAAGATAAGGGATTGCCTGGCGGAAAAGCGGGTCAATCTGCTCGGAGCGCAAGCGGTTGTATTCCTGAGTTGTCATGTTGGCGCTGTTCTGGTCGTCAAGAATCTGTGCCTGATTGTAGAACTGACGGCCGTAGTTTCTGTTGGCTGCCGCATTTTCGGGATCAAGCTCAAGTGTTTTTAGATAATACTGTTTTGCATTCTCGATATCCTGCTGAACGTCGTAAAGGAATCCCATTACGAAATAGAGCTGTGCGTTAGTGGGTTCTGCCTCGATGTAGCCGTTGAGCAGCTGTTTGGCCTCGTCATATTTCTCCTGCTGGATGAGGTCGTTGATTATCCAGCCGACGTAGCGGTTGTCTTCTGAGCCGTAAAGAGGCATGGCCAGTCTTGCGTAATGTGCCATTTTGCCTGTGTTGCCCATGGTGCTTGAAACAGCGATGGCATAATCGAAGAGATTCTTTTTGTCGTATCCTTTGGCGAGCGCTTTGTCAAATGACTCAATGGCTTTTTCCAGTTTGTCGGCCTGCCATGCTGCGAGTCCCTGATTGTAGTAGATGTCGCTCATGGTTGAATCAGGGAGTGCCTTGGGGCCATTGCCGTTCATTAGAGGATTGCCGGGCAGCGTGGTGTAAAGTTCCCATGCATCGTATGCTCCGTCATAGTCTTTGGCTTCCCACATATAGATTGCGGAATTGTTGATGTCGCCATAGTGACTGTTGATGAGTTTGAAGATGTCTTTTGAATATTTTGTTTTCACTTTGCCTTTTTGATCAACAATCGAGTCACGCTCAAGTGCGTTGATGAGATAGCCGTAGCCGTCCATGATGGCGTGTCCCATGGCTTTCCTGTCAGCTTCCTGACCAATCTGCATCAGACCCTGATGGTGGTCGAAGAATTCAATGCCGCCCTTGCCGGCAACGTACCATACATAAGCGCCTTCTGCGGTTTCGGGGTTGGTGAAAGCCGGTTTGAGGGTTTCAAGGTTGGTGGAATACTTGTCAGGGGCGTTTTTCATCTGACGTTCTACGTCTTTCACAAGGCTGGTCTGCGCAGCGGCAGTCAGTCCGGCGAACAGGCAAAGTCCTAAAATTACTGATTTTTTCATGTCGGGGGTTTTATTGGTTGTTTTCGTCTGTTTTTTCTTCAGGCTCGTCGGCGGGTTCATCGGCATCGGTGTCGGCTGAGTCCAGTTCGGGGAGTACTTCGCTGACAGCTTCTATGGTTTCGGCCTCTTCTTCGGGGTCGGTTTCCACGCAGCAGACTGATGCGATTTCGTCGGCACGTTTTTCGAGGTTGATAAGCCGCACGCCTTGCGTGGCTCGACCCATCACACGGATGTCAGTGACGTGAAGACGTATTGTGATTCCTGACTTGTTGATTATCACGAGGTCGTTGTCGTCGTTTACACTCATTATTGCAACGAGGCGTCCGGTCTTTTCGGTGACGTTGATTGTCTTGACGCCTTTGCCTCCTCGGTTGGTTACGCGGTAGTCGTCAAGTATCGAGCGCTTGCCGTAGCCCTTCTCGGAGATAACCATGACATTGTTCATTGACTCAGTACTCATGCATATCATGCCTACGAGTTCGTCGTCGCCGTCATCAAGCATCATTCCTCTTACGCCGGTCGAAACACGACCCATTAAGCGGACTTTGCTTTCATGGAATCGGATGGCACGGCCGTTGCGGTTGGCCATCAGGATTTCAGAGTTTCCGTCAGTGAGGTCAACACCTATTACGCGGTCGCCTTCGCGGAGAATGATTGCTTTTTTGCCCTTGACGTTTACGCGTGAGTATTCTGTCAGTGTAGTTTTTTTGATAACGCCGCTGCGGGTGGCGAATACGAGATTGTGTGTTGATGTAAACTCAATGTCGTCGAGTTGCTTGCACTGGATGAAAGCAGTGACGGCATCACCGGCCTCGATGTTGAGCAGATTCTGAATTGCACGGCCTTTGTTGGTCTTGCTTCCTTCGGGCAGCTCATACACTTTCATCTTGTAGACCATTCCGTTCTGTGTGAAGAAAAGAATGTGGGAGTGCATTGATGCGGGATAGATGTATTCAATGAAATCCTCATCGCGCGTTTTGCTGCCTCTCGAGCCTACTCCACCGCGGTTTTGTGCGCGGAATTCAGAAAGGGGTGTACGCTTGATATAGCCAAGATGCGAGATGGTGATAATCATGTCGTCATCGGCATAGAAGTCCTCGGCATTAAAGTCGCCCGCGGTATAGTCGATGTCGGTTTTGCGTTCATCTCCGTAGGCATCGCGCACTTCAATAAGTTCTGATTTAATCAACTCACGGCAGACATGGTCGTTGTTAAGAATCTCTTCAAGTCGGCTAATGAGCTGCTGCAACTCTGCATAACGCTCGCGCAGTTTGTCCTGTTCAAGTCCGGTTAGCTGTTTGAGTCGCATTTCCACAATAGCCGTGGTCTGTTCATCGCTGAGTCCGAAGCGCTGCGCAAGTTTCTCCTTGGCATCGTCTGTTGAAGCTGAACCGCGGATTATGGCTATTACTTCATCGATATTCTGTGATGCTATTATCAAACCCTCAAGTATGTGGGCCTGCGACTGGGCCTCGTTAAGGTCGAAGCGTGTACGTCTAATTACAACATCATGACGGTGGTCGATGAAAGCCTGAAGAAGTTCCTTCAGGTTGAGCAGACGGGGCCTGCCGTTAACGAGTGCGACGTTGTTGACGCTGAATGAAGCCTGTAGCTGCGTCATTTTGTACAGCTTGTTGAGAAGTACGTTGGCGTTGGCATCGCTCTTAAGCTTTATGACAATGCGCATACCCTCAAGGTTACTTTCATCTTTCAGGTCGGCGATTCCGTCAATCTTTTTGTCTTTGACGAGTTCGGCGATGTATTTCACCAATTCGGCCTTGTTGACGCCATAGGGAATTTCGGTTGCGACAATCACTTCGTGGTTGTCTTCTTTCTCAATCTCGACTTTAGCGCGGATGATAATGCGTCCGCGTCCGGTTTCAAAAGCGTCCTTTACACCCTGATAGCCATAAATCGTGCCACCTGTCGGGAAGTCCGGAGCAGTGATGTATTTCATCAGCTCGGGAATAGTCATGTCCGGATTGTCAATTAGAGCGACGCAGGCGTTAATCGATTCGGTGAGATTGTGCGGGGGCATATTGGTAGCCATACCCACAGCTATGCCTGATGCTCCGTTGACAAGGAGATTAGGGAAGCGTGAAGGGAGTACGACCGGTTCACGTCGTGAATTGTCATAGTTGGGCTGAAAATCAACAGTGTCCTTATTGATGTCGGCGAGCATTTCTTCACCGATTCGTTTCAGACGAACCTCGGTGTAACGCATTGCGGCAGGAGAGTCGCCGTCGACCGAGCCGAAGTTGCCCTGACCGTCAACGAGTGTGTATCTCAGTGCCCATGGCTGAGCCAGACGAACAACCGTGCCGTATATGGAAGAGTCGCCGTGGGGGTGATATTTACCCATGACTTCACCGACGCAGTTGGCTGATTTCTTAAAAGGATGGGCCGATGTATTGCCCATTTCGTTCATACCGTAAAGCACACGGCGGTGAACGGGCTTGAGACCGTCACGCACATCGGGAAGAGCACGGGATACAATTACCGACATTGAATAGTCGATGTAAGCGGATTTCATCTCGTTTTCAATGTCGATTTTCAATATTCTGTCAGAATCAATCATTTTATTTATTTATGATTTTTGTGAAAATGTTCAGCTTATTACGCGCCTGTACATCCATAGTTGTTAAAATAGATGTAGAGCGAGCTTGTTTATGTTAAACAAGACAAAGATACGAAATTTTTCGGTTCCTGATATTAAAAAAAATACATTTTTACGTTTATTATATATAATGATTAGCGGCAGATTGTGACATCCCTTCGAGTAATTGGCACAATTATTGCTATTATGTATATTGCAAATCTTATCAATCAGTATGAATATCAATTTCTCAAACGATTTAAAAATAATTCTTGAAAACAGCCGAAAGCAGGCCATAAGGCATAATAATCCTATGGTTCTCCCCTCTCATCTGCTTTTGGCACTCATCGAGGACACGTCTTCCAGAGCAAGCAAACTGCTTGAGAAGGTGTCGACCGGCGTATCCGTCTATCAGTTGCAGCAACAACTCGATGACAAGCTCTTTGACGAATCGTCGGCTTCCGGTGTTGAAATATCTGTCAGTGATATCGCAAACCGACTTGTCAAACTGTCAGTGCTTGAGGCGCGGATGCTGAAGTCTGACACAGTTGAGGCTGAACATCTGCTAATGGCTATATTCCATAATTCAGAGGTTCAGGGCATGGATTTCATGACACCGTTCCGTCAGGCCGGTATCAGCTACGAGTCGCTATTGTCGCAGCTGAGTGACAGTGCTTCGGCTCCGCTGGCAGGCGCAACGGCCGGCGATGACCTTGACGATGAAGAAGATGAGATGCCCGGCAGAGCCTCTCAGCAGTCGTCACGGCCGGCATCGACGTCACGACAGAATGCAGGTGACACCCCGGCACTTGACAAATTTGGCGCAGATATGACAAAAATGGCGGAAGACGGACGTCTTGACCCGGTAATCGGGCGTGATGTCGAGATTGAACGCCTTGCCCAAATTCTTTCGCGAAGGAAAAAGAACAATCCCGTGCTTATCGGAGAGCCGGGTGTAGGTAAGTCGGCCATTGTGGAAGGTCTTGCGCTCCGCATTGTTCAGCGCAAGGTGTCACGCATACTTTTCGACAAACGCGTCATTGCTCTTGATATGGCTTCGATTGTGGCAGGCACAAAATATCGCGGCCAATTTGAAGAACGCCTGAAGGCTATTCTTAATGAGCTTTCAAAAAACAGCAATATTATTCTTTTTATTGATGAGCTTCATACTATAGTAGGCGCCGGCAACGCACAGGGGTCTATGGATGCCGCCAACCTTCTCAAACCGGCACTCGCACGCGGCGAAATCCAGTGCATCGGCGCTACGACCCTTGATGAATACCGTAAGAATATTGAAAAGGACGGTGCTCTCGAGCGTCGTTTCCAAAAAGTAATGGTCGAGCCAACCACAGCTGAAGAGACTCTCGAGATTCTTAAAAACATCAAGGGAAAATATGAAGAACATCATAATGTGAACTATACGGACGATGCTCTTGAAGCCTGCGTGACGCTAACCGACCGCTATGTCAGCGATCGCAATTTCCCCGATAAGGCTATAGACGCTTTGGATGAGGCAGGATCGCGAGTTCATGTCGCCAACATAGTCGTGCCGGAGGAAATCGAACAGCTTGAAGCTGAAATCGCTTCGGCTACCGAGCATAAGCTTCAGGCCGCGCGTTCGCAGAATTTTGAAAGCGCCGCATCTTACCGTGACCGCGAGCAAAAGTTGCGTAAGAAACTTGAAGAGTCAAAGCAGGCGTGGATGGAGCATATTCAGGAGAACCGTGAAACCGTCGATGAAGAAAAAGTCGCTGAAGTAGTGGCGATGATGACCGGTGTGCCGGTACAGCGTGTGGCGCAGGCCGAAGGCAGCCGCCTTAAAGCCATGATGCCGGAGCTGAAAAACGCAATTATCGGACAGGACCCGGCTATCGAGAAAATAGTAAAAGCCATCCAACGTAACAGAGTCGGATTAAAGGACCCCGGGAAGCCCATCGGGACATTTATGTTCCTCGGTCCGACAGGCGTCGGCAAAACGCATCTTGCCAAGAAACTTGCCGAATACCTGTTTGACTCCGCGGATGCGCTCATTCGCATAGACATGAGTGAGTATATGGAGAAATTCACCGTCTCGCGTCTTGTTGGAGCGCCTCCGGGATATGTCGGCTATGAAGAAGGCGGTCAGCTCACTGAAAAAGTGCGTCGTCACCCCTATTCTGTCGTGCTTCTTGATGAAATCGAGAAGGCTCATCCCGATGTGTTCAATCTGCTCCTTCAGGTGATGGATGAAGGTCGTCTGACCGACAGCCTGGGCCGAAGAATAGATTTTAAAAACACGCTGATAATCATGACTTCAAACATCGGCACTCGTCAACTTAAGGACTTCGGCGCCGGAGTGGGTTTCGCAACCCGTCAGATTGACAGCGATTATTCTCATGGAGTGCTTCAGAAAGCCCTAAACAAGGCTTTTGCCCCGGAATTCATCAACAGAATTGATGACATCATTATGTTCGACCAACTCGACAAGGAGGCAATCCACAAAATCATTGACATTGAATTGGCCGGATTTTACAAACGCATCAAAACGTTGGGATATAACCTTGAGATTACTGATAAGGCCAAGGATTTCATTGCCGACAAGGGCTATGACCGGCAGTATGGCGCACGTCCGCTGAAGCGTGCCATTCAGAAATATCTTGAGGACGTCCTCGCCGAACTTATCATAGACGCTACTATCAGTCCGGGCGACACAATCGTGGCAGACCTTGATGAGACTACCGGAGAAATACGTACCGAGATACGTCAGGTTGAACAAAACTGACAAAATTTAACCAAGTTTCAGAAAAAATGTCACTTCAGCAGAAGTGGCATTTTTTTTGCATTTGTTTATAAGTAAAGAAAAATAATCTAAAACTCTTTATTATGCAAAAAGGAACAATTGGGGTAACTACCGAGAATATATTCCCCGTTATAAAGAAATTCTTATACAGTGACCATGAGATTTTTCTTCGCGAGCTTGTCTCAAATGCTGTAGATGCCACTCAGAAGCTTAAAACTCTTTCATCATTCGGCGAATTTAAAGGTGAATTCGGCGATACTAATGTAAGAGTGTCTATCGATAAAGAGGCCGGAACACTGACAGTATCCGACCACGGCATAGGCATGACTGCCGAAGATATTGATAAATATATCAATCAGATTGCATTCTCAGGGGCAGAGGAATTTCTGAAAAAATATAAGGATTCAGCCAATTCCATTATAGGCCATTTCGGTCTCGGCTTCTATTCGGCATTCATGGTAGCCAAGAAAGTGGTCATAAAATCTCTTTCATATAAGGAAGGTGCAAAAGCTGTCTGCTGGGAATGTGACGGCTCTCCCGAGTATACGCTCACCGAAACAGATAAAGCGGAACGCGGCACTGACATAATTCTCTACATTGACGATGAGAATAAACAGTATCTTGAAAAGTCTACAATCGACGGTCTGCTTAAGAAATATTGTCGCTTTTTCCCGGTGCCTGTCATTTCCGGCAAGGAGCAGGAGTGGAAGGACGGGAAATATGTTGATACCGACCGCGACAATGTCATCAACAGCAATGAACCTCTGTGGCTCAGAAAACCGGCTGATCTTAAGGACGAAGATTATCTGAAGTTCTATCATGATCTTTATCCCGGTCAGGATGACCCCCTGTTTTGGATTCACCTGAACGTTGATTATCCCTTCACTCTCACGGGCATCCTCTTCTTCCCTAAAATCAAAAATAACATAGAAGTGACCAAAAACCGCATACAGCTTTATTGTAATCAGGTTTATGTCACCGACTCCGTTGAAGGTGTTGTTCCCGAATTCATGATGCTGCTTCAGGGCGTAATTGATTCGCCTGACATCCCTCTGAATGTTTCGCGCTCATATCTCCAGAGCGATAACGCCGTGAAAAAGATTTCGGGCTATATCACCAAGAAAGTTGCATCGCGTCTTGAGGAAATCTTTAAAGCAGACCGCCCTGATTTTGAAAAGAAATGGGATGACATCAAACTGTTCATAGAATACGGTATGCTGACCGACCAAAAGTTCGCCGATTCAGCCATGAAATTCTTGCTTATGAAGGACACTGAAGGCAAGTATTTCACTTTAGATGAATACAAGACACTTATTGAAGCATCGCAGACCGATAAGGATGGCACTCTGGTATTTCTATACACTACGAATGTCGAGGAACAGTACGCCTACATCAACAACGCGACCGATAAAGGCTATAGCGTGTTGCTGATGGACGGGCAGATTGACAGCCATTTCGTAGGGCTACTTGAACAGAAAATTGAAAAGAGCCACTTCGTCAGAGTTGACTCCGATATTATCGAGAATCTTATTCAGAAAACCGATAAGAAAGAAAACGGACTTTCGCCCGTTGAACGCGACATTATGTCAACGCTCTTCCGCTGTCAGATTCCGTCAGTCGGTCAGGCGAATTTTGTAGTGACGTTTGAAGCTCTCGGTGCTGATGCCGCACCTATTGTCCTGACCCAGAATGAATATATGCGCCGAATGAAAGAAATGGCGGCTATGCAGCCGGGCATGAGCTTCTACGGTGACCTTCCGGACAGCTACAATGTGATTGTCAATGTCGAGCAGCCGATAGTCGTAAAGATTAAGGAAGCCGCTTACGAAGCCTTGAGTCCCGCCGTTCAACCTATGCTTGATGAAATTGATGGCAAAAACAAGGAAATCGAGGAACTTCACAAGAACGCTAAAGACGGCAAATTGTCGGATGAAGACAGCGCCAAATCGTCGGAACTTGAAAAAGACGTTGCGGCCAAGCGTCAGGAAATGTCGGAAGTTATTGAAAAGTATGCTGTCGGACAGCCTCTCGTAAGCCAGCTTATTGATCTTGCGCTTCTTGGCAACGGTCTTCTTAAGGGTGAATTGCTTAATAAATTCATTAAACGTTCAGTCGAGTTGCTATAAAGCCGTTTGGGCCCGAACATTACCGGCTCAAAGTTGTAGAATAGTACAAAAGCCCGGGGCATCAGGTGCCTCCGGGCTTTTTGACATTCAGACGGTTATGACGTGTTCTTCCGGGTGTCATCCTGCGTGGCGAAACCTGTGGGAATCACGGCGTATATAGTCACGAATAATTGTGTAGATTAGGCTTTGCTCAGGAGTAAGACCGTTATCGGAAGAGTTGCCGAGAATCATTTCTCCGGCCAAAGCGCAGGTTATGGCGATGCGTTCTTCCTCGGGTAAGGAATTGATTGTGTTTAGCACGTGGGGTGTGAGGACGATTGACTGGTTCATGATGATAAGTTTTTTATGGTTGTTGATTGTTTGATTTATGTCTATTACTTTTGATATTGCAAATATACTTATGTAGGTGGGCAATAAAATTGCACAGCAATGTTAATAAAAGTTAAAACCGCTTTTTAACAAATATAAAGCCTTACATATTGGTTTGGAATAATAAAAAACGTATCTTTGAACATTAATCACAATCCGAATTTCACCTCACTGAGGAAAAATATCATGCAAAACGATAATATTACAGACTTTTTTAATCGTCTCATACATCAGTCGGGCAGTTACGATATAGCATCATCCGAATTCAAACGCATTATTGCAGAAGATGCGGAGCTGAATGAGCAGTATGTGGAATGGTGTGAGTCGGAAGGGCTGTCGCCGCGGAACGGTTTTGACGCATATTGCAGTGAATCGCGTTCCGATCTTGATTCAGTATGGGATTCATTGAATGATTATGACGAGTAACCGTATTTGCCGGATGAAAAGATATATGCCTGCCGAATGGGAGTGCGACAGCGCGGTGCTGATGGCACTTCCGCATAAAGATACCGATTGGAATTATATTTTGGATGAAGTCACACGCTGCTATTTTGATATTGTAGATGCAGTTACCCGGGAGAGACCGGTAATGTTGCTTGTTGACAATATAGAATCGGCTCGTTCCGTGATGTCAGGTATAACGAATCCGGATAACCTCTATTACTGCCAAATCAAGACAAACGATACGTGGGCCCGTGATTTCGGCCCGATAACCGTGATTGAAAACGGCCGACCGCTGTGTCTTGATTTCAGTTTCAATGGCTGGGGCCTGAAATTCCCGGCTTGCTTTGACAACCTGATTACATCACGGCTTAAGGAGGCTTCGGTGCTGACCGCGCCTGTGGAAAACAGACTCGGCTTTGTGCTAGAGGGCGGCTCAATCGAAAGCGATGGAGCCGGCACGGTTTTCACCACATCGGAGTGTCTGCTCAGCAAGAACCGCAACGGCGGCATGAACAAGGAACAGATTGAAACCTATCTGAAAGAAGCATTGGGCGCAGAGCGTATTATGTGGATTGATTACGGTTACCTTGCCGGCGATGACACTGATTCGCACATTGACACTTTGGTGAGGATAGCCCCGGACGACACTCTGCTGTATGTGAAGTGCAGCGACCCGTCTGACGAACATTTCGAAGAGCTGAACAAGATGGAATCTCAGCTTAAAGAGTTCCGCACATCAGACGGTATGCCCTATAATCTTATCGCCCTGCCTATGCCTGACGCCATAGTCATTGACGGCGAACGGCTTCCGGCCACATACGCTAATTTTTTAGTCACGCCGACTTCAGTGTTCTACCCTACCTACGGGCAAAAACAAAACGATGAACTCGCCGGACAAATTCTTAAAATTGCATTCCCCAATCATAATATAAGAGGCATTGGCTGTATTCCTCTGATTCGTCAACATGGTTCGCTGCATTGCATAACAATGCAGATGCCTAAAAAAGTATTTCCGTTATGAATAAGAATAGATTGCTAAAAGTTGGAATTATCCAGCAACATAACACATCAGATATTACGGATAACAGAAATCGTCTGTTTGAAAAAATAGAGCGGCTTGCGGCAGGAGGCGCCCGACTTGTCGTCAATCAGGAGTTGCACGACTCCCTGTATTTCTGTCAGGAGGAAAAAACTGACAATTGCAATCTTGCCATAGCTCTTGATTCCGTAGCGATGAAAGAATATTCCGAACTTGCGTGCCGGCTTGGCATAGTACTTGTGACCTCCGTTTTTGAGCGACGTGCTCCGGGGCTGTATCATAACACGGCTGTAGTTTTTGACGCTGACGGCTCAGTGGCAGGCAAATACCGCAAGATGCATATACCCGACGATCCTGCTTACTATGAAAAATTTTATTTCACTCCCGGTGACCTCGGCTTTAAGCCTATACAGACGTCAGTCGGTAAACTTGGCGTGCTCGTATGTTGGGATCAGTGGTATCCGGAGGCTGCAAGACTGATGGCTCTGTCAGGCGCCGAAATTCTCATCTACCCCACAGCCATTGGTTATGAGAGCAGCGACTCCGAGGATGAGCAGCAGCGTCAGCGAAACGCATGGATTACTGTGCAACGGGGTCATGCGGTTTCCAACGGGTTGCCTGTTGTGGCGGTCAATAGGGTTGGATTTGAATCAGACCCTTCGGGCGTGACAAACGGAATCACATTCTGGGGCAATAGTTTTATCGCCGGCCCTCAGGGTGAGTTGCTTTATGAAGCTCCGACGGATGTGGAAGCCGAAACGATTGTTGAAGTTGATATGGCTCGTTCGGAGCAAGTGCGCCGTTGGTGGCCATTCCTGCGTGATCGCAGAATTGACGCCTATGCCGGTCTGACACGTCGCTTCATCGATGAATGACTGTTGAAACAAATAAAGAGAAGCCCGCTCATTGAGCGGGCTTCTTCATAATAAGTTAGACTTAACCGAAGTTTATTCGGCAGCGGGAGCTTCTTCTGCGGGAGCTTCTGCAGCGGCTTCTTCCGCTTTGGCTGCAGCTTCAGCCTCTGCTTTTGCAGCTGCGATTTCAGCTTTCTTTTTAGCCACAATTTCGGCTTTAGCCTTGTTCTTAGCCTGTTCTTCTTCAAGACGCTGTTTTTCGAGGATTTCTTTCTTTGAAGCCATAGATGCTTTCAGAGAATCAACAGCAGCCTGTTTTTTGCTCTTCCAAGCATCGAAGCGACGCTGAGCTTCAGCTTCGTCGAATGCACCTTTCTTAACGCCACCCTGAAGGTGTTTCATCAGCATCACGCCCTCGGCTGAGAGGATGTTGCGGACGGTGTCAGTAGGTTCTGCGCCTGCGTTAACCCAATACAAAGCCCGTTCGAAGTTCAAAGTTATTGTAGCAGGATTAGTGTTCGGATTATAAGAACCTATCCTTTCAATAAATTTACCATCTCGTGGTGCCCTGCTATCGGCGATAACAATAGGATAAAACGCATAGTTTTTGCGACCATGACGTTGTAATCTGATTTTTGTTGCCATTAATTAATTGTTTAATTTGGTTTTGTATTGTGTTTAATTGCTTTTAAGCGGTGCAAAGTTAGTATTTTTTTTGCTTTTGGCAAACTCTCATGCCATTTTCTTTAATATTTTATTGTCGAACTGCCCCTAAAAGGATGTTTTGACAGTTTCGACGGCCATCATGTAATCTTATGAGTGGATGCTTTTTGCGAATAGGCGTGCGGCGGCAAGTGTCTCAGGCTTGCCGACATCAAACCAAGCTGTGTCCTCCGGTATTTTTAGCCCTTTGATATTCAGATGATTCGCATTTTCAACATAAAATGGTGTAATAGAGAACACCATCGTCTGTTTAGCCATTGCATCAAGCATCCTGACAATTTTGGGCGATATTATGTGTATGCCGCTGAATGCCAGTGGTGTATCGTGTGTTGCGGGGGCAAACCCATCGGGTCGGGTCTCCCCTGTTTTTATATTCTGCCACCCTTTAAGCATCATCGAGTTGTCAAAGAACAGCCTACGTGAAGAATGTCTGGCTGAAACTGCGAGTAAGGCATCGGAATCGGCTGAGTTGTAGTCGGATATGAATTTTTGCAGATTTAAATCGGTGTAAATGTCGGCATTATGAAGCAAAACAGGTTTATCAGGCAGCAGAAGCGGAGCCGCTTTACCGATACCGCCTCCGGTGTCGGCAAGAAGCGCGGTTTCATCTGAAATCCTGATGTCGGCGTTCCAGTTGTTTGATGAGATGTAATTTATGATTTGTGTGGCAAAGTGATGGACGTTTATTACAATATGTCTGATGCCGGCATTCTCCATATTCCTGATTACACGTCCCAGCATAGGTTGTCCCCCGACTTCTACGAGCGCTTTCGGATGATGGTCGGTGAAGGGTTTCAGTCTTGAGCCGATGCCTGCTGCAAAAATCATTCCCTGCATAGTGGCGGAAGTGTCTGGTTGATATTCTGTTCGCGGTGTATCAGATTAACTTCGACACCGAAAATTTTATTAATGTGACGCGCCATGGCTTCGGCGCAGTAAACCGAGCGGTGCTGGCCGCCAGTACATCCGAAGAAAATACACAAAGAGGTGAATCCTCGGCGCATATAAGTCTCTACTGCAGCATCGGTCAGCCCGTAGCAGTTTTCAAGAAACGGCTGAACCTGCCCTTGTTCTTCAAGGAATTTGATTACGTCGGTGTCTCTTCCGGTCAGGTTTTTGTAACGTTCATACCGTCCGGGATTATGCATGGCGCGGCAATCAAAAACAAAACCGCCACCATTGCCGGACAGGTCCTCCGGAATGCCGCGTTTATATGAAAATGACTCTACTGTGACAAGTAGTGAATCTCGGTTGAAAGCACTCTTTTTTTCTTTATCGATTATCCGGGATAGTATATCTGTTAGAGCCGGGTATTCTTCAAACGGCACTTTCAGCAGGCTCTCTATATTCTTCAGCGCCGGGGGAATGCTCTCAAGGAAATGGAGCTTCCGCTCGAAGCGTCCGCGGAAGCCGTAGGCGCCGAGCACCTGAAGGAGTCGGAACAATACGAAATGCCGCAGACGAAGCATAAACTCAGCAGCATCAATGTCGGTGAAGCGGCTTGCAGATTCAATATATTTGTCAATCAGTCTTTTGCGCAGTTCTTCGGGAAAATTTGCCTTGGCCTGCCATAGGAAAGAGGCCACATCATAATGTACCGGACCTTTGCGCCCTCCCTGAAAATCTATGAAATATGGCTCGCCATGATTAATCATGACATTGCGGGATTGGAAATCGCGGTACATGAAAGTGTCCCAGTTGCCGTCAAGCAGTTCGTCGGCAAGACGTTCAAAGTCATCCTCAAGTCGGCTTTCGTTGAAGTCAATTCCGTAAGTTTTGAGAAAGCAGTATTTGAAGTAGTTCAAATCCCACATGACCGTACGGCGATTGAACTCGGAAAGTGGATAACAGATATCATAATTCAGGTCGATTGCCCCTCTGAACTGTATATCCGGCAAGTGGCTGACTGTTTTTTCAAGGAGGCGGATTTCTTCCGGCGAGAAATTTCCGGTTGCCCTGCCCGATGCTATCATATCGAAAAGGGAGGTGTGCCCGAGGTCTTCCTGAAGGTAAGCCGAGCTATCGGCTGCTATGGCTACGACTTTCGGCACGCTGATGCCGCGGTCGAGAAACCGTGTGGCAAGTTTTATGAATGCATTATTTTCAGGAATTGACTCTCCTATTACACCTATAAGCGTTGGCTCCCCTGAAAGTCTGAAATACTGACGGTTGGATCCTGAACCGGTGAGCGGTGAAATGTTGTCCGGCTTATGTCCGGTCAGATTCTCATATAAGTCAACGAGGACTTTACACATTTTCGGCTGTTGAATGGATTGATGTTACAATACACAAAAATACAACAAAATGTTGAGATGCCTCTGTGAATGAGGAAAAATTTCCGTAACTTCGCGCAAAGAAAACAAGATTGACCTCTATATGGCAGACAATTCACTTTTGCAACGCCTTGACGGCATAGAATCACGTTTTGAGGAAGTTTCAACGCTGATTACAGACCCGGCTGTCATTGCCGATATGAAACGCTATGTCAAACTGAGCAAGGAATATAAAGACCTTGAGAAACTTACGGCCAAGACACGACGCTACCGCAGCGTGCTCGATGAGGTGGAAGAAGCAAAGACCTTGCTTGAGACAGAATCGGATGCCGAAATTAAGGCAATGGCCCGCGAGCAGCTTGAATCGGGCCAAAATGAGATTCCTGCTCTTGAAGAAGAAATCAAAATCCTTCTGATTCCGTCAGACCCGGAAGATGCAAAGAATGCGATAGTAGAAATACGCGGTGGCACGGGCGGTGATGAAGCGGCCCTATTCGCCGGCGATTTATTCAAAATGTATGTGAAATTCTGCGAGTCTATGGGCTGGAGTGTAGCTGTATCGAGCGTCAGCGAAGGTGCTGCCGGAGGATATAAGGAGATTATATTTTCGGTAAGTGGCGAGAATGTCTATGGCACACTTAAATATGAGAGCGGAGTCCACCGCGTACAGCGTGTCCCTGCCACTGAGACGCAGGGACGTGTGCATACCTCGGCAGCCACTGTAGCTGTCTTGCCGGAAGCTGAGGAGTTTGATGTCGAAATCAACGAGGGCGAAATCAAATGGGATACATTCCGCTCGGGCGGTGCCGGAGGCCAGAATGTCAACAAGGTTGAATCCGGAGTTCGCCTGCGCTATATGTGGAAAAATCCGCTAACGGGAGTCGCGGAGGAAATCCTGATTGAATGTACCGAGACACGTGACCAGCCCAAGAACAAGGAGCGTGCACTAAGCCGTCTGCGTACATTCATATATGACCGTGAGCATCAGAAATATGTTGATGATATAGCTTCGAGACGGAAAACTCTCGTTTCAACCGGCGACCGTTCGGCTAAAATCAGAACCTACAATTTCCCTCAGGGTAGAATTACAGATCACCGTATTAACTATACGGTCTATAATCTTCAGTCTTTTCTTGACGGCGATATAAAAGATGTTATAGACCAGCTTACGATAGCCGAAAACGCTGAGAAACTTAAAGAATCAGAATTATAAATCATAAAAACAAGACATAATGAAACGCCAGGAATTAATAGAGAATATCTATAAAAAGCGCTCATTCCTCTGTGTGGGACTTGATACTGACCTCAAAAAGATACCCGCTCATCTTCTTGACCTTGATGACCCCATCTTTGCTTTCAACAAGGCTATTATAGATGCTACTGCTCCTTATTGCGTCGCCTACAAACCGAATCTCGCTTTTTATGAAAGCCTCGGAGCCAAGGGCTGGATTGCATTAGAGCGCACGGTCGGCTACATCCGTGACAATTATCCCGATCAGTTCATAATAGCCGACGCTAAACGCGGCGACATCGGCAATACATCCAAGCTATACGCCCGTAGCTTCTTTGAGCATCTTGATGTTGATGCCGTGACCGTTGCTCCTTATATGGGAGAGGACAGTGTGACACCGTTCCTCGGATATGAGGGTAAATGGGTGATTTTGCTTGCTCTTACTTCAAATAAGGGAAGTATGGATTTTCAACTTATAGAGGATAAAAACGGAACACGGCTTTTTGAAAATGTGATTAAGAAATCGTCGGAATGGGCCGGCGACGAAATGATGTATGTCGTGGGTGCAACACGTGGCCAGCTCTTTGAAGACATTAGAAAAGTAGCTCCAAAAAGTTTCCTCCTTGTCCCCGGAGTCGGCGCTCAGGGCGGGAGCCTTGAAGAAGTCGTCAGATATGGTATGATAAAAGATGAGTGCGGACTTCTTGTAAACTCTTCGCGCGGTATTATATATGCCTCTGCCGGTGAGGATTTTGATGTAGCCGCCGCACGTGAGGCTGCAAAACTTGCCTCTCAGATGTCGGTCTTGCTCGGCAATGA
Source organism: uncultured Barnesiella sp. (assembly GCA_964569915.1). GTDB lineage: Bacteria > Bacteroidota > Bacteroidia > Bacteroidales > Muribaculaceae > JAGBWK01. The sequence goes on along the minus strand of CAZMUX010000007.1, from coordinate 83,462 downwards.
CTGACCTAAGATTTACGATAGAGAAAATTAAGGTATTTTGACCTGAATATTGAAAAATTTCATTAATTTTGCGCATAACAAAAAACAACTGTAAATCTTTTTGATATGAATATCGACAATTACAATTTCGCCGGCAAAAAGGCGATAGTCCGTGTAGACTTCAATGTGCCTCTGGATGAGAACGGTAACATTACAGACGATACGCGCATCCGCGGTGCGCTTCCTACTCTTAAGAAAATCCTTGCAGACGGAGGCTCACTCATCATCATGTCCCATATGGGCAAACCCAAAGGTAAGGTGAATCCCAAATTCTCTCTTGGCCAGATTAAAGATGCCGTAGCGAAAGCGCTCGGACACGATGTGATTTTTGCTCCCGACTGTGCTAATGCCGATGAAGCTGCCGCCAATCTGAAACCCGGAGAAGTTCTCCTGCTTGAAAACCTTCGTTTCTATCCCGAAGAGGAAGGCAAGCCCGTAGGTATCGACAAAGAAGATCCCGCATACGACGCTGCAAAGAAAGAAATGAAAGAGCGTCAGAAAAATTTTGCAAAGAAACTTGCAAGCTATGCTGATGTTTATGTAAACGACGCATTCGGCACAGCACACCGCAAACACGCTTCAACAGCAGTTATCGCCGACTATTTCACCTCTGAGAACAAAATGCTTGGCTATCTGATGGAGAAAGAAGTTAAGGCAGTTGACAATATCCTCAGCGACATCAAACGTCCCTTCACAGCTATTATGGGCGGTTCAAAGGTGTCAACGAAAATCGGTATTATCGAAAACCTTATGGATAAGGTTGACAACCTCATCCTTTGCGGTGGTATGACATATACTTTCGCAAAAGCTCAGTGCGGTCATATCGGCAAATCAATCTGCGAGGACGACAAACTCGAACTTGCTCTTGACATCATTAAGAAAGCTAAGGAAAAAGGTGTAAATCTTGTTCTCGGTACAGACTGCGTTGCTGCCGACGATTTCAGCAACGATGCCAACACTCAGATTGTTTCAGTTATGAATGTGCCTGACGGATGGGAAGGTCTTGATGCCGGTCCTGAAACTTGCAAAGCATTCACCAATGTCATCAAAGGTGCAAAGACAATTCTTTGGAACGGTCCTGCTGGCGTGTTTGAATTCGACAACTTCACCGGAGGCTCACGCGCGATTGCAGAAGCAATCGTTGAGGCAACCAACAATGGCGCGTTCTCGCTCGTAGGTGGCGGCGATTCGGTGGCTTGTGTCAACAAGTTCGGCCTTGCCGATAAGGTTTCTTACGTATCAACCGGTGGCGGTGCCCTTCTTGAAGCTATAGAAGGCAAAGTGCTCCCCGGCGTGGCAGCAATCAAAGGTTGATAAATTTTAACCGACTATATCCGGAGAGGGTCCGAAAGGGCTCTCTCCTATTTATTAAAACATGGATGTTGAAAGATTCATAACTGAGAATTTCGATGCCGACCCGTTGTCTCTCAGACTTAAATACCGTGGTAACGATGAAGCTTTAAAGGCCATTGAGCAGATAGAATTGCGCAAGAAATCGCCTGAAAAGTTCATCGGGAGAAACGGCGTGAGTCGTATGCCTCGGAAACTATATTCACGGGTGGCTGTCGAACAGACAACTGCCGCGGCGATTGCCGATTTTCATGCCTCTCTGATTCTTCCGAATAGTCGGGCACTTGACATGACTATGGGGATGGGAAGCGATGCGGTGGCCATGGCTTCGGTAAAAGGTGTGAGCGTTACTGCTATTGAACGTAATCCGGAGCTTGCTGAAATGTCACATGAGAATTTCTCCGGCATCATGAATCTCTGCATCATCTGCGCCGACAGTGTAGAATGGCTGTCAAACTCGCACGACCGCTTTGACGTGATATTTATCGACCCGGCAAGACGCGACAATTCCGGCAACAGGGTGGTGAATCTTCATGACTGCACTCCAGACGTAGTGAGTGCGGAACCTCTTATGCTTGAACATACATCCAGAATTCTTATAAAGCTGTCTCCTATGCTTGATGTTTCAGCCGTAATACGTGACCTCAGGTATGTAAGGCACATATATATCGTAGAGCATAAGGGTGAGTGCCGGGAGTTGCTGGTTGAAATAGTTGGTGACTTTTCCGGCGAGCCGACAGTGGAAACAGTTGGAGGAAACGGGTCCATCAGTTTTACTTTGTCAGAGGAAGATGCCGCGGTTGCGCAATTCGGGACGCCCACAGAGGGCGACTATCTCTATGAACCGGGTGCATCCGCTATGAAATCAGGTGCTTTTAAACTTATGAGCGCACGTTTCGGGCTGAGAGAAATTTCGGCAAATTCACATCTGTATTTTTCTTCAGATTATGTAGCTGACTTTCCCGGCAAAATTTATAGAATTTCAGCGGTACTGCCCTATTCCTCATCTGTGTTGAGACAATTGTCAAAGGAGATTGACGGTTGCTCGGTGGCCGTGCGAAATTTCCCGGTCTCAGCATCAGAACTCCGCCGAAAACTGAAAATGAAAGAGGGCGATAAACTGCGGCTCATGGCCACAACCGGCACCGGAGGCGAAAAAATGCTCTTACTTCTGGAACATACGGGCCATTGAACGTTGGTCTTCGCGTTCCTTGATTGACTGGCGCTTGTCGTATTCCTTTTTGCCTCGGCCTATGCCTATCACCAGTTTTGCCAGTCCGCGGTCATTGATGAACAGACGCAGAGGAACGATTGTGAATCCTGACTCCTTGCCGTTCTTTTCAATTTTAGCTATCTCTTTTTTGGTAAGTAGCAGCTTGCGGTCACGGCGCTGTTCATGATTATTGTAGGTGCCGTAGAAGTATTCAGCGATATACATATTTTTAATCCATACCTCACCGTTGACCACATAGCAGAACGTGTCGGTCAGACTGGCCTTGCCGAGCCTTATTGATTTTATTTCTGTGCCTGTAAGTACAATCCCGGCAGTATAGGTGTCGGAAATGGCGTAGTCGAAATTGGCTCGCTTGTTTTTTATGTTTACTTCTTTGAATTTCATGCTTCAGGCATCAGAATTGTGAATAAAAACTTTAAAAGGAAAGGTGGCACGATTATGGAGAATACGCCGAGGAACACATAGTTCCCGACTTTGTTTTCAGTGACGTCAAGATATCGCAACCCTTTCCATAACACAAAAATCGAGTATAACGACAGAAATTTCAATATTTCAAGCTTGATTGGTACAAGATTTGAAATGATTGTGAACAGCATCATAATCGAGAGTATGAATATAACAACTGTATCGGTTTTCTGTTGTGTCGGTTCCTTGTCGGTGAATTGCCCGAGATAGAGATTCATCAGGTGTTGCCCGAGGAAAAGCGATGCAAAGAATGCTGTGACGTTGACGATAGACATCTGAAGCGATGCAACGAATGTAACGGTATCAGAATCCTCATATAGGAAACGGAGCAGAGTCGTGACTGCCATTACGGCTATGAGCGGATAGAAGCCATTGCTGCACAGTCGTTGCGGTGAATAGCCGTCGTGGGATATATCCTCCCATCCTTTTGCCGGAGATATTATGAGCTGCAGAATAAGTTTTAGGTATTGCAGAAACATGGTCATCTATTTTTTTGCAAAGTTACCAAGTTTTTCGATTAAAAGCGTTATTTTTGTGAACGCAACATCAAAATTAATTTATATCTAAACAGGAAAACCGCAATGTTGAAAAGAATTCTTTCTATTTCCGGCCGTCCCGGCTTGTTTAAGCTTGTTAATCAGGGTAAGAATATGCTGATTGTTGAATCGCTCGCAACCGGCAAGCGTGGACCGGCTTATGCTCATGATAAAGTTGTCTCATTGGGAGATATTTCTATCTACACAGCTGAAGATGAAGTTCCTCTGTCGGATGTCTTTGAAAAAATCAGTGAAAAATACGAGGGCAAGCCTGTCGATGTCAAAGCCATGGGTTCTGATGCCGACGTTAGGGCTTCGTTTGCCGAAATTCTTCCCGATTTCGATAAAGAGCGCGTCTATACGAATGATATAAAGAAGGTGTATTCATGGTATAATCAACTTATTGCCACCGGTATTACCAAATTTAAGGACGAAGAAATTGAGGAAGACAAGGCGGCTGACTCTGCTGAAAATGCAGACGAAGCAGAAGCTAAGTAAAAGAAATAAACAGAATTTTCAATGCAGGCTCTGTCGCATCCGGCGACGGAGCCTGTGTTTTTGTGAGAAAACTCAGTTAATTGTATAACCGATGGCCGACAGGATGTATGGCGTAAGCAAGGCTGTGAGTAAGCCGTTGATTGTTAGACCAAGAGAAGAGAATGCGCCATAACGAAATCCGTTTTCCATCGCGGCCGATGTGCCAACGGCATGAGCGGCAGTCCCCATAGAAAGTCCTTGGGCTATAGGACTTTTTATGCCTGACAGTTGCATCATCTTGAATCCGCATATACTTCCAAAAATTCCGGTGCAAACCACTACGGCTGCAGTTAGGGCGTCAATTCCTCCGATTGTTTTAGATACTTCTATCGCTATGGGAGTGGTAACTGATTTCGATGCCAGTGACACTGCTACTTCTTTGGTCGCTCCGAACAGTTCGGCAAGAAGCACTACTGAGACAATTCCTACAATGCATCCCAGACATTCGCTTATGATTAGCGGAAGAAACTGCTTGCGAATTGTGGCAAGCTGCCTGTAAAGAGGAAGAGCCAGAGCCACTACTGCCGGTTTGAGCCAGAAGTCAATGTATTGGCCCCCTTCCATATAGGTGTCGTAAGATATGTTGTTGCCCAGCAGGATACACATCATTATCACAATCGTAATAAGAATGGGATTGAGATAATGTCTGCGGGTCTTTTTTTGAATAAGCTGAGATATGGCGAAGACCCCGAATGTCAGTGCGAGCAGAAAGAATTTATTTGTCAGAAAGCTCATGACGTTTGAACGGTGAGGGTATGTGGCGGGTGAGTTGCAGCGAGTGCCCCGTCACGAACAGTACGGCGAATGTGCTTAGCACGGTTGCAGCGACAATCGGGAACCATTGTTCACGCAGTAATCCGAGACATTTCATCAGGCCGATTCCGGCAGGCACAAAAAAGAATCCGAGATTTTTAAGAAGGAAATCACATACCTTTTCAATCTGTGAGGGCTTGACGATGTTCCGGCTTAATGCAGATGTGAGAAGCAACATTCCAATGATGCTTGAAGGCACCGGTATATTTGTTATGTAGACCGTAAGCTCACCTAAAGCAAGAAATAAAAATATGATTGCACATTGCAGAATCATACGGCATTATAGTTTATTGTCAAACTCTCTTAATTGCGTCAGCAGCAGTTTCATCGGTAAGCGCTATGTCAAAGACTTCGCTGACTTTATTCACATAATGGAAAACAAGTCCGTGGCGGTAGATGTCCTGAATGTCTTCAACGTCTCGCTTATTTTCTTCGCTTAAGATTATGTCAGTTACTCCGGCGCGTTTGGCTGCCAGAATTTTTTCCTTTATTCCGCCGACAGGCAGAACCCTTCCACGCAGTGTGATTTCTCCTGTCATAGCCACACGGGCCATGACCTTGCACTGCTTCAGAGCAGACATTATAGATGTGGCAATTGTGATGCCGGCTGAGGGGCCGTCTTTCGGAATTGCGCCCTCAGGTACATGGATATGTATATTATACCGTTCGAATAGAGCGGGGTCAATATCGTTTTCCATAGCATGTGAGCGCACATACTGCAGGGCTATCATCGCAGACTCTTTCATTACGTCTCCGAGGTTGCCTGTCAGTGTGAGTTTTCCTTCTTTGCCGGGGGTAAGAGCCGTTTCAATATATAAAATGTCGCCTCCTACTTCTGTCCATGCCAATCCTGTGGCCACGCCTGCGAAGTCGTTGCCTTCATATCGGTCCCGTTTATAAACCGGCGTTCCGAGCAATTCCTTTACGGTTTCGGGTGACAGCGGCATTGGGATGTCGGTGCCTTTCAGTTTGTTCACTATGATTTTTCTGCCGAGAGCAGTCAGATTTTGTTCTAATTGGCGGACACCGCTCTCCGAAGTATAAAAATCGATGATATCGCTGATGGCGTCGCCGGTAAGCTCAAATTCGTTATCCTCAAGATTGAGCTTTTCACGAATTTTGGGGACGAGATGCCGTTGAGCTATCGCAACTTTTTCTTCAGGCAAATAGCTCGATAGTCTTATCACCTCCATGCGGTCGAGCAACGGACGCGGTAGCTCCGAAATGCTGTTGGCTGTCGCTATGAACAGCACTTCAGAGAGGTCGAAGTCCACATCGATGTAGTTGTCGTGAAACCTGAAGTTCTGCTCGGGGTCAAGCACTTCCAGCAGAGCCGACGAGGGGTCACCTTTAAAGTCTTTGCCAAGTTTATCAATCTCGTCAAGAAGGAGCACCGGATTGACTGTGCCGGCACGCTGAATCGCAGTCATGATTCTGCCCGGCATAGAGCCGATGTAGGTACGACGGTGCCCTCTTATCTCGGCTTCATCGTGCATACCTCCGAGAGATATGCGCTGGTATTTGCGGTTGAGTGCCGAGGCGATTGACTGACCAAGCGATGTTTTCCCGACTCCGGGAGGTCCCACAAGGCAGAGAATGGGTGCTTGGCTTGATGGAGAGTTAATCATTACGGCAATCTGTTCAAGAATTCGCTCTTTAACTTTGTTAAGTCCGTAATGGCTCAAATCGAGTATTTGTGCTCCTTTTGAGAAATCGTCGTTAAGAGTGCTCCGCTGTTCCCAGGGAAGCTCCAGAAGCGTTTCAAGATAGGAATACTGCACGCTGTAGTCGGGCGATTGCGGATTCAGTCGTCCCAGGCGTGAAAGTTCTTTATCAAATGTCTCTCTTACCTTAAGGGGCATATTCGATTTATCGGCCCGAGTCTTAAGCGATTCAATATCACCGTCGTTACCGTTGAGCTCCTGGTCGATGGCCTCCATCTGTCGCTGAAGGAATGCGCGGCGCTGCTGCTCATCGAACGATTCGCGGGCACGTCGGTGCACCGTTTCGGCAAGACTCATCATTTCTTCCTGCCTGGCGAGTTCTGTCAAAAGACTTTCCGCGCGAGCCCTTACATGGTAAAGGCTGAGAAGACTGATTTTACTGTCGATGTCGCAGGGTATATGGGTGGCTACAGCGCTAATTATTTCATTCGGTTTTTTGTCTGCTTCAATTGTGGCGAGGGTCATTCCGAGTTCGCTTGGCCCCTCAGAAACAGCCTTTATGATTTTTTCTGCTGTGTTTTTAATGTCATTTACCACAGCTATAAACTCCTTATCGCTGTTGGGCGGCACTATATCCTTGATTACCTTCGCCTTTACAGCAAGCGAACATTCAATCGGGCACAATGAGGCTCCGGCAGCACCCAGTATTTTGACTTTTTGCCTTGAACGCACTATGGCCATGTGGGAATCATCCGGAAGGTCAATCACCTGCAGTACATCGGCAAGCACGCCATAGCGGTATAAATCGCTCATTATAGGCTCGTCGGCCTCTGTGTTTTTCTGACATACAATGCAAATTGCCACTCCCTTTTTCCAGGCATCACGGGCTGTCTGGAGTGAAGCTGGCCGTACCAGTTTTATGGGGATTGATACTTCCGGAAACAGAACGAGATTTCTTGTCGGCAGAACCGGCAACGCGTCTTCATTGACAATTGTGTCGGAAACATAATCTTTGACCTGTACGTGACCCACTGTTATGTTGGGAGTTGGTTGCTCGTCGGAGAATTTCATAAGTCTTGACAATTTGGGGTGCAAAGTTACAAAAATCCCTTCGCCCCTGCAAGTAATTTGCTCCACTTGACACAGTATTATTGTGAGTATTATGGAACCGTTTTTTTACTGACTGATTTGTACTTCATGCACCACTGTTATGAAAAAATGTAAAATATGTTGTCAAACATATTTATATAGCTTTGTTTTCTGATTGGAATTTTATAATTTGCGCATCGTTAATTTCAACAGGCTTCTTTTGAAGCCATAATCCGCAAAATACTAATAACATGAAAGTTTATCAGACTGACGAAATCAAAAACATCTCCTTGCTTGGAAGCAAGGGCTCGGGTAAAACCACACTCGCTGAAGCTATGCTGTACGAGTGTGGAGTTATAAAACGTCGTGGCACCATCGATGCCAATAATACAGTTTCAGATTATTTCCCGGTTGAGAAGGAATATGGATATTCCGTTTTCTCAACTGTTTTTTATGCAGAATTTCTTGGGAAGAAGCTCAATGTAATTGACTGCCCCGGCAGTGATGATTTTGTCGGGAATGCCATCACTGCACTCAATATGACTGACACGGGTGTTATCCTGATTGATTCAGAGTATGGCGTTGAGGTGGGTACACAGAATATTTTCCGTACCACCGCGTCGCTGAAAAAACCGGTAATCTTCGCTCTCAACCAGCTTGATGGTGAAAAAGCCGATTATGACAATGTAATTGAGCAGATGCGCGAGATTTTCGGAAAGAAAGTCATTCCAATACAGTATCCCCTTTCATGCGGTCCTTCATTTAACGCCATGATTGATGTTCTTCTGATGAAGAAATATTCATGGGGCCCCGAAGGCGGTGTTCCGACAATAGAAGATATTCCGGAATCAGAAATGGAGAAAGCTCTTGAGCTTCATCAGCAACTTGTAGAGGCTGCCGCAGAGAATGATGAAACTCTGATGGAGAAATTCTTCGACCAAGGACACCTCTCTGAAGATGAGATGCGTGAGGGTATTCGCAAGGGTCTTATCGACCGCTCGATATTCCCGGTGTTCTGTGTGAGCGCGCTGAAAGATATGGGTGTGCGCCGCATGATGGAATTCCTTGGCAACGTTGTGCCTTTCGTGAAGGATATGCCCGCTCCGGTTGATACAGTAGGACAGGAAGTCAAGCCCGACCCGAACGGTCCGCTCAGCATATTTATGTTTAAGACCACAGTTGAGCCACATATCGGCGAAGTGCAGTATTTCAAAGTAATGTCGGGAACTCTGACTCCCGGCGTGGACCTCGATAACGTCAGCCGGGGTTCAAAGGAGCGCATAGCTCAGATTTACTGCGTTTGCGGTCAGATTAAGACTCCTGTCGACAAACTATGTGCAGGCGACCTCGGTGCCACCGTCAAGCTAAAGGATGTACGCACCGGCAACACTCTCAATGAAAAGGGATGCGAGACTGCCTTCGACTTCATTAAATATCCCGCTCCTAAATATCAGCGTGCCATACGACCCGTTACGGAGAGTGATGCAGAAAAGCTCAATCAGATTCTCAATCGTATGCACGAAGAAGACCCCACATGGGAAGTTGAGCAATCTAAGGAACTGAAACAGACCATTCTTTCAGGTCAGGGTGAATTCCATCTGCGCACACTTAAATGGCGTGTGGAAAACAACGACAAGATGCCCATTATTTTCGAAGAACCGAAGATTCCCTATCGCGAGACAATCACTAAGGCTGCCCGTGCCGATTACCGTCACAAAAAGCAGTCGGGCGGTGCCGGTCAGTTTGGTGAGGTTCATCTTATAATTGAGCCGTATACTGAAGGAATGCCTGCACCCGATACATATAAGTTTGGCAATCAGGAGTATAAGATGAATGTGCGCGACACACAGGAAATACCTTTGGCATGGGGCGGCAAGCTCGTCGTTTGCAACTGCATAGTAGGCGGTGCTATCGACACGCGCTTTATACCGGCAATTGTCAAGGGTCTGATGGATCGCATTGAGCAGGGCCCTCTCACCGGCTCATATGCGAGAGACGTGCGCGTCTGCATTTATGACGGCAAGATGCATCCGGTTGATTCAAACGAAATATCATTCCGTCTCGCTGCGCGCAACGCCTTCTCCGAGGCTTTCCGCAATGCGAATCCGAAGGTGCTCGAACCCATCTATGATGTTGAAGTAATAGTTCCCTCCGATGTTATGGGTGATGTGATGTCAGACCTGCAGGGGCGCCGTGCCATCATCATGGGTATGTCAAGCGAAAACGGTTTTGAGAAGCTTCAGGCAAAAGTACCTTTGAAAGAAATGTCTTCCTACTCAACCGCGCTTAGTTCAATAACAGGCGGACGTTCATCGTTTACAATGAAATTTGCGTCTTATGAACTTGTTCCCGGAGATGTTCAGGAAAAGCTCCTCAAGGAATATGCAGAGTCCTCAAACGAGGAATAATCCAATGTTACATAATAAAAAGAAAGGCGTCAGGAAGACGCCTTTCTTTTTATTATGTCTTTATGGCAAACCGGCTCTTACATCGGTTTCCTATTCTTGACAATATAGCCCTTTACTTCCTGGAAAAGTTGCGTTGCGAAAACAAAATGATTGAGAGCTTCATTTTCTGTCTCGAAAATCTTGTGCATATCACCCGCCCATTCTCGATGGCCCTTGTTTATGAAGATTATGTTCTCGCCGATTCCGAGTACTGAGTTCATATCATGAGTATTGATAATCGTTGTTATATTATATTCATGCGTAATGTCGCTCAGGAGTTCGTCAATAAGAATTGAAGTTCTGGGGTCAAGGCCGGAATTAGGCTCGTCGCAGAAAAGATAGCGCGGATTTAGGGCAATGGCGCGTGCTATGGCCACACGTTTTTGCATACCGCCCGATATTTCCGAAGGATACTTTTTGTCGGCTCCCTTCAGGTTGACACGCTCAAGACAGAACTGCGCGCGGTCAACAATCTCGCCTTTGCTCATTTTGGTGAACATTATGAGCGGAAACATTACATTGCCGAGCACTGTCTCGGAGTCGAACAGAGCCGAGCCCTGAAACAACATACCTATTTCCTTGCGTATCTCGTGAATCTGACTGTTGTTCATCTGCATGATGTCGCGGTCGTCGTAGAGTATCTCGCCTTCTTCCGGGCGAATGAGTCCGACTATTGATTTCATGAGTACTGTCTTGCCCGAGCCACTCTGCCCTATTATCAGATTGGTTTTGCCGGTGTGGAACTTGGCACTGACGTCATGAAGCACGGTCTTGCCGTCAAATGATTTCGATATGTTTTTTACTTCAATCATTGCATCAGGAGTTTGGTGAGGATAACATCGGAAAGCAGAATCAAAATGCTGCTTATGACAACCGCATTCGTGCTGGCCTTACCCACTTCAAGAGCGCCGCCTTTGACGTAGTAGCCGAAAAACGATGAAACGGTGGCAATTATATAAGCAAAGACAAGCGATTTTATCAGTGCATACCACACATACCATTCTGTGAAGAACGCCTGTAGGCCGTAGGTGTATTTCTCAACTGATATGATGTCAGTGAAGTAAGCTACGGCAAGGCCACCTATGAGTGACGTGCCGATACACAGTACGACAAGCACCGGTATGAATAATACGAATGCCACTACTTTGGGAAGCACCAGGAAGTTGGTGGAGTTGACACCCATAATCTCAAGTGCGTCAATCTGTTCTGTCACGCGCATTGTGCCTATTTCGGATGCTATGTTCGACCCGACTTTTCCTGCGAGAATAAGACACAGAATGGAGTTCGAAAATTCCAGTATCACGATGTCGCGTGTAGCAAGACCGGTGGAATAGGCCGGAATAAGCGGTGAAGTGGTGTTAAGTTCCATCTGAATGGCTATCACAGCCCCTATGAAAACAGACACTATCACGACAAGTGGGATGGAATCCACTCCGAGTTTTGAGATTTCTGCAACGGTGCGTTTGAAGAACTGATCCCATTTGTCAGGGATTGAAAACACCCGTTTGACAAAAAGGCAATATTTGCCGAACTGGCTTAAAGATTTGGTCAGTACCATATAATTTTCTTGAATTTCAAGCAAAGGTAACAAAAAATTTGTGTGGGAAGTGTTTTCGTATGAGTGAAATTATAAAACAGAGGGCGAAATTGGCCTAATAATGGAAAAATTGCTACATTTGTGGTTATATAATCCAATTTTAATCAGAGTCGCATATGCTCGTAATAGGAATCGCAGGCGGCACAGGTTCCGGTAAGACCACTGTCGTCAATAAAATAATAGACAGCTTCCCGGCAGCCGAGGTGGCCGTACTTCCGCAAGACAACTACTATAAGGATCTTAGTCATCTCCCGATGGAGGAGCGCAGCAAAATTAATTTCGATGAACCCGGGGCTATTGAGTGGCCTCTACTTGTCGACCATCTTGAGAAGTTGAGGCGTGGCGAGACCATCGAAATGCCCACATATTCCTACCTTACCTGTACACGTCAGCCTGAAACCATTACCGTGGTTCCACGCGATGTCGTGATAGTAGAGGGAATCCTCGTGTTATGCGACCCCGTGATGCGTAACATTATGGATGTGCGCTGTTTCGTGGATGCCGACCCTGACGACAGGCTCATCAGGGTGATAGCGCGTGACTGCATAGAGCGCGGACGAACACCGGAAATGGTCATCAGCCGTTACGAGCAGGTGCTTAAGCCTATGCATTGTCAGTACATCGAGCCTTCTAAACGTTTTGCCGACCTGATTATACCTCAGGGTGGAACAAACACAGTGGCAATAGGCCTTCTTACAGACTACATCAAAGGACGCTTAAACAGATGACCGATGGCACTCAGTTATCCTAAAAATAATTTAGAGGTTAATGAAGATGGCATCCCGACCATCGACTTCAATGGCATTCAGGGGCCGGATTCTGCAGAATTAGAAGATATTTCAAATACAAGTGAAGCGGAGAAGCAGGTTGAAAACCCTGAATTTGACCCTGAACACATGGTGCTCAGGACATCAAACCTGATTAAGACCTACGGGCAGCGTACCGTGGTTGACCACGTTTCAATTGATGTGACGCAGGGCGAAATTGTTGGGCTGCTGGGACCTAACGGAGCCGGAAAAACCACCACATTCTATATGACTGTAGGACTGGTGAAGCCCGATGAAGGCCAAATCTTTATCAATGGACTGAATATTACTAAATACCCCGTTTATAAAAGAGCCCAGAACGGCATCGGCTATCTTGCGCAGGAAGCATCAGTATTCCGCAAAATGAGTGTGCAGGACAACATTCTTTCAGTGCTTCAGATGACGAAGCTGACCGTTGAGCAGCAGAAAGACAAGCTTGAAGAACTGATAGCCGAGTTTAATCTTGAAAAAGTACGCAATAATCTTGGCGACCGTCTTTCAGGAGGTGAACGCCGACGCACGGAAATTGCCCGCTGTCTTGCAATAAGCCCAAAGTTCATCATGCTTGACGAGCCTTTTGCCGGCGTAGACCCTATAGCGGTGGAGGATATTCAGAAAGTCGTGTTCAAACTTAAGGACAAGAACATAGGCATTCTCATTACCGACCACAATGCGCTTGAAACCCTTTCGATTACTGACCGCGCCTACCTCCTTTATGAAGGCAGAATTCTTTTTCAGGGCACTTCGGTCGAACTTGCTGATAATCCTGTCGTGAGGGAAAAGTATCTTGGCAAAGAGTTTGTGTTCAGACAGAAAAAATTCTCCTGACCGTCTGTCAGACAATCAGGAGAAATGTTGTCGGTGTTATTTTTGCGGGTTTATTTCCGAATCGGCTCTAACGAATGAGTTTAGCACGCTTGCAAGTTCTGTGGAGTATGTAAAGCCCGAATATTGTTACGACGAAGCTGAGCGTTATTAAAAGCGGGTCAGAAAACATTGTTGTTTCTACCCCACTCTCTATTTCCTCGATTCCCACAGATTCTTCCCCTAACTGCGTGGTGAGTACAACAAGGCTGTTGTTGAGCGCGTGCAGAATAATCGGAACCCACAGAGAGCCTGTCCACCAAAGTAGGTAACCGAAATATACGCCGAGCAGAATGCGTGGAACAAAGCCGAAAAACTGGAAATGCAGTGTGCTGAATATTATGGCGGTAATCCAAATGCAGAGATGCTTTTTCATCCGCGTTGCAAAAAACAGGTTCTGAAGCGCGCCCCTGAAGAATAGCTCCTCCGATATGCCTGTCAGCAGACCAATTATGAGTATGGAAATAACAATGTTGATTGTGTCGGGAGCTCCGAGGAGTGCGGTTACAGCCGTTTCGGCTTCGTTTTCCATAGTTCTGAGTGACTCCTCAAGCCCGTGCATCGAGTCAGGAAAATGTATTCCCTCGTTCAAACTGACTATCCACTCCATTGCCGGCATTGCCGTAAACATCACTATTATGGAAAGAATTAGAGGTTTAAGTGGAATCTTTTTGTCAATGCAGAGGAATGTAGCCGGCAGACGTGTTACGACCATTGCAGCCAGAATGGCCGGAAGGATAAACGCAAGGATATCCTGAAGCACCGACAGAAGCCGTAATGCCTTAGTACTATCGGTTGATTCTCCTATGGTGACAAACTGAACTACGCCTACAATCAGAATCATAAGAAAAAATGAACCGAACAGAACGGCGATTCCAAGTCCGGGCAGACGCACCTTACCTTTTATGTGCTCCGGCTCAATAATGTTGTTTGGGATATTGTTTAGTGCCATATTTTAATGTTGATTATAATTTAATTAGGAAATCATTAAGTGCGTTTTTATATTGGAGAGTATATTGACCGGAACTATCGCGGATAGTGAATGCCGTTTTAGTAACCGGTGCAGAATTGCGCGCAAACGTCAATATGCAACGCCGAGGGATGCGTCCTTCCCGAGTTATTACATCAATCGTATTCCTCAGACGCAGCCCGGCAAGCATTGATAGGTATTCAGCCTCGGCAGCAAGTTCGGATGGCAGAATTACAGTGATTTCACCATCATGAGAAAGCATCCCCGACGCTCGCTCAAAGAGTCTGTCCATAGGCAGCGATTCCTGATTGCGTGCAGCGTTTCTTGCAGATTCCGGCGATTTTAGTGAGTTAATGTAATAAGGTGGATTGGAAACTATTAGGTCGTATTCAGTTGAGGAATTATTCCATTTCAGAAAATCTGTCTCAAACAAATTCAGCCTGTCGAAAAATGGCGAATTTGAGAAATTATGCCGAGCCTCAGCAGTAGCTTCGCTATTGATTTCAATCGCATCTATCTGTGCTTCGGGCAGACGCTGTGCCACCATGAGCGCTACCACCCCGGTTCCTGTCCCGATGTCAAGCACCTTTGCTTGATTATTTCTGACCGGAGCGAGCGCTCCGAGTAATAATCCGTCGGTGCCGATTTTCATAGCACTCAGAGTATTGCTTACGCTGAATTTTTTAAACCGAAATACGGTTTCGCGGTCAGGATTGCGTGGCATCTGCTGAAATTTTTGTGACAAAGGTAACCCTTTTTGTCATAAAAGCGTTATTTTTGCAATAAAACCATTTAAATGAATAACGATGATTGTAAATAACGCACGTTTTGTAATTAGCAATTCGAGAGTAGACAGTTGCCCGGAAGATAATCGTCATGAATATGCCTTCATTGGCCGGTCAAATGTGGGCAAATCATCGTTAATCAATATGCTGACAGGCAGGAAGGGGCTTGCAATGACGTCATCGACCCCTGGGAAGACCATGCTTATCAATCATTTCCTCGTTAATGAAGAGTGGTATATAGTTGACCTCCCCGGTTACGGCTTCGCTTTGAGGAGCAAGGATGCGAGACAGAAAATTGAAGGCATAATCAGGCATTACATCCTTGACCGCCGACAGATGACCAATCTCTTTCTTCTGATTGACGGCCGTCATAAACCTCAGAAAATTGATGTGGACTTCATGCAGTGGCTCGGAGAACACAGCGTACCGTTCAGCATAGTGTTTACGAAGCTGGATAAGATGTCGTCAGCAGCCGCCAAGAAGTCGGTTGCCGTGTACTGTGAACAGCTACTTGAACAGTGGGAGGAGCTCCCACCTGTATTCAAGACATCGAGTGTTGATAAGCGTGGCCGTAATGAAATACTTGACTACATAGAGCAGCTAAACAAACTGCCCGTTGATTGCGGTACAGAGAACTAATAGCATCCCTGAAGCGTTTAAATGTAAACGTTAAGTAATTCGCACTATAACAAAAAGAGTTTAAAAAGCCTTATCAGTGCAGCGACGACCGAAAAATTGCCATCGTGCAATAAGAGCCGGCTCCAAGACTTTAAGGGCAAATCCCCCGTTGATTACATATTCTCGGGAATTTGCCCTTTTTCATATAAATGTTTACGGTTTAAAAAGAAATTATTATCTTTGTGAAACATGAATTGATAGATTCATTGTGCAGAAATTATGTCGAAATCAGAGCTTTCAATACAAGATAAAAAAGATTTTCCGATAGTTTACAGGCGTTTGCTCAGGGAAGTGTCGGGAATGGTCGGAAAGGAAACAATAGACACCGTCAGAAAATTGCTGGCCACCGCCTTCCGGCAGGGACTATTTCAGGCCGACAGGTTTGGAATAAATCCGCTTGTGCATAATCTCCGCACATCTCTGGCACTTTGCACACGCATCAGCCCCGATGTCAATATGATTCTTGCCATCCTTTTCCGAAATCTTGCTGAAACGGAGACGATGCCTGACGACAAGGCTGTGGAGCTGTTTGGCGAGGATGTTGTGAAATTGCTGAGGGGACTGAAGAAAATCACAGGCCTTTACAGCCACCACGCATCTGTAGAGACTGACAATTTCCGGCGCCTTCTGATGACCTTCGCCGATGACATAAGGGTGATTATCATAATGATAGTCGACCGTTTGGAGCTGATGAAGCAAATCAATCATCATCCCAACGAAAAGCTTGTGAGGGATGTGGCCTATGAAGCTAATTTCCTCTATGCTCCGCTTGCTCACAGACTGGGTTTATATGGAATAAAGGGCGAGCTGGAGGATATGTCGCTGAAATATACCAACCGTGCCGCCTTTACCGAGATAGCTTCAAAACTAAATCAGACGAAGGCGCGCCGAGATGCTTATATTGAGGCTTTCATCAGGCCTATAAGAGAGAAACTGACGGCGGCCGGACTGAAATTTGATATAAAGGGACGCACAAAGTCAATTTATTCTATCTGGAATAAAATTCTGAAGCAGCACAACGACATTGAAAATATATATGACCTGTTTGCAATCAGGGTAATACTTGATACACCTGTCGACAATGAGAAATCAGAATGCTGGCTCGCATATTCAATTATCACCGATATGTATCAGCCCAATCCTGTCAGAATGAAAGACTGGATAAGCATTCCCAAAAGCAACGGATATGAGTCGCTACACATCACGGTAGCCGGTCCTGAAAACCGCTGGGTGGAAGTTCAGATACGCACACGCAGGATGGACCTCGTCGCAGAAAAAGGTCTTGCCGCTCATTGGCGTTACAAAGGCATACAAAGCGAGGCTGCGCTTGATGAATGGATGAATAATGTACGCGACATTCTTGAGGCAGGTGACAACGGACCGATGGAGCTGATGCGAAACTTCAAGATTGATTTCTACGACAAGGAAGTGTTCGTATTCACCCCCAAAGGCGACCTCTATAAACTTCCGCTTGGAGCCACACTTCTTGATTTTGCGTTCAATATCCATTCACGTCTCGGATGCCAGTGCGTAGGCGGACGAATCAACGGAAAGAATGAAAAAATCAATTATAAGCTAAAGAGCGGCGACACCGTTGAGATTCTGACTTCTGCATCACAGAAACCGAAGCAGGACTGGCTTAATTTTGTAGAAACTTCCAAGGCACGCACTAAAATCAAACAGACGCTCAATGAGAGCCGTAACCGTGCGGCAGAGCTGGCGCGTGAGATTCTAATGCGCCGTTTTAAGAACCGCAAAATTGATGTCGACGAGGCCACTCTGATGCGTACGGTCAAGAAGCTAGGCTATAAGACTGTTACTGACTTTTACAACGACATATCGGAAGAAACACTTGAAATCAGCAAGGTCATGGAGGCTTATGACCAAATGACTGATAAAAAAGCACCTGAGACAGAAGTCCGCTCAGCCGTTGAGTTTACGTTGCAACCCGTGGAGGCGGAAGGCGCTCCTCACTCATCCGAGGTCCTTATTATCGGTAACAACATCAAAGGCATAAATTATAAACTGGCTAAATGCTGCAACCCTATTCAGGGTGATGAAGTCTTTGGATTCATATCGTCGGAAGGAATTATCAAAGTCCATAGGCTCGATTGTCCTAACGCTGCCAACATTCGCAGTAAATATCCTTATAGGATAATAACTACGCGTTGGTCAGGCAAGGTCGGCGATCAGTTTGCCGCCACGCTTAGTGTTGTGGGTCAGGACGACATTGGAATAGTAACCAATATTTCATCAATCATCAACAAGGAAAAGGATGTGTCATTACGGTCGATATCAATTGACTCGAATGATGGACTTTTTCAGGGCCATCTTGTAGTCGGAATCAATGATACATCCACTCTTAACAAACTAATAAAAAAAATTAAGACAGTAAAAGGCGTAAAAGATGTTATACGGAATAGATAAATTGGCGTGCGCCGGATTGTTGTTCATGGTAGCCTCATGTTCAGGCGACGATGCAGTGAAAGTCGAAGCGGAATCACTCTATGAAAGTGCATTGGTCGCTCAACGGGCAGGACGCCCTGCAGAGGCTATTGCCATTCTCGATTCTCTGGATGCAAATTATAAATCACAGACCGAAGTAATCAGAAAGAGCATTGACCTCAGGCCTTTGCTGATTGTTGACTACGGCACACAGCAGCTTGATTCGCTTGACACAGCCTTGGACCTGATGAAGCACGATGCTGACAGCATCGGCGCTAAGCTGACGTTTGTGAGTCTCCCATCTGTTGATGGTTACTATGTTGAGACGTCCCGACACAATCCTAAATTTACAGATTCCACCGGAATCTCACCTCGCGTAAGTTCCGGAGGCGAGTTTTATTTGGTTTCGTCGGTCAATCCTTCCGGTCGTCTGCATCATTCATCAATTTCTCTGACGGTTGACGGTCAGACTGCTGTTTCCGGCGAGGTTCCTTACGATGGAGCTATCAATTATAGATATGGCAACAGCGAGCTTATAACTTTTTCGGCCGATAAGTCGGCGGAGATAGGCCGTTTGGCATTTGAACACCGCAATTCTCCCGCCGAGCTTAGGTTTATTGGGAACGGTGGCCGCGCAAAGACCCTTAGGCTGTCAGCTGCAGACGTCAACGGCATGGCAACCCTTTATGAATATTCAGTTCTTGTGGGTAATAGCAGGACTGCAGCCATAGAGAAAGAACGCATTCAGAAGAAAATTGAACTCGCAAGGTCGAAAGTCAAACCCGTAGCAAATTAGAGCCGATTCGGCAATAAATGTTAACGGCGGGGTCACATAGCCGGAATCGATTTGAGTTTTGTAACTAAGAAGTTAGTCAGATGTAAACGACTGAGGAACAACGCTAAAATCGGCAGAATACGCAAAATAAATGTAAATTATTACAACTGAGAAAGAAACAATATTATAGAATCAGATAATTTAACCATGTCGGTTTTATTGTCGAACCGGCTCTTAAATTGAAACTAAATTCTTTTATTATATGAATATTCCTGAACTTATTTCTTCAAGGCAAAAACCAGGATTCTCTTTCGAGGTGCTTCCTCCGCTGAAAGGCAGAAGCATCGAATCGCTTTATAAAACTATTGATTCGTTAATGGAGTTTTCTCCATTATATATCAATATCACTACCCATCGGTCGGAACTGGTGTTTAAATCGGTTGACGGCGGCTTATATCAGAAAGTCTCGCAGCGTTCACGCCCCGGCACGGTAGCAGTAGCGGCGGCCATACAGAACAAGTATAAAATCACGGCAGTGCCTCACATCATCTGTAGCGGTTTCTCAAAGACTGAAACCGAGTATGCTCTTATTGACCTGAGTTTTCTTGAGATAGACAATCTACTTATACTCCGCGGAGACAAAGCCAAGCATGACAACAAGTTTATACCGAATGAAAACGGACATTCTCATGCCATTGAACTTCAGCGTCAGGTCAATGATTTCAATCGTGGAATTTTCGTTGACGGCTCTGAAATGGATATTGTTCCTGAACGTAAATTCAGTTATGGTGTGGGCGGTTATCCTGAAAAGCATGAGGAGTCGCCGAATATCGACATGGATATTCGCTGGCTTAAAGATAAAGTTGATGCAGGGGCTGACTACATTGTCACTCAAATGTTCTTTGACAATTTGAAATTTTTTGATTTTGTCGACCGTTGCCGCAAAGCAGGCATCAATGTCCCGATAATACCCGGAATCAAGCCTATTATCAATAGAAATCAGCTCACCCTGCTCCCTAAAGTCTTTAAAGTGGATTTGCCTGAAGACCTTGCAAAGGCGCTGTTGGCCTGTAAAAATGATGACGAAGCTAAAGAAGTCGGTGTGGAATGGTGCGCCGCTCAAGCGAAGGAACTTATTGAAAAAGGAGTACCGTCCATACATTTTTATTCACACAATGCAGGTAAAAGCGTCAGGGCTGTAGCTGAACGCGTGTTCTGACAGAGAGTCATCGGCATACCATGAAATTCAGAGATATTCCCTCGCAGGAAATTGTCAAGGAGCAGCTGAAGTCAATGGTTGACTCCAACCGTATTCCTCATGCGCTTTTGCTGGAAGGGCCATCAGGAGTGGGCAAATTCCAGCTTGCAAGAGCGCTTGCTCAATACATAGACTGCACTGACCGACGCAACGGCGATAGCTGCGGCGAGTGTCCCTCATGTATTCAGCACCGCACGTTCAACCAGATTGATACGCATTATGTTTTCCCGGTTCTAAAGAAGAAAAACGGCGGAAGCTCCAATCCCGTTTCCGATGATTATTTCCCCGAATGGAAGGATTTTGTTGAGGCCTCCCCTTTCATGGATTTCCATAAATGGCTCGAAGCATTGGGAAATGAAAACGGCCAGCCTATAATTTATGTCGATGAGAGCGCTGAACTTATCCGGAAACTGACATTTACAGCCCACTCCTCCCATTATAAAAAAGTGATTCTCTGGCTGCCGGAAAGGATGAAGGAAGAATGTGCAAACAAATTGCTGAAACTGATTGAAGAGCCTCACGAGGATACACTTTTTATATTGGTCTCAAACGATTCCGAAAAAATCCTTCCGACAATCTATTCAAGACTCCGAAGGATTAAGGTCAGTCGTCTCTCCGAAGAAATAGTGAGCAGATATTTGCATGAGTCAGTCGGGGTCGAGCCTGCTATGGCCGATGACATTGCCCATCTGTCAGAAGGAAGCATCCTTGAGGCCATGAGGCGTATAGCGACAGACAGTGCCTCGGCTGTTAATCTTAAGCAGTTCGTTTCGCTGATGCGCCTTGCCTATATGCGCGACATCATAAAGCTGAGAGCTTGGGCGGAGGATATTGCTACGCTTAGCCGTGAGAAATGTATGGATTTTCTTGAATACTGTGAGCGGTTCGTTGGTGAGAATTTTATTTTTAATCTCAATCGGAAAGAGCTTGTCTATTTGTCAGCCGACGAGCAGAATTTCAGCCGAAATTTCGCCCGGTTTATCACTGAGCGAAATGTTGTCCAGCTGAGAAAAATGTTTGTAGACGCCAGACGTGATGTGGCAGGGAATACTAATGTCAAGATGGTAATGTTTGACGTTGCGGTCAGAACGATACTTTTGATTAAATGAAGGAGGAGAATCTGCTTGCGGCTCCGTTCCTGAAGGAGGTAGCCGATGTCTATGTTGAAAACGAGTCCGTTAATCTGGCTGATTACTGCTTCGTTCTGCCAAATAAACGAGGCTGTGCTTTCTTGACGAAATATTTCGGTACGGCTTTCCGTAAAAATAATGAAATTGCGCTTGTTCCTCACATTACAACAATTTCAGACTTGTTCACTGATTTTACAAATACGGTGGAGCCGTCGAAAATCGAACAACTTTTTATACTCTATAATGTTTATGCCGAAATTCTGAGGGAGAATATGACGCCGGATGAGATTGAAAAGGGTAAGAATCTCATTGATTTCAATCGCTTTCAGTATTGGGGCGGAACATTGCTCAACGATTTTAACGATGTTGACCGCTATCTCGTCAGTCCCGAAGAAATATTTAAAAACATAAAAGACCTTAAGGAAATAAGCAGTAATTATCTGACTCCCGAGCAGATTGAAGTAATAAAACGATATTGGAATGAAGAGAATGTAGCGGCTCCGGTTAAGGATTTTTGGAAACACTCGGTTCATACCGATGGCAACGGGTCGGCCACAGGCAAAAAAAATGTCGCCGGTTTCGTAAAACTGTGGCAGGCTATGCTGGAAATTTACAACGAATTTCGAAAACAGCTTTCCGCAAGGGGAATGTCGTATAGCGGAATGACATATCGCTCTGTCTATGATGGGCTGAAGAACGGCTCGCTTGAGGAGGCTGTCAAAGAGTATTCACGATATGTTTTCGTCGGATTCTCCACATTGTCAAGGTCGGAGGAAGAAATATTCGGTTACTTCCGCGATTGCGGTATAGCTGATTTCTATTGGGATTTTGCTTCGCCGGCATTTAAGATAGAAGGCAACAGGGCGTTGAGATTCATGAAGAATTATGTCAGGAATTTCCCATCGCTATATAAATCTGTCGGCAAGGAGACCGAAAGATTCCCTGAGGTTGAGATTATGTCGTTTGCATCGACGATAGGTCAGGTTAAGGCTGTTCCGAGAATCCTGAGCAGACTGTATCCCGATATAGTAACGGGATTGCAAGCCAATCAGGAGGAACTTGTCAACACCGCCATAGTCCTGCCGGATGAAATGCTAAGCATTGACGTTCTTTCCTCTTTGCCCCCTGTGCTTGACAATGTGAATGTAACCATGGGTTATTCCCTGCGGCAGACTTCCGTTGCGACTCTGATTCGCAACATCATATCGTTGCAGCTCAGAGCACGCAAACTTAAATATGAAAACACCTTTTTTTATGAGGATGTTATAAGCGTACTCTCTCATCCGCTAATTCGTTCGGCTTCGGCTGATACGTGCGACAGCATCATAAGGATGATTAATACACAGCGCTTGTTCAATATTCCTCAGAATGTATTGGCTGATGAACGTTTCGCATCTCTTTATCCGGTATTTCAGGTTGTGGAGAATGCCAACGACCCTGATGCGGTTGTAGGTTATCTGGGACGCCTGCTGCAGTGGCTTCTTGGGCTGATAGAAAACAATCTGTTTGAAAGCGAAAAAAAAGAAACTGATGCTGAAGCAGAAACGGAAATTCAGGCTGATGCTGAAATCCTTTCAGGCACTTCTCCCCTACTTGAAGTCGGGTTCATAATGGGGTATCTTGATGCTCTTACGGAACTCAAACGATTAAGCTCCACTTATTTAAAGGATGTTTATCTTGAGGACAGGACAATATTCCATCTCGTTGAACGGCTTGTCGGGAATCAGACAATCAATTTTGAAGGATTACCACTGCGCGGGTTGCAGATTATGGGTGTTCTTGAAACCCGTAATCTTGATTTTGAGAATGTGATTCTTCTCTCGATGAACGAGCGCATTTTCCCACGGAAGCACTACTCGAAAACGTTTATCCCGAATGCACTGCGTCGCGGTTACGGTATGGCTACGCTTGACCATCAGGAAAGCATTTATGCCTACTATTTTTACAGGTTAATAACGCGTGCAAAAAGGGTCTATCTGATGTATGACAACCGTAGCAGCGGTGTAAGGTCGGGCGATCCGTCGCGCTATCTGAACCAGCTCAAATTTATACTGCCGCCTAAAAATCTGATTCTTTCAAACTGGGCGGATTCCATTGTCCCGGTTAAGAAGAATGAGTTAGCCGTACCGAAAACGCCTGAAGTAATCAGCAAACTTGAAAGGTATCTCAATCCGGCTTCCGGGAAGAGACTTTCCGCAAGCGCTCTTAACACGTATATAAATTGTCCACTGCAGTTTTATCTTCAGAATGTGGAGGAATATTATGCGGGCAAGGAAATGTATGACTATATGGATGAGGGCACTTACGGTGAAGTCATTCATATGACTGTGGAGAATATATATAAGGAAGCGGAAGGCAATGGCGGTGAGCTAAGAATCACTCCAGCTCTTCTTGCCAAATTTCATGATGGTGAATTTATCGGGCGTCATCTCAAGAGAGCCATCAATGAATTGTATCTCAAGAGGGATGCCGATGATGCCCGTGAACTATCCGGAGATTCCTTAATATTTTATAATGTCATGACGCGGTCAATAAAATTTATGATTGAGCGCGAGATGGAATTAATCGGTCAAAAGATTAAACTGCCAGGCAAAAAGGATAACAAGGGATTGCCCGATATTACGGAATTGTATTTCAGACAGGGTGAAGTACCGAGAATTGGCAGCATAACTCTTCCGTCAGGCATAAGTTTCAATATAAGTTACAGAATAGACCGCGTTGACCGTGTGGTTTACGGCGATGAGGAGCATATCAGGCTTATTGATTATAAGACCGGCGGCGACCAGCTTAAAGCTCCGAGCATGGCGTCACTTTTCGAACGGGAACGGAAGGACCGCCCCAAGGCCTTATTACAATTATTGCTGTATAGCCTCGCCTTTGAGCAGAATGATTCTCCCGGAGTGCCGGTTGAACCATATATGTATAAATTTAAGACTATGGCTATAGAACCTCTCGGGCCTCTGGTAATCAATAAGACTCCGGTTTATAGATTTGACGATTTTCGTGATGAATTCGTTGAAGCACTTGATGCTCTTATGAGCGAAATGTTCGATGCGGATATCCCCTTTACTGCTAATCCTTCGGAATCGCATTGCAAATACTGCCAGTTTAAAGAATTCTGCGGGAAGTAGCACACATTGAATTATGGCCGGTCTGTATATACATATTCCGTTCTGTCGGTCGAAGTGCATTTACTGTGACTTTTTTTCTACTCCATCTGCCGTATGGATAGACGAATATATTGACGCGCTGAATGCAGAGTTTGAGTTACGGCAAAATGAGCTGAATGAGCCGGTCAGGACAATTTATATTGGCGGCGGCACACCTTCCATACTTTCGCCTCAGCAGCGGCATCGTCTTATTGATTTTATACTGAAACGCGTAAATCTTGCTGATGTAGCAGAATTTACCATTGAGGCCAATCCTGAAGACTTATGTCAGGACTTTATAAATGAAGTCAGAGGAGCCGGCATAAACAGAGTGAGCATAGGCGTGCAGACGTTTAACGCTGAGTCACTGAAGTTTATTAATCGCCGCCATAGCGCTGAAAGAAGCATCGGAGCGCTTGAACTATTGAGGGACAGCGGCCTGAATTATAGTGCTGACCTCATCTATGGCATACCAACCGATTCTTTTGAAGACTGGGAGAAGTCGTTATGCAAAATGCTGTCATTCAGACCTCCCCATATTTCTGCATATCTACTTTCGTTTGAACCCGGCACCCGTCTTGACGCTATGCGCATAACGGGGAAAGTAAATGAAATTGATGACACGGAAGCGCAGAGACGTTACTCTTATCTTATATCACGGTGTCGGGATGCCGGTTATGAACATTATGAAATATCGAATTTCGCACTTCCAGGATGTCATGCCGTTCACAATTCTTCCTATTGGGAGTTTAGGCCATACCTAGGGCTCGGAGTTTCGGCGCACTCATTTGACGGCTCGGTCAGACGTTACAATCCGTCAGATATCAGAAAATATATTGATGTCATAAGCTCAGGAAAGAGTTTTGCCGTAATTGAGGACGAAACGGAACTGAACCGATTTAACGACATGATTATTACTGCGCTCCGTACTTCCAGAGGCTTGTCGGTTGACGACATTAGTACGCGGTTCGGTGAAGAAATCGTTGCCGAGTTCATTCGCGATGCGAAACCTCTTCTTGATTCCGGTGACCTGATTATTTCGGGGGATACCTGTAGAATGGTCATACCGGAAGAAAGATGGCTCATGTCTGACGCAATTTTGCGTCAGCTCATTCAGGTTTAACGTTAATCATGATGATATGGTTCTCCGCGCAATATAGTCATTGCACGGTACAGCTGTTCTACAAAAAACAGTCTGACCATTTCATGAGAAAAAGTCATTTTTGAGAGTGAAAGGCTTGTGTCGGCACGCGAATACACATCTTCAGAAAAGCCATAAGGGCCACCGACTACAAATATTATATTTCTGCTGACCATTGCCATACGTCTGTCAATCATTTCCGCGAATCCTCGCGATGTCAGCTCTTTGCCGCGCTCGTCCAGGAGTATAACGAAGTCCCCGGGTTTGACAGCCGACAGTATCATCTCCCCTTCTTTTTGTTTCTGCTGGAGCTGAGTGAGACCTTTTGTAGACTTTAGGTCAGCCAGTGTTTTGATTTCGAAAGGCAGATAGTGCGTCAGACGGTCGGTATATACCCTGATGCCATCCTCGATATATTTTGTTGAAACTTTACCTACTACTACCAATAATATTTTCATAGTTTGGTCTTATTTTCTTACTTTTGTACAAAATTATAACAAACTCTATAAATTATCAAAAATGAAATCGAACGATGAACTTATAGACGATTTGCTGAATCTCGCTTTTGCTGAAGATGTGGGCGACGGCGATCATACGACGTTGAGCACAATACCCGAAACTGCTATCGGGAAGCAGAAACTGCTTGTAAAGGAGCCAGGAATACTTGCCGGCGTTGAAATTGCGCGCCGTGTATTCGCTAAGTTTGACCCGGAGCTTAAGATGACAGTATATATCAACGATGGTGCTGAAGTGAAGCCCGGAGACGTGGCTTTTGTCGTTGAGGGCAAAGTGAGGTCGCTTTTGCAGACAGAACGCACGATGCTCAACATAATGCAGCGCATGAGCGGTATCGCTACAATGACCAATAAATATCAGAGCCGTCTTAAGAATCTGAAGACAAAAGTGCTCGATACACGCAAAACCACACCCGGCATGAGACTTCTTGAAAAAGAAGCTGTAAAGATTGGCGGAGGCATGAATCACCGCATTGGTCTATTCGATATGATTTTAATCAAAGACAATCATATTGATTTTGCCGGAGGTATTCCTCAGGCTGTGGCCGCTGCCAAAAAGTACTGCAAGGATACCGGACGCAATCTAAAGATTGAAGTTGAAGTCCGCAACGAGGATGAGATAAGGCAGGCACTTGAGGCGGGAGTCGACCGCATAATGCTTGACAATTTCACTCCTGAGCGCACCCGTAAGGCTGTCGAACTCATAGCCGGGCGCACCGAGATTGAATCGTCCGGCGGAATTACTCTCGACACGCTTCGCGACTATGGCGAATGTGGTGTTGACTTCATTTCAGTCGGAGCACTCACCCACTCTGTTAAGGGATTGGATTTGAGCTTTAAAGCTTGCTGATTTCAATCATTTGTTTATATGAGAAGCCTGCCAGTCCGTCGATGACTGCGTGGGCTTTTCCTTTTAGCGATTCAGCCGGATTGGTAGTCGCTACGGCTATTACTGTCGCACCGGAACGGCGGCCGGCCTCAAGCCCCTGAAAAGAATCTTCGAAAACAAAAGCATCGGCAGGAGCGCCGCCGAGTTTACGCGCGGCCGTCAGATAGCCTTCCGGGTCAGGTTTTGATTTCGACACCATGGAACCATCTATTACGATATCTACCATTTCCCTTATGACAGGTTGCTGTCTGAACAGATATTCCATTTTCTTGTCATCTGAACTTGTCACGATGGCGATACCGACGGAGTGGCTGCGCAGGTCGCGCAGCAATTCTTCAGCTCCGGGGAATATGCGGAATTCCATGTTGTCCTCAAATCTGTGCAATTCCTTTATTATTTCAGTCTTATCAGATTCAGAAGGGAAATATTCGTTAAGTATGCTGTTTAGTGTGCGGCCTTTGATGTCATGAGCGAATGTCGGGGATGTGAGCTGAAATTTGTGCCCGATTTCTGCCCAGAAATCGGTGTACAGCCCTTCGCTGTCTATAAGTACGCCGTCAAGATCAAACAGTGCGGTGGTCTTTTTCATTCTGTCGGTAAGTATTTTTTTGCAAAATTAGGAAAATTCAGACCGATTAGTTGAACTCATTATGTTAATTTTGCATTCTATAATAGATATGGACAGAAAAATTACATCATCGAACCCGTTGACACTCGGTACTGAATCGATAGGAAAACTATTGATTCAATACTCCATACCTGCAATTATTGCCAGTGTGGCCACATCATTGTATAATATTATCGACAGTATCTTCATTGGACGCGGAGTCGGGCCTATGGCCATATCCGGACTTGCTATCACGTTCCCGCTAATGAATCTTATTGTAGCTTTCATTACGCTTGTGGCTGTAGGAGGAGCTACAATCAGTTCGATTTTCTTAGGTCAGAAGAACTATGCAAAAGCTACCGATGTTGTAAATAATGTAATGACATTGTGCGTGGTTCATTCCATTGTGTTTGGCGGTGCCGCTCTGCTCTTCCTTGATGAGATTCTGCTGTTTTTCGGTGCAACTCCTGAAACCATCCCCTATGCACGCGACTTTATGAAGGTGATTCTTTACGGCACGCCCATAACATTCATTTTCATAGGCCTTAATAATCTGATGAGGGCTACGGGCTATCCGAAGAAGGCAATGATTTCTGCATTGCTGTCAGTGTTAGTAAATATTATTCTCGCACCGATTTTCATATTCGTTCTTGAATGGGGTATTAAAGGAGCTGCTCTTGCAACGGTATGCGGACAAACTGCTGCTTTTATCTGGGTGATGATTCATTTCATATCTAAGAAAAGCTTCGTTCATTTCAAATCGCATAATTTGTGGTTTGAGTTTGTCATAGTAAAACGAATTTATTCTATCGGTTTATCGCCCTTTCTGATGAATATTTGTGCATGCATTGTAGTGGTTTTCATTAACCGCGCACTGCTTGACTACAGCGGTGATGAAGGCAATCTTGCAGTCGGTGCCTACGGCATAATGAACCGCACCACTATGTTCTTTGTGATGATTGTATTCGGAGTCACGCAGGGTATGCAGCCCATTTTGGGATACAATTACGGTGCGTCGCAATGGAACCGTGTGAAGCGTACACTCCGTATAGGCGTATATCTTGGCGTGATAATAACGACTGTCGGGTGGCTTATAACCGAATTGATGCCTGACACAGTCAGCTCGATGTTTACTGACGACGAAACGCTTGTGGCGATTGCACGTACGGGCTTCAGAATCTATTTTATCTGTTATCCTGTCGTAGGGTGTCAGATTGTGATTCAGAATTTCTTCCAGTCAATCGGAAATCCCAAACTCTCGATATTCCTGTCACTGACTCGTCAGTTGATTTTCCTCTTACCGTTCCTGATTATCCTGCCGCAGTATTATGGTACTGACGGTGTGTGGGCAAGCATGGCAGGCGCCGATTTGCTCGCGTTCATCCTCGCTGTAGTGACTGTCAATATCATGATAAGGCACAAGAATAAAAAATTTGCTACAATTAACCCAATCAAACATGATTGAAGATATATCTTTAAAGGCCACGCCACAGCAGGCGGCTACACCGCTTATGCTAAAGGCAATTGTCTCCACACTGTTGTCAATTGACGTCAACCGCATAAAAGACGTCGTCATTATGCGTAAGTCGATTGACGCGCGTCAGAGAAATATAGTGGTTAATCTCTCAGTACGCGTTTACATTGATGAAAGTGCTCCTGAAAATCCCTATTTTGAGCCAATTGACTATCCGGATGTAAGCAAGGCACGTCAGGTGGTGATTGTCGGAGCGGGGCCGGCCGGACTTTTCGCGGCTTTACGTTTGATTCAGTTTGGACTACGCCCTGTGGTTCTTGAGCGCGGCAAGGATGTTGACCGCCGGCGTATAGACATGGCAGCGATAGCCCGCGAAGGTGTTGTGAATCCCGATTCCAATTACTGTTTCGGAGAAGGAGGGGCCGGAGCTTTTTCTGACGGCAAACTATATACGCGCAGTAAAAAGCGAGGAAATGTTGACAGAATACTCCAGGTGTTCTGCATGAATGGCGCGAGCACGGATATTCTTGTAGAGGCGCATCCGCACATAGGCACTGACAAGTTGCCCGAGGTAATCAAGTCCATGCGCAGGCAGATTGAAAAATCAGGAGGTGAAGTGATTTTTGAATGTCGGGCAGAACAGCTTATTGTGACAGACGGGAATCGTGTTACGGGCGTGACCGATTCCAATGGACGTAAATTTGAAGGTCCTGTTATCCTCGCTACCGGACATTCGTCACGCGATACCTACGAGAACATTTTTGCCCAAAAAGTCAATCTTGAGCCTAAGGGGATAGCCGTTGGAGTGCGGCTTGAGCATCCCCAGCAACTCATTGATGCCATACGCTATCACAAGCCTGGTGGGAGGGGTAAATTCCTTCCACCGGCTGAGTACTCAATGCTTACGAGAGTAGACGGCCGAGGCGTTTACTCGTTCTGTATGTGTCCCGGTGGTTTTATAATACCATCGGCAAGCGGGCCGGAACAGCAGGCCGTTAACGGAATGTCACCATCCAGCCGTGGTACGAAATGGGCCAATTCCGGAATGGTCGTAGAAGTGTTGCCGGATGACTTGAAGGATTATGAAAAATATGGAGTGCTCAGCTTGATGAGATTTCAGGAGGATATCGAAAGGAGATTCTATGAGGAATCTTCCGGTACACAGAATGCACCGGCTCAGAGAATGACGGATTTCGTCAACGGCAAAAAGTCGGAAACGCTTCCGGCGACATCGTACGCGCCCGGGATTCATTCCGTTCGCGTTGACAGACTCCTTCCTGAGTTTATTTCTCGCAGGCTGCAGGCCGGATTTGCCGAATTCGGTAAAAAACAGCGTGGTTTTCTGACTGATGAGGCGACAGTAATAGGATGCGAGACACGAACGAGTGCGCCTGTCAGAATAGTCCGCGATAGCGATTCGTTGCAAAGCATCTCCCATGAGGGCTTGTTTCCGGCAGGTGAAGGCGCGGGCTATGCAGGCGGAATCGTATCGGCGGCAATAGACGGCGAGCGTGCGGCTGAAGCAGTGGCTCAATACTTGTCAGTCATCTGACGCCTGAATTTCGGTGAGGTCTTTCATCTCGCTATATTCTTCCCAGCCTGCATCGTTTTCAGCGTAAATAGTAATAGGAAGTGTTTCGAAATCTGAAAGAGCTTCATTTATTTTTTTCTGGAAAATGTGGGTGCTCAGTGTGTAGAAAATCCAGTTGCGCTCACCGGCGCCGGTATAAATGCCTGTCATGACTGCCACAGGGTCTTTCTTGAATACGGATGTCATTGCGTCAGTCACTTTCTCCATAACTTCCGAAGTACTCTTGTCTGGCATCCCATGACGTTCAGAATTATACAACCATGTGATTTCAACTCGTATTGAGAAGCGGGGATTGTTTCGGAATTTATCAATATCGCGTCTTCCCGTCACCATTATGAGCTGTCCGTCTTCGTTTTCAGTCGGTGCTGTCCACCAGTCCTCGTTGTCTGCCATAGTATTGATGCATTTGATATTTTTACAAAGGTAACAAAAATAAATTCAATAAATTTTGTGAGGCGGTTTGGATTCATTAAATTTGTAAAAAGAAAACGCATTAATTATTAGTATAAATGGAAATTACCGGAAAAATTATTCTTGTCCTGCCGGAAGTGACAGGACTTTCAAAATCAGGCAATTCGTGGAAAAAACGTGAATACGTTCTTGAAACTCAGGAATCTTACCCCAGAAAAGTTCATTTTGACTTCTTCGGGGATAAAGCCGACCAATATATTCTTAATTTGGGTGATACTGTCAGATTGAGCTTCGATATTGAAAGCCGCGAATACAATGGCCGTTGGTATACTTCTATCCGCGGATGGAAAGCTGAAAAAGTTGACGACAACGCTCCATCGTATGCTCCGCAGGCAGCTCCTGCTGTTCCGACTGAGAATATTCCGCCTATTCCTCAGGCCCCAATTTCCGGAGACGCCGATGATAACCTCCCCTTCTGATAAGACTTCAGTTTGTTTTTTTTTGACAATAATAAGTGCTGATTCCTGTTTTACGGAGTCAGCACTTCTTTTGTAAATGAAGTTTTGTTGTCAAACCGGCTCTTAAAGCTTGTGTGTTCTACCCCATTTCTATATATAAAAAGGCCATGCCAAGTTTAATTGACATAGCCTTTTATAGTGTAAGGACGTATAACTAATTATACGTAACCTCGGATTATACCTCGTTTTGAGTTCTTAATGAAGAGAATGATTTCATCACGCTCTTTAGTGGCGGGCAGCTCTGCCTCTATGCGCTCTATGGCATCAGTGACGTTGAGACGTGAGAGATAGAGATAACGGTAAACTTCCTGAATGTCGCGAATCTGGTCGTTGGTGAATCCACGGCGGCGTAGGCCGATGGAGTTAACACCGGTATAGGCTATAGGCTCACGGGCGGCTTTGACGAACGGAGGTATATCTTTATTGACGAGACCTCCACCTTGAATCATTACGTGAGAGCCGAGATGGCAGAACTGGTGAATCAGCGTGCCTCCACCTATTACGGCAAAATTGTCAACTACGACTTCGCCTGCAATCTGAGTGGCATTTGAAATAATGACGTTATCTCCTACGG
Source organism: uncultured Barnesiella sp. (assembly GCA_964569915.1). Lineage (GTDB taxonomy): Bacteria > Bacteroidota > Bacteroidia > Bacteroidales > Muribaculaceae > JAGBWK01. The sequence continues at coordinate 51,111 of CAZMUX010000007.1, read as the reverse complement.
TACAGTCGTGAGCTATGTGGGAGTAAGCCATAATCAGGCAGTTAGAGCCGACGATTGTCTTACATTTGGCGGCAGTGCCGCGGTTGACGGTGACGCACTCGCGAATCGTGGTGTTGTCGCCGATGATTGCAAGAGTGTCTTCTCCGCGGAATTTCAAGTCCTGAGGAATTCCGGAAATTACGGCTCCGGGGAAAATATTACAGTTCTTGCCGATGCGGGCGCCATCCATGATGGTGACGTTGCTGCCGATGCGGGTTCCCTCGCCTATCTCAACATTGCCGTCGATGGTTACAAACGGGTCAATGACAACACTGGGATGTATTTTGGCTGCGGGATGTATATATGCTAATGGCTGTTTCATATAATTGATAATGATTTGATTTATATATCTGACTGGCTTATTTGTTCTTGACAATCTGAGCCATGAATTCACATTCGGTCACGATTTTTTCTCCGACGAATGCAATGCCTCTCATCATGGCGCATCCACGTCGCAGGGGGGTGAGGAACGACACATGGAAAATGAGCGTGTCGCCCGGAACCACTTTCTGGCGGAACTTTACATTGTCTATCTTCATGAAATAGGTGGAGTAGCGCTCCGGTTCGTCAACAGAACTGAGTACGAGGAGGCCACCGGTCTGAGCCATAGCTTCGATATGCAGCACGCCGGGCATGACAGGTTCTTCTGGGAAATGACCCTGGAAGAAAGGCTCATTGGTGGTTACGTTTTTAACACCGACAATGTAGTTTATACCTTTTTCGATGATTTTGTCAACCATAAGGAAGGGGTAGCGGTGAGGTAGGAGCTGACGGATGCGGATGTTGTCCATCAGGGGTTCTGCTGACGGGTCATAGACGGGAGCCTGAATGTCCTGACGCTTGATCTCGCGGCGAATTTGCTTGGAAAAAGTGGTATTGATGTTATGCCCGGGACGGGTAGCAACGATGTGGCCTTTTATGGGGCGGCCAATAAGCGCGAGATCGCCGAGCACATCCATGAGCTTGTGACGTGCGGGCTCGTTATCCCATTTCAGTGGACGGCTGTTGATGTAGCCGAATTTGGTGACGTTCTGGTGGGGAGCGTTCATAACGTCGGCTATATGGTCAAGTTCAGTCTGTGACATTTCCTTATCGTAAATTACGATGGCATTGTCGAGGTCACCACCCTTTATGAGATTCGCTTTGACTAAAGGCTCGATTTCGCGTACGAAGCAGAAGGTGCGAGCTGCGCTTATCTGCTCGGGGAAATCCGCGAGGTTGTCAAGTGAGGCGAACTGGTTGTCAAGAACCGGTGAGTTGAATTCAATTTTAACATCAATTGAAAATTCATCGGCCGGACGGGCTACAATTGAAGCACCCGTAGTTTCATCCTTAACCTCAATCTTATGCTTTATCACGTAGAAATGCTTGTCGGCCTCAAGCTCGCGTATGCCTACTTTTGCAATTTCTTCGCAGTAAATGTCAGCGCTGCCGTCGAGAATCGGGAGTTCCGGAGCATTGACTTTGATGAGGCAGTTGTCAATGCCTGCGGCATAAAGAGCAGCCAAAGCGTGTTCAACTGTTGACACGCGGATGTCGCCCTGCTGGAGAACCGTGCCGCGGTTAGTGTCGGTCACGTATTCTGCAAGAGCATCAATTGTGGGCTGGCCCTCAAGGTCAACACGCTGGAATTTGTAACCATGGTTTTCAGGCGCAGGAGCAAAAGTCGCGGTTATGTCAAGGCCGGTGTGAAGGCCTTTGCCGCAAATTGAAAATTCGCCGTTAAGTGTGAGCTGTTTCATTATGACGTTTTATTTTTTGATTTCTTTATTTAGTTCATGAACCTGAGCATACAGCTCGGAGAGTTTCTTGATATAAACTGTCTGACGTGCGAAACTGCCGGCATCGACAGCAGGATAGCCCATGAGACGTTTGTCGCTTCCGACATTGTTTGGTATGCCTGACTGAGCGCCTATAGAATTCCGGTCGCCGACTGAAATGTGACCTGCAAAGCCTACCTGGCCGCCAATCATGTTCCAACTGCCTATTTTTGTCGAACCGGCCACCCCTGCCTGAGCTGCCATAACGGTCGATTCTCCAATTTCTACATTGTGGGCTATCTGAATGAGGTTATCAAGTTTTACGCCCGTGCGGATTCTGGTGCTACCCATTGTAGCGCGGTCAATGGTGGTGTTCGCTCCGATTTCTACGTTATCGTCAATCTCCACATTACCTATCTGAGGTATTTTTTCGTAGCCGTTAGTTGAGGGCGCGAATCCGAAGCCGTCGGCTCCTATTACGGCGCCCGCGTGGATTATACAGTTCTTTCCTATCTTGCAATTATGGTAAATCCTGACTCCGGGTTTAATAATCGTATTGTCGCCGATTATAACGTTGTCGCCTACGTAAGCCTGAGGAAATATTTTAACATTATTCCCGATTTTCGCACCGCGACCAATGTAGGCGAATGCACCGACATAGCATCCTGCAGGAATCTCGACATCTTTTGCTATATACGATGGTTCTTCAATGCCTTCATATTTGGGTTCAATCATTTCGGCTACCATTTTGAGCAGATTTGCCACTGTTTGATAAGGGTCGTCCACTCTGATAAGCGTTGTTTTGACCGGCTCCGTTGCTTTGAAATCACGGCTCACAAGCACGATTGAAGACTCGGTGGTGTAAAGATAAGGGGTGTATTTGGGGTTCGATAGAAAAGAAATTGCGCCTTCGTGCCCTTCTTCAATTTTGGCTATTGTATTTACGGTTGCTTCTGGATTGCCTTCAACAGTGCCACTGACCATTTGGGCTATCTGTGCGGCTGTAAATTGCATATTTACCATTTGGGTTTAGGTATATATTCTGATGTTCATTCAATTTAAATGCAAAGATGCGAATTTTTAGCGAATTATTAGCCCGTTGAAGGCAAAAAAATGCACCTTTATGGCGCATTTATTGACTATGAGTTCCGAGGAAGGCTCATATGATAATTTTCGGGTATGTTATCAAACTGTTATTGTAGAGTAATTTCTGAAGGTGTGATACGTATTTTGTGCTGTTTATACAATAATCCGAGTGCTTTCTTATAATCTTTTTTGCTGCAGTTGAATACACGTTTGATTTCTTCGGGCGATGATGAATCTGTTATTTTGCTGTGTCCTTCAGACTCTTTGATATATTTTAGAATAGCTTTGCTTAGTAATTCAATTCTTCCGGCTGTTTCGCCGGACAGCGTCAGGTCAATTTTGCCGTCAGGCCTGATTTGTTTTACATAAGCTTCGATTTCCACGCCTAATTCGACGGTACGATACAGCTCGTTGTCATATAGCATTCCGAAGAACAGATTGTCAACCACTCCCTTATAGCCTATGTCGGTGTGCTGGTACAGAGTGACTTTAACACTATCGCCATGTTTGTACTCCGGGATGCGGTTGCCGATGAATTTCTCGAATTTGGCAGATGCCACTATGCGTTGCGTCGTATGGTCAAGATAAATATAAACCGGATAGACTCCGCCTTCGCGCATCTTTACTTTCTGCTCGCGGAATGGCACCAAAAGGTCTTTCAGAACGCCCCAGTCAAGGAAAGCGCCAACATTGCTGACTGATTTCACCTGAAGAAACGCAAAACTGTTGACGGTGGCATACGGCCGTTCAGTTGTAGCAATCAGACGGTTTTCAGAGTCTTTGTAAACAAATACTTTAATCTCGTCGCCTACCGATAATGGATTTTCGATATATTTGGCGGGAATCAGAATCTCAAGTCCGTCGCCCCCATCAAGATAGGCTCCGAAATCAACGAGCTTGACTACTTTTAGTGTATTATATTGTCCTATGTTTACCATTTCATAAAGTTGTTTCTGCAAAGATAAACAATTAGAACCGGTTTTCTTAAATTGCTCAAAACTTTCGTAAGATGATTTATTTGTTTAATTTTACGACAAATTCAATACTGATTTTCATAATATGGCAATTGACGTTATTCTCAAATATTTCCCGAATCTGACTGATCGGCAGATAGCACAGTTTGAAACTCTTGGCCGGGAATATCCGTTGTGGAACTCCCGCATTAATGTGATTTCAAGGAAAGATATTGACAATCTCTATACCAACCATGTCTTGCATTCGCTGGCAATAAGCAAATTCTTGCATGAGGTCAGTCCGGGAACAACATTCATGGATCTTGGAACGGGAGGAGGTTTCCCCGGAATTCCGCTTGCTATAGTTTATCCAGAGGCACGATTCCACCTGATAGACCGTATAAACAAGAAGCTGACGGTAGCAAAAGCGGTATCCGAAGCCGCAGGCATCAGCAATGTTACATTTCAGCACGGTGATGTCGGTGAATGTCACTCGAAATTTAACTATGTAGTGAGCCGAGCCGTGATGCGACTCGATTCGCTTGTCGGTCTTGTAAGGAGCAATATTGACCGTCATTCATCAGAAAATTTGTATGCCAACGGACTTATCTGTCTCAAGGGTGGCAATCTTGAAGAAGAAATCTCAGGCGTAAAAATGCCGTTAATTGATGAGCCTCTTTCTGTTTATTTCAATGAACCATATTTCGAAACAAAGAGTTTGCTATATATACCTTTTAAATAATGAAAATCAAGATTTTTGAATTCAATCTATTCGGGGAGAATACTTATGTGACATTTGATGAGGTTTCGGCAGAAGCTGCTGTCATAGACCCCGGAATGATGGATAAGAGAGAGTGTGATGAAATAAGCAGTTTTATTAGTGAGAACAAACTAAAGGTAAAATATCTGCTTAACACACATATGCATATTGACCATGTGGCCGGCGACGAATACATAGAGTCGCGTTACGGAGTCGGGTTGAGTGCAAACTCTCTTGATGAGCCTCTTGCATCGCGAATAGCGCAGCAGGCGCAGATGTTTCATCTTGATGTCAATGTGGTTGGCTCAGTGAAAATTGCTCACCCGCTCAAAAATAACGACAGGTTGTGGCTTGGGAAAACGCCTGTTGATGTACTTGAAGTGCCGGGCCATTCTCCCGGAAGTTTAGCATTCTATTTTCCGGAAAATGGCTTCGTAATAACCGGCGATGCGCTTTTCCGTCAGAGCATAGGACGCACCGATTTACCCGGCGGTGATTTCGGTACGCTTATAGGCAGTATTAAGAATAACCTTATGACTTTGCCGCCCGAAACCGTAGTATTCCCCGGACATGGACCGAGAACTACAATAGCCGATGAAAAAAGGCTAAACCCCTATATTAGATAGAATTAGTGTCGAATCGGCTCTTTAGTACCACTTTCAATATCTCATTTTGGCTTGGCTTTATGTTTACAGAAAGCAGGTCGTTTATTCCCTTGAGAATCTGAATGGTGCCGTAATTGATGATTCTGCCCTGAACAGTCATGTTTTGTGACTCTTCTATTATGGGAATCCAGTGACGGCAAAGTGCGGCGGCCTTAACGAACTGCCCGGTGCGCATCATTGCTGATGCCAGAATTGCCAAGCAGTACATCTCGTTGAATTCGAGTGTGAGCAGTTCTATCGATGTCTCAGCGAAAAGCACTGCTTCGGAGCAATGATTGAGCGCATACAGTAACTCGAGTTTCATGAGGCTGAGAGCTTTTGAGTCAGCTATATTGTGGCTGAACCAAAGGGCATAAGACAAAGCTTCCTGTGTAAAGCCATTCTGATAGATTTCATAGATGTTCTGCACCGCCAGATTCGGGTCTTTGTCTGAGCTCTTGTAATAGGCTTGCAATATCTCCGGTATGGATTTAGGCATCGTGGTTACCATGACAAGCATGAGGCTACGGTCGGTGCTGTCAAGCTCGAAAAGTTCTTTCATCAGGATAGCAGCTTTATCGTTTTCGAGCATTTGTCTGTAGGCTTCCATCAGATTCCGCTTGGAGGCAAGGTCTGTGGGGTTCCCTGAATGAGCTTTTTCAAGAAGCGGAACGGCTTTATCATATTCGCCCATGAGTATGTGGATGTATCCTTCAATAGAAAGGATTATGGGCGATGAGGCGTTGATAGCCTTGGCATATTCAATTGAAGTGAGTGAATCTTCAAATTCTCCCTGAGAGGCCTGCAGCTCAGCCAAAAATATCCAGTAATTGACGTTGAAGGGCTCCTGCATGGTCATTTCCTCCATCAGGTCAATGGCTTTATCGGTCATGCCGGCATTATGAATCACCTGAGCTGTCTCATAAATAAGTGTCGGGTGATAGTCAGTAATGTCTTTCAGGTGGTCAAGATTGTTAATAAGCCATTTTTCTTGATTGAGGTCGGCTGCAAGATTTACAAACTGAATAGTGTCTTCGTCAACTTTGAATCTGAAATTGTCGGCTATGTAGTTCAGCAGGTCAACGGCTCTATCCCCTTTCGGATGTATGGCTTTTGCCTTCAGAATAGTCCAGGTAAGGTCCTTGTTGTCAGTATTGTTGCTGTTGTCTTTAATTAGTTCTCGGAATGAGTCGGGATTGACGTCAGCCAGAAAAATTGCATGACGTTTTTTGAACTCGTCGCTTTGAGGATAAAGACGTGCGCCGATGGTCAGAGCTTCAAGACGTATATAGTCATCGTTGACATCTCCGGCATAGTCGAAGATGTCAACGAGATCCTGTACATCAAAGTAAATGTCGGCCTTATTATCGGCAAGCGATGCTTTGAATTCGTTATAAAGTTGTTCTAGCCCCTGTTCTTCGTCCATTATTTTTTCTGCTCTTTTTCCCAACTGTCCTTGAGGGCAATAGTGCGGTTGAAAACGGGCTTTTCGGGTGTGGAATCTTTGTCGGGTGTGAAATAGCCTATGCGTTGGAATTGGAATTTGGCTCCTTCGGTTGCGTTCTCAATGGCAAAAGGCTCTACTTTGATATTTTCTACGACTTTCAGAGAATCGGGATTAAGCATTTCACGGAAGTCACGATCGGGTTCGGCAGCAGGATTCTCGACGTTGAACAGGCGGTCGTAAATTCGTGCAGTTGCATTTATGGCGTGAGATGCCGAAACCCAGTGAAGTGTGCCTTTGACCTTGCGCATTGAGCCGGGAAGACCGGAACGCGATTCGGGGTCATAGGTGCAGCGGATTTCGGTGATATTGCCTTCGCGGTCTTTTACAATGTCGGTGCATTTAATGATATAGGCACCTTTCAGACGTACCTCTCCGCCGGGAGCGAGGCGGAAGAATTTCTTGGGCGGATTTTCCATGAAGTCTTCGCGCTCAATGTAAATTTCTCTTGAGAACGGCATTTTGTGAGTCCCGGCATTTTCCATTTCCGGATTATTGTCCATCTCTACTGTCTCAACCTGATTTTCGGGGTAGTTGGTGATAACTACTTTCACAGGATTTATCACCGCCATGACGCGTGTTGCAATTTTGTTGAGATCCTCGCGCACGGCGTATTCGAGCAGCGAAATGCTGTTGAGCGCTTCATACTTGGTGTAGCCGATGCGGTCAATGAAATTGCGGATTGATTGAGGTGTGAAACCGCGGCGGCGCATACCGGATATTGTGGGCATACGGGGGTCATCCCATCCGGCTACAAGTTTCTCTTTTACGAGCTGAAGCAGTTTACGCTTACTCATGACAGTGTATGTTAGGTTGAGCCGGTTGAACTCAATCTGACGCGGGCGATAGCTCTCATCAGCCAACTCGCTGACAAAATAGTCGTAGAGCGGGCGGTGTGGCACGAATTCAAGCGTGCATATTGAATGAGTTACCCCTTCGAAGTAATCGCTTTGACCGTGAGCGAAATCATACATCGGGTAAACTTTCCATTTTGTACCTGTACGGTGGTGTGGATGTTTGATGATGCGGTACATGATGGGGTCGCGGAAGTGCATATTTGAGGATGCCATATCAATTTTGGCGCGTAGCACCCGTGAGCCTTCCTCAAACTCTCCGTTGTTCATGCGAATGAACAAATCGAGATTTTCTTCGGGCGTACGGTTGCGGAAAGGGCTTTCTTTACCCGGTTCGGTGGGTGTGCCTTTCTGTGCCGCAATTTCTTCTGAAGTCTGATCGTCAACGTAAGCTTTACCTTCCTTAATCAGTCTCACTGCAAGGTCGAAGAGCTGCGGGAAATAGTCAGAGGCATAGTATTCTCTGTCGGCCCAGTCGAATCCGAGCCATTTTATGTCTTCCTTAATTGAGTCAACGTATTCAACGTCTTCTTTTACTGGATTTGTATCGTCGAAACGAAGATTGCAGGTGCCTCCGAATTTTTCAGCCAAGCCGAAGTCCATGCAGATAGCTTTCGCATGGCCGATGTGGAGATATCCGTTGGGTTCGGGCGGGAAACGTGTGTTCAGACGTCCTCCGTTTTTGCCTTCTTTCAGGTCGTCGGCCACTATTTGTTCTACGAAATTCAGACCTTTGTTTTCGGTGATTTCTGCTTCGTTGATTTCGCTCATTCTATGTGTAAAGTTAATGATGTGTGCAACATTGGTTCTATTACGAGCCGGTGAATTATATGCAAAGTTAATAAAATCTATTTAGGAGATATTATTATTCCGGTATTTATTTTCATAATCGTTTTGCCTGAGGCCTATGTACAGTACAAATTAGCGATTTGTCGAGGGAAAGTATTTCGGAGAAATAATCCGGCTCAAAATTAATGGCAAAAGCGGAATTATATAAGAAGAACGGAGAGGAACCCTGAGGGCTCCTCTCCGAAGATGTTGTTTATCGCTAATGATTATGCGTTTTTAACTTTGTCAACAACTGCTTTAAAAGCGGCGGGGTTGTTCAGGGCAAGGTCGGCAAGAACTTTGCGGTTGATTTCGATGCCGGCTTTGTGAATAAGACCCATAAGCTTTGAATATGAAAGATCTTCCATACGGGCTGCTGCGTTAATACGCTGAATCCAGAGGGCGCGGAAATTACGTTTTTTCTGCTTGCGGTCGCGGTAAGCGTAGGTGAGACCTTTTTCCCAGGTATTCTTGGCTACGGTCCATACGTTACGACGGCATCCGAAATATCCACGTGTTAATTTTAAGATTTTTTTTCTGCGAGCTCGGGAAGCTACATGATTTACTGATCTTGGCATTTTGTTTACGATTTTTGAATGTTAGCGGCTTGTTTTGCTCTTAAGTGCTAATCACTCGGTTAATTGATTGTTATAAAAATCACGAACTAATACTGTGAAACTTTCAACTGCGTTCTCTGTTGCTTACTTAATGGCGAGGAGCTGTTTAACTTCTCTTACATCGCTTTTTGCAACTGTTGAAAAATGAGTGAGGTTTCTTTTCTGCTTTTTGGTCTTCTTGGTCAAGATGTGGCTCTTAAAAGCATGTTTTCTTTTGATTTTTCCTGATCCGGTAAGGGCGAACCTCTTTTTGGCACCGGAGTTAGTTTTAACCTTTGGCATTTTTGTTTGATTTGAAATTATTAATTCGAGTTATTGCCAACGCGTGGCATTTCTTTTTATTTCTTTTTTGGTGTGAGCATTATAATCATGCGTTTACCTTCAAGTAGGGGCATCTGTTCAACTTTGCCATATTCTTCCAGATCGTTGGCAAAACGGAGAAGAAGAACTTCACCCTGCTCTTTGAAAAGAATTGAACGACCCTTGAAAAACACGTATGCTTTGACTTTCGAGCCTTCCTGAAGGAAGCTGATGGCGTGTTTGAGCTTGAAATTGTAGTCATGATCATCAGTCTGAGGCCCGAAACGAATCTCTTTGACCACTACTTTGGCTTGTTTGGCCTTCTGCTCTTTCGCACGTTTTTTCTGCTGATATAAAAATTTCTGATAATCGAGCACACGGCATACCGGTGGCTCGGCATTGGGAGAAATTTCAATTAAATCGAGACCGAGGTCATCGGCAATCTTTAATGCCTCTTGAATGGGGTATACACCTTGTTCAACATTGTCACCGACCAAACGGACTTCGTGAGCATGAATGCGCTCATTAATCGCGTGCTGTGCCTTGTTGTCGCGTCCACGCGGGTCGTTACGGCGCGGCTGACCCTGCTGAGCCGACTGAGGACGGGGCTGTGAGTTGAACTGGCGCGGCTGTCCTGAGTTACTTGACGGCCGCTGTTGTTGGTTGTTTGGGCTTTTTTTCTCCATTCGGGGGATTATTCGTTTGTCATTTCTTTGACCTCGCGGTTCAATTCGTCTGCAAAGGTAGCAATTTTCATCGTACCTTTATCACCTTCGCCCTGTTTTCTTACCGAAACTTCGCCATTTTCAGCTTCTTTTTCGCCGACAATAAGCATATAGGGCACTCGTTTGAGCTCGTTGTCACGAATTTTCTTGCCGATTTTCTCGTTTCGGTCATCAACGGTGCAACGGATATCCTGAAGGTCGAGAGTCTTTGCTACCTCATGAGCGTAGTCGTTAAATTTCTCGCTAATGGGGAGCACGACTGCCTGCTCGGGGGCGAGCCAGAGGGGGAATTTGCCTGCGGTATGCTCAAGTAGCACAGCTACAAATCGCTCAAGCGAGCCGAATGGTGCGCGGTGAATCATAACGGGGCGGTGCTTCTGGTTGTCTGCTCCCGTATATTCAAGCTGGAAACGCTCAGGCAGGTTATAGTCAACCTGGATGGTGCCAAGCTGCCAGCGGCGTCCGATGGCATCTTTAACCATAAAGTCGAGCTTTGGCCCGTAAAAGGCTGCTTCGCCGAGTTCCTTGCGGGCTTTAAGCCCTTTTTCCTCGCAGGCTTCAATGATTGCGTTTTCTGCGAGATGCCAGTTCTCGTCGGTTCCGATGTATTTTTCTTTGTTCTTTGGATCGCGCAGAGAAATCTGTGCTTCAAAGTTCTCAAATTTCAGTGCCTTGAAGATGTAGAAGATGATGTCCATCACTTTCAGGAACTCTTCTTTGATTTGCTCGGGAGCGCAGAAAATGTGTGCGTCATCTTGGGTAAATCCGCGCACTCGGGTGAGTCCGTGGAGCTCGCCGCTTTGTTCGTAGCGGTAAACTGTACCGAATTCGGCCAGACGCATGGGAAGATCTCTGTATGAACGGGGTGACGATTTGAAGATTTCGCAGTGGTGAGGGCAGTTCATCGGTTTGAGCAGATACTCCTCTCCTTCTTCAGGTGTGTGAATCGGCTGGAATGAGTCTTTGCCATATTTGGCGTAGTGGCCTGAGGTCACGTAAAGCATCTTGTTGCCGATATGGGGGGTGATGACTTGCAGATAGCCGTATTTTTTCTGAATCTTGCGGAGGAACTGCTCGAGACGGTCGCGTAAGGCAGCGCCTTTGGGAAGCCAAAGAGGAAGGCCGGCTCCGACATTCTGAGAGAATGCAAAGAGTTCCATTTCTTTCCCGAGTTTACGGTGGTCGCGTTTCTTGGCTTCTTCCATCAGGGCAAGATACTCGTCAAGCATCTTCTTCTTGGGGAATGTGATTCCGTAAACACGCACAAGCTGATTGCGCTTTTCGTCGCCGCGCCAATAGGCACCTGCGAGCGATGTGATTTTTACGGCTTTGATGGGCGCTGTGTTGGGAATGTGCGGTCCACGGCAGAGGTCGGTAAAATTGCCCTGAGTGTATGTTGTGATATGTCCGTCTTCAAGTTCGGATATGAGCTCGCATTTGTAGTCTTCGTGGCGGTCGCCAAACATTTTGAGCGCATCGGTTTTTGAGATGTTTTTGCGGACGATTTCTTCCTTTCGCTGCGCGAGTTCGAGCATTTTGTTTTCAATTCTGGGGAAGTCAGCGTCGGTTATTGAGTTGCCATTGGGGTCAATGTCGTAGTAGAATCCGTTCTCAATGGCGGGGCCGATGCCGAATTTCACGCCGGGATACAGTTCCTGAAGCGCTTCGGCGAGAAGGTGAGCCGAGCTGTGCCAGAATGCGTGTTTGCCTTCGGGATCATCCCATTTGAAAAGTTTGATAGCGGCGTCATTATTAATGTGACGAGTGAGGTCCCATGCTTCATCGTTAACTGATGCAGCAAGAACATCCTGAGCAAGACGCGGGCTGATGCTTTCAGCAATCTGCAGAGGGGTGATTCCTTCGTTGAACTGTTTTACCGAATTATCGGGAAAAGTAATGTTAATCATGAGTTTATCGGTTGATTGTCAAATAGTTGCCAACTACAACATGGCAACAGTGCATAAATCAGGCGCAAATTTAAGCATTTTTATCGGAAATTCAATGCTTTGCGCCTGATTTTATTTTGTCAACGTTTAATATAGGAGGAATTGCAGAGAGCTGATTCTTAGAGACTATTACGGACGTGTCTGACCATTCCCGTCGATAAGATATTTATAGGTTGTTATTTCGTTTAATCCCATGGGGCCGCGCGGTCCGAGTTTCTGAGTGCTTATGCCTATTTCTGCTCCCAAACCGAACTGGGCACCATCAGTGAAGCTCGTGGGGGCATTGACATATACGCAGGCGGCGTCTATTCGGCGGCGGAATTTATCGGCCGTATTGCTGTTCTGGGTTACTATGCATTCGCTGTGTCCGGAGCCATATTGCGCGATATGTTCGATTGCTTCTTCCACTGAATCAACCGTTCGTATTCCCATTTTGTAATCCATCCATTCGGTTGCGTATGTAGTGGAATCGGCCGATTTAAGGAGTTCGTCGGGGTAATATCCTTTTAGTGCTTCACGAGCTTCCGGGTCGGCATATAGCACTACGTTTTTCAACGCAAGCGAGCGGCAAAGCTCAGGCAGGTCGCTCAGGCGGCGATGGTTTATAAGCAGTGTGTCAAGGGCATTGCATACACTGACACGGCGTGTTTTGGCATTGGTTATGATGTCATGGCCAATTTTCGTGTCGCCGTCGGCATCGAAATATGTGCTGACGACACCGGCGCCGGTCTCAATGACCGGCACACGTGCATTGTCGCGGACAAAATCAATAAGCCGACGTCCTCCGCGTGGTATGCAGACATCAATGTAGCCTACCGCATTGAGCATCGCTGCCGTGGCTTCATGTGTAGGAGGCAGCATTACGGCGCATCCTGCCGTCAGACCATGAGCTTTTAGGACTCTATGAATGAGGGCAATGATTGATTCGTTCGTCGCAGCGGCATCAGAGCCTCCCTTAAGAACGCAGGCGTTCCCGCTACGAAAGCAGAGTGAGAACACGTCGAATGTGACGTTCGGTCGGGCTTCGTAGATTACGCCGATTACTCCGAAGGGAACGCGTATGCGGCGTATACGCAGGCCGTTGGGAAGCTTGCGGTCTTCCATGATATCACCGACCGGTGACTTTAGGCGTGCCACGTGGCGCATATCCGACGCTATCGCCTGAAGTCGTTCCGGAGTCAGCTGAAGGCGGTCGTATAGCGGATTGCTTCTGTCCATTTTTGCCAGGTCAATTTTATTGGCTTCAAGAATTTCGGCGTGTGAGTTATCGATGGCATCGGCCAGATCATTGAGCAGAGCGATTTGCTGTGCGTCGGTGATGCCGACGAGTTCTCTGGAAGCATTTTTGGCTGCCTTAAACAGTTCGTTTATATCTTGCATTCTCTTTATTATTCATGTGGTGCGATTTTATCGCGCCGGTATTATTCTATATATAAGTAATCGTAGTGGACTACGGGCTTCTCCCCTCTTTGTCCGGCAATGGAGGCTACCTCCTCACTGCTGACCGATGAGCGGCCTACACCAATTACGGTCCCGGCTGAATCCTTCAATGTGATGATGTCACCTTCCTCCCACTCACCTTCGGTTGATATAACGCCGATGGGGAGCAGGCTCACAGCCTTATCGCTTTTAAGCGCGGCAGCTGCGCGGTCGTTTACCGTTACGACACCTTTGGCAAAACTGCCGCTGTGGGCAATCCATCGTTTTATGTTGCTGATTGGGCTTTCTTTCGGACGGAACAGCGTATGAGGCACTGCGGCAGGATTCTGAATGAGGTCGGTCAGGACATCGGGGCGATTGCCTCTTGCAATGCAAACCGTCACACCTTCTTCGGCGAGCTTACAGGCGATGCCACATTTTGAGCCCATGCCTCCGCGCCCGAAACCGCTTTTGGCGGCAACCACATTCTGCTCGACATTGTCACCCGGATTAACCACCGGAATGAGCTTTGATTCAGGGTCTGACGGATTGCCGGTAAATATGCCGTCAACGTTGGAGAGAATTACGAGCATATCTGCGTCCATCATCGCCGCTATAAGTCCTGAAAGTTCGTCATTGTCAGTGAACATGAGCTCCGTCAGACTTGCGGTGTCATTCTCGTTGACAATCGGGATTACGCCGTTTTCAAGCATGGTCTGCATACAGCCGCGCTGATTCAGATAAGAAGTGCGTGAGGAGAAGTTCTCTTTCTGCGTGAGCACCTGTCCTACGACGTAGCCGTATTCGCCAAACAGAGAGTTGTAGAGATTGATAAGCCGAATCTGCCCGATAGAAGAGAATAGCTGGCGTTGAGCAACCGAATCAAGCTGACGACACGTTTTAAGGGCGCCGCGTCCGCAGGCCACTGCCCCGCTTGAGACGAGAATTATTTCGTGCCCGAGTTTGCGAAGGACTGCAATCTGGTCAACGAGTGCCGACATATTTGTGACATTAGGATTGCCGTCGGCACGTGTCAGCACATTGCTGCCTATTTTGATAACGATTCTCATGTCTATTATTTATTGACCGAGGCCTTCAGCCCCTCGATAACCGCCGATGTGAATCCGGCTTTTTCCATTGTATTAAGGCCTCTGATGGTGAGACCGCCGGGAGTGGTAACCTTGTCGATTTCAGTTTCCGGATGTGCCCCACTCTGAGATAGGAGTTCGGCGGCTCCAAGTATGGTCTGACATATCATTTCCTGCGCTGCGTCGGCTTTGAACCCCAGCTCGATTCCGCCTTCCATGGCGGCTCTGACGTAACGCATTATGTAGGCTATCCCGCATGAGGCAAGCGCAGTGGCGGCAGGCAGGTGAGCCTCATCAATAATCATAGTCTTTCCGAGCCTGTTGAAAACCGATGATACCGTAGCGATAGACTCCTCGTCAGAATTTACGGGAATCAAGAATGTCATTGAGCGGAACACGCTTACCGCAGTATTTGGCATGGCTATAATCATCTGAGGTGCGGTGCCGTTGTCTTTGTGGAGCCATTCAGTAAGCTGCGCACCGGTGACGCCCGCAGCGACAACAACAATAATCTGACGGTTATAGTCAAGAGTTGACGCTATCTCTTTAAGTACCTGTTCAACTATCCAGGGCTTGACTGCCACAATGACGATGTCGGCATCATGGCACGCTTCCGAATTTTTGTGCGTTACAATTGCACCCTGTGCTTTGAGCTTTTCGAGGGGTGTAGGTGAAGGATTGGCGGCTACCACATGGATGCCGCCGGCAAGCAGTCCGGAGGCTATCGCACCTCCCATATTGCCTGCTCCGATTATTGCAATCTTCATATTACTAATGTAGACATATATTTATATTGCAAATTTATTATTATTAATTCGCTTTGCCAAATTTTGCCAAATTTCTTCAAAATTGGCAAAATAATCATGTAATCTGCCGCTGTTTCAGATAAATTTATTAACTTGCAACCAAATAATTCAGCAGCCCTCGCGGAGGTATGCTGCCGGTTTAACCTTAAAATCATATAACTAGTGGGCCATCAGCAAATTAGTGAAAAATATATGACAGCCGACGAGGCCGTCAAGCTTATTAAAAGCGGAGATCATGTATTTGTACAGGGCAGTTCGTCAATCCCAGAGGCTCTTGTAGCCGCACTTGCGAGACGCGGGGATGAACTGCGAGACGTAGTTCTCTATAACGCATTTGCCATGGGACGCAGGGTGTCACCTCTATGCAAGCCTGAGCTGAAAGACTCCTTTTTGATTGATTCTTTTTTTGTGTCAAATGCGGTGCGCGGATGGGTGAATCAAGGCTATGCCACGACTACACCCCGCTTTTTCGGCCAGGTACCTCAGCTTTTCCGAGACGGCACTATAACGATAGACGTTGCTTTTATTAATTGCTCGCTGCCTGACGAAAACGGATTTGTGTCGTTCGGTGTTTCCGCTGACATCACACCGGCCGCCGTAGAGGTTGCCAAAGTGATTATAGCACAGATTAACCCGCTGATGCCGTTTACTTACGGCGATACACAGATACACGTTTCACGTCTTGACGCAATGGTCAGGGTAGATGACCCCCTTGCATCCACTTCCACTGCCCCTCCGACGGAGAAGGAGATGAGTATAGGCAGGTCAATTGCCGAACATATTCCTGATGGAGCGGCTTTACAGGTGGGCATTGGCTCTATCCCTAATGCGGTGCTTAATGCGCTCGGCAATCACAAACATCTTGGAATACATTCGGAGGCACTTACGGAAGGAATGATTGATTTGATTGAATCCGGAGTAGTCGACAACTCCTGTAAACAGGTCGAGCCCGGGAAATCGGTTGGTTCCCTTGTGCTCGGCACACGCCGCCTCTATGATTATATCGACAGGAATCCTCTTATAAGCATGAGAGATATCGCATGGGTTAACGATCCGTTTATAATCGCTCAGAATCACAATATGGCCGCCATAAACTCCTGTCTTGAAATTGACCTTTCAGGTCAAGTATGCGCCGATTCAATCGGCACGCGTATTTATTCAGGCGTTGGCGGTCAGCAAGATTTCGTGTACGGCTCGTCAAGAAGTATCGGAGGACAATCGTTTATTGCTATGTTGTCTACCACGTCGCACGGCGTTAGTAAGATAAAACCCGTGCTCACCCCGGGCGCGGGAGTTGTCACAACGCGGTTTCAGACTAACTGGGTTGTGACGGAATACGGAGCGGTGAATCTGCGCGGTAAAAACATGATTGACCGCGCACGTTTGTTGATTTCCATCGCTGCCCCGGAATTTCGGGAAGAGCTTGATCGCGCGGCTTACGAAATGCTGGGATATGCCTATTTGCGTTGGCGTTGATTCTGATTATTATCTCAATTTATAGATTATGTTTCTAAAAACTTGTCATGAGTATGGCTTCAAACGTTTAGTCGTACTCTCTTTGTCTACATTTTTATTTTTTAGTGTTGAAGCTGCAGAAACTACCTATTTTCATAATATTAACGAAAAAGAGCTGGAAGCGGATGCTGACAATTCAGAATTTGAAATCCCCCATTCAATTGTGGCAATCGGCAATGTGGTCTATATAGCTGAAAACCGTTCGGCAGATAAGGGTGTCATACGGCGATTCAGCGCCATAACCAACTCGGAGATGACTCCCCTGCAGGTAAGAGTTACCGACGAGAACTATACACAACTTGACGGAAAAGATTTTTATATTACTAAAGATGACGCCGATCATCTCATCGCTGTATTTGACCGGGTTAAGCCTTCCGCACCGTTAATGTGCACTACCTTGCTGAAATATAGCTGGGGCATTGTCGATAAAGAAAGCGGACAGGTTAATGAAATCGATTCACGCGATTTTACATATAGCTCAAACACTAATGCACTTAAGCAGTGGGAATGGATAGCTATTGGTCGACCGGCTGTGTGTGGCGATTTAACTTCTGACAACTGGAAAATATTGGCCCCTGTTACTCTACATAAATTAGAGAACACAACGCAGTTTTTATTTGCATACATAATCACGAACGCCGGAGACACAAGATACAGATGTAATAAATTCGACGAGGAAGGGATTTCTGAAGATTCATATAATGTTGCCAATAGGTCGTCGTTCACTGCAGTTTACGGCAATTATTTCATATCTGACGATGCCTTGAATCCAGGTTATCTCAGAGAAATTGATACGCCATGCCATTTGGAAAACGGAGTGCTGAACGAATCCGAAGCATCAGCAGATGTCTGCTATTTTGAATATGACAACGAAAATTATCTCATATATGGGAATGCTGACGGCAGATATGCATTGAATAGATGGACGCAGGACGCAGATACGCCAGACTGGACCGATGTCTCTTTAGTGACAACTCTTGGCCCTAAATCGCGTGCCGGCTATTCTGAAGAATCGCCGGAATTATACAGCGCAGTCAGTTATCTGACGGGCGATAACGGTCAGAAACTGGTTCATCTTCATCTTTACAGTCCCGGCAATTATTTGCAGACCGTTCAGATGTCAACCAGTCAGAATGTCACCGGTGTAGATGCCCCTGTCGTTGATAATGTCTCAGTGAAGGTCAGCTCTTCCGAAATTATTTTCGGCGGTTATGTCTCAGAGGCTTGGATTACAGATTTGTCCGGTCGTCAGCTACTTTATGAAACTGGCACTGACAGGCTTTATGTGTCTGAATTTAAGAAAGGAATATACATTCTTTCTTATAAACCGACACCGGATTCTGTTCAAGTATCCTTAAAAATTGAGCTATAAATATCTACCTCGCAAAAAATTCAATTATTCTTTTTAATTTTGCATTATAAATCGCCGGAGGAGTAGAATCCTCCGGCATAAATATATTATAGACAGTGGCAAGGAAACGCAAAGAATTACCAACACTTGAGGACGTTGAAATCGTCGATGTGGCCGCCGAGGGCAACAGCATAGCCAAAATAGACGGGATGGTTGTTTTCATACCCTACGGAGCGCCTGGCGACAAAGCCGATGTGAAGATTGACAGGAAGAAACATTCATACGCCGAAGGGCATATAGTTAAACTTAATACGCCTTCGCCTTTAAGGGTCGAACCCGTCTGTGAACACTTCGGAGTATGTGGCGGATGCCGATGGCAGCATCTTCCCTATTCTTTCCAGATTAAGGCAAAACAGCAGCAAGTGAAAGATGCGCTCGACCGTATCGCGAAGGTCCCTTATCCGGAAATTAGTCCGATACTCGGGTCTGAAACCATCTATGGTTACAGAAACAAGATGGAATATACTTTCTCAAATAAGTCATGGCTTACCTTCGAACAGCTGAAAAGCGGAGAAGAATTTCCTGATCGTGATGCTGCCGGATTTCATATTCCCGGCTCATTTGATAAGGTACTTGATATTAGGAAATGTCATCTGCAGGATGAGCTTGGCAACCGTCTGCGTCTTTTTGTCAAACAATATGCCAAAGAAAACGGCCTGCCGTTTTATGATATAAAGCAACAGCAGGGACTCGTACGCACCATGATGATAAGGATTGCCTCTACAGGCGAGACTATGGTCGTTATGGTGTTCGGACATGATGACAAAGATGCGATAGCGGGAATGCTTGACGCGATTAGGCATGAGTTTCCGAAGCTGACATCGTTGATGTATGTAGTAAATCTGAAAGTCAATGACACTATTGCCGACCAGGAGGTCTTGCTACATTCCGGGAAGCCATATATAGAAGAAGAGATGGAGGGGCTTAAATTCAGAGTCGGACCGAAATCTTTCTATCAAACCAATTCACGGCAAGCATATACGCTCTATAAGGTTGCGAGGGATTTTGCGGAACTGACAGGTGATGAGCTCGTCTATGATTTGTACACCGGCACCGGCACAATAGCCAACTTCCTAAGCGGTAGGGCAAGTAAAGTTATCGGTATAGAATATGTGGAGGATGCAATCCGTGATGCTCGAATTAACTCTGAAGTCAACGGAATTTCGAATACTCAATTTTATGCCGGCGACATGAAAGATGTGCTAACCGATGAATTTATTGCTGAGCATGGACGGCCTCAGGTAATGATTGTTGATCCTCCAAGAGCCGGAATGCACACTGATGTAGTTAATGTGATTCTGAATGCACAACCCAGGAGGATTGTTTATGTGAGTTGCAATCCGGCCACACAGGCGCGCGACCTTCAGCTTCTTGACTGCAAATACAGAATTGATGCCGTGCAGCCTGTAGATATGTTCCCGCACACTCATCATGTGGAGAATGTGGTTAAATTAACGCTTAAAGATTAGCGCAATATTTGCTTGATAAGATTTGAGTTATAGTATTGAGAGTCGTTTGAGACATCCTCGCCGGCAAAATCCGGAATAGCTATCGGTTCGTCTGGCGCTGACAATTCAACTTCTGCCAGCACAAGCCCTTCGAGATGCCCGTGGAATTCATCGATTTCCCATATCTTGTCACCATAGTTAACGAGGTAACGCGTCTTTGACAGAACGGCACTGCAACACTCCTTAATAATTGAGCGCGCTTCGTCAACGGGTATGCTGTATTCCCATTCGCTTCGTTCGATTCCATGGTTAACTCCCTTAACGGTTAGGAATGCTTCTTTGTCACGGATGCGGACTCTCACGGTAGCTTCTTTTCTGTCGCTCAGGTACGCCTGCACGATTTCATGATTCTTGAAGGCCAGCTGCTTATAGGAATTATTAATTACTTTAAACTTCCGTTCAATCTCTTTTGCCATTTGATTTGTTTATTAATACAGAATTAACACAGCAAAGATATGAAAAATCGGCGTTAATTGGCCGCCACCAAAACAAGGTACTGATGTATAAAGCTAAGATACAGATATTTGTTGTTATATTATGCTCAATTATTTTTCCGGTTGCTGCGCAGGAACGGTCAGACACGCTCAAGCGCTCCGTGCAGCTTGGGGAAGTGCTCGTCAGACCGGGTAAGGAGAAATATTCAAAGAAAAATAATCCGGCAGTTGATTTCGTGAGGCTTATTCGTAATCGTTCCGATGTAGCCGACCCCTATGAAATGCCTAATTACAATTATGAAAAGTATGAGAGAATAACCATCGCTATCAATAACGTCACTGACAGCGTTGGCAATCTTCAGGGTGCCTTAAAAAATCTCCGGTTCCTGAAAAATCATCTTGACACGGCTGATGTCACCGGCAACACTATTCTGCCGGTGAGTATAAAGGAAAAAATATCGGATATATATTACCGTAAATCGCCGGAAACTCACCGGGAATATGTGAAAGGGATAAATCGCCGAGGTATAGATGAGTTTACCAATCAGGAAAGTGTTCAAGCGTTTCTGGATGAAATTTTTCGCGAGATAGATTTATATGAAAACGATATTACTTTGCTGACAAACAGATTTGTCAGTCCCCTATCGAAAATAGGTCCCGATTTTTACAAGTATTACTTAACAGATACGGTCTCTGTAGACGGAGATGACTGTGTAGAACTGATGTTCTCGCCTCATAACAATGCGATGTTCGGTTTTGCCGGAAAGCTTTACGTGCTGCAAAATGACTCCGCCATGTTTATAAAGCGTGCAGAACTGATATTGCCGAAGAATTCAAATGTTAATTTCGTGGAGTCGCTGAAGATTGACCAGACATTTGCCCGCGATTCTCTCGGACGCAGACATAAGACTGAGGATATTCTGACGGTAGAATTCTCAATAGTGCCGGGACTTCAAGGCTTTTACGCACAGCGTAAGACTGATTATAGAGAGCACAACTACAATGTGCCTGAGCGGGATTATCTGCTCGACCGCAGCGCGCCCGTTGTGGTGAGCGCTGACGCATATCTGAAACCGGCAGAATTTTGGGAGTCAAGGAGGGGTGCGACGGCATCGCAGACTACTGCGGAAATAGGCGCAATGATCGCTTCATTGCGTAACATCCCCCTATACTATTGGTCGGAACGTGTTCTGAAAGTGTTGGTCTCAGGCTATATACATACGGGTGAAAAGGGTAAATTTGACATAGGTCCGGTTAATACAATGCTAAGTTTTAACGATGTGGAAGGTGCGCGTTTCAGATTGGGCGGGCTGACCACCGCCTATCTCAACAAACACTGGTTCGGGCGTGGATATATAGCATACGGAACAAAAGACCACCGGTTTAAATATTCAGCGGAAATTGAATATTCATTCAATGAAAAGAAAAAACACTCAAGGGAGTTCCCCATGCACGCGATAAGGCTGACACACAGCTATGACGTTGATGCTATCGGTCAAAACTACTCCTTCACCAACAGCGATAATTTTTTCCTGTCCTGGAAAAGGATGAAAGACACACTCATGGTGTATAACCGCAAGACGAAGGTTGAATATTTGCTTGAACTTGAGAATAATTTCTCTCTGAATCTTAGCCTCATACAAAACAGAATGGAGCCGTCGCGTTATCTCCGGTTTAATATGTGGAACGGTACGAAGCTGTCGCACATCAATTCCAATGTGGCGCAGATTCAGCTCCGTTATGCCCCCGGAGAGAAATTCTATCAAACCAACACTCACCGCATTCCGGTGAATCTTGATGCTCCTGTATTTGTGCTGACGCATACTTACGGGCCTCATGGCTTTTGCGGTAATAATTATACCGTTAACCGCACTGAATTCAGCGCCATGAAACGCTTTTGGTTTTCCGCGTTCGGCTATATGGACGTAATTCTGAAAGGTGGGCACGTGTGGAGCACATCGGCTTATCCGGAGCTGCTTACAGCCAACGCAAATCTCTCTTACACAATACAGCCTGAGAGTTTTGCTTTGATTTCGCCTTTGGAATTTATCTCCGACAGTTTTGTCTCGGCTGACCTGACGTACTGGGGTAATGGCGTGCTGTTTAACTCCATACCACTGTTCAATAAGCTGAGGCTCCGTGAAGTGGTGGCTTTCAGGGGCTATCTCGGACGATTGTCAGACAAGAATAATCCTGAAATCAACCATTGGTTGCCCCAGTTTCCACAAGGTGCTAATCCGGTCGCAATGCATGGCAAGCCATATATGGAGATATCGGCAGGAATCGACAACATTCTTAAGTGTCTGAGAGTGGATTATGTTTGGCGACTGTCCTACAGGAATACTCCCGGAGCCGACAAAAGTGGACTCCGGGTGGCTATGCATTTCAACTTCTGAAATATTATAACGAAGTAACGGCAAAGTATTTATCGGATTTATTTTGAAAAGAAAAGTTAAAATACTAACTTTGTGAATGTTAAAGGCGGATGGATGTTCAAATAGAAATAAACTGCCTGACAATCAGCATTGTATATAGATATGGCTAAAAACAAAATAGTTTCAAACTTTATTCTAATGCCTCTTTCGAAACTGTACGGGTTCGGAGTGGCTGTTAGAAACGTTTTGTTTAAATGGCATATACTCAAAGAACGGGAGTTCGATATCCCGGTAATCGTTGTGGGCAATATCGCTGTCGGAGGTACCGGCAAGACTCCTCATACCGAATACATAATCAATCTCCTGAAGTACAACTATCATATCGGTGTTATTTCGCGCGGTTACAAGCGCAAGACCAAAGGATTTGTTCTCGCCACAAGCCGCACTACTCCGTCAGATATCGGTGACGAGCCATATCAGATTTACCAGAAGTTCGGCCGTGAAGTATCGGTAGCGGTATGTGAGAACCGTTGCGAGGGAATTGATGAGTTGCGTAAGATCGACCCTAAAATCAACATGATAGTGCTCGACGATGCATTTCAGCACCGTTATGTAAAACCGACTGTGGCAGTAGTTCTGACAGAATTCAATCGCCCGGTTTTCATGGACGATCTTATGCCCAAGGGGCGTCTGCGTGAATCACAGAGTTCGATTTATCGCGCCGATATAGTTGTAATAACAAAGTGCCCGCAGCATCTTAAACCACTTGAATACAGGATATTTCAGACCAAACTCAAGCTGTATCCCTATCAGAAACTTGTATTCTCAAGATATGCTTATTCTGAGTTGAAACCGGTATTCGCCGAGGAATCAGTAACTGTGCCGAGGCTAAACTGGATGTCGGCCAACGATGCCGTACTCGTGGTTTCCGGTATTGACAATCCGCGACCTTTCGTGCGCTATCTGAAGTCATTTGAGCCAGTTGTCAAGGTAAAGGTTTTCCCTGACCACCACAATTTCTCAAGAAGAGATATCGAAGTGATTGAAAGTCGCTATGATGAACTTGAAGGCGATAGCAAATTTATTATAACGACAGAGAAGGATGCCATGCGCCTGATGAATAACCCCTATTATCCTCAGCGACTGAAATCGGTGACATTCTATCAGCCTATCAAAGTTGAATTTGACGCAGGCAGCACGGATCATTTCGATGAAGATCTAAAAAAATTGATACATGAAAATGTTTCTATTAAGACTAACTTCTCGCGACCTTAAAATGTCCCCAAAATAATACTCAATAAAACACATTCACATGATTGAAAAAATTAACCGCACGGCCGATTACATCCGCGCCAATGTAAAAGACATTCCCAAAACAGCCATAATTCTCGGCACCGGTCTCGGTGCACTTGTCGACCACATTGAGGACAAGCAGTACATTCCCTATTCACAGATACCCAACTTCCCCGTCTCAACTGTGGAGGGCCACAGCGGCAACCTTATTTTCGGCAATCTTGCCGGCAAGAGGGTGATTGCAATGCAAGGACGTTTCCACTATTACGAAGGTTACGACATGAAAGAGGTTACTTTCCCTGTGCGTGTATTCAAGGCATTGGGCGTCGAAACGCTCTATGTGTCAAATGCAGCCGGCGGAATGAATTCTGAGTTTGAAGTTGGAGACATTATGACAATTTCCGACCATATCAACCTGTTCCCGGAGAATCCGTTGCGCGGCAAAAACTACAATGAACTCGGCCCGCGTTTCCCGGCGATGACAACTGCCTACAGTCCTCGCCTTATAAAGCTTGCTAACGAGATTGCCGCCGAAAAAGGCATCAGTCTCAAAGAAGGTGTATATGTAGGAACTCCCGGCCCGACATTTGAGACTCCCGCCGAATATGAATATTTCAGAATAATCGGCGGAGATGCCGTAGGAATGTCGACAGTTCCTGAAGTAATTGTTGCGAACCATGCAGGTATGGAGGTTTATGGTATTTCCGTAATCACTGACCTCGGAGGAAAGGATATTAAAGAGGTTCCCAGTCATGAAGAAGTACAACAGGCAGCCATTAAAGCCCAGCCTAAAATGCTTGAGATAATCAAAGGACTGGTGGCAAGAAGCTGAATTACACATACAGACTACTAAACAGATGGCGTTGAGAAATTCCGAATATTTATAGGGCTTTACCAACGCCATCTGAAACTTTTAAAATATGGAAGAAAAGCAAACTGAAATATCATCGTTGGGAGAGTTCGGCCTCATTGACCATCTAACTGATGGCATTGAACACGTCAATGCTTCAACTCTGAAAGGCATCGGCGATGACTGCGCCGTCCTCGAATATAAGGATACAGAAGTACTTGTAAGCAGTGATATGCTCGTAGAAGGCGTTCATTTCGACCTGACATACGTGCCGCTCAAACATCTCGGATACAAGGCCGCTGTAGTCAATTTTTCCGACATTTACGCCATGAACGGGACCCCACGGCAAATAACGGTTTCGCTGGCAATATCGAGCCGTTTCTCTGTGGAACATATCGAAGCGCTTTATGCCGGTATCCGACTTGCGTGCAGCATCTATGGCGTTGACCTCGTCGGAGGCGATACCACCGCATCTCGATCAGGGCTTGTAATAAGTTTAACCTGTATTGGCGATGCACCTAAAGATAAAATTGTCTACCGCAGCGGAGCGAAAGATACTGATTTGATTTGTGTGACAGGCGACCTTGGTGCGGCTTACATGGGCCTTCAGCTCCTGGAGAGAGAGAAAGTGGCATCGGCCGGTCAAAAAGATTTTGAACCGCAGTTTCAGGGCAAGGAATATCTTGTTGAGCGACAGCTAAAGCCCGAAGCCCGCAAAGACATAGTGGCAGAACTTGCCAAAAACGGAATAGTACCCACGTCAATGATTGATATTTCTGACGGACTTTCGTCAGAGTTGCTCCACATCTGCAAGGCAAGCCACACGGGATGCCGGGTCTATGAAGACAGAATTCCCATCGACTATCAGACGGCCGTGATGGCTGAGGAACTTGGCATGAATCTTGTGACCGCCGCTCTGAACGGAGGAGAGGACTACGAGTTGCTCTTTACAGTTCCGCTGCATCTTCATGACGCTGTCAAGGCAATGCCCGGTGTTAAAGTGATTGGCTACATAACCAAGGAAGATATCGGTTCCGCGCTGATAACCCGCGATGGCAATGAGATACCCCTTAAAGCTCAGGGCTGGAATCATTTGGCATAAAGACTGCAATTTTTAAGGTTTCGGCATCTTATTATAAGAATTAATTTGTAATTTTGCAGGCGTAAAATAAGTCATAATAAAATAGAACATTGCAGCAATGGTAAACAGAATTTTAATCCGGTTGAAAGTGGTTCAAATGCTTTATTCATATATGCTGACCCGCAGTGAATTCCGAATTGAACCGGCTCCGGAGAAACAGACGCGAGACTCCGTTTATGCCTATAATCTTTATTTGGATTTATTATTGCTTGTTCTGCGACTTTCAGGCCAGAAGCTATCACCTGCCGATAAAACACGCACCCTTCACGATGCAAGCGGACAGAATCCGCTTGTAAAACTGAATCTGCCTCGAATGCTCGCGACCCAGACTGAAATCAAGGAGGCAGGAGCAAAGCGTCTCGCCGAACTCGAACGCTATGATGCGGTTGCACAGAATCTGTTAAACAAAATCACAGAGTCGGCCGCTTTCCGTGATTTCTCCAAAAAGAGAGTAAAACTGATGTCGGATGAAGTAGCCTTATGGTCACTGATAATTAATTCGATAATCAAAACCTCTCCGGAGTTTGTGGCAGTATGCCGGAATCATCAAAACTTCAGCCTCTCAGGAATGGAGCGCGCATTCAGAATGGCTGATGCCACTGTGCGTGACTATTACGATACGAAAAGTGCACTGGCTTATGCAAAGAAGTCGCTTGATGATTCGCTGACAAAAGCCTACGAGCTTTATTATAACCTGATGTGGCTCCCCGTGGAGATTACCCGTCTTCGTGAGTCGCAACTCGAGCAGGCTAAAGACAAATATCTCCCCTCTGCCGACGATCTCAATCCTAATTTGAAATTCGTCGACAATAAGGCCGTCCGCATTATTGCCGAATCTCCTGAAATGCAGAAGTTCTTTAAAGAACATCCTGTTGACTGGAGCTCTGATTATTACAATCTCAAGTCTTTACTGGATGAAATTCTTGATTCTGAGATTTATAAAAAATATATGCACTCAACCGAGTCCGGATATGAGAACGACTGCGAACTATGGAGGGAGCTGATGAAGCAGATTATCCTGCCATCAGATACCCTTGCGGAAATACTGGAGTCAAAATCGGTTTACTGGAATGATGATGTATATATTATTGGCACTTTTGTTCTGAAAACTCTCCGAAAAATGTCGGCCGAAGACGGTTCGCTTTCCATGCTGCCCCAGTTCAAAGATAATGAAGATGAAAAATTCGGACCGGAGCTTTTTGCAAATGCAGTAACCCATTCCGATGAGTACAAAGAGCTTATCGACAAGTTTATCAATATCGGTAGTTGGGATACTGAGCGTCTTGCCTTCATGGACCTCGTGATTTTGACCGCAGCAATTGCCGAGATATTGAATTTCGAGAAGATTCCTGTTCCCGTATCGCTTAACGAGTATATTGAAATTGCCAATTATTACAGCACTTCACGTAGCGGTCAGTTCATCAACGGCATACTTTTTTCGATAATCAATTATCTTACTGCTGAAGGAAAACTCCATAAAGAGTTCAGCGCCAACGGCCCGTCTCGAAAATAATTTGATAAAACATGGCCATAATGTTGGCCGAAAAATTATTATTGCTATCTTTGTAGAAAATAACCAAATATAACTATTGAATATGTTAACAGCACTTATTTCATTACTTATCCCCTCTCAGAATCCGGCTGTTTCAGCTGCATCTGAAGCCGTAACTAAAGGAGCCGAAAACGCATCGGCTACCGGTCAACAGAGCAGCTGGTCAGGACTCATCATGATTGTTCTCCTCATTGCCGTGTTCTATTTCTTTATGATTCGTCCGCAGCAGAAGAAAGCAAAACAGCTCCGCAAAGAGCGTGAAGCGATGAAAGAAGGCGACTATGTGGTTACCGCAGGCGGTATTCACGGTAAAATTGTCGGTGTCCGCGACAATGTATTTGTTATTTCTATCGGCGATAATGTCCGCATCAAAGTGGAAAAAACTTCTGTTTATCCGAGTGCTGCCGACATTGAGCAGACCTCTAAATAACAAACATCCCGGCCTCAGTCGGAATTCATATAAGGGCGTTCCGCAAGGTTCGCCCTATTTTTTTTAATAATAGGAATTAGAAGCGGCTTACACTAATGAAGTTTAAGAACCTGATTCTCCGTCTTAAGGAGCTTTCCCATACTACGAAAGGGAAAAATATAGTCACATTCTGCATATTTCTCGCGATTTCCACTATTTTTTGGTTGATGATGACTCTGAACGAACCAATTCAGAGAGATTATAAGCTGAATGTGGAAATATCAGGTATGCCGACAGATGTGACCTTGCTCACTCTGCCTCCAAAGACAATAGACGTGAGTGTCAGCGATAAAGGAAGGGCATTGCTGAAATTCGATATAGGCGAGACGCCGACCCTGTCACTTGACTTCTCGGATTTCTCACAGCCATCGGATTCACGCATAACAATCAGCGACAAACGGCTCGCAAATATTGTCAGGGAGAAGTTTGGTAGCGGAGCCCAAATACTATCATGCAAACCCGATTCCATCGCCCTGCTTTATACCACCAATCCGGGCGTAAAGTTGCCCGTAATAGTTGATATCGACGCCCAGGCTGCTCCCCAATACATAATTTACGGACGTACACACATAAGCAATGATTCGGTTCTTGTTTATTCGGCAACGGGAATTCCTCCGACGATGATTTCCGTCAGGACTCATCCGGTATCACTACGAAACTTGTCGGATACCGCCCATATCAAAGCTCCGCTTGTGGCTCCTGCGGGAATGCGTCTGATTCCTGACGAGGTTGAAATAATCGTTCCTGTGGAGCCTCTTGTGGCAAAAAAGAGCACACTTGAGATTGTTACAAAAAATGTGCCTAATGGTTATACGTTAATGACCTTCCCTGTAAACGTTGATATTTCCTATCTTCTACCCATGAGCGTTTATTCTTCAGATTTTTATAAGCCGAAAGCTGTGGTTGATTTTAATTCTATAAGTTCGGCATCAACTACTGTTGGAGTATCGGTGATAGATGCACCGGAATATTATAAGAGCATCTCAGTGAATCCGGCGACTGTGGAATATGTTATCGAACATTAATATCAGCTTGTCTAAAGATGAGTAATAGACCTACTACTGTCGGCATAACAGGCGGCATCGGATGCGGTAAATCTGTGGTTTCAAAGATGCTCCGTACGATGGGCTATAAAGTTTATGATACAGATTCAGAGGCAAAACGCCTGATGACTGAGTCTGAGATGATTAAAAAACAGCTCGTCAGTGAGATTACAGAAGATGCTCTTTTGCCTGACGGGTCGCTAAACCGTGCCGCCATTTCCCGTGAGGTATTCAGCGACAGCGAAAAACTGGCTACACTCAATGGAATTGTTCATCAAGCAGTACGAAAGGACGTAGAGCGTTGGATTGACACCTACAGTGATGAGAAACTGCTTTTCATGGAATGTGCAATTATACATCAGAGTGGTCTGGACAAATATATGTCAGCAATTATTGAGGTGGACGCGCCTGAAGAGCTCAGAATCAGCAGAGTCATGAAGCGAAATGGTGTTACTCGTGAGCAAGTGATTGACAGAATGCAGTCACAAGCTCAGGAAAAAGAGCTGTCAGCCGACTCCGTTCACTTGATGGTTATTAATGACGATGTCACTCCCCTTCTGCCGCAGATTGAAGGAATTATCGGTTATCTGAGCAAAAGTTTATTTTGAAATCATCGGCATCCTTGCCAAACGGAAGTTTCCTTCGCTGTTCCTCCAGAATATCCCTGTCGACCTGACCATATATTATGCCGGTCTTTTCATCGACCATTCCGAAGGGTTTGCCGAGAGAGTCGACAATCATGGCCATATTGTCATAATTGCCGAAATCGTCATTCCCGCTTCGGTCTGCCCCAACATAGATTGCTTGATTTTCAATAGCTCTGGCTATATTTAGTTGCTTCCATGCATATCCGCGAGACACGGGCCAGTTGGCCGGTACGACCATTATGTCATAATAATGTCCCGTATTTCTGCACCATACGGGGAATCTTAAATCATAGCATATAATCATAGCGATGTTCCAGCCTCGAAAACGGACCACCGGAGGCAATTCATTCCCCTGAGCGAAAATTTGACTTTCGCTGCTTAATGAGAACAGATGACGTTTGTCGTAATATGTCTCTTCTCCTGACGGCTCAATGAAGAAGCCTCGGTTAAACATCATTCCGCCTGCCGAGAACAGATAGCTGCCGGCAATGGCTACATTGGCTCTTGAGGCCCATTCCTTTATTTTCGTTACAGTCTTGCCGGAAGTGGTCTCGGAAAGTTGCTCAAGCACTATTTGGTCCTGAATATATCCGGTGCTGAACAATTCCGGTAGGACAAGTATGTCGGTTAGCGGATTGAGTTTGTCAATTATTCTGTCGACAGCCGCGATATTCTCGTCTTTGTCGGCCCAGGTAATATTTAGAGGATAAACTGCTATTGTTATGGTCTTTCCCATTGCAACTGTGTGATTGTTATTCGGCAGTGAATTTTTCGGGATATTTGCCGTTAAAATTCTTATAATAATCTTTGATGGACCTCATGTCGGCCTCTATATTGCCTGTCGGTTCAAAAATTTTCTCTATTATGACATGCTTTTCCTTGAAATCTATCGCGCCTAAGAGTATCGGAACATTAGCCCCATATGCAATGTGAAGGCAACCTGTATGCCATTTGTTCGTGCGGCTGCGTGTGCCCTCGGGCGTGATGGCTATGACCATTCCGGATGAACTGTTGAAACGGTTGATTACAGTTTCCACCAGTGATTTCCCTTTCTTTTTTGCCGGTACAGGGATACCTCCCATGGCTCTGAATATACATCCGAGTGGAAAAAAGAACCAACTTTCTTTCATCAGAAAGCCTGACCTTCGTTTCACTGAAGCGTAAGCCAGTTTTCCTATTATGAAATCCCAGTTTGAAGTGTGTGGGGCAACGCAAATAAGTGCTTTGGGGAAATCGGGGACGGTTATATCAACCGTCCACCCGAATGTCCTCAAAATCAGTTTGGAAAAATTCATGAATCAATAAACAGCGATTTTAGTTTTCCTTTTTTGGGAGCGCGCTGTTCATTTCTTTAACAATTTCTTGAAGCTGTTTGTTAAATTTTTCGATGAGCGCCTTATATGCCGCACTGTAGTATGCTTTGCGGGCCTTGCGGTATTCGGCGATATTGTCGAATGATGATGGTGTCTTGTCGAAAGCCACGTTTGCGCCTGACAGTGAGCTTGTCTGAAGACCGGCTGTCTTGATGACGGCGCTTTTGAGGATTTCCTTATTCACTCCGGGAATAAGATAGGAAGATGTGATACATTCGGCAGCTACATCACCGCAGATATAGCGGATGTTTTTCTTTAGTGAGCGTTTGTTTGACATAATGGTGTTATTTAATGGTTGATAAAAGGTGTTTTTTGAGAGCGGAGAATGTTGCGGGAACTTTTACGGTTGATTTCTTACGGTTCATGAAGGCAACGAGTTTGTCAGGCAGAACAATTTCCTGTCCGATGGCCTCCTCAACGGTCTCTCTGAATTTGGCCGGATGCGCCGTTTCAAGAAATATTCCGGTTTCCCCGGGCTTAAGCGAGTCTTTAAGCGCAAGATATCCGGTTGCCCCGTGAGGGTCGAGAAGATAGCCCGTGCTCTTATAAGTGTCCGCTATGGCTTTGCGAATCTGCTCGTCAGTATACCTGCGACCTGAAATGGCTGATGATATTTTTTCATAATCTGAGCCGTAGAGGTCTAGTATTCGGGCGAAATTAGAAGGAGCGCCGACATCCATAGCATTGGCTATAGTCTGTACGGAGGCTCTGGGGCTATATTTACCTGTTTCAAGGTACTGCGTAAAGACGTCATTGCGGTTGTTGGCGGCGATGAACCGCTCTACATGGAGCCCCATCCGTGTACCGATTAAAGCAGAGCATAAATTGCCGAGATTTCCGGACGGCACGCAGAAAACTGCTTTTTCAGAGTCAATATCTGAGCTATCACTAAGTTTCTGAAGCTGTGCGATTGCCCAAAAATAGTAGAACATCTGTGGGAGGAAGCGAGCCGGATTGATAGAGTTAGCTGAAGTAAGACGCATTTTGGCGTTCAGCTCGGCATCTACAAACGCGCTTTTAACCATCGCCTGACAGTCATCGAACGTGCCGTTAACTTCAATGGCCGTAATGTTGTTGCCGAGAGTGGCGAACTGCATTTCCTGAAGCTTGCTGACCTTGGCGTGAGGATAAAGTACGAAGACGTTTACACCCGGCACATTGAGGAATCCATTGGCAACTGCGCTTCCGGTGTCGCCGGATGTAGCTACAAGCACGTTAATGTCGGCGCCACCTGCATTTCTATTGAAATAGCCCAACATACGGGCCATAAAGCGGGCGCCTACATCTTTGAATGCAAGAGTTGGGCCATGGAACAGTTCAAGAACGTAAATATTGTCTTCAACTTTTTTCAGCGGTATAGGGAACTGAAGGGTGCTGTAGACTATTTCTTTCAAATCGTCTGACGGAATGTCTTCACCGAAAAGTGTGTTTGCCACCACATAGGCAAT
This sequence comes from uncultured Barnesiella sp., assembly GCA_964569915.1. Taxonomy (GTDB): domain Bacteria; phylum Bacteroidota; class Bacteroidia; order Bacteroidales; family Muribaculaceae; genus JAGBWK01. The sequence continues at coordinate 18,723 of CAZMUX010000007.1, read as the reverse complement.
TTCGGGCAACGACATTTCCTTTAGATTCTGAAAAAATGCTTCCGGGAGCTTATTGATTGTTTCAGGCATATACAGACCGCCGTCAGGTGCAAGGCCGTGGATGACAGCATCCATCAGGCTTGCCTTAGGCGCTTTGCCGTTCGTACTGTAATATTTCATGATTCAAAACTATTTCTGAAGAAAATATGTAATAAAGTCCATAGGCTCGGATAGTGAGAGTGAAGACTCTGCCCCGGCGCTTTCAGTGAGCCTCTTCGCCGAATCGGGCTTGACTCCCGGTTTCATGACGGCAAAAGGAACGGGATGTGAAGTGTGGGTCTTAATCCTGCAGGGTGTCGGGTGGTCGGGTAAGACTGCAATTGCGATTTCTTCTTTGCTCTCTTTTATATAACGGGTCAGTGGCTCGATTATTCTTGAATCGAGGTTCTCTATGGTTTTTACCTTGAGCGCAACGTCGCCTTCGTGGCCTGCTTCGTCAGATGCTTCCACATGGAGGAAAACGAAGTCATCGCCCGATTCGAGCGCGTCAATGGCTGCCTTGAGTTTGTTCTCATAGTTGGTGTCATACAAACCTGTCGCGCCTTCCACGTCTACTGATTTCAGACCGGCATATATGCCGATTCCCTTTATCAGGTCGACTGCCGAGATTACCGTACCATTTCCTATTCCATAAAGTTCTGACAGCGGCAGCATTGACGGGCGACGCCCAAGCGACCATGGCCAAAGCATATTGGCTGAATCTTTCCCGGCATTTCTTCTTGCTACGTTTACGGGATGATTCTGTAATACATCGTAAGATTTGAGAATGAGTTCGCGCAACCTTGCCGCTGTTGGCTCAGCTTCAGGTGTTTCAGCCACAGGCATCACGCTCATGAACTCTGCGCCCGGGACATCGTGTGGAGGAGTGCACTTCACGCGTTTGTCCGCATTCCCGAGTCTGAGCAGATGACGATAGGATACTCCGACATCGAATTTGGTGAGGTCGTCACCCAGATTTTTACGCAGTGCGTCAATGAGCTCCGCGGCTTCTTCGGTCGATATGTGTCCTGCTGAGTGATTCTTGATTTTTCCGTTTTCAACGCAAATCAGATTCATGCGCATAGCCACCTCGTTGTCTGCTATTTCTACTCCGATACTTGCGGCTTCGAGTGAACCACGGCCTTCATAGACTTTACGGACATCATATCCGAGTATGCCGAGATTCGCAATTTCGCTTCCGGGACTATATCCGTCAGGAACGGTGATGAGTCGACCCACTACTCCGTTGGATGCGATATAATCCATTCCGGGAGTGTGAGCATACTCCAGCGGGGTCATATTGCCGAGCGACTCTATAGGCTCGTCGGCCATTCCGTCGCCTAAAACAATTATATATTTCATCTTAAGCTAAATTCATTATCTGATATTCGCAATGCTTATCACATCGGCAAACACTCCTGCAGCTGTCACGTCAGCACCGGCACCATAGCCTTTTATCACAATCGGATATTCCTTATAGCGCTCAGTGGTAAGGGCAATGATGTTGTTGCTACCTTCAAGCGAATAGAACGGGTGGTCGGGGCCGACTGTCTCAAGACTTACGGATGCGCCCTCTTCGGTCAGGCGTGCGATAAAGCGGTATTTCAGCTTGCTGGCTTCGGCGGCTTGTCGCATTTTTTCGAATTCGGCATCGACTTCCGTGACATGAGCAAAGAAGTCGTCAACCGTACCTTCGAAGAGCTTTTCCGGGATAAACAGCTTGCGGTGGACATCGCTCTGCTCTACCCTGTATCCGGCTTCGCGTGCAAGTATTACGAGCTTTCTTACTACATCAATTCCGGAAAGGTCAATTCTCGGGTCAGGTTCTGAATAGCCTTTTTCTTTTGCGAGCGCAACGGCTTTGCTGAACGGAACATCCTTGTCGAGTGCATTGAAAATATAGTTAAGGGTTCCCGAAACGACAGCCTCGATTTTCAGGATTCTGTCGCCTGAATTAATAAGGTTGTTTATTGTATTAATAATGGGAAGCCCGGCGCCGACATTGGTCTCGAACAGGAATTTCACATCCTTGCTCTGCGCGAGTTGCTTGAGGTGGGCGTAGGTTTCATATTCCGACGATGCCGCGATTTTGTTGGCTGCCACCACATTGACGTTATGAGAAAGTAAATCGGCGTAATATGACGCTATTTCTTTAGAAGCGGTGCAATCTACAAATACGGGATTATAGATATTCATGCCAATGATTTCACCCGTGATGTTTTTAGCTGTGGCCTCTATATCGGATTTGTCGAGCAATTCCTCAAAATTGTCGAGATTGATGCCTTCCGCATCGAATATCGCTCTTTTGGAATTGGCAATGCCGACTACTTTTAGCGAAAGTGCTTTATCCTTCAATAGATTATCCTGTTGAAGGCGAATCTGATTAATAAGCCTGCGGCCTACATTGCCTACACCGACAATGAAAAGATTCAGCACCTGTGTCTCCGAAAGGAAGAAACTGTCGTGAATGACATTAAGCGCCTTACGCAGATTTGAATGCTCGATGACAAATGAAATATTAGTTTCGGCAGCTCCTTGCGCACACGCAATGACGTTAATGCCGTTACGTCCGAGTGTGTTGAACAGCTTGCCTGCTATACCGGCGCTATGCTTCATGTTGTCGCCGACAATTGCCACTGTAGCAAGGCTCTTTGCGACATTGATTCCGGTAAATTCACCGCTTTCGAGTTCTTCACGGAATTCTTTGGTAAGAACTGTGACGGTTTTCTGTGCGTCTTCATTTCTGACAGCTATTGAAATATTGTTTTCACTTGAAGCCTGTGACACGAGGAACACACTTATTCCGTTTTTAGCCAATGTGTCGAAAATGCGGGCGTTAATTCCGATTATGCCTACCATACCGAGCCCGCTGATGGTAATTAGGCTCGTGTCGTTGATTGAAGATATGCCTTTGATGGCTTTTTCCTCGTTTGAACGGTGAACGGACGATATGAGGGTTCCCTCGGTAGTTGAATTGAACGTATTCTTGACGCGAATTGGTATATTCTTATGAAAGACGGGATATATTGTCGGAGGATAGATGACCTTTGCGCCGAAGTTACACAACTCCATTGCCTCGGGGAAGGTCAGATGCTCGATGACGTATGCTTTTGAGATGACACGTGGGTCGGCCGTCATGAATCCGTCTACATCCGTCCATATCTCGAGAATATCGGCATCAAGCGTAGCTGCAATGATGGCTGCCGTGTAGTCGCTTCCACCGCGCCCCAAATTGGTTATATCGCCTTCGCGGTCGGAGGCGATGAATCCCGGAACGATGGCTGTCTTGAATTCCGCGTTGTCAAATGTCTGATGAATGAGCTTGTTTGTGCGCTCTGTGTCGAGAATATGCTTGTTGAACTGGTTGCGAGTTACGATGAATTTTCTGGCGTCAAACAGTTTTGCATTATTGATTACACGACTGATAATTGCCGATGACAGGCGTTCGCCGTAGCTTACGACTATGTCGAGGGTGCGGGGTGACAAATCTCGGATAAGATTTACACCTCTATATATATTCCCTAATTCCTCGAGGAGTGGGGTTACAATTGCGATAACATCCTCTCGTGCGTTTTCGGGAACTATTTCTTTAATTATATCATGATGGCGTTTTACAATACCTACATATTTTTCGAGATAGGAAGGCTCTCCTTTAGCGGCTTCACGCGCTGTCGAAATTAAGACGTCTGTAATGCCGCCAAGAGCTGACACTACAACGATAACCTGCTCGGCGCAGTTTTCGACAATATTCTTTACGTGTTTCAGACCGTCAACAGTACCTACTGATGTACCTCCGAATTTTAATACTTTCATCTGATTTCAAAGTGAATTTAAACACAAAGATAACAATTCTTCTATTAAAATCAGCTTTTTGATGACAAATTCGTTTTAAAACCGTCAAAACATAGTCTTCGAGCCCAAAAACGCGAAACCGGTTTCGCTGTCGATAATCAATTAATGACAAATATGCACGATTGAATTGCTTATTGAGTCAAAATAATATATGCTGAATAACATAAGCTTAAATTAACTTTTATTTCAATAAATATTACTAAATTTGCCACAGCAGACCGCAAGCGGGGACCCGGTCATGGGTCTATGCGGGCGGAATGCAACGACATATTATTGAAAAGCGTTTACTTTACGCTCTTTCTTGACGCCTTGAAACTTCGCAACTTTCAGAATGAGTCGAGAATGAAGCAAACGGTAGATGTCTTATGTGGATATGTATCATTGTCATCAATGCGCGTGAGCGTTATTTGGTTGCACGTTAACATATTCTGCGTGAGGGCTCTGCATGTTTGCTCGTTCAACTCATTCGGGCAATGCGAAGGCCTCAAGGCGTGGGACGAGTAACGAGTACGGCTCTCACGCTTTTTTGTGCCATCTATTGCCTTCGCAGGGAGTCACGTTGGTTATTAATCATTAATAGGTATGAGAAATTTCGTATCATTTGTGTTGATCGTATTTGCCTCATTAATGGCAAATGCTGAGAGAGTCCAAATCGGTGAGTTATACTACAACCTCGACGATGCCAATAGAACTGCAGAAGTGTGTAGTGGACAAGTTTCTGAGATAGTTATACCGTCAAAAGTAGATTACAATGGCAACACATATTCAGTAACTTCAATCGGCGCAGAAGCATTCTTCTATTGCATGGATCTGACCTCGATCACCATTCCTAACTCGGTGACATCAATCGGCGAAAGCGCATTCTACGGTTGCAGTGGCTTGACCTCGGTTGACATACCCAACTCGGTAACATCAATCGGAGACGGTGCTTTCTCCGAATGTAGCGGTTTGACTTCGCTGACCATTCCTAACTCGTTAACATCAATCAGCGACTTTGCATTCCAATACTGCATGAGACTAACCTCTGTTACCATCCCTAACTCAGTGACATCAATCGGCGACTATGCATTCTGCGCTTGCAGCGGTCTAACCTCGGTTGCAATTCCAAACTCGGTAACATCAATAGGTGACTATGCATTCTGCGCTTGTAGCGGCTTGACCTCGGTTACAATCCCTAACTTGGTAACATCAATCAGCAACGGCGCTTTTTCGAATTGTAGTGGTCTGACATCAGTTACCATCCCCAACTCGGTGACTTCAATCGGCGACAGCGCATTCTCCCGATGCACCGGTTTAACCTCGGTTACCATTCCAAACTCGGTAACATCAATCGCTGCCGGCGCATTCTCAGGTTGCAGCGGTTTGACTTCGGTTACCATCCCCAACTTGGTAACATCAATCGGTCTCGGCGCTTTCGGCAGTTGCACAAATTTGAGTACAGTTTATTGTTATGCTGAGACTCCACCTTCAATTTCTGACACTACTTTCTCTCAGGCGACTTACCAATACGCGACATTATATGTTCTTAAAGGCTTTGCCGATGATTTCAAAGCTGATGCCAATTGGGCTCAGTTCAGAAATATTATTGAAGTCGACCTTAGCGGCATATCCGATGTAATCGCTGAAGGAGCCGCCGCCGAAATTGTGGGTTACTACAACTTGCAGGGCGTTTGCTCGGCTGAGCCGTGGAACGGCATGAACATTGTGGTCTACAGCGACGGTTCGCACCGCAAAGTTATGTACTGATTTCATTGTCATTCGCATTAATAAAAATAGAGAAGAAGCACCCAAAACGGGTGCTTCTTCTCTATATGTATGCTTGTTAGCGAAGCCGACATTAGTCCGGCGAAAACCGTAAAAGCTGATTTGGAATGTTTAGAATTCCCTCCTTCAAATCATCTTTGAGGTGGTCGTAAACCTCATCGCAGAAGGCTTCGTAGTTCTCATCGCCAAGCATTTCACGCAGTCCCTTGTGGGCAACAACCTCATGGAACACTGTCTCGGCAACGTCCTCGACATTGGCGTTGTTGGGAAGTACTACTACAACTTTGCCGGTGGCTGGGTCGTAGAAACCTTTGCTCTTGCGCATACGGCGTTGTTGCTCGGCGTTGTCGCTCGTCAGTTCTTTGGGGTCGGTAACTACCTGTATTGGTGTGTTGAACTTCTTTGCCAACTTCTCGGCATGGCTACTCTTGGCCTCCGCCGACGATTCATCCCCATCGCGATAACGAACAATTTTATCGTCATCAAGTGTCGGATTCTCAAAATTATTAACTATCTTTGCAACATCTTCCAAGTCGAGATATTCAACGTCAGCGAGATTCGTTCGCTGTTTGTCTATCAAGGCTTGGATTTTTTGTTTATCTGCATATAGGAGTTTGCCTTGAGAAATCCAGTTTAGCCACTCTGCATTTTTCTTTGGGAAGACATTTCGAATACTATTTATTTCTAACGCTCTTCCTTGTACAATCGGATTTAACGAAAGACCTACAATAAATTGATTGCCATTGCTTTCGATTCCAACAATAATATTCTGCATTTTGCCTTTATTGCCATATACAAATACAGCCATTGGGCTTTGCAGTTCTTTTACCAAATTCTGTATTTCGCCCAAATCAAAGTTATGACCATATTCTGTGGCTTTTACTTTTAACCTTTGAGCTGAAAGTTGAATTGGTAAGTTTGGCACTCCGGCGGAAAGTAACACTTCACTTGGGGTGCCTAACTGGTACACATGCCCTTCTGGGAGTGTGCCGTCAATCTGCTGTTGCAATTCTTCATTAAAACGCTTATTCGTTTCCTCTACAATTGCGTTTCTGCTTTCCATTGACTTATCCCAACCGGTACGATAACGCATCGCATCAAACTCTTCACGCCCTCTTCCTGACACCATCGGCTCACGCACCTCAGAACCATACGCGGCTACACCTTCCGACATCATCCCTTGGTCAAGCGCACTCCTGTTCAGCCCGTTCGTAATCTCGAGCGCGTCAAGCAACCGCACTCCGTTCAGGCTCTTCCGTCCCACTTCAGCTCCGAGACGTGACGCCCCTTTCAGCCCAACATTGCCGTAGACTATTACACTCGTACCCCCGAACTTCGTTGCCACGCTCGCCATCTCATCAGCCAGCCCATCCGCCTCAAGGCTTCCGTAGTCCGTATGGAAGTTGCCTATTATCTCGTTGTTGTTCGACAGAACCATATAGCTTACTTTATCACCGTTGCCGAGGCGACGCTCTGATACAAATCGCGCAACATCCTCCGACGACCTTATCACAGTCAGTCCCTTGTCTTCGCCGTAGCGTTCCACACCATCAAAACGCATCACCTCGGCGGCCGATTCTCCGCCCTCGCGCGGACGCTCGGCAACCTCAGTCTTATTATTGCCGTCAAACGTCACGTATCGTCCCGAAGTCGTATCCATAATGATACCCTCCGTCTTGACCTTGCCTTCAAAAGCTGCCTCAAGCTTGCGTATCAGATTGCGGTCCTGAGCACTTGCCTTCATCACACCCGACGGATGATTGTGTACAAGATATATTTCGTCTGCCCCGAACGCATCATAACCGGCTCTGACCGCTCCCATGTCGGCATAGCTTGCCAAAGGTCCGCCCATGCCGATGTGAAGAATATGCCCGCGCCCATCCTTGACAAACACAGCAAACACATTCTCTACAGAGTAATTCTCCAGCGAACGGAAAATATATGCCACATCGCCGCGGTCTCTGATGACCTCGTTGCCCGTGAACAAGAATTCGCCGGTACGGCTAAACTGGCGCTCAACATACGCAAACTCGCCAACCTTGGCCTCCGGCAGATGACCAACAGCGTTGTATGATATATTTCCGCCTCCTGTCGTTACGTGCTTGCCCTCGGTCTCCACTGTCTCTGCACTCGCCTTTTCTGCTGTGCCCTTGCCCAATATGTCGCGCAGCACCTGCTCTTTATTCAGGCGCACACCGACCTCGGCCTCCACACGCCCCGACATGTCACGAGCTATCTGCTCAGCATCCTCAGGCGTGTTCTCACGCACATAATACTCCTTAAGCGACTCGCGTAAGCGCTCCCTTGCCTCGACTGCCATATTCGCGTTCGACTCCATCTGTTCACGTATCGCCGCCGCTTCTTCTTCATTGGCTCCCGCTTCGACAAGCCCCTTTTCAAGCCGCGCTGTCGCTTCAACATATTCTTTATATGCCGCAGCATATTCGTCAATCGCCCCGTTAGCTTCTTCTGCTGCTGCGCTCTGCTCGTCAGTTGCCACTTCATGTCGCTGTTCGCGCACGTTTTCTTCAGCCCAGTCAAACAAACTCTTTCCAGCCATCTGCCCGCCACGGTATCTGCGACGCGGCTCTCCTGCCATGCTTCCGCTCTCACCTTCACGATTTGAAAGGGCGCTGAAAAGAGCGTCCACTTGTGGCGCGAACTCGGCAAGCTCGGACTCTGTCGGGTAAGGGTATCCGCTCAGAGACTCGGGCGTTTCATAAAATTCTTCTTTGCTCATAATCGCAGGTTCTCGCCCTTCGCGCTCTGCACGACGTTTCTCAGTAGCACTATAGGCAAGATAGTTTAGCGCCTGATAGAGTTCCTGTGATTTTGGATTGATGCCTGCGCTCAGAAACGGACTGAGTTTGCCGCTTTTGCCCATCTTCCATGCCACCCACGACTCAAACAGTCTGGCCATAACCTCTGTGCCACGACCCCAATAGTCGCCTTTGTCTCGACTGCGCTTGGCATAGCCGGATTTGTCGATTTTCGACAGCAGATTTTCGACAGCAACCTTTACAGTAGCGCTCATCTTGTCAATGCCATTGCGGTGACTGGCATAACCCATTGTCACGCCTGCACGCCGCGACAGATAATTGTCAAGTGCATGCCACCACTCATGCGCCAGTGCCCCGGCTCCCTGCGTCTTTGTTAGATTGATAACAACTTCCACCGGCTCGTAATGCGCCGATGCTCTTCCTCCACCTCGCGCACCGAAGGCAAGTCCCAGCTCTCCGTCAAGCGACAGCGCAAGCGCTGGAACATTGAGTATATGCGCCAAATCCATAAGCGCGTCGTATGCCTGATTCAACGCGGTCTGTCGGTCGGCGGCGTTTGTCCAGTTGCCGAACTGAACCCCCCTGAAGCCAAAGGCCTCACTGAAGCTCTCTGGCGTCGCGTCATTTCCGTTGCGATAATCTTCTCCGATTCTTTCTCCCGATGTATTGTAATACACAACGGCACGTTCGGCCTCCTTTCTTTGCTTTCGCTCCGCCTCAAGTCGCCCTATGTTATCTTTGAGCCACGATTCTGCCTCTTTGTGGCTGCTGAAGTCTTTAACCTCAGGCCACGGATTGCCCCTGTCGTTTTCTACAACGCAGTATACCATCTTCCCGTGGCTGTAGGTTGACGTAACATAGAAGTGCGCGCGAGGCTCTCCTTTTGTCCCCGTTTCTTTATGGATTGCTTCAAGAGCCATGCCGTTGACTTCGTCAGTGTTCTCTTCAAGCCATGCCGATGCTTCAAGACGCGTCCCGAAACCGTCCTTTAATGTATGATTGTTGCCCGTCAACGGATTTATCACTACCACCTGATAGCTGTCATATTCATTGATTCGGCGCTGTTGCGCCACAACCTTTCCATTTCTCTCTTTCGCGAACACATCGGCTTTTTCTTTACTGCCAAAAACAACTTCTTTCAGGTCATAACCATTCTTGGCAAAATACATCACAACATATTTTCCCGTCGGCTCCTGATGAGCTTCTCCTATGCCTCGGATGCTATATTGCCTCTGAGGTATCTCCGCGTCCATATCGCCTCGAGATAACTTGCCGGCAAGCACCATCGTTTCTATCGCTTCATCAAGTGTGCTATGATAACGTTTGAACCAGTATGCACCTTGTTTGCCGGGTGACGACACGTTGTAGCCGTTCCCCGCCTGATTCAGTTCAACGCGAGTTAGAGGAAGCGCTACCTTGTCGCCTGCCCGATAGCCAATACCCTCAAGAACACGACGTATCACTTCCACGGCATCGGGCACGCTTTCCACATCCTTAAATTCTTTCCCTGGATTCCATTTCCTGAGATTCTCGATATGTACTTTTGCCTCACGCGTTTTCTCGTCAACTTCTTTCCGGCGTTGTGCCATAGCCGTGCTCCTGCGCTCTGCATCGCCGCTCAAAATATCTCCGAGCATCTTTATCCCCTTGTAGGTCTCTTCAGCCCAGGACGCTATCTCTCGCTTGCTACTCGACCTGCGTGTCAGTGCAGGTTTCTTCTGCCCGTATATAAGCCCTTGCATTATCGCCTCGGCCATTACGGCATCTTCGCTATAACACCGTTCTCAAGCAATTTTCTCAGCGAAGGCTTTTTAAACGCCTTCGACATTGGTAGTTCTATCAGCGACTGAATGGTAACATTCTCTATACTCTTGGCTACATCGCGTAGCATATCCTTACGCGCACCGGCTATCTCTTCTCCGAAGTCCTCAATTGGCTGTTGCGTTTCCGCTCCCGACTGAGACTTTTTGCTTCTGATTAGCTTAACACCCTTGTACTCAGCAAAGGGTTTAGTCTTGCGGTGGCTTGACTGCACCCACTTGTTGAAGTCCTCGATGTTGGTTTCGGAGATACGGAGGCCGGGGTGTGTATCGGCCCACGTCTTATCATAGTTAGCGAGGTATGCGGCCATGGCCTCATCCTTATCGTTGAAGACAAGCATAACCTTATGCTCATCAAAGGAGCCGTCCCTGTTGGTCTGGTCAACGACAAAGACCTTGCGGCCATTCCATTGGTCCATGTCGGAGTGCAGAAATACGTCAATGTGGTCGCCGTCCACACCCTCGGTTCCCTTGATGTAACCGTAGGTGTTAGCCATGGTGTTACTCCATTCCTTGCCGTCAGCGTCCACACCTTTGCGCACACTGCCCGCAGGGTTCTCTATGGTGATGTCAAATTCACCGATAGTGACGTGCCCCTTCTTGTAGTTGCCGGCCTCGGCCTGTGCAGGGGTCGGTGCGGTGTTCACCTGTGTGGATGCAGCCTCAACTGCGGTCTGAACAGTTTGCTCACGCTTGTTATCAGAGAGTTGCAACGAACTTTCTTCGTTTTTCTCTTGTTTATCTGATGCAGAGTTATTAACTTTGCGTTCAGAAAGGATGCCCTGTCCATCATCATGGGAAGCTGTCACAGAAACATCAGCAGGGTGTTGTTCGGTCTGTGCGCCATCGTTAAATCGATATAGCAGTTTCCCATTTTTTAATGCTTCCTTTACACGTTTGGCACGGTCGTAATGGCTACTGATACTTACTTCAAGTCCGTCTTTCTTTACAGTGACAGATTTGAAATAATATAATTTCTTACCATCTTTGCCAACAAATGTCTTGACAAAAAGCCATGAACTTTCTCTTTCTGCTTGACCATCTTTTGCATCCGATGGAACTTCAATAACCACTTGTGGGTTCTCAAGAGTAGGCTTTATCATACCAAATTGCTCACTGCGCCCTTTTTCAAACAACTTTGCAATTTGGTTTTCACCCATCTTTACTTGACCTAGTGGAGTAGATACGACTCCGTCTTCACCGAATTGCTCAAACCAATTCTGCGGATTTAGTTCCAAATGTGGTTTTTGTTCTGCATTGTGTTCCATATCAGAAAGCAATGCGTCAACCTCGGCATCGTTTAACTCATGTGTTTCTGAAACTCTGTCATCACGTTTTTCTTGTAACTCTCCTTTTCGTTCTGATTGGCTATCATTTGAAGCTCCTGCTCCACGCTCGGTCGGTTCTTTTCCTGCCGGATTCTGTTCTCCGCTTGCAGGTAATTCTCCATCTCCTGATTGCCCTGCTTCGCCATATTTATTACCGCCAACCAGTGCAGTACCTCCAATTCTGTCATTGTTGTTTCCATTCTTTGCCGGTTTATAGTCTATGCCAAATATTTTCTTCACCACCTCCGCAAGCGGATATTCTGTTGTGTCGGCCTCCTCAAAAAGAGTAGCAGCCTTCTTCCCCTGCGCAAGGTCATACATCTGGTTGAAGCAACCTGTTAAAGTCGTTTGCGTTACATCATTCGCCTTATACATCGCCGCCAGATGCAGCGCAAAGTTACTAAAATTATCTGAAGGATAATACTGCTCAAACCTATCATCAAGAGCCGCCTGCAACTTCCACGCCTCCACAGCATTCAGAACATCTTCAATCTTCTTGGCCGCAGTAAAAGTCGGGTCGCTCATAAGCTGATGATAGGCCGCAACCGATGCCTGAATCTCAGGAAGCATCTTCCCCGCAACGGGCGAGTCCATATCGCGGAACGCCGTAGAGAGGATTGCTCGTTGAGCCTTCGCCGGAAGTGCATCAAACATTTCCTCCAACTGCGGTGAACCTCCTTTGAACACAGCTTGATACAAAACTTTCTGCAAGTCGTTTTTCGCCTCGGCTGTGAGATTGCCCTTGCTGTCAAATGCTGACTGATACTGCGTGTCGGTGATAGCACCTTTCTGTGACATCCACTTCAACACCTCTGCACCGTTGCGGTCCACAAGCTGTCCGAATGTAGCCTCCTCGTCAACACTGCGAAGTAATAGTGATGCAAACGAACGCATATCTTCGCCGAGTTTCTGCGCTACATTCTTAGGCTTGATACGCTCAATGCCGCCACTCTCTGTGTCCTGCGCGGTCATTTGACCCAGACGGATTGCCTCCGCATCCGCGACATCAATCATATTGACAAGAACAGGCTGCCGCATGGCGTTAACCGCTTTCGGGTCGAGGCCGAACTGCTCTGCATTGTCGAGAAGATATTGTTTATATATCTGTTGCTGTTCGGGCAGTTTGTTCTCCCACAGATAACGGAGTGCATCAGAACGGTTGTTGCCCTGTATAACTTCTCCGCGAGCATTCACGGTCGGCGCGCCTGTGTAGGCGGTTGCACTGCCTGTGATTTCCTGCGGACGGATACCCTCAGCCATTTCTTTTGCAGCATACATAGATACTGCCTCGGCTCTGTTCTTGGGCTGTGCCTCCTCTATAAAGAACATAGGATTACGCTGTCCCTGTAAATGAGAGGGCTGTAACTGCGTTGCCTCAATGACAACCACATGACCTTTGGGGAGGTCCTTCTGCGAGAACTTGACCTCTACTTCTTTGCCGACAACACCCCGCACCGGTTCCTGACGGGTGAACATCTGACCACTGAAACGACGCACACCACGCTTACGGGCATTTTCAGGTGTGTCAAGATGCCACTCCGGAATACCTCCCAAAGCCTCACGCTCCAAACGCTCCGCCTCCTCGCGGGCTTCACGCTCTGCCTTTTCTGTCTCTGCTTGCTCTGCGGCTTTCGCTCGTGCTTCAGCCTCCAGCTGAGCGCGTATGGCCTCCTGTCGTCGTTGCTCAACACCCGCAATATCACGCCACATATTATACTCAGCCTCGGCCTGTGCGAGTCCTTCGGAAATTGCCTTCTTCGATGCAAGAATCTCGGACGGGGTCTTGCCCTTCGGCTTCTGCTTCTGCGCTTTCTCATACACCTTGCGCTTCTCCTCGGCCATGGTGTCGGCAATCTCTTTGGCGGTGGCTCCATCACCCTCGGCAAATTCCACAAGAGCATCCCAACCATGCTCAGAATTCTCCGCCCGTTCAAAAATAGGCTCCCCCTTCTCATCACGCGGAATACGTTGCAGTGGCGTCTGCTCTGCCGACTCTCCGAGTATCTCTCTTACAGGTTTCCTGAAATTGATTATCGGGTCTATGAAATACACTTTCCCGTCAGCTCCAAGCAACGCATTGTCTCCCGTAACATCCGTTACAGTTATTTCTTCATTGCCGTAAGTATATTTCCCGACGGGATATAAACCCTTCTCGGCTAAAGCAGCTTCTATCTGCTCTTTTGTAGGATGCCCGACAGATTCCACAAAATCCTGCGACAATACAATGCGCACATCGCCCATATCATCGCTGACACCCTCAAACCCGTATGACGTCTCAGGGAAATACTTATTGTGAACCAAATGCTCGTATATGGCATCCTCCGGATGCACTTCCCCCTTCATCGGGGATTTGGCATAAGGGTCTTTTATCTTGTAGGCTTTCCTTTCTTCTTTATTTATGTAGACTACACTTTCTCCAGTAGTTTTAGGATAGCGTTCGCCTAGAGAGGCCATCCTCCCTTTGTCAAAATATTGCCCGTTGGCTTTAGCAATGCTTACCAGCCTTTCGGATTCCGCCTCGCGTCTATCTCTCTCGCTGTACTCTGTATTGTCATGATGTTGACCGGCCAGCCCCTCTTCATAACTTCGTATAGCGCCTCGGTCTCGATTTGACGCCACGCTTCGGGTTGCGTCTTGAGCCACTGGCTGAACGGAATTTCTTCCTTGCTCCCCAGTGGTTGTATCATTATCTTGTCCAGATTCATTTCCATATTGCAAATTTACACCATTTCCCCCGTTGTCCGTTCTGTTTTCGTTAAAATCTTCTTTCCCGCCGGCTTCCGCCAACTCAGCTGCCACATAGTCCACTGGCTTGCCCTCCGAATCGCGAACAACCATGGCATCAAGCTCGGCACTACCGATTTTCGTAGTATACCCCGGCATCGTGGCTGCTCTCTTACTATTCTCAGTGATAGGGGCGGGAGTCCACACTGTCACGACATCTCCCTCACGGTCTACAACCGACGCAAACTGCGTCTCCTCACGTCAGATAGTTTTGGTTGTCACTAAACTCCACTTTGGAGCCTTCTCCCTCATACAACGCCTTGGCATATCGCTCAACAACATCCTGCTCAGCCTTGCTTCTGCTTTCGCGCTCCTTACGAAGCACCTCATCTACATCTAAGCCCGTCAATAGCTTCCCTCACGGAGGATATCGCCAAGTTTCAGCACCAACAGATTAGCCTGCGACTCCGTCCATGCATCTACTACCAGCTCACCGCGAGCCGCTCTGCGCGCCTCATCTCGCGTGCTTTGGTCAGTCTCGTCTGCATATCCGTATGTTGACGCATACTTGCTGTCAAACAGTCGTAAAACATCACATTCTTAACGATTGGCGCGTCTATACCAAACTTCATTTGCTGAAGCTCTACGATGCGCTGAGCCCTGATACTCTCTGCGAGCGCAAGTGTTTCGCGGTTCTTTTCACGGTCTGCCTTTGTCCGCTCAGGCACAACGTAGAGTTTCAGACACTCATCCTTACGAACCCCGTTAACAGAGGCACGGAGAAACAACGACTGCGTGCCGTCCTTTCTTGGTCTGCTGCGCAGATACACAAGTTCCTTAGTTTCCTTCTTCATCTTATAACATTCAAAAAAAATGGTGCGCGTGGTGCGCAGGTAAATCGGCGCACCAATTACGCACCGCAAAATACACATGATTTACCGTAGGTATACACAAAAGCGCGATAATCATTTAATAGTATATCGCGCTTACATTCGGTATATTGCGTGTAATTTTTGTGTGTCGCTTGTGTATATCGCGTTTAGCGTTAGAATTCGCTCGTAAAATGGAAGGAAATTTTCGGAAAATCGCTCTGGGCCATTTGTAGAACATAGTTTGAATCGGCGAGGAATACATCACGCCCTTCACGGTCAACAGCCATGAACTGATGCTTGCGCCGCTTGAAGGCCGCTAAAGCTTCTTCGTCGTCACTTTCAATCCAGCAGGCTTTATAAAGTGATATGGGCTCCCAGCGGCACTGGGCACCATATTCGTTAAGCAATCGGTATTGTATGACTTCAAACTGAAGCTGACCTACAGTGCCGATGATTTTACGCCCGTTGAATTGGTTGATGAAAAGCTGAGCCACGCCTTCGTCCATAAGCTGTTGTATGCCTTTTTCGAGCTGCTTCGACTTCATGGGGTCGGTGTTCTCAATGTATTTGAACATTTCCGGCGAGAAACTCGGCAATCCGCGGTAATGCAGATTCTCGTTTTCAGTCAGGGTATCCCCTATTTTAAAATTGCCTGTATCCGGAATGCCGACAATGTCTCCGGGGAATGCCTCGTCAACAACACTCTTTTTCTGCGCCATGAAGGCCGTAGGTGCTGCAAAACGGAGCACCTTACCTGTTCGCATCTGCTTATAGGGGGCATTTCGAGTGAATTTCCCGGAGCATACTTTTACGAAAGCTATGCAACTGCGGTGATTGGGATCCATGTTAGCATGGATTTTGAATACGAAGCCTGAGAACTGGGGCTCGTCAGGGTTCACCTCGCGCTCTTCCGCCTGTATGGGGCGTGGGCAAGGCGCTATTTTAACAAAGCAGTCCAGAAGCTCTTTGACTCCGAAAGTATTTAACGCTGAGCCGAAGAACACGGGCGCAAGCTTGCCTTTGAGGTATTCGTCGACTTCAAAATCAGGATAAACTCCTTCGATAAGCTCGAGGTCTTCACGCAGTTTTGCCGCATCGATCTCCCCTACCGCCTCATCGATACGGGGGTCGGAGACAGAGTCAATCTCAACTCGTTCGGAGACTGTCTGCTTTGATGGTGCAAACAAGTCGATGTTATGCTCGTAGATGTTATATACTCCTTTGAATTTGGCACCAATATTTATAGGCCATGAGAGTGGGCGCACGGAAATTTTCAGTTCCGACTCAAGCTCATCAAGAATCTCGAACGGGTCGCGGCCTTCACGATCAAGTTTATTGACAAATATTATTACCGGAGTGTTGCGCATACGGCAGACTTCCATGAGTTTACGGGTCTGCTGTTCAACACCTTTGGCGACATCCACAACGATGATTACGGAATCGACGGCAGTAAGTGTGCGGTAGGTGTCTTCGGCGAAATCCTGGTGACCGGGCGTGTCAAGAATGTTAATCTTATAATCGCCGTAATTGAATCCCATAACGGAAGTCGCTACAGAAATGCCTCTCTGTTTCTCTATCTCCATCCAGTCGGAAGTAGCCGTTTTCTTAATTTTGTTGGATTTTACCGCGCCGGCTATATGGATAGCGCCGCCGAAAAGCAACAACTTTTCTGTCAGGGTCGTTTTGCCGGCATCGGGGTGAGAGATAATGGCGAAAGTACGCCTGCGTTTTATTTCCTCTTCTAAAGTAGCCAAAATTATCAGTTATTAAAAATGACGTTCAAATTTTATTATGCGTCGGACTCCATCTCCTTAATTCTTCCGATGCATTTTTCAAGGGATTCTTCCCAATGTGGTATATTCACCCCGTAGGTTGCTCTGATGCGTGTCTTGTCAAGTACACTGTAGAATGGTCTTGCGGCAGGCGTGGGATAGTCTTCTGACGGAATGGGATGAACCTTGCAACCTTTTATTCCGGCAATGCGGTGAATGCTTTTTGTGAAATCATACCATGAGCAGACACCTTCATTAGCAAAATGATATATTCCGGAAACCCACTGATGGGACATCAAAACTTCATAAATGGCTTCGGCAAGGTCGCGCGCATAGGTGGGTGTTCCAATCTGATCGCTGACCACACGTAATTCCTTCTGCTCTTTGCCAAGGCGCATCATTGTCTTTACGAAATTTTTGCCGTATGGCGAGTATAGCCAGGAGGTGCGTATGATGACGCTATCCGGAGCAAGGGCCAGTAATGCCGTCTCGCCGGCGCGTTTCGAAGTGCCGTACTGTGAAATGGGATTCACCTTATCCGATTCTTTATAAGGACGATGCGCGGTGCCATCAAACACATAATCGGTGGAAATGTGTATGACTTTGGCTCCACTCTGGTCAGCTGCGTTCGCAATGTTTTTTACAGCGTTGACATTGACGGATGTGCACATGAGCTTATCCTCTTCAGCTTTGTCAACATTGGTGTATGCCGCACAGTTAACTATGTGAGTGAAATCGTTGTCGAGTACGAACTTTTCGACTGCTTTTGCATCCGTAAGGTCAAGCTCGGCGATGTCAGTATAAACTGTTATCCCCGGTATCTTTTCTTCAAGTACGTTGTGCAACTCATTGCCGAGCTGTCCACGGCAACCGGTCACTAAAATTTTCATATAGCGCTTTATTTTTTTGCAAAAATAAGAAAAATACGTCAATCAGCATAAGAGCCGGCTTGAAAAAAGTCAATCAGAAGGCTATGGCACTAACGGATTGAGGCCTATTGGTCACTGCTGTCGTCAAATAGCTCGTTTTTATCGTCAAGCAGGGCATAGTGAGCAAGTAGCGCAATGAACTGCGAAATCTGTCGGATAGCTTCGGCCGTAACCTCGGAAATATCTTTTTTCTGAAGTCGCATCAGCAACATTCCGTAGAGGGCATTGAAACACGTCTCGATTTCACCTGCTGGCACATCGCCTGCCTTTGACCGCAATTCGACTATATAAGGCAGCGTCTTATAGAACGCTGACGAATAATCGGCAAATTTCGGGTCTTTCAGCAATGCAAGATGAAGGTCGACAAGGTGTATCATCACATTTTTATTAATCTGAAGATGTCCTTTGGCTTCCACGCCTTCACGGCGCATCATGTCAATGAGAGATTCATACCATTCGCACATTTCTTTTCGCTGACCTTCATTCAAACTGAATTTGTCAATGACATTTGTTCGGATTTTGTCGATATCGAGGTTGTTGGCCCGGATTATATCTTCCACCTGCCACATATATAAGAGGTATTCGGCAATGTTGGATTTTCTTTTTTCTGAAGCAATATACATAAAAGATACATTTTATTATTGCAAAGGTAATCATTAATGTCGGCCTCATTCAGCATAAGTGTGATTTTTTACAAAAAAAGTCGTTCAAAATTTTGCTGATTCAAAAAATACTCCTACCTTTGCAAGCGCAAAAGGGAAAGACAATGGTTCGTTTAGAGAAACGATTTTAAGGATGTCTCCCAGATTAAAAATTGCCTTGTGGTGTAATGGTAGCACGTCGGATTCTGGTTCCGCCTGTGAG
>CAZMUX010000006.1:0-112768 GCA_964569915.1 uncultured Barnesiella sp. | reverse complement strand
CCGCCCCCTCTAGAGCGCCGACTGACAACCTCAGCCGGCGCTCACTTTTTTTATGTATTTTTTTATAAAATTTTGATGGCAGATTAAACCTTTTGGCTGTTTTTGTGTCATATTGGTAGAATCTAATAATTACAATAACAATAGTTGGTAAGTTAAAGAATCGCAAGAGGGGCTGACAGCGTTGGAAGATGCAAGAAAAGCCGTACAGATTCGAAGCTTCCACAAATTGATTGCTTCAACAACAACTGAAGGCGCCCTTCGAGAGAAGAGGCGCCTTCAAGTTTAATCACGGAATTGTATGGACTAATTCTTTCACAGCCACATTCCGAGGCTGTGCTCTCTCCGAGGCTGAATGGTGTGTGGCTTCTCTGCACATACAACTTTATCAAAAAAGCACGGTATTTACCGTGCTTTTTTATTATGTCGGGATTCCGGCGGCTGAAGTGTTGTGCTGTCAGGCCGTTATGCGGGTTCCGGCATCGGGATTGGCTATGGCGTCGGAGCGGGTAATGATTACGTTGCTCACTCCGCGGCTTATGGCACGCAGGGCGTTTTCGAGTTTCGGGAGCATTCCCCCCTGCACGGTGCCATCGGCTTTTAGCCTGGCGAAGCTCTCGGAGGTTATAACGGGTATCACCGAGTTGTCGTTGTCGGCATCTGCCAGCACGCCCGGCTTTTCGAAGCAGAACGTCAGCGTTACCTCAAAGGCCGGTTTGCCGTCTGAATCGCAGACGGCTGCCATCGCCATAGCAACTTCCGAGGCTATGGTGTCGGCGTTGGTATTTAGCATTGTGCCATGGCCGTCGTGGCTGAGAGGTGCAATCACGGGCACGAAGCTCCTGTCGAGCAGAGCCGCTATGGCGTTGCCGTCTACGCGATCAACGTCGCCCACGAAGCCGTAGTCGGCCTTCGCTGTGGCCGGGCGGCGGTGTGAGCGTATTATGTCCATGTCGGCTCCCGTCAAGCCGGTGGCATTGATGCCGCGGCTCTGCAGCGAAGCCACTATCTGCTTGTTTACCAAGCCGCCGTAGACCATGGTGACCACCCTGAGCATTTTGGCGTCAGTCACGCGACGTCCTTCAATCATCACAGTGGGTATGCCGAGGCGTTCAGCTAGCGCCGTGGCCGAGCGGCCGCCGCCGTGCACGAGTATTTTCAGCCCATCAATGCGGCTGAAGTCATCCATTAGGCGTTCAAGTGAGTCGGCTGACTCCACAATCTTGCCGCCTACCTTTATTATAGTTAGCTTTTTCATTGTTCCTGAGCCGCAAATTCCATCAGGTAGGACTTGATGAATCCGTCGATGTCGCCGTCCATTACGCCGTTGACGTCGGAAGTCTGATAGCCTGTGCGGTGATCCTTCACGCGTCGGTCGTCAAATACGTAGCTACGTATCTGCGAGCCCCATTCTATCTTCATCTTGCCGGCTTCCACTTTGGCCTGTTCCTCCAGACGGTGGTTCATCTCCTTCTCGTAGAGTATAGAGCGGAGGTGCCTCAGGGCGTTCTCCTTGTTCTTAGGCTGGTCGCGGGTTTCGGTGTTCTCGATGAGTATTTCCTCTTTTTCGCCGGTATAAGGGTCGGTGTATTGATAGCGCAGACGCACACCCGACTCCACCTTGTTGACGTTCTGGCCACCGGCGCCTCCCGAGCGGAAGGTGTCCCATGACATCAGGGCCGTCTCAATCTTCACCTCTATGGTGTCGTTGACGAGCGGAGTCACAAACACCGAGGCGAACGAGGTCATGCGCTTTCCCTGAGCATTGTAGGGGGAGACGCGCACCAGGCGGTGAACGCCGTTCTCACTTTTCAGGTAGCCATAGGCAAAGTCGCCCTCTATGTTTATGGTGCATGATTTGATGCCGGCCTCGTCGCCCTCAAGAAGGTTGGCGATGGAGGTCTTGTAGCCGTGCTTCTCGCAGTAGCGCAGATACATACGCATGAGCATCGATGCCCAGTCCTGACTTTCGGTGCCGCCGGCTCCGGAGTTGATTTTGAGAACCACGCCGAGGGCGTCTTCTTCGCGCCGTAGCATATTGCGTAGCTCCAGTTCCTCTATCCGCGCGATGGTGCGAGCGTAGAGGTCGTCTACCTCCTCCTCAGTGACGAGCTCCTCCTTGTAGAAGTCAAACGAGAGCTGAAGCTCCTCGGTGAGCTTGTCCACATCCTTGTAGCCATTTATCCAGGCCTGTATGTCCTTAATTTTCTTCATTTGAGCCTGCGCTTCCTTCGGGTGCTCCCAAAAATCGGGCACGTGAGTGCGCAGCTCTTCCTCTTCGATTTCTATAAGCTTGCTGTCGATGTCAAAGATACCTCCTCAGCGCCAGCTTGCGCTCAAAGGTCTGTTTTAATTGTTCCTGAGTAATCATTCTGTTAGTGTGTATTAGTGATTTTGTGCAAAGTTACGAAAAATCGGACTGATATAATTGTGAAGAAGTGTTAAGCTGTGAGGGTCGCAAGGCTAACGTCGTTGTCGGCTATGCGAATGTCAGGAATGATACCTCAAAAACAATCTCAATAAATAACACACAGAAAAAAGTTCGGGCGAAAGTTTGTGGATTCCCGAAAAATGCGTAACTTTGTAGCATAAAAGCCGCACAGGCGGCTATTCATGCAAGGTTTTAAAACAAGGGTCTCAGATTTAGATGACTGAGATTCTTTCTTTTTTTACGTTTTGCTTATCACATTTTAAACATAAACAAACCGCACATAGAGTTATGGCAATAACATTCATGACCAAAGAAGGCTACAAGAAAAAAATGGAGGAAATAGCCTACCTCGAATCGGTGAAACGACCGGAAATCTCACGCGCTATCGCCGAAGCTCGCGACAAAGGTGACCTTTCGGAAAACGCTGAATATGATGCCGCCAAAGAGGCGCAGGGAATGCTTGAAATGCAGATTTCAAAGCTCAAGGACCTCGTGGCCAACGCCCGCATCATCGACGAAAGCAAACTCAACACCAATGAAGTGCAGGTGATGAACCGTGTGAAAATCAAAAACCTGGCTAATGGCATGATTGTGGAATACACAATCGTGGCCGACTCCGAAGCCAACATGAAGGAGAAAAAGATTGCTACAAGTACCCCCGTCGCTCAGGGCCTGCTCGGCCACAAGCTCGGCGATGTTGTTGAAATCCGCGTTCCTTCGGGCATCATGAAGTTTGAAATCATTGAAATATCATTCTAAGAGAGTAAAATGGCAACACTTTTTTCACGCATAGCAGCCGGCGAGATACCGAGCTACAAAGTGGCCGAGGACGACCGCTTCTTCGCATTCCTTGATATCAACCCCGTGCAGCCCGGCCATGTGCTGGTGATTCCCAAAAAGGAGGAAGACTATATTTTTGACATTGACGACCGAGACCTCGGCGACATGATGGTGTTCGCTAAACATGTAGCCCGCGCACTTAAAACTGCTATGCCATGCCGCAAGGTGGGAGTGGCAGTGATAGGCCTTGAAGTGCCTCACGCCCATATACACCTCGTGCCGATGAGCAAGGAAGGAGACCTCGATTTCCACCACAAAATGACGCTGCCTGAAGGCGAGATGAAAGCCATAGCTGCAGCAATTTCAAAGGAATTTGAAGCACAGAAGAAATGAAACTTTCAGTATTGGCAGCCGCAGCAGCGGCACTGGTGATGGCATCGTGCTCGCGGGAGCCTTCGTGGAGCGTAAGCGGCACAATCGCCGGAGCCAATGGCAAGACGCTCGTGCTTGAGAGCGTCAACAATGGCGTGTGGAACCCTCTCGACTCGTTGACACTGCCCGAAGACGGCGCATTTGTGTTTGAACATCAGCAGGCCGCTTTCCCCGACATTTACCGCCTGAGCCTTGACGGCAAATCAATCTATTTCCCGGTCGACAGCACCGAAAACATAACCGTGCAAAGCGTACTCGATACTTTCGACTCGCAGGCTCTCATAGCAGGGTCGGCATCAGCTGAGACAATGCAGCGCATCAACGACAGAGTCGCTCAAGCGCTCATGCAGGGCGACGAACGGTCAATTGCGGCCGACGACTCGCTGAAACGCGACATCGCGTGCTTGATTCAGAGCGACTGGTCGGGCATAGCTGCCTACTACGCCGTCAACAAGACCGTGGGGCGCACCCCGCTGTTTGACCCGGCTCGCAAACTCGACCGCAGGGTTATTAATGCCGTGGCCAACGGCTTCTCGACTTTGCGCCCGGACGACCCGCGCACTGCTATGTTGCGCAACAACGCCCGGCAGCTGCAGCGCCTCTATGGCTCCGGAGGCACGAGCATAGAAGCCGAACTGGTGCCTTTCATTGACCTTAGCTTCAATGATGCCACCGGCAAGACGCGTACACTTTCGGAAGAGTGGGCCAAAGGGAAAACCATAGTGCTGAACTTCACCAGACTGACGCAGCCCGAGGCGGCTCCCTACAACATCGTGCTCAACAAAGTCTACGAAAAATTCAAGGACAACGGGGTAGAGATATTCCAGGTCAGCCTGGAGGACGACGAGTTCGCATGGGCATCGGCCGCAAAAAATCTGCCGTGGATAACGGTGGTGGCCCCGTCATCGGGCGACATTACGCAGGTGATGGCCTACGGCATAACTGACCTCCCCACCACTTTCGTGATAAGCCGTAGCGGCAACAACATGGAGCGCGTGGAGAGTGCTGACGACTTGGAGCGCGCCGTCAGCCGCAATCTCTGACCAGCATCACGCCATGACTGCCGCTACGAAGCTACTGACGGTAGTGATTCCGGTGTATAACCGCGCCGGAATAGTGAACCGCACGCTGGCTTCGGTACATTCGCAGAATCTTGACGACACAGCAATAATACTGGTTGACAATAATTCAACCGACGGAACCTACGACCTGCTCGCCTCATGGCGCGATTCCATGAGGCAGGCAGGTCGTGATGTAACCCTGCTCAGCGAGAGTCGCCCCGGCGCACCCGCGGCCCGTAATCGCGGCCTTGAAGCCATCGGAAGCCCGTGGGTGATGTTTTTCGACTCTGACGACGAGATGACGCCCGGCCACATTGAAGGAGTGGTCGGCTCCATTCGGGAACTTCCCGAGGCAGACATAATAGGGTGGGAAATATCGCAACAGCTGCCGTCAGGCAAGCGCCACAAGGGAAGATTCAATACACGCAGACCTATATGGAACCACTTGATGCACGGCACACTGTCGACGCAGCGCTATGCCGTCCGCACCACGTTGGTCAGGGAAGCCGGAGCATGGAACCCCGAAATGCGCGGCTGGAATGACTACGAGTTAGGGGTCAGGCTACTCATCCGTCAACCACGCATGGTGAAGCTGAAAGGAGAGCGCGTGGTGACCCATTTTTCTGCCGAATCGATAACCGGAAGCCGCTTTTCTGATGACCCGCAGAAGTGGGAGCAGGCTCTTGACACAGTCGATGCAACGCTGATGAAAGCCGGCTGCCCGACTATCTGGACCGATGTGCGGCGCGCCATACTCGCCGGACGCTACCGTCGGGAAGGGGCGCGCTCGGAAGCTCGCCGCCTGATGGACGAGACTCTGCTACGCCACAACGGAGCGTGGAGCAGAGCGGCGCTGCGACTGATAGCCATAAAGGAGCGTATACTGCCCGTAGGTACCACTACATTCGCACGTCTGTTCTTCAGAAGGTAAACCGCTGACGGTCGCGCCCGACGGAGTCAAGCGGTTTTTTGGAAAAATTGTGTTAATATTTAAACATCAGGGTGGTGCGAATCGGAGGAAATTTGCTAAATTTGTATGTACCTTAGTCCCGTGAACAATGACTGACAACTTATTTAACAACGACCAGACCAACCCGCTTGATTTTACGACGCCCGCCCCGGCTTCGGCGGAATACAGCGAAGAGACTATTCGCACGCTTAAGTGGCAAGAACACATAAGGCTGCGTCCAGGAATGTATATAGGCAAACTGGGTGACGGCTCGAATCCGGAAGACGGTATCTATGTGCTGCTTAAGGAGGTGTTCGACAACGCCATTGACGAGTTTATGATGGGGTTCGGGAAGCAGATAATCGTCGACGTCACTGAAAGCACGGCTAAGGTGCGCGACTACGGGCGCGGCATACCATTGGGAAAGCTTGTTGACGTCGTATCGAAAATGAACACCGGAGCCAAGTACGATTCAAAGGTGTTCAAGAAATCGGTCGGATTGAACGGCGTAGGTACGAAAGCCGTTAACGCTCTGTCGTCAGACTTCATAATCAAGAGCTATCGCGATGGCGAGATGAAGAGCGCAACGTTCAGCCGCGGCGAACTCGTGACAGAAGAAGGCCCGGTTCCCACCGATGAGCCTAACGGCACATTTGTGCAGTTTACGCCCGACAGCAGCATATTCCGTGACTACGTCTATCGCGACGAGTTCATAACGCCGCTACTGAAAAACTACACATTCCTGAACACGGGCCTCTCGATAATCCACAACGGACGGCGGTTTACCTCGCGCAACGGTTTGCTCGACCTGCTGAAGGAGAATATGACCAAGGCACCGCTCTATCCGCCCATCCATCTGAAAGGCGACGACATAGAGATAGCACTGACCCATGCCAACCAGTATGGCGAGGAATATTACTCGTTTGTCAACGGACAGCATACCACTCAGGGAGGAACCCATTTGGCCGCATTTAAGGAGTCGGTATCAAGGACGCTGAAAGAGTATTTCGGAAGGAACTTCGAGTATTCCGACATCCGAAACGGCATGATAGCCGCAGTATCGATAAAAGTAGAGGAACCTGTGTTTGAATCGCAGACCAAAACCAAGCTCGGCTCGCGCGACATGGGCCCGGATGGACCGACGGTGGCGAAATTCATAAGCGATTTCATCGGTAAGGAGCTCGACGACTATCTGCACCGCAACACAGAAATAGCCGAGGTGATACTAAAAAAGGTGCAGGAAACCGAAAAGGAGCGCAAGGCTATGGCCGGCGTGACAAAGTTGGCACGCGAGCGCGCCAAGAAGGTGGCTCTGCACAACAGAAAACTGCTTGACTGCCGCGTGCATCTGAATGATGCCAAGGGAGACGAGACGAAGAAAGAGGCCTCGTCGATTTTCATCACCGAGGGTGACTCGGCCGCAGGCTCGATAACGAAGATACGCAACGTCGAGACTCAGGCTGTGTTCTCGCTACGAGGCAAGCCGCTCAACTCTTACGGCCTGACCCAGAAGGTAGTCTATGAAAATGAGGAGTTCAATCTGCTTCAGGCCGCGCTCAACATTGAGGACGGCATCGACGGACTGCGGTATAACAATGTGATAATAGCCACTGATGCGGATGTCGACGGTATGCACATACGCCTGTTGCTGCTGACGTTCTTCCTTCAGTTTTTCCCCGACCTTGTTAAGAAAGGCCACGTCTATGTGCTCCAGACCCCGCTTTTCAGAGTTAGAAACCGCGAAACGGCGCGCCGCAACTCGAAGCGTGGAAAGGCCTCAAAAGAGGAGGTGTATTACTGCTACACCGACGACGAGCGTCTGGAGGCCATTGCCAAGCTCGGCAGCAAGGCAGAGATAACCCGATTTAAAGGTCTCGGCGAAATATCGCCTGAAGAGTTCCGCGACTTCATCGGCCCCGACATGAGGGTGGATCGCGTGAGCCTGAAAAAGGGTGACGGCGTGGCCGGATTGCTGGAGTTCTATATGGGCAAAAACACGACTGAACGCCAGAACTTCATAATTGAAAACCTGATTATAGAAGATGACACAGAAATATCCTGAGGCAAGGAACATGAGGACGGCCCTTGTGACGGGCTCGTTTAATCCGTTTACGGTGGGCCATGCCTCGATAGTGGAGCGCGCCCTGAAGATGTTTGACCGCGTGGTGATTGCCCTGGGGGTGAACATTGAGAAAATGGGCGCCGCGGAGGCTGAGGCGCTTCTGCAGCCCATACGTGCCCTGTATGCAGGCGACAGCCGGGTGGAAGTGATTAGCTATAGCGGTCTGACGGCCACTGTGGTCACAGAGACCGGCGCGTGCTGCATAGTCAAGGGGGTGCGCAACGCGGCCGACTTCGAGTATGAGCGGACAATGGCCGAAGTGAATCGGCGCCTGTGCGGAGTGGAAACGCTACTGATGCCGGCGCTGCCTGAATATCAATGTGTAAGCTCCTCGATGGTGCGCGAGCTCAGGCATTTCGGAGCTGATGTGAGCGACTTCTTGCCCAAGCCGGGCGCCCTTGCGGTGGCTGATAAGAATGAATAACAATTGAGAATCAATATGAATTTTGCAAAATCAATCGCGTCGGCTGTTCTGATGGCCGCGCTTTCTTTTTCAGTAGCGGCTCAGGAGAGGCTGCTGAACGATAAGAACGACATAATGCCCCCCTCACGCAAGGTGGGCCTCGCTGAACAGGTCATAGAAAGGTATTATCTTGATGATGTTGACGCCGACAAACTTGTGGAGGAGGCCATAAAGGCCATGCTCGGAACGCTCGACCCGCACTCATCATATTCCGACCCTGAGGAGACGGCGGAAATGACATCGAATCTCGACGGCAACTTCAGCGGCATTGGAGTGCAGTTCAGCATGGTGAACGACACTCTCGTGATAATACAGCCCACATCGGGCGGGCCATCTGAGAGCGTGGGCATACTGCCCGGCGACCGCATCCTGCGGGCCGACACTGTGAAAATTTCCGGCGCCGGGAAAAACAATGCGCAAATCATACGCACGCTCCGCGGCCCCAAAGGCACGGCCGTCAATCTGCTTGTCGACCGCAAAGGAGCATCGAGCCCCATAGAATTCAGAGTTGTGCGTAATGACATACCGGTCAACAGCATCGATGCGGCTTACATGGCCGACCCGACAACGGGCTACATCAGAATGTCGCGCTTTGCCGAGACCACGGAACGCGAGTTTATGGACGCCATGAAAACTCTGCGCCGGGAAGGCATGAAGAATCTGATAATCGACCTGACCGACAACGGCGGAGGCTATCTGCAGTCGGCCACAGGCTTAGCCTCGCATCTGCTGCACAAAGGCGACACCATAACTTATACCGAGGCGCCGAAGATGGGCACTAATGTGTTTGACGTGACTAAAAAGGGTGATTTCCTTGACGGCAGGGTGGTCGTGATGGTAAACCAGTATTCTGCATCGGCAAGCGAGATTTTGTCGGGCGCCGTTCAGGACAATGACCGTGGCCTGATTGTGGGTCGCCGCACTTTCGGCAAAGGTCTTGTGCAGAGACCATTCCCGTTCCCCGACGGGTCGATGATAAAACTGACAGTCTCGCGCTACTACACTCCCTCGGGACGCTCGATACAGAAACCATATAAGCTCGGCCATGCCGAAGATTACCAATCGGACATACTCCACCGCTATGAGAACGGCGAGTTCCAAAACCCCAAGAATGTGCATCTGCCGGACTCGCTGAAGTTCTACACACGCCGCAACCATCGCACGGTCTACGGAGGCGGGGGCATTATGCCGGACCTTTTTGTGCCGCTCGACACTACGGCTTTCACTGATTACTACCGCGACCTCGTGGCCAAGGGCCTGCTCAACTCCTACTCGCTGAACTATGCTAACGACAACCGCGCCGTTCTGCTGAACGCTTATCCCAAGGAAGCTGATTTTCTGAAGACGTTTGAAGTGACGCCGGCGATGCTCGATGAGGTGATTGCTCTCGGAAAGAAAGAAAAAGTGGAATTTAATGCCGAGCAGTGGAAGCTCAGCCGTGACATGGTAAAGAGCATTGTGAAGGGCTTGATAGGACGTAGCCTGTATGATTCGTCAACATATTATAAGGTGACGAACAGTTCGCTCAATCCCATATATCGCGCCGCGCTCGACCTGATAAACGATGAAGAGCAATATGGCGTGTTGCTGAAAGGGAAATAGCAGTTATGAGCCGTTGACAATTATTGTCGAACCGTCTTTATAAGCACACCTTATTATGATATGTAAATGCCCGGGCAAATGCGCCCGGGCACTTTTTTTATCGGGAGCGGGGTTATTTACCAATCGGCGGTTTCCATTCGTTCGAGTCTGCTGACATAGCCGTAGCGAGTAAGCAAAGAACTGCATCGCTGATGTTACAGCATAATAACATGATTTAAGACAATATGAATATTTGTTACAATGTTAAAATATTTAACTCGATGTAAAAATGGCTATGTTTTAGTAATGTAATGTTAATGTAATATGATTTTGTGCAAAATTTTTTAAATAATGTAATATTTGTTGTGACACAACGTGCAGAAAATCAAATGAATAAGGTTGGATTCAAAAATTTTCATTTTTATTCGCAAAAATAGTGTAAAAATTTTTTTGTAATTAAAATTTAATAGTATATTTGCGGTGCAATTATATAACAAAAGTGTAACAAATACGTTTCAACTGCATAAGAACTATTATTATGAGCGCTGACTTTAAAACTAAGCTGTTATCATTACAGCGCAATCTTCTTAACTTTGCTTATATGCTGACTTCGAACCGTGACGATGCTTACGACCTGCTTCAGGACACCACTATCAAGGCTCTTGACAATGAAGCGAAGTATGTAGACAACACCAACTTCAAAGGATGGGTGTTCACAATAATGCGCAACATCTTTATAAACAATTATAGGAAAGGTGTGCGTTCGGCAACAATCATCGACCAGACAGAAGACCTCTACCACCTGAATCTTCCGCAAGAATCAGGTTTTGAGACGCCCGAAGGCTCAGTAGCCGTGAAGGAAATAACAACCGTGCTCAATTCGTTCTCAGACGAATACCGTATTCCGTTTTCAATGCACTTGGCCGGTTACAAATACAATGAAATAGCCGAAAAGATGAATCTTCCACTCGGCACAATCAAAAGTCGCATTTTCTTCGCACGCAAACGCCTGCAGGAAGAACTCGCCGACTACAACCGCTAAAAATCGGTTTTATCTGCAGAAGCAATTTTAAAGACGGATTCTAAGAACACCCCGTTATCTGCAATGGCATAATAGCCCACTATTTCCAGCGCTCAAATAATAAAAATATATAGAATCAACTTTTAAGGTGCGTCTTTCCGAGTGGAACGGCGCACTAATTTTTATTGTCTAACCGGCTCTCATAGCCGCTGCAAGTGATAGCCTCAGATGCTGAGGCCTGAAAGGAGGTTGACGTAAAGCTCGATGGCCTCGCGGATTTCGTCAAGGCGGATGTATTCGTTGGCGGTGTGGGAACGTGCCGAATCGCCGGGCCCGATTTTTACTGACGGCCAGGGCATGAGTGCCTGGTCGCTTAGGGTGGGCGAGCCGAACGGCTCAAGGCCAAGGCGGACGGCACGTCGCACGAAGGGGTGGGCGGCACTGATGCCCGACGGGTTCAGGCGTGTGGAGCGCGGCGTCAGAGTGCATTCGGGCACAGCCTGACGAATCATGTCAAGTGTCTCAATGTTGGAATAAGCGTCGGTGGTGCGCACATCGACCACGATTTTGCACAAATCGGGAACCATGTTGTGCTTCTGCCCGGCGTCAATCTGTGTGACTGAGATTTTGACGGGTCCGAGCGTTTCGGAAATGTGTGGAAGCGAGAGAGTGCGCAGTGCGTCGATGACGGGGATGGCTTTGTAGATGGCGTTGACGCCTTCATTGCGTGCGGCATGGCCCGCTCTGCCGTGAATCTCTCCATCGAGCACCATCAGTCCTTTTTCAGCTATGGCGGGGCGCATACCGGTAGGCTCGCCGACCACTGCGAAATCTATTTTGTCGGCCAATTCCGGAACAACCGACTCAATGCCGTTCTTGCCGCTGACTTCCTCCTCGGCAGAAAGCAGAAGCATGAGGTTATAGGGCTGTTCGGTCGATGAAAGGGCTGTGAATGCTGCAATAAGGCTGACCACTGAGGCGCCGTCATCATTGCTACCTAAGCCGTAGAGACAACCATTGTCGTCCTCCGCCGGTGTAAACGCATCGGTGCTCCATCCGTCAGCAGGGGGGACTGTGTCGAGATGGGCGTTGAGGAGTATGGTTTTCTTCGCGGGGTCTGGAGTCGGTGCTATCAGAATGTTATTGCCGATGCGCCGTGGTGAAAATCCTTCGGCGGCGAGGCGCGACTCCACGAGGTCGGCCACGGCTTTTTCGTCGCGGCTGACTGAAGGCACGGCTATCATTTCTTTGAGGAGGTCAACTGCCTTATAGAAAAGTTCATCCATTGTCGGTTAGTGGTTTAAGCCCGAGTTCAGCGCCTTTTTCGAGCACCAGGCGCATTGCAAGTTCACGGTCGTTGGGCGTTGGACATTCTATGAGGACCTCTTTCTCGTATGCCTTTATGATGCCCACCTCGCGGCACTGTGGGATGCCGAACAGTTGCATTATCTCGTTGCCGTTGACCGGAGGCTGCCAATTGCGGAGGTTGTCTTTCTCGTTGATAGCCTTCATTTTTTCTAATACGAGGTCGTAGTTCTCAAGATGACGTTTTACTTTGTCGGGATTCTTTGAGGTTATGTCGGCACGACAGAGCAGCATGAGGTCGTCGAGGTCGTCGCCTGCGTCGAAAATCAGGCGCCTTATGGCGGAGTCGGTGACCTCCTCCACGAGAGCTATGGGGCGCATATGCAGCTCCACGAGTTTTTGGACATATTTCATCGACTCGTTGGCCGGGAGCTTGAGATTGTGGAAAATGCGGGGCACCATTTTTGAGCCGATGTAGTTGTGGTTGTGGAAGGTCCATCCCAAACGCGGGTCGTAACGCTTGGTCTGTGGCTTTGCTATGTCGTGAAGCAGTGCGGCCCAACGGAGCCATACGTTGTCGGAGTGGCTTGCTACGTTGTCGAGCACCTCCATGGTGTGGCTGAAGTTGTTTTTGTGGCCGCGTCCGTCTTTGTATTCCACGCCATACATTCTGTCAAGCTCAGGCAGTATCAGCGGCAGCAGGCCGGAGGTGCGCAGCAGTTCCCATCCCTTTGACGGTACGGGCGATTTCATTATTTTGGTCAGTTCCGTCTCAATCCGCTCTTTCGACAGAATGGCGATGCGTGAGGCATTGCGCTTTATGGCCTCGAAGGTTTCGGGGTGGATTGTGAATCCGAGCTGTGTCGCAAAGCGAATGGCGCGCAACATACGCAGCGGGTCATCGGAAAAAGTGATGTCGGGGTCAAGGGGGGTGCGTATGATGCCGGCCTGAAGGTCGGCTATGCCGTTGAAGCGGTCGACGAGTTCGCCGAAGCGGTTGGCGTTGACGCACAGTGCCATTGCGTTGATGGTGAAATCGCGGCGCGAGATGTCGTCGTCAAGAGAGCCGTCTTCCACAATGGGTTTGCGCGACTCTCGGCGGTAGGACTCCCGGCGCGCGCCCACAAATTCAAGTTCGGTGCCGCGGTCGGTAACCTGGGCGGTGCCGAAATTCGGGAAGTAGTTGCAACGTGCTTTCCTACCGAGATTTTTCGCCACTTCGCGAGCGAGGTCGATGCCGGAGCCTACGGTGACGAAATCAATGTCGGTTGACGGTCGCTCCAAAATGAGGTCGCGCACATAGCCGCCCACTACATAGCACTCCACTCCGAGTGCGTCGGCAGTGTTGCCTACGGTGCGAAATACGGGTTTGTCGATTAGGCTTTTAAGCTTGTCGGTCATAGCGGAAGTATATCAACGGGGGCGTTGGTTAGACATTCTGTGCGGTCGCGGAGCACGACGTAGGTGTTTTCTATGCCTACGGCTCCGGTGCCCGGTATGACGAACTTAGGCTCAAGGGCAAAAACGTTTCCCTCCGCCAAAATATCTTTTGAGCGGGGCGCGAGCACGGGGGCCTCGTTTATTTCGATGCCTACGCCGTGTCCTACGAATCCTGCTTTCTGATGATGGCCCATGAAGAAATCCTCAAGGCCGGCGTCGCGGGCCATGGATGCGGCGAGCTCGTAAAGCTCGGAAGCCCTGACGCCCGGACGTGCCGCGCTGCTTACGGCCTCGCAGATGTCAATCGAGCAGCGGTGGGCAAGTTCAGCCTCGGCCGATATGTCGCCGAGCCGGAATGTGCGCGTCATGTCGGTCATGTAGCCGGTGAAATTACCGTTGGCATCTACCATTACTGTGTGGCCGGGGGTGATGACGCTGCCGTTGGCTCCCACGGGGAGCGACGGGTCGATGCCGGCGCCTCCCATAGCGAAATCATAGGGGGTGGGGTTGTCGGCGTTGTCGCCGCTCAGAATGTTGGCCATGAAAAGCTCCATCGAGCTTCCGCTGATGCGGAACTGCCCGAGGCAGCCGTTCATGCGAAGTGCGCGTTCAATCTCTATCTGAAATTCAATGTCGGTCATTCCGGGACGATAGAGTGACGGCACCCGGCGGTAGCATTCTTCCTGCTTTACACCTGATGTGCGCAGCAGCTCCGTCTCGGCGGGGCTTTTGACAGAACGCGCCTGTCGCATTACGGGAGTGATGTCGGCTGTGGCGGCGGGGCCAAGCGCCTTTACGAGACGTCTGAAGTCGCTCACGTTGAGCGTGGATAGTTCGAAGCCTACGGTCATTTCGGCCGGATTAAGGCCTTTGGCGGTGCATATTTCGGATATTTGTTCCGGCTTGCGTATATAGTGAAGGGCGTCACCTTCAAGATGGTTGGGGCGGCGTACAAACCAAAGTGCGTCGCCACCGGCTGTGACGGCGATGTAGCCGCTGAACACTCGCCCGGTGAGGTAATACAAGTTGGCGTTGTCGCAGATTAATGCAGCCTGAAAGTTGTGCTGCCTGAGACCGTCGGCCACACAGGCTATGCGGCGGCGCTGCTCGTCGCCGGTCAAAAGATTGAGTCGTTCCATTTATTTTTCCTCTGTAAAGGCTATTCCTATCTGTTCAACATCGGTCAGATTGTCGACGCGCATTATGTGGCGCACTTTGATTTCAGTACCGCGATTCATCCGTATGCGTTGTGCAATAGTGTCGGTCGACTGGAAGTCGGTGCCTATGCCGCGCCCGAGCCATCGCCCGAGGCGGTCGGCCATGACCACGTTGATGGTGTCGGTGAATTGTTGGGAAGAATCGCGCACGCTGACTTCGAGCCACAGGTTGGAATAGGCATAGTCGTTGGTGTGGCGCAGCGAGAGTGTGAGCACACCGGTTGCCGTCGAGTCGGCCATTTCTGGGCGGAA
This sequence comes from uncultured Barnesiella sp., assembly GCA_964569915.1. Lineage (GTDB taxonomy): Bacteria > Bacteroidota > Bacteroidia > Bacteroidales > Muribaculaceae > JAGBWK01. The sequence goes on along the minus strand of CAZMUX010000006.1, from coordinate 97,717 downwards.
CTCTATGATGTCGCCGTAGCGCCATCCGTCCTGAGGCAGGAATTCATAGCTGCTGAACGAGTTGCCTGCCGGCGAGCATCCTGCGCAGACTATGGCGGCGCACAGTACTGTGGCTGTAGCGAGCCTACTGATTGCCTTCCTGAGCCGGCTGTTGGTTCTGACGTCTGTTGTCATCGCGGGGTTTATCCTGATTCTGGCGGTCACGCTCGCGGCGGTTGTCGCGGCGTTCGCCACGTCGTTGGTTATTTTTGCCGGAGGCAGGTTTGCGCGGAGCCTCCTGAGCTGTTGCCTGAGTCTCCTCGCGGGCATCTTTCGCATTGGCTCCCTGCTTCTTGCCCGATTTTTTCTTCTTGCGTTTTTTGTTGTCGAAACGGTTGAGATTGTCCTGGTCGAGTATGTCGTTGTAGTTGCGTCCCGATGGCTTCTCTTCGCCGTCGCGTTCCAGCCGCAGCGGTTTTTCGCCGTGGCGGTTCATGCCGATAATCTCAAATGCTCTGTCGGCGTCAATCGTAACAAGGTTTGCAGCAATCTGTTTGTCGGTGGAGTAGGTGAGTTCGCGCTTGAAGATATCGGTCTTGAAATGGTAGTAGGTGGCGTCGGCTGTTTCGAGACGTATATCCCTGGACGGAAGTGTCTTAACGCTTTCCACGTATGCATCGACTTCGAAGTTGAGGCAGCATTTTAGCTTGGCGCACTGGCCGGCGAGCTTCTGAGGATTCAGGGATATGTCCTGATAGCGTGCGGCTGAGGTGGCCACGGAGATGAAATTGGTCATCCAACTTGAGCAGCATAGCGGCCTTCCGCAGGGGCCGATGCCTCCGATGCGGCCTGCTTCCTGACGCGCTCCTATCTGCTTCATCTCAATCCTCACACGGAAAGTCTCGGCAAGTACTTTGATGAGCTGTCGGAAGTCAACGCGCTCATCGGCAATATAATAGAATATGGCTTTGTTGCCGTCGCCCTGATATTCCACATCGCCGATTTTCATGTTGAGGCTGAGGCTTTCGGCTATTTTTCGGGAGCGTATCATGGTGTCGTTTTCGCGCGCTTTAGCTTCCTCGAATTTCTCCATGTCGGCCTGACGTGCCTTGCGGAACACTCGTTTTACCTCGCTTTCCGATTTTATGTTGGCCTTGCGCATACGCAGCTTCACCAGTTGGCCGGTAAGCGTCACCTGCCCGATGTCGTGACCAGGTGTGGCTTCAACGGCCACCCATTCGCCGATTTCAAGGGGCAGATTGAGTGAGTTCTTGTAGAATCCTTTGCGGGTGTTCTTGAACTGCACTTCCACAAACTCGTAGTCGGCGAATCCGCCCGGCACGTCGGCCAGATAATTGTAGCAGTGCAGTTTGCCGCGCGGTTCAACCCGACGCGGGCAGTGTCCTCCTTCTTTGTTTTCTTCGCTCATGACAGGTTGAAGTGAGAGGATGGATTATTTGGCAAAGCTTACGGCGCGTGTTTCGCGGATGACAGTTATCTTGACCTGTCCGGGATAGGTCATTTCGTCCTGAATGCGTTTTGCTATTTCGGTTGAGAGCTGTTCGGTTTCGGCATCGTCAATCTTGTCGGCGCCGACAATTACGCGGAGTTCTCGGCCAGCTTGGATGGCATAGGTCTTGATGACGCCGGGGTATGAGAGCGCAAGCTGCTCCAGGTCGTTAAGACGCTTGATGTAGGCTTCCACTATTTCGCGGCGGGCACCGGGACGGGCACCTGAAATGGCATCGCACACCTGTACGATGGGCGCAAGCAACGTTGTCTGCTCCACTTCGTCGTGGTGAGCGCCGATGGCGTTGCATATTTCGGGTTTCTCCTTGTATTTTTCAGCAAGTTTCATGCCGAGCAGTGCGTGGGGCAGTTCGGGCTCTTCGTCGGGCACTTTGCCGATGTCGTGGAGCAGGCCTGCACGGCGTGCTTTCTTGGGATTGAGACCCAACTCGGAGGCCATGATGGCGCAGAGGTTGGCTGTCTCGCGGGCGTGTTGGAGCAGGTTCTGGCCGTAGCTGGAGCGGTATTTCATTTTGCCGATGAGGCGTATGAGATCGGGGTGCAGACCGTGAATGCCGAGGTCGATGGCAGTGCGCTTGCCGGTCTCGACAATCTCTTCTTCAATCTGTTTGCGCACTTTGTTGACCACCTCCTCGATGCGTGCCGGATGGATGCGGCCGTCGGCCACGAGCTGATGGAGAGCCAGACGTGCAATCTCGCGGCGCACGGGGTCGAATCCGGAAAGGACTATGGCCTCGGGAGTGTCATCAACGATTATCTCGATTCCGGTGGCGGCTTCGAGGGCGCGGATGTTACGGCCTTCGCGGCCTATGATGCGGCCTTTTATTTCGTCGGAGTCGATATGGAACACGGTGACTGAGTTCTCGATGGCCGTTTCTGTGGCAACGCGCTGAATCGACTGTACGACAATGCGTTTTGCTTCTTTGTTGGCCGTGAGTTTGGCTTCGTCCATTATGTCGTTGATGTAGGCGGCGGCAGCGGTTTTGGCCTCGTCTTTAAGCGACTCAATCAGTTTTTCTTTGGCTTCTTCCGACGACAATCCTGAAATGTGTTCCAGGGTGTCCTGCGCAGTGCGGCGGAGCTTGTCAAGTTCTTCTTTTTTCGATTCTATGACGGCCATCTGTGATTCCAAATTCACGCGTGTGGCGTCAAGGTCGTTTTTGGTGCGCTGATTTTCGCTCTGCTGCTGGTTGAGCTGAAGTTCGCGCTGCTTCATGCGGGCTTCCATCGACTGAATTTTGGCCATTTTCTGAGCGGCCTGTTTTTCAGCTTCGGCAGTGATTCTTATTTCTTCCTCGCGGGCTTCGTGCAGTTTGTCCTTCTTAATGGTTTCGGCGTCGCGGTGTGCTTCCTCGATGATGGTCTTGGCACTGCTGCGCGCCATGGCTTTCTGGATTACTACTGCGACGGCATAGCCTATGACGAGGCCTGCGACGGCAATAATGGAATAAATCAGTATGTCCATATTAGATATAAAAACGCACTTCATCCGTACTCCTCCGGGGGGCGGCACGCAGGTGTGGGAACAGGCGCCGTCAGCGGAGACCGACGAAAAAGTGCGGGTTAAGGATTGGAGTTGTTTTATGTTTTGTTTCCTTCGGCTTAACTTGGCATTCAGGACTGTGCCGGAGCTTCGTTGGCACTGTCGGCGGCGTTCTGTGACTTGCCAAGCAGACTGTCAAGCTGCTGCTCAAGGTCTGCCAGAGTCTGCGTCGCTTCATCGTTGCTGGCATTGAGCGTCACAAAAGCTTTGGCAAACTGAAAGGCCACCATTGCGAGAATCTCCTGAGGTGACTTGTCGGCGAAGCGTACGCTCCACTCGTTGAAAAGCTTGTTGACGTTGTATTCGGCTGTCCTGACGGTTGGCTCGTCGCGGCGCCTTATCTGCAACGCTATCGGGGCCAGATAGGCTATCCTGATTGTTATGTTAAGTTTATCTGTCATTGCATCAATTGCTTAGCTGTTTGATGCACTTATCGATTTCCCACACTAATTCGGAAACGAAGTGTCGGGCCTGGTCAACATCTTCTTTTGTCGAGCCTATGGTGGAAGCTATACGCAGATAGTCCACCTGAGCACTGAGCGTCTCAATCTGCTTTTGCTGTGCGAGTACGCGCTCTTTTAGCGTGTGCACTTCGGCTACTGCGGCATCTCTCTGGCTTACGGCGCTTTCGTAGCGCTCGGTTAGTAACCGAGCTTTGCTGACAATAGCTTCTATGCGTTGGTCAAAGTTGCCTGGCATTCCGATTCCAAATTTGTACAAAATTAATAAAAAATTCAATACGCCAACTTTTTCCGCGCCTAAAATTTTATGCCGGTCAGATAATCTGCTCTATTTGAGAATATGGATGGGGTAGTTCCGACTTTGCGGGGGCGCGTAATCGGTTTTCAGTAGGTCTCCATGTGGCGCCATGCCGGTCTGACCGGAACGCCGGTTATGCGGGTGAAGGCGCGAACTACTCCGAATGAGCTCAGGGCGCAAATGGTCAGCGGAAGGAGCATATTATAGTCGCCGATGGTCTCGACCACAAGGAATATTGCCATTAGCGGAGCTTTGATGGCTCCGGCCATCACTCCGGCCATGCCGTAAAGCGCGAAGTCGGATGCCGGGATGTCGGCGCCGAGGACTTCCGTGGCAAATGAGGCAAACAGGAAGCCGACTATGCTTCCGGAGAACAGGGTGGGGGTGAAGTCGCCGCCTACGCCGCCTCCGCTGTTGGTAGACTGTGTTGCCAATGCCTTTACCGCAAGTATGCCGGCAAGAGTTCCAAACAGTCCCCAAACATTGTCGGGATGTAGTAGCGCGTTCCCGAACGTGGAGTCCACCGAGCCGTTAATCAGGCGTTCCATAACTCCGTGGCCTTCGCCGTATAGGGCCGGAAAGATATAGATAAGCAGTGCGATGGCCGCACCCGAAATAATGTTTTTGGCCCATGGATTTCTGATGAGGTTGAGTAGTTTTTCGGTGTGCACCATCATGAAGGAGTAATACAGCGAGAAGAATCCGCAGGACAAGCCTAACAGCAGCAACGGCATCAGCTGCGTGAGCTGAAAGGGCAAATGTCCGGTATAGAGAAGGTTGAGGTGCATTCCGTTGAGGCAGAACGCGGTGAGTGCGGCCGTAAGGCAGCTGCAGGCAACTGCTATTACCGTTACCGTGCTTAGCCCGAGGCAAAGCACTTCAAGACAGAACATTATGCCTGTGACGGGAGCAATGAAGATGCCGGCTATGCCGGCAGATGCTCCGCAGCCTATGAGTATTCTCAACATTCCGTCGGGCAGGCCGAACAGCTTTCCGGCGTTGCTGCCGATGGCGCCTCCGGAATATATGATGGGGTCTTCCACACCGACCGAGCCGCCGTACCCCACGGTTATGCTTGAAGCGATAATCGGGGCATAAGTCAGCTTTGCCTCTAATCGGTATTTGCGGTTACGAATGTCGGTTTCGAGTTTATTGGAACCATGCTCTATATTTGTCCTGAACACATAGCGGCACAGGAAGCCCGTAATGATTATACCGGACCAAGGAATGACAAACGGCCATATCCGGCCTTCACTGTACAGTCCGCCGGGGCCTGCGAGAGCGGCCACCGAGTCGGTCAGGAAATGCAGCAGCGATGCCGCCGCGCCGCAGAGCAGCCCGATGACCACGGCTATCATGTTGAGCGTTACGCGGTCGCCGACACGGTTGTGGACACGCCGGGTAAAACGCGATGTGGCGTTTAGTATCTGTTTTTTCTTAAGCTGAAACGTTTTGCCCATCCCGAGGGGTGATTGCTTTCAATTTTAAACACTCATCCGTTAAAAAAGTTGGAGGTGTGTCATAATAGGCCATTCTTACAAACCTTAAGAGGCTGCGCCAAAATTTTCATTTTGACACAGCCTCCATTGTCAATTCTTTTTAGTTTTATACTATCCGAACCTGCTCTTATTTAGCTTTTTCGGATGTGTCCGATGCCATTGTGGAGAATGTAATGGGGATGGAATACCATACTGCCACGGGTTCGCCGTTTACTTTTCCGGGCTCGAATTTCGGAAGCGCTTTTATAGCCTCTATAGCGGCCTCGTTGAATTCAGGATAATCGCCGTGTAAAATCTGAGCCTTGTCGCCGATTGAACCGTCTTTGCAGATTTCAAATTTCACGATTACACGGATTCTATCAGGATATTTCGTGAGGTCGACATCGGGATATTTGAGATTCTGCATTATGGTAGTTATCAATGCTCGCTCTCCGCCCGGGAACTGAGGCATTTGCTCGGCTTGAGCCACCGGTGTGTCGTTGCCGGATTCTTTTGTGGTGATAAAAACAGCTCCGTTAGGGTATTCAGGGTCATCTCGGCGGATTTCTATGCTAAGAATGTCTTCGGAGCTGATGTCGTTCAGATTGCCGGTAAATGGCTTTCCATTCAGAACGGTAGCAAGCTGTGTGGTGCCGCCGCTAAACGTGACGGATGCTTTGCAGTCGCCCTTATCGGCTTCAATGGTCTGAATGCTTCTTATGGTCAATGTATCCTCCTTGAGCACGATTTTATCTGCCACGTCTTGGTTGGCTTCGGGATTTTGAGTAATTTTGGCAGACTCTGTCATCCGGCCGTCGGTTGCAGTTGCAATGTCGGCTTCGGAAATTTGAGCGATTTTGGCAGGCTCTGTCATCCGGCCGTCAGTCGCAGTTGCAATGTCGGCTTCGGAAATTGATGATAGTGTCGAGGCCACTGCCGGAATGGCTGTTACTAAGAGTGCCGCGGCTGCCGCGGGCACAAGGGCGAGCGCCTTGAAGCGCCGTCCGGAGTTTGATTTTGTTTTCAGCATCATAGTGATACGTTTTTTAAGATTACTGTGATTCAGGCTGTTGGCGATAGCGGTGAAACTCTTGCCAACGGCCTTTTTTATTAGCAGAAGTTGATATTGGCGCGCATCGGCTCCGCTGCGCAGCACGGCCATGTCGGCCTGATATTCGTGGACTGTGCGAAGTTCCTCATTCATAAGCCATACAGCGGGGTTAAACCAATTGAAGATGATGAACAGGCGTCCTATGAGCAGGTCTATCCAATGGTGGCACTGAAGATGGCGCAGTTCGTGGGTGAGGATGGTCTGATGCGGGGATTCAAAATCGTTGCGGCTCATCACGATGGTTCTGCGGATGCTGAACGGCGCGATGTCCTGACGTTCGGTGACGGCAAGGGTGTAGCCGCCGTCGAGCGGCTGTCGCTCGCACCGACGTACAATCCTGAGAATCCTGATGTGGCCGGCAATGGTGAGAAGCGTGAATATGACCATGCCTGCCATCCACAAGCAGAGTATGGCGCGAATCCACGGCGCGGTGACGCCCGCTGCTGCATCTGCCGCCGTCACGGCTCCCGAGTTTAGCAGTGCCATATCAACGAGGTCGGCTGTGCCGATGTCCGAACCTGAGGCCGTTGCCTGACCGGCGTGAGTGCCCGATAAGTTTGATGTAATCAGTATTCCGAGCAGCAGTGACACGGCGTAGACAGAGAGCAGTACCGCGCGGTTGTAGGCGTGTTGGTTTTCGCCCGCGAGCAGAAGCCGATAGACCGGGTAAAGAAGCAACAGGAGGAAGCCTGTGACGATGGAGACTGAAAGCAATGTGCCCATACCGTTATTTTTTTTGCTGTGATTCAACCATTTCTATCAGTTCCTTAAGCTCGTCGACAGTGATTTTCTCTTCTCTTACAAGCGAAGAGACTGCATTGAGATAGCTGTTCGAGAAATAGTCGCGTATGATGCGACTCATGCTTGATTGGCAGAACTGTTCTTTTTGCGATATGGCGTAAAAACGGTGGGAGCCGCCTACCACTTCGTGAGCCACATGGCCTTTCTGCTCAAGTATGCGTATGGTGGTGGCAACGGTGTTGAAGTGCGGGCGCGGCTCATCGTAGAGCTCAACGATTTCGCGCACGAACATCGAGCCGTGGTTCCAGAGCATCTGCATGATTATTTCTTCTTTTTCAGTCAGTGTTGACTTTGGCCGTCCTTTTTTCATTGTCTGAGTTTTTGGGTGATGGTGCAAATGTATAACTAAAAAATTAGTTTGCAAAAGTTTTTCAACTAAAAAATTAGTTGGAAAACTAATTTTTTAGTTTTGCTGTCGGTGTCTGATGGTTGATTAGCTTAACCCTTGCCTCAGAGTATCGGTGAGAACAGGCGAGTGACCGATTCAATGGCTTTGAGAATCAGCGGACGCTTTTTCCAGTCGTAGGGGAGCACACGGATTGAGTCAACCTGGTCGGCCAGGAACTGTTTTTTGGCCTGCTCGTTGAATTCCCGCGAGTAGATGAACAGATTACTCTCGAAATTGTGCTCGAAGCTGCGGAAATCGAAATTGGTTGACCCTATTGTCACGAATTCATCGTCGACAATCACCATCTTGCTGTGGAGCATACCTTTGTCATACAGATAAATTTTTATGCCCGAGCGGAGGCACTCTCCGATGTAGGAGGCCGATGCGAACCGCAGCATATCGGAGTCTGATCGCCGCGGAATCATCACGCGGACGTCGATTTTGGAGAGGGCGGCGGCCTGAAGAGCTTTCAGCAGGCCTTCGGTGGGTAAGAAATAAGGTGTCTGTATGTAGATGGTTTTTTTGGCATTGCCGATGGCTTTGAGAAACAGAAGCCCGACATTGCTCCATTGCCCTGTGGGCCCGGAAGTTACGAGCTGCGCGCCCACTTTGGGCAGATTTGATTCAGGAATGTTTCCGAGAGCTTTGCCGTCGGGCACAGGGCGCCCCATAAAGTTCCAGTCGGTGGCAAACGAATGGTTTAGGGAGCGCACAATCGGACCTCTGACTCGGAGATGAATGTCGCGCCACGAGCTGAATTTCCCGCCCGTAATATAGCGGTCTGCTATGTTCATGCCACCGATGTAACCGGTCACACCGTCTATGATTACTATTTTGCGGTGGTTGCGCCAGTTGATGCGCGACCCGAAGAACGGAAATTTCACCTTGAAGAACGGATAGGCTTCGATGCCGGCGCGACGCATACGCTTGAAAAAGCGTTTGCGCGTTTTGAAGGAGCCTACGTGGTCATATATCACCTTTATTTCAATGCCTTCACTTGCTTTCTCAATCAGCATATCGGCTATTTCCGAGCCGATGTTGTCGTTCTCGAAAATGTAGTACTGCAGATAGATGTAATGACGGGCGTTGCGTATGTCTTCCTTGAGGGCGGCGAATTTGTCGGTTCCGTTGTCGAAAATCTCGGCCGTATTGTTGTTGTAGAACGGTGCGCCGACAAGCGATTGCCCGAGTTTGATTTGCTGGCATGAGGAGTCCGACAAGCTGACATGATGAGCCGGAATAAACGGGCGCGCAGGCTCGTGCTTCTTCAGCTTTCGCCTATTGCTGCGGGTTATGAAACGCTTGTTGCGAAGGCTGCGCCCGAACAGGAAATATAGCAGCAATCCTATGGCCGGCACTACCAAAAGCACCGTAACCCAGGCAAGCGATTTCACGGGGTTTCGGTTTTCGGAAACCACTATGGCAATGATGCTCAGGATGGTAACGGCGTAAATTACCACCAGAACCCAATAAACCCATGATATTCCGAAACCAGACTCCATAGTTGTGATGAATGCGCCCTATCCGGCGCGTCAAACGAGGCCATGCCGGTCAGACGTACATGGCTTCGATTTCGCGGGCATAGCGGCGGTTGATTATCGGGCGTTTTATTTTTAGTGTATTGGTGAGCTCTCCTGTTTCGAGGGAGAATTCCCGCGGCAGAAGAGTGAATTTCTTGATTTTTTCAAATCCGGCAAGTCCGCTCTGCAGCCGTTCGATGCGCTGCTCAATCATGCGGCGGATTTCTGCGTCTTTTACCAGTTCCTCAATGGTTTTATACTTAATGTGCTTTTTGTGCGCATACTCTTTCAGGGCTTCGAACGCCGGTGTTATCAGAGCCGTAACATACTTGCGTCTGTCGCCGATTACGGCCACCTGGTCAATGTAGCGGTCTTCTCCGAGGCGGCTTTCGAGCACCTGCGGAGCTATATATTTACCGTTGGAGGTCTTGAAGAGGTCTTTGATGCGGTCGGTGAGCACAAGCGAGCCGTCGGGGTTGATGCGTCCGGCATCGCCTGTCCTGAACCACCCGTCGGCTGTGAAAGCTTCGGCAGTGGCTTCGGGCTTGTTGTGGTAGCCGCGCATTACCGTGGGGCCCTTGACGAGTATTTCGTCTTCTTCGCCGATGCGCACCTCGATGCCCGGAAGCACGGTGCCTACCGTCGCTATCTCGTAGCCCGTCGTGGGATAGCAGCTTACAGTGGCCGTGGTCTCCGACAGCCCGTAGCCTACCACGATATTGATTCCGCATGAGTGCAGGAATTCGGTGATGGTGGTGCTGAGCGGGGCTCCGGCGGTCGGGAAGATGTTGCCGTTCTCTACGCCAATTATGCGGCGGAACGGGCGGAGTACTTTTTTGTCGAAAAAGCGATAGCGCATTTCAAGCCACCACGGAGCTTTCAGCCCCGGACGCGCATACTGCAGGTTGCGTTTGCGGCCTGTCTTGATGGCCTGCTGAAGCATGAATTTGCGGAACCCCTTTATCGTGGAGAACTTCTCCATGGCTGCCGTGTAGACTTTCTCCCAGAATCGCGGAACGGAACACATACAGCTGGGGCGCACCTCTTTAATGGCTTTCTGAATGACGTGCGGGTCGGGGTTGATGTTGACAACCATGCCATTGAACAGGCAGAAATAGGTCCATGCCTTTTCAAAAATGTGGCTCAGAGGCAGAAAGCAGAGCGAAGTGTCGTCGGCTGTGAGCGTGTCGAGACGTTTTTCGTGTATGAGTATGGCGGCGTTGAAAGCCGAGTGGGGCAGAATCGCGCCTTTCGGCTCGCCGGTGGTGCCGGATGTGTAGATGAGTGTCGCCACGTCTTCGGGGGTGGCGGCTTCCGTGCGTCGTTTCACCTCGGCCACTGTCGATTCCGACGCATGATGGCCGAGCTCGAGAAGCTGTGCAAATGTGATTGACGTAAGGTCGGACGCCGCTTTGCTGACCTCGCCGATTGTGATAATCTGCCTGAGGCAGTTGCACTGCCCTGATGCTTTTACGGCTTTGTCATACTGGTTTTGGTCGCCTACAATCAGGATGCTTATGCCGGCATCGTTCACAATGTAGGCCACCTGTTCGGCGCTGCTTGTGGAATATATTGAAACGGGAATGGCGCGGTTGGCGTATGCCGCCAAGTCTGTTATGATTATTTCGGCGCGGTTGGCCGAAAATATGCCTATGTGTTGCTGTTCCCCAAGCCCAAGAATTTCCAGCGCGCGGGCGGCACAGGCCGCATCCTCATCGAGCCGGCGCCAAGAAACGGGGGTCCATGTGCCGTCGTCGGTGCGCTCTGTCAGTGCCGTACGGTCAGGATGCTCATCCAAGTGGCGTTTGGTAAGGAATGTTAAAATATTTTCAGTCATAAATGATGAATAAAATTCCAATTCTGACAAAGATAGCCATAAATGCTTTATTTATAATCATTCCCAAGTGGAGAAATGACGTAGAGTTAACATTAGTTACCAAATCGCACACATTACGCCGAAGTGAGCACGTCGAGTATTCTTTTGATTCCTTCTTCGGCCAAACTCCTTGGCATAGCGAGATTTATGCGTATGAAGCCTTCGCCGGCGCCGCCGTAATCACTGCCCTGACTTACGCGCACTTTGCCTTTTTGCAGAATCGCCTCGGCAAGTTCACATGATGATTTGCCGAGCGAGCGGCAGTCTATCCAGGCCAGATATGTCGCCTCAAGGGGGGTGAAAGTGAGTTGTGGGGCGCGAAGCCTGAACTGAGTGGCAGCCGCTTCTATGTTGCCTTTCAGATAATCAATTAGTTCGCCGAGCCACTGTTCGCCGTGATTGTAGGCTGCCGTCAGACCGATGACGCCGAACGGATTGACGTCGCACACTTCATTGTCGTTGATGGCGCGGTCAATCCGCTGTCGGTATCCGCTGTCGGGCGAAATGATTGCGGCTATTTGTAGCCCGGCTGTATTGAACGCTTTCGACGGCGACACGCAACTCACATAGCTCAACCCGTACTCCTGCGCTATGACGGCAAACGGGGTGTAGCCTCCGAGGCTGTAAGTCAGCTCACAGTGAATTTCGTCGGAAATCACGGTCACGTTGTTGTGTCGGCAGATGTCAGCCACTTGCGCGAGCTCTTCCGGTGTCCAGACGCGGCCTCCGGGATTGTGGGGGTTGCAGAGCAGCATAAGTGTGTTGTGAGGGTCGGCGGCAAGCCTTCGGAGATGGTCGAAGTCAATGGCGTAGCGCCCGTCGGCATATATCATCGGCGATTCCTTTATGACGCATCCGTTGTTGCGTATCGACGAGAAGAAGCAGTTATAGACGGGTGTTGTAACAATTACTCCCTCTCCGGGCTTTGCCAGTGCCTTGATTACGGCCGATATTGCCGGCACCACACCGCTGGTATAGAGAATGTGGCTACGGTCAATGCTCCAGTTGTGACGCCGCAGAAACCACCTCGTGATGGCATCGTAAAAGCTTTCCGGCACCGACGTATAGCCGAAAATACCGTGGCTGACGCGCTCGGCGAGGGCTGCGGTGACGCATGGAGCGGTCCTGAAATCCATGTCGGCCACCCACATCTGTATTACATCCGGTGCGTCGCCATGCGAATCCCATTTATAGGAGTTGGTGTGACGCCGAGAAATTATAGTGTCGAAATCAAATGTCATGTTTGTTGAATTTTTAGTGCCGGTTCGCCGTTAACATTTATTGTCGAACCGATTTTTATGTAAGATGATGTATTCTGTTCATCCACCGGCCCGAACGTAGCCGCAGCAGGAAGAATGTCCCGCGGCAGCACAGCTCGATGCACATGGCGAGCCATACGCCGGCCAGACCCATTGATGGCGCGAGGATTGCCGCCAGTGTGATGCGTATGACCCACATACTGCCGAGGTTCAGACAGCATGGTATGAAGGTGTCGCCTGCCCCGACGAATGCTCCGTAGGCCACTATGGATGCGGCGAACATAGGTTCGGCCCACGCCTCTATGCGCAGTGACTGAACTCCGAGTTCCAAAATCTCGGGAACCGGGGTGAGCAACCCTATAATAATAGGTGCGGCAAGATACATTATGATGCCCATTACGGTCATCACAACCATGCCCATGCCGATTGTCAGGCGTGCGAATTTCTCCGCCAGGTCCCTGCGCCCGGCTCCGAGCGACTGCCCCACAAGAGTCTGTGCCGCATCGGCTATGCCGTAGCCGGGCATATAGCAGAGGCTCTCGGCCGTTACTGCAAAGTTGTTGGCGGCGATGGCGAATGCGCCAAGCGGGGCGACAATGGCGGTGATGGTAATCTGTGCCGCCGAACTGATGAAACGCTCCAGCCCCATCGGGAAGGCAATGCGCAGTGTGCGCTTCAGAATCTGCTTTTGGGGGATGAAGCTGCCGCGTGTGCCCTTAAGTCGCAGTTCCGTGGAGCGCAGTAGCAGATGGCGCATCATAAGGGCGGTTGCTACAACTTCGGCCAGCATGGTGCCCAGAGCGGCGCCCATCACGCCGAACCCGGCGCCCGGTATGGTGATGACTGTGCCGAAAATCTCGAACGGGCGCGACGGAAAGATGAGAAAGAAGTTAAACACAACGTCAAGCACACACATCAAGGCGCTCAGCATACCGGGCACGAGTGTGTTGCCCGAACTTCGCAGCATCCCGCCGGCAAGAAATGAATACTGGAGTACGGGTAGCGAGAATATGAATATGCGGAAATAAACCGTCGCGCCATGATTGATGGCCTCATTTCCGCCCAACCAACGCGGCAGCGGCTCGGCTATGGCCGTCCCCACGGCTGTCAGTATGAGCGAGAACAGCAGGGTGGCCGTGAGCGATTGCCGGAGCACCGAGCGAGCATTCTCCGGATTGCCGCTCCCGAGCTGATGGGCCACCTGAACGCAAAATCCGGCTGACGCCGCCGAACACAGGCCCATGAACAGCCATGTCGACGTGGCTATTAGGCCTATCGAAGCTGAGGCTTCCGCGCCTAATGACCCCACCATGGCCGAGTCGATGTATCCCATTATGATGGCCGACAGTTGAGCCATGATGGATGGCGCACTCAGCTGGGCTATCAGCTTCAGCCGGTTGCCTGTGGTGCCCAGTCCTTCGTTGCGTATACGCGAGGAGAGTGTCTCGCCCGCGTTTCGGCTCCCGCGCAACTTCATTTATCCGTGGTTATGACGCAGTCGGCCGGTTGCTTTATGTTTTCGTCAATTATAATTTGCCCTATTGTGCCTGCGTGGATGTGGCCGGAGCGTGGATTTTTCACGGAAGGTACGTTGCCTATTATGTTGGCTTCCACCGTGGAATATTCAAAGGCAAGGTCGGCATCTTCATCGAAAATGCAGTCCTCAAGCACAAGATTTTCGGCATAGCAGAGCGGCTGAGTGCCCCCTATGCGGCATCTGATTAGCCGTAGGTTGCGTGAATACCATCCTAAATATTCTCCCGTGATGACACTGTCGCGCACCACGACATTCTCGGTGTTCCAGAATGCGTCCTTGGTGTCGAGATGAGCATTGCTGATTTCAACATTTTTGCAGTACTGGAATGAATAGTTGCCCTGATGGCGATAGTTGTCAATGCGTATGTCGGATGAGTGCATCAGCAGATAGTCGGCGTTGTGGACCTCGCACTCGTTCATCTCCACATTGCGGCATTCCCAAAGGGTTTCGAGGGCATCGAGCAGTTTCACGCGTGTGAGTTTCACATTGTCAATCTCGCGGAACATTTTCGGAGCCTCCACAACGCAGTCGGTCATCTCCAGATTCTGAGTGTACCATATGGCTGCGCGTGCGCCCGGCTTGAAAAGAGAATCGGAAATTTTCGCACCGTTGACACACCAGAACGGATATTTGCCCTCGAAAACGCAGTTTCTGACTATGATGTTGCTCCCTTCCTTTATGGCCGACTCGCCGGCGTGGATGGTGCAGTTGGTGATTGTGAGGTCGTGTGATTCATAGAGAGGGCGCTCGCCCTCATATTCTTTTCCTGAAATGGTTTTCACAGTGGTTCTGTATTTTAATGATATATATGTTTTTAAAGAATTCTGTTTAGATAGGGTATTCTTCTGATTACTTCCGACAGCAGGAACGAGATGCCTGTAACGACAGGCAAGCAAAGCCATGTATAGCTTATTGAGCTGTCAATCGTGCGGGTAAGCATCATTGCGACTGCAGTGTGGATGAGGTACACGCCGAAAGCGTTGCGGCTGATAAAACGGATGACTGCAGCCATCCATCGCGGAGCCTTGTTGCAGCGCAGCATCGCGGCAAACCAGATGCATCCTCCGGCCATTACGCTTATCGACATATTGTCGGTAAGATATGCGTCTACAGGGGCGTTGTTCGGAATGAAGAATGCCGCCAGAGGCAGGACTACGCCGCAGATGGCTATTGCAGCGCCTGCTACAGAGCAAAGCCTGAGCGGATAGCGGCTAAGATAGTATCCGGCCAGGGCATATCCGAAGAAGTTCGCGAAAACTCCTGCAATGCTCTGATTGGCAGGAAGCCCCGGGTCAAGATAGCCAAGCCACGGAAGCGCGCCGGCAGCCAGCCAGATGGCAATCACCCATTCAAGCTGTCGCCGCGTGGCTTGCTGAATCCACGGCGTGAAAACGGGCATAGCCAGATATATGCCTGCGAGCGTGAACAAAAACCATCCGGGGCTGAACGTCGGCGTAAACCAGAGCCATTTTATCTGATGGAACATGAAATCGGTTGACCAGTCGTAGTACCATCGGTTTATCAGCGCATATGCCACTGACCATATCACCAACGGCAGCGCTATTCTTTTCAGACGTCCGGAGTAGAAACTGCGCCAGCTCCCTCCGACAGGCAGAAGCAACGCACCCGAAAGCATGAAAAACAGCACCGCATCGGATGCCGGAAGCCACTTTGTCAGCAGAAAAAATGAGTCTGACGGCTGCATCCCCTCGGGAATACGCGGAGAGAGATGGTCAACCATCACAAGAAGTATGGCTACGGCGCGTATCAGGTCGTAGCCTATGAGCCTTCCGTGGCCTCTTTCGGCTTGCGCTATGCTGATGTCGGTGGTGAGCGTCGGTTTAGTCATTTTCATAATTGCGGAGCGTCTTATTCAGATTCTCAACAATCCTGTCGCGCAGCTCCGGTGGCTCAAGCACGGTTATGGAGGCTCCGTGCGACATCAGCTCCTGAATGAAGTCGTCGGTAAGCTTAAGCCTGTAAGAGAAAATAGAGTAGCCGTCGGAAACTCTTTCCTCCTGTGATTTGTGCAAGGGCAGTGCCCGGAAATACTTGGCTTGTCCGGGCATCACTTTAAGAATTACATTGACGGCTTTAGAGTTATTGAACACTATGCCGAAGCTGTCGCGCGAATACAGGCGGGCATCGAAGCTCTCCGGAATTTCGTAGGTCTCCGGCAGCAGCGTGGCATCGGCCATACGGTCGAGGGCATAGGTTTTAACGGTCTTGTCGCGCACCACCTTGCCGGTGACATACCAGCGCTGACGGAACAGCTTAAGAAAGTATGGCTCAAGCACAATCCCTTTTGTCGGTAGCGGGCGGGTGTAGGAGTTGTAGGTGAACTTCATGCGACTACGGTTCTTAAGCGCGTCAATGGCCAGGCTCAGATACTCCTTGGCCGAGGGTATCTCTTCGAGAAATATGCTGTCGGCAATATCGCGAGAGTCGTTAAGGAGGTTCATGGTCGATAACGAGTTGAGCACCCAGTCGGTCATGTGGGGGTTCACGTTGTTTTCCTCAATGGAATACTCGTTGGTCGTCTTGTTGAAAATTATGTTGACATTGAAAATTTCCTCGATGGCCTGGCGGTAGTTGAAAAATGTTCGCCGTGCTAACGGTTGGCCGTCAGACACCTGCGACCGAAGCCAGCGCTCGCTGAGGTCCTCGCGTGTGATGGACCCGTAGCGTTTCACCGTTTCCAATATCCACACATATTTGCTGTATAAGTCACGTGGCATATCTTAGAGGTTTTTTAATGTGCTTCAAGCCAGTTGGATGCTACGCCCACTGACACCTCCAGTTTGACTTTGTCGCGGTAGGCGTTTTCCATTCGGCGTGTTACTATTTCTTGCAGCTTCGGGAGTTCGTCAGGCACAACGTTGAACACTAATTCGTCGTGCACCTGAAGTATCATCCGTGAGCGGAGTCCTTCACGGATAATGTCGGAGTGGATGTTAATCATAGCCAGCTTTATAATATCGGCTGCGCTACCCTGAAGGGGTGCGTTCACGGCATTGCGCTCGGCGTATGACCGCACCACGGCGTTGCGTGAATTGATGTCTGGAAGATAGCGGCGGCGTCCCATGACGGTGGTGACATAGCCTTTCTCACGCGCTTTCTCAACTGCTTTGTCAATGTATTCGCGGATGTGAGGATAGCTTTCGAAATAGCCGTCAATCAGCATCTTGGCTTCCGCGCGGGGTATGCCGAGACGCTCGGCGAGGCCGAATGTCGAGATGCCGTAGATTATGCCGAAATTGGCTGTCTTGGCATTGCGCCGTTGGTCGGCGGTCACACTTTCAAGCGGTTTCTTGTAGATTTTGGCTGCCGTGGCCAAATGTATGTCTTTCCCCTCGCGGAATGCCGCCACCATATCGGGGTCTCCCGAAAGGTCGGCCATGAGTCTCAGCTCAATTTGGGAATAGTCGGCGGCCATGAGCTGGCAGCCGTTGTCGGGAATGAATGCCCGGCGAATGTCGCGGCCGAGGTCGGTGCGAATCGGTATGTTCTGGAGGTTGGGGTTGGTCGACGAAATGCGCCCTGTGGCGGTGACTGTCTGATTATAAGTGGTGTGTAGCTTGCCGGTGGCCGGATTAATCATGGCCGGCAGTGCGTTGATGTAGGTGGCAAGTAGTTTGTTGAGACGTCGCCATTGCAGTATTAGGTCCACGATTTCATATTCATTACGGTATTTTTCGAGGATTTCCTCGGTCGTGGAGTAGGCGCCGCTCTTTGTCCGCTTCATTTTCGGGTCGATTTTCAGCTCCTCGAAAAGTATTTCGCCAATCTGGCGGGGTGAGCCAATGTTGAAGGCGTGGCCCGCAAGCTCGTAGAGACGCTGCTGTATGTCGTTGATTTCCGCAGTCAGTTTTTCTGAAAGTTTGGCCAGTTCGGCGGTGTCGATGCGTACGCCTATCCATTCCATGTCGGCCAGAACGCTGATGAACGGAAATTCTATTTCATGCAGAAGCCTGTCAAGACTGTTTTTCACCAGTTCACTGTCGAAGATGCTGCGCAGGCGCAGCACGGCGTCGGCCTGCATTCCGAACAGCCGGGGGGCAATCTCCGGGCTGATGACCGGATATGGCTTCGGAATTTTCGAGGAAGATTCTTCCGGGAAGTTTATTGACAGCAGTGAGAAGGCGAGGTCGCGGAGGCGGTGGCGCATTTCGGGCTGAAGCACATAGTGGGCTACCGAGGTATCGTAATAACGGGCTGTAAATTCAATATTCAGGCGGCGCAGCAATATCATGTCGCGCTTCACGTCGTGGCTCACTATCAAGGTTCGCTCGGAGGTGAAAAGCGGCTTCACCATTGACGCCCAGTCGCGTAGCGACGATTCCTCTGACGGAGCTTTCATATAGTATATATGTGACGGGTCGAGGCTCACGGCAAGTCCGACAAATTTGGCCTTCATGGCTTCCTCTCCCTCCGAGTGCAGTGCTATGCCGACGGTGTTGCGCTCTACAGCTTGCGAGATTATGCTCGCGGCCTCGGCCACGCTTTTCGCCACAGTCACATCGAATAAAGGGGCGGCCGATGCGGGTGACTCTGACGCCGGATTGTCGGCGGTGTCGAACAGCGAACCCATTGCGGGAACAGCCATTGGCGCCGGCGTGTCGGCCACGGCGCTCTCTTGACGGTCGAGGCGGCTGAGGAACATCTTGAATTCCAGCTCGGTATAAATTTTGCGCAGACTGTCAACGTTTTCGGGCTTTCTGCGCAGCGTTTCAATGTCAATGTCAATCGGCACAGTGGTGCAGATTGTGGCCAGCTCCTTCGACAGCCGAATCTTTTCGGCATTATCAGCGATTTTTACTTTCAGAGCGCCTTTGAGCTGCCCGGTGTTGTTAAGCAGATTTTCAACAGAGTGAAACTCATTGATGAGCTTGACCGCCGTCTTTTCGCCGACACCGGGGCAGCCGGGAATGTTGTCGGAAACGTCGCCTTCGAGTGCAAGAAGGTCAATCACCTGAAGAGGGGTCTCGATTCCGTAGCGCTCGCACACTTCCCTGACTCCTCTGATTTCCCCGTCTTTGCCCTTCAGCGGCGGCCGGTACATCAGCACACGGTCTGTGACAAGCTGGCCGTAGTCCTTGTCGGGAGTCATCATGTAGGTCGTGAATCCCTCTTCCTCTGCACGGCGCGACAGTGTGCCGATTATGTCGTCGGCCTCGTAGCCTGCCATTTCCACAACCGGAATGTTGTAGGCCTTCACTATTTCCTTGATGTAGGGCACCGACAAAGTGATGTCCTCAGGCTGCGCCTCGCGGGTGGCCTTGTATTCGGGATAAATCTTGTGGCGGAATGTGTTGCCCCCTTTGGGGTCGAAACAAACTGCTATGTGCGAGGGGTTTTCTTTACGCAATATTTCGTCGATGGTATTGCAGAAGCCGAAAATGGCAGAGGTGTTAAATCCTTTGGAGGTGACGCGCGGAGCCCTTATCAGCGCGTAGTATGCCCTGTAAATCAATGCGTACGCATCGAGAAGGAATAGCTTTTTGTCATCCATGCATTTGTGTTTTGTTTAGAGCGTACGAAACCGGCTCACTATGTTATTTGTGGTAAATTTACTAATTTACATCGATATTCATGCGACAGAATGCGATTTTTATTCAGATGTCGGGTTTTTATGCCGTTTTTTCGTATCTTTGCACCACTGAAAAATCGATTATGTCGACGCTTACAGATATTCAATCCCATATTTCCTCTGATTTGTCTCAACTCAACGGGCTGATTGCCCGTACGCTTGAATCGCCTAACCCGCTGATGAACCGGGTTATTGACAATTATCTCAAGACAAAAGGAAAACAGATAAGGCCGATATTGGTGATTCTCAGTGCACGGCTTCTTGGCAATGTCACTCCAAATGTCATTTTTGCTGCTGCATCGGTTGAATTGCTCCATAACGCATCGCTCATTCATGATGATGTGGTTGATGAAACGAAAATGCGTCGCAACGCGCCTACAATCAACGGCCTATGGGATAACCATATCGCTGTGCTTGTTGGCGATTTCTTTGTGTCGACCTCTCTTCAGTGCGCGTTGAAGACATCTGACCTCCGTGTGATTGATTCTGTAGCAAAACTCGGCAGGATGCTCTCAATAGGAGAGATTGACCAGATTTACAATGCCCGCTATCATCATCTGGACGAAGATGCATATTTCCGCACAATCGAACGAAAGACCGCTTCGCTTTTCATGTCGTGTGCCGAAATGGGAGCTTACACCTGCGGCTCTCCCGCCGACGAGGCGCGCATAGCAACGCTTAGGCAGTTCACACGCCTTCTGGGGCTATGCTTTCAGA
Source organism: uncultured Barnesiella sp. (assembly GCA_964569915.1). Lineage (GTDB taxonomy): Bacteria > Bacteroidota > Bacteroidia > Bacteroidales > Muribaculaceae > JAGBWK01. The sequence goes on along the minus strand of CAZMUX010000006.1, from coordinate 77,629 downwards.
TTAAGGACGACATTTTTGACTATTTCGGCAACGAGGGCATCGGCAAGCCTACGGGCAATGACCTCCGTGAAGGAAAAATCACGCTGCCGCTGCTTTACGCACTCTTAAATGGCCCTGAGAATGAGAGGGTGGCCATGACGGAACTGTCGCGGAAAGAAGTCCTTGAACCTTGCGAAATCGAGCGGCTGATTGATTATGCAAAACGTTGCGGAGGCATTGAATACGCCTACGGGCGAATGGAGGATATGCGCAAAGAGGCTGTAGACAGTCTTGTGGCGGCTTTCCCCGACAATGAGGTGACGGGAATGCTCGTCGACCTCTTCGACTACACCATCGCCCGCCGCTTCTGATTGCTTTACCGGCTCAGACCCCGGAAGACCCGACCCTTATTCACGATAATATACGCGCTTCACTCTTGGCGAGATGGAAGTCAGTATTTCGTAGGGTATGGTGTTGAGCACATCGGCAAGTTCTGTGGCGGAGACTTCCGGACCGAATATCTCCACGCGGTCGTTTACGCGGCAGTCAACATCGGTTACATCAATCATACATATATCCATGCAGATGCTCCCGACGGTGGGGCAGCGGTGGCCGTTGACAGAAAACGATGCATTGCCGTAGCCCAGGTGGCGGTCAAGGCCGTCGGCATAGCCAATGGGAACAGTGGCTATCACAGAATCGCGCTCCAGGCGTCCGCGACGGTTGTAGCCTATCGTATCGCCTTTCTTCCAGTGCTTTATGGAGATGATAACCGACGAAAGCGACGACACGGGCCTGAGCGCTGACATTGAGCCGTCGTCAATGGTGGGAATGCCGTAGAGGCCGATGCCAAGGCGCACGAAATCATGCTGCTCTTCGGGGAAGCGCACGATGCCTGTCGAGTTCAGTATATGGCGTTTCACCGGCTGCTTCAGATGGGAGTCGAGAATGTCGCATCCACGGCGAAATGTTTCAAACTGGCTGCGCGTGTAGTCGTCTTCGGCAGGGTCGTCAGCGCACGCAAGGTGAGAGAATGCTGTAAGCGGAGTAACCTCATGACATTCCGATAGACGGGCACCGAGACGGTCAATTTCGTCAACAGTGAATCCAAGACGGCGCATTCCGGTCTCGAGTTTGATGTGAACGGGGAAACCGCTCACGCCGTAGCGGCGTGCGCTTTCTATGATTTCCTCAAGCATATCGAAAGAATATATCTCAGGCTCAAGGTGATAGTCGAACATCATCTTGTGGTTCTGTGCACGCGGATTGAGCACGATGACGGGCATCGATATGCCGGCGCGACGAAGCTCCACTCCTTCATCAACCACGGCTACGGCTATATATGCGGCTCCCTGTGTCTGTAAGGCGCGTGCAAGCTCCACAGAGCCGGCCCCGTAGCCGGCCGCTTTCAGCATACATATCACGCCTGTGGAGTGTTTCACTTTTGAGCGGAAGAAATTGAAATTGGCTATCATGGCGTCAAGATTGACTTCGAGCACTGTCTCATGCTGTTTTGCCTCAAGCATATAATAGAAGGAATCGAGGCCGTCGGTCGGAATGCCTTTCAGCAGTATCGTGGTGTCATGAAAATCGTTGGCCGACAGGGCTTCGCACAGCGCACTGACGCTCGGATAGTATTCGGCACCGTTGATTTCAATTTTTTTCCCGCCGACAAGCAGAATGCGGTCAATGCGGTAGGCTGCGATGAGTTCCGCTAGGCTTCCGGCGTTGTCTGTGAAACTGTCGGTGGCCAGAATCAGTGTGCGGCGCAGCCCGTTGTCAACGCGGCGGTTGAGAAAATCGAGGGCTGAGGCAAGCGAATCGCTATCGTTGGTGAAGCGGTCGTAGATGAGCTTGCACCCGTTCATCCCCTCAATGACATTGAGGCGCGTGTCAACGCAGTCGGCTCCATCAAGCAGTCGGGACGCTTCCTCTTTAGTAATGCCATTTGCCACTAACACTGCCGAGGCGAGCGCCTTTAGTGTTGAGGCTGCGGAGTCAGCTTTCACGGCAATGAGACGACGGTCGCTGTAACGCTTTTTTACGGCTTCGTCGACATCATCGTCCTCGGAGTTGTAGATTATCGTGGTGCAGTCCTTAAACAGATTGAGCTTTTCGCTGATGTGGCTCTGTCTTGAGCTGAAGCCGTCGGAGTGTTCCGACGTGATGTTGGTCAGAACGCCTGTGGCAGGCCGTATTATGTCTGCCAGCGCGTTCATTTCGCCTTCACGCGAAATGCCGGCTTCTATGACGGTCAGTTCGGCCCCGCCGTTGATGCCGAGGAGCGACAGCGGCACGCCTATCTGCGAGTTGTAGGAGCGCGGACTGCGGCTCACTGTGCGTCCTGCATGGGTGAAGGCCTGATAAAGCATCTCTTTGAGCTGCGTTTTGCCGCGGCTGCCGGTTATGGCTATAACTCCATCGGGATTGCCGATGGCATCGCGTACCGCGGTGCCCATGGCCTGCAGCTCCTTCACAGTGTCGTCGACGGTGAAGAATACGGAGTCCGGAAACTCGCCGATGTTTTCAGGAGTGTGCTCCACAAGAAATCGGCGTATCCCTTTTGCGTAGGCATCAGAAAGGTAGATGTGACCGTCGTTGTTGGGAGAACTGAGTGCCACGAACAGGTCGTTGCTGTGGTTGCCGCTCACGATTGAGCGACTGTCGATATATATTCTGTTGAAAGTGATTCTGCTATTGAGCTGCATAGTCTGATATGAATGAATCGAGGGCGAACCGAAGCCGGTCGCTGTCTATATTATAGTTGAGACATAGTTCTGAAAGCGCATCGCTGACTTCAGCGCGGCATTTCTTAGCTTCTTCAGCCGATTCATACCGGTGAAGCAACCGGCGGGTCAGCTTTTCAAATCTTGATGCCGCTTCTGACGTGCGCGGCTGCATTGAGGCTTCTGCGAATTTGTCATATATGTAGTCGCAGGCTGTTTCCGAAGGGTGCACCATGTCGGCTGCGTAGAACCGATAATCGCGCAGTTCGTCGGTAAGTATTTCGTATGACGGAAAATAACTCACCGAGTTCGGGAACAATTTGCACAATCGGTGGCATGACTCAATGAGCCTGCTTTTGCTTAGGCGGTCAGCCGTGAGTCCGTAGCCTATATGCCGCACAGGGCTTACGGTGAATATGATTTTCGCATCCGGGCTGACTTCCAGAAGCCGTTGGATTGTGTCTGTCCAGCGGTCTGTAATCTCGTCAATGCTAAGGTCGATGCGAGAGAACAGATTGCCGGGCTGCTTATGGCAGTTGGCGACAATTGTGCCGGCAGGGTTGTGACGCCATGCTATTGCCGAACCGAAAGTGAAGATGTAACGGCTGACCGACGGCAGGCTCTCGTGAAGTTTTCGGATGATGCCGTTGTTCAGGGCAGATGCTTCAGTAGCACTGCCTGCGCTGATGCGGGAATGACGGCTGAACGTCACCCAACGGTCATTAAGCCGGAAAAAGTCGGTTTCGCAGGTCATGCGGTTGTTGATTATGTCGTCAATAGCCATGGCCATGCTTATGGGGTTGAACAACGGCCCGAACGGATTGACTGCGACATCGAAGAGCCGACGCTTCAGCCGTGCGCCTATCTCATCGGAAAAGCATGAGCCTGCCAGCAGAATACGGCTTGTATAGTCAAACTCCGGCATCCCGGCGATTGCTCCGATTTCCGTTCTGAAAGATTTCATCAGTACATCTGATAGTCGATTGACAGCACTTGGAACTCCGTGCGGCGGTTTATCTGGTCAGCCGCTTCCTGGTCCTCCGGACTCAGAGTGTCAATAAACTCCTCATTCAGAACGGTGCCTTCCTCAAATTGCGGATATTCTCGCGCCAGCTTTTTGGTGATGGTCTTGGGACGTGATTCGCCGTAACCCACGTGCTGCAAGCGGTCAGGTTGAATGCCTACAGAGATGAGATAGTCTATTACCGATTTTGCGCGTCGCTCTGAAAGCGCGAGGTTGTATTCGTCAGAGCCTTTGCGGTCGGTGTGCGACGCCATTTCGATGGTGATGTTGGGATTGTCGCGCATTATTCGGGCCATCTCGTCGAGTGCTTGCTTTGACTCGGGCCGGAGCGAGGCTTTGTCGAAGTCATAGAAAATGTTGTCGATGACAACAGGTTTGTGGATTGAAGCGAGCAAGAAGTCTACAGAGTATTCAGCATCCTCCTCGGCTGTGTCTGAGGTGAATTCCTGCTTGGCATTTAGATAGCCTTTGGCTCCGGCGAGCATCACGTAGCTGACGCCGCGGCTGAGCGGAAACCGGAAGGAGCCGTCGTTTTTGGCTACTTCCTTCTGGTTGGACCCGTCGTTGCCTACAATGCGTATTACGGCATTCGGCACCGGTTCCTCATCCTTGTCGAGCACCCAGCCACTAATCCATATCTGGAGGTCGGGCAGCTCAAATGAAAAAATGTGGTCGTAGCCTCTTCCGTCGTCACGGTTTGAGCTGAAGAATCCGCTCTCTCCCTGCCCGAAGGTTATGCCGAAGTCATCGGCTGCCGAGTTGACGGGCTTGCCCATGTTCTCCACTTTCCAACCGCCCGAGGGGGTGAGTTGCGCGCGGAATATGTCGAGACCGCCGTAGCCCGGATGGCCGTCGGATGCGAAATAAAGGAGCGAATCGGTGCGCACATAGGGGAACATATCGTCGCCGGGCGAATTTATCCATGCCATGTTTTCAAGTGAGCCCTGACGCTCGCGAAGATTGATGCGCCAGATGTCGCGGCCACCCGCTCCGCCGGGCATATCCGATGCGAAGTAGAGCCATGTGCCGTCGGGCGATACGGCAGGATGCCCGTAGTTGGAAAGCGTGTCGGCTGTTATCTCAAATTTCTGCGGCGCGCTCCATTTGGCGTCGGAGCGCTGTGAGGTGTAGATTTCCACGCCGGTGGGGGCGTTGGGCTCGCGGCGCGCACGCGTGAGATACATTGTCGAGCCGTCAGGCGAGAACGACACTATGCCTTCGTCAAGGTCGGTGTTCAGCTCTCCCTCAACGGCTTCCGGACGCATCCATTCTCCTTTCTCGTTTTTGCGCGAGAACCAGATGTCGCCGTTTTTCATGCCTGTGATTTCGCTTTTTTTCGTGCCGGTCACCTTTTCGTTGGTGGTGGTGAAGTATATGATGTCGCCGGCGGCGTCACCGAACATGGGGGAGTAGTCTGCGCGGCGCGAGTTGAAGAGACGTGAGTTGCGCACCACATAGCGTGTTCGCTCTTGACGGGTTTCGTTGGCCAACGTTGCGCCGGCAAGTCCGTTTGACGCCGTTCTTGACCACGGATGCTCGGTCAGATAATCCTGATAGGCTTTTATGGCGGCCGGATATTTGCCCTCGGCGTGCAGCATCTGAGCCAGATAAAGTCCCGTCATGGAGTCGGGATACTGATAGCGGATGGAGTTTTGATAGGCTGCCGATGCGCGTGCCGCCATGTTGAGGTGGCGGTAACATTCGCCGAGCATGAACGCTACTTGGCCACGCAGCGGGCGGTCTTCGCGTTTGGTCAGTTTGTTGTAGACCTTTCGGTAGGTCTGCGCGGCGTCATAATATTCTCCGCGCTCATATTGTTCGTTTGCGGTGGCAAGCTTCGGGCCGCGGCAGCTTCCGAGCATGGCGACGATGAGCATTAACCCGACGTATTTGATTGCGCTTTTTATCATAGCGGTGTGTATATGCCTATTTTTAACTTAACGCCAAAGTTACAAAATAAATTGCGCAACAGCCGCCATAGGTTTAACTTTTATTCGGGCTGCGCTGTTTATACTTCAAAAAGCTGTATTTTTTATGAAAACACTTGTTTTGCTCCGACACGGACAGAGCGTATGGAATCTTGAGAACCGATTTACTGGATGGACCGATGCGCCTCTGTCGGAAAAAGGGAAGGAGGAGGCTGCCGAAGCGGGCAGGAAACTTGCTATGGCAGGCATCTATCCCGACTGTTTTTTCACGTCTTACCTAAAGCGTGCCATCCACACCATGCAGATTGTGGCGTCGGTGCTTGACCTTGACTGGGTGCCTGTGGTCAAAGACTGGCATCTGAATGAGCGCCATTACGGCGCGCTACAAGGGATGAACAAGTCGGATACGGCTGCGAAATATGGGGAGGAGCAGGTGTTTCAGTGGCGCCGCAGCTACGACATCATGCCCCCGGCGCTTACACCTGACGACAAGCGCTATCCCGGACACGATGCGCGCTACTGCGAGCTGACTCCGGACGAGCTTCCGCTGACGGAGTCGCTTAAGACCACCATTCAGCGTGTGCGCTGTTGTTGGGAGGAAAAAATAGTTCCGGCTCTTAGACTTCGCGACTCCGTGATGGTTGTGGCGCACGGCAATTCGCTGCGCGGACTTTATATGATGCTTACCCATGTAACGCCGGAAGAAATACTCAAAGTCGAGATACCTACCGGCTCGCCGTGGGGCTTTACACTTGACGACAACCTTGCGCCGGTTGATTTTCGCTATCTTTAGAGTCGGTTCTAAAAACGAAACAGGGGAGCAATCCTGAGTTTGCCCCCCTGTATTATGATGATATGGCTTAGAGCCGATTCACAATCTCCGTTATTTTGCCTCGTCGATTTCTCTTAGCAGTTCCTCAACGGCGGCGCGAAGCTGTGCGTCCTCGCCATTAACTATGTCTTCCGGTTTGTTGGCAACCTTAATGTCAGGTTCGAGCTGCTGATTTTCAAGGTAAGAGCCGTCGGCTATACGCATACCGGTCACAGGAATACCGAAATAGAGAGTGGGGTCCTGAAGTGTCACCCAGTTGACGGAAGTCATGGTGCCGGGTACGGGCATACCAACGAGTTTGCCGAGATTCTTGTGCTTGTAGACCCACGGAGTGCCGTGAGCGTTTGAATAGCAAGCCTCGGACATCACCATGATTGACGGTTTGTTCCAGCGGCGCGATGGCATATCGCAGGTTTCGACACCGCGAATCACCTGTGAAATGTATTTTTCTCCGGAGAAAAGCACTTCGATGTCTTCGTGCAGTCGACCGCCGCCGTTCCAGCGTATGTCAATCACGACGCCTTCTTTATTGATGTATTTGCCGAGTAGGTCGGAATAGATGCGGCGGAAAGAGTCGTCGTTCATCGATTCGATATGGACGTAGCCGAGTCGTCCGTTCGACCATTTGTCGACGTCGGCGGCGCGGTTTTTGACCCATCTCTCATAAAGAAGGTGGCTTTCAGAACCTTTGCTTACCGGAACAATCACTTCCTCGAAGTTGCGTCCGGTGGCGGGGTCCTCGATTGTCACAAGGGTTCTCTTTCCGGAAAGGTTGTTGAGCAGTTCGGCATGGTCGCTATTGTTGCCGACGGGACGGCGGTTGATGCTTTTTATGATGAATCCGGGCTTAAGAGCCGTCCATGAGTTGTCAAACGGGCCTCCGGTGATTATTTCGTCAACCTTCCATCCTTCACCGGTATAGGCCATGTCGTAGAGCAGTCCGAGTGAAGCGGTGTAGTCGCGCACCTCGCTTGCGTCGTTGCCGTGGTAGCCCGAGCCGGTGTGGCTTACGTTGAGCTCGCCGAGCAGCTCGCTCAGCATCTCCGAGAAGTCGTAATTGTTGTTGATGTGCGGAAGGAAGCGACGGTAGTCGGCGGTCAGGCCGTCCCAGTCGGCGCCGTGAAGGTCGGGCGTATAGAACATTTCACGCTCTGAGATGTAGACCTGATTGAGCATGGCACCGCGCTCCGCGGCATGGTCAATCATCTGCGTGGTGCTGGCGGTGATGCCTTTTATCTTCTCGGAATCCATGTCGAATTTGCCAACTTTTTCACCTCCGACATACAGTGTTTTGCCGTCGGTTGTCGGAATGAAGTAGGCGTATGAATAGTTCATGTTGTTGACCTTTTCCGGCTCCATATCCTCGAGTTTGATTTTCCAGATGTTGTAGCCGTCTTCAACACTTGATATGTAGAAAAGCGTTTTGCCATCGTTGGTTACGAAGGCATCGGCGAGGTCGGATGAATAGGGAGTGAGGCGGACAATGTGGTCTTCGATGTTTCTGAGGTCAACCTCCACGGGTTTTGTCTCTTCTTTGTCTTCGGCATCGTTCTTGTCTTTGCCTTTCTTTTTCTTATCCTTATCCTTGTCGTTTTTCTTGTCTTTGTCCTTATCCTTATCCTTGCTCCGGTTTTCGATTTCCTCACGGAGCTCAAGTTCTTCCTCGGAGAGTCTGAATTTGTCGTATGACTCACGGTTGAGGAATGCTATCATGACGTCGTTGAGCGAACCCCATGAAGCGTGTGAACGCATACCATAGCGTTCCGAGAGGAATACGATGGCGTTGCCCCCCATAACGAAGCGTGGTGAGACTTCCATATAGCCGGAGTTGGTAATCTTGGACTTCTCGCCGGTGGCTACATTGATGATTGCAATGTCGGAATATGGCTGATGCATATTGCCGTAGTCTTCAATGACAATCCATTTCGAGTCGGGCGACCACTGATAGCTGTAGCTGCCGTTGGAGGCGGGATAGTTGGAGCCATCGGTGAGCTGACGTACATTGCCGCTTGCGGCGTCCATGACCATGAGCTTGCGGCGGTCTTGAATGAATGCTATCATTTTGCCGTCGGGCGAATATTCGGCGTTGGTGCGTTCTATCGAGTCGGCGGCAATCAGAGGTTTCTCCTCGATGACGGTGGCGTTTGAGAAGTTGGGGTCATCGTCGCGGTCGATAGTGGCCTTGTAGATGTTGTAATGGCCGTCGCGCATTGATGTATAGATGAGTGAGCGGCTGTCGGGGCCCCATGTCACGCTTTTTTCTTCGGCCGGGGTGTCGGTAATCTGACGGGTGGACTCATGCTTGATAGACGTAACGAACACGTTGCCGCGGTCAGTGAACGCCCACTGTTTGCCGTCGGGCGATGGCGAGCCGTTTTTAGGCGAGCCTACTCTGAGACGTTCGAGAGCATCGGGTTCGTCAAACGTAATGTCGATGCTGAGTTTTTGAGGCTCGGAGGCTCCGGGGGCTATGGTGTAGATTTCGCCGTTGTAGGTGAACACCAAGCGACCGTCGGAGCTGCGGCTGAGATGGCGCACCGGGTGCGTTTCAAACGAAGTTACGGCCACGGGGTGTTTCATGTCGCTGACGGGGGCGGTGTAGACATTGAATGTCTTGCCGGGCATTTCCGCGAGATAGTAGACGGTGGTTCCGTCGGCGGTCACTACCGGATTTCGGTCTTCACCGGCACGGTCTGTAAGATTGGTGTGAGTGCCGCTAACAGCATCGTAGAGCCAAATGTCGCGTGTGACTGACGATGTGTGGTGTTTGCGGAACTCATTTTCAAAGCCTTTGATGTCCTGATAGAGGAATGATTTGCCGTCGGGCATGAATGAAATTTCCTGCACCGGGGTGCCGAGAATTTGCTCGGGAGAGCCTCCGGCGACGGGCACTGAGTAAAGCTGAGTCATGCGTCCGCTGGGGAACATGGCGCTCGCGGCAGGCATCTGGATGGCGGCGGAATAGAAGATATGGCTGCCGTCCGGCGAGAATGCCTCGGGGGTTTCCTTTGATTGGTTGAAAGTCAGGCGCGTGGGTGTTCCGCCGGCTATATCGGTCACATATATGTCGAAATTGCCGTGACGGTCACTCGCGAATGCTATTTTTTTGGAGTCGGGCGACCATATAGGAGCCGTTTCGTAGGATGGCTGTGTTGTGAGCCGTGTGGCTCGGCCGCCTGAAACCGGCACCGTGAAGATGTCGCCTTTATATGTGAAGGCTATGGTATTGCCGTCGGGAGAGACGTTGGCATTGCGTGTCCACAGCGGGGTGACAGCCTGTGCGGCGAATGTTGCTGTAGCGGCGATACCGCAGAGAATCAGTTTTTTAAATGGCATAATATAAGGTTTTTGTTATTTTGTAAGCGGTGAATAGTCACGTGAATAGCGCAGCATCTGGTCGGTATAGCCCTCGTCGTAGCTGACGGTGACATCGGTGATGTTTCCATTATCGTCAAATATCGGAGTGTAAACGGGGTTGACGAAGCCCTTGTAGGGAGCTATGTCGAGTGTGGCGTAACGGTCGAGCACTTCCTGATGAATTTTGGGGTCGACTTTTACGGCGTATTTTTCAACGAGGTTGCGTCCGGCCTCATAGTCGCCTTCGCTCTTGATGCGCTGAATTTCGCCGAGAAGCTCGCCGAAAAGATTGCGCAGAGCCTCATAGTCGTTGATGCGGATGAAGGTTTTGCCGTTGATGTTCACCATCTCGATTACATTGTCGGCTTTGCCGTGTTCGAGAGCCCATTCTGCTATAAGCTTACGGTTGCGCATATGAGCTTCTTCAACATCTTTGCCCGGCTCGATTCGCATAAGCTGCGTCATGAGGCCGTTGAGAATATATTTGTAGTATTCGGCCTTGTAGGCTTCGGGATTGTCGAGCAGTCCCAACTCAATGAGTTTGGGGTCGGCCAGATAATAGAGCGCGAAGAGGTCGGCGCGTGTTTCCTCCAGAGTGGAGCCGTGGGCTTTGAGGGCATCGGGGTCGACGCCGGGAAGAAGTCGGCCTGAACCATGTCCGAGGCACTCGTGGAGGTCGGTGTGCAGGTTGTCGGTTATAAACAGATATTTGTCAAGCAGTTCGCGAGTAGGTTGGTCGATTACGAATTCTTCGTTAAAACCGTTGCCATGCGATGCTTCATCGTAGGCTTGTGTAATGTTCTCTATAGTTACCGATTTCGAGCCGTGAGCCGCGCGAATCCAGTTGGCGTTTGGCAGATTTATTCCGATAGGGGTTGAGGGGTAGGAGTCGCCGGCAAGTATGGCTGCGGTTATCACTTTGGCGCTGACGCCTCTGACTTCAGGTTTGCGGAAACGGGGGTCAACCGGCGAATTGTTCTCAAACCATTGCGCGTTGGCCGAAAGGGTCTCGGTGCGCTGCGATGCTTCGTTGTTCTTGAAGTTTACGATTGATTCCCACGCGCCGGTCATGCCGAGGGGGTCGCCGTAGCTTTCTATGAAGCCGTTGATGAAGTCAACCTGTGAAGCTGTATCCTCAACCCACATGATTGAGTAGTCATCGAAAGTCTTAAGGTTGCCGGTGGTGTAAAATTCAATAAGTTTTTCTATTACAGCTTTTTGGTTGTTGTTTTCGGCATATTCGGCCGCACGGGCGAGGTTCTCCACAATCGGGCGGATGGCGTCGCTGTATAGCCCGCCCAGACGGTAGGGCTGTTCGGTGACTTTGCCGTTGATTTTGGTGATTCTGGTGTTGAGGCCGTAGGATATGGGGGTTAGGTCGGTTGTGTCCTTGAGCGCGGCAAAGTAGTCTTCGACTTCCTGCTGAGTTACGCCTTCATAAAGGTTGTTGGCCGATGTTGCTATCAGGTCGGCACCTTCAGCCTGATTGACACGTTTTGCCATTACGGCAGGGTCGAAGATGATGGTGCAGAGGGTGTTGAGTTCGGCAGGTTGCTGCTCCTGAGGCAGCATGGCGACTTGCCCGCGCAGGAATTGTTCGGTGAAAGTCGGGGTGAATTTGTCGGTCGAGTAGTGGTGATGTATGCCGTTGCCGAACCACACCTGTTTCAGGTAGGTTTCAAGCGCTTTGAATTGTGGGTCCTGATGGTCGCCGTTGTAGGCTGTATAGACGTTTTCAAGCATTTGCCTTATGGCGAGGTTGTATTTTCCGTTTTGGTCGGTGAGGATGTCGCGACCCTGCAGGGCAGCTTCCGTCAGATAGTATACGAGTGCTTTCTGCCGTGTAGTCAGTTGCTCGAAACCGGGCACTTTGTAGTGAAGCACCTCAATGTCGGCGAAGCGGTCGGCCACGTAGTTGAAGTTATTGTCGGTTGCCATTGATGTTGAAGAAGTGATAATCAGCGCGGCGGCTGACAGGATTCCTGATACTTTCATGGTTTATTCTACATAAAGGATGAGCCCCTTTAGGTATTCGCCTTCGGGGTGATAGATGTTTACGGGATGGTCGGCGGGTTGAGTGAGCTGATGTAGTATTCTCACCTTGCGGCCTGTCTGTGCGGCGGCTGAAAAGACGGCCAAACGGAACTGCTCGCGGCTGACGGCCTGCGAGCATGAGAATGTGAAAAGCAAACCACCGTGGGCAATTCGCTCGAAGGCTTTGGCGTTTAGGCGTTGGTAGCCGCGCAGTGCGTTGTGGAGCGCCGAGCGGTGTTTGGCGAATGCCGGGGGGTCGAGAATGATGAGGTCAAACTCATCTTTACGGATGTTGTCGAGATATTTGAACGCATCGTCGGCCACGGCTTCGTGGCGTATGTCGTCGTGGAAATTCAGGTTGACGTTGGCTGTTGTCAGCGCGATGGCTTTGGCCGAGGAGTCGACGGAGACAACGCGGCGTGCGCCGCCGCGCAGCGCGTAGACGGAGAATCCGCCGGTGTAGCAGAACATATTGAGCACACTTCGGCCGCGGCTGTAGTGTTCGAGCAGCGAGCGGTTGTCGCGTTGGTCGATGAAGAATCCTGTTTTCTGTCCTTTGAGCCAGTCGATGTGAAACTGCAGGCCGTTTTCAAGAGCCACGTTTGAGTCGAATCCTCCTATTAGATAGTCATTCTGCGGGTCCAGACGCGCTTTGTAGGGGAGAGTGGTCTCCGACTTATAGTAGACGTTGGCTATGCTGATGTCTTCAAGCTCTGTCAGCGCCAGGGCTATTATGTTGCGGCAGAAGTGCATACCGGGTGAATGAGCCTGAAGCACAGCCGTTTCGCCGTAAATGTCGATTATGAGACCGGGAAGGAAATCGCCTTCGCCGTGCACAAGGCGGTAGGCGTTGTTGTCGCTGCGTTCGAGATTCAGGGTGCGCCGCAGTCTGAGCGCTTCGGAGAGGCGGTTTGCAAAGAACTCTTTGTCGGGGTCGATGTCGGCGCCGAAATGGAGCATTCTTACGGCTATTGACCCTATCTGATAGTGGCCGGTGCCTATGAGGCGACCGTCGTCGGCTTTGACAAGTACGGTCTCGCCTTCCTCAATGCCTTCGGGCAGATGTGAAATTGCGCCCGAAAACACCCAGGGATGGAAGCGGTCAAGCGATTCTTCTTTCCCTCGCCGCAATATGATGGTTTTCTTTTCTGTTGGCATATTTTTATTTGAAAATCATTCGGTAGATGTCGTTGCCGTTGGCATAGAGCAGAAGCGCCAGGAGCAGGAACATTCCCACCATTTGGGCGCGCTCCAGGAATTTATCAGACGGCTTGCGACGTGTTATCATCTCCCAGAGAACGAACAGCACATGGCCGCCGTCGAGAGCGGGAATGGGGAGTATGTTCATGAATGCGAGTATGATTGAAAGGAGCGCGCATAATTCCCAGAACGTAAACCAGTCCCATTTGGCGGGGAAAAGGTCGGCTATGGCGCCGAAGCCTCCCACGCTTTGCGCGCCCTCTTTCGTGAAAAGACCTTTGAGCGAGCATACATATGTCACCATTCTGTCGCATCCGCGGCTTATGCCGAAGGGTATGGCCTCAAAAAATCCATAGTCAGTGTGTTTGACGTTGTATATGCGTGACGGGTCGAGAGGTATTACTCCGAGGGCATGATTCTCGATATTGGCGCTGACGGTGATTGTGTCGTTCCCTCTGACTATGGTGACAGGCTTTATGCCGTCGTCCACAGAACTTAAATAGGGTTTTATGTCCTGAAATGCAATAATCGGTTTGTTTTCGATGGCTATGATTTTATCACCGAGGGTCAAGCCGGCTTTCTCTGCGCCGGAACCTGACACGGCTTTGCCGACGATAGCGGGATAGAGCATCTGATTGCCCTTGACAAACAGGCCGTTGGGCAACTTTACGGGGAAATTATCTGGGTTGGTGATTCTTATAGTGTCGTTGCCGCGGAGCACTGTTACGACTGATGCGGATGCCACGGGGATGGCGTTGTAGGCGTTGGCCATTGTCATGTCGGTGGCGTCGGCTCTCAGGATTATGTCGCCGTTGCGGTAGCCGGCGCTTTGAGCTTCCTCGGTGAAGTTCATGCCTAACTCGATGTTGCCGTATGGCAGTTCGTCATTGCCATAGTAAACGGCTATTCCGATATAGATTACGATGGCCAGAATAAAGTTGAAAAGGACGCCGCCAATCATCACGAACAGACGCTGCCAGGCCGGGCGCGAGCGGAATTCATCGGGTTTTGCCGGCTGCTCCATCTGCTCTTTGTCCATTGATTCGTCAATCATTCCGGCTATCTTGCAGTAGCCGCCGAGAGGGAGCCATCCGATGCCGTAGGTGGTGTCTCGCCATGACGTTTTGGGCGTTCCGTCTTTTTTATATTTGCGCGGTTTTTCTTTCGGTTTCCACTTGCAGATTGAGAACCAGGGATTGAAAAAGAGATAGAATTTCTCGACTCTGATGCCGAAAAGTCGGGCGAAAAAATAGTGCCCGAATTCATGAATTATCACGAGGAGTGCTAAAGCGGCAATCAGCTGAAGAGCTTTTATAAGAATTGTTTCCATTGGCTGTGTCGTAATTTACTCTTTTGAAGCGATGTAATCGCCGGCTATGCGGCGTGCTTCGTTGTTTGATGCTATGTAGTCTTCGTAAGTTGGATTTTCAATGAAAGAAGCTTTGCCGAGGGTGTGCCCGATTACGTCGTAGATGGCTGCGAACTGAATTCCGCCCCTCAGGAATGAGCCGACCGCCATTTCGTTGGCGGCGTTGATTATGCAGGCGGTGTTGCCTTTGCGGTTGAGGGCATAGTGGCCGAGGTCAATCGCGGGGAAACGGCTGTTGTCGGGTTTTTCGAAAGAGAGGGTCGCCATGCGTTCGAGTGTAAGCGGCGTGTCGGATGTGGGGAGACGGTGTGCTTCGCCCAGGGCATAGCGTATGGGGAGCCGCATATCGGGCACTCCCAGCTGTGCTTTTACAGAGCCGTCAATGAATTCAACCATTGAATGGACGATGGATTGAGGATGGACCACGGGAACAATCTTTTCGCCGGGGATGCCGAAAAGCCAGTGGGCCTCGATGATTTCGAAAGCCTTATTAATCATAGTGGCTGAATCGGTTGTGATTTTTGCGCCCATGTTCCAGTTGGGGTGGCGGAGGGCATCGGCCACCGTGACGCGGGTAAGCTGCTCGTCGGAGAATGTGCGGAACGGGCCTCCGGAAGCGGTGATAATCAGACGCCTCACGCTATCCGGCGATTCGCCGGCCAGACACTGCCAGATGGCAGAGTGTTCGGAGTCAACGGGGTAGAGGCTGACGCGGTTGCTGCGTATGGCCTCAGTGACGATGTCGCCGGCTACAACAAGAGTCTCCTTGTTGGCTAAAGCTATGTCTTTGCCGGCACGTATGGCGCAAAGAGTGGGCGCAAGTCCGCTGTACCCCACAGTTGCTGTGACGACAGTGTCGAAGCAGTCGCGGGTCATGGCTTCGGCTATGGCATCGGCTCCGGCCGCAGTCTCGATGTTGAATGGGGAGAGAGCATCGCGCAGTTTCCACAGCTTTGACTCGTCGGCTATCACCGCGAGGGCGGGACGCCATTTCAGGGCCTGCTGAATGAGAGTGTCGACCTTGCTGCCGGCTATCAGGACAGTGGCTTCAAATCGGTCAGGATAATGGCTTATTACGTCAAGCGTTTGAGTGCCAATCGAGCCGGTTGAACCGAGTATAGCTATTCTTTTATGTGATTTCACGGAAATATCGGGTAAGCAAAAACTTTAAGATGCAAATTTAGCATATTTTGAGGAAAATTTCCTATTTTTGCGCGTTAATCTATGTATAAATCCGTTTTGACGAATCGGCATTTATGCAATTTATAATCTAAATCATGTCCACGAAAGATACAAACAGCAGCCTGAGCAGGACGGAATCGCTTACAGCTGACATCGCTAATTCTATCAAGGCCAACTGGGATGTTCCCGCTCTGTCAAATCTTGGAGGTGTTCCTATTTCATATTCGACTATTGCACAGAAAATAGCAACTTATCACATAGCATTCGGACTCGGCGGCATACGGCCCGGTGACAAAATCGCGCTATGCGCCAAGAATTCAGTAGACTGGGCTGTGGCTTTCCTGTCGGTGCTTACCTATGGAGCCGTGGCCGTTCCTATACTTAACGAATTCCACCCCGACAGTGTGCATCATCTGGTTGACCACTCCGATTCAAAGTTGCTGTTTGTTGACGAGACCGTAAGGCGCACGCTCGACCCCGAAAAGCTGAAAAAACTCATCGGCATTTTCGAGCTTGAGACAATGCAGCTTGCATTTTCTCCCTCGACCAAACTCAAAAGCATAGTTGAGAATCTGTCTAAGGAGTTTGCTGAAAAGTATCCCGACGGACTCTCGCGTGACAATTTTGCCGAATCATATTATCATGACCGACCTGACGACCTCTGCCTCATCAACTACACCTCCGGGTCAACGGGGCAGTCGAAAGGCGTGATGCTCACCTATGGCAATCTGTGGTCAAACGCGCGGTACGCCGTTAATAATATTCCTTTTTTGCAGGCGGGCGACGGCATGGTGTCAATGCTTCCGCTCGCTCATATGTTCGGAATGCTTTTCGAGCTGATATTCCCGTTGCTTAAGGGCTGTCATATTTCATTTTTGGGTCGTGTGCCGTCGCCGGCAGTGCTTCTGAAGGCGTTCGCCGATGTTAAGCCCAAACTGGTGCTGACGGTGCCTTTAGTCATTGAAAAGATTGTCAACAATAAGATTATGCCGGTTCTCAATAAGCCGTTCATTAAGTTCCTGCGCAGCATTCCCGGCATCAATAACTCCATCTATAAGGGGGTGCGCAGAAAAATGATAGAGGCGTTCGGCGGACAGCTTGAACAGCTTGTGATAGGGGGCGCGGCTCTCAACCCCGAGGTGGCCTCCCTGCTTCGGCGCGTACATTTCCCGTTTACGGTGGGATATGGCATGACCGAATGTGCGCCGCTGATTACATACTGTCGCTGGGACCGTCAGAAGCCGGACTCAGTCGGAAAGGTGGTTGACAGAATGCGGGCGCGCATTGATTCGAAAGACCAAGAGAATATTCCCGGAGTGCTTTGGGTGAAAGGGGACAATGTGATGAAGGGTTACTATAAGAATCCCGAAGCTACGGCCGAAGTGTTTGAAAACGGATGGATGAACACCGGCGACATTTGTACTATAGATGATGACGGCTACGTATATATAAAGGGGCGTGACAAGACAATGATTCTCGGTCCGTCAGGCCAGAACATCTATCCCGAGGAAATTGAGGCCAAACTCAACAATCTGCCCTTCGTGGCAGAAAGCATCATCGTAGAACGCGACGGCAAACTGGTGGCACTTGTCTATCCCGACCATGATGCGGCTGAGGAAGCTCATATATCAAAGGAAAAGATTGACGAGCTGATGGATTATAACCTCAATACGCTCAACCGCTCGGTTCCGGCTTATTCGAGAGTGAGCCGTCTGCATCTGGTAGACGAACCCTTTGAAAAGACTCCGAAGCACTCCATCCGCCGCTATCTCTACAAATAAGAGCCCTATCGAAGTTTGTCGCCGCCTTCGGAGAAGGAGCGTCGGCACACTCTGATAACCTGGCGGGTGAATTGACATTTTTAGCGGCTGCATCGGCATTTTTAGCGGGTGCAGCCGTCTCTTTCGGATGCCTTGCGGCGCGGCGCTTGTCGATAAGATGCATGATAAGTCCAATCGCCATCTTTATTGACGGGTCGGAGGGTATTTCGCCATAAAAAGCATAGCGCATGATGGCGCGGTAGGCTTCGAGCTGCCTGTCTTCAGGAAACGCCTCGATGGCCTCAAACCAGTCGGCGCGGAAATTAACTGACGGATTCTTTTTCATGTTTCTGAGGTTTTATCTGCCGCAAAATTATGTGGCCGGGAAACCGAAAAACTGCGAAAATATCCCATTTCGTGGAATAGTTTTGGAGCAACGGAAAGACATCGTGAGCTGTCGCGTTGCGTGGCGGCCTGAATAGATGTCGCACCGTCGGAGCATAACGGGCAGTTATAATATTTAGCGAGGGAAGCCTCACGGTTTCCCTCGTTAAATAATAAACCAATCATTATCACATTTCTTGCAATGGGAAAAGTCTTTCTTACTTACTCTGTAATTATAACATTCCCATAACAAAATGGTTCGATGACCGGTAAAAATTTTTTTATTTTATTCGGAACATATAGCCGAGTGTTATCATGATTGAAGTGCCGCGTGATGCGCTGAACGGGTCTTTCTTGCTGGAAGCGAAGATGTTGCCGAGTCCATAGTAGTAGCGTCCCTCAAGCATGATGCTGTGGCGCCGTGCTATTACAAATTCGATGCCTGCGCCCGCTGTGATTCCGTAGTCAAATTTGTTTTTTATATCCATTCCCATCTGGAGCACTGAGCGGTTGGTTATCGGGAAATCGGGGATTGACGACGGATTCTTATAATTGAAGTCGGAGGAGATGTTGTCGCTTATCATGACTCCTATTTCTGGACCGAGGTTGATGAAGCCTTTCACGGTGCGACTCCCGAAGAAAATGTGGGTCATTATCGGCATCTCGATATAAGTGAGTTTGCGCGAATAGCTGAAAGGCGCGCCCTCAAAGTCTTCTTTCCAGCCACGCTGCGAGATGTTTATTTCGCCGAGAATGCCGACATGACGCTCCTCGGCATATCTGAAAGAGAAGCCTCCGGTGAATCCGTTGACAAAAGACTGCCTGACGGATGGCGACCAGGCCATTTCCGACATAGTCATGCCTGCGTGGGCGCCTGCTGAGATGTGTGCTTTGTAGTGTGTCTGGGCGTTAGCCGTGAAGAAAAATGGCGAAAGCGCTGCGACTGCGAGGATGATTAACTTATGGCGCATATAATTATTGGTCAGAACTTTTTGTAGTCGGTCAGCCCGTTGCGGTGGAATCTGACAAGCATTAGCGATGTGTTGACGAGTCCGTCGCAGTCAGTGTCGTTAAGATTGAAGCTCGACTGCAAGCCATCGTAAGGGAAGGGGTTGAGATGGAAGTCGCCGCCGTTGGCGCGCATAGCCTTAATGGCATAATTGCCGACATCAAATCCGAGTACGGCTTGCGAAGGTACCGACGGCTGCATATCAGTGCCATACCAGTAGCGGAAGTTTCGGGCCAGGGTGATGTATGGATTATAATCCTCGTCGTTGAAGAAACGGGTGTAGATTATGGCATTCATCTCCTGAAGAGTTGATAGAAGGTCGCCGCGGAAGGTTAGCCATTCGGGATAGCCGAACAGAGTGGCTCCGTCGTTGCCTCCGAATACGGCTGAATACTGTCGCAGAGCCGGAGCTATTTTAATGAATTCCGTTTTTGTGCCTGAAATGGGGATGAATACGTAGGATGAATCCGGAGAAAGCACTTCGAGGTCAGTGTCGGTCAGCACATTGTGGAAAGTGAGCTCTCGATAGGGAATTGAACGAGAATCGAGCCTCTCTTTGAGCTTTCCTACAAAGGTTGCTTTGTCGGCCGGGCCGTTTACGCGCGATATAAACACCGGCGTGCGGTCGTTGCGGTTTTCAAGGAAAGCGGCTATGGCTTTTTCATACATTTGTGCAGACGGAATGTTGGCCTGAATGACATTGGCGTTTGTCATGTAGGCATCGTTTCGGGGCATGAACAGGTTGAGCAGGAAGGTTTTTTCCGGGTTTGCCTTCTCGGCAATGCGCTCAAACTGAGTCTCATTGTCGGGTGTAATGATGAGGTTCATGTCGGCTATTTCGGGGCGGAGCATTATTGAAGCCACGGTGTCAGCGCTGTTGGCCGAATCGTAGGCTGTAATCTGTACGGGGCGTCCGGAGTGGCTCAGAGTGTCGGCTGCCATGAGGAAACCACGATAGAAATCGGTGTATAGCCCGGTTGTGCGCGAGGGCGTTTCTTCGTTCAGCATAAATGGCAGAATGACAGCTATTTTGAGCGGTTCGTTGTCGGTCTGAGCCGATGCCGGCACCGGCGCGGGCGCGGGCTGTGCTAAGGTCTGTGCCGGAGCCGTAGTTGCTGCCGGTTCAGCCGGCTGAGCGGGGACTGTCGGTTCAGCGGGAACCGTGCGAGGTTCCGAGGCGTGGTCGGCAAGGTTGGCCATTTCTTCCTGATGCGGTGTCGGGGCGGACGGTGTAGTGATAGCGGGGAGAGATTGATGTGTTGCCGATGCGGCGGTTGCTGCTGACGATGCCGGAATATTGAGGGTGGTGCCTACGGAGTAGTTGAAAGGGTCAACGTCAGGATTGCAGCTCAGGAGCTGCTCCACGGTCACGCCGTTGTCGGCGGCAATGCGGTAGAGCGTTTCGCCCTGCGCTATCACATGGACCGCGCCCGAGGGAACGGTTGCTGCGGCAGTCGAGTCGGGCTCCGAGTCGTCGGATGGAACTGCTATTATGAGTATATCGCCGGACTTTATGCCGTCGCGAGATTCCGGGTTGAGTGCTATGATGTTATCGACAGTAACGCCATACTGTTTGCTTATGCCGTAAAGAGTCTCGCCCTTTTTTACGGTGTGGCTGACAGGCTCGCCATAATGTCTTTCGGAGGCTTCAACCTGCCCCATTTCCACCGGGAAATAGAGGCGCGTGTAGGCTTTAAGCCCGTCGCGTGCGGCCGGGTTGGCTTCGAGGATGGCTTCGCGGCTCATGTTGAGGGTGCGAGCTACCGAGAACAGAGTTTCCTTTGGCTTGACGTCGTAATAATAGTATTCCTTGCCGTTGATGACAGTGGTCGGCAATGCGTTTTGTGCAGCGGCTGCGGCTCCGATGCAGAGCACTATGCCGGCAAATATTGATTTTAAAGATATATGCATTTCAATACAACAAGTTGTCCGCAAAGATAATCGTAATCCTACAATTTAGCAAGATTCGGAAGTCAATTGAGACATTGTTGAAAATTTTTCCTTACATTTGCGATGATGAAGAGAAAGAAAAAAGAATCGGATGAAAGCGGTGAGGTGGTAAAGTTTAAGACGCCTCGCCGCTATCGGCTGTCGATTGACAATGAGAATACGCTCAACAGGGTGTTTACGTTTCGCATGAGCAGTCGCCGCATAATATTCCTGATAGCGTGTGCTGTCGGAGTGACGATTCTACTCGGTGCTGTCCTGCTGGGTTTTACACCTCTGAAAACGCTTTTGCCCGGTTATCTGCGCACCGCCGACCGTGAGGAATATCTGGCCGCCGACAATCGCATTGATTCGCTTCTGAATGTGGTGTCGAACACCAATCTATATATGGACAATCTGTCGAAGATACTGTCGGGCGACATCGAGATAGATTCTTTGAGAATGGGCTCCGTGCCTGTGACAGCAGCCATTGAGAATCCTGACTCGCTGTTGGCGCCGACGGTCGCCGAGATTGAGTTTGCGCGAGAGTATGAGCGACTGTCGGGCGTTGTGGCCGTTGACACGCTTGCGGTTGATGCGGCCGTGATGCATTTTGTGCCGCCTGTGCACGATGCCGTGGTCCATCGTACGGGGCGTCCCGAACTGCCGCAGATTCAGCTTGACCCCGACCATCTGACAGTCTATGCCATAGCCGATGCCACAGTTATGGACTGCTTCAGGAATAATGACGGCACCTACACCATGGTGCTTCAGCATAACGACGGTTATCTCAGCCGTTATTCGGGTCTGAGCAGTCTCTATTATGACCGGCGGCAGCGTGTGGGCGCCGGCAGCCGTATCGGTGTCGTGGCTGAAAACGATGGAGCAAAGCCCCGTCTCGGTTTTGAGCTGTGGCGCGACGGCACGGCGCTGATACCCACATCCTACATTAAGTTCTGAAAATTTACCAAAATGAGATACATTATGAATACAAAAATTCTTTTAGGTGCGATAGGGCTCGCAATGGTAGCCTGCAGCGCCGATGCAAAAGCCGACCGCTACAGCGTGAGTGTGCTTGTCAGTCAGGAGGATGGCTCAGTTGCCTACCTTATGAACTTCGACACGGAGGAAAAGATGGACAGCGTCATTGTGGCCGACGGCAAAGCGATGTTTGAGGGCGAGCTTCAGGCACCGGTGCTTGTGCGCGTGATGAGCAACGGAGGCCGTGGCCCTATGTTTTTCCTCGAAAACGGAAACATTGCTTTCGAAGAGAATAAGCATTTGGCAAGCGGCACACCTTTGAACGATGCCCTTAGCGGTTACGCTGCTCAGATGAATCAGCTTCAGAATGAATACATGGGACTCGCCGAATCGGATGAGGCGGGCGCTCAGGCCATAATCGACCGGGCTGACGCTCTTTCAGATTCCCTGATTCAGGCCAATATCGATAATCCGTTGGGCTATTATCTGTTCCTTCAGGAGGCCTACGACATGGACGAGGCCGCTCTGAATGCCGCTCTTGAAGAACATCCCGGACTGAAGGAGTTCAAGCGCATACAGAAGGTGCTTAACGTGTTCGAGCGCAAGGCAGCTACATCGCCCGGCAAGATGTTTACAGATTTTGAGATTACTTATGACGGCAAAACCTCGAAACTGAGCGACTATGTAGGCAAGGGCAAATATGTGCTCGTTGACTTCTGGGCAAGCTGGTGTGGCCCGTGCCGCCGTGAGGCTCAGGTGCTTAAGGAAATCTACAACGGTACATCACGCGACCAGCTCGACATACTCGGCGTGGCTGTGTGGGACGAACCGGAGAATACTCTCGAAGCCATCAATGACCTTGGCCTTCCTTGGAATCATATCATCAACGCACAGACTATTCCTACTGACCTTTACGGCATTCTCGGAATCCCCTGCATCATACTCTTTGCGCCCGACGGCACAATCATTTCGCGTGACCAGCAGGGCGATGACCTGAAAGAAGCCGTAGGCACTGCCCTGGGCATTGAGCTTATCGCTCCGGAGGCCGCTCCCGCCGAATAAGTCGCAGAAGCGGGTTGGCGATGAGTGCGAACACTATGCAGCCCGCTATGTCGGCGCCCCAGTCGACGACATCGGCTCCGCGTCCCAGCCCCATTGCTCCCTGAGCAATCTCCACCAGTCCGCCGAATGCGGCGGAGCAGGTGACGAAACATATCCGAATTCCGAGTGGCACGGCTTTGAAGTCGTGCCACTTTCTTGAATAGTCGATGCACAAAGTCAAAGTGAGGCCGCCGAACATGATGCCGTGTACAATCTTGTCAAGGCCGGGTATCAGGGGAATGTCATCCTCGGGGATGGGATGAGGTACGAGTGTGAGATATAGAATGATTGTCGTAGTCAGGATGCTGAGAGAAAAAAACGGCAGACGTCTTAGAAAATTTTTCATTAAATGACTATTGAAAGTGCAAAAATAGTTAATTTTGAAATGTGATAGCTCCCGGAACCAATAAAAACATTCCATTGTGGCTACGCTTCGCGGTGGCTGCAATAGTGTGTCTTGTGCCCTTTTGTACTAATGCGGCGCTGTTCGACATTAATCTTGATTCAGTTGCGGCTATGGGAAGATTCCCGAAATTCTGCGTTGACACATACCGTTGGGCCGACAAATTCTTCAACGGCTACGACAGCACCTATGTGGCAGGCACAGGCTATAAGTGGAACATAAAACTGCGCACCGATTCCTGGGATGATTTTTATAAATTTGATTTTGGAGACGGCACCAGCATGAAAATGCGCTCAGACCCCTCGACATCAGCCGGTTTCTATCTGACTTATATGGCCGTGTCGGTGGGCTATGACATAAATGTCAGCAAATATTTCGGCGGCAGCAATCGAGCTCGCAAACGATGGAATTTCGGCTTCAACTGTATGCTTTTTCAAGCCGACCTCTATTTCATTTCAAACGATGTCGGCACCCGTATCCGCGAACTCGATTTTGAAGGCGGCAGCATTAAGGAGCAGCTTGACTTTGATGGTATCAATACAACCCAGTGGGGAATAGATATTTACTATTTCTTCCGGCATAAGAAGTATTCGCAGGCTGCAGCTTTCAACTTCAGCCGTATACAGAAGCGGAGTTCATGGGCCCCTTTCGCCGGTTTCACCTACTGGCGACAGAATTATGATTTCGATTTCTCCGGACTCCCTGAAGAATATCTTGAACATATTCCCGTGAGACCGCCCGACTATCATTACAAGGTCAATACGCACAACTACTTCGCGCGCGGCGGCATAGGCTATAACTGGGTTATCAATCCCAAGTGGACCGTAGGACTGTCGGAAGCGCTGATGTTAGGTTACACCAATGGCTACATTCAGGAGAAGGAGAACGGTCAGCACACCATGGCACTACTGAACTATGCGCGTGTGTCGCTGGTGTTCAACAGCGGGAAATGGTTTGTCGGCACAGTGGCTGAAGCCCGTACATCAATAGTCGGCAATAAGAATCAAGCGCTCTTGAACGCCATACTGACGCTTCAGATTTCAGCCGGTATGCGGTTTAATCTCTAATAAATTCGGAGTGATTGTAGCGTGGAATATCAGGAATTTGTGTAATTTTGCGACATAATGAAAGTAAATCTGCATATTTGCTGAAAAAAGTATTCCCTTTTTATGTCAAATAAAATACAATTCAATACTAAAATCGGGCTCATAGCAGCCACCGTAGGCTCAGCTGTGGGCCTTGGCAATATTTGGCGTTTCCCGGCCGTGGCACAGGAGAGCGGTGGAGGAGCTTTTCTACTTGTCTACGTGTTGTGTGTGCTGCTGCTCGGCGTTCCCGTGATGTCGGGTGAGTTTGCGATAGGCCGTGCGGGCGGTTCGGATGCCGCCACCGATTTTCGGCGCCTTTCGCCCGGCACCAAATGGTGGCTTGTTGGCTGGGGCGGAATCCTGACGGCTTTTCTGATAGCCATTTTCTATATGGTTGTGGCCGGATGGACTTTGGAGTATCTTTTTGACACTCTGAGCGGCAGCCTGTTTGAAGGAACATCATCTGCCACGGCAGCCGATGATTTCGGAGAAAAGATGAACTCATATATAGCCGGCTCGTGGAATCCCGTGATATTCACGCTACTTGTGATTGCCATCAATACGGTAATATTGTTGCTCGGCGTGCAGAAGGGCATAGAGCGCATATCCAACATCATGATGCCGCTGTTGTTTGTGCTTCTGCTCGTATTCTGTGTGGTGTCGGTGACGCTGCCCGGAGCGGGAGCAGGCGTTGAGTTCTTCCTGAGTCCGGATTTTTCGAAAATCACTCCCGGCGTGGTTATAAGCGCTCTCGGTCAGGCATTCTTCTCGCTGAGTCTCGGCATGGGTATCTTGATAACCTATTCGGCTTATTACCCTAAGAAAACTAATCTGTGCAGGACGGCGGTGACAGTCTCAATGCTCGATATGCTCGTGGCGGTGCTCATGGGATTGGTCATTTTCCCGGCTCTGATGTCATTCGGAATTAAAGATGCGAGCGTCGAGGGAACGTCGCTTGTATATATAACGATGCCGATGATTTTCAGCAAAATGCCTTGTCCGCAGTTATGGTCGTCGCTCTTCTTCGCGCTGCTTCTGCTGGCTGCGCTGACATCTACAATCTCAATTGCGGAGGTGCCGGTGCGCTATTGTCAGGACCGTTTCGGAATGAGTCGGCGCAAGGCGGTGTTCGCAGTCGTTTCTCCGCTATTGGTACTCAGCACGTTCTGCGCTCTGTCGCTCGGCCCGCTTAGCGACTGCACCGTTTTCGGCTTGACGATGTTTGATTTACTCGACAAGGGCACCACCAACTTCATGCTGCCTATAATAGCTTTCGCCACTTGCGTATATGCCGGATGGTTTGCGCCTAAAGGTATGATTCGTGGAGAGCTTGCCGGTAAGGGTGGCGCACTGAGCCCCTTTGCCCGGATTATGATGTTTATTCTCAAGTGGATAGCTCCGATTCTCATCGGAGTGGTGTTTGTCGGGCAACTCTTCGGCTGATGGGAAAGACTAATCAGCGTCGGGCTATGGCTGCGACAGCGCTTGCGGCATTGCTTGCTTTGGCTCTCTTATTGTTGCGGCCCGCCGGAGGCGCTGACCCGTTGCCGCCACAGACCGCTTCGGCAGATTCCGTGGCTATACAGCCCGACAGCGCTCCTTCGTCAACAGCCCCGTCAGAGCGGAAAAAGAAAAATCGCAAGCGGAAAACTCCGAAGAAAAGCAGGCCTAACCGGTCGGCCGACGCACCTGACCTGCCCTCACCATTAAAATCAGAAATCGAACACATCTGAAGATATGTCAGACCATAAACCACAATCAAGAATTTCATTTGCCACGCGTTTCGGCGTTATAGCCGCCACCGCCGGTTCAGCAGTAGGACTCGGCAACATATGGCGTTTCCCCTATCAGGCCGGTAATCACGGCGGGGGAGCGTTCATGC
The DNA here is from genome assembly GCA_964569915.1 of uncultured Barnesiella sp. Taxonomy (GTDB): domain Bacteria; phylum Bacteroidota; class Bacteroidia; order Bacteroidales; family Muribaculaceae; genus JAGBWK01. The sequence goes on along the minus strand of CAZMUX010000006.1, from coordinate 51,464 downwards.
TGCTCTATATTGTGTTTATTCTGATTCTCGGCATTCCCGTGATTTGCGCGGAGTTCGCCATCGGACGGCAGGGGAGAAGCAACATTTTCGGTTCATTCGACCGGCTCAGCAACCGGAAAGGGTGGAAGTTTACGGGCTATATCGGCATCCTTGCGTCGCTGATGATACTTAGCTTCTATTCGGTAGTGGCCGGGTGGACTATGGAATACTTTGTGCAGTCGCTGACGGGAGGCTTGACGGCCACTTCCGATATGCACGGACGTTTCGGCGAATTCTGCTCGGGGTGGCGCTGTGTGGCCTATACTGTGGCATTTCTTGCCATTAACTTCCTGATAATCAGAAAAGGAGTCCGTAAAGGCATTGAGCGTATGTCGTCAATTATGATGCCGGCGCTTTTCGTCATACTTTTGGCTTTCTGCATTTACTCACTTACGCTTCCCGGCGCTCGGCAAGGCATTGATTTCCTGTTTAATCCCGACTTTTCCAAAATAGATTCAAAAGTGGTGATAGGCGCTCTCGGTCAGGCGTTTTTCTCGCTGAGTCTCGGCCTTGGCTGTATGCTGACATATGCTTCCTATTTCAAGGATTCCACCAATATTCTCAAGAATGCGTCAATGACAGCCGGACTTGATACACTTGTAGCAATTCTGGCGGGTGTGCTGATATTTCCCGCCGTATTCACTTTCGGCGCGTCACCACAGGAGGGCCCGACACTCGTCTTTGAAGTGCTCCCCGACATATTCAACCGTCTTCCTGCGGGCTGGCTTCTCTCAGCGCTGTTTTTCTTCATGCTTTTCCTTGCCTCGCTCACCTCAACAATTTCAATGAGCGAAATCTCGACTGCGTTTTTCTCTGAACAGTTCGGAATGTCGCGCCGTCGCAGCAGTACACTCACCACGGCCATCTGTTTGGTGTTCGGAGTGCTGTGTGCGTTGTCATTCGGGGCGCTCGGCAATATTCCGTTCTTCGATTTCTTCAACTATTTCTCATCCGACATACTTCTACCGGTGGGCGGCTTACTCATATGCATCTTCGCCGGATGGATTGTTGACAGGAAGTTGTTGCGCAATCAGCTGACAAACAACGGCACTACTTGCGTGAGGTTTTATAAGGTGCTCGTGTTCTGCATCCGTTATGTAGCTCCGGTAGGGCTTGCCGTCATACTTGCTGTGGGATTCGGTATAATTTAGCGTGATTTCGCGGTTTTTTCGAAGATTATCGCTAACTTCGCGTTACACAATTCCAATCACACACGCAATGTCGCAATTCACGCCTTTCAGTCTGAATATAAAAGGAAAGCTGCGCACTTTCACGCGTCCGCTCGTAATGGGCATTCTGAACGTTACGGATGACTCTTTTTTCGCCGGTTCGCGTACAGGCAGCATCGAAGCCATCGAACGGCGCGTACTCGAAATGACTAAAGCCGGAGCCGACATTATAGACATCGGCGGGTGCTCCACGCGCCCGGGATTCGTGGCTCCGGATGCCGATGAGGAATGGCGCAGGGTAAAGACGGCATGGGAAATCGTAAAGGCGCTGAAGCCGGAGGATGTTCTTGTGTCGGTCGACACATTTCGCGGCTCGGTGGCACGGTTGTCGGTTGAGGCAGGCATTGACATACTGAACGACATCTCGGCATTCACACTTGACGACGATATGTTTGACGCCGTGGTTGAACTTAATGTGCCGTATGTGCTTACTCACCCTTCGGTAACATCGTTGACGCCCGAGACTGATGCCGCCGGCACACAGGCGGTTGTGCTGAGGGAACTTGGCGCTGTTTTGCAAAGGCTTACCTCTGCCGGGGTCAGTGACGTCATCTTAGACCCCGGTTTAGGCTTCGGAAAGACCGTGGCTCAGAACTATGCGCTGGTCGAAGGGCTTGACGCCCTGAATACCCTCGGATGCCCTGTTCTTGTAGGCGCATCGCGCAAATCGATGATTTACAAACCTCTGGGCCTTACGCCCGACGATGCGTTGCCCGGCACGGTGGCAATTGGCACCGTTGCACTCCTGAAAGGTGCTTCAATACTTAGAGTACACGATGTGGCGGCCTGTCGGCAGACGGTTGAGGTGGTTAGAATGATAAAAGGTTCATAAGACTCCCGGTTATTAGAAAATGGACTTCGGAATAAAAGACATACTTGACATAGTGCTCGTGGCCGCTATGCTTTATTATCTTTACAAGATAATGAAAGAGTCGGGTTCTCTCAGCCTTTTTTATGGTGTACTTGCCTTTATTATGGTTTGGGTGGTGGCCTCCGAGATAGTGAACCTTCGCATGATAGGCACCATTCTCGATAGGTTTATGGGCATTGGCTTGCTTGTGCTCGTCATTATCTTTCAGGAGCAAATCAAACGTTTTCTTGTGGAACTCGGCTCGCACAAGCGCTGGAATTTTCTATCGTCGATATTCCATCACCATCGTCATGAGAGCGAAGCCGCGAAAAACGAGTGGGTGATGCCGGTGGTCTATGCCTGCATGAACATGGCTCGTACCAAGACCGGCGCGCTCATAGTGCTTCAGCGCACGGTGCCGCTTGACGCTTACGAGCGCACAGGCGACATTATCAATGCCGACATCAATTCGCGCCTGATTGAAAACATTTTCTTTAAGAATTCCCCTCTTCACGATGGCGCCATGATAATATCCGGCGAAAAAATTAAGGCAGCCGGATGCATACTACCCGTAAGCCACGACACTGATATTCCTCGCTCAATGGGTCTTCGTCATCGCTCCGGCTTAGGCATATCGCAGGCCACCGACGCAGTTTCGGTGATAGTTTCGGAGGAGACAGGCATTATTTCCGTGGCTTCGAAAGGCAAAATCCGCAGCAAGCTTACGTCAACCGAACTTGAGCAGTTCCTGAGCAACATAGCCGAGCAGTAAGAACCGGCCATAACCAAACCAAGCAGTCAGTTCGGTTATTTTAGTTAGCGCTTTTTGCGACCATCCCAGTCTTCCCATGATGATTTGAAGACGCTGCAGTTGTCATATTGCTCGGCAAGTTGGCGCACGCTGCGTGCCTCTTTTTGGTAGCGGATGCGGTCGCTATTGTTGTATTTTTTCTCGTAATGAGCGTTCATATCAATCAGCCTCGAAATCCAATTCTGATAAGTGTGGGCTAACGAACTCATGTGGGGGCTGACTTTGCCCTTTTTCGTTGTGTTGCTTGATCTTGATTGGGTTGAGGTGTGCGGTGTTGATGCGCCTGTTTGGGCGGTACCGGTTGTTGTCACAACAGAGGAGCGAGAGCTATTGTGGTTTATCGCTTGATTGAGCGAGTTAGCCACCTGTCCCAAGGTCTCTGCCATCTGTATCCAGGCATTTAGCCTGTTTTGGCGTTCGATTTCGGCTTGTTGCTCAATGATTTGCTGCTTGGCCTGCTGTTCCTGAATCTGCTTTTGCCGCGCTTCCTCGGCAATCATATCTCGGAGTTTTTTGCCGCAGTCCTTGAAGGCGTCTTTGCCGACCTTTGCCCCTTCCGGAATGCTGTAGTCCCAAAGAGCGTCGCATCCGTTAAAGGCATTGTCGCCGAATTCTTTGATGTTTTCGATGTTGATGTATTCGAGGTTGTTACAGTACTTAAATGCGGATTCAGGAATAACCGACAAATCCTCAGACAGGAATACTTGTTTAAGGGAGAAGCATAAAACAAATGCATTGTTACCAAGCGTTTTTATGTTAGGTAGCGCGACTGTTGATAAACTCGTTGCATAATCGAAAGCGCGTTCTCCGATGTGCTCTGCTAATCTTAAATCGATGGTTGTTAGCCGTTTACAGTTGCCAAATGCATGGTCTTCAATGTCTTCAATTTCCGAACCGGCTACCTGTTTCAACTGTAAGCAGTTATGGAAAGCCCACCTGCCGATAGTACTAATGTTGTTTAGATTTACATATTTGAGGTTTTCGCATCGAGAAAAAGTGCCCGGACTTAATTTCGAAATTTGTGCGGGGAATGCTACCGCCTCAAGTGCGGTACACCTAAGGAATGCGCTGTTGCCGATGGAGTCAAGCGAATAGGGAAATTGTATGTTTTTAAGTCGTTTGCAATCGGCAAACGCGAAGTCACCAATAGTTTTAAGACTATCGGGAAGTGTTATTCTTTCTATATTGGGGCAAGCAACGAAAGTTCCTTTGTCAATGGCCGTGACCAAATAGTCAATTCCTTGATAGGAGATAGAGGTAGGTATCGAAATGCTCGGTTTATTGTATTGACGAAAAAACGAACTGACGAGGGTAACACTCCGTTTGTCATCGTTTATCTTAAAGTCGAGGTTGTCAATGGTGAAATCCGGGATAACAACTGGCGTGTCTTGCTTGGTGTACGAAAGCGTGTTATAACCGTCTAACTTAATGTCCCAATAACATTTGCCTGTAAATGAATAACTGCTTTGAATATTATTGATTTGCCTGACGCTTTGAGGAATTTGCAGAGTCTCATGGTAGTCGGATTGGGTGCGGTCGTAATTCTCGTTGTCAGTGTAAGAACCAAAGGCATCGCCCTCAAGAGAGTATAATGAATCCGGTAAGACTATGCCGGATAAACGCGAATTGTTAGTAAAGGCCCTCGATCCAATGCTTTTCAGACTATTGGGAAATGTTATGTGCTGTAGCTTAGTGCAGTCCATAAATGCACCATATTCAATACTTTCAATGCCTTCGGGGATTTCGAGATACTCGAGTGAGGAACAACCACGGAAGGCAGAATTGCCTATATGAGGCTTTTCATCGGACTTATTATTTGTGGATGTTTCTGCGTTGTAGTGTATTACTATAACGGTTTTCAGCCTCCTGCATCCTTTAAAGGCACATCCGCCAATAGTTATGCCCTCGGGGATTCCGACATGTTCTAAAGAAGAGCATTCTTTGAATGTGGAGTATTCAATGCTTTGCACCCCCTCAGGTATTGTTATGACTTTAAGACTACTGCAGCCTTCGAATGCACTCCTTCCAATACTTTGTAGCCCCTCCGGTAAGCCGATGGATTTAAGGCGCCAACAGTCTTCAAAGGCAGAGGCGTCTATGTTGCGAATTGTTTTAGGTAGTTTTATGCTTTCGATGCTATACCCTTTAAAGGCTTGCCAACCGATGCCGGTAACGATTCGCTTTTTTTTGTCCCAACCCTTTATCGTTTCGGGTATGGTGATGCTTTTCTTGTATTTTATATCGCCGGGGTTGTACTGTGATTCAACCGTTGCTGTAGAGTCGTTGTAAGAGTATGAAATTCCTTTTATGGTTATTGTTTTATCGTAAGCGACAGCGTTGAAAGTTGTGAGGAGCGCGAGTGTTAGGATTAGCAGGACTTTACGAGTGTTCATGAGGATTGGATTTTGGGATTTAATGAGGCCCGATGTTTGTTAGTGATATATATTAAGGTGAGTTTTACGAAAATAATCAAAAGAGAGTCAATTGATTATCGTAAACTCTTTCGAGATTAATTATCGATTTCTTATGGGTTAGACAGTATGCCGCTATTTTTTATCATGTGAGTCATTATCTTTTGATAAGAGCTACTTAATCATGCGCAAGTATATGAAAAATATTTGATATAATGAGTATACTAAACCAATTTTTCCCAAAATTGTTTACAAAAAAAACACCCATTTAGTAAAATTTCAGCTTAATATTACTATCTGTTTGAAATTGTGTGAGATACGATTTATCCAAATCTCTTATCAAGAGATTTGGATGATTGTGAAACAAGAAAGCCTCAGAACCGAGCGGTGCTGAGGCGACAGCGTTTATAAGTAGCATATTTACCGGCTACGAGATTGTGATTGCCAACGGCCTTGAGGCCTATTCCTGCGTTGTGGACAAATTCATCCGCGCGTCGTTCTGACGGCGCCGCAGTTCATTGACAAGACGGTCAGTGAATTCATGATTCTTTAGTCCCCATCGGGGAGCCAGCAGAAGCTCTGCGGGGGATGACGACACAAAGCGTTCGATTGCAATATCCGGACTGATGCGTGAAACTATTTCGCAGCAGAGATTGATATAGTCATCGATGCTGTATATTGTGGGCGACACAGTGCCGCTTTCGACCTGTGCGGCCAAACGGGTGCCTCTTATAATCTGAAGCTGATGGAACTTTACGGTGTCGGGATGGAGGCTGTTCAGGCAGTCGACGGTGTGCATTATCGAATCGTGCGAATCTCCCGGTAATCCGTTTATCAGATGAAGGCCGGTCAGCAGTCCCGTTTGCCGAGTGAGAGTGACGGCGTTGACGGTGTCGGCCCATGTGTGACAGCGGTTAACAGCCTTCAGCGCCTCGTCATTGGCCGACTCAGCCCCGTATTCCATCATGATGTAGCCGCACTGCGACTTCAGTGACGCTATGCGTTCGAGCAGACTGCAGTCGACGCAGTCAGGCCGTGTGCCTATTATCAATCCCACAATATCGGGACAGGCCAAAGCCTCTTCGTAGAGTGCTATGAGGCGGTCGGCAGGTGCGTGAGTGTTAGTGTAAGACTGGAAATAGGCCAAATATTGCATTTTGGGATATTTCCTCGCAAAAAACTGTTTGCCGAGCTTAAGCTGCTCTGTTACAGACAGTCCGCGTCCGCCCGGCGTAGGGCTGAACGAGCTGTTGTTGCAGTAAGAGCATCCTCCGCGGCCTATTGTGCCGTCGCGGTTAGGGCAGCTGAAGCCTGCGTCAATGGTGAGCTTGTTGATTTTCCTGTCGGGGAAATAGTCGCGCAGATGAGCCGCATAGTCGCGGTAGGGCGGTGTCATAGCTTTGCAGCACGGTTCATCAGAATGGCGTCGAGCATGACCATCGAGGCCATGGCTTCCACCACTGGAACCGCTCTGGGAAGTACACACGGGTCGTGGCGCCCTTTGGCTTTCAGAACGGCGGGATTGCCGTTGCAGTCAACGGTCTGCACCTCCTTAAGCAGAGTAGCAACCGGTTTGAACGCCACCCGGAAATAAATATCTTCGCCGTTTGAAATGCCGCCCTGTATACCTCCTGAATTGTTGCTAAGAGTCCTGACGCGGCCGTTGTCACAGGTAAACCGGTCAATCATTTCCGAGCCACGGTGAGTGCATCCGTCGAAGCCCATGCCGTAGTCAAAGCCTTTTGCAGCGTTTATCGACAGCATAGCCGCGCCAAGCATGGCGTGGAGTTTGCCGAATGCAGGCTCTCCGAGGCCGACAGGAGCCCCTTTGATTACGCCGGTGATGATGCCTCCTATGGTGTCGCCGTCGGCTTTCACTTTCAGAATCAGCTCCTCCATGAGCCGGGCTGTTTCAGGGTCCGGACAGCGCACGGGGTTGCTGTCGATAGCGTCGGGTGACAGCTCGTAGTATGGCCTGCCGACGCTGATAGAACCGACCTGCGATGTGTAGGCGTAGACTTTTATGCCGTAGTTCTCAAGGATTTGAGAAGCCACTGCGCCTGCCACAACGCGCGAAATGGTTTCGCGAGCCGATGAGCGTCCTCCGCCTCGGTGGTCGCGCAGACCATATTTTGATGTGTAGGTGTAGTCGGCGTGCGAAGGGCGATAGAGGTCGCGAATGTTGTCGTAGTCGGCGGAATGTTGGTTGGAGTTTTCCACCATGAAGCCTATCGGGGAGCCTGTGGTAAGCCCTTCAAACACTCCGGAAAGAATCTTCACGCAATCTTTCTCGTCGCGTGGTGTCACTATGGCCGACTGGCCCGGGCGTCTGCGGTTGAGCTGACGTTGTATTTCGTCGGTGGATAGTTTGACTCCGGCGGGTACGCCGTCTATCACTCCGCCAACGGCTTCGCCGTGCGATTCACCGAAAGAGGTGAGAGTGAATATGTTGCCGAATTTATTGCTCATTTTGTACTTGGGTGAGGTCGGTTACTTTGCCTTTTACGTACCCTACGAGGTCGGCGGGCGCGATTTCAAACTGCAGGCCACGCTGTCCGGCGCTGACGTAGACGGTGGGGTAATTCATTATTGTGGAGTGGAAGAATGTGGGGAACTGTTTCTTCATACCTATTGATGTGCAGCCTCCGCGTATATAGCCTGTCAGGGGGAGCAGCTCTTTCATTGGAATGAGGTCGGCTTTTTTGTTGCCGGATACTTTGGCCGCCTTTTTCAGGTCGATTTCCGTGTCGCCGGGAACCACGCAAACGAAATAGCCGTTGGGATTTCCATGAAGTACAAGGGTTTTGAAAACACGGTTGATGTCTTCGCCTAATTCCTCGGCTATGTGCGAGGCCGCAAGATTGTTTTCGTCAACCTCATAGGGCACAAGCCGGTAGTTTATTTTGGCGCGGTCAAGAAGCCGTGCCGCATTTGTCTTTTCAATCTTTGACATATCGCAAAGATAGTAAAAACTGAGTAGCCTGACAAATTTTGTGCCTCAGTGTGCTGCGGCCGCCATAACCTCAGCGAGAGTGGGGTGGGCGTGGACTGTCGAGCTTATGGCAGTCGCCGGCAGTCCGGCTGACATGGCAAGTGCAGGCTCGTGTATGAGGTCGGCGGCGTGTGGTCCGAGTATGTGGCAACCGAGTATTTTACCGCTTTCCGCTTCGGTAATCAGTTTTACAAGGCCTTCGGTGCGTCCCATTGACACTGCTTTGCCGTTGGCGCGGAAAAGTGCTTTGCTTACCTTGTAAGGTGTGCCGGCAGCCTTGCACTGCTCCTCGGTCATTCCCACCATGGCTGCTTCCGGGATTGTGAATACGGCAGACGGAATCACGTTGAGGTTAATGTCGTCGCCAAGCACTGCGGCTCCCTGCGCCGATGCGGCGTGGGCAAGCATACAGATGCCGTTGACATCGCCTATGGCGTAGACACCCTCGGCTGAGGTCTCAAAGGTGGCAAGGTCAACTGCGATTCCCTTTCGCGTCACCTCTATTCCGGCGGTTTCAAGTCCCTCTGGCACAACGGGCCTGCGGCCTGTGGCTATCGCCACCGTTTCAGCTTCGGCTATCTTTTCCTCACCTTTGTGGATGAACTTCACGATGCGCCCGTCGCTCACTTCCTTAACTTCGGCTGAAGTAAAGAATGTGACGCCGGCGGCGCTGAGAGACGTCCGCAGGCGTTTGGCTATGTCTTTGTCGAATTGCGGAAGAATCTCTTTGCAGTATTCAATCACGGTGACTATAGAGCCGAGGGCATTGAAAATCGATGCGAACTCCATGCCTATGACGCCGCCTCCGATTATGATTATTGACTTTGGCAACTCGCTGAGGCTCAGTAGGTCGTTGGAATTAAGCGACTTCTCCGCGCCGGGAATGGGCGAGATAGAGGGAGCCGAGCCTGTTGCGATGATGATGCGGGGCGCCGTGTAGCTCTCTCCATTGGCTTCCACAGTGTGCGGAGCCGTGAAGCGAGCCTCGCCGGTCACTACGTTCACCTTTGCCAGCGTCATGCCTACGCCTTCGCGCAACCGGTTGACAACCTCGTTTTTCCGGGTCATCAGCTTCGTGAAATCAATGGATGGGGATGCTCCTCCCACGCCATATTCCGCGGCTTCCCTGATGGTAGCTGCGGTTTCGGCGGCGTGACACAGCGTTTTAGTGGGTATGCATCCGCGGTTTAGGCAGGTTCCGCCGAGGAGGTCGCGCTCGAATAGCGTGACTTTCAGACCTTTGGCAGCAGCCCCGGCAGCTGTCTCATAGCCGCCGGGGCCTGCGCCGATTATCAGTAAATCGGAAATAATCATTTTTGCAAGTCGTCGAATGTTAAGATTGGGTTGAGAGCGGCAGCGGTGTCGTCAGGGTGGCGCACAGGTGTTGTGTGCGGGGCATCAATGACGGTGTCGGGCTGAGTGGCCGCTTCATCGGCTATCTGACGCATCACGCTGATGAAGCGGTCAAGGGTTTCGCGGTTTTCGGTTTCCGTGGGCTCAATCATCAGCGATTCGTGGAAAAGTAGCGGGAAGTAGATTGTAGGCGCATGGAATCCGAAGTCAAGCAGACGTTTGGCCACATTGAGCGTGGTGACACCCGTCGATTTGTCTTTCAGGCCATTAAAAACGAATTCATGCTTGCAGACGGTGTCGATGGGCAGCTCGTAGACATCGCGCAGGCTCTCCTTGATATAGTTGGCGTTGAGCGTGGCCAACGGGCCGGCCTGCATCAGTCCTTCCGACCCCATCGAGAGAATGTAGGCAAGCGCACGTGCGGCTACAGCGAAGTTGCCGAGCCACGAACTGATGCTGCCCATTGCCTCCGGATTAGCGGTGACAGAATATGTGCCGTCGGCGTTTTTGATGACACGCGGATTCGGCAGGAATCTCTCAAGCCCTTTGCGGACACCGACCGGTCCTGAACCGGGACCGCCTCCGCCGTGGGGAGTGGAGAATGTCTTGTGCAGATTGATATGCATGACGTCGAATCCCATGTCGCCGGGTCGGGCTATGCCAAGCATGGGGTTGAGGTTGGCCCCGTCGTAGTAGAGCAGTGCGCCGGCGGCGTGCACGGCCTCGGCTATTTCGGGAATGTTGTGTTCGAATATGCCTACGGTGTTGGGATTGGTCATCATGAGGGCGGCCACGCTGTCATCGAGAGCCTGGCGGAGTGCGTCGACGTCTATGGTGCCGTCGGGCAGGCTTTTGACGGCCACCACTTCAAGTCCGGCCACGGCGGCACTTGCCGGATTGGTGCCGTGCGCAGAGTCGGGTATCAGCACTTTCGTGCGCTTATGGTCGCCGCGTGAGTCGTGGTAGGCTCTGATAATCATCAGACCCGTGAGTTCACCATGAGCTCCGGCGTAAGGATTAAGGGTGAATTCGGCCATGCCGCCTATTTCGGCGAGCATTGACTGAAGCGTGTGGTAAAGCTGCAGTGCACCTTGGGCGTGTTCTGTCGGTTGGGCCGGATGCAGGTCGGCTATGGCAGGAGTGGCGGCAGCTTCTTCGTTGATTTTGGGGTTATATTTCATTGTGCATGAGCCAAGAGGGTAGAATCCGGTGTCTACGCCGAAGTTGTTGTTGCTCATGTTTGTGTAGTGCCGTACAACCGTTGGCTCGTCAGTCTGCGGGAGATTGAGGGGCTCGGAACGCAATAGCGTTTCAGGAAGTTTGACATCCGGCAGATGGTTGTCGGGGAGGCTGTAGCCCTTTCTCCCCGGGCGGGACAGTTCAAAAATCAGAGTTCCGTAGAAATCTTTGTTCATGGCGGGGAGTATTAAAGGTCTTTTATAGTATTAATGTATGTCTCGATGTCGTGGCAGGTCTGCATTTCTGTTACGGCCACGGTCATCAGGTCGTCGGCTAATTTGACTCCTCCGAGTATGCCTTTGTCGGCCAGACGGCTGAGAATGGTGTCGACAGGCACAGAAGTGCGCAGTGCAAATTCGTTGAGGAAGGGACGTTCAGGGTATGCGAGCCTTACACGACCGGTTTTGCACAGCTCGGCGGCAAGGTAGTGCGCTCCGTTTGCTCCCTGACGGTTGACCTCGTGAAGGCCTTCGGTTCCGAGCAGGCTCATGTAGATGGTGACATAGAGAGCCATGAGGCTTTGGTTGGAACAGATGTTGCTGGTGGCTTTTTCGCGGCGTATGTGCTGCTCGCGGGCTTGCAGTGTCAGCACGAAAGTGCGTTGGCCGTCCTTGTCGGTTGTGGCGCCTACAATGCGGCCCGGCAGTTTGCGCTGATATTGTTTTCGGGTGGTGATGAAGCCCAATCCGGGCCCGCCGTAGTTCATGGGTATGCCGAGAGACTGGGCATCGCCGGCTGCTATGTCGGCGCCCCATTCACCGGGTGTCCTTATTGTGGCGAGGTCTGCAACGACGCAGTTGATGATGAACAGGGCTTTGGCCGAGTGGATGGTGTCGGCCAGACCGGTGAAGTCCTCGATGATGCCGTAGCGGTTGGGCGATGGGAGAACCACGCCGGCTACATCGTTGGCTGACAGCATCTCGCTCAACGCATCAGCCGATGTCACGCCGTTGTCCTCCGGTATGACGTCAAGGGTTATGCCGTGGTAGCGTGCGTAAGTGGCGGCCACATGGCGCACCTTGTCTGACACGGTGGCTGAAATGAGCACTCTGGAACGCTTGCGCGAAGCGGCAGTTGCCATCATCATGGCTTCGGCTGTGGCTGTGGCACCGTCATACATAGATGCATTTGAAACTTCCATGCCGGTCAGGCGTGCCATCATTGTTTGGAACTCGAATATATATTGCAGTGTGCCTTGCGAAATTTCCGGCTGATAAGGGGTGTAAGCGGTCAGGAACTCCGAGCGAGATATTAACGAAGCCACTGCGGCCGGACTCCAGTGGTGGTAAACGCCGTCGCCGGCGAAACAGGTCATCGGGGTTATATTCCGGGATATGTTTTTAAAGAAGTCGCGCACCTCTTTCTCGCTCATTTCCGCCGGTAGACGGTAGGGGCGAGTGAGCCGCAGACCGGCGGGCACATCGGCGAATAAATCGTCAAGCGTCCGGGCGCCGCAAACTTCAAGCATACCGCCGATTTCCTCGGCGGTATGCGGCAGATATCTATGTGACATTTTAATAAGGAGTGTGTCGGGATTACTGCGGGTCGTTTTCGAGATAGGTCAGATAAGCGTCAGCCTGCATCAGCGAATCGAGTTCTGCAGGATTGGTGAGCTGAATCTTGATAATCCAGTTGGCCATGGCGTCTTCGTTGATGAGACGCGGATTTTCCTCGAGGTTCTCGTTGATTTCAATGACTTTCCCGCTTGCCGGAATGATGAGGTCGCTTGCGGCTTTAACGCTTTCCACTGCGCCGAAGTCATCGCCCTCGGAAAACTCATCACCAACTTCAGGCATATCTACGTAGACGATGTTGCCCAGCGCTTTCTGAGCGTAGTCGGTGATGCCTACATAACCTACATTTTTGTCGTTGTCGTCAATTCTGAGATACTCGTGTGTTGTGGAATAATAGATTGTGCTCATGGTTGTGTATTACTTTTTATAGCTTTTTTTATAGAATTTTTTTGGAATCACTACGGCGGGGAACACTTTGCGGCGTATTTTCACTTTAAGTTCCGTTCCTTTTTCGGCAAAGCGACTGTCGATGAGTGCCATAGCAAGGCTTTTGTCGACCGATATGCCGCGGTAGCCGGTTGTGACTACGCCTATTATGTTACCGTCGGCATCGGTCACTTCCGTGCCGTGGCGTGCAATCGCGCGGTCAAGTATTTCAAGCCCTACCAATTTGCGCGGCGCTCCTTCGGCTTTCTGACGGAGCATTGCCTCGCGGCCGATGAAATCGGGTTTGTCTGTTTTTACGAATATGCCCAGTCCTGCCTCAATGGGGGAGATGTCGTCGGCCAACTCGTCGCCGTAAAGCGGGAGTCCGACTTCAAAACGGAGAGTGTCGCGGCAGCCGAGTCCGCAGGGTGCTACCTCGCCGGATGCAATCAGGCGGTCCCATATCGTGAGCGTAAGAGGGCACGAAGCGTAAATTTCGAAGCCGTCCTCACCGGTGTAACCTGTGCGGCTAACTATTACGGGCTCGCCGTCGAGGGTCGTGTCGGCGAATGTGTAGAACTTCATGTCGGCCAGCTCGAGACCGAGCACGCGGCGCATCACTTCTTCGGCCTTCGGACCCTGAATAGCTATCTCGCCAAGTTCATCGGATATGTCGCTGACCTTGACGTCGAATTTTTCAGCTTGTTTGTTTATCCAGGCAACATCCTTATCGATGTTTGCGGCGTTGATTACGAGAAGATAATTGTCGGAAGCGCGTTTGTAGACGAGCAGGTCGTCGACCGAGCCGCCGTTTTCATTGAGCATTATGCCGTAGAGACACTGCATGGGATGCGCGGGGGTGACATCGTTTGTGAAGATGTGGTTGACGAATTTCTCCGCTTCGGGACCGGTGACGGTCACTTCTCCCATGTGGCTGACATCGAAGATGCCGCAGGCGTTTCTGACAGCGTTGTGTTCCTCAATTATGCCCTCGTAGAGTATCGGCATATCGAACCCTCCGAATGGGCTCATCTGCGCATTCAGCGCAGTGTGTTTGTCATGTAAGCAAGTCGGCTTTGCTGTTTCCATTAGTTTAAGGTTTTTGTCTCGCCGCGTCGTTGCAGCTGTTAATTATTATGTGTCCAAATTTATACATTATAAATTCATTCTGCAAGAAATTAGAGATGTTAAAAAGCAAAAAAAACAGAGATTGTCGCATTGTAAGCTTTAACTTTGTGAAAAAGATTTTGAACCGAGTCGACTCAGATAGCCGATAATAACGAATCCGAAAAATGATAAACCGAAGAAATTTCCTTAAAGTGGCCGGACTTGGACTGATAGCGGCAGCATCACCCATAAGTGTGTCGGCCATCGACCGTGCCACGAGCCATACCATGCCTTCGGGGCGTCTGAATTTGTCGTTCAGGCCTTACGAGCTTCAGCTCCGCCACGCTTTCAATCTGGCACGCTCATCGCGCACCACCACTCCCGATGTGCTTGTCGAGATTGAGTATGAGGGAATAACGGGCTATGGCGAGGCTTCCATGCCTCCTTATCTCGGCGAGAGCGTTGACAGCGTGTGCAGATTTCTGTCGTCTCTTGACCTGGCTCAGTTCACCGACCCGTTCAGAATAGAGGAAATTCACGAGTATATGGATACTGTGGCTCCCGACAACCGCGCTGCAAAAGCTTCGGTTGATATTGCTCTTCATGACCTTGCCGGCAAGATTTTGGGTGCTCCGTGGTTTAGAATTTGGGGCCTGAATCCGGCAAAAGCGCCCTCCACGTCGTTCACCATCGGAATAGACACTCCCGAGGTGGTGAGGATGAAGGTGGCGGAGGCCGCGCCCTACAATGTGCTGAAAGTAAAGATGGGGCTTGACAATGACCGTGAGCTTGTGGAGACCATACGCTCAATGACCGGGCGCCCTCTCTGTGTCGATGCCAATCAGGGCTGGACCGACCGCGAAAAAGCTCTTGAGATGTGCCACTGGCTTGCCGAGCGCAACTGCCTTTTTGTTGAGCAGCCGCTTCCCAAGGAAAATATTGACGACACCGCATGGTTGCGCGAGCGCTCGCCACTCCCCATCATTGCCGACGAGTTTCTGCAACGTCTGCCTGATGTGGCACGTGCCTATGGCGTTTATGACGGCATCAATATCAAACTGATGAAGAGCACCGGCATGAACGAGGCCTACAAAATGGCTGTCACAGCCCGCGGACTTGGCATGAAGGTGATGTTAGGCTGCATGACCGAGACTTCCTGCGGTATTTCTGCTGCCGCTCAGCTCGCACCTATGGCCGACTGGGCGGACCTTGACGGCAATCTGCTTATTTCAAACGATTGTTTCGACGGCGTGAAAATAGTAGACGGCAAAGTGACGGTGCCTCTCGACCGCCCCGGCATTGGTGCCGTTCCGGTGTGACCTGCCATTATTGTCGAGCCTGCTTTTAATGCCGCTCATTTTTTTTGAAATAACCCGGCGGACGGATTATGCTTTTTTTCTTAAAATAAATTAATAGGGGCTGCGGAAATTCAGTGGGAAATTCTTATCTTTGCAAAAAATTTCAGAGAGTATGCGCTAAAGCGGATATATCTTTGTAAATCAAACAAATAGCGGCAATCTTTTCTTAGATATGGATTTTTGGAATTTATTTACCCCCGGCGCAGAGGGTCTGACTCAGACTCTCCTTCTATATTCATTCGTCATTGCTGTGGGTATCCTGATTGGAAAAATCAAGTTAGGAGGCATCTCTTTAGGTGTGACTTTCGTCCTTTTCGTGGGAATCGTGATGGGGCAGATTGGTTACACGGTCGACCCCAACATACTGAAATTCGTGCGGGAGTTCGGCTTAATACTGTTCATCTTTGCTATCGGTCTGCAAGTCGGTCCGGCCTTTTTCTCGTCGTTTAAGGAGGGTGGCATAAGGCTTAATCTGCTTGCGGTTCTGACGGTGGTTTTGAACGTCGCTATTGTGCTGATTATCTACTTTACAGTCAACGGCGTGACAATGGAAGAGCTTGTAGGCGTTATGTCGGGTGCCGTCACCAATACCCCCGGCCTTGCCGCCGCTCAGCAAACCGTTTCGACCGATGTTGAAGCTGTCAACACAATGTCAATGGGCTATGCCGCCGCCTATCCGCTCGGCGTTGTGGGCATTATTTTGGCTATGCTCATAATAAAGAGTATGTTCAAAATTAAGGTTGACAAGGAAATTGAACGCATAAATGACGACCAAGACAACGCACAGGCGAAACCATATCTTTCAAGTATCGAGGTTACGAATAAGCTCGTTGACGGATGGACGCTTGCCAAGTTGCATGAAGTCATTGAAACTGATTTCGTGGTTTCGCGAGTGATGCACCCTGACGGTGAGATAGAAATCCCGAAATCAACGACTACGATTCAAGTGGGCGATAAGCTCTTCGTGGTAATGACAGCTGTGGACCTTCCCAAATTCTTAGCCGTCATAGGTCATGAGATTCATGTAGACTGGGATTCGGTTACGCCCAGCGAGGTAGTCTCGCGGCGCATTCTTGTAACCAAGAACGACTACAACGGAGTTTCGCTCGGCTCGCTGCGTCTCCATAACGGCTATCAGCTCAATGCCACACGCGTTAACCGCGCAGGTGTTGACCTTCTTGCTTCGCCGAACCTCCGCCTGCAAGTGGGCGACCGCCTGACCGTTGTCGGTCAGCTCGTAGACATCGACCGACTCGCATCCAAGCTCGGCAACTCGATGAAGCGCCTGAACCAGCCTAACCTGGTTACGATTTTCGTCGGCATACTTTTCGGTATACTTTTAGGCTCAATCAATCTCGGCTTCGGCATGAAGCTGGGACTGGCCGGCGGCCCTCTTGTTGTGGCCATTCTGCTCAGCAAATTCGGCTATAAGTTCAAACTCGTCACCTACACATCGTCATCGGCATCGCTGATGCTTCGCGAAATAGGCATCTGTCTGTTCCTCGCATCGGTGGGTATTTCTGCCGGAAAAGGCTTCTGTGAGACTGTTTTCAACGAAACCGGTATGTGGTGGGTGATATGGGGCTTCATTATTACCTTCGTTCCACTGATTATTACAGGCATAATTGCCCGCGGGGTATATAAAATCAACTATCTTTCCATAATGGGTCTGTTTGCCGGCAACTGCACCGACCCGCCTGCCTTGGCCTATGCTAACAATTCAACAGGCAGCGATGCTCCCGCAGTGGCTTATTCAACGGTTTATCCGCTAACAATGTTCCTGCGAGTGGTAGCGGCACAGACACTGGTGCTCATTTTCTGCAACTGCTGACATCCGGGAATTTCTCGCAAAAAATATAACTGCGCCCTATAAGTCCTGTTTTAGGACTTTGGGGCGCAGTTTTTTGGTCGGGCTTTTGCTTGAAAATAATTCAAGTTCTCTTTCTAAGATGGAATGAAGCTTGGACTTTACAATGATGAGTCGGCTATGGATTCATTGATTTTGTTGACGAGAGTGTCTTCCGACTGCACTCCGACTGCTCGCCATTCGGTCTGACCTTTTTTGAACATAATCAGGGTGGGCACCGACTGCACTCTGTATTTGTTGGCGAGTTCCGGATTGCGGTCAATGTCAATTTTGACGATGGTGGCTTTGTGACCTACTTTGTTTTTCACTTGTTCAAGGATGGGAGCCTGCATTTTGCATGGACCGCACCATGTCGCGTAAAAATCGACTAATGTCGGTTTTTCGCTTTGGATGATGTCAAGAAAATCGTTCATAATTGGAAGCTTTATCAGTAATTGTTCTGATATAGAACGCTCAGGTCTTCCGCTGGGTTCAGCATCGAGCCGCAAAAACAGCAAATTATTCGGCTTACCGTGTCTGGAAGCTCTTTTGCGAAATTCTGCGCCTGAATTTTTACGCTCTTAATTTTTTTCACATTTGAAAAAATCTTAATCAGGCAGAATGTTTGTTGGCGAAATCATTATTTTTTTGTAGTTTTGCGTGATAAAAATAAAGAAAAAGGTACTCCGTAGGGCGTTTTACTATAAATCACCTGCAATAAGGCAAATACCAATATGGCTCATATCAATCTAAAAGGAATGGGTGTCGCGCTGGTGACGCCGTTTAAGAATGATAAATCGATTGATTTCGAGGCGCTCGGGCGTCTGCTTGAGTATCAGATATCCAATGCTACTGATTATTTTGTTGTCTTAGGCACTACTGCCGAGACGCCCGCTCTGACATCTGATGAGAAAAAATGCATAAGAGAGTTTGTTGCTGAACGCGTCAACGGGCGAGTGCCGCTGGTGCTCGGTATGGGAAGCAACAATACGGCAGGCCTCGTCGAGGAATTGAAAACTACCGACCTCAGTGCTTATAGTGCCATTCTTTCAGTTGTGCCTTACTATAACAAGCCTTCGCAGGAAGGAATCTATCAGCATTATAAAGCCGTGGCACAGGCCACCGACAAGCCGATTGTGCTTTATAACGTGCCCGGACGCACGGGCGTGAATATGACACCTGAAACCACGCTCCGTCTGGCTAACGAATTTTCAAATATCGTGGCCATAAAGGAGGCTTCCGGCAACATCTCGCAGATGGACGAGATAATAAAGAACAAGCCGCAAGATTTCAGCGTGATTTCCGGCGACGACGGCATAACATTCCCTCTGCTGACACTCGGCGCTATCGGCGTTATTTCAGTAATCGGCAATGCCTTCCCTAAGGAATTTTCCCGCATGGTGCGTCTTGCTCTGAACGGCGATTATGAAAAGGCGCTCCGGATTCATCACCGTTTCACGGAACTATTCAAACTGCTTTTTGTCGACGGAAATCCGGCCGGAGTGAAATGTGTGCTTCACGCCATGGGATTTATCGACAATGAGCTCAGATTGCCCCTCGTGCCTACGCGCCTGACCACCTATGAGCGCATTCGTCAGGTGCTCCACGAGCTTAATTAACCCATTACCGACATCTTGCATAGTGGTGTGGCGGAGACCGTCGGGAGTCTTCGCCTTCCGATGAGTGTTGCCGCTTATTTTTGTGCGTTTCTCTCTCGCGCGCGTGCGTGTTTTATTATGTAATTAATTTGGATATTTGCAACGGAATTACTAATTTTGTAGCAATAGGAGGTAGCGTGTTCTTACGCTTTGCGCGCCTTGTTTTTCAAAGAATTATATGATTGTATAACGATATTTCTACAACACAACGATAAATTATGTCAGAAAAAGAAGAGGAATACAGCGCCAGTAATATTCAGGTGCTTGAAGGTCTTGAGGCAGTGCGCAAACGCCCTGCCATGTATATAGGCGACATTAGTGAAAAAGGTCTGCATCATCTCGTTAGCGAGGTGGTGGACAACTCTATAGATGAGGCTCTCGCGGGTTTCGCTACGCATATTGAAGTGATAATCAATGAGGATAACTCTGTCACGGTTGTCGACAATGGCCGAGGTATTCCCGTGGATATGCATGAAAAAGAGCACAAAAGCGCCCTTGAGGTCGTCATGACCGTGCTCCATGCCGGCGGTAAGTTTGATAAAGGTTCTTACAAGGTGTCCGGCGGTCTTCACGGCGTCGGTGTAAGCTGCGTTAACGCTCTTTCCACATACCTGCGTGCTGAGGTGCGCCGTGGCGGCAAAATTTATGCCCAGGAGTATTCGTGCGGCAAGCCGACCACCGAACTTATGGTAATCGGCGAGTCGGATTCTACCGGAACTTCTATTACATTCCGTCCCGATGCATCGATTTTCATCACTACAGTCTATGTCTACGACATTCTGGCCAAACGTCTGCGCGATTTAGCATTCCTTAATGCCGGTATCCGTCTGACGCTTACCGATATGCGTACTCGTGACGCTGAAGGCAATCCCAAATCCGAATCATTCTTCTCCGAGACCGGCCTGAAGGAATTCGTCGAATACATCGACGAGGGCAAGGAATCGCTTATCGGCGATGTCATTGACCTCTCCACCGAGCGTCAGGGCATACCCGTTGAAGTGGCGCTCACATATAACACCACCTATAATGAGACTATTTGCTCCTTCGTCAACAATATCAACACGATAGAGGGTGGTACACACCTCACCGGCTTCCGCCGCGGTCTGACGCAGACGCTGAAGAAATATGCCGAGGACAACAAACTGCTTGACAAATGCAAGGTGGCAATCAACTCCGATGACTTCCGCGAGGGCCTGACTGCTGTGATTTCGGTTAAGGTCATGGAGCCTCAGTTTGAGGGTCAGACCAAAACGAAACTCGGCAATAATGAGGTTATAGGCGCTGTTCAGACTGCTGTCAGCGAGACGCTTGGCAACTATCTTGAGGAACATCCCAACCAGGCGCGCATGATAGTCCGCAAGGTTATCGTGGCAGCCGAAGCTCGCCACGCCGCATACAACGCCCGTATGAACGTGCAGCGTAAATCGCCTCTTTACAGCGGTGGCCTCCCCGGCAAACTGGCCGACTGCTCGTCGCATATGGCCGAGGATTGCGAGCTGTTCATAGTCGAGGGTGACTCGGCAGGCGGTACCGCTAAAATGGGACGTGACCGCCGTTATCAGGCCATCCTCCCACTTCGAGGCAAAATCTTGAATGTTGAGAAAGCCATGGACCACAAGGTCTTCGATAACGAGGAAATCACCAATATGTTCCGCGCTCTGCGTGTTACCATTGGAACAGATGAAGACCCCAAGGAGGCCAACCTCAGCAAGCTTGCCTATCACAAGATTATTATCATGACCGATGCCGATGTCGACGGCAGCCACATCGCCACTCTTCTCATGACATTCTTCTTCCGCCGTATGCGCCCTATAATCGAGAACGGCTATCTTTATCTTGCCACTCCTCCGTTGTATAAGGTGCTCCGCGGCAACAAGGCTCTGGAATACTGCTGGACTGAGGGCCAACTTCAGCGCGCGGTGGCCGAACACGGCGACAAAGTGCGCGTGCAGCGATTCAAAGGTTTGGGTGAGATGAGCGCCGTTGAACTTCGTGAAACCACCATGAGCCCTGAACATCGTCTGCTCAAACAGGTCACCATCAATGACGCCGCCGAAGCCGACCGCATCTTCGCGCTGCTCATGGGTGAGGATGTCTCGCTGCGTCGCGATTTCATCGAGGCCAATGCCACCTACGCAAATATTGACGCGTAACCATATCACCGGAGGGGACACGGTGTCGTAACAAAACTACGACCGTGTCTTCCTCCGGTATTAAGTTAAAATATTCACTATAACGTTTCAATTAAAACAGGTTCGCTTATACGCAGCCATGATTCAATTAATTAACGGATGGTACGTTCATACAGTAGAAAAAATGCCGACAAGATAGCTGCCCGTGTGAAGGAATATGTAGCACAGCAGGGCAACAATTTGTTCAATTATAAACAGGTGTCTCATGCTATAGGTTTCGAGTCGCCGGCCGAACAGCGCTCGGTGGCTCTCATACTCGCAGAGATGGCTTTTGACGGCGATTTGCTTGAGGTATCGCCCGGACGCTACAAGTCGCCGAGCCGTACAAGCTATTCTGTCGGCACATTTGTTCGCCGCTCAAACGGCAAGAACAGTGTGATTATCGACGAAGACGGTGAATCGATATTTGTGGCTGAACGCAACTCGATGCACGCTCTCAACGGCGATCGTGTGAGCGTGAGCATCGCAGCGCGTCGGCGCGGAGTGGAGCCTGAAGCCGAAGTGGTTGAGATAATTGAGCGTAACGAACAGAATTTCATTGGAACACTTAAGGTAGACAAATATTTCGCTTTCGTGGAAACCGACTCGAAATTTCTTGCTACCGATATTTTCATCCCAAAATCGAAACTTAAGGGCGGTGTGACCGGCGATAAGGTAGTCGCACGAATCACTGACTGGCCCGACGATTCCAAGAATCCAAGAGGCGAGATTCTTGACGTGCTGGGCAAGAAAGGGGAGAACAATGCCGAGATTCACGCAATTCTTGCAGAGTTCGGACTCCCATATAAGTATCCTGAAACTGTCGAGAAAGCGGCAGCAAAAATCGGTGACGACATCACGCCTGAAGTAGTCGCACAGCGCCGCGATATGCGTGACGTCACGACTTTTACCATCGACCCCCGCGATGCCAAGGATTTTGACGATGCACTTTCAATTAGGAAGCTGCCCGACGGCAACTGGGAGATTGGCGTCCACATAGCAGACGTGACCCATTACGTTCATCCCGAAACCATTATTGACAGAGAAGCCGAGAAGCGAGCCACTTCCGTCTATTTGGTAGATCGCGTCGTGCCGATGCTTCCCGAACATCTTTCCAACGGCATCTGCTCTCTGCGCCCCGACGAGGATAAGTTGACATTCTCATGCATATTCATCATGAATGGTGAAGGAGATGTGCTTGACAGTAGCATCGCGCGCACGGTGACGCGTTCTAACCGCCGTTTCACCTATGAGGAGGCGCAGAACGTCATTGAAACAGGCGAGGGCGATTACGCCTCTGAGATTCTGACTCTCGACCGCTTTGCAAAAATATTGCGCAAAAAAAGATATGAGAACGGCTCGGTTGATTTCGACCGTCTTGAGGTGCGTTTCGACATCGACGAAAACGGACATCCCGTTGACGTATTCTTTAAGGAATCAAAAGATGCCAACAAGCTGATTGAAGAATTCATGCTCCTTGCCAACAAAACCGTTGCTCGTACAATCGGAAAGGTTGAGGGCAGAAAAAAGGCCAAGGCTTTTGTCTATCGTGTACATGATATGCCGGACATAGCCAAGCTGACCGACCTCGCTGCCATGGCACGCACTTTTGGCTATAGAATCAAAACCGGCGGCACATCCACCGAGGTGAACCGCTCCATCAACAAGATGCTGGCTGAAGTGAAGGAGAAGCCTGAAGAGAATCTGCTGACCACCCTCGCGCTCCGTTCGATGGCCAAGGCCGTTTACGACACCGAGAACATCGGCCATTACGGACTCGGCTTTGAATATTATACCCATTTCACTTCGCCTATACGCCGTTATCCCGACATGATGGTTCATCGTCTGCTTGAGAGATATCTGAAAGGCGGACGCAGCGTCAACCTTGACAAACTGAAAGAGGAGTGCAAGCATTGTTCCGACATGGAGCAGCTTGCCGCCAACGCCGAACGCGCATCCATCAAATACAAGCAAGTGGAGTATATGGCAGACCGCCTCGGCAACGATTATGAAGGTGTGATTACAGGAGTCACCGAGTGGGGACTGTATGTTGAGCTTAACGAAAACAAATGCGAGGGCCTCGTGCCCATTCGCGATTTGGCCGACGATTTCTACGACCTCGACGAAAAGAACTTCTGCCTCGTGGGACGCCGCTACAACAACCGCTATCGTCTCGGCGATAATGTAAAAGTAAGGGTCGCCAGAGCCGATCTCGATAGGAAACAGCTTGATTTCATCATACTTGATGCTGCCGGCAAGCCCATAGGAGAGGCTGCCGGAGGAAAGGCGATGACGGTTGAGCAGGCTCTCAACGACACCGTTGCCAAAAAACGCGCGCGTAACAGAAAAATGACCGGTGCAAGGCAAGGTAAGAAAAAACGCAGTTGAGACAGTAAACTGAGAATTATTTTTTAATTTTGAATTTTAATCCGGATTTTACGCAAAACCAATGAACATAGCTATAGTAGGTACCGGTTACGTGGGGCTTGTATCAGGCACTTGTTTCGCTGAAATGGGTGTCAATGTAACTTGTGTTGACATTGACAGTTCAAAGATTGAAAGACTTAAAAAAGGAGATATACCCATCTATGAACCGGGGCTTGACGAAATGGTGCTCCGAAATTACAGAGAGGGGCGTCTGAAATTCACAACCGACCTGGCCGATATTATTGACGATGTCGAAGTCGTGTTCAGTGCCGTGGGCACACCTCCTGATGAGGATGGGTCGGCCGACCTGAAATATGTGCTCGATGTAGCCCGGACTTTTGCACGCAACATCCGAAAATATACCGTGCTCGTCACCAAATCAACCGTGCCGGTGGGCACCGCACGCAAGGTGCGCGAGACCATTCTTGACGAACTTGCAAAGCGTGGTGCCGATGTTGAGTTTGACGTAGCCTCTAATCCCGAGTTCCTTAAGGAAGGAGCCGCAATAAAGGACTTTATGAGTCCCGACCGAGTGGTGGTAGGCACTGATAGCGAGCGCGCACGTCGCCTCATGGAGATACTTTACCGGCCCTTTATGCTCACGAGCAACCGCCTGATTTTCACCGATATTCCATCGGCTGAAATGATAAAATATGCAGCCAACTCCATGTTGGCTACCCGCATTTCGTTTATGAACGATATCGCCAACCTCTGCGAGATTGTCGGTGCAGATGTCAACATGGTTCGCAAGGGCATAGGCTCTGACGTCAGAATCGGCTCGAAGTTCCTCTATCCCGGTTGCGGCTACGGTGGTTCCTGTTTCCCGAAAGATGTAAAGGCTCTGATTAAGACTGCTCAGAAGAATGGCTACGACATGAAGGTGCTTCGTGCTGTCGAGGAGGTCAATGAGAATCAGAAGCTGATACTTTTCAACAAACTCGTCCGGCATTTCGGCTCCGTAGAGGCTCTGAAAGGTAAGAAAATCGCCCTCTGGGGTCTGGCCTTCAAACCCGAAACCGACGATATGCGCGAGGCTACATCGCTCGTTATCATCAGAGAACTTAGCAAGGCCGGGTGCCGAATGTCGGTCTTTGATCCTGTGGCTATGAACGAGTGCCGCCGCAGGGTCGGCGATGCCGTGGAGTATGCGCGCGATATGTATGACGCAGTGCTTGATGCCGACGCCTTGCTGTTGCTCACCGAGTGGAAGCCGTTCCGTCTTCCCTCATGGGGTGTGGTCCGCCACTCCATGAAAGAGCCGCTTGTCATTGACGGCCGAAACATTTACGACTCCGACGAGATGGCGCGTCAGGGCTTCACATATTATTGTATAGGTAGATAACTCATAGAGCCCCTATGTCATGAAAATAGTACTTGTAAATTACCGCTATTTTATTTCAGGAGGCCCCGAGCGCTATTACTTTAATATTAAGGAAGTGCTGGAGAAGCACGGCCATGAGGTGATACCGTTCTCCATTAAGGGAAGTCGGAATTTTCCGACGGAATATGAGAAATATTTTCTCGATGCGGTAGACGATGAGGTGTATTTCGCACAGTCCAAAAAAAGCCCGAAGGTAATCATCAAGTCGTTTAACCGAATGTTCTGGTCGCCTGAGGCTAAACGTAAGTTCCGTCAGTTGCTCCGCGACGTCAGGCCCGATTTGGTCTATATAATGCAGATGCACAACAAGATTTCGCCCAGCATCGTTTATGCGGCCCGTAAGGAGGGCATACCTGTTGTACACAGAATCAGCGATTTTCAGTATATGTGTCCCAACGCGCTGTTCTACAACGACCGTACCGGCGTTTGCGAAGACTGCCTGAAGGGTCACAGAATGAGCTGCGTGAAAAATAAATGCGTCCTCAACTCGCGAGTGTATTCCGCAATTAAGGCTGCTGCAAAGTTCTATCATGACAGAAAACACATAGCGCGTAAAATCGACGCTTTTGTGGTTCCCTCCACTTTCACCATGGGCAAACTTGCGGAGTACGGCATTGAAAATAACAAGCTCAACCATATTCCCACATTCTTCAACCTTAAGGAGGAGAATCCCGAAGCAACCTATGAGCCATATATATTATATGTAGGACGCATCGAGAAGCAGAAAGGCCTCATGACCCTCGTAAAAGCTTTTGCAGGCACCGATATGCCGCTGAAGATTATCGGATTCTCGAATGACGGATATGTTGACGAGCTGAAAGACTATCTTAAGGATAAAAAACATAACATAGAGTTCCTCGGACGCAAGACATTCGAGGAGATTGTTCCCTATCTGAAGAGCTGCCGAGCTACCGTGGTGCCCTCCGAGTGGTACGACAATT
This sequence comes from uncultured Barnesiella sp., assembly GCA_964569915.1. Taxonomy (GTDB): domain Bacteria; phylum Bacteroidota; class Bacteroidia; order Bacteroidales; family Muribaculaceae; genus JAGBWK01. Next base: position 25,711 of record CAZMUX010000006.1, on the reverse strand, counting down.
TCCCGAACGCTATTCTTGAGAGCTTCGCCTACGCAAAATGCGTTGTCGCAACCGATTTCGGCTCGCTCCCGGAGTTGGTGACCGACGGCGTCAGCGGATTCACATTCCCTTACGGCGATGCCGCCGCTTTGGCCGCCTGCTGCAGGAAACTGCTCGACGACGACAAGCTTGCCGAAAAAATGGGCCGGAACTCTTTTGCTGAGTTAAAGAAAAACTATCTGCCTGAAAAGCACTACCGCTGCTTGATGGCGCTTTTTGAAAAACTATTAGAAAATACACACTAATATGGCAAAGAATAAGAAAACACCAATGCCTACAGATGCATCGATTATTCTGACATACAGGTGTCCGATGCATTGCAAAATGTGTAATATCTGGAAGTATCCCACCGATAAGAAGGAAGAAATCAAGGCATCCGACCTTACTTCGCTGCCGAAACTTAAGTTTATCAATCTTACCGGCGGAGAGCCGTTTATCCGAGAGGACCTCGCTGAAATTGTGGAGGAATGCTATCGTCACACCGACCGTATTGTCATTTCAACGTCCGGATGGTTCGAGGACCGCGTGATTGAACTCGCTCGCAAGTTCCCGAAAATTGGCATCCGCATCTCAATCGAGGGCCTGAGCCGCAAGAACGACGAGCTTCGCGGTCGTGACGGAGGCTTTGACAAAGGTCTGCGCACTTTGTTGAAGCTTAAGGCGATGGGTGTCAAGGATATAGGCTTTGGATGCACTGTCAGCAACAACAATTCCAAGGATATGCTCTGGCTCTACCAGCTCTCGCTGTCACTAGGACTTGAGTTTGCAACGGCATCTTTCCATAACTCATATTATTTCCACAAGGACGACAACGTCGTGACCAACAAGGACGAGGTATGCGGCGACTTCGAGCAACTTATAGAGTGGCAGCTGAAAGAAAAAAGTCCCAAATCGTGGTTCCGTGCTTTCTTCAACATGGGCCTTATCAACTATATAGAGGGCGGCAGGCGTATGCTCCCCTGTGAAGCCGGTACGGCCAACTTCTTTATCGACCCCTGGGGCGAAATTTATCCCTGCAACGGCATGGAAGAATGCTACTGGAAGGAGTCAATGGGGAACATCCACGATAATGACTTCACCGCAATCTGGTGTTCGGAGCAAGCCGATAAAGTGCGCTCAATGGTGCGCCGTTGTCCCAAAAACTGCTGGATGGTGGGAACAGCCTCTCCCGTCATGCACAAATATATCAAACATCCCGCCAAGTGGGCACTTAAAAACAAGCTGCGCTCTATGCGCGGTCTTAAGCCCTGTCTTGACAAAACGTGGTATGACGTCGGTCAGGACCCTGCGCAGGGTGATCTTCGTAAAGAATTCTAACATCTGAATATGAAAATTGTCGTAATAGGCACACGAGGCATACCCGGCATTCCGGGAGGTGTGGAGACGCACTGCGAGGAACTTTATCCCCGTATTGCCGCTTTAGGCAATGATGTCACAGTCATCCGCCGTTCGTGCTATATTGACGGCACCAATCGCCTTACTGAATTTAAAGGCGTGACACTTAAGGATGTATATGCCCCGAGGAAGAAAAGCCTTGAGGCTATTGTCCATACTTTCCTCGGCGTGATAAAAGCCCGCAGGCTTCATCCCGATGTGCTCCATGTTCATGCTATAGGCCCCTCGCTAATGGTGCCGTTCGCACGCCTGTTGGGCATGCGTGTAGTCTCCACCAACCATGGCCCCGACTATGACCGCGGCAAGTGGGGCAGGGCGGCTAAACTCTTTCTCCGGACCGGAGAACGTATGGGCGCCAGATACTCCAACCGTGTTGTGGTCATATCAAAGGTGATAGCCGGCATCCTCAGCGATAAATACGGACGCAATGACACCGATTTAATTTTCAACGGCGTGGTCAGACCCGTCAAATCCGAGTCGACCGACTACATCCGGAGTCTCGGTCTTGAAGCGGGGCGATATGTTGTGGCAGTAGGACGTTTCGTTGAGGAAAAAGGCTTCCATAATCTTGTTGAGGCATTCAGTCGGCTGCATCCCGAAGGCTACAAGCTTGTGCTTGCCGGCGATTCCGACCATCCCGACGAATACTCGGAAACACTGAAGGCTCGCGCCCGCGAGGCAGGAGTCGTCCTGACCGGCTACATCAAAGGTGAAAAAATGAATCAGATTATGACCAATGCCGTGCTGTTCGTCCTTCCGTCATATCATGAAGGCCTTCCGATAGCCCTGCTTGAGGCCATGAGCTATGACCTTGACGTACTTGTCAGCGACATTCCCGCCAACACCATTGACGAACTCCGGGAAACCGATTTCTTCCCGGTAGACAATGTAGAAGCTCTCAGCGAAGCCATCGGGCGCAAGCTGAGGCAGCCGCGCCACAACCGTGCTTACAATCTCTCACGTTACGACTGGGATAAGATTGCGCTTCAGACGGTTGATGTTTATGAAAAAGCCCGAAAACATAAAAAGGAGAAAAAACGGAAATGAAAATACTGGTGACCGGGGCAGCCGGATTCATAGGTTCGCGAGTGATGACCACACTGGCGCTCAGAGGCGATGAAGTGGTAGGTCTTGACAACATCAATGATTATTATGATGTCAGACTTAAATACGCGCGTCTGCGTAATGCCGGTTTCGACCTGCCATTCGATGATATGCAGTTCGGCGAAATCGTTTCTTCAACCACGATTCCGGGGTTGCGCTTTGTCAGAATGGCCATCGATGACAAGCCCGCGCTTGACTCGCTCATGGAGGCTGAGCGTTTTGACAAAGTGATAAATTTGGCCGCGCAGGCCGGCGTCCGTTATTCCATAACCCATCCTTATTCCTATCTGCAGAGCAATCTTGTGGGATTCCTCAACATTCTGGAAGGATGTCGGAATTTCGGAGTGAAATATCTGGTCTATGCATCGTCAAGCTCAGTCTATGGCCTTAATTCAAAAGTGCCTTACAGTGAGGATGATAAGGTTGACTCGCCCGTCAGCCTCTATGCCGCCACCAAAAAGTCTAACGAGCTTATGGCCCATGCCTACAGCAAACTTTACGGACTGAAAGTAACCGGTCTGCGCTATTTCACGGTTTATGGCCCTTACGGACGCCCCGATATGTCGCCCATGCTGTTTGCTACGGCCATCGCTAAAAACGAGCCTATCAAGGTGTTCAACAATGGCGATATGATTCGCGATTTCACTTATATCGACGACATTGTTGAGGGCACGGTTCAGGTGCTTGACAACGAGCCCGTGGCTGATGACCTCCCCAACGAGGTAGCCGCGAGAGTCTACAACATTGGTTGTTCACAACCGGTGAAACTCATGGACTTCATTTCTGAAATAGAGCACGCCATGGGGTGTGAGGCAAAAAAGATATTTCTGCCCATGCAGCAGGGCGATGTCTATCAGACCAATGCCGACACTACGAAATTAGAGACAGAAGTAGGCTACCGTCCCTCACGCTCGCTTCATTACGGAATCGGAGAATTTGTCAGATGGTTCTTCTCCGATGAGAATCCGCTAAAACCTGAAATTTAATGATGTATAAACTAATTAAAATCATATTATTATGAAAGAAGAACTCGACTGGGCGAACCTTTCGTTCGGCTACATCAAGACTGATTACAATGTACGCTGTACATTTAAGGATGGAAAATGGGGCGAGATTGAAGTATCCGATTCCGAATATATCAATATGCACATCGCCGCAACCGCACTGCATTACGGTCAGGAAATCTTTGAGGGTCTCAAGGCCTTCAGAGGCAAAGACGGCAAAATCAGGATTTTCCGCCTCGATGCTAACGCCAATCGCATTCGTGAGTCTGCAAAAGGCATCAAGATGGAACCCATCCCCGTGGAGCTGTTTAAGAAAATGGCAATCATGGCGGTTAAGCTCAATGAACGTTTCGTGCCGCCTTATGGCAGCGGCGCGTCGCTTTACATTCGTCCTCTCGAAATCGGCATGACACCCCGAGTAGGGGTGAAACCGGCCGACGAATACACATTTATTATACTCGTGACTCCGGTAGGCCCTTACTTTAAGGAAGGATTCAAACCCACGAACATTTGCATTATGCGTGAGTTCGACCGCGTGGCTCCCAAAGGCACCGGCCGCTGGAAAGTCGGCGGAAACTATGCAGCCAGCATGACGGCCGGCGAAAAAGCTCACGAACTCGGTTATTCGGCTGTGCTTTATCTTGACCCCAAGGAAAAGAAATACATTGACGAGTGCGGCCCCGCCAACTTCTTCGCCATTAAGGACGGCAAGTACATCACTCCCGCATCGGAGTCAATCCTTCCGTCGGTCACCAACGACTCCCTCAAACAGATTGCTCGTGATATGGGGCTGGAGGTAGAATGTCGCCACATTCTGTTCGAAGAACTCAACGACATTACCGAAGCTGCCGCTTGCGGAACGGCTGCCGTCGCTTCGCCCATTGCCGAGATTCATGACCTTGACAACAATACGAAATTCATCATTGCCAAAGACGGTCAGCCCGGCGTGATAACCACAAAACTTTACAACCATTTGCGTGGCATTCAGCTTGGCGAGGAAGAAGACATCCACGGCTGGAACACGGTGGTAGAAATTGACGATTGAAATGACAGACCCTCAGGCTCTGATTGATAAGTACTATCCCGCAGATTCACCTCTGCGGGATATTTACCTGTCTCATGTCAGAAATGTGGCTGCCAAAGCGCTGGACATCTCTCACAGACTCGGTCTCGCAATCAGTGACGACATGGTCAGAGGGGCCGCCCTGACGCATGACATCGGCGTTTTCCTGACTGATGCCCCAGGAATACACTGCTTCGGCACCGAGCCATACATCAGGCATGGCATTCTCGGCGCCGAACTGCTTCGCAGCGAAGGCGCACCTGAGGAATGGACTCGCGTGGCCGAGCGCCATACCGGCACCGGGATAACAGCTGAACAGATTGCACAGCTTAATCTGCCCCTGCCTCCCGGCGACTATATGCCGCGTACGCAGCTTGAGCGGCTCATCTGCTACTCCGACAAGTTCTTTTCAAAGACCAGACCGGATACTGAAAAATCGCTGGAACAGGTAAGGCGTTCAATGTCAAAGATTTCTGAGGAAACGCTCGCGCGATTCGACGAGCTGCATAAAGAATTTGGCTGACGATAAACAAACATCACACCCCTTACGTTAAAAGGTTATAATAATTTCGTCACACTAAACCATTTTATTTTGAAGCGGACAGGGATTAAAATTTTAAAAGTGGCTGGAAAGGTTCTGTTAGGGCTTTTCCTGTTGCTTTTTGCCATTGTGGCTCTTGTCTATACTCCCTTTTTTCAGGACTCTGTGGTGCCAAAAGTGCTTCAGATGGTTAATAAAGGAGGGGATATGGAGATTTCTCTGTCGCATTTCCGGTTGTCGTTTCCGGCCCACGTAGAAATTGACTCACTGCTTATTCTCCAGAAGGGCGACACAATGCTGAGCGCACGGCAGATTGACGCCAAAGTGGCATTGCTCACGTTGCTCGGCGGCAATGTCAAGGTAGACCATGTTAATCTTGACGATATTTTCTACGGTTCAGGTACACCGGATTCCACGCTCTTTATGCGCGCGGAAGTATCCAAAGTGAGCATCGGCTCAACCGGTGTCGGCCTGAGTGCATCCGAGGTTGATATAAGCAAGGCGCTCATAAGCGGCGGTCGCATACACATAGCCGTAAAGAATGACACTACGCCTCCGACACCCCCCTCAGAGGTCCCCTGGAGAATCATAGCTCATGAAATTGAGCTTATGGATATCGACTTCCGGATGAATATGGTGTCGACCGATGATTCTCTCGCAGTATTGCTGCCTGAACTCGTGCTTAATGGCGGCGACATAAATCTGCATGAGCATCAGATAAGAATTGACCGCGTGTCAGTTGACGGACTTGGCGCGGCATTCCTCACACCGCCCGAACCGGTTGCAGTGCCCCCGTCGCCGTATGATTCCATTGTCTATCCGTCTGTGCCGTGGAATATCTCGCTGACTAAACTGACCGTTGATTCGGCTGCGGTTCTCTACGGCGTCAGAGACGCGGTGCCTCAGCCGGGGCTTGATATGTCCTGTCTGCAGCTCAACCATCTGAACGTCGACATTGATTCCTTTGCCATGATGGGAACAGATATAACCCTACCTATCAGAAACATTTCGGGCGTTGAGCGTTGCGGACTGTCGTTTGCCATTGACGGCACTCTGGCAATGGACTCAACGGGAATTGACGTTAGTCGCCTGAATATAAATACTCCCGGCTCCGCGATAACACTTGACGCCGTTTGCGGACTCGGCAGCAGTGACCCCGCTATGTCGCCTGTTGATGTTGATGCAAGGGCAGAAATCTCGGCGACTGACTTGCGGCGTATGTTCCCGTCAATGAAAGAGATGATTGACGGACTGCCGGTAGCAAAAAAAATTGAGCTTGTGGCGCAGGCATCCGGCACTCTCGCCGATTTGAAGGTCAGCGGAGTTTCACTCGATATTCCTGACCATCTGCTTGTAAAGTTGTCCGGAAATGTTAAGAACCCCACTGATTTCGACCATATTGACGGGGCAATGAAGATTTCGGGCAATATCCGCGATGTCGACTTCATGCGCAAACAGCTCCTTACAGGCTCATCCGCCGGATTCAATATCCCGAAGATGAAGCTTGACGGCGACGTGGCCATGCACAATGGCTCCGCTACAGCCGACTTTAAGGTGGAAACCGCTGACGGACGTCTTGCCGTCGACGGAATATGGAACGCACGCAAAGAGGCCTATGACCTCGATTTGGCCACTCATGAATTTCCTGTCAGCTCATTCCTGCCTAATCTCGGAGTGGGTCATCTGACCGCCTCAGTCAGGGCTGTCGGTCAAGGGCTGGACCCGTTCAGCCCGTCTACGGCGCTTGATGCCGAGGTGATTGTACAGAATGTGGAATATAATCGCAATAATATCAGTGATTTGCGTGTTAAAGCCGATGTGCATGACAGCCGCGGCGACTTCTCGCTATTCACTCATAATCCCGGTCTGTGGGCCGAAGTTACCGCTTCTTCCAATCTCAATGGTCCTGTCTTTGATTGGGAGGCCGACATCAATCTCCAAGATTTGAACCTTGAACGTATGGGGCTGGCTGACACTGTGTTTGATATTCATACCGATATTAGATTCTCAGGAACCGTCAATTCCGATTTGCAGACCCTTGTAGCATCCGGCGACATTCGTAATCTTAATGTGGTTTCGGGGGCTACGGTTCTGAAAGGGAACGATATTATGATTGCTGCCGCAGCCGGTCCGGATACCACACGCGTCAGACTGTCGAACCGCAGTTTCTGTTTTGATTTCACCAGTCCGCTGGTTCTCGATTCGCTGACATCCCGTTTTTCGGAGGCGGCAGCCGTCGTAACCCGGCAGATTGATGCCCATCGCGCCGATATGCCGGTATTGCAGCAAGTCATGCCCCGATTCGAGCTTGCAATTGAGTCAAGCGGCGACAATATCCTGAGCAACTTCCTCGCCGGCTCTGACATCTCTTTCCGCGATATGAAGCTCCGATTGTCGAATGATTCGCTCATTAGTATGTCGGCTCACGCTGATTCAGTCATTTCCGGCACCACCCGCATCGACAGACTGAACATCGACATGAATCAGAAAGGAAAGTTCCTGGTGTTCAAGGCTAAGATGGATAACGAGCCCGGCACGTGGGATGATTTTGCGCACGTAGCCGTCAACGGATATTTGGCCGAGGATAAGTTCGCATTCTTTGGGCGTCAGAAAAACATTCAGGATTCGACAGGCTATAATATCGGTGCGGTCATATCAATGACCGACAGCATCTTCCGTCTCAAATTAATTCCTTATAGCCCCGTCATTGCCTATAAGGAATGGTCGGTCAACAAAGATAATTTCCTGAGCTACAATCCGGTCTCACGCGATATCGGCGCTAATTTGAAAATGATGAGCGGAGACAGTTACATCCATCTGTACACGCAGTCTGATTCCGTCGGCTATGTCCCGGGTCAGGAAGACTTGTTTGTCCACCTACACGACATCAAGCTTGAGGACTGGATGAATGTCGACCCGTATTCTCCTAAAATCAAAGGAACGCTTGACTCACACATGGAGTTCAAACTGTCACGCGATGAAATAAGCGGCAAGGGCAATCTGGATGTCGAAGGTCTCGTTTATGGCAACAACAAGGTCGGCGACATCGGCATGAATCTCGATTTGGCCACCACCTCGTCGGGCTTCCTCTATGCTGTCACTGACATGAATGTCGATGGCCGCAAGGTCATGGATGTAAGAGGAACGCTTAACGATACCACCGCGTTGCAACCGATGATGCTTGACCTCAGTCTCACCGATTTCCCCCTCGACCTGGCCAACCCGTTTATAGGTGCGAAGACGGCTACGCTCGCCGGCACCATCAGCGGCCGGATGGACGTCACCGGAACACTTGGAAAACCTGTCGCCAACGGTTATATTGCCTTCGACTCGGCGCAGGTTAAAGTGGCTATGCTCGGCTCTACTTTCAGATTCTCCGACGATAAGATACCGGTTGATTCCAATCTCATACGCTTTGATAACTTCAGAATTTTCGGCATGAACGATAACTCGTTGACTGTCAATGGCGTAATGAATATGCGCAATCTGTCTGACATCCGTCTTGACCTCGCTCTCAGGGCACGCAACTGGCAGGTGGTCAAGAACGACAAAAAGAAAGGTGCCGGTGTTTATGGCCGCGCGTTTGTCAATCTTGACGCCACAGCCAAAGGCTCACTCAATTTCATTGACGCCGATGTCCGACTTACGGTGCTTCCGGAAACCAATGTTACTTATGTAATTGCATCGGCCACGTCAACCCTACAGATGGCGAGCAACTCCGACATCGTGAAATTCGTGAATTTCAACGACACCACTCAGGTGGCTCGTGTCGACAGCATCGCACCTTCCTCAGACATGGCGCTCAATCTTTCGGCACTTCTCAATGTGCAGCAGGGCTCTACCATCGGCGTCGACCTCTCTTCCGACGGCAAGAACCGTGTACAGCTGAAGTCTTCCGGAACCATCGACTACTCGGTGGACTATATGGGCGACGAGCGCACTACCGGCAGGCTGAATATCAATAGCGGTTACGTCAGATACACTCCTCCGTTCATGTCAGAGAAAATGTTCGATTTCCAGGAAGGCAGTTATGTGGCATTCAACGGCAACATGATGAATCCCGAGCTGAACATTCATGCCGTCGACAAAGTTAAGGCCAACATTACTTCGCAGGGTTCCAATTCGCGCGTGATTGACTTCGATGTGGCCCTGAATGCGACCGGCAACCTCAGTGATATGGATGTGGCTTTCGACCTCTCCACCAACGGCGATGCCACCGTTGAGAACGAGCTTCAGAGCATGAGCCCCGAGCAGCGCGCCAACCAGGCCATGAACCTTCTGCTCTACAACGTCTATACCGGTCCAGGCACAAAGGGTGACGCCGGCATGATAGGCAACCCTCTCTATTCGTTCCTTGAATCGAGGCTCAACACCTGGATGGCCAACAACATTAAGGCTGTTGACATTTCATTCGGCATCGACCAGTATGACCGTACCGTCGACGGCTCTTCGTCGCAGACCACGAGCTACAGTTATAAAGTGTCGAAGACATTTCTCAATGACCGATTCAAAATCGTAATCGGCGGTAATTATACCACCGATGCCGACCCCGACCAGAACCTCTCGCAGAACCTAATCAGTGACGTATCGTTTGAATATATGCTCAACCGCAGTGGCTCGATGTATGTGCGTCTGTTCAGGCACACAGGCTACGAAAGCATTCTTGAAGGAGAAATCACTCAGACAGGTGTAGGTTTTGTATATAAGCGCAAGATTCGCCGTGTTTCCGACCTTTTCCGCTTCCTAAGGAAGAAGCCTAATTCTTCAGAATCCGTGCCTGCGGCCGCGCCCGAAACATCGGTACAGCCGTATGCAGCTCAACAGGCAAACGCCGCCGAAACTCCCAACCCTCAATCAGCCACTGACAATGAAAAGTAATCCGTTATTGACACTGTGTGCCGCAATCGCAGTCATGCTTGCAGCCTCCTGCTCTACGACCAAAAGGATAGAGAAAGGCGAGATGCTCTACACCGGTGTCAAGACGGTGGACATACAGACGCCGGAAGGCGAGATGCTCCCCGCCGACCTTACTTCGCAGATTAAGGAGGCAGTAAATGTGGCTCCTAACAACTGCCTGATTTCGCCATCGCTGCGTTATCCCTTCCCGCTGGGCCTGTGGGTCTACAACAACTGGCCCAATCCGCCGTCGGGCTTCCGCCACTGGCTATATGAGAAACTTGCGGCCGAGCCGGTGCTTATATCCGACGTGCGACCCGAAGTGCGCACTCACATGATTGAGCAACTGCTGGCTGACAACGGCTATTTCCGCGGCCGTGCCTCCTACGAACTCGTCAGCAAGAAAAACAAACGCAAGGCAAGCATCATCTACCGCGTCACGCCCGGCTCGCCTTACGTCATTGATTCCATAGCATATATTCCTGACACGTGCAGACTTAATCACTACATCGATTCTCTGGCACTTGCCGACCCTTATCTAAAAGTAGGCGCCCCTTACTGTGTTGACTCTCTCGCCGAGGTGCGCACCCGCATCGCCAACAGCCTGCGCAACAGAGGGTATTATTATTTTAAGCCCGAGTTTATTGAATATTTGGCTGACTCTCTGATTAAGCCGCGCCATATCGCGCTTAAACTCGACCTCGCCGACAACCTTCCGCCGCAGCTCTATACCCAGTATCGCACCGGCGATGTCACGGTGGTGGTGAATCCCATTAGAGGCAACGGCACGTCGGCCGATACCGTAGTGTTTAAGCGTGCTACCTTGATTCAGCGCCTCCCCTCAAAGCTCCGTCAGAGCGTCATCCCCGAGTGTATCGCTTTCCGCAAAGGGCGTCTGTTTACGGTGCGCAGCATGAACACCACACAGACTTATCTGGCAAGGCTCGGCATCTTCAACTCCATAACGATGGAAGTTTATCCTGACACGACGGCAGCCGAGCCTACGCTTGACGTCCTGATAAACACCCGTCTTGACAATCCGCTTGAAGCCTCCATCGAGGCGAATGTTTCCTCTAAATCCAACAGTTATCTTGGCCCGGGCCTCACGCTCGGCCTGACAAACCGCAATATTTTCGGCGGGGGAGAGCAGTTCTCCATACGGCTTACGGGCGCCTACGAATGGCAGACCGGCCACGGTCGTAGCTCTATTTTCAACTCCTACGAGGCAGGCCTCAATACATCTCTATCATTCCCGCGGCTGTTGGCTCCGAAATTCATCCCACGACGCCGACGTGAGCTCAGTTGGACGCGAATCACTCTCGGTGCCGACCTCCTCAACCGTCCCCACTACTTTAAGATGGCGCAGTTCAACATGAGCTTCGGCTACGACTGGGTGGCTTCGCGCCATGTCAAAAACAGCCTCTCGCTGTTTAAGCTCACCTATACCAACCTTTTGAAAACCACAGAAACTTTTGATTCCATCACCAATGCCAATCCGGCAATTGCCCTCAGCTTTAGAAGCCAGTATATCCCTCAGATTTCCTACACCTATACCTACGACCGCGATTTTGACCGCAATAACTCGTTTAACTTCACATTCACGCTTCAGGAAGCGGGCAATGTGTTCTGGAGCATCTATGAACTTTGCGGCGAGCACGGTGAGAAAGAGCTGTTCGGCACTCCGTTCTCGCAGTTTGTCAAAGGGTCGGCACAGATTGTCTACGGACACAGGCTCAGAGGCGAACATTGGCTGTGGGGCCGCGTGATGGCCGGAGCAGCCCATGCCTACGGCAACTCCTCGCAGGTGCCTTACGCCGAGCAGTTCTGGGTCGGCGGTGCCAACTCCATCCGCGCGTTCACCGTACGAAGCATCGGCCCGGGCAGCTACCATGAGCCTGACGGAGAGATTAATGGCTACTTCGACCAGACTGGTACATTCAAATTCGAGGCCAATCTTGAATATCGTTTCCCCATCATAGGCCCGCTTCACGGCGCAGTGTTCGTTGACGCCGGCAACGTATGGCTTCTGAAAAACGACCCGCAGCGTCCGGGCGGTTTACTGCAGGGCAGCAGCTTCCTGAAGGACTTGGCGCTCGGCACGGGCGCAGGCCTCAGGTTCGACATCTCCATGCTTGTTGTCAGGGCCGACCTCGGCGTAGGCATCCATGCACCGTATGACACCGGCAAGAGCGGCTATTACAACATGACGCGCTTCAAGGATTCGCTCGCTTTTCACCTCGCAATTGGCTACCCGTTCTGATATAGCGCGCATTTTAACATAGTCTGAGCCCTCTCGGCAATTGTATATTCGCAATTATTGTCTATCTTTGCAGAGTGAGAACCGCGCTTAATTACAGACTGTCATCATCTTGAGGCTTACTCAACTACATAAACCGTTCATAATCATTCTGCTGCTACTGATGCTGACGCCCATTTCCCTTTTGTGGGGACAGGGGCAGGAGTTTCAGGACTCGGTCGTGCACCTCGATGATTTCAGTAAGTTTGATACCGATTCCGTATTCAGTGCCGATTCACTGATTGAGAATCAACCTGTTGTAGCAGCGGTTGTAGATTCTACCTTAGTCGCGGCGATTCCCGATTCAGTGCCTGCACCTCCGTCAAGAATACGCCGTGAGAAAGTCGACCTTGATGCACCCGTGAATTTCTCGTCCACCGATTCAATGATTATGATAGGACGAAACAATATGTTCATGTACGGCGACGCCAAGGTTGATTATGAGGACCTGAAGCTTAACGCCGCCGAAATTGAACTGAATCTCGATAAAAACGAAGTCTATGCGGTAGGCGTTCCCGATTCAGTCGGTAAGATGCTCGGCAACCCTGTGTTCGACCAAGGCGGAGCTTCCTACGAGGCCACCGATATGCGCTACAATTTCAAAACAAAGCGCGGCATCATCACCGATGTCATCACCGAGCAGGGCGAGGGCTTCCTCACCGGCGGCACAACTAAAAAGACGGAAGACGATTACTACTACATCGAGAACGGACGCTACTCTACTTGCGACGATCACGACAATCCGCACTTCTATTTTCAATTGACCCGTGCTAAGGTCAAACCGAAATCCAACATCGTATCAGGCCCCGCCTACATGGTGCTGGCCGGACTTCCTCTGCCGCTGGCCGTACCTTTCGGCTACTTTCCGTTTACCGACAAATATGCCTCAGGCATTATCGTGCCATCGTTCGGCGATGACTATAACCGCGGATTCTACCTCGATAAGGGCGGCTATTATTTCGCCATCAATGACAATATTGACCTTGCGCTGATGGGGGAGATTTACACCAAAGGCTCATGGGGGCTTTCGGCACAGTCAACCTATGCCCGTAGATACAAATACAATGGCAGTTTCAACATCTCCTATCTGAAATCAATTTACGGAGACAAAGGTCAGTCTGACTATTCAAAGCAGACAAACTTCCAAATTGTCTGGAACCACACACAGGACGCCAAGGCTAACCCCAACATGAACCTGTCGGCGTCGGTAAACTTCACTACCTCTGGTTATACCCGCAACGACCTCGACTCATACTATTCCTCGGCCTTTACCGAGAACACCAAGAGCTCCACGGTCAACATGACCTATCGCTTTCCACAGTCCAAATGGTCGCTCTCGACTACGCTTAACATCTCGCAGCGCACTCAGGACTCTACCCTGACGGTGTCTTTCCCCAACGTCACCATAACCATGTCGCAGACCTATCCATTCAAGCGCAAGCACCCCGTAGGCGACGAAAAATGGTATGAGAAAATCCGAATGTCATATTCCGGACAACTCCAGAACTCCCTGACGGCCAAGCAGAACGTTTTCTTTAAGAAATCGCTTATAAACGACTGGCGCAACGGCATGAAGCACCAGATTCCTATTTCAGCCACATTCAGCGTTTTCAAATACATCAACCTCACGCCCTCGATTACGCTTACCGACCGTATGTACACAACCAAAGTGCGCCGTCAGTGGGACCCTAACGCATCGGTCGAAGTGCTTGATACGCTTCACAGTTTCTACAACGTGTGGGATTTCAATGCCTCCGTCTCTCTCGACACCAAGCTCTACGGCTTCTACAAGCCGCTCCCGTTCCTGGGCGACAAGGTGAAGATGATTCGCCATGTGTTCACGCCCACTGTCACCTTCAGCGGCGCGCCTGACTTCTCATCGCCCTTTTTCGGCTATTATGATTCCTACACATACATCGACCGTCAGGGTCAGGAGCAGGTCAAAAAATATTCAATGTTCCCGAACTCCCTTTACGGCGTCCCCGGGCAGGGAAAATCGGGCGTAGTTTCCGTATCGCTGGCTAACAATTTGGAAATGAAGGTGAAAACCGATAACGATTCAATCGGCGAGAAAAAAATATCGCTGATTGAGAATTTCACCATCAGCCAGAGCTATAACTTCGCGGCCGACTCCCTGAACTGGTCGAACATCAACACCTCGCTGATGCTCAGGCTCGTTAAGAACTTCAACCTCAACCTCTCGGCCACATGGGATGTTTATACCTATCAGCTTAATGAGGCCGGCAACCCCGTGCGAGTAAACATTCCGCGCTGGAAGGCCGGCAAGGGCATCGGACGACTATCTTCGACCGGTACATCGTTCTCCTATACGTTCAACAACAAGACTTTCCAAAAGAAAAGCGATTCCGGCTCGTCGACAAATAACAACGACAGCAGCGCTGCTTCCCGAAACCGCAATACGGCCACGCGCCGACGCTCCGGCTCGCAGGAAGACTCCGAGATGCAGATGGATGAGAACGGCTACATGAAGTGGACGGTTCCGTGGAGTCTTACATTTAACTATTCAATCGGCTATTCTTACGGCGCTTTCAACAAGCAGAAGATGGAGTATGACGGCAAGATAACGCAGAACCTCAGCTTTTCAGGCAATATCCGCCCGACTAAGAACTGGACCTTCAGCTTCTCCGCCAGCTATAACTTCGACACTCACCGCATTGCCTACATGAACTGCAACATAGGCCGCGACCTTCATTGTTTCCAAATGACGGCATCTTTCATTCCCGTAGGCCCTTATAAATCGTTTAATTTCCATATTGCGGTGAAAGCCTCGATGTTGTCCGACCTTAAATACGACAAGCGCTCATCTCGCAGCAACGGTGTCGACTGGTATTAAGCGCCGTCAGGATGTGCGTTGGCTCCGCATAAGAAACAGGTTCTAAAAAATAATGCCGCACCGAGTGATTCCCGGTGCGGCATTATACTTATTGATAGGTTGTTGTCAGTCGCCCATGGTGCGGAGCAGTTCGTCGTTGTCGGAAGTGCGCTCCATGCGGTCTTTGATGAATTCCATGGCCTCTATTGAATTGCGGTCCGACAGGAAACGTCGCAAAATCCACATTCGGTTGAGGGTCTCCTCGCGGAGCAGCAGGTCGTCGCGGCGTGTTGACGAAGCCATGATGTCTACAGCAGGGAAGATGCGCTTGTTTGAGAGCTTGCGGTCAAGCTGAAGTTCCATGTTGCCGGTGCCTTTGAACTCTTCGAAAATCACTTCGTCCATCTTCGATGATGTCTCGGTTAGAGCAGTTGCGATGATGGTCAGCGAGCCGCCGTTTTCAATGTTGCGAGCAGCGCCGAAGAAGCGTTTCGGCTTCTGCAGGGCATTGGCGTCAACGCCGCCCGACAGTATTTTGCCGGAAGCGGGCGATACGGTGTTATAGGCGCGAGCCAGACGCGTAATAGAGTCTAACAGAATCACTACATCGTGGCCACATTCCACCATTCGCTTGGCTTTCTCAAGCACTATCGAGGCTATTTTTACGTGCCTTTCGGCCGGTTCGTCGAATGTTGATGCTATCACTTCGGCGTTCACTGAGCGGCTCATGTCGGTCACTTCCTCAGGACGTTCATCGATGAGCAGAATCATGATGTATGTCTCGGGATGGTTCTCGGCTATGGCGTTTGCTATGTCTTTGAGCAGTATGGTCTTGCCGGTTTTGGGCGGGGCCACAATCAGGCCGCGCTGTCCTTTGCCGATGGGCGAGAACATATCAACCACTCGGGTCGACAGGTTGCAGGTGCGTCCGGAAGTTAGGTCGAACTTTTCGTCGGGGAACAGAGGCACGAGGTGCTCGAACGGCACGCGGTCGCGTATGAACTCCGGTGAGCGTCCGTTGACTCTCTTCACCGATGTCATCGGATAATACTTTTCGCCTTCGAATGGAGGACGAATCGTGCATTCCACAATGTCGCCTGCTTTCAGTGCGGCGCTCTTAATCTGTTGCTGCGTCACGTAGACGTCGTCGGGCGATGCCAGGTAATTGTAATCGCTTGAACGGAGGAATCCGAAGCCCTCAGGCATTATCTCCAGAACACCGCTTGCCTCGATGAAGCCGTCGAAGTTGTAAGCGGGTTCCTGCGGCATCTGCTGTTGCTGCTGGCGGTTCTTTTTATTCTTCTTGTTATTCTGGCGGTTCTGTTGGTTAGGCTGATTGGGGCGGTTGCCCGGCTGCTGGGTCTGCTGCAGATTGGCCGACGGCTCGGCGAGGATTATCGGAGCCTTTGCTGCCGCCTCGGCTGCTGCCGCTGCCGCTTCCTCTTTCTCGCGCTGGCTTCGGGGTACGAATTTTCGACCCTCGCTGCGCGGGAAGAATGTGCCCAAACCTGCCGCATTCGGAGCCATGGGACGGTGGTCATTGTTTTCCTGACGGGGCTGTTCTGTCTCGGAGGAATTGTTTTCAGCCGGAGTCTGTTCAGCCTGTGGCATCTCAGGTTCAGCCTGAGGCTGTGGCTGCTGAATAGGTTTGTCGGCTGTTTCGGAAATTTTAGCTGTCTCTGTGCCGGCTTGGTCTGACTGCTTGGTCTGACGGTTGTTGCGTTTCTTCTTTTCAGTGGGAACGGCCGGTGCGGCTGCTTCCTGGTTTTCAGCGTCGGCGGCCGACGGTGTAGGCAATTCGTCAGTTTTTGCTGCCTTAGGTTTGCGGCCTCGTTTTTTAGGCTGAGGCTCTGTGCTTTCGGCCTGAGGCTGAGCGCTTTGCTCGACAGTCTCGGCTGCCGGAGTGGCTTCCGCACTGTTTGTCTTGGCTTTACGCTGTCTTGGCTGTGTTGCCTTGCGCTGTCTGGGCTGTGCTGCTCCGTTCGCCGCAAAAGTTGTGGCCTGCTCGTCAAGTATTTGATAGATTGTGTCCTGACGTTTTTCGGGATCAAATTTTTTCAGTCCCATTTCCTCGGCTACAGTTTTGAGCTGGTCATCGCTCATTGCTGAGAGGTCGTTGATGTTATACATATAAGCTAATGTAGTATGGGGTTTTCTTCGGTCCTGAAGCTTGAACCGTGATTTGATTTCAGAGTTGTGTCGGTTTTATGGCGGGTTTTGCGCTGAAAGGCGTACCTTGGAAATTGCGCTGCTAACATTAAGAGTGACTCTAAATGCTTCAGCAGTGTACCATGTTGAAACGTTGCAAAAAAAAGTATTGGGAAAAATGTGGGGGAGGGAGAATTTTCGTTTGCAAAGTTAGCATTTAATTGATTTTTAAACAAACATTTTGCTCTAAATGTTCGCTCAAATTGCGCGCCTCACTGTTTAAATCGCACTAAAAAACGTGGCTTCCGACGGGGCCCGGGTTTCCTCACGCTGTTGAACCGCCATGTTGGCCGTCGACATTCTCCGCGTCCTCATCCTTCTTTTTCCATATTTGGAGTGTGAACACGTATTCAAGTCCGTGGGGCTTGCGGTTGCGCACTGTGATTGAACCGCCCATCACGTTGATGCTCTGTTTCACTATCGGCAGTCCGAGGCCTGTGCCGCCCGCTTTGCGCGAGCGCCCTTTGTCGACGCGGTAGAAGCGTCCGAACAGGTGTGGTATGTGGACTTCGTCAACACCCGTGCCGTCGTCATTGAACACGAAGGTGTAGAAGCGCTGGTTCTTGGCAAAAAGTTTTATGTTGATTTCGGTGCCTTTTGAATAGTTAGCCGCGTTTCTTACCAGGTTCATCAGTGCTGCGTTCAGCATTGTGGCATTGCCCTTGATTATGCAGTTGTCGGGTATGTCGTAGTTCACTTTCATGCCGTTGGCAATGCCACTGTCCTCTATGTCGTCGACCATTGTTTTCACGGTCTTCTTAAAGTCAATGGCCTCAAGCCTGATTTTGGTGGCGCCCTCATCCAGTCGCGTCATGGTGGAGAGGTCATCCATCAGGGTGCGCAGGCGCGTTATCTGCGCGTTGGCTTTTACAAGGAAGTGCTTTTGTGCGTCCGCGTCCATATCGGGATTGTCGAGTATGGTTTCAATGTATCCGCCAATGATGCCTATCGGTGTCTTGAGTTCGTGCGAGATGTTGTTTGTCAGCTGTCGGTGGGTCAGGTTTTGCTCTTCCGTTGCCTTAAGCGCTACGCGGTGTTCTATTTCACGGCTGTCCTGAGCTGCTTTCCTTGCGGTGAATATCTCGGTGATTTTGCGTGCGATTTCGCCTAAGTCGTCGTTGGGGAAGTCGACTTTCGGCACGAAGTCAATGTCCTGTGCAGCCGCTTCGGCGAGTTTTCTCAGTATTTTTACGTTGCGGGTCAGGTGGCGTGTGGCGAGATAGGCTATTATGGTTATCGTGATTCCGCAGCCTATTATGAATAGCCACCACCAGGCGGATGGTTTTACCGATTCATCTATTCGCGGAGTGTTCGGTATGATGGTCTGTACGCGGTAACGTCCGTCGCTCGTTACGTCTTCGCGGTAGAAGAATACTTTGTCCGGGTCAAAGGGTGTGGCGTCGGCCATTGCTTCGTTTATTCCCTTGCTGTGGAGGGTTGTAGGGATATCTTTATTGAAGCTTGGCATCTCCGGAAATCCCCCGTCGGCTATCCTTTCGTTGGTGCGGTTGTCGAAGATGGCTATTGATGTTTCTTTGAGGGCCGTTTGGTCGAGATAGTCGCGTGTGAACGCCAAGAAGGAGTTTATGTTGACGCCTTCCTCGCATAGGGTCATGGCGCAGCGGTTAATGATTTCTGCCTGATGACGCAGATAGTTCTCGCGATATGTCATTCCACGGTTGCGCTGCACTACCGCGAAGATAATGATTGTCAGCCACAATATTCCTGCGAGCGGCAGAAACAGACGCAGCTGGTAATGGCTGAAGTGCCGTTTAGTCCTGTTCTTTAATCCCATATCCGAATCCGGCGCGTGTTCGTATGTGGTCACCGTATTCGCCTAATTTTTTGCGCAGTCGCGCTATGTTCACGTCAACCGCACGGTCTATCACTTCCTGACCTTCCCACAGTGTCTGCTTGATTTCGGCGCGCGAGTATATCTTGTTCCTGTGGGTCAGGAAGAAGAGTATGAGTGAATATTCCGTAGGCGTCAGCTCTATGTGCTTGCCGTCAATGTAGCACATCTTTTCGTTGCGGTCGATGCGCAGGCGCTGGTATATCACATCGCTCTCATAGTTGTTGTTGCTGTTGGCTGCCGATGCGCGGTGTCCCGAGTCGGTGCGGCGCAACACGGCGCGTACGCGCGCTATGACTTCTCCGTTTGAGAACGGCTTGGTTATGTAGTCGTCAGCTCCTATGTTCAGGCCCATTATGGTGTCGTCTTCTCCTGACAGCGCCGAGCAGAATATTATCGGTATGTTCTCTGTGGCCGGATTGTTTTTCAGTCGTTTTGCAAAATCAAAGCCGCTCAGGCGCTCCATCATGATGTCGACAATCATCAGGGAGTAAATGCGCAGGTCAAGGCCAAGCGCTTCTTCAGCGCTGTAAGCTGTGTCTACTTCGTAGCCCTCTTTTTCG
Source organism: uncultured Barnesiella sp. (assembly GCA_964569915.1). Taxonomy (GTDB): domain Bacteria; phylum Bacteroidota; class Bacteroidia; order Bacteroidales; family Muribaculaceae; genus JAGBWK01. The sequence goes on along the minus strand of CAZMUX010000006.1, from coordinate 5,917 downwards.
AGGTTATATTTTAATATTTCGCAGATGGCTTCTTCGTCGTCGATTACAAGTATGTGTACTCTCATAGTATTCTTATTATGATTTGTAATGAACTGCTTGCGTTAATTTTATATGGTTTCGCAATTGCGAAGTTAAGAAATTAAAGAAACATATATTGTTAATTTGTGTTAACAAACAGGCTATATCATGTCGCACTGTTATTGAACCGTTACTGTCTGCGGACGTCCCAGTGAGTCAAATCGTGCGGATTTCATGATTCTCTGCCCTTCGGGTGTGGCTGTGACGAGCATTACGGCCGTTTTGTTGCTGAAATTGTCAATTACCCTTATGGCTTCTTCGGGCGCAAGAGCCATGGCGGTAGTGGCCAGCGCGTCGGCAAGCATTGCGTTCGGTGCGATGACGGTGGCGCTCAGCGTGCTGCTTGCGCATGGGCGGCCGGTGGCGGCCGATATGGTGTGGCCTATCTCTTTTCCGTCGGCTGTGCGGTGATGGTTGCGGTAGTTGCCAGATGTTGCCACTCCGCAGTCGGTCAGATTGAGTACGGCTATTCCGGGAACGGCTCCCGGAAGTGAATCTACCGGGGCGTCAACCATTATGCGCCAGTCGGCTCCTTCGGAATTATGTCCTCCGGCTGCTATATCGCCTCCTATTTCAATAAGGTAGTTGCTCACGCCGTTGCGTTGCAGCATACGGGCTGTTTCGTCGCAGCCCAGGCCTTTGGTAATGGCGCTGAAATTGAATGTCGTTCCGGGCGATTTCTTGCTTATGGTGCCGTCGGAATTTAGCCTGCATTCAAGTATTCCCACAAGCTCCATGCAGCTGTCTATCTGCGTCTGCGTAGGCTCTTCCTGCGCGTTGTCATAACCGAATCCCCACAGATTAATCAGTGGCGACAATGTCGGGTCGAATGCTCCCGACGAAGCCTCGCTCACTTGTTGCGAGGCGGTGAAAACCATGGCTGTCAGGGGGTCGGCCTTCACATTTTCTCCTCTGTTGATTCGAGAAATCAGTGAATTGTCTTTGAAAGGGGAGAGCGACATCTCCACGCGGTTCAGCACAGCGGCTATCGAGTCGGAAAGGTCACTGTCGCCGGTGTAGGTTATGTGGTAGGCGGTGTTCCACACCATGCCGCTGATGCTGTACTGCTTTTGCTCTTTTCCGGCGCACCCGGTTGTGGCGAGTGCCGCTAAAAAAGCTATAATGATGGCTGTTGTGCTCAATTTCATATTTTCAATTTTTTATTGTATCGTAAGCACGTTGAACGATATCGCAAATATACAAAAAACTGTGATAACCGATGTGGTGGTTGAATGGCCTCAAAGGTAAAGATTCCTTAATTTCAATTAATTTAGTAATTTATGACTAATGTATTCTAAGAATCAATGAAATATTGTATTTAGCTAAATACTAATAGCTTAATAATCGAGGTTAGATTTTTGTCGCGCCACCGCTATTTTTAGAAAAAACATATTATATTTGTTGTTAGTAAGTAACACAAATAAAATCTTGACAGTTATGAACACTTCTTATCTTTTTCTGGCCGACGGTTTCGAAGAGATTGAAGCCCTCACCACGGTTGACGTCATGCGTCGTGCAGGTATGGACGTAAAGACCATAGCCATTAACAGCAGCGGCAGGGCAATCGGCGCTCACGGCATTCCCGTAATTGCCGATTTCATTTTCGACGATGTTGATTTTAAAGAGGCCGAATGGCTTATAGCTCCCGGCGGTATGCCCGGCACTCAGCATTTGGCCGAATATAAGCCGTTGATGGACCTTATTCTTGCCCATTATAATAATGGTGGTAAGGTGGCTGCTATCTGTGCTGCACCCGCGTTGGTGCTTTCTCCATTGGGAATTCTGAAAGGCAAGAAGGCCACCTGCTACAAAGGTATGGAGCCGATGGTGGACGGCGCCGAGATGGTCGACACTCACGTTGTGGCTCTTGACCGCATAATCACCGGTCAGGGCCCCGCCGCTGCCACGCGCTTTGCCCTGGCCATCGTGGCCAACTCCATGGGGCCGGAATCGGCTCAGGATGTAGCCGACGCAATGCTTCTTTGAATCTTGCGAAAATGGCCTTGAAATACACTCCCGACAATATCTCCTCGCTTGGCCCGGACGAGGTATTCGTATTCGGCAGCAATCTCGCCGGCAATCATGCCGGAGGGGCTGCCCGAACGGCCGTACGGCTTTTTGGCGCCAAAATGGGCCGGGGCGTGGGGATGCAGGGGCAGTCCTACGCCATTCCTACCATGCAGGGCGGTGTGGAAACCATTAAACCTTATGTTGACGATTTTATTGACCTCGCCCGTGAATGGGATCAGACCACATTCTATGTCACACGAATCGGCTGTGGGATAGCAGGTTTTACCGACGAGCAGATTGCTCCGCTTTTCGCCGAAGCTATGAACTTGTATAACGTCCGTTTGCCCGAATCATTTGTTAAGGTGATAGAACGTCTACAGAAATAATAAGCGCACTCCGGCTGTCTTTTGCCGGCATTTTCAGCGGTTTATAAAACAATCCCGGCCTGACATTCATTGCAATTGTCAGGCCGGGATTTAATGTGATATGGAATTAATAGTGTCAGTCAAGCTTGTGGATTACGAGGCCTGAGCGGAGCTTCGGCTCGAACCACGTTGTTTTCGGCGGCATGATGTTGCCGGTGTCGGCTATGTCTATCAGCTGTTTCATCGACACGGGGTAGAGTGCGAGCGCAACGGCCATTTCACCGGAGTCAACTCTGCGCTTCAGTTCGGCAAGACCGCGTATGCCTCCCACGAAGTCGATGCGCTTGTCGGAACGGAGGTCGGTTATGCCCAGTATGTCGCGCAGAATCAGGTCTGACGATACGGTCACGTCGAGACATCCAATGGGGTCGGCGTCGTTGCAGCGTCCCTCCAGCGGAGTGAGTGAATACCAGTGGCCCTGAAGATACATCGAGAAGTTGTGTAGCCGGGCAGGCGTGTAGATTTCAGTGCCCATATCCTCGACGGTGAAGTTCTCACCGAGTTTTTTGAGGAATTGCTCCGGAGTCAGTCCGTTGAGGTCTTTGACGACACGGTTGTAGTCGATGATTTTCAGGTGAGAGGCCGGGAAAGCCACTGCTATGAAGTAGTTGTACTCCTCGTCGCCGCGGTGGTTGGGATTGGCCTTTGCCTTTTCGTTGCCTACGAGGGCTGCGGCGGCCGTGCGGTGATGTCCGTCGGCTATGTAGAGCGACGGCATGGCGGCAAATTCGCGGGTGATAGCGGCTGTCTGCTCAGGGTCGGTCACAACCCAGAAGTGGTGGCCGAAGCCGTCCGGAGCCGTAAAGTCATATTCGGGCGTGCCGGAAGTGACGTCGCGGATTATGCCTTCAAGCACTTCGTTGTCGGGAAATGCGAAGAACACCGGCTCGATGTTGGCGTTGTTGATGCGCACGTGCTTCATGCGGTCTTCCTCTTTGTCGCGGCGCGTCAGCTCATGCTTTTTGATTCGGCCGTTCATGTAGTCGTCGACGTTGGCTGCTACGACGATTCCGTACTGAGTGCGGCCGTCCATCGTCTGTGCATATATGTAGTAGTGTTCTTCGGCGTCCTGCACGAGCCATCCGTTTTCTTGAAACTTACTGAAGTTTTCGACGGCTTTGTCGTAGACTTTCGGGTCATGCTCATCGGTGCCCGGTTCGAAGTCTATTTCGGGCTTTATGATGTGGTATAGCGATTTCGGATTGCCCTGTGCCTCGGCGCGAGCCTCCTCGGAGTTGAGCACGTCATAGGGGCGTGAAGCCACTTCGGTGACCATTTCACGCGGGGGACGAACCCCTTTGAACGGTTTTACTTTTGCCATGTGTCTTTCAGGTGTTTATTTGTTGCGTAAGATTGTCTGTTCGCGGTCGGGGCCGATTGAGATGATGGTGATGGGAGTCTGGAGTTCGTCTTCCAGAAATTCGATGTATTTTCTGAAGTTTTCGGGGAATTCGTCCTCCGATTTCATCTTTGTCATGTCGGTTTTCCAGCCGGGAAGTGTCACGTAGACGGGTTTCACTTCATTCTGTTCGAGAGAGAATGGGAAGTCGGCAACGCGTTTGCCGTTGATTTCGTAGGCAACGCAGGCTTTCACTTCGTCAAAGTCGTCAAGAACGTCGCTCTTCATCATTATCAGCTGAGTCACTCCGTTGATCATGATAGAATATCGCAGGGCCACGAGGTCAATCCAGCCGCAGCGGCGCTCGCGTCCGGTCACGGCGCCGTATTCGTGGCCGAGGTCGCGGATGCGTTTGCCGGTCTCGTCAAACAGCTCGGTAGGGAAGGGGCCGCTGCCCACGCGGGTACAGTAGGCTTTAAATATTCCGAATACCTCGCCGATGCGGTTGGGAGCCACGCCAAGGCCTGAGCAGGCACCGGCGCAGATGGTGTTCGACGATGTTACAAACGGATAGGAGCCGAAGTCAACGTCGAGCAGTGTGCCCTGTGCGCCTTCGCAAAGCACCGACTTGCCTTCGCTGAGGGCGCGGTTTATCAGGAATTCGCTGTCAACGATGTCGAATGTTTTCAGAAATTCCACTGCCTCGAGCCAACGGGGTTCGGTCTCCGAGAGGTCGGGCGTTTCGCCCATATTGCGGAGCAGGCGTAGATGACGGTCGCGGGCGCGCTCGTAGGCCGAGTGGTCGGCGGTTAGCATATCGCCCAGACGCAGGCCGTTGCGCGACACTTTATCGGTGTAGGTCGGGCCGATGCCTTTGCCTGTCGTGCCTATCTTGCTGTCGCCTTTTGCTTTTTCATTGGCGGCATCGAGCAGGCGGTGGGTGGGAAGAATTAGATGTGCCTTCTTCGATATCTTGAGCACTTTGCGGAGGTCAATGCCGCTTTCCATCAGCGCTTCAGCCTCTTCGCGGAACAGTACGGGGTCAAGCACGACGCCGTTGCCTATTACGTTTATCTGGCCTTCCTGAAAGATGCCTGAAGGAATTGAGCGTAGCACGTATTTCTTGCCGTCGAATTCAAGTGTGTGACCGGCGTTCGGGCCTCCCTGAAAGCGGGCAACCATGTCGTAGCGGGGCGTGAGCACGTCCACTACCTTGCCTTTGCCTTCGTCGCCCCATTGCAGACCGAGCAGTACATCAATTTTCATGATTCTTTGTTAAGTTGAGTTTGTATGAATTTGGTTTATTTATTTCTTGTTTGAGTCGCCGAGTTTGCGGCGCAGCTGCCGCTGACAGGCCGAGCAGATGCCGTAGACGTAAAGCGTGAAATAGTCGGGCGTGAACGAGCGGTAGCGCGTTTCGCCGATGGCCTTCATCATCGCGGGGTCTTTTACCTCTTTCACCTTGCCGCAGCGGCTGCAGATGAGGTGGTGGTGGCTGCTCATGGATGCTCCCAGAGTCTTTTCATATTGCGCGGGAGCGTTGCCAAACTGGTGGCGGCGCACTATTCCGGCCTCTGTGAGCAGCTGAATGGTGTTGTAGACGGTGGCGCGGCTTAGCGGGTAGCCGTCGCTCTCGATAGCTTCGTGAAGTCGCTCGACAATGAAATGCTTGTTCATAGTCAGCACCTTACGCAGAATTACGTATCGTTCAGGAGTATGACGCAGGCCTCGGGCGCTCAGAAACTTGTCGAAATCGGCCAAGGTTGAAGTGATTATATTGTCGTCAGTCATTTTTATCCCTGTGTCTACAAATCATTGCAAAGATAACCCAAAGAACTATGATTTCAAAAAACTAATAGTATGAAAAACCGAAATCCTCCCGAAAATCGCGCTTGCAGGGTGAACCTGCCTAAAAGAACGGAGCGTGAAATTCATTTAAAAATTATTCTGAAAGACGTTGCAGAAAGAGAAAAAAGTATTACCTTTGCAGCGCAAAACCGCAAGGAGTGGTGCTCGAGTGGCTGAAGAGGCACGCCTGGAAAGCGTGTAAACGTCAAAAGCGTTT
>CAZMUX010000005.1:0-116148 GCA_964569915.1 uncultured Barnesiella sp. | reverse complement strand
CAAGCAGAGGGTCGGGGGTTCGAATCCCTCAGCGCCCACCCTTTCAAGCCATCCCCCAAAGGATGGCTTTTTTAATTGCCATCCGGCTATAATTAAAGAAGAGGCTGCACCCCAAAAGTTTTTTGTCTAACTTTTGGGGTGCAGTTCAAAATGGAATCAGCCCTAATTGGTTGTTATTGCCCTCTAAAGTTTAGCGGACAGTAATAAAAGTGAATTTTAACTATTCGTTCAGATTACCATAGCTGCTTTAAATGATCGTAGATGATATTCCCATTGTGTTCACAACCTATTGGGAATCTATATATTACATCCTCATAGGCGCAATATAAATATTTGTCGGATATAATTAATTCTGGCATACAATCGTGAAGAAAGACACCCTTACGATATAGCCACACATGTGGAATTTTTATTTCTTCTGATGAATAACTGCCATCATTAAATAATGATCGTTTTAATAGATTGGAATAATATTTACCGTCTCCGTCAGGCTCTTCATCTCTTGCTAATACGTAAAGAATTGCCAAAGCATCTTCAGTATTGTAAATTTCTGCGGTCTCGATATTATATGGGCTATACGGTTTTACATCGGCATATTCCCATTCTGTCCACAATCTGTTGAAGTTGTAATCTAAAAATGAGTGGCCAAAATGTCTATCGGCGGTGGCATATTTAGTTACTAAATAGCCGCCATTGATTGGCTTGAAGTTGAAATCTTCAGTACCACACCCTTTTGTTAAATCTTCTGCTTCAAAAGAATTCAAAGTACCGCGATATTCCGTGGGAGCAGTTATTACTGTATCTGTGATATCCGTAAAAGAATTGATATCAATACGGAAATGGCCGGAACAAGTAAATAGTGCATCTCTTACAAGAGCAGTGTTTTTATTCAAATAAAAATGTCTTTTAGCATAAACGCCATAAATACTAATCGATGAGTCGTTGTTAAAACTCAAATTAATATCACTGGCGCATAAGGCTTTATAGCCTAAAGCCCTTTTGAATAATTTGCCATAGCTTTTCCCATTGCTAATATATTCTATGCCAATATTTGGCCCTATAATTTCTTGGTCGGTGGCTCTTCGGTAAGTTCCATTAGTAACAACCATGATATTGCCATTGTTATCAACGTTTACAATGTCATTACGAGTGAAGTCACGTACTGTTCTGATTGCGCTATTTAGGACGCTATTGTAAAGGTATTCTTTGTTAAAATCACCACTTTGTATTAGATTGAAGTTCTTGTCGTATAAGAAGTATTTGTCTAACATTGTACCATAATTAATAGCTCTTTGAAATGCTATTTCGAAATCATATTTGACTGAAAACGAAAACGCACCACCTAATTTTACTTTGGGATTCGGATGATGAATTAGTGTTGTATATAAAAAATACTCATGATTATCACTCATAACAGCAATGTAATCGAGGCATTTGGGCAGTTTTAATTTGCGATTTTCAATTAATTCGAAGTTATCCAAGCTGTTGATTTGCAAAGAAAATTCTTTGCCTTTTTGCCATAACAAGACTAACCTGTTAGAATCGTTGTCAATCCAATATGAGTGAAGACTATGTTCGGAGGTCTTTTTGGTACCCAAATCATATGTATGAGCTTTTAAGTCTGAATCTACAAATAGAGCTTTCACTTTATCAGAAGAATTTGTATATACAATAATATCTCCTTTCGATGAAGTTAAAACACATTTGAAATCATCACATAAGGGGTTAAATGATTTCAGTCCCGCAATGTCGATAACTTCCATTTCTTCTAAACTCAAACCGAAAAGTCCTTGTGATGGAACAATAGACAGAAGGACTATCAAACTTAGTCTAATTAAGAATCTCATAATATAAAAGTTTTAAGGGAGGTCCTCTAAATCGAGTGTACGGCGATGGTGAGACGCGGACCTCGTTAGCCTCTCCAAAGCTGCATAAAAGTATGTGGTTTGCTTTTAGATGGCCGTGCAACCCGATTGACCATTATACAAAAAGAGACGTGGGCTGCTATGGCCACGCCTTTACGGATAGGTGGTAGGAAAACCTGTATATGAAGATGTGGGAATAACAGCTCCACGTCATATGACATGGAAACTGCCATGACTTCCTCTTGCATATACTTGGATTTAAGTTTCCTACGCTTTATCCGTACAAGCAGAAGACATAACGTCTCTTGTTAATTCAATATGTCTGTATCATTCGTATGAATGAATGATACGAAGTTAGTAATAATATGAGATTTAGCCAAACAAAAAAGGATGTTATTTAGCATTTTGTGAAGGAATCCGCTTAGTTGGATGGTTTATGCACGGCTCTTCATTCGGAAACAATTCGGGTGTGAGCATCTCTGCGGCTATCACTACCAATGCGTGCTTCTTTCTTCAGCGGGCTACAAGCCTCTTGTATCTGGCCGAGGAAGAATATCAGCGGCAAATTGCAACGGGCGTGCGCCCTGCGCCACGATAAGAGTTTTTGCAATTTAACTATCTTTTTATAATTTTGCAGTCCGAAATTTGTTAAGGAAAAAGGCTATCGGCTGAACAACTTGCGGCCGGTGGCGGTTTTTGACGTATAAACACCTATTATTATATAATGACTAAGAACCTCGTAATAGTCGAATCTCCGGCCAAAGCTAAAACCATCGAGAAGTTCCTCGGCAAGGATTATAAAGTGATGTCAAGCTACGGGCATATTCGCGACCTGAAAAAGAAGAATTTCAGCATTGACGTCGACAACAATTTCACGCCCATCTATGAAATTCCGGCCGACAAAACCGCCCGAGTAAACGAGTTGAAGGCTGCCGCGAAAAACGCCGAAATGGTATGGCTCGCATCCGATGAAGACCGCGAGGGAGAAGCTATCGCATGGCACCTATTTGAGGTTCTGAAACTTAACCCGGCCACAACACGGCGCATCGTGTTCCACGAAATCACGAAAAACGCCATTCTTGATGCCATAAAGAATCCGCGCGAAATAAATCTGAACCTGGTTGACGCCCAACAGGCTCGCCGCGTACTTGACCGCATCGTGGGGTTCGAGCTCTCCCCCGTACTCTGGAAAAAAATCAAGCCCGCATTGTCTGCCGGACGTGTGCAGTCGGTGGCCGTACGCCTGATTGTGGAGCGCGAAAATGAAATCAAGAATTTCAAGCCTGAAAAATATTTTAGAGTGTCGGCCGAGTTCGACGCACCCTCAGGCCACCTCCACACCGAGCTAACTCACCGTCTCCCCGACGAAGCAGCCGCACGCGAACTACTTCAGGACTGCGGAAACGCCACTTTCAAAGTGGCCGACATCAGTGTGAAACCGCTGAAGAAATCGCCTGCGCCCCCCTTTACCACCTCGACACTCCAGCAGGAAGCCGCACGCAAACTGGGCTTCACCGTGTCGCAGACCATGATGGTGGCACAGCGACTCTATGAAGCAGGCCACATCACCTATATGCGTACCGACTCGCTGAATCTCTCGCAGCTCGCCATATCTACCATATCAAAAGAAATTACCGAACAGATAGGTGCCGACTACCTCCATGTGCGCCACTATCACACTCACTCCAAGGGAGCGCAGGAAGCACACGAGGCAATCCGTCCAACCTATATAAATGCACACGCCATCGACGGTACTTCGCAGGAAAAACGGCTCTACAACCTCATCTGGAAACGCACCATAGCCTCGCAGATGGCCGACGCCGACATCGAAAAAACCACCATCGACATCGAGCCGTCCAATCGCAAAGAGCACTTCGCCGCTTCCGGAGAGGTCATCAAATTCGACGGCTTCCTAAAGGTCTACATGGAAAGCAACGATGACGAAACCGCTGACGAATCAACACAGTCGTTACTCCCGGCCGTGACGGTAGGGCAACAGCTCGAAATCACAGACATAACCGCCACACAGCGCTTCACACAGCAGCCTCCGCGCTACTCCGAGGCTTCGCTGGTGAAGAAAATGGAAGACCTCGGCATAGGCCGTCCGTCGACTTATGCTCCCACCATCTCCACCATTCAGCAGCGCGAATATGTGGAGCGGGGCGACCGCGAAGGCACCAAACGCAACTACATTGTCCTCAGTCTGAAAAACGGCAAAATCACCTCTAAAACACTCACCGAGACTGTCGGCAGCGAAAAAGGCAAAATCATACCCACCGACATTGGTGTGGTAGTAAACGACTTCCTGACAGAATATTTCCCCGACATTCTCGACTATAACTTCACAGCCAACATCGAACGCAAATTCGATGAGATAGCCGAAGGCGACCTTGAATGGAACAGCGAGATAGCTAAATTCTACGAAAACTTCCACCCCGAAGTCAGCTCGGCCATGAACATGAGGCTGGAACACAAAGTGGGCGAACGCGAATTAGGCACCGACCCCGCCTCCGGCAAACCCGTGTTTGTGAAAATAGGCCGCTACGGTCCTCTCGTGCAGATAGGCGACGGCGAAAGCGACGAGAAACCCCAGTTCGCATCGCTACCCAAAGGACAGTCTGTCAGCACCATCACCCTTGACGAAGCGCTGAAACTTTTTGAGTTCCCGCGCCTTATAGGCGAATTTGAAGGTAAAGACATCACCGTGGCCATCGGACGCTTCGGACCCTACATAAAACACGACAACAAATTCACGTCCATACCGAAAACCCTTGCGCCTGCGGCAATCACACTTGACGAAGCCATTGAACTCATTGAGGCCAAGCGCCGCGACGAAGCCAACCGCGTAGTCAAAACCTTCCCCGAAGATGCCGACCTGCAGATTCTCAACGGGCGCTACGGCGTATACATAGCCTACAAGAAGAGTAATTTCAAAATACCCAAGACTGTGGCCGACCCGGCTACCCTCACCTATGAGCAGTGCCGCGAAATCATGGCCTCCGACGAAGCCAAGCCCAAAAAGACAGTCCGCAAAACTGCAACACGCAAAAAATCCTGACCGCCATGCCCAGACATCTCAAAACAAAACCGGGAGCGGAAAGACGCCCATTCAGGCCCGACGTCATTGAGCAATATGTGCCCCGGCAGGAGGCTCTGCTGCTCGAATTCCTCATCAGTGCCATGCCCGACCGCAAACGCACCAACATAAAGGAGCTTCTTCAGCACAATCAGGTGAGAGTGAACGGCACTGTCACAACCCGGTTTGACCAGCCACTACAACCCGGAGACAGCGTAGAGATAAATCTCACGCGCGAGTTCCCATACTTCTACAACCGCCGCCTGAAGCTCGTCTATGAAGACAACGACATCATGGTGGCCAACAAAGGCTACGGCCTGCTCTCAATGGGAAACGACAAAGTGAGAGAAGGCACCGCCTACTCCATCCTGAAAGACTATCTCAAATGGGTTGACCCGCGTCTGAAGATATTCATCGTCCACCGCCTTGACCGCGACACATCCGGCCTGCTGATGTTCGCAAAGAATCAGGAAGCCAAGGAGCGGATGCAGCACAACTGGAACAACATGGTCCTCAACCGCAAATACTATGCCGTGGTCGAGGGCAATGTCGAACAGGACGAAGGCACCGTGCGCAGCTATCTTGCCGAAAATTCGCAATATGAAGTCTATTCCACCGACAACCCTGACGAAGGCCAGTTGGCTGTGACACGCTATAAGGTTCTCAAACGCCGCAACGGCTATTCGCTTCTCGAAATAGAGCTTGACACCGGCAGAAAAAACCAGATAAGAGTCCACATGAAGGATCTCGGCCACCCGATAGCCGGCGACCGCAAGTACGGAGCCAAATCGAGCCCCATACACCGCCTTGCACTCCATGCCGGCACGCTCCGATTCGTTCACCCCATGACACGCCGCGAAATGAATTTTTCGACCGGCATCCCAACCTCCTTTGCCTCGATGGTGAAAGGATAATCACCCCCCTCTCACGACCCCATGACCCCTGACAGCATCCTCGCAATAAGAAAAGAGTTTCCCTCGCTCGACCGCACCGACGGCAGCCACGAGCAAGTCTACCTCGACAATACGGCCACCTCACAGTCACCGCGCTGCGTGATTGACGACATCACGCGAATGTACACCCACTCCAAAGCCAACGTCCACCGCGGAGTGTTCGCCATGGCCCGTGAGGCCACCGAAAGACAGGAAGCCACGCGCCGTCTCGTAGCCGAATTCATAAATGCCGAATCTGCTCAGGAAATAATCTTCACCCGCGGCACCACCGAAGGAATCAACCTCGTGGCATCATCCTATGGCTCACTCCTCTCCAACGGCGACGAGATAATCCTCACCGTAATGGAGCATCACGCCAACATCGTGCCCTGGCAACTCCTGCAGAAACGTGTCGGAGTGAAACTGCGCGTAGTTGGCATCGACGCACAGGGACGCCTGCTGAGAGAGGAATACAGCAACCTGTTTAACGACCGCACCCGGTTAGTGGCGATGTGTCACGTCTCGAATGTTCTCGGCACCGTCAACCCCATAAAGGAGATGATAGCCGAAGCCCATTCCCATGGTGTGCCGGTGCTGATTGACGGTGCACAGGCAGCTCCGCATCTCAAAATCGACGTACGCGACCTAGATGCCGATTTCTACGCATTCTCCGCCCACAAAATGTATGGTCCGACAGGCGTCGGAGTGCTCTACGGCAAGCGCAGATTCCTTGAAGATATGCCCCCTTATCAGGGAGGTGGCGAAATGATAGGCCACGTCAGCTTCCAGGGCACAACATTTGCCGAACTGCCGTTCAAATTTGAAGCCGGAACGCCAGATTTCATCGGCATATCGGCTCTGGCCGAAGCCATAGGCTTCATCAACCGCACCGGCTACGACGTGATTGCCGCCCATGAGCACAGCCTGCTCGAATACACAACGGAGAGAATGATGGAGATTCCGGGAATGCGCATTTTCGGCACGGCACCCGGCAAAAGCGCCGTAATATCATTCCTCATGAGCCATGAGCACCATTACGACATCGGAATGCTTCTCGACCAGCTCGACATAGCCGTGCGCACCGGCCACCACTGCGCCCAGCCCCTCATGCAAGCATTGGGCATAGAAGGCACCGTGAGAGCCTCATTCGCCGTCTACAACACATTTGAAGAAGCCGACCGCTTCATTGCCGCGCTCCACCGCATTCACAAAATGTTAGGTTGAAAGGCTCCCGCAAACATAAGCGAAAGGAATATACGAGGGTTAAATTTTGCAAAATAACACTAAATAATTGTTAAATTTATCATTTAACTTATATTCTTGATATTTTGCAGAACACGTCTGTTTGGAAAGGCGCAGAAAATGTTGTAAATTTGCAATACGAAAAGGAGGAGGCGGACACGCTTCCTCCGTTTCATTAAATATGCAAGATAAAAGCCTCATAGCCTGATTTCATCGAATATGATAGACAAACAGAAACTGACAGAGTGCGTTGAAGACGACATAAAGGGCACCGACATATTTTTGGTAGACGTTACCATCTCGGCCGACAACCGCATTGTGGTGGAGCTTGACTCGCCCAAAGGGCTTGACATCGACACCTGCGCACGGATTACACGACGCATTGAAAGCGAATTTAACCGCGACGACGAGGACTACGAGCTCGAAGTAGGCTCGGCAGGACTGACCGCCCCGTTTAAAGTAAGAGGTCAGTACATGAAAAACATAGGCAACGAAGTGGAAGTCTTAACCAAAGACGGCCGCAAACTTCAGGGCACACTGACAGCAGTTAATACGCTCGACTTCGTGGTTGAAGTTCCCGTAAAAGTCAAACCGGAAGGAGCAAAACGTCCGCAAACGGTGATGCAGCCACAGACGATTGCCTACGACAACGCCAAATCAGTAAAATATCACATCAACTTCAAATAACGCAAAAAAAATAACAACATAAATCCGAACAAACCAGCAATTATGGCAAAGAAAGAGGAAACCCCCAATATGGTCGAGCAGTTCGCCCAGTTCAAAGAGCTTAAGAACATCGACAAAACCACAATGATAAGCGTACTGGAAGAATCGTTCCGCAATGTACTCGCCAAAATGTTCGGCACCGACGAAAATCTTGACGTGATTATGAACCCCGACAAAGGCGATGTTCAGATATTCCAGAACCTTCAGGTGGTGGCCGACGGCGAGGTTGAGAACCCCAACCTCCAGATTTCACTGAGCGACGCCCGTGCCGACAACGACCCCGAAGTTGAAATCGGCGAGGAGCACACCAAAGAAATAATCTTTGCCGACTTCGGCCGTCGCGCCATCCTCAATCTGCGCCAAACACTGCAGTCAAAAATACTCGACCTCCAGAAAGACGCCATCTACCGCAAATTCAAAGAGCTTGAAGGCGAACTGGTGACAGGCGAGGTCTATCAGACATGGTCGCGCGAGACCCTCCTCCTTGACGACGACAAGAACGAGCTGCTGCTTCCCAAAAGCGAATCAATACCCGGCGACTTCTTCCGAAAAGGCGAGACCATCCGCGCCGTCATTGCAAATGTCGACAACAAAAACAACAACCCCAAAATCACCGTTTCGCGCACCAACGAGAACTTCCTGCGCCGCCTGTTCGAGCTTGAAGTTCCCGAAATCCACGACGGCCTGATTAACATCCGCGCCGTGGCCCGCATTCCGGGCGAACGCGCCAAAATAGCCGTAGAAAGCTACGACGACCGCATTGACCCCGTAGGCGCCTGCGTAGGCGTGAAAGGCTCACGAATCCACGGCATAGTCCGCGAACTCCGCAACGAGAACATCGACGTAATCAACTATACCGCCAACCCCTCTCTGTTCATTCAGCGTGCGCTCAGCCCCGCCAAAATCTCATCGATTGTACTCGACGAGGAAAACAAGAAGGCCGAAGTGTTCCTCCGTCCCGAAGAAGTGTCGCTGGCCATAGGCAAAGGCGGCCTCAACATCAAGCTGGCCTCAATGCTCACAGGCTACGTAATCGACGTTTACCGCGACAACGAAGACTCATTTGAAGAAGACATCTATCTCGATGAATTCAAGGACGAAATCGACGGATGGGTTATTGACGCACTTAAAGACATGGGCTGCGTGACAGCCAAGAGCGTACTCAACACACCGCGTGAAGAGCTTATTGAGAAAGCCGACCTTGAGGAATCCACCGTTGACAACGTGATTGAGATTCTAAAGGCCGAGTTCGAGGACTAAACATCAGCCCCCATTCCGCTCCCCTCTCTCAACCGATTAAAAAAAATATAGCATCAAAAATCATACATGGCGAGAACAAAAATCAGTAAAGTAGCGAAAGACCTCAACATCTCCCTTCAGACGGCAGTTGAATTCCTCCGCAAAAAAAATATCGAAATCGACGACAACCCCAATGCCCGCATTGAGGATGACGTGATGAATCTTCTGGTCAGTGAGTTCAAAAGCGACAAAGACCTTAAGAATCAGTCGGATAAGCTCGGCGCCGAACGGCATAAAGAAAAAGATGACAAACCCAAAGTGGTGGAAGAAGCCGTAGTGGATGGCGACAGACTGCAACGTCCGAAATTTCTTGGCAAGATTGACCTAAACTCGCCGGGAGCACCTGTAGTGACCGCTCCCGCCGAAGAAAAACCGGCCGAGAACGCCGCACCCAAAGCCGAGGAACCGAAACCGGAAGTTCCCGCCACACCAGAACCTCAGCCGAAAGCCGAGCCTCAGCCAGAACCACAACCGAAAGCCGAGGCTCCCGTACAGCAACCCGAACCCGAACCGGCTCCGGCTGCCCCGGCTCAACCAGAAGCCGAGACAAAACCCGCCCCGGAACCAAAGATGGAACAGCCTCAGCCCGAACCTCAACCGAAAGCCGAGCCTCAGCCCGAACAGCCGAAGGAAGAGGAAAAGAAGGAAGAGGAAATCTTCACTACCGGCAAGCCGCAGCCGGCAGTCAACCTCAACATTGTAGGAAAAATTGATCTCAACGCCATAAATGCAAACACGCGTCCCAAGAAAAAAACAAAGGACGAACGCCGCAAAGGAAGCAACGGACAGGCTCAGGCAGCCGCAGGAGCCAACGGCTCAGCCGCTCAGGGCGACCGCAAAAAGCGCCGCCGCATCGGTAAAGAAAAAATAGACATCGAGAAGACCGGCGCACAGATGCAGGGCACCGGCTCGCGACCCGGCGACGGAAGAAACAGCGACCGCAATCACCGCAATGACCGCGGTGCCCAGTCGCAGCCCAAAGCAAAGCGCTCCGTACACACCGAAGTCAGCGACGAAGACGTTCAGAAGCAGGTTAAGGAGACCCTTGCCCGCCTGACATCAAAAGACAAAGGTCAGAAAAAAGCAGCCAAGTGGCGTAAGGAAAAACGCGAAGCCTTCGCAAGCCGCGAGCGCGAAGCCGCAGAAATGGCCGACGAAGAAAGCCGCACCCTCAAGCTGACCGAATTCGTAACAGCCAACGACCTTGCATCGATGATGAACGTGCCCATCAATCAGGTGATTGCCACCTGCATGAATCTCGGCGTCATGGTGTCTATCAATCAGCGTCTCGACGCAGAGACCATCAACATCGTAGCCGAGGAATTCGGATTCCGCACCGAATATGTTTCAGCAGAAGTCGTTGAGGCCATACAACAGGAAGCCGACCACGAGGACGACCTCATATCACGCCCGCCCATCGTGACCGTCATGGGACACGTTGACCACGGCAAGACATCACTGCTTGACTATATACGCTCCGCCAATGTAATCGCGGGCGAGGCCGGAGGCATCACCCAGCACATCGGAGCCTACAACGTCAAACTCAGCGACGGACGTCACATAACCTTCCTCGACACCCCGGGCCACGAAGCCTTCACCGCCATGCGTGCGCGTGGCGCAAAAGTCACCGACCTTTGTATCATCATTGTGGCCGCCGACGACAGCGTCATGCCCCAAACCATAGAGGCCATCAACCACGCTTCCGCGGCCGGAGTACCTATAGTATTCGCCATCAACAAAATAGACAAGCCCACCGCCAATCCCGAAAAAATTAAGGAGGAGCTTGCCAACATGAACTACCTCGTGGAGGAATGGGGCGGCAAATATCAGTCGCAGGACATCTCCGCCAAGAAGGGCATCGGCGTAGCCGAGCTTATGGAGAAAGTGCTCCTCGAAGCCGAAATGCTTGACCTTAAGGCCAACCCCAACCGCAACGCCACAGGCTCAATCATCGAATCGTCGCTTGATAAAGGCCGCGGTTATGTAGCCACCGTGCTCGTACAGAACGGCACACTCAACGTTGGCGACATCATACTTGCCGGCACTCACTACGGCAAGATAAAGGCCATGTTCAACGAACGCAACCAGCGAATCACCAAAGCCGGACCCTCGGAGCCGGCGCTCATACTCGGTCTTAACGGCGCGCCTACAGCCGGCGACACATTCAATGTTATGGAGTCGGAGCAGGAGGCACGCGAAATAGCTACCAAGCGCGAGCAGCTGCAGCGCGAACTCGGCCTGCGCACCAAGAAGATACTGACACTCGATGACATTGGCCGCCGCCGTGCCATCGGAAATTTCCAGGAGCTCAACATCATTGTGAAAGGCGACGTCGACGGCTCCATCGAAGCCCTCTCCGACTCTCTCATCAAGCTGTCGACCGAAGAAATCCAGGTCAACGTACTCCACAAAGCTGTCGGCGAGATTTCCGAAAGCGATGTCACCCTCGCAGCCGCATCCGACGCCATCATCATCGGCTTCCAGGTTCGCCCCTCTCAGGCTGCACGCCGCGAGGCAGAACGCGAAGGCGTCGAGATTCGCCTCTACTCCGTAATCTATCAGGCAATCGAAGAAGTTAAAGACGCAATGGCCGGTATGCTTGCTCCCGAAATCAAGGAAGAAACCACCGGCACCGCCGAAGTCATGGAAACCTACCGAATCTCCAAAGTCGGCACAATCGCCGGATGTCTTGTCCGCGAGGGCCGCATCAAGCGCGGATGCAAGGTACGCCTTATCCGCGACGGCATCGTGCGCTACACCGGCGAACTCGGCTCGCTCAAGCGTTTCAAGGACGACGTCAAGGAGGTTGTGGCAGGCTACGACTGCGGTATGTCAATCCAGGGATACAACGACATCAAAGTCGGCGACCTCATCGAAGGCTTCATGGAAGTGGAAGTTAACCGCGAACTCTGAACAATGCCGACACAATCGCCTATATGCCCCGAGTACACCTTAACATAGGGTCAAATTCAGGCGACAGACATAACAATCTGAACCGAGCTATCGACACTTTGCTGTCGGAGCTCGGTTCAGCCGTTTTCAGCCTGCGCATCTCCCCGGTGGTCGAATCGGAACCCTGGGGCTACGAGTCAGAAAACAAATTTCTGAATGTCGGCATCAGTTTCCACACCACAATTGCCCCGACCGAACTTCTGGCAATGACCAAACGTGCCGAGTTACTTTCGGGAGGACCCGACGATAGCCACCGCAAACCTGACGGCACATATGCCGACAGACGTGTGGATATCGACATAATCTTCTATGGCACAACTGTATACGACTCTTCGGAATTAACAATCCCGCATCCAAGACTGCATCTTCGACGCTTCGTCATCGAACCGCTGATGTCAATTGACCCTCTGTGGCGCCATCCACGCCTCGGCCTGCTTCCGTCACAACTTATGGAGCTGCTGTGAGATAGTCGGCCGTCGGCAATGATTATCTACAATTTACACAATAATTCACAGCAAAATTTGAAATTATTCCGAATTAATACCTATATTTGCTAATAAACCTATACCTCATCAATACTGCAAACAACAAACCACTAATCATAAATCATGAATTCAAAAAACTTACTGGTGCTGTGCGCCGCCGGCACACTCGTACTCACCGGCTGCAGCAAAAAACTGCAAAATTTCTCAGCCGACTATTTTAGCGTCAATCCCAATCCACTTGAGGTTGTCGGCCAACGTATTCCGGCAACAGTCACAGGCCACATCCCGGCCAAATTCTTCGTGAAAAACGCGGAAGTGACTGTCACGCCCTACCTGACCTTCAACGGGCAGGAAGTAGCATCGCAATCCTACCGTTTCCAAGGCGAGAAAGTAAACGGCAACAACCCCGTAATCAACTACGACAACGGCGGAACAGTCACCATTCCCGTAGTCTACAACTATCAGCCCGAAATGCTTCAGAGTGAGCTTGAACTTGGCTTCACCGTAAATCAGGGCAACAAACAGTATGTGCTCCCGCGCGTCAAAGTGGCCAACGGCGTAGTCGCCACCGCAACCATAGCCGACCCCGCTTCAGTCAGCCCCGCCATGGCTCCCGACCGTTTCCAACGCATAATCAATGAAAAGTATGCGGCCGACATTCGATTCCTCATCAATCAGTCCAATCTGCGCGATTCAGAGCTGAAGAGCGAAGCCGTGCTCGGTCTTAACAGCCGCATGGTCGAAGCCAACAACGCAGCCAATCAGGAAATAGAAGAAATCAACATTTCCTCATACGCATCGCCCGAAGGCTCCCTCGATTTCAACACCAAACTGGCCGAAAACCGCGAGAAAAACACTACAGACTATCTCCGCAATCAGCTGAAACACGATAACATCAGCGACTTCGGCGACCTCACGGCACAGTTCACTGCCGAAGACTGGGAAGGATTCCAGAAACTCGTGGCAGCAAGCGACATTCAGGACAAAGAGCTAATCCTCAACGTGCTCAGCCGCTTCCAGGATCCCGAACAGCGCGAAGAACAGATTCGCAACCTCTCAGCCATCTTCGACCAACTGGCCGACCAGATTCTGCCTCAGCTCCGCTACTCACGCATCACAGCGTCCATCAACGTAATCGGTAAGAGCGATGAGGAAATCAAAGAACAGTTTAAGAACGACCCGTCTAAACTCAATGTCGACGAGCTCCTTTACTGCGCTACACTCACCGACAACCCCGCCGAAAAAATAAAGATTTACTCAAAAACCGCCGAGCTATATCCCAACGACTACCGCGCACTCAACGACCTCGGCCTCGTGCAATATGCCACAGGCAAATATGACGCTGCTAAAGCCAATTTTGCAGCCGCAGCACGCATAGCTCCGCAGGCCGCCGAACCTCAGATGAACCTCGGACTGGTAGCCCTCAACGACAAAGACTACCGTCAGGCAAATCAGAAATTCAGCAACGCTGCCGGAATCGAAGAGCTTAACGACGCCCTCGGAACATACTACATAATGACAGGCGACAACGCCGCAGCCGTCAAAGCCTTCGGCGCCACCAAATCAAACAACGCGGCTCTTGCTCAGATTCTTACAAAAGACTACAGCAAAGCTCGCAGCACACTCGCCGGCATCTCCAATCCTGACGCCACCACCTACTATCTGATGGCTGTGCTCGGAGCACGCACCAACAACGACAACATGGTCAGCACCAATCTCCGTCAGGCCGGCCGCCTCGACAGCAAGATGATTGACCGTGCCCGCAAGGATTTGGAATTCAAGAACTTCAACCTGAGCTCTATTTTCTAATCAGGAATCTCACATCATACCTCAAGAGGCTGTGTCAAAATTTTGGCACAGCCTCTTAAAGTTTGTAAGAATAGGTCAGATGCAAGGCGCTGAGAATGAGACCGACGGAGTTTACAAGAGTAAATAACCGAGGCCGAATTCCAACAACAACAATGCAGATGGCCTATTATGACACACCTTCCCGTTTTTCCGGTTCACCTACAAAGATTTAGAAAGCCTCCGCACAATAAGAATTATGTGCATTCATCCCAATAATGCCATAATTCGCAATTTTTATAAAAATTTTACTAAGATTGTTGCCTGATGTGAATAAAATTTAGTAATTTTGCGAAAATGCTTGCATTTAGGAACAAATAAGACAAATGCGCTTTCAGAATGAAAGTTGAGTTTGTATTTGACCGATAGTTTTGCATAGAACGATATTTAACGATACACATATAATAAGGTAGAAAGATATGACAAAACAGTTGAAAGAGGCCGCACTCGATTATCACCGCGACCCTCGTCCAGGCAAAATTGAAGTTATCCCCACCAAGCCTTATTCGTCGCAGAACGATTTGGCACTGGCATATTCTCCCGGCGTGGCATTCCCCTGTCTGGAGATTGAGCAGCATCCTGAGGACGCTTACGAATATACAAACAAAGGCAATCTCGTAGCCGTGATTTCCAACGGCACAGCCGTGCTTGGCCTCGGCGACATAGGCGCTCTGGCCGGCAAGCCCGTCATGGAAGGTAAAGCCCTGTTGTTCAAGATATTCGCAGGACTCGACTGTTTTGACATCGAAGTTGACGAAAAGGACCCCGAAAAATTCATTCAGGTTGTCAAATCGCTTGCCCCCACTTTCGGAGGAATCAACCTCGAGGACATCAAGGCTCCCGAATGTTTTGAAATAGAGCGCCGCCTCAAAGAGGAATGCAACATCCCCGTAATGCATGACGACCAGCACGGCACCGCCATTATATCAGCCGCCGGACTTCTGAATGCACTTATAATCCAGGGCAAGAAAATTGAGGACGTTCGCCTTGTCGTCAACGGAGCCGGCGCAGCCGCCGTTTCATGCACCCGCCTCTATGTGGCTCTGGGTGTGCGCAAGGAAAACATCGTGATGTGCGACTCCAAAGGTGTCATTAACACAAAGCGCGAAAACCTTAACGCACAGAAAGCCGAATTCGCCACCACACGCGACATCACGACACTGGCCGAAGCCATGAAGGATGCCGACGTGTTCCTCGGTCTGTCAGTGAAAGATGTAGTCACCACAGAAATGGTGAAGTCTATGGCCGACAAACCAATAGTGTTCGCGCTTGCAAACCCCGACCCCGAAATAGCCTACGAAGCCGCCATTGCATCACGTCCCGACCTCATCTTCGCCACCGGACGCTCCGACTATCCCAACCAGATTAACAATGTGCTTGGCTTCCCATACATATTCCGCGGAGCTCTTGACTCGGGCGCCACACAGATTAACGAAGCCATGAAGCTCGCGGCAGTCCGCGCCATCGCCGATTTGGCCAAGCAGCCCGTTCCGTCAGTGGTCAACGCCGCTTACGGAATGTCAAATCTTCACTTCGGTCCCGACTATATTCTCCCGAAGCCTCTTGACCCGAGACTTATCACCACTGTGGCTCCCGCAGTAGCACGCGGCGCCATGGAGTCAGGCGTAGCACGTCGTCCCATTACCAACTGGGAGGAATACAACGACAAGCTGCGCGCCTTAATGGGCTACGACAACAAACTCATGCGCCGTATGGCTGACGCCGCGAAGGCTAATCCAAAACGCATAGTCTTCACCGAAGGCAATACCGACAATATGATTTGTGCGGCCGTCAGCGCCCAGAATCAGGGCATCTGCAAGGCCATACTTCTCGGCAACGACGAGATGATTACCAAGCGCGCCAAACGTCTCGGCGTAAACATTTCCGAAATAGAAATCGTCAACCCGCGTCACGACTGCGAGGCACAGCTCCGCCATGAGTTTGCCGAGAAGCTCGTCAACAAACGCCGCCGCGAAGGCATCACAATGCCTGAGGCACTCGACAAGATGTTCGACCGCAACTACTTCGGCATGATGATGGTTGAGACCGGCATGGCAGACTCCGTCATCGTGGGAACCTACTCCAGCAGCCAGGTGCCCGCCGCAATAGCCAAAGAGGTAATAGGCATCCGTCCACACTACAAGCACTTCGCCACACTCCACATCATGAACACCAAGCGCGGCACGCTCTTCCTTGCCGACACGATGGTCAATCAGGAGATGACACAAGAAGCGCTTACCGACATAGCCCGTCTGGCACGTCACTCCGTAGAGTATTTCGGTCAGGAACCTGTCATAGCAATGGTTTCGCACAGCAATTTCGGCTCATGCAAGACCGGCGACTCGAAACTCGTGCACGACGTGGTTGAGGATATGCACAACCGTTATCCGGACCTCGCCATCGACGGTGAAATGCAGGTGAACTATGCGCTCAACGACAAACTGCGCGACCAGACCTATCCATTTACCCGTCTCAACGGCAAGAAGGTGAACACACTGGTATTCCCCAACCTCTCATCGGCATCGGCCACCTACCGCACGCTTCTTGAAATGGGTGTAGGCGAAGGTGTAGGCCCGATTCAGATGGGACTCAACAAGCCTGTTCACTTCATCAATGTGAACATACCTGTCCGCGACATTTTCAACCTCGTCACGATGGCTGTTCTTGATGCCGCCGTACTTGACAAAGTGGGCAGCTACAATTCGGTTGTGACAGAAAAATAATGTAAAAAAAATCTTGTAAAAAGGCGCTTCAAAGGCGCCTTTTTTTTATTCATCAGCGACCCGGAATCTGTATATTGAAGGCCGTAGCGGGGAGATTTGAATTGTCAAGATGAAGCGTGAACGCCTTTACCGAAGGCTCAGCCAGCAGTTGGCTGATGTCGTAGGAGACATAATACCGACGCATAAACGACTGACCATCGTCCTGACGGCGGTGAAACAGATAGAGGTCCGGACATTCGGGGTCAGGGCTGTCAAGGTCAAGCACAAGACTGAGCAGACGCGCTTCGTCATCGTACGGCAATTTGACATTTAAATTCAGAAACGACTCACTCAGCCACACGCTCTGCAGGAAAACAGGCTCCGGATTTTCTATTACGAGGCCATCGCCCCGTCCTGTCAGCATTTCGGCATTTGATATGAGGTAGCACCCGTTTACGCGAACGGCGCCCGATGTGTAGGGAGCCCGTCCGTCGGCAGGCGTATAGTCCAACATTACCCGCTGTCCGACTTTGACTTTTTCGGAATCAAGCACCTCGCCGGAAGCAGTATAAGTGATTACATCAGCCGAACCCGGCTTTGTGAGCGTGAATACCGACTTGCCGCTCACTACCCCGCGATAGGCAACGATGTCGCTGGCACTGAAGCTGTCGGCATAGTCGTCGGAGCAACCGATAAAAGCCAGCACGGGCAACAGGTAAAAGAACAGATTAACAAGGCGCCGCATATCAGTCAGCGTTTCTGGCTATTACGTCAACAATTCCGCCGTCACGCATCGATATTATGCGGTCGGTGTCGGCGGCGAGGTTATCATCGTGGGTCACGATTACGAATGTCTGCCCCAGGTCGCGGCGCAGGTCAAAGAAAAGACGGTGCAACTCTGTGCGGTTACGGGAGTCGAGGCTGCCCGACGGCTCGTCGGCAAAAACCACACGCGGAGAGTTTACAAGAGCCCTCGCCACGGCAGCACGCTGGCGTTCGCCTCCCGACATTTCCGACGGCCTGTGGCTGAGGCGTTCGGTCAGCCCGAGGTATTCAATGAGACGCCGTGCCTCGGCATAAGCCTCCTTCTGCGGCTTTCCGGCAATGAGCGCCGGCATAGCCACGTTTTCTAAAAGAGTGAATTCCGGCAACAGCTGATGGAACTGAAACACGAAGCCCACATTCGCGTTGCGGAACGCGGCGAGAGCGCTGTCGCGCAGACGGTAGACATCGGTTTCATCATACATCACCGAGCCTGAGTCAGGACGGTCGAGTGTGCCGAGAATCTGCAGAAGCGTTGATTTGCCAGCACCACTCGGCCCCGTTATGGCTACAATCTCACCTTTGCTTATGGTCAAATCAATGCCCTTAAGCACCTGAAGGCGATCGTATGATTTGGTTATGCCGGAAGCCTTTATCATTTCAAGCGTCAGATAAACGATTTCGCCATTTGGGTAATGGCATATTCGGGCGAAATACGACGATAAAGAATGTCATAGACTCCTTCGAGGATGGGCAGCTGCACTTCATAATCCTGATTGATTTCGTGAATGCATTTCACCCCGAAATAGCCTTCGGCTACCTGCTCCATCTCCATCTTCGCGGCCTTCACAGAATAGCCGCGGCCAATCATTGAGCCAAAGTTGTGGTTGCGCGAGAAGCGTGAATAAGAGGTCACGAGGAGGTCGCCCAGATATACGGAGTCACAAATCTGGCGCGGGCGCGGATCCACCTTGTCGAGGAAGCGCTCCATCTCGCGAATAGCATTCGACACAAGCATAGCTGTGTAATTGTCGCCTTTCTTCATGCCGTGAACGATGCCTGCGGCGATGGCATAGACGTTTTTTAGGACACCGGCGTAGCCTATGCCGACCACGTCGGTGGAGGCTATGGAGTGGACGTTGGCTGACTCCAGACGCGCGGCAAGGAGTTTCGCATTGTTTAAGTCAGTGCAGCCCACAGTGAGGTATGACGGACGGTCGAGCGCCACTTCCTCTGCGTGGCAGGGGCCGCTTATGGCCAACGATTTCGATTCGTCAACGCCAAAACGATTTGACACATAGTCGGTTATCAGCTCGTTTTCGCCCGGCACAATACCCTTTACCGCCGATATTACCGCTTTCTGGGAGATGTCGGCGGTGAGCTTGTTGAAATGGTCCTTGATATATGGCGAGGGCATAGCCAAAAGGAGTGTGTCGCTCTCTTCCGCCATGCGGCTAATGTCGCTTGAAAAATGTATGCGTTCTATGTCGAACTGGATGTCGCTGAGATAGGCGGGGTTGTGTCTAAGCCGTTTGAATTCCTCAATACGGTCGTCACGGCGCATATACCAGTTGATGGTTTCGCAGTTCTTCAAAAGCACACTGGCAAGTGCTGTAGCCCAACTACCACCTCCCATTACTGCTATTTTTCCCGGAAAAGTCATGGTGAGTTTTAAAGGTTGGTTGTAAAGATTGTGTGTTTTTTATAGTAAGAGTTTAGACGGGAGTCTTTTCGGGACGCATCTGCGGGAAAAGGAGCACTTCCTGTATGGTGGTCTGCCCGGTCATAAGCATGACGAGACGATCCATACCGATGCCCATGCCGGATGTGGGAGGCATTCCGTATTCAAGGGCGCGAATGAAGTCCTTATCGATAATCATGGCTTCGTCGTCGCCCTTCTCACTCAGGCGCATCTGTTCAACGAAGCGTTCATATTGGTCGATGGGGTCGTTGAGCTCGGAATAGGCGTTTGCAAGTTCCTTGCCGTTGACCATCAGTTCGAAGCGCTCGGTCAGCTCGGGATTGTTGCGGTGGCGCTTTGTCAGAGGCGACATTTCAATCGGGTAGTCGATGATGAACGTGGGCTGAATATAGTTGCCCTCGCACTTCTCACCGAAAATCTCGTCAATGAGCTTACCTTTGCCCATCGAAGGATCTGTTTCGATGTTAAGCTGACGGCACACGTCGCGTAACTGCGCCTCGTCCATGCCGGTAATGTCAACACCGGTATGTTCCTTAATGGCTTCGGCCATTGTGACACGACGGAACGGAGCCTTAAAAGAGATGACGTTGTCGCCCACCTTGACATCGGTAGTACCGTTCACGTCAAGACATATCTTTTCGAGAAGTCGCTCGGTGAAGTCCATCATCCAGTTGTAATCCTTGTAAGAAACATAAATTTCCATGCAAGTGAACTCCGGATTGTGGGTGCGGTCCATGCCTTCATTACGGAAGTTCTTTGAAAATTCATAGACGCCCTCAAAACCGCCTACAATCAGGCGCTTGAGATAAAGCTCGTCGGCAATTCGAAGATACAGGGGGATGTCGAGCGCATTGTGATGGGTGATGAACGGACGAGCCGATGCTCCGCCGGGTATAGACTGGAGTATGGGCGTTTCCACTTCCATATAGCCGTGGTCGTTAAAGAAGTTGCGCATGGAGTTGAACACCTTTGTACGCTTAATGAAGATTTCTTTTACGCCTTCATTCACCACAAGGTCAACATAGCGGCGGCGATAGCGCAGCTCCGGATCTTCAAACGAGTCATAGGCCACACCGTCCTTCATCTTGACTACGGGAAGCGGACGGAGCGATTTGCTGAGCACGGTCAGCTCCTGAGCGTGCACTGACACCTGACCTGTCTGAGTGCGGAACACATAGCCTTTCACTCCTACGAAGTCGCCGATGTCAAGCAACTTCTTAAATATGACGTTATAGAGGGTTTTGTCTTCACCGGGACAGATTTCATCGCGGTTCACGTATATCTGGATGCGCCCTGTGGCGTCTTTAAGCTCCATGAAAGAGGCTTTGCCCATAATTCTGCGGCTCATCACACGGCCGGCCACGGCTACTTCGCGGCGGGGTGCGTCATCGCTGAATGTGGCTGTGATTTCATCAGCATGGCCACTGACAGGATATTCTGCAGCGGGATAAGGGTCAATGCCGAGGCGGCGCATTTCTTCAAGAGAGTTGCGGCGCACTAATTCTTGTTCGCTCAATTCTTGGGGATTCATATCTATATATTTGTCGGAGCAAGCTCCGGGTTGTACACAACTTTTGCAAAATTAACAATTAACGCCGACAATTTCAAGCAAATCGCCCAAAGATTCAACCAACAGGCTGTCACTTGGTTCCAAGAATAATGTTTTTACAGCTGACAAGCCTGTGAGCTTCAACCGGAAGACTGCGACAGAACTATCAGGGCATCAGCAGCGTTATTGTGTTAAATTCCGGAATAAAATATGAAAAAACTTGCAGATTCCCTTATCAACCGCCGCAGCATACGCCGCTATGAGCGGCAGCAAATCGGCGATGACGACATGCGACTGATTTATGAGGCCATACGCAACACCCCTACAAGCTATAACGGGCAGCAGTTCAGTGTAATCGACATAACCGACCAAAACCTTAAGCTACAGCTTGAGGCTCTGACAGGCCAGAAGCAGATAAAAACGTGCTCCCACTTCATGATGTTCTGCGCCGACTATCACAAAATAGCCATTCTGGCCGACCGCAAAGGGCTTGAAATGCCTGAGTTCCAAATGACGGTCGATGGTGTGCTCGTGAGCGTGATTGATGCCTCGCTGGCCATGATGAGCGCCGTTGCCGCAGCCACATCAATAGGTCTCGGCACATGTTGCATCGGCTATGCCCGTACGGCTGCCCCTGCCGAGATAGCACGCCTGCTGAAGCTCCCCAAGGGAGTGTTCGCCGTGTGCGGGCTATCCTTAGGAGTGCCGCGCGAGATGCCCGACCTTAAGCCGAAACAACCCCATCAGCTTGTCATCCATCAGAACACCTATCAGACCGACGACGAACTTCTGCTGTCGTCACTTGAGGCTTATAACAAAGAAATCAGCTATTACAATGCCACACGCAAAGGCACCAAAACCGACAACGACTGGTGCGACCACATACTGTCATATTACCGCGAGGCGATGAATTACAGAATGCTTGACGCCCTGCGCGCCCGGGGATTCGATGTCCGGCACTGACACACACTAAAAAAACTAACGGGAGGCTGCTCCGCAAAAATCGGAACAGCCTCCCCGTCGGTTTATTGTATTGAGGATTATTTCGTTGTGATGTCTTCTACGGTTACCTCGAAAATGAGGGTCTCGTTAGGACCGATAACATCATTCACACCATTAAGGCCGTAGGCGAGGTCGCCGGGGATAACCAGTGTGGCTGAACCGCCTTTGCTCAGTAGCTGCAGTCCTTCGGAAAATCCGGGCACAAACTGCGAGACGCGCATTGCTCGAGGGGTTTCGCCTGATTCATCGAAAGTTTCGCCGTTAATGTGCTTGCCGACATATTTAATTTTTACGGAGTCAGTGGCTTTAACTTTTTCACCGGTGCCGGGGTTGTTGATTTTGTAGACAAGGCCTGATTCCGTTTTGCTGTAGCCCTCGCCGAGCTTCTGCTCGACATATTTCTGACCGGCTTCCACATTTTCCTGATTCTCAGACGATTCGCGGACTGCACGTTCTGATTTTTCGCGAGCCATTGTCATGAGTCGCTGCTGCAGAATCTGGAATTTAGCTGCGAACATTGAGGGGTCGTCAACAACAGTGTCGTTGAAAGCTTTTTCGAATGCTTTGAAAAATACATTGGCGTCGATGGGCACATCAGCCATGGTATTAGCCTGCGAAACAAAGCCCATCAACGAGAATGCAGAATACATACCGTTGATATAAGCCATATTCGATGTGTCTGCGTCAAGAACTACTTTCAGGCCCTTGAGGAATTCCTCCTTTGTAAATTTAGCTTTCTGTTCAGGGGTCAGAGATTCATATTCCTTACTGAACATATTAGCGTTTGAAACTCCGGCATAAGCGCCGAATGCTTCAGCGAGCGAGTCGCCGAAAGCCTTGTTCTGCTGCTGTGCTTCAGAGAGCTGAGCGTTGCTGCCACCATTGCCGCATGAAGCGAGCACTAACGCAGCGCCGCAGAAGGCTACAAGAATTTTTTTCATTTTGATGTTTTTAAGTTATCTGAATTTGGTTATTTTTTAATATCAACAAGTTTGACTATGAATTCAAGGGCTGCTCCGCCGGGTATTTCTTTTCCCGCTCCGCGCTCGCCGTAGCCGAGTGACGACGGGATGAACAGGCGGTAGGTGCCACCCGGTTTCATGAGCATGAGTCCTTCGGTGAATCCGGGAATCAGACGCCCGACAGGAAACGACACGGTTTCGGTGCCTGAAGTATCAAACACTGTGCCGTCGGCAAGTTTACCGGTGTAGATAACTTCGACGGTGTCGGAAACCGCCGGACTTTCACCCTCTCCTTCCTCGACAACTTCAAAGAGGAGGCCTGAGGCAGTCTTTATCACACCTTCGCGTGCCTCTTGGGCATCAAGAAACGCCTGCTGAGCAAGCTCTCCGGCCCGACGGTTACGCGCCTGAATTTCGGTCATGTAGGCATCGGCCGCGGCGGTTGTAAATCCGGTGGGCTGTCCATCCATCACCTTTTTGAAATATTCCAGGAAAACGGCATTGTCAATCGGGAAGCCGCTTGCACGGAGCTGCTCGAGATTGCCCTTGATGTTCATGCCATTGCTGACACCGTCATAATATATGGCCTCGAAAGGCTCAATCTCAAAAGCCTTCTCAACGCCGTTCACGAACTGTTCGCGAGCCACCCCGTCGGCCGGATACTGCCGCTCGATTGATTCGAGGAAGTAATTGCCTATGGCGGTCGCGGCAGCGGCCGACACGGAGTCAACCGGAGCCTGCACCTGCGCTGTGGCGCCTACAGCAACTGCAAGCGCCGCAGAGGCTATGATTTTTCTGACGGAAAGAAACATAAGGGTGTGTGCGTTATTTTTCGATGACCTTCAGAAGCTCTACGTCGAATATGAGCGTTGAGTTCGGGCCGATTACATTGCCTGCCCCGGCAGGGCCGTAAGCGAGCTGCGAAGGGATGTAAAGACGCCATTTTGAACCGGCCGACATCAACTGAAGGGCTTCAACCCATCCGGGTATCACCTGAGTAACGCCGAAAGTGGCGGGAACGCCGCGCTCCTCGGAGCTGTCGAACACTGTGCCGTCGATGAGCTTGCCCGTATAGTGCACCTCAACCTCGTCTGATGCGGCGGGTTTGGGGCCGTTACCCTCTTTTATGATTTCATACTGAAGTCCGGAGGCAGTGGTGTGCACTTCCTCGCGCTTGCCATTCTTTTCAAGGAAAGCTTTTCCCGCTTCCTCGTTAATTTTGCCTGCTTCCTTTGCTGCTTCCTGCTGCTTTTTCTCCATTTCAGTGAAGTACTCGCGAATCACCTCTTTGGCTTCATCGTAAGTCATTTTGGGTGTTGAGCCATAGAACACAGCGGCAACGCCGTCAGCGAAATCCTGAACATTGATTTTGTCGATGCCGGAGGCGCGGAAATTATTTCCCATGCTAAGGCCGAGGGCATAGCTTATTCTGTCAAATTCTTTGTTTTCCATAATTACGTTCGTATAAATTTTCAGCAAAGTTAAGTTAAATTGAGTAGAGTCAGTTAAAAAAAAATCTAAAAATAATAAATCGCGGTCAAAAGGCTCGGACGCTATAAGCCTAACGCTTTGGCATCCAAATTGTTCAATACCTCAAGCGTCGATTCCTATCCGTTACTTTTTCCCGGCAGGCGAGCTTATCTTGCGGCGGGGGCGGAGCGAGTAGTCGATAATGAGCGACGCGAGCCAACCTATGGCAGCCACTATTGCGGCGACAATTACCAAATCGAGCGGCGACACTTTCACCGGATAAGCCTGCACGGCAAGCATCGTGGGGTCGGTGGCCGACAGTTTTATAAGACCGCAATACTGCTGAAGCAGGGCAAGGATTACGCCTATGATTATTCCGGCAGCCCCACCAATCATGGCTATGCGACGTGTGAGAGCAACGAAGATTTTACGCGTAAAGCGCTCTGAGGCGCCCATAGCGCGGAACACAGCCATATTGCCACGTTTCTCGACAATCAGAATCGACATGGCCGAGAGAATATTGAATGAGGCAATCACGAGAATGAATGTGAGCATCAGCAGAGTCACATACTTCTCGATATTCACCATACGGAACGCGCTCTCGTGTTGTTCAATGCGTGATTTCACCACAAAACCGGGGCCAAGCTGCTTCTCAAGTCCGCGTGACGTCGCGGTGGCTCCGTCGGGCAGCCAGACCTCTACATAAGAAGCCTGCGAGGTGTAGTCCATCAGGTGTCGTGCCGTCTGCAACGGCACGAGCATCAGTTCTTCATCGAACTGCGCGTCCTCACAGCGGAATACGCCGGCAACAAGCACCGAGTCGGCTCGAAAGGCATTCATGGGGAGTGAGGGATTGATGCGTCCGCGCCGACGAGGCACATATACTTTAAGAAAATTTATCGGCGAAGGCGGAGCCGTCAGGACATTGGCAACCCCAACAGAGAGCATGGCCATATTGAAGCTGTCACGCGTCAGCCCCACATCGTCAAGTCCGTCAATAGTCCACGGACTGATGGCTCGAAGCAAGGGTGACGTGCTCTCAATGCCGCGCAACATCACCGGACTCTGATGAGAGCCGTTGATGGCGAACCCGCGCTCCTCGACCACGGCGTAGGCGGTGCCGGGACCCGTCGTAACCTCGATGGCTCTGACAAGCGAGTCGGCGTGAGCCACAGCCTTGCCCTGTGCGGCCGTCACCGTGAAATCGGGCTCGAGTGCCGACATACGACTATTTATGAGGTCGCCGAAGCCGTTGAACACCGACAGCACGATAACCATGGACGCTGCTGCAAGCGCAACACCGGCAATGGCTACCCATGAGATTATGTTGACCGCCGCATGGCTTTTCTTTGAGCGCAGATAGCGGCCGGCTATTCTATTGTAAAGCAATGTATTACTATGTAAAGAATGACCGGTTTTGAGGGCATTGACGTCAGTCGACGGGTTTGTCGGCCTCAGGAGTTCCGCCCTCTTCCGCCGGTTTGCCGGCGGAAGTTACACCGAGGAGTGAGTCGATTTTCTCGATATAGTCGAGGGAGTCGTCGGCATAGAACGACAGCTCGGGAGTCTTTCTCAGCTGATGACGCACCCGCTGTGCCAGCTCATAACGTATTGTCTTGGCGGATGCGTTGATGGAATTGAGCATTTCCTCGGAACGTGCCGAGGGAAAGACTGAAAGATAGGCGCGTGCCAATCCCAAATCGGGCGATACGCGGACATTGCTTACCGATACGATGACGCCATGAGTCTTGGCAGTCTGAAGACGGAAAATCTCGCTCAGCTCCTTCTGAAGCAGGCGGGCTATTTTGGCCTGACGTGTGGTTTCCATAAATGTAAAAATTTAAACCGCTGAAACGGCGTTGGCATTAATGACGCTTTATTAACGACCGTCAGCTTAACATGGTTCTGTTGCGCTTTTGGCAAAGTTAGCACTTTTTTTTGAACACTTCGGGATTATTTCGTAACTTTGTTATTAATGAACGCGAATACACCACGAATTATGGCTCAGCAGAACTTCACTACACCCGAAGAAGACAAAATGATAGAGGACGCCTTTCGCGAAATGCTTGACGGCTATCTCCAGAGCAACCATCGGAAGAAGGTTGAAATCATTGAGCGCGCATTCCGCTTTGCCCGCGAAGCCCACAAAGGCATACGGCGTCGCTCCGGCGAGCCCTACATCATGCACCCGATTGCCGTGGCACGCATAGCAAGCCGCGAAATCGGTCTTGGCTCAACGTCGATATGCGCCGCTCTGCTTCATGACGTAGTGGAAGACACTGACTACACCGTAGAAGACATCGAGCATCATTTCGGCAAGAAAATAGCCCAGCTCGTTGAGGGCCTGACAAAAATTTCGGGCGGCATATTCGGCGCACAGGCATCGGCACAGGCCGAAAATTTCCGCAAGCTCCTTCTGACAATGTCGGAAGACATTCGCGTAGTGCTCATAAAAATGGCCGACCGCCTGCACAATATGCGTACGCTTGGCTCAATGGCGCCAAACAAGCAGTATAAGATAGCCGGCGAGACTCTCTACATCTATGCTCCCATGGCCCATCGGCTCGGCTTATTCGCAATCAAAACAGAGCTTGAAGACCTGGCATTCAAATATGAGCACCCCGAGGCCTACGAAAAGCTTTCCAACCAAATACGCAGTTCGGCGGAACAGCGCGAAAACGTGTTTGCCAACTTCATCCGGCCAATCGAGGAAAAGCTCACCGCCTCAGGGCTGAAATTTTCCGCAAAAGCCCGCGTAAAATCCATCTATTCCATCTGGAACAAGATGCAGACAAAGGGCATACCCTTTGACGAAGTCTACGACCTGTATGCCGTGCGCATAATTTTTGAGTGCGATGACCAGACGCTCGAAAAGGGCATCTGCTGGCAGATATATTCCACCATCACCGACATTTACAAACTTCACCCCGAGCGCACCCGCGACTGGATTTCAAATCCCAAGGCCAACGGTTACCGCGCCCTGCATCTTACGGTGATGGGGCCCGACGGCAACTGGGTGGAGGTCCAGATACGCTCGCGCCGAATGGACGAGATAGCCGAGAAAGGCTTCGCGGCTCACTGGAAATATAAAATCGGAGAAGGCGATGAAGAGTCTGAGCTCAACGTCTGGCTCAAAACCATCAAGGATATTCTTGACAACCCCGAGCCCAACGCCATCGATTTTCTCGACACGCTCAAGCTCAATCTCTTCTCATCGGAAATTGTGGTGTTCACCCCAAAGGGAGAACTGATTACGCTCCCCAACAATGCCACAGTGCTTGACGTGGCTTTCGAACTTCACTCGCAGATAGGTAGCCGCTGCATAGCAGGCAAAGTCAATCACAAGCTCGTACCTCTGAGCCGACGCCTGAAGAGCGGCGACCAAGTGGAAGTGCTCACCTCGCAGTCGCAGACTCCAAAGCCCGAATGGATGGAGTTTCTTGCCACAGCCAAAGGCAAGACGCGCCTTCGCGCCGCACTGCGCAAAGAGCAGATTCCCGTGATAGACAAAGGGCGCGAAATCTATGAAAAATTCCTTGCCGACCACCAGATAGAGCCGTCAAATGTTGTAATGACCAAAACCATGGGCTTCTTTAAGGCCGCGAATCGCGATGAGCTGTTCATGATGCTTGGCCGCGAGGAAATTGTTCCGGGCGATTACTTGGCAAAGATGCTCCGCAAGGGCACACCCAACAAAGGCATTCTCAGCAAAGTGTTCCGCCTACCTTTCAGAAAAGGTACCGACACTCCGGAAGGCCCGGCTCCGACAGCTGAGGCTCCTGAAATCAACACTAAGGAAACCTATGAGCTGCGCTGCGACGACAATTCGGCAAATTTTGTGTTTGCCGACTGCTGTCACCCGATTCCCGGCGACGAAGTGCTCGGATTCATTGACCCCGAAAACCGCGTTGTCGTCCACTCCATCGACTGTCCGCGTGCCATGGCTCTGAAAGCCGGGTTCGGCCAGCGTCTCCTCTCAACCCGATGGGCGGCTACAGCTGGCGGCCGCTATCCCGTGCAGATACGCGTGGAAGGCATCGACCGCTTCGGAATTCTTCAGGAAATCATTCAGATGATTTCCACGACAATGGCCATCAACATCAGGACTTTGGATATAGCCGCGGAAAAAGAGGTGTTTCACTGCAACCTGCGCGTGCTTGTAGACGACACTAATGTAGTAAACGACCTTCTCACAAGGCTCCGCAAGGTCGACGGCGTGAAGAAAGCCGTCAGAGTGCGCTAAATAATTTATGTTATGAAACGTCCGTCTAAAAAGACACTCGTCAGCATCGCCATATTCCTGGCCGGCGCCCTGCTGATTTTTGAGTTCCTGCCGCGGCCTGACAGGGCTACTCTGAGCTATGAAGTTAACCGTCCCTGGAGTCACGACCAACTTCTGGCACCTTTCGACATTCCGGTTTACCGCGATTCGCTGACCATGCAGCAGATGGAAGACAGCATACGCGCTCACTTCGTACCCGTCTACCGCATCGACGAGACACCGCTGCAACGGCTCAGCACGGCCATAAATTCATCCGACCGTTTTTCACCCTCCGACCGTGTGCTTCTGATAGCCACACTGACACGCATCTACGACAACGGCGTTATCGACCAACAACTGGCCGACAGGATTGCAGGCGGACTCACCGAGGTTAAAATCAGTCAGGGCAACAACAGCACCACCACCCGCAGTGTCGGCAGGATGCGCTCATCGCTGCGAGCCTACAATCTGCTTGATTCACTCATCGGGCGTCGCAATCCGAAGCTTATGAGCAATCTCAGGCTCCTCGGTCTGAACTCGATGCTGACACCCAATTATGTGGAAGACACCGACGAGTCCAACCGGCTACTTGCCGAGTTTACAGGCCCCGTATGGTCTGCTTACGAGCTGATACAGAAAGGCCAGAGCATCATCACTCGCGGCCAGATGGTGACACCCGAACTTTATCAGGTGCTCCGGTCCTACGAGAATGAATCGGCCCGACGTGCTGAAAAAGAGGGTTCCTCGGATTTCAATATCACAATCGGCCAGCTCGCCTTCAGCCTCGCCGTGATGGCCATGCTCTACATTTTTCTGCTGCTCTACAACCGTTCAGTGATTGACGATGCGCGGCGTCTGACCTGCCTGATAATCCTTTTGGCCGGATTCTTCATATTCGCCGTTTTCATGAACAATACGTTCTCGTCGGGACTCTACATTGTTCCGTTCGCCATTCTGCCTATACTGCTGATGGTGTTCTACGATGTCAAAACGGCTCTGTTCTGCATGGTGCTGGAGACCTT
Organism: uncultured Barnesiella sp.; assembly: GCA_964569915.1. GTDB lineage: Bacteria > Bacteroidota > Bacteroidia > Bacteroidales > Muribaculaceae > JAGBWK01. The sequence goes on along the minus strand of CAZMUX010000005.1, from coordinate 86,294 downwards.
AGTGTGCGCCTCCTTCGCATCCTACACATTTGAATTCGTCCTTATAGAGCTGAGCGCAGGCCTGACAGCGGTGTTCTCGCTGCGCGAATTGTCGCGACGCAGTCAGCTTCTGCGCTCATCGTTCTTCGTCTTTCTGGCATACGTTTTCTCCTACGTCACCGTTGAGCTGATGCAGGTGGCCACCCTAAACGCTTTTTCGTGGAAGCTGATTGGATTTTTTGCCCTGAACATGGTGCTGACATCGTTCGCTTACATCCTGATATTCGTGCTTGAGAAGGTGTTCGGCTTCACATCGGCCGTAACGCTCGTAGAGCTGTCAGACATCAACAACCACGTACTTCGCGAGCTGTCGGAGGAGTGTCCCGGCACATTCCAGCACTCTATGGCCGTAAGCAACCTCGCCTCAGACGCCGCACGGCGCATCGGCGCCAACGTGCAGCTCGTGCGTGCCGGCGCTCTGTATCATGACATCGGCAAAATTCGCAATCCGGCCTTTTTCACGGAGAATCAGCACGGAGTGAATCCCCACGACACCCTTGACCCAAAACAAAGCGCCAGGGTAATTATCTCCCATGTGACCGATGGGCTGCGCCGCGCCGAAAAAGCCAAGCTCCCGAAAGTAATCCGCGACATGATTTCACAGCATCACGGGAAAAGTACGGCAAGGTATTTCCTGACCACTTACTGCAACACGCATCCCGACGAGCAGGTTGACCCCGCGCCGTTCACCTATCCGGGCCCGAACCCGCAGTCAAAGGAGGCCTCGCTGCTTATGATGGCCGATGTTGTCGAAGCCGCATCACGCTCGCTGCCCGACCACAAGCCGGAGACAATCAGCAATATGGTAAACACCCTGATTGACAAGCAGGTGATGGATGGGCTTCACAACGAATCGCCAATATCGTTCCGCGACATAACCACAATAAAGCAGGCTTTCATCGACCGTCTGCGAACAATGTATCACGTTAGAGTGTCATATCCTAAAGACACACGCGCCACAACCCAAACTGAAATTGTAAACAAATGAATATAGAAATCCGCCCGGCTACCGCCGACTACGCTCCGTTCATAGCCGACATTGTCATGAACGCCATCAGTATTGACACCTGTAAGGAAATAGCAGGAGAAGACAATGTGGAGGCTCTTCACGAAGTGTTTCTCCGCTGCGCTGCCCGTCCTGACAGCCAGTACAGCTGGCGCAACACGCTGCTTGCATTCGATGGCGAGATTCCCGTGGGCGGCATCGTGGCCTATGACGGCGCCCTGCTGCACCAACTCCGGCACGCATTTGTCAACGAGTCGAATGAACTGATAGGATGGAACATGGTGGAAGCGGAAATCGACGATGAGACCTCTGACGACGAAATCTACATTGACTCACTCATGGTGCTTCCGCAATATCGCGGCCAAGGCATTGCCTCGCAGCTCATACGCGCCTCGATTGCCCATAACGCCCACATCGGAAAGCCCATGGGGCTGCTCGTTGACTATGACAATCCGCGGGCACGCCGCGTTTACGCCGCTTCCGGATTTCAGTCGCTCGGCCCGCGTAATTTCTGCGGTATTCCAATGGAGCATATGCAGCATCCCGCGTCCGGCTCCGGACAGCCGAATGATTAGAGCCGGGCTGACACTAATTTGTCAGCCGGAAATGTAAGAAAAGAATTACACAATCAACACAGCTCACACATAGGTTCCTATAATTATAAAAGGCCGTGCCTGATGGCACAGCCTTTTATGTGATTTAGCGAAAGCTCTGAGGCTTTCCACGCAAAGCAGAGTTATGCTTCTGCGGGAGGAGTAACATTGATGAACTGGCGGCCGTTCTTACCAACGGTGAAGACTACGGTGCCGTCAATCAGAGCGTAGATTGTGTGGTCCTTGCCCATACCTACATTGAGGCCGGGATGATGCACAGTGCCGCGCTGACGTTTGATGATGTTACCTGCTTTAGCGTGCTGACCGCCGAAAATCTTGACGCCGAGTCGTTTGCTTTCCGATTCGCGGCCGTTCTTTGAACTACCTACACCTTTTTTATGTGCCATTGTCTTTAAGATTTAGGGGGTTAAGCAATTACGTCTTTAATCACTACTTTGGTGAAATACTGGCGATGGCCGTTTTTACGACGATAGCCTTTGCGACGTTTTTTCTTGAAAACAATCACTTTATCACCTTTTACGAGGGGACGCTCTACCTCGCAAACTACTTTTGCTCCTTCAACAACGGGAGCACCTACTTTTACTTCACCGTCAACATCGGCAAGAAGAACACGGTCGAAAACGACTTCCTGCTTTTCTTCAACGTTGTCGCCGAGGAAGTGAACATACAAGAACTTACCTTTTTCAGCTTTGAACTGTTGTCCTTGAATTTCTACAATTACGTACATTTATTAGATGTATATTTAGGTTATACCGTCGGGTGAAGCGCTGAAAATCAGCGGCTTGCTTCTTCAAAACCCGGTTCGGCTTAAATTCAGCTCACAAAGGTAATGTTTTCCCGGCTATTCTCCAAATATTTTTGAATTTCCGAAAAAAAGTTTTTTTTTAGAGAAAGCGCCACACCTGTCATTTCCAGTCGTAGGGGAAACGCTCAATATCCTCTTCCACAAGATTGGTGCCGCTCTGCACTTCTATGAAAGTAAGAGATGTCGTGGCTTTCAGCGCGTGCATTGTTCCTTTCGGAATGGATATAACATCGCCGCGCCTAACCGGCTTCTCCGTCCCGTCGAGTACAATCGTGCCCTCACCGTCTATAAACGTCCAGATTTCATCGCGAAACGCGTGCTTCTGATAACTTATGGAATTGCCGGAATTAAGTGTAAGCTGCTTGGTGAGAGCGCAATAGCCATCAGGAAATTCTATTGTGTCAATAACACGGTAGGTGCCCCAGCGGCGTTCCTCATACATTGGTCTGTGCTTGAGCTGTTCGGCATAGTTCCTGACATTCTCACTTTTGCTCTTTTCGGTGACTATTATGCCGTCAGGTGAAGCCGCGATGACAAGGTTTTCGGTGCCAAGACACAACAGCGGGATATTCAGTTCATTGAACACGTGAGTGTTGCGCGATGTGTCGTCGGTTATGACATTGCCGTAAATCTTGCGGCTCAGTTCATCGGTAAGAGTGTTCCATGTTCCGAGGTCCTTCCAGAAACCGTCGTATCTGACCATGCCTATACCGCACGTTTTTTCCACAACCTCGTAATCGAAACTGATTTTGGGATAGAGGCTATAATGGTTCCTTACCTCAATGAAGGATGGTTGATTGTTATACTTTCTCGCTATTTCAGTGACATATCCGAGCCGGAACACAAAAACGCCTCCGTTCCACAGCGCGCCTTCACCAATCAGCCGCTTCGCCGTTTCCACATCGGGCTTCTCGACAAATTTCCTGACGCTATAGGCATTTTCGCTACCGGAAGCAGGCTCCGGAAGTATGTAGCCATACTTGCCCGACGGATAGGTGGGGTTTATGCCCATCACCATCATCCTGAAGTTGGCAAACTCTCCCGACTCCATCCTGTCGGACATGGTTTTAATGCTTTCAAAATATCCCGATTCGGCATACGAGTCACACGGCATCACGACTACAACCTCGTCGGGGCCGCACATTTTTTCTCTTGAAAGATACTCGCAGGCAAGCGAGACGGCGGGAAATGTGTCACGGCGCGACGGTTCGGTCACGATGCTGACGTCGCCGCCCAACTGCGACACGACGGAATCGCGTTGCGCGATGCTGGTGGCCACTGTGAGTTCGGCGCGGATGTCAGCTTCTCTGAGCTGCCGATACACCCGTTGCACCATTGATTCAAGCTCCTTTGTCCGCTCGTTTTCAAGAATGCGGAGAAACTGTTTTGATCTTGCTTCGTTTGACAGCGGCCAAAGACGTGTACCCGATCCGCCTGACAGTAATATGATTTGCATGGTATTCCTTAGTTAACGTTCTGCGCGCATGGGGTTTGACAGAAAATCCTCATATGTCCTCCTGATGCCGTCTTCGAGTTCCACCGAATAGCGCCATCCCATAGAAGCGGCCTTGCTGACGTCAAGGAGCTTCCTCGGGGTGCCGTTGGGCATTGAGGCGTCCCATCTGATAGCGCCGGTATAGCCGACAACGCGAGCCACGAGCTCGGTCAGTTCCCTGATTGATATTTCCTTACCGGTACCGGCATTGACGGTTTCATTCCCGGAATAATTGTTCATAAGGAACACGCAGAGATTGGCAAGGTCATCGACATAAAGGAACTCCCTGAGCGGAGTGCCATCGCCCCAGCAGGTCACCGTTGACAGATTCTTCTCCTTCGCCTCATGAAAACGTCTAATCAGGGCCGGAAGAACGTGAGAATGTGCGGGATGATAATTATCGTTCGGGCCGTAAAGGTTAGTGGGCATTACCGATATATAGTCAGTGCCGTACTGAGTGTTTAGATATTCGCAGTATTTCAGACCCGAAATCTTGGCCAGGGCGTAAGCCTCGTTGGTCTTTTCAAGCGAAGATGTGAGGAGGCAGTCTTCCTTCATGGGTTGCGGTGCCATGCGCGGATAAATGCACGACGACCCGAGAAATTCCAGTTTACGGCATCCATTCTTCCAAGCGGCATGGATTACATTCATCTCGAGCATCATATTGTCGTACATGAAATCGGCGAGCGCATTCCTGTTGGCCTCTATGCCTCCTACTTTAGCGGCGGCAAGAAACACATATTCGGGCTTTTCCTGCTCAAAAAACCGATTCACCGCGTCCTGATTGATGAGGTCAAGTTCGGAATGGGTCCTCGTTACTATATTGCGATAGCCCTGACGCGTCAACTCTCTGACTATTGCGGAGCCTACCATTCCCCGGTGTCCGGCGACATATATTTTAGAGTCCTTATTCATTATTTTACTATGCCTTTTTCAAGATATTCCTCCAGATTGCACTTAATTTGCTCACCGGCGCGCTCCACTGCCACTTTCGCCATATCGGAGTCGACCATGAGATTGACCAACTGCTCGAATGAAGTCTTTTTTGCGGGGTCCCATCCAAGCTGTTTCTTAGCTTTCGTGGGGTCGCCCCACAGGTTAACCACATCGGTGGGCCGATAGAAATCAGGGGAAACTTCAATCAGGACCTTACCGGTCTTTTTGTCAATACCTTTTTCATTCTCCCCGGAACCGACAAATTCAAGCTCTATGCCTACGCGACGGAACGCATACAGGCAGAACTCGCGGACGGAATGCTGCTCGCCCGTGGCTATGACATAGTCTTCAGGCTCGGGCTGCTGGAGTATGAGCCACATACACTCAACATAGTCTTTGGCATATCCCCAGTCGCGTAACGATGATAGATTGCCGAGCAGAAGTTTATCCTGCTTACCCTGAGCGATGCGTGCGGCGGCAAGGGTGATTTTGCGCGTCACAAAGGTCTCGCCCCTGCGCTCCGACTCATGATTAAAGAGTATGCCCGAGCAGGCAAACATTTTGTAGGCCTCGCGGTATTCCTTCACAATCCAGAAACCATAAAGTTTGGCCACGGCATAGGGGCTGTATGGGTGGAACGGAGTGTTTTCGTTCTGCGGGACCTCCTCAACCTTGCCATAGAGTTCGGATGTTGACGCCTGATAGAAGCGGCACGTGGAGGCCAGCCCGCACTGACGGATTCCTTCAAGCAGCCGGAGCACTCCGGTGGCATCGACGTCGCAGGTGAATTCGGGCGCGTCAAACGACACCTGCACATGGCTTTGCGCCGCCAGATTGTAGACTTCATCGGGTCTGACCTTGTTAAGCACCTGAATTATCGAGAGGGAATCACCAAGGTCGGCATAATGGAGATGAAACCTCGGTTTCCCCTCAAGATGCGCTATGCGCTCCCTGTAATCGGTCGACGAACGCCTTATCGTGCCATGAACATCATAGCCTTTTTCAAGCAGGAACTCTGCCAGGAAAGACCCATCCTGTCCGGTTATTCCGGTTATTAGTGCTTTTTTCATATTCGCGGTATATACTTACAAATTTATACATTTTATTTCATATAGACAAAAACCGCCTAAAATTAGCTCGCCGCGCTCGCTGTACGGATATTTTGAGCTAACTTTGCTCCGAAATTTGAAAACTGGTACGCAAAAAGCTGAAATGACACTTAGCCGCAAAGGACTTATAGGATATTCCGCCGGTGTGCTGACCGGCGTGACATACGGAACAAATCCGTTGATGGCAAAGCCGCTGATGGCCGACGGAACGGCAGTTGAGACAATACTGTTCTACCGCTATGCAATAGCAGTTGCCATTCTCGGCCTTTTCTTTGTCATTAAACGGCAGCACATCGCCGTCGGCCTGCGTCAGGCCGGAGTGCTGCTGGTGGCCGGCCTGCTCTACACCTCAAGCAGCCTGATGCTTTTCCTTGCCTATGAGCACATTGCTTCAGGCGTAGCCACCACTTTGGTGTTCCTGAGCCCTGTAATTGTGGCACTTATCATGACGTTCTGCGGAAAAATCCCATCAGTGCCGGTATGGATAGCCATTGCAGTCAGCTTCATCGGAGTAATGATAATGTCAGGCATAACCGACGGCAGTTCTCAGACAGATTATTTGGGCATCTGTCTGGCCATCGGTTCGGCCGTCGCCTACTCTTTTTTCATGGTCATCATCAACCGCAGCAAGACGATTGCCTCAATTTCAAGCACCGTGCTCACTTTCTATACGCTGGTAGTGGGCACTGCGGTATTCTTCATCATTGCCATGACTTCAGGCAGCGGGCTTACTGCCGGTCTCAATCATGCATCGGCATGGCTTAACCTGACGGGGCTTGCCGTTGTGCCAACCATAATATCCACCGCCTCACTGGCAGTAGCCACACGCAACATCGGAGCCACCAAAGCCTCAATACTCGAAGTCTTTGAACCAATAACCGCCATCCTGATAGGCGCCGTGGCCTTTGGCGAACCCATAACGTTCAGCATAATAGCCGGCATCTCCATTTCAGTCGCAGCCGTGACCTACATGATAGCAGTCACAGCCCGATGAATTGCATAAATTCAGACTGATTTTAGCATATTCTCAAAAATAATTAGTATATTTGCGATTACAAGTTGTCAATCACCCATTATTGAGAGCTTGTACGGCTAATAGGTTAAAAATATCAATTTTTCGGCAGTGCGGTAATAATCTGATGTAACTTTGCGTAAGTCAACAGATTAAGTAATTTTCGCGCTTAGTGAAAGAACGCCCGTAACTCTCCTTTAGCCCCACCCGATTCATCACGGCTCACCCACAACATAAGTTGCCGAGTCAGCCCCTCCCCTCCCATTTCAGACATTGCAGGAGTCCTTTTTCAGACTCCTCCCACTTACTATGAACCTCACCGATTCGAGACCCCTTATAACCGTGTTCACCCCGACTTACAACAGGGCAAACACTATCGGGCGGTTGTTTGACAGCCTGTGCCGACAAACGGCAGATGGCTTCGAATGGCTTGTCGTGGATGACGGCTCGTCTGACAACACAGCCGCATTAATCGCTGATTTTCAAAAAAAAGCATCTTTCCCCATCGTATATCGCCGCAAAGACAACGGAGGCAAGCATACGGCATATAACGAAGCCCTCAATCTGGCAAGCGGCGACATTTTCTTTACCGTTGACTCCGACGACTGGCTGCCCGACGACAGCATCGAAAAAATAGCCGGCCATGCTCCGCAGCTGCTTCAAAAAACAGAAAAGGCGCCGAGCGGCATAATCGCATTGAAATGTTTGCCCGACCATAAAATAATAGGGTGCAGATACCCCGAAGGACACAAGCCCTGTAGCGCATATCGACTGGAGTGCGAAGGCTATGGCGGAGAGCGCTCGATTGTGCTGCTGACATCCGTAGCGCGCCGGTTCCCCTTCGACATAATCCCCGGAGAGCGTTTCCTCGGCGAATGCACCATATATGACCGTATCGGCGAAAAGCATTCGCTGATTGTCAGCAATGACATCCTCACAATATGCGAATATCAGCCTGACGGACTGAGTTCCAACCCGCACAGGCTCATGGTGAACAATCCCGGCGGCTACAAGCTTTATTTCCGCCAACGCATAGACATGGCTCGCAACTTCAGAGAGCGTGTGGGCTACATCCTGCGCTACCACGCCTTCAGAAAGCTTTTCAAGGGATGCCTCCCATCGGCCGACTATCACGGCAAACATATTGTTTTAGTAAAGTTACTCTCTCCTCTCGGCAGTATCGCAGCCCGTCATTATAAAAAATCTACGAATGAGTAATATTTTAAACGTCATTCTCCTTACGGCATTTTGGGCGCTATCGTTTGTAAATAATTCCGGATGGGCCGAATCGGTGAAACTTCCGGAATATACTACATGGTTCGTCATCGCAGTCTCGCTCTATCTGTTCCTGTTCCGCCGTCGCCGCGATTTGTGCAAAAATCAGCAGTTAATCAATGCCGGCCTCGTCCTGACCATCATAATCATACCGTTCATTGTCTCAGATAAATGGGAGGGCGCCGGTTATTTTCAGGCATTTATGGTAACCTATTTGGTTTCTTACTGCAAGATAACCCGGTGGGTTATAACACGGACGTGCCTTATCGTAGGGTTGCTCGGCATAGGCATCTTAGGAATCTACATTAACGGCTCAGTGCTCTCGGGGTGGAATGACAACGCCATTGCCATGACCGGTCTGTTCAGTTTCCTGTTCTTCTCCATATTCCTTATCTCCCTGAAATCCAATAAGGAATTTATATGCTGGAATATCGTCACCGTGATATATCTGGCCATGCTGTTCCAGACAGAATGTCGATCAGGAATGATTTTTGCAATTTTGGCCGTAGCCGCAATCTATTTCCAGGAAACAACAAAAAAGATTCTCAGTAAAAAATACGCCCTCAGGCTGCTTCTGAATCTACCGCTGATTTTGGCCTTTATCATAATATTAATCGGCGGGTCAGATTATTTCGAAGATTTGAACTCATGGAGCAGGGAGGAATTCCAAAAAGGAGTCTTCAATGGCCGCGACGAACTGTGGAGCAAAGCCCTCGAAGAGCTATCCGAATCCTATTATTTGGGCACCGGCAAATTTACCATGAACTATCATAACAGCGGAATAGCCGCATTGTGTGTGTTCGGCATCGCCGGCTACATATTCTGGATTAAATACTTCTCCAGCCGTCTCAACCTGTTACGCATATTTTTCAGTGACAAAATTGTTTTTGCCTCTGTCGTGACATTTTTATGCATCTTTTTGCAGCAAACCTTCGAACTCGGACTTATAACGCCAATGCCTAACTACATTCCTTATATGATACTCGGCATAGGCATGGGGCGCGCCTACCGTGTTCTGAAGTTTATGCAAGCCACAAAAAATGAAAAACCCACAGGTCAGCATCATAATTCCCGTTTACAATACCGGTGATTATCTTCGAGCCTGTGTTGACTCCATCACGGCTCAGACATATCGCAATCTTGAGATAATCATCGTGGACGACGGCTCCGAAAGTTTCACCGCAGAACTATGCGATGAGCTTGCCGCCAATGATTCGAGAATCAAAGTCATCCACAAAAAGAACGAAGGCGTCAGCATAGCCCGCAACACCGGACTCGATGCCGCAAGCGGTGAATTCCTCGGATTTATCGACTCCGATGACACCATTGAGCCTCAGATGTTTGAGCGGATGTTAGAGGCTATTCGTCAATCGGGAGCTCAGATAGCAATGTGCGATGCAGTGACGGTTTATTCCAACCGGCCTGATGAGCCCGACACCTTGCCGGATTATACGGAGTCTACTCTCATCGACACAAAAAAACTCGCGCCTTCCGTTCTCACAAACCTTGCCGGCTCAGTATGTCGGTGCATCTACCGCCGGACGGACGCTTTGCTAAAATTTAGGGTGCGCTTCCCGGAGGGCATAAAATTTTCAGAAGACCGCATCTTCAACATCGCAGCCATGGGCTTGGCCGATAAGATTGCTTACATAAAAGAACCATTCTATCGGCGACTGATACGCCCCGGCAGCGCGTGCTTCCGCTTCTACCCCGACATGACACGTCAAATCGCCTCAATGCGTCGCACTTTGCTTGATACGGTAATGAAATACTGGGGAGAGAATTACGTCGAAGCTTACGAGCATCAAATTGCCGCCCAGATACGTTTTGCCGTGACCAACTTCACGGCCACGTCTAACGCACTCAGCGCATCCGCACAGAAAAAATTACTAAAGGAACTATGCGGCAATAATGACATTACAGAGTGTCTGCGCAACTCAAATCCCACAGATATGCGCAGCCGCCTGATTTTATCCAACCGCTGCACTGCATTATTCTGCATCGGCAGATTAACCAATTTCATCCATAGACTATGCAGGAAAGGACAATACCGGCCATAAGCGTGGTCATGCCGGCTTATAATGCCGAGAAATATCTCAGAGAGGCCATCGACAGCATTCTGGCGCAGACCTTCACTGATTTTGAGTTCATCATAATCAATGACGGTTCAACCGACAGCACCCGAGAAATCATTCAAAGCTATGACGACCCGCGCATAGTTTATCTGGAGAACGAGGTCAATTCCGGCATTTGCGTCACCCTCAACAAAGGCCTTGATGCAGCCCGCGGACGCTACATCGCCCGCATGGACTCCGACGACATCTCATTGCCCCACCGTCTGGCAACACAGTACGACTGGATGGAAAAGCACCCCGACATAGCAGTCAGCGGTTCCGACATTGAAGTGTTCGGAGAAGGAATAAAGCCATATTGCTTCACGCAACAACATAATGCCGACGACTGTTCTGCCGGATTGCTATTTAACCCGTGCCTTACACATCCTTCGGTTATCTGGAGGACATCAGTAATGCATGAGTATTCGTTAAAATACGAGCCGGAATTTAATGGGCTTGAAGATTTCAGATTATGGTGGAATTTCGCTAAAAATTCTCGAATTGCGAATATACCCGAAACACTACTAAGATATCGGAAACACATTAGTCAGATAACTCAAAACCGCACGGGAAAACAAACATTCAAATCTAATAAGTTTAGAGAGGAACGATACCTCCTATTTGGCGTAAATCTAAACGATTCAGATTTTACCATAATTAACGACTATTCATACGGCAATCTTAAACATTTCGACATAAATGATTTTAATCGGTTTATTAATATCCTAAAAAAAGTCATTTGTTGTAAAACTTATCCAATCATAACCAGCAGAAAGGCAATACGGGTTGCTGCATCTAAAGCTGTTGCAGAAACTATTCGACAGTCTCCGTCATTAAGTGCAAAAAGGAAGGTTTTAATGACGAGAGCCTTCATAAAGGGCATAGTGCCTGTAATCTGGTATTATAAATTTATGATATATTACCTGCGCCACTGATATGGATAAAAGAATCGGCAATCGGAAAGTCTGTTTCGGATGTGGCTTATGCATGATATCGTGTAAACATGATGTCATTTCCATGCAGTTGAATTCAAGGGGATTCTATGTCCCATATATTAAGAATTCACAAAATTGCACCGGATGCGGTATGTGTCTGAAAGTTTGCAATTATAAGACTACCGATAAACCAATTTTTTCTCAACCGCTATCGGCTTATGCAGCATGGAACAAAGATAACCATATACGAAGAATCAGTTCTTCAGGAGGAATGGCATTCGCTCTTTGCTCATATTTAATGTCTAATGGTTATAAAATATGCGCGGTAAAATACGATTCTTCGACATCAACTGCTAAGCACTACATATCAGATACATTGGATAATTTAATGTATTCACTCGGAAGTAAATACTTACAGAGCGATGTAACGCAAGCTTTTAAAGAGATTGACCCTACAAAAAAATACGCGATAATTGGGACTCCTTGTCAGATTGATATGTGGAGGCGATATCTTCGATTAATAAAAAAAGAGGACAATTTCATTTTGATTGACTTTTTTTGCCATGGAATTCCATCATATAATGTATGGAGAAAGTATCTTAAAGAAAAACGCTTTTTTATCAACACTTCGTCAGAAATAAGTTTTAGGGACAAAAAAGAAGGCTGGCATAAATCCTGGAATATCTGCGCTTATAAATCAAATAACGATGTAATGACCGGCAATAGTTATTATAGATCGACTCGAGAATCAAACGACGGTTTTTATTTTATGTTCCTGTCAAATGTCGCTTTGAATCCGGCGTGCTATTCTGATTGCAAATATAAATACTTAAATTCATCGGCTGACATCAGATTGGGAGATCTTTGGGGCAACAAATTTAAAACAAATAAAGAAGGCGTAAGCGCTGTTTTGACATTTACCGAGCGAGGTAACAAGCTATTAAATAATATAAATGCGCATTTAGAAGAATATCCGGCTGAGGTCGTATGTGAGGGTCAGATGAAATCCTGTGTTGCCAAGCCATGGTACTATAAAATCGTTCAAAAAGCTTTAAAGGCTCCATTCATAAGGATTTCATTTATAAAAAAATTCGTCATTTATGATGAAATCATAAAATATAAAATCTCAAAAATCAGGAGACTATGAGTAGGAAAGACGTTGCCATAATTACCATGCATTCCGTCACCAATCTGGGATCAGCATTACAAACGGTTGCGACAAGCGAGTTCATACGTCGTTTGGGATATAATCCGATTATTGTTGATTATGAATTCCCCAATGCCTACCATAAAAAATTAAGAGCAGACCGGAGTAACTCGAAAGAGAATGAAAGTTGGTTGTATCTGCACTTAAACGGACTCTGTCATCGCTTGATTAAACATAATCCGCAAAAAAAAATTGAACGTTTTAAATCTTTTTTAGCGTCTTATCTTACATTTTCCAAGCATTATCCAACAGAGGATTCTCTAATAAAAGATCCTATACAAGCTGATGTTTATTTAACCGGAAGTGATCAGGTTTGGAATCCAAGATGGATAGGACGAGACCTGACATTCTTTCTAAACTGGGCTCGGAATGATGCTCCGCGTATTTCTTATGCCTCATCTTTTGGCTCTAAGAATTTATCAGCGGAATATCTCAATTATATAAGCCCTTGTTTGAAAAAATACCACGCTATTTCTGAAAGAGAAAGGACTGAGAATTTAGACAAGATTAATCTTAAAGGAACAGTAGCATTAGATCCGACTCTGCTTCTAAATAAAGAGCAATGGACAGAATATTTCGATGTAAAAAGAACCATTAAACAAAAGTATATTCTCTGTTACTTACTGAAATACTCGCACGACCCGTTTCCCTATGCCTATAAAGTAATAAAGCGCATTCAACGCAAACTCGGCTATAAAGTAATTATGATATACGCCGATCCGATTAATATTCTAAGAGGATATAAGGTGATTAATGATTGTGGACCTCAAGAATTTTTAAATCTTTTCTACAATGCGTCTTTCATTATTACATCCTCTTTCCACGGTACTGCATTTGCTCTGAATTTCGGCATACCATTCTTAACAATAACAGATAACCGACAAAGCGACGATAACCGACAGGCATCTTTACTTAATGAAGTCGGTTTAGGAAACAAAGGACTTGTTTATCCTGATATGCCTCTTGATGAAATTAATATTCCTGAGGAAGGATTTCAGTTAAAATCAAAATTGGAAACTGAACGAGAAGCATCAATGAATTACTTAAAAGAATCACTGAACCAAGCTATTAATCAGAAAATTGCCATAAGATGATTTCGATAATAGTTCCGGTTTACAATATATCAGCCGTTCTTCATTACTGTGTTGACAGTCTGATTGCCCAACAGGGCGATGCTGACTGCGAGATAATTCTGGTGGACGACGGCTCAACCGACGGTTCCGCCGAAATCTGCGACAAATATGCCGAAACGACCGCTGTCGAGGTGGTTCACAAAACCAACGGCGGACTGTCATCCGCTCGCAACGCCGGAATCGACAAAGCCAGCGGCGAGTGGCTGATTTTTGTTGACGGCGACGATGTGCTTCTGCCCGGAACAATAAAACGCCTTGCCGAATACTGCGGCATCGCCAACAACGATGTAGATTACATTCAGTACGGCTATCAGGAAACATCCGACTACAGCTCCAACGGTCTGACTCCCGTTCCGGCCAAGCCATGCACACCCCGAATTCTGACTGCCGCTGCCGATAAATTCGCCTACCTGTTAAATACGGGTGGTGAAGCAGCATCCATGTGCACAAAAATGGTGCGCCGCCGCATTTTCGACACACTCCGTTTCAAAGAAGGCATCCTTCATGAAGACGAACAATTCACGACTCATCTGCTGCTGGAGAGTAAAAATGGGGCATACGTCAGCGACAAGCCTTACGTCTACATACGCCGACCCGGCAGCATTACGACACACCGCTTCAACAGCCGACGGCTCGACATAATCAACATAATGAACGAGCGCATCTCGCTACTGCGTCAGGCCGGGCTTAATGATGCCGCAAGAGACTTCACGCGTCGGCTCATCAACAACCTCCACCTGCTCTATATGGCAGCTGCAGCAGTAGGCGACTCCGCAAGCAAGCGGCTAATCCGTAAAGAATACCGCAACGCGCTGTCTGCACATAATGATTTGAAAATCACAGAAAAGCTGACCCGACTGGGATTCCCCATGCTACAGTCGGAAGCAATGGTTCGCAAACTCCTTAACCGACAGCTCTATTTCGACTGACATGATTCTGCAAAAGATAAAAAATGCTTTCATCAAGCTAACAATAAAGTGGCGGCAATATTGCCGCCGCCGGCAGTTGCATCATACCGATTTCACCATAATCTCGAACAATTGCTGGGCAGGAACAGCAGTCTATCAATCGTTCGGCCTCAAATACAACACCCCTACTGTAGGCCTCTTCATAATGGATGAGGACTATATCAGGCTGCTTGAGCGTCTTGAGTGGTATATTACACAAACCCCGGTTATAATCCGGCCTGAGCAATCGAAATATTACAACAAAATTTCTGCTAACGGCACCAAACCTGTCACTTACCCCATTGCTACAATTGGAGAAGATGTGGAGATTCACTTCCTTCATTATCCCGACGCCGAAGAAGCAATTGCAAAATGGATGAAGCGCAAACAACGCATAAATTATGACCGTCTGCTTGTGAAAATGTCGCTCCGAGATAGCGGATATGATATTACTGCCATGCTGAACCGATTCCATAAGCTTCCATATAAAAATAAAATATGTTTTTCGCCCGTAGGCAACGACAGTGCAAGTATTGTGGTCGTGCCCGAACTTGAAAAGCTCAATCTTGTAGGCGGCGATGAAACCGAATGCACATTAAGACATATTGATATTGTAAAGGTTCTCAACTCGGTTGAATAATTTTATGCATCGTCACGCCTTCCTCATAATGGCTCACAATAATTGGTATACGCTTGAAAAGCTAATACAAATTATTGATGCGCCTTGGAACGACATATATCTCCATATTGACAGCAAATCAAAAGACTTTAACAGGGACTATTTTTTAAGCCTTCCAAAAAATGCGGCTATTCATCTAACTAAACGCCACAATGTGACATGGGGCAACGAAAGCCAGATAAAAGCAGAAATGGAGTTATTCAAAACTGCATTTCGCAACGGACCATATTCTTATTATCATTTCCTTTCGGGGTCTGACTTACCTTTGATTAACGCCAAGGCTATCCGGGATTTTTTTGAAGACAAGAAATGCAATTATCTGTTTATCGAAGGTGATGTCTCGCCCTATTTATGGCGACTAAAAAACTATATCAATGTATTTAGAGCCAAGTGGTTGTCAAAGGAGGCTAAAAAACGATTGAATATTCTGTCTGAAATTTACCAATATAAAATGAAAATCAACCGGCTTATTTGGCTTCAGACTAAATATCCGATTTTAGGGAAAGGTCATAATTGGTGCGACTTAACACAGGCAGCTGTAGCGAAACTAATAGCGGCGAAGAATGATATTCGCAGATTTACTCGATTCACTCATTGCAGCGATGAGATGTACAAGCAGATAGTACTTCTCAATCAACCTGAGAAGCAGATAGGTGCCATTTCAACGCTTGGCACTAGATATATTGTTTGGGACGAAAGTAAAAACCATCCCAAAATCTTGACAATGAAGGACTATGATTCGATGATGGCCGCTACTTCACGAGGATGTGTGTTTGCAAGAAAGTTTGATGCAGATATTGACCGCTCCGTGATTGACCGGATTTTCAACCAATTGACTCAGTAATGGCAGGAAATAAAGTTGTTGCATTAAATATGATAGCGAACACCTGTTCTTTTGTGTTCGCCACTGCTATAAGTTTCTTCTTAACCCCATACATAACTAAAAATGTAGGAATAGAGGCATACGGTTTAGTCGGTCTTGCAAACAGTATCATATCCTATGTTACATTGTTTACTGCCGCATTAAATTCCATGGCCAGTAGATTTATCATTATTGAAATACATAGAAATGAATTTAGGAAGGCAAACGAATACTTTTCATCAGTACTTATTGCCAATACAATCATAGCGTTGTTGCTGACCATCCCATCTATATGGCTAATTTTCAATTTGGATTTGATAAATGTCAGCCGGTCATTGATGTTCGATGCCCAAATTACATTTTCTATAATAATCATTAGCTTTTTCTTCAGTCTCGTCGGTTCTTTTTTCGGAGTTGTCTTATATGCAAAAAACATATTGTATAAAGGCAGTTTCCGAACAATGGAGTCGAACATAATCAGGATTATACTCATACTGCTTTTATTTTCTTACTTAGACACACGCATTTTTTATGTGGCGCTTGCCACTTTTATAGCGAGTCTTTATCCCCTTCTTTGGAATGTTCGATATACTCGCCGTCTACTCCCGGAGCTTAAAGTTTCAGTTTCGTCGTTTTCATTCCGCGCCATCAAAGAACTAATATCTTCCGGCATTTGGAATTCTGTCACTAAACTAAGTCATATTCTGCTTGATGGGCTCGACCTGATATTATGCAATACATTTATTGGAGGAGTCATGACAGGTAATGTAGCGGTTGCAAAGACTCTCCCGGGATTGTTTATCGCCTTGATAGCTGTGTTGTCCGACTCATTTTTTCCTCAATTTCTTGAATACTACTCTAAGAAAATGAAGGATGCCCTACTGGCATCAATTAATCAGTCAATCAATATCCTATCCTCTATTTCCGGTATTTGTCTTTCAATACTGATAATTTTTTCAGAAGATTTCTATCGGTTATGGTTGCCCGGAGAGGATGCACACTTATTGTCGATTCTGACCATACTGTCATTAGGCACGGTACTTATAAGCTGCTGTATTTATTCCCTCTATAGTGTATTCGCACTAACAAATAAAGTGCGGACAAATTCCCTGGTAATGGTTGCAAGTGGCATTCTAAGCATTACGATTACCTTCATTTGCCTTAAGACTACTGACTGGGGCGTATATGCAATTGTCGGTGTAAGTTCAGCAATAGGAATCCTGCGAAATCTTTGTTTTACACCAATATATGCAGCCAAATGTCTTGGGCTCCCACTCGGGATTTTCTACCAACGCATAATACTGAATCTTTTGAACGTGGCTCTGATACTCATTATAGCTTCAATATTTCGCCACTTCTTACCGGCTACTACATGGCTGCATTTACTTGTCAATTTCCTGTTGACAGCCATCATCGGAGCCTTAACCTCATGGTTTATGGTGTTCTCGGCATCACAACGTAAAGCACTTACCGAAAAAATCATACGCAAGATTCGCAAATAGGTTATTATGAATATAGCCATCATCACAGTTTATCACCCCTTTACCAATCTCGGCAGTTTCTTACAGGCATATGCGCTCAAATTATTCCTTGAGGAACACGGCCATAAAGTGAGCTTCGTCAGAACAAGCCCACATTATAAATCGGCTGTAAAATTAATACGCCGTGCCAGGCCCTACCGTTCCTATCTATTGAGAATAAAGAAGATTTTTCATTCATTGCGAGATTTAAATCGGTTGTCATATATTGATCAAAACGACGAATCAATCGACTGCTACCTGTGGGGAAGTGATGAAATATGGAATGTCACAAACCGATTTTTCTGCAAGCCGATATTTTTCGGTACCGAAATTAAAAGCAAGCCGAAAATAGGATACGCAATAAGTGCGGGCCATGCTGTCGAGAAGGATTTCATGGAAAAATTTTCTTTGACAGAAGGAGCGATAGATTTCGACAGGGTGTTTTCACGTGACCCCCATACAAGACAGCTGTTAAAGAGATGTTTCGACATCGATACAGAACTTGTGGCAGACCCGACTCTTTTAATAAATGTGAGCCACCTATCAGAAAAAATCCGTCTGCCAAAGCGCAAATATCTTCTCGTCTATACTTATGGCATAGATAATGACATGATAAAAGTAGTGAAAGAATTTGCCGCCAAACACGGTTTACAAATAATATCTCCTTGTTTTTGGCATCCTTGGACCGATAAAACAATTGAATGTTCGGCACTCCAATTCAGCTCTTTGGTGTCGAACGCTGAATTTGTGTTCACCACAACTTTTCATGGAGCCATATTCTCATTAATCAATCATACGCGGTGTTGCATTCTTCCAATTCGCCCAAAGGTCAGGAGCATTTGCGAAACGCTAAAATGCGATGACCGTCTGATTCCTCAAAATTGTGAATTGGCCGAATTTGAACGAATAATTTCAAAGCCATTTGCAGTGAAGTATTTTGAAGACAATCTTGCAAATTTAAGAAAACAAAGTTCTTCATTGCTTATATCAGAATTGAATAAAATTGAGCATGAAAAGCGCCATTAAACGTTTTTTGAGATTATTAGGTGTTAAATCGCGGAAATATATAGATTGCTGCTTTGAACGCGATGCCTCACTCTATACCAAATACAGCGGTATTCAAGGAAATACAATCCCTGTGTTAGAAGCCAAAATAAGAATCCAATGCCACACAATCGAAAAGGCCTTGTCTCTTTCGGATTGCCGTGCAGATTTTGGAAAAGAGAAGGTCATCGAATTGATATCTAAATATCAATCATACAAACAGTCTGATGGTAAAGATAAAGATGCGATAGCGTTGGCAGAGTCTGTCATATATGCCTATGCAGCTCATAGGGTATCGAATGGTTTGGATATTTCATTCATACCACAAGAACTGACAAAAGCTCATGAAGAAGACGTTAAAAGCGGAGCAATGCCATTTCTTTCTAAAGTCCGAGACTTTGAGACTTTTGACCTCATTGCGCATTCTCGCCATAGCATTCGCAACTTCTCTCAAAAAAAGGTATCTGATGAAGATATTATTAAGGCGGTCAGAATAGCTCAAACAGCTCCAAGCGCTTGCAACAGACAAGCCACCAGAATTTACGCCATAACCGACCCGGTTAAAATCGGCCAATTGAAACAACGCCATGGAGGAATAAGAACATTCGGACAGCCGGGAGTCATATTCGTAATAACTCAGGACCTCAATCTCTACACAAATGAATATGAGCGCAACACCTGGCTCGTGGATGGCGGCATTTTCTGCATGAATCTATTGTATGCCCTGAATAGCGTAGGAATCGTTAATTGTCCTGTAATTTGGGGAGGCATGGATGATGAAGATGCATTTATATCGGAACTCGCCGGTATCCCCGGCAATGAAAGAACGGTTATCCTCGTGGTTGGCGGTTATGCTCCCGAAGAAGGCGTCAAATCCCCGTGCTCAGCCAAACGCCCGGTTAACGACATAATCCATCTCGTGAAATAAATAGATTCTATTACTAATTATTTCAAACGAGCCATAACCTTTGATTCACAGAGCGTTGCAATAGCTTATATAGGAAATATTATTCCTAACTAAACTAAGTAGTCAAGCTAAAATAAGAACATATTATTGACCGGAAAGGTAGCAGAGGGCAACTCAAAGTTTTCACTTCGACTGATTTTGATTTCCTGATGAAAAGTCAATATCTTTTCGCCCGCAAGCTCGCCCCCGCAGTCAGCACTGCCGTTGCTGACAAAATCTAACAGACTGGTACAGAATGATTCCCAAAATAATTCACTACTGCTGGTTCGGAGGCAATCCGCTTCCTGACGATGCGAAAAAATGCATTGCATCATGGAAGCGTTATCTGCCGGATTACGAAATAAAGGAATGGAACGAGCAGAATTTCGATGTCAATTCCATTCCGTATACCGCTCAGGCGTATGCGGCCGGGAAATATGCATTCGTGAGCGATTATGCCCGCTTCAAAGTGCTTTATGAACAGGGCGGTCTGTATTTCGACACCGATGTCGAAGTAATAAAACCATTTGACGATATCATTCAACGAGGAGCTTTCATGGGCTGTGAGTTGTCGGCGCCGCGAAGCGGCGCCGTTAACCCCGGCCTCGGCCTGGGGGTAGCCCCCGGCCTCGGCCTATATAAAGAGATTATTGACAAATACTCAACTTTGTCGTTCCTCAATGATGACGGCTCGCTGAATCTGACTACAGTTGTGAAATACACCACTGACATCCTGATTTCACACGGGCTGAAGGCTTCAAATGAGATTCAGACAATAGCCGGAGTGAATATATATCCGAAAGAATACTTTAATCCGCTGAATGACAACACGGGAAAACTTGAAATCACGCCTCTGACCCACTCTATTCACTGGTACAGCAAAACATGGATGAATGTCAGCCCGTGGCGAATCAGAATATCCCGCCTCGCTCATCGCTATCTCGGCTACAGCCTATCGAAAACACTCCGAAAAGCATTCCGAATCAAATGACTCCGCGCATCTCCGTAATAATGGGCATTTACAATTGTGCCCCTACACTCGCCGAAGCCCTCGACTCGCTGTTAAGCCAGACATATCAGGGTTTCAAAGTCATAATGTGCGACGACGGCTCTAAGGATGACACCGCCGAAGTAGCACAAAGCTACGCCGACCGCCATCCCGGCAAGTTTATCCTAATCCGAAATGAGCGCAACATGGGGCTGAACTACACGCTGAACCACTGCCTTGAATACGCCGACACCGAATACATCGCCCGAATGGACGGCGACGACATCTCGCTCCCACAGCGTTTCGAACAGGAAATTTCTTTTCTCGACGAGCATCCCGACATTGCAATCGTCAGCACCCCAATGATTTACTTTGACGAAAATGGCGATTTCCGACAAGGCTCCGGCGGCTATGAAGTTACAAAAAAACACTTCCGACACGGCTCGCCGTTCTGTCACGCTCCATGCATGGTGAGAGCAGCTGCTTATCGTGAGGTCGGAGGTTATACCGTATCTAAAAGTCTGCTCGGAGTGGAAGACTATCATCTTTGGTTCAAAATGTACGCCAAAGGATACAAGGGTTACAATCTGAAAGAACCGCTATACAAGATGAGAGACGACCGCAATGCCGCCTCGCGACGTACTTTTATCCGATATTTCAGAGTGGCGAGACTCATGTCAAAAGGATTCAGAATGCTGAAGCTCCCGTTATGGACTCAGGTCTACACATTGCGACCCATTATTGCGGCTATCATGCCTAAATTCATCTACAACCATATTCATCGCCGCAACGCCCAATGAAATCGCTGCACGTATTCACTCTCTTTACCACCGCTAACGCATTTTTCAATGGTCAATACGGGTTTCTGACCACAAACAATCAGCAGATTGATGTTGCGTCGGCATCAGCTGATGCAACTGAATTCTGTAATGCCAACGGAACTCGCTTCTTCCCCATTCAGATAGCTCGGTCAATTTCACCACTTACCGACCTGAAGTCTATTTGTCAGCTCCGTAAACTTATAAAGCGTGAAAAGTATGATGCGGTGTTCGGCCATACGCCCAAAGGCGCTATGGTGGCAATGATTGCAGCCCGACTTGCCGGAGTCAAAACACGCGTTTACTATCGTCACGGCCTTATTTACACAACGGCTCATGGGCTAAAACGCAAAATACTTAAAATCGTAGAACGGCTCACCGCCGCCTGCGCCACACATATCGTCAATGTGAGTCCCTCTCTGAGCAAACTCGCTATAAAAGACCATCTTAACCCTGATAAAAAGCAGATTGTCATCGGAGCAGGAACGTGCGGAGGCATCGACACCATAAATTTGTTCAATCCCGCCAACGTATCGGAAGAATCGGCATCGGCATTAAAGCTGCATCTCAATATCCCGCACGATGCTTTTGTCGCAGGATTTTGTGGCCGTCTGTGCCGCGATAAAGGCATCATAGAGCTGATTGATGGATTCAAACTGTTTCAACAGAAGCACCCCGACATTTCCGCTTATCTACTCCTTGTCGGGCCTTATGATGCCCGTGATGTTCTGCCTGAGTCAATAAAAGAAGAAATCAAAGCTAACAACTCGATTATTACTACAGGCAACGTCCCGCATCAACTTCTTCCGGTTTATTACAGTCTTATGGACGTGTTTGTCTTCCCTTCATATAGAGAAGGATTCGGCATGACCGTTATCGAAGCCTCGGCAATGGAAAAGCCAATACTCGTATCTCGCTCGCACGGATGCATCGACTCAATTCAGGAGAATGTCACAGGCGAATACATAGAGCTGACCGCCGATAGCATCATGACCGCCATGACTACAATGCTTGACCGCAATAAAAGGTTACGCTACGGTGCAAATGGACGAAAGCGGGTGACCGAAAACTTTGAGCGTACACGAATGTGGCCTATGATACTCGAATTTTATAATCAGACACTTCAGACTAAATCCTTTGGGGAAAAATCTAATTAATACCATCTACACAGGCCAATATTACCCCTCGCTCCTGAAGCCTGAGGAGGACTTCTCGCCCTCTGCATCATATTCGGCCGGCTGTAATCTTTAAAACATGAAACCTTACCGCGACTTCTTCAAACGCACAATTGATATTGTGGCATCGGGCTGCGCGCTCCTGGTGCTCCTTATTCCTTTGGGAGCCATAACCTTATGGCTCCATTTCGCCAACAAAGGAGCTGGCGCGTACTTCTGTCAGGACCGCCCCGGCAAAAATGGGAAAATCTTCCGGGTGATAAAATTCAAGACCATGACCGATGAGCGCGATGCCGACGGCAATCTGCTTCCCGATGCCCAACGCCTCACCAAAGTCGGCCGATTCGTGCGCTCAACATCAATCGACGAACTTCCGCAGCTGTGGAATGTGCTCAAAGGCGATATGTCGCTCATCGGCCCCCGCCCGCTGCTGGTGCAATATCTGCCGCTCTACAGTCCCGAGCAGGCACGCCGTCACGAAGTGCGGCCGGGCATAACCGGCTGGGCACAGTGCCACGGCCGCAACGCCATCAGCTGGCAGAAGAAGTTTGAGCTCGACGTGTGGTACGTTGACCACATCTCATTCTTGACCGACTGCCGCGTGATATTAACCACTATAAAGAAAGTAATAAAACGTGCCGACATCTCGGAAGAGGGACAGGCCACAATGGAATATTTTAATGGAAATAACTGACTATGAGAATTCTGATGTTACTTTCCAGACTTGACCAAACCGGTATGACCACCCATACCATAGATCTTGCCGAAGCCCTTGTAAGGAAAAGACATGATGTAACAGTTTTGGTCGGATACCATAATTCTCCGGATGAGATTGAACGTCAACTAATGAATCGACTTAAAATCACCGGTGTCAACATCAAAACTTTTTTCGCTCCTTCCAGAGATTCTAAGTTTCAATTAATCAAAAGTGCCATATCTTTGATTTTAAATCTATTAAAATCAAGAGGAGTAATTCATGTTCAATCTCCGTACCTGTCTTGGGCGCCATGGTTATTGAGACGAAAGTTTGTTTCAACTCTACATGTAGCAGATCTCGTCGAATGTCCCTATTATAAGAATGCGACACATTTAATAGCTATAAGCCGGGAAACAGCAGAATATGCCAGTAAAGTGTTTAAGTATAAGGATTCTGACATAACTATAGTAAATCATGGCGTATCTCCGGAATTTGCCAAACTTATGACGCCGAATCAAATTACCGCGACACGTCATGAGCTAAATTTACCCGTGAACAAATTATTGCTGACTCTTGTGGGCAGTATTGAACCCAGAAAGGGTCATGATATTCTTCTTCAAGCCGTTGCACAGTTACCCAAGGAGTGTCGGGATAAAATCCACATTGTATTTCTTGGAAGTGATAAGACAGAAAATAAATGCAATATCAAGTGGCTTAAAGATATGATAGCCCGGACAAACACTGCAGATATCGTATCACATTTCGAATATCAGGATTCTAAACTATTTTACAAAATTAGCGACATCTTTATATTGCCGTCTTGGCTTGAAGGTTTTGCATTAGTTGTCATCGAAGCAATGTTGTCCGGGAATTTGTGTATTAGAACTGACTCAGAAGGTGCTTTTGAACAAATCTCAGACGGTCAGACGGGTTTTATATTCCCTAAAGGAGACATTGCCAGCCTCACCGGGATTTTAGAAAAAATAATCCGTGACGATGCTTATCGATTACGGATAGCCGAAAACGGACGCAATCATGCGTTGAAAAATTTCACTTCAGATTTTATGGCAGAGAATACCTTGAAAGTTTATAGCACAATAATAAAGAATGAACAAAAATAACATTCTCATAACTTCTGCCGGTAAGCGTGTAGCGCTTGTCAGGGCATTCAAAGAAACGCTCAGCAGATTCTTTCCCGATTCGAAAGTTTATACGACGGATATGAATCCTCAAATGGCTCCGGCCGCTTATGTTTCTGATGGTTGCATTTCTGTACCACGAGTAACATCGGAGAATTATATCGGAATCCTTCTTGAAATATGCCGGGAATATGAAATCGGACTTGTAGTTCCGACCATAGATACGGAACTTGCCATTCTGTCTGCTAACAAATCTAAATTTGATGAAATTGGCACGCATCTTTGTGTCTCTGAATACAATTTCATAATGATGTGCCGTGACAAACGAAATACCGGCGCATTCTTTGAAAAAAATGGAATCAATATTCCGCAACCGATTGACAAGTACCGGCCTCGCTTCCCGATGTTCGCAAAGCCCTATGATGGCTCACTAAGCTCAAACATACACTATATACGAACTGCGGAAGATTTAACAGACGAGATACTTGCTGATCCCAAACTGATATTTATGGAGTACATTGACAAGAATGAATATCAGGAGTTCACTGTTGATATGTACTTTGGTCGTGACAATCAGTTGAAAATGGCAGTTCCTCGTGAACGCATAGAGATAAGGGCCGGCGAAATAAACAAGGGGAGAACTGTAAAGCCGTTTCTTGAACCATTTATTCACCGGCATCTATCATTTATAGAAGGTTGTGAAGGGTGTATCTGTGGCCAGTTTTTCTACAATAAAGAAAATAACGATGTAATCGGCATTGAGATAAATCCTCGCTTTGGAGGTGGTTATCCATTAAGCTATGCTGCCGGAGCGAATTTTCCCGAATATCTGATTAGAGAACATCTTCTCGACGAGAGCATTTTATATTCTGATAATTGGACCGATGGTATGCTAATGCTCAGATATGATGACGCAATATTCGTCTGAAATTATTGTATTCTATCTTAATGACACTCTTTATAATGAGCTTTCACTTGTCATATCAGGATTCAGAGAAATTGCTAATCATTTCGACAATGAATTGTATTACCGCCCCAATCGCCTGAGAGACGAGCTATAAACTTAAAAGCTGACAGTCAGAATATTTTAGGCGTAACGGCCCGACGTCAAATTACGCATATATTAGAATTTGAAGATATAGTATAACATAACATGGAACGCATACTGCTTTGTCTGGCGCATATGAGCGGCAGGGAAATGGATTTCATAAAAGAGGCTTTCGAGCAGAACTGGGTAGTGCCTCTGGGTCCGAATGTCAACGGCTTCGAGAAGGACCTTGAGGATTTTGTCAATCATCGCAATGGCGCCACATCAATTGACAAGCGAGTGGTGGCTCTGTCGACCGGCACTGCTGCCGTACATCTGGCTCTGATTGCCTGCGGCGTGGGGCCGGGCGACGAAGTGCTGGTGCAATCGTTCACTTTCTGCGCTTCAAGCCATCCCGTGGCATACCTCGGAGCAACCCCTGTGTTTGTCGACTCCGAGCCTGAAACGTGGAACATGGATCCCGAACTGCTTGAAAAGGCCATAAAAGACCGCATAGCCGTGACCGGACGCAAGCCTAAGGCCATCGTGCCGGTGGCGCTCTACGGTATGCCCTACCGCATTGAAAAAATCTTGGAAGTGGCCGACCGCTACGACATTCCTGTCATCGAGGATGCCGCCGAGGGCTTCGGCTCGCGATATAAGGGGCAAATGCTCGGCTCTTTCGGCCGCTACGGTGTGCTCAGTTTCAACGGCAACAAGATGATTACCACATCAGGCGGCGGCGCGCTGATTTGTCCTGACGAGGATTCGGCCAAAGAGATTCTCTGGTATGCCACTCAGGCCCGCGAGTCTTATCCCTACTATCAGCACGAAGCCATCGGCTACAATTACCGCATGAGCAACATCTGCGCCGGCATAGGCCGCGGCCAGATGACCATAGTCAACGAACACATTGCCCATCACCGCCACGTGCAAAATCTCTACAAAGAGCTGTTCGCCGACATGGACGGCATAACCTTGCACGAAGCACCGTCGGCCGACTTCGACTCCAACTATTGGCTCTGCACGGCAACCCTCGACCCTGCGCTGAAAATCAAAGGACAGGAAAATGCCTACCGAAAAGTCATCACCGGAGCTGTCGGCGGCGCCGCCGGCGTAACTCACACCGCGACATCGGCCGTAACCGACTGCCAACCGAACGACAATGTCGAAGCCCTGCGTATGTATCTTGATGCCGCAGGCATCGAATCTCGCCCGCTTTGGAAACCGATGCACTGCCAGCCTGTATATAAAAACGCGCCGCGCTACACCAACGGCGTGAGCGAAGCGCTGTTCAAAATCGGCATCTGCCTGCCGTCCGGCCCGTGGGTATCCGATGAACACGTGCGCTTCATCGCCTCAAAAATCAAAGAGGCAGCCCAATAATAGGGTGCCTCGGCCTCATCCTAAGCGCCTTGCATCCGGCCCGTTTTTACAAACGTTAAAAGGCTGCGACTCAACGAGTCAGCAGCCTTTTTTTGTACCCATAGCTGTTCCGTTTTAGAACCAATTTTGACCGATTTAGACAGGTTGTGGGAAATGCGTCATTGGATACCCGAACCAGGGAAACCGATAATTTGTAGAAGCTAACAGATTATTCAAACAGCGATAGATAGGATTTACAAACGTATAGTCTGTTTCGGCTCTGACCTGTGACTTCCAACAATAAATTATCCTTTGTCATAATCTTGACAAGAGTATTAGCTGAATTATATGTTATACCACAAATTAAAGCGGCGTCATCAACGGTTATGTATGGGTTCTTCATAAGCCGATGAAGTAATCTGATTGCATTTGTAGAGCGACTTCGATAAGAGGATCTTATTAAATCCTCTGCCTCGCTTTTGAAACGCAGTATTGAAGATAATGTTTCAACGGCTTTAGTTGCGGTCTGCTCTATTCCAACGAGAAAGTATTTTATCCATTGAGTCATATCATTCTTTGTACGAATCGAAGAAAGATTATCGTAATAGAGGTCTTTAGGATTCTCGAAAAATGTTGACAGATAGAGCAAAGGCATATCCAACACTCCTTCCTTGACAAGGAAGAGGGTAATCAGCAAGCGACCAATACGTCCATTGCCATCCAGAAATGGGTGTATCGTTTCAAATTGATAATGCGCAATGGCTATCTTCAACAAAGATGGAAGATGAATTTGATCATTGTTTAGGAATTTTTCAAGATCACCCATCAGTTCTCCAATAAGTTGATGGGACGGAGGAATAAACTTGGCATCAGCAAGAGATTTACCGCCAATCCAATTCTGACTTGTTCGGAATTCTCCAGGAAGTTTGTGCTCACCTCGAACACTATCCAGCAAAAGCTTATGAGTATTACGAATAAGTCTGCTTGAAATAGGGAGAACCTCTAAACTTTTGATAGCTTCATTAATCGCTTTAATATAGTTTTGAACCTCTTTCCAATCATCTCTTCTTTCAAATTGAATTTCCGTTTCGGGAAGGAGCGCTTCATCCATCCTTGTTTGGGTACCTTCAATGCGACTTGAAACGACAGCTTCTTTAGTTACATGTAACTGTATGAATAGGTCTATATTGGGAACAAGTTTGGAAAAAGAGTTTAGCTCGCCTAATTTCAAGGCTGCTTTTTCCAATAAATGGTTGATTGCAGGATTGTTCCATATCCATTCTTGATTGATGTGATTAGGTACAAAGTACTTATAGCCATATCCATCTTCGTAATGCCCTGCATTAAATGTCTCTAAATTTATCATATCTCGATTTTTCTATAAAATTACGATAAAAATATCATTATCTCAAATTTTAACAAAAATTTGAGATAACAACTTTTCTATCTCAAATTTTAGAGATAACCAACAAGAAATCATATAGAACCAATTCCTACAATAAGGCGCTTGAGCTTATCTATGAGCAGACCAATGAGTTAAGAGGTACAGGTAAAAGAAAAGAGGACTCTCATAACGAGAATCCTCAATTTTGTACCCAGACCCGGGATCGAACCGGGATGGATTGCTCCACTGGTGTTTGAGACCAGCGCGTCTACCGATTCCGCCATCTGGGCTTTACGGTGCAAAGATAATGCCATTTTCCGAAGTATGCAAATATTTTTCTGCAATCGCCTCAAAGCATTAAGTTTCCGAAATTTTTCCTAACTTTGTATTCGTTTTACCGAGCCACACCGTTGCGGCCCTATGGAAACCGACCCCTGAAATGCTGTCACCGACCAACGACCCTCTGGAACTCAAGCTGAAAGAATGCGGCGTCCGCCCCTCGGCCATCCGCAAGCTCGTGCTACGTGTTCTCGATGCAGCGTCCGCCCCGCTGTCGGTGCAGGACATCGAAAATCAGCTACAGACGGTTAACCGCAGTTCGGTGTCACGCTCGCTGGCAGCATTTACAACGGCTGAACTTATCCACACCATCACCGACGGCTCAGGGTCAGTGAAATACGAACTGTGCCGTCAGGGCAATGGCCGCCATCACTCCGATGAGCACGTGCATTTCCGCTGCGAGCGTTGCGGGCGCACAATCTGCCTGCCCCAAAATCCCGTCCCTGAAGTGAAACTGCCGGAGGGATACACATTCTTAAGCGCCAATTTCATTATAACAGGCGTGTGCGCCAAATGTCGCTGCTCCGAGCGCAATTGCTAACACGCTACACATCCGTGCCACGCCCTTGAGGCATCACACAGATGAAAACATAGCAAAATGACACTTTTCGCGGCTAAGCACAATTAACACATCTAAAGATTTGAGCCCAACTGAACATATAATTTTAACCTACTTTCACTAATCAGACTAATTATTAACATACTTTCACGAATTACAACTAAATTTATCGTCTAAATAATTTTACAATTGAAAAAGTATAACTACTTTTGACGCGCAAAAATAATTTCACCCAACGAAAAACAACCAAAAAACAATAACAACATGAGCAATGTAAAAAAAGCTGAAGGCAAACTCGGTGTGCTCGTAGTAGGCCTCGGAGCCGTTTCTTCAACATTTATAACCGGCGTTCTTATGACCCGCAAAGGTCTTGCAAAACCCGTCGGTTCAATGACACAGTATGACCGCATACGCGTTGGCGAAGGTGCTGACAAAAAATATCTCAAATACAATGAGATAGTTCCTATCGCCGACCTCAACGACATCGTTTTCGGCGCATGGGATGTTTATCCCGCCAACGCATTCGAATCAGCGATAAACGCTGAAGTGCTCAAAGAAAAAGATATCCTCCCCGTTAAGGACGAACTCGAGAAAATCGTCCCCATGACCGCAGCTTTCGACCACAATTACGCTAAACGTCTTGACGGCGACAACGTAAAGAAATGCAAAGACCGCTGGGACATGATGGAGCAGGTTCGTCAGGACATCCGCGACTTCAAAGCCAAAACCGGCGTTGACCGCGTTGTAGTGCTCTGGGCAGCATCAACAGAGGTTTACGTACCCGTAAACGAGAAGGTTCACTATCATCTGGCCGACCTCGAGGCAGCAATGAAAGCCAACGACGTCGACAACATCGCACCCTCAATGTGCTATGCTTACGCAGCACTCGTTGAAGGCTGCCCCTTCATCATGGGCGCGCCCAACACCACCGTCGACATCCCCGCCATGTGGGAACTCGCCGAAAAGACCAAGATGCCCATCGCAGGCAAGGACTTCAAGACAGGCCAGACCCTCGTAAAATCAGGCTTCGCCCCCATCATCGGCACACGTTGCCTCGGCCTCGCCGGTTGGTTCTCAACAAACATCCTCGGCAACCGCGACGGACTCGTGCTTGACGAACCCGCCAACTTCCGCACAAAAGAGGTTTCAAAACTTTCGACACTCGAATCAATCCTCGTGCCCGAAGAACAGCCCGACCTCTACACCGACTACTACCACAAAGTACGCATCAACTACTATCCTCCACGCAACGACAACAAGGAAGGATGGGACAACATCGACATCTTCGGCTGGATGGGCTATCCCATGCAGATAAAAATCAACTTCCTCTGCCGCGACTCAATCCTCGCCGCTCCCCTCTGCCTCGACCTCGTGCTTCTGAGCGACGTGGCCGCCCGTACAGGCCGCTACGGCACCCAGCGCTTCCTGAGCTTCTTCCTCAAGAGCCCGATGCATGACTACACCAAAAACGAAGTACCCGTCAACCACCTCTTCCAGCAGTATGTAATGCTGAAGAACGCCCTCCGCGAAATGGGTGGCTATAAGGCTGACGAACCCATCGACTAAGGCAGAATTCTGACAACAGAATCTGACAATTGAAATAACATTATTTTTGCACAATTCCAAACCGGCTGCGGGAGCCTCGTGATTGAAGCTCCCGCAGCACTTTTTTTATATCCGACGTTAAGCACCGGTTCGACACACAAATTCAGGAAATCTTTGTAACTTTGCGCCAAACAAGCTAAACCATATAAAAAAAATGACCTCAAGCCGTCGACACACATCGGGCAGGCGCTCAGCCGGCAGCAGCAAGCGCCGAAGAAGCACACGCAACTACGGCTCCAACCACCTGATGTGGCTCATTCCCCTTATAGCCGTTCTGTTCCTGATAGGCTCAAAATGTCTCAAAGCCTGCGAGAACAACTCGGACACCGCAATAACGACCGTCGACGGCAACCTCACAGCCGTCATTACCGAGCCGACTCTCAAAGAAGACGTCATAGGCTACAAAGCAATGACCATATCGTTCAACTCCGGGCTCCACATACCCAACTGGGTGAGCTGGCAGCTCACCGCCGACCACACCGACGGACCCTACTCCCGCACAAACAACTTCCTTGAAGACCCCTCCGTGGAAGGCTCGGCCACCCCGGAAGACTACACCAACTCGGGCTATGACCGCGGCCACATGGCCCCTGCCGGCGACATGAAATGGGACGACGAAGCCATGGCGGAATCATTTTTCATGACCAACATGGCGCCACAGGCTCCCGACCTGAACCGCGGCGCTTGGAACAAGCTTGAGCAGAAAACACGCGAACGCGCCATGCGCGACAGCGTGGTCTACATAGTGTGCGGCCCCGTGCTCACCGGCAACGATGCCATTGTAGAACGCATCGGCCGAACCGGAATAGCCGTGCCGCGACGATTCTTCAAAGTAATCCTATCACCCTACTCCAACCCTCCACGCGCCATCGGCTTCATAATGCCTAACGCCGCAGTCAGAGGAGGAATGCAGGCGGCAGCCATGAGCGTTGACGAAGTGGAAGCCATAACCGGCCACGACTTCTTCTCTGCCCTACCTGACAGTATTGAAAATCAGCTTGAAAGCACATACAACTTCAACCTATGGAGCCGACTGAAATGACAAACGCCACCGACACCATCTGCGCCATCTCAACCGCCCCCGGAGTAGGAGGCATAGCCGTAGCCCGCATCTCCGGCCCACAGGCAATAGCCGTGGCCGACACCGTGTTCAGCGGCCGCAACCGCCTTGCCGACACACCCGGCGCCACCGCACGTTTCGGCACCGTCAGCGACTCGGAAGGGCGCCCGCTCGACCAAGCCGTAGCCACCGTATTCCGTGCACCCCACTCCTACACCGGCGAAGACACCGTCGAGCTATCCGTACACGGCTCGCGATACGTTCAGCGAGAACTTCTGGCTTCACTTCAAAAAGCAGGCGCCCGAATGGCCGAAGCAGGCGAATTCACACGCCGTGCGTTCACATCCGGAAAAATGGACCTCGCCGAAGCTGAAGCTGTGGCCGACGTGATAGCCTCAAACTCTCGCGCCGCCCACCGCATAGCACTCAACCAGATGCGCGGAGGCGTGTCACAACGACTGGCAACCCTTAGAGCCGCACTCCTTGACCTCAGCTCACTAATGGAACTCGAACTCGACTTCTCGGAAGAAGAAGTCGAATTCGCCTCACGTGAAAAACTCCTTGAAATTGCACGCGGAATCAAAACCGAAACCACCCGTCTCGCCTCAACATTCCGCGCCGGAGCAGCCATACGCGAAGGCATCCCTGTGGCAATAGTCGGAGCCACCAACGCAGGCAAATCATCCCTCCTCAACGCCCTACTCGGCGATAACCGCGCCATAGTCAGCGACATACACGGCACCACCCGCGACACCGTCGAAGAACTCATGCCACTGGGCGACTACATCTTCCGCTTCATTGACACAGCCGGACTGCGTCACACAAGCGATACCATCGAAACCATAGGCATAACCCGCAGCTACGAGGCCGCCTCGCGCGCACAAATAATCCTGGCCGTCACCGACCCCACCCAACCCCTCAGCCGCACCGCACTCGACGACCTCACCGACCACATAAAACACTCAGAAACAAGACTTACCGGTGACGAACCCGCCATAATAGCCCTCATCAACAAAACAGACATAGCCTCAGCCGACGACATCACCCAAACCGCGACCTACATCACCTCACACCTACCGGCGACACCTGTTTTGACAATATCCACCGTCAGCGGCGAAGGCCTTGACAACCTCCGTCGGCAGCTCATCGCGACAGCAGAGCGCACCTGCGGAAACGCCAGCGAAGACACCCTGATAACCAACGCACGCCACGCCCGTGCCCTGCAGGACGCCACAGCATCGACAACCCGCATAATCGACGGACTCCAATCAGGACTTTCCGGCGACTTCATAGCCCAGGACATTCGCGAAACCCTGCATCATCTCGGCACCATCACCGGCGCCATCACCACCCCCGAAATCCTCTCAACCGTCTTCTCCCGCTTTTGCATCGGAAAGTGACATAGTGATTATAAAATACCTCCAACTATCAAGGCTGTTTAAAACAATTCTATAATTTCGTATTATGAAGAAAAAATATTTTAAACGGATAGTCATCACAACTGTCACTATAGCATTGGTATATCTTATTTCAGTTACTATTGTGGATGCCTATCTTATGGGGTTGGCTACTCCTGACTATTCTTGGAGTACAGAAAAGGAGCAATTCCTCATATCGGATTCAACAAGAATAGACTCGCAGACAGACTTCAAATGTTCTGCATTCTCCAGCGCATATATATTGCGCCACTGGGGTAAAGAAGCACATGGTGACAGCATATATGAAATAATGCCTAACAAAATGGAGGATGGATATGTCTATCCCAAAGGAATCATATCATTTCTTAAAGACAATGGCTTTACCGTAGGATACCATTTCGGCAATATTGATGCTTTGAAGAATGAGGTTGCAAAAGGTCATCCGGTCATAGTTATGATAAAAATCAGGCCTGACAAGGAGTGGCTTCATTATGTTCCGGTTGTCGGATATTCAGCCGACAGCATCTATATTGCGGAATCAATTCCGGATTTGTGCAACGTCAAAGGCAAAAGCTATAACAGAAGTGTATCAACCAAGGATTTTAAAACGCTATGGAATACACGTGCTTTCAAAATGCCTCTGTATGGGAACACATTCATAACAGCATCTAAATAAAACAAATGTAAACAAAAACGGGACTGTGTCTATCACAGTCCCGTTTTGTGCGGTGCCGCTGCGGGCACTCCGCCATAAGTTCAATCATCAGGCCTTAACGCGCTCGATGTAAGAGCCGTCGCGAGTGTCGACACGCACCTTGTCGCCCGTGTTGCAGAAGAGGGGCACGCGGATTTCAGCGCCTGTCTCCAGAGTTGCGGGTTTGAGAGTGTTGGTGGCGGTGTCGCCTTTGATGCCAGGCTCGGTGTAGGTGATTTCAAGCTCGGCTTTGATGGGCATTTCGGCGTAAAGCACTGTCTCGGTTGAAGCATCGCGCACCACCTCGACAACGTCGCCCTCTTTCATGAAAGCTGCGCCGGTAACGAGTTCCTTTGAAATGGGAATCTGCTCATAAGTTTCCTGGTCCATGAAGATGTCGTCTTCGCCTTCAGCATAAAGATACTGATAGGGGCGGCGTTCTACGCGCACGTCCTCAAGTTTTTCACCAATATTGAAGCGACGTTCGAGAACTCGGCCGTCAACGACGTCTTTCAGCTTGGTACGCATGAATGTGTTGCCTTTGCCGGGTTTCACGTGGAGGAATTCCACGCAGAAGTAGAGACGGCCGTCCATGCGGATGCAGGTGCCGTTTTTAATGTCCTGGGCGTTAATCATAATGCTGTATGTGAAATATTGATTTGTCGAAATTGATTTTGCGCCCCAAAGGTAGTAAATTCCCCTGAGTTATGCAAATTTGTTATTTCGGGGGAGGTCCGACAATAAGAGCCCGGAACAAAGCCGCTTTATTCTTTTTTTTAGCTACCTTTGTAGAAATTGTTACTAACCTTTTCCACTTTGCGCCATGTCACCGTGACCGTGACAGAACGCCATAACCTTAAAAACTGATTCATTATGCACAAGAAAGCCATTTCAGCTTTTCTGGGGCTTGTTATCGCGGCTTCGCTTATCGCTCAGAATCCCGTGTCGGCAGGCCGGGGCTCATATGCGGCATATCCACCTCCCTACAAGGCCAAGACCGATGAACATTCCGGATTCAACGCATCGAAAATGCTTACACGCAAAATCTATGCCTCCGAGACTGATGCCGACGGCAATCAGCGGCCCATCCCCACCAACGACTGGTGGACCGACGTCATCAACAACCGCTATTCCGGCGCCCTGTGGAGCTATCCGGCAATGGTCAAGACCTCGGAGCGCGGAATCTCCGTGGACTTTCCAACCTATTGGAACGACAACGGCACCGAGGTGAAATCAAACAGCCGCATCACAGTGTCGGGCGTCAATTTCAGCGCTGCCGAAACACGAGCACTCGACTGGCACGACTGGGATGTGGAAATCCTTCAACCCGCATCCGAAGGGAGCGGCTACATCAAGGCCACGCTCGTTCACGGACAGCCGTTCACATGGTTTGAATTTGCGTCTGTGCTCCCCGAAATCACGTTTTCCGAGACTCCCGAAATTATAAATCAGACCGACAACAGCCTCCTTATAAAAATCGGCAACGACCTCTACGGATTCTATCTTCCCGACAATGTAACTGCCGAACTGCGTGACGGAGCGCTCAGAGCCGATGGTGCCGCATGGCTGTCGGTAGCCTTGCTTCCATCCGAGGAGTCGTTCAGCGATTTCGAACCTTATGCCACTTCCATCGTAAGGAACACCGAAGTAAGCTGGACATTCAATGAATCCACCTCGGAACTCGCCACATCATGGAAAGTCAGCGCCGAGAACCTCCGTTCGCCCGGTGCCCAGGCGCCCGTCATGCAGGGCTTCCTACCGCACGTCTACAAGTATGCGGCAGCCTCATCAATCGCCTACACCCCGACTTCATTCCTGACGCCGCGCGGCACCATGAAAATGGCCGTCGACGACAGCGGCACATTCGCCTACTCCTACCGCTTCCCCGGCATACTTCCCTACTATGCCGCCCCCGCAACCGGAGATGCCGCCGAAAACGGCTACAATCCCGAAATAATGCGCGAACTCATGGCAAATTACGCCTCATCGGGTAGCTTCGGCGATGACACCTACTGGGGCGGAAAAGGACTTACACAGATGGCTCTCAACATGACCTTCGCCCGGCAGACCGGCCACAACGACCTATATGAACAGTCAAAAAGCCGACTGAAAGAAGCTCTCACCGACTGGCTGACATACACCCCCGGCGAAGGAACAAAATTCTTCTCATACTACCCCCGCTGGGGCGCCATGCTCGGTTTCGACGTGAGCTACGACTCCGACGCCTTCAACGACCATCATTTCCACTACGGCTACTTCCTCTATTCAGCCGCACTGCTCTGCCTTGAGGACAAAGATTTTGCCCAAGGCTACGGCGAAATTCTCAAAATGATAGCCAAAGACTATGCCAACTACGACCGTACCGACACACGCTTCCCCTTCCTGCGCACACTCGACCCCTGGGCCGGCCATTCCTACGCCGGAGGCCTCGGCGACGCCGGCAACGACAACGGCAACGGCCAGGAATCCTCATCCGAAGCCATGCAGGGCTGGGGCGGAGTCTATCTGCTCGGCGTGGCTCTCGGCGACAACGCCCTCCGCGATGCCGGAATATTCGGCTGGATGACCGAAAGTCGCGGCACCGTGGAATACTGGTTTGACCGCGACCACATATACTCCGATCGCCAGCACAACTATGACTATACGCTCTATCAGCACCCCTACAACACCAACATCACATCAAAAGGTATAGGATGGTGGACTTGGTTCTCAGGCGACCCGCTCTGGATGCACTCTATCCAGTGGATGCCCGTTTCGCCGTGCCTCAACTATCTCTCCGAAGACCTCAACTTCGTGAAGTGGGATTATGAGACAATGATTGCCGGAACGGCCAACAAATGGTTTGAGGACAGCTCCGAGGGCGGCCCGCTGGCCGACCAGTCGGTGGGCAACGTCGTGCTCTGCTACATGGAACGCTACAATCCGGCCGGCGCGGCAGCCATTTTTGATGAAGCCTATGCCCGCGGACTCGGAATAGCCAAATCGGTTGACACCGGACACATATCTTATTATGTAATCCATCACCACCTCACCTACGGCGACCCCGATTTCGGAGTCACCGCCGACTGCCCCACCGCCGGCGCCTACCGCAAAGCCGACGGCACAGTGACTTATATGGTATATAACCCGGGCGAATCCGAGCGCACCGTCCGCTTCTTCCGCAACGGCACCATTGAGAAGACTGTAAAAGCCCCCGCTCGCCGCCTCATGGCATTCACTGCCGCGGCCGCTCCGGCGCGTCTTGCCATAACTTCCGCCGAAGGTGCCGTCATCCCGCCAGGAGCATCATCACAGCTCACGGCAACTGCCTTCGACCAGTATGATGTCACGATTGACACCGACGCCACACAATGGAGCGTCAGCGGTTCCGCAGCCATCACCCCCGACGGCCTGCTGACCGTGGAAGCCGATGCAGTCCGCGGTTCGCAAATCATAGTCACAGCCGAAAGCTCACAGCTGTCGGCACAGTTCACCGTCACAGTGAACGACGCTCCACGAATAGTCAATGCCGCGATAACCGGACTCCCCGAGTTAATCGAAACCGGCTCATCATGCACCTTCTCACTCCAAACCACCGACCAATACGGCACAGTAACCTCCGCAGCCGACGCCGAATGGCTCATCACAGCCCCCGACAACAGCACCGTCTCCCAACAGACAGGCTCCTTTACCTTCCAGCGCGCCGGAGTCTATACCATCAGCGCCTCCGCAGCAGGAGCTACAGCCTCGGCAATGCTCAAAGTGCTTCCCCCGCTGCCCAACATAGCGCTCCATAAGAGCGTCACCGTCAGCAGCGAAGAAAACGCCGGCACTCTTGCCGTTTATGCCACCGATGGCGACTACACCAACCGTTGGGGCTCGGCCCACTCCGACGACCAATGGCTCGTGATTGACCTCGGCGCCGACCATATCATTTCAGGCATCAACATAGTTTGGGAAACAGCCCACGCCGCCGACTACGACATCGAAACAGCTGCCTCCGCCACCCCCGACAGGTGGACTGCGGTCGTCTCCCAGCGCAATCTCGGCGCCCCCGGCCGTGTCAGCCACCACATAAGCGCCACCGCACGCTACGTCCGCCTCAAGTGCCTGCGCCGCGCCACCTCTTGGGGCTATTCACTGCACGAAATCGAAGTTACGGGAGTTCCGGCCGACATCGCACCCGATGATATAGTCGGCATTGACATCGTAGCACCCGAAATGATGATGCAAGGTGAGAAATACGACCTCCGCGCCGTCTCCGTGGACTTCGCCGGACGACTGACCGAACTCAACGGAGTGCAGTGGAGCAGCACACCTACCGGAGAGTTCAGCGGCAACACCTTCACCCCACTTGCCTACGGCCTCCACTCCGTGACCGCCGCTACCGGCACCATGACCTCATCGTCATCAGTGCTTGTCGAGGAAGCCACACGCCTGGCCGGAGTCACTGCCTCACCCTCAACCATCAGTCTCGTAACGGGAGAATCACGCGTCATCGAAATTGAAGGCCTCAACCAGTTCGGCGGAATCTACCCGATAGACGAATCCACCGTGACCGCCTCAGTCACCGATGCCGACGGCACCCCCGTCAGTGAACAGTTAGCCCGATTCACCTTAGCCAACGGCCTCTTCACGGCTTTCGCTCCCGGAGAATACCGACTTGACATCAATGGCTCGCAAGTGGCAAGCGTGACAGTGAGCGACATCGAAGGCACCAATCTGGCACTCCATAAGAAAGCCTACGCCACGTCAGCAGAGAACAACGGACTCGAAGCTCCGATGGCCATCGACGGCGACCTCGCGACGCGCTGGGGCAGCACCTTCTATGATGACCAAGCCATAACCGTCGACCTCATGAACATCTACATGGTAAACCGAATCAGAATCTGCTGGAACAAGCCCGCTTTCGCCACTCACTACACAGTTGAATGTTCTGCCGACGGCATGGATTACACCCCCGTGCAGACACGCTCGGGCTGGAACGGCGACACCGATGACATAGCATTTGCCGAACGCCCCGTTCGCTACGTGCGCCTCACCGGCCACAAACGCTCAACACAATACGGCACAAGCGTTGACGAACTCGAAGTTTACGGCACCGGCATCTACACCTCTGCCTCACTCACCGAGGCCACTGACCATGAGTACGTCGACGTTTACTCCCTCCAGGGCATACTGCTGCGCACAGCAGTAAAAACAACCGAATTGCGTGAGACTCTACAGCCGGGATTCTACATCGTGCGCGCACCGGGTTACGCAGCCGGAATTGCCGTGCGCTGAGGCTGCTGCTCTGTCAGCCATCTTTTCGTGGAGGCTGTGTCAAAAAATGCAATATTTTAGCGCAGCCTCCCATATTATATCAGAACCTTGCCATGAACTTTACCGGCAGACAACACGTTTTTACGTTGATAAACTATAAAACGATTCTGCCATGTCGCCGCTTATATTCATCACCACATCCAACGACTTCATCAGCAATTCAATAGACGTCTCCAACTTCATAGGCGACAAAGCATCCGGTGCATCCTACGAAATAGCACACTTTGTCATGTCGGTAGTCGACCGGCTACTGAGTTGGTTCAGCCTTGAGCACAATCTCGGTGTCGTCACCTTTTTCTATACGGCCGTAGTTCTCGCCATAGCGCTTGTAGTAGGCTACATTGCGCAGTTTCTCGTACTTCACGCCACGCGCTTCATAGCCCGTAAATGGAACTCCGCCGTCTCCGAGGCACTCATGAGGCAACGCGTTCTCATCAAGATATGCCGTCTTCTGCCACCGGTGGTGTTCCTGATTCTCATACGCTTCACCCTCTCGCACCATGATGCGCTCGGCGTGTTCACAAAAATCACTCTCGTGATAATGAACATACTCTTAGCCGTGGCGGTCAACGCCTTCATCATGGCCATTTGGCAGCTGTTTGACACGCGTAAGAACAAACGCAAGTTTCCCCTCAGAGGCCTGTGCGAACTCCTGAAGGGCATAGTCTGGATTATAACGGCAGTCATCACCATCTGCATACTCATTAACAAGTCGCCTGCCGCGCTGCTGACCGGCCTCGGTGCGTTCGCCGCAGTCCTGATGCTGATTTTCAAGGACAGCATTCTCGGAGTGGTGGCCGGCGTACAGCTTTCGCAGAATGACACCCTCCACGTAGGCGATTGGATAAAGGTGGACAGTGCCGGAGCCAACGGCACTGTGTCGGAAGTGACGCTGACATCGGTCAAAGTGCTCAACTGGGACAAAACCACCACCACACTACCTCCCTACAGCCTCATCAGCGGCAGCTTCACCAACTACCGTACGATGCAGAAAAGCAATAGCCGGCGCATCCGGCGCTCACTCATGATTGACGCCGACAGCGTTCTTCCCACAACCCCGCAAATGCTCGATGACATCCGCAAAGTCCCGTTCATGGACGCCTACATATCAAAGAAGCTCGAACAGCGCGCCGCCGGAATGGAGGCCGACGTCAACAACCCCGCCGGACTCGTTAACGGCACAATTGACACCAATCTTGGCCTATTCAGGGCTTATTTCAAAATGTGGCTCGACGCAAACCCACACATATCACACGACAACGACTGCTTCGTGAGCACACTGCCGCAGACAGCTACCGGCATACCGTTTCAGGTCTACTGCTTCACCAACACCTCGGCATGGTTAGCCTACGAGGCCATTCAGGATTCCGTGTTCGAACAGCTTGCGGCCATGCTGCGCTTCTTCCGGCTCTACACTTTCGAGAACCCATCGGGCCGCGACACTATCATCGACGGTTATCTCAGCCACGGCCACGACATATCGGACATCTACGGCATCCCTTACCCGTTCTATCAGTCGTCAGATGGCCGACACGGCACATCTTCAGGACAACCGCCCGCAGACAAATAGCCCCAACTTTGCACAAAGCCAAAATAATGCTTAAATTTGCAGTATTAAATCCGGAACACTATGAGCGTACTTGACATTTTCATAATACTGCTGTTTTTCGGCTCGATAATCTACGGATTCTGCCGCGGTGTCATCACCCAGCTCGGCTCGGTGGGCGGCATCCTTCTCGGCATAATACTATGCCGTCTGTTCGGCCATGCTTTCACCGGCCATCTTGCCGGCGACAACCCCACTCCCAACGAGCTCTACGTCACGGGAGTCTTCGCCAACATCATACTCTTCCTCGTCGGCTATGTCAGCGCACGCCTCGTGGCTCGGCTTATCAAGACCATCAGTTCAAAGCTGCGCCTGTCACCCCTCGACCGCATAGCCGGAGCCGTATTCAGCCTGTTTGAGTGGTTCTTCATCTTCTCGTTGCTGCTAAATGTGTGGCAGGCCGTCGACAGCAAAGCCGAAGTGACAGCCAACTCGAAACTCGGCGACGGTAAGGCCGCCGAAGCGGTCATGGACTTCGCACCATGGGTTTTAGACACCAAAACGGCGCAAAGCATCCTGAACTTCGCCGCCGACTGAGTTCCAAATAATTGTTAACGCTCTAACGATAGCTCCACATTTTTTGTTTGTTAATGTGAAACCGCAAAAAATGAATGACAATCAGAAAATAATCAACGAGGCCGCCAACAGCGACTACAAATACGGCTTTGTCAGCGACATCGACACCGATGCCATCCCCGCAGGCCTCAGCGAGGACGTCATACGCCTGATTTCTGCCAAAAAGAACGAACCCGAATGGCTTCTCGACTTCCGTCTGAAAGCCTACCGGCACTGGCTCACGCTCAAAATGCCGCACTGGGCACAGCTTGACATCCCCGAAATAAACTACGACGACATAATCTACTATGCCGCACCAAAAAGCAAAGAGTCGCCGAAATCACTCGACGAGGTTGACCCTGAACTTATAGCCACGTTCAACAAACTCGGCATACCGCTTCAGGAACAGAAACAGCTCGCAGGAATGGCTGTTGACGCCGTTATGGACTCAGTATCGGTGAAAACCACCCACAAAGAGAAACTTGCCGAGTTAGGCATAATCTTCTGCTCGTTCTCGGAGGCCGTAAAAGATTATCCCGACCTCGTGCGCAAATATCTCGGCAAAGTCGTCTCCTACCGCGACAACTTCTTTGCCGCGCTCAACTCAGCCGTATTCTCCGACGGCTCCTTCGTCTACATTCCCAAAGGGGTGCGCTGCCCGATGGAACTGTCAACCTACTTCCGCATCAACGCCTCAGGCACAGGCCAGTTTGAGCGTACACTCATCGTGGCCGACGACGATGCCTACGTCAGCTATCTTGAAGGATGCACGGCGCCATCGCGCGATGAAAACCAGCTGCACGCCGCCATCGTGGAAATCATAGTCGAAGAACGCGCAGAAGTGAAATACTCGACAGTGCAGAACTGGTATGCCGGCGACAAGGACGGGCGCGGAGGCGTCTACAACTTCGTCACCAAGCGCGGCCTCTGCCGTGGCGACTACTCCAAGCTGTCATGGACTCAAGTGGAGACCGGCTCGGCAATAACATGGAAATATCCCTCCTGTGTGCTTCAGGGCGAAGGTTCCGTAGGCGAATTCTATTCCGTAGCCGTCACACGCAACCGCCAACAGGCCGACACCGGCACCAAAATGATACATCTGGGACGCAACACCCGAAGCACCATCGTCAGCAAAGGCATTTCGGCCGGCTACAGTCAAAATTCCTATCGCGGCCTGGTAAAAGTGGCCCCCGACGCCGACGGCTGCCGCAACTATACACAGTGCGACTCCCTGCTGCTCAGCTCTCACTGCGGCGCCCACACATTCCCCTACATCGACGTGATGAACGACACCGCCGTAGTCGAGCATGAGGCCACCACCTCGAAAATTTCGGAAGACCAGCTGTTCTACTGCAACCAACGCGGCATTCCCACGGAAGAAGCCGTCGGCCTGATAGTCAACGGCTATGCAAAGGAAGTGATGAACAAACTTCCCATGGAATTTGCCGTCGAGGCGCAGAAACTCCTCGCCATCACCCTCGAAGGCTCAATAGGTTAACAAAAACTCTTCAGACAAGACAAAAACTTTTCAGATATGAGCGACATACTCCTAAAAGTTGAAAATCTCCACGCTTCAATAGGCGACAAAAAAATTCTCAAGGGAATAAATCTTGAAGTGCGGCGTGGCGAAGTCCACGCCATAATGGGCCCCAATGGCTCAGGCAAGTCAACGCTCTCGGCGGTGCTCGCAGGCAATCCCGCTTTCACTGTCACCGAAGGCTCGGCCACATTCCATGGTCTCGACCTACTCGGCCTCGCGCCCGAAAACCGTTCGCACGAAGGTTTGTTCTTGTCGTTCCAGTATCCGGTAGAGATTCCGGGCGTCTCGATGGTCAACTTCATGCGCGCCGCTGTCAACGCCAAACGCGCCTACTTCCACGAGCCACCGATGTCGGCCACCGATTTCCTCAAGCTCATGCGCTGCAAGCGCGCCATTGTGGAGCTTGACAACAAACTGGCCTCACGTTCAGTCAACGAGGGCTTTTCCGGCGGCGAGAAAAAACGCAACGAAATCTTCCAGATGGCCGTGCTCGAACCTCAGCTGTCGATACTCGACGAAACCGACTCAGGCCTCGACATTGACGCACTGCGCATCGTGGCATCAGGCGTCAACACCCTGAAGACCGCCGAAAACGCATCGATAGTCATCACGCACTATCAGCGCCTGCTCGACTATATACGCCCCGACTTCGTCCATGTGCTCTACAAAGGACGCATCGTGATGACCGGAGGGCCGGAGCTGGCTCTCGAACTAGAAGAAAAAGGCTACGACTGGATTAAAAACGACTTCGACTCCCGCGAACAATGAACAATCCCCTCCTGCAGTATCTCAGCCTCTACGATGCCTCCCGCGAGAAAATAATGGCTGCGGACACCCCCGCACTCAACCGTCTCCGCGACGCCGCACGCATCCGTCTGGAAGGCGCCCGCCTGCCCGACCGCCACGACGAAGGCTACGAAAAGACATCGCTTGCCGAAATGTTCGCGCCGGATTTCGGCATCAACATCAACCGTCTCGCCATACCCATGGACGTGGCCGAATCATTCCGCTGCGACGTCCCCAACCTCTCGACCCTGCTCGCCGTAGTGGCCAACGACACCTTCGCGGCCACACGCACCCTGAGCAGCAATATGCCCGAAGGCGTCACCGTGATGTCGCTCGCACAGGCTGCCCGCCTCTATCCC
The DNA here is from genome assembly GCA_964569915.1 of uncultured Barnesiella sp. Taxonomy (GTDB): domain Bacteria; phylum Bacteroidota; class Bacteroidia; order Bacteroidales; family Muribaculaceae; genus JAGBWK01. The sequence continues at coordinate 42,201 of CAZMUX010000005.1, read as the reverse complement.
GACATAGTCGGCAAATATTACGGCAGCGCGGCCGCCGACACCGTGCCCGTGGCCCTGAACACGCTTTTCTGTCAGGACGGAGTCTTCATTCACCTCGCTCCCGGAGTAAAAGTCGGGAAACCCATCCAGATTGTCAATATATTCTCGGCCCCGGTCAGCACCCTATCGTTCAGGCGCATACTCATAGTGGCCGAAGCCGGCTCGTCAGCCACCATCCTCCTGTGCGACCACACACAGGACCGCGACAACAGCTATCTGTCATCGCAGGTGGCAGAAGTGATATGCGGCAACGGCGCCTCGGTGACAATAGCCGACCTTGAGGAGTCGACTCCACGCACCTCCCGTTGCGCTTCATATTTCATCAGCCAGGACGAAGCCTCATCCTTCCGCATGACCACAGCCACACTTCTGAACGGCTCCACGCGCAACGATTTCAACGTCAGCCTACGCGGAAGCCACGCCCGCGCCGAACTGTTCGGCATGGCCATCGGCTCCGGGTCGCAACACATCGACAATTACTCCGGTGTGCGCCATCTCGCTCCTTCGGCGAAATCGGAACAGAAATTCAAATATGTGCTCGACGACCTCGCCACAGGCGCTTTTGATGGCGGCATTGAAGTGGCTCCGGGAGCTTACGGCACCGAAGCCTACCAGTCAAACAAAAATGTTCTCGCAAATATGGGAGCACGGATGCACACCAAGCCCCAGTTACTGATTTTCAACGATGACGTGAAATGCAGTCACGGCGCCTCAACCGGCCGGCTCGATGCCTCCGCACTCTTCTATATGCAGACCCGCGGAATACCATTGGCCGAAGCCCGAACCATGCTCATGCAGGCGTTCATGACCGACATCATAACATCGGTTACGCCCGATGTCGTGGCCGACCGCCTGCGTCATCTCGTGGAGAAACGCTTCGCCGGCACTCTTGCCACGTGCCGTGCCTGCAAGACGCCGCGCTGAGCGCAAGAGAGCAAGCTGAACGCGATTTTTATTTTTTGCACTTGCAAGATGTTACAATTATTAGTATATTTGTAACAATTATCCACCAAGTCTTATATTTAAGCACTATTCTAACTTTTTGCAAATGGAAAAGATAGATAAACTTGACCGAAAAATTCTAAAAATAGTCATGAAAAATGCCCGCATCCCGTCGAAAGACGTAGCCGTCGAGTGCGGGGTTTCGCGTGCGGCAATCCATCAGCGCATACAGCGCATGATTGACCTTAAAGTCATCACCGGTTCAGGCTACAATGTCAATCCGAAAGACCTCGGATTTCACACTTGCACATATATCGGCGTCAACCTTGAACGCGGCGCAATGTACCGCGATGTGGTTCCGGAACTTGAAAAGATTCCTGAGATTGTGGAATGCCACTTCACTACAGGCCCTTACACAATGCTTGTCAAACTGTTCGCGCGCGACAACGAACACCTCATGGACCTCCTCAACAACAAGATTCAGCGCATTCCCGGCGTTACGGGCACCGAGACACTCATCTCGCTTGACCATTCCATTCATCGCCATCTGCCCATAATCGACACGGAAGAATAATATCAGCAACGCTTAATACTATGGTGTGCCGTCAGGATGTCAGCATCCTCTGCGGCACACTTAGTTTTGCACACACCGCTACGACGTCCGGATTCAGCGGTGAAGCCAGTACTGTCGCTCCTCTTCAGGCATTTTTTCAATGGCATAGCGTAGCGCCGTGCGCGGCATTGCTGCATAATGCTCCTCCAAGAAGTCAAGCAATACATCAATATTTCTTTTTCCCACCTCGCGCAGCATCCATCCCACAGCCTTGTGCATCAGGTCATGGCTGTGACCAAGCAGCTTCGCTGAAAGCCGCAGCGTGTCATCATACTGATTCTCAGCTATAAGCCGCCAAGTCGAGACTATTGCTATGCGCTGCTCCCACAGATTGTCACTCTCAGCAAGGCGGTCGAGTATTCCTCGGTCAGGCAGCTTTCCGTCGGAAGAGGGGTGCAGGAGCCATTCGCCGAGTATTCCCCTGCACGGCAAATCCACGAGGTCCCAGTTGTTCGACTGCCGCGCGTTGCGCAGATATAAAGCCGCTATCTCATCGCGCCGAGCCGCCTTCTCCCTGCTGTCGGCTATCATGCCTCTTGCGCGGCGCGGCAATGCGGCCTTCATTTCTTCTTCAAGCAGCAGGAATCCCGCGAGCCGCGCCTCATGCCATTTACTATATAGCAACTTCTCAATCTCAGGCAAAAGCACACGGTGTCGCACTTCCTTCACGACCATTCTCGTCTGAGGAACCTTCAGCCCGAGGAAACGGTCGCCTTCGCTATATTCACCCTTGCCGGTCTTGAAAAAACGCATCAAATGGCGTGCCTGCCCTTCATCTTGCATTGACTCAAGCACACAGAGTATGTCAGCCGCCGTAGTCATTTCACCGGTCGCATCTGTTTCCTAAAAATCCGGAAGGATGTTCATACTCACTTACGCAACAATGCCTTAACCCTTTGCATAAGCTCGCGAGTGGTGTAGGGCTTGATTATGTAATCCGACGCACCGGCATTCAGCCCGCGTATGATTTCATCCGTATTGGGACCGTCGGAACATATCAGGATTGGAATCTTAATTCCGACCGGGGTCTGTTTCACGAGTTCAATGGCATGGGCTGCGTTGCCACCGTCAAAAGCCATATCCATGATAATGGCGCACACATTCTCGTGCTCCATTGTCATAAGGTCATCGATAGTTCTACTTATATAAACACCGAACCCCTCGGAAAGGAAAAAATCACGGAGACTCTCGCACACCTCATCCTCGTCATCGGCAATGATGACGTTGCGGTGATTGTCAATCTTCGGGAGTGTCAGTACAGGTGGCATTGTTATGTTTCAATTTTATGTTATGTGCCCGCATTCTGCTTTACGCCTCAGCTTGCACAGCACAAATAAAGCATATTTTAACTTAATTTTATTGTGCTGTTATCACTTCGTTGCTCCTTTGGTTCAGCTTTTTAACCTTGACACGACCTTGTTATAGTCGTGTCAAGAGTTTGTGAATATTTAGTAATTATTCATCAATGATGCATATCGCATCAAAGCGTTTCAAGAATGCGTTTTAGGACCACTTCGGCCGAAATCTCACGATTGGCGGCTTCGGGTATGACAAGCGATTTCGGCGACTCAATCACATCGTCGCTTACAATCATGTTGCGGCGCACGGGCAGGCAATGCATGAAATAGGCATTATCGGTAAGAGCCATTTTTTCTGCCGTAACCGTCCATGAACGGTCGGTTGAAATAACTTTTCCATAGTTCGGGTCGTCGTAGGCCGACCAGTTTTTGGCGTAAACGAAATCAGCGCCTTTGAGGGCTTCGTCCTGATTATGATAAACCTTTGCCTTACCTGTGAACTGGGGTGCAAGGTCATAGCCTTCAGGATTGGCAATCACAAAATCCACATCGGCGGCATTCATCCATTCGGCAAACGAGTTGGGGACAGCCTGAGGAAGCGATTTGGGATGCGGAGCCCACGTCATGACAACGCGCGGACGCTTCTTCTTTTTATATTCCTCAATGGTTATGAGGTCGGCAAACGACTGCAGCGGATGTCGCGTGGCAGCCTCCATGGAGAACACCGGACGCCCGGAGTACTTTATGAACTGGTTCAGAATCACCTCTTCATAGTCGTCGGCCTTGCTCTCAAAACGCGCGAAGGAGCGCACTCCTATCACATCGCAGTAGCATCCCATCACCGGGATTGCCTCAAGCAGATGTTCGGGCTTGTCGCCGTCCATTATCACGCCGCGTTCAGTCTCGAGCTTCCAAGCACCCTGATTGACATCGAGCACTATAGTGTTCATGCCGAGGTTCATCGCGGCCTTCTGCGTAGAAAGGCGTGTGCGCAGCGATGAATTGAAAAATATCATTAGAAGCGTGCGGTTTTTTCCCAGGTGTTGAAAGGCAAAGCGGTTGGCCTTAACCTCCAGGGCTTCGCGAACTGCGTCTTCAAGATTGCCTATGTCAGCTACTGAAGTAAAGTTTCTCATCGTTCAAATAATCTGTAGTTAAATTCTGTAATATATGATTTTACAATGGCTTTCGGGCCGTATAGAGCGTGCAGACGCCAAACGTCAGTTTCCGGTAAGCCGCATCGACAAAACCGCAGTCGGCCATCAGCGATGTCATGCCGTCACGCTGCGGCACGGCCGCTATCGACTCCGGCAGATAGGAATAGGCCCTGACATCCTTGCTCACGAGCCTCCCCATCAGAGGTATTATATGCCGCGTATAAAAATTGTAGAATGGCCTGACGAGCTTGGATGTGGGCGTTGAAAGCTCAATAACCGTCAGGGTGCCTCCCGGACGGAGCACACGCAGCATTTCGCGGTAGCCGTCGGCAAGCCGCTCGAAATTGCGTACGCCGTAAGCCACACTAACCGCATCGAAGCTTCCGTCGGCAAAGGGCAGATGCAGGCAGTCGGCCTGCCTGAGCCTGATGCGGTCGCCGAGGCGGGCTTCGTCAACTTTCTGCCTTCCTCGCTCAAGCATTCCTTCCGAAAGGTCAATGCCCGTCAGCTGAGTCTGCGGATATTTGCGTGCTATGGATATGGCTACATCGGCAGTGCCGGTAGCCACGTCAAGCACATCGAGCGGTGCCCCGTCTCCGAGCGCCTTCACGGCACGCCTGAGCCACAGGCGGTGAAGCCCGAAGCTCATGGCGCGGTTCATGAAGTCGTAAGCCGGCGCGATGTTGTCGAACATCTCTCGCACCTGCTCGGTCTTGCTCTGACCGTCGTAAAGATAAGGATTGATTTCCTCTACCTTCATGCCTTCAACTGCTGCAGACAGTTAAGAGTGTTTTCGGCTATGCGCTGCTCAAGGTTTGCCACCGGAGCCTTAACAAATTTCTTGCCTGTGATGTGCTCGTAAAGTTCTATGTAGCGGTCGGTCACGCTGTTGATGAACTCATCGGTCATCTCCGGCACTTTCTGGCCTTCCTTGCCCATAAATCCGTTTTCAATAAGCCACTGGCGCACAAATTCTTTCGAGAGCTGACGCTGGGGCAGACCCTTGTCGAACAATTCCTTATAGGTGTCGGCATAAAAATAGCGCGACGAGTCAGGCGTGTGGATTTCGTCGATGAGTATCACCTCGCCGTTGCGTTTGCCAAACTCGTATTTCGTATCAACGAGAATCAGGCCTTTGTCGGCGGCCATCTTTGTGCCTAAGTCGAAAAGGGCGCGGGTGTATTTCTCCATTACCTCGTAATCCTCCTTCGACACAATGCCCTGCGCTATGATTTCCTCGCGCGAGATGTTTTCGTCGTGGCCGGCATCGGCTTTCGTGGTAGGAGTTATAATGGGTTCGGGGAAAGCCTGATTCTCACGCATTCCGTCGGGAAGTTTCACGCCGCAAAGCTCACGGCATCCTGCCGCATATTCGCGCCATGCCGAGCCTGTCAGATAGCCTCTTATAATCATTTCCACGCGGAATCCCTCGCACTTGTAGCCCACGGTCACCATGGGGTCGGGAGCGGCAAGTTTCCAGTTGGGCACAATGCCTGAGGTGGCGTTCAAGAAATAGTCGGCTATCTGATTGAGCACCTGACCTTTGTAAGGTATACCTTTGGGAAGCACGACATCAAAGGCCGATATGCGGTCGGTGGCCACCATGGCAAGCAGATTGTCGCTGATGGTGTAGACGTCACGCACTTTACCATGATACACGGCCGTCTGGCCGGGAAAGTTGAAACCTGTGGTTAAAAGTGTCTGTTCCATTTCAAAAATGTCTGTCTGATTATAATGTTTGATTCTGAATTATCCGTTCTGTACCTCAGCATCGCCCTGCTGCGCGCGGTGAGCCGCTTTCTCCTCGGCGTCAAAGGCATCGTATGCTTCGACTATGCGCTGCACGAGGTGGTGTCTGACAATATCTTTCTTGCCGAACTCAACCTTGCCTATTCCCTCGATATTACGTAGCACCCTGAGTGCCTGCACGAGTCCGGAGGTGGTTGAGCGCGGGAGGTCAATCTGCGATGTGTCGCCAGTTATTATCATCTTGGCGTTCATGCCCATACGGGTCAGGAACATTTTTATCTGATGGGTCGTTGTGTTCTGAGCCTCGTCGAGCACGATAACGGCATCGCTCAGCGTTCGCCCTCGCATAAACGCCAGCGGCGCTATTTGTATGGTCTTGCTCTCCATGTATTCCTTAAGCTTCACGGCGGGCACCATATCCTCAAGCGCGTCATAGAGCGGCTGCAAATAGGGGTCAATCTTATCCTTCATGTCGCCGGGCAAGAAGCCGAGCTTCTCACCGGCCTCAACAGCCGGGCGCGACAGTATTATCTTTCTGACCTCACGGTTCTTAAGGGCTCTGACGGCGAGCGCTATGGCCACGTAGGTTTTTCCTGTTCCGGCGGGACCGAGGGCAAACGTCAGGTCGTTGTGGACGAATGCGTCGACAAGTTTCTGCTGATTGGGAGTACGCGCCGAGATGGGCTTGCCGTTGATGCCATAAATTATCACTCCGTCTTTTTTGAGTTCCTGCGGCTCACGCCCCTTCACAATGTCAAGAATAACATCTTCAGACAGTTTGTTGTATTTCGCGCAGTAAGCCTCCAACTCCTTGATTTTTTTCTCAAACTCAGCTGTCTCGTGGTCGTCGCCTATCACTTTAATAACCGAGCCTCTTGCCGCGAGCCTGAGCTTCGGAAAAAGATTCTTGATAAGCTGCATATTGGAGTTGTTCACTCCATAAAAGCTTACGGGGTCAACACTGTCAATTATAATTATTCTTTCTATCATATATTGTGTAACAATATTTTATATTATAATGTGTCTACCGCTGCAATTGTTCTCTTAGTCGTTGAAAATCACAGGTTCGAAACGCAGATTGTAGCTGTTGCGCAACTGCTCGAAACGCTCCGGATGCTCCTTCAGTGCGCGTGTGTCATCGCCGCCCGGATTATAGGCCCCGCGCAGTGCTTCGGCAAGCACGTCAGGAGCGTCGCTTCCGGCATCAGCCTGACGTGCCACAGGAAGGGGCACCTGACGGAGTGGTGTTCCGAATTCCCCGCTCAGCGCCCTGAGCATGGCATTGGTGGCCCTTATCTTTCCCTGAAGCGAATATCCGGCTATATGCGGAGTGGCCACATCAGCCAGTTCAAGCAGTTCGGGCGAGATGTCGGGTTCCCCCTCCCAGCAGTCAATGACTGCGTGAGCCACCCTGCCGTTGCCTATTGCTTTCAGGAGTGCAGCCGTGTCGGTCACCGGACCGCGAGCGGAGTTTATGAAGGTCACCGGGCGCCTCAGTGAGCCGAAGAAATTCTCATCGGCCAGATGAAATGTGGGGTGGTCGCCCCGGCGCGTCAGAGGCGTATGGAATGTAATAATATCGGCTTCCTGCGCGGCCTCTTCTATTGTGTGCCACTCCTTTTCAGGCTCTGCTTCAGCGCGAGGCGGGTCGACGGCCATAGTGTCCATGCCGAGTGCGCGAGCAAGTCGCTCGACGAGAGTTCCGACATGGCCCACGCCAACCACAGCGAGCCTGCGGCTGCGGTAGTCATCAGGATGCAACCGCAGTATGGCCGAAAGCACATACTGAGCCACGGCCGGCGCGTTGCATCCGGGAGCCGAAACCGTGCGTATGCCATTGCGAGCGCACCATTCGGCATCGATGTGGTCGGTGCCGATTGTGGCCGTGCCCACCAGCCTCACGCGAGAGCCGGCAAGCAGCGCCCCGTCACAACGGGTGCGTGTGCGCACAATCAGAGCGTCGGCGTCTCTCACCGTTCCGGGAGTTATCGCCTCGGGAGCAATACGCCTTACATCAAAATCATCGCTCAGTGCGTCAGGCACCTCGGGTATGTTCGATTCAACCACTACTACAGGTTTCATATCAGCATCGCCCAAATGTAAAGACTTATTATTGATATCGTTATAATCATCAGCGAGATATAGCTGTGACGCTTGCGGTTGTTAGAGAAGAACATAGCTATCTGGAATGCGACAGTCATGTTGAGCAACGGCACATAGACGGCAAAATTCTCCCAATCGGCCACCGTCAGCAACATCGCCGCTATCATCAGCACCGAAAGGAATCCGTTGTAGGCACGGAACCGCGCATTGTAGCTCAGCATCTTCATGATGTTGGCGCTCAGGAAGAGTATGCCGCACACAATGGTCAGCGCCACTGAGCAGAACGTCTGAATGAGTTCGGGACGGTCGAGCACCGAAAATAGGCTGACGAAGCGCGGCCAATGGACGGCGTCGAGCGATACCAGTCCGGTTCCGAACAGAATCCACGGCGGGGTCACTATGCCGATTCCGGCCGCCAGGAAAGTGCGGAGACTGAACACACGCATCTGAATGATTCCGACCAAAGCCACCGGTATCAGAAACATGAACGCATACTGACACATGGCGGCAGTGGAGAGTATGGCAAAAATCAGGAGCACCCTGCGCTGCGGCTTGTTCGACATATACATACTATACATCAGCGCTATCACTGCAAGCATGACGAGACACATCAACGTGCCGCCGTAAAACTGCCCCGTGAACATGGGCGTTGAAATCTGGAACAGCAGTAACGCCGTACTCCAGAGTAGCGTCATCGAGCGCATCACATTGTAGCTTCTGTTAAGCATGGCTATCGCCACAGCAGCCGCAACGGTGAGCGCCAGATTGAGCCACATCGACACCTCACCCCTCTCAAGCCAGAGATTGGCCGAAGGCAGAGCGAGCCCCCGATTATCGGGAATGTCGCTCACAGCTCCGCGGTTCCAGGCTATTATGGTGGTGACAACAAGCAGCACGCCCGCTATAAGCAGCGCGCCACGCTTGTGGAAGTACTCCGATATGACTCTCGGATTCATTGCCGTTATTCTGACAGTTCCCCGGCCAATCGCAGAAGGTCACGACCTATGTCGTGCCTGAAATACATTCCTTCGAAGCTGATTTCGGCAGCCGTTTCAAAGCTGAGTCTAAGGGCTTCGGCCACCGTGGGTGCCTTCGAGCTTACCGAAATCACGCGACCTCCGTTGGTCAGCAGTTCGCCGTCATCAGTCTTCTTTGTGCCGGCATGGAAAAGTATGCTCCTTGCGGGATTGAGGTTGCCGCTTATTTTCAGTCCTTTGGGATAGCTGCCGGGATAACCGCCGCTCACGAGCATGACCGTTACGGCCGCATCCTTTGAAATCTCAAGCGGGAGGTCGCCGAGATTGCCTTCGGCGGCAGCCTTAAGCAGAGGCACGAGGTCGGAATCTATGCGTAGCATCACGGCCTCGGTTTCGGGGTCGCCCATCCTGACATTGTACTCTATCACCATAGGCTCGCCACCTACATTGATGAGTCCCAGGAATATAAATCCGCGATAGGTTATATTCTCCTTGCGCAGACCCTCGACAGTAGGACGAATAATGCGCTTCTCCACTTTCTCCATAAACTCGCTGTCGGCGAACACCACGGGGCTGACTGCGCCCATGCCGCCGGTGTTCAGTCCGGTGTCGCCCTCGCCGATGCGCTTGTAGTCCTTTGCCACGGGAAGAATACGGTAGCCGCCATTGCCGTCGGTCAGCACGAACACCGAGCACTCTACGCCACTCAGGAATTCCTCGATAACTACGGTTGCCGACGATTTTCCAAACATTCCGCCAAGCATTTCACGGAGCGAGGATTTGGCCTCGTCAAGAGAGTCGATGATGAGCACCCCCTTGCCTGCAGCCAAGCCGTCGGCCTTAAGCACGTAAGGAGCTTTGAGCTGTTCAAGGAAGCGGTAGCCGTCCTCAATGGTCGCAGCTGTAAACGAGCGGTAGCGCGCCGTGGGAATGTTGTGGCGCATCATGAAGGCTTTGGCGAAGTCCTTGCTTCCCTCAAGCGCGGCGCCGGCAGCCGACGGGCCAACCACAAGCACCCCTTTGGAAGCGAAACGGTCGTAAATGCCGGCCACGAGAGGGTCTTCATTGCCGACCACTATCATGTCAATGGCATTTTCAGCGACAAAACGCTCTATAGCGTCAAAATCGAGGGGTGAGATGGCAACGTTGGTGCCATACAGGCCTGTACCTCCGTTGCCGGGAGCTATATAAAGGGCATCGGTGAGCGGACTCTGCGATATTTTCCATGCCAGAGCCGACTCACGGCCTCCTGAACCTAAAAGAAGTATATTCATTTTTTACGTATTTCTATTTAATACTGATAATCATTCCCCTGCATCGGGCTTTTTCCATCCTTTACGCGAACGCATCACTGTCTTGGGCTCATCGTCGCGTCTGAGCGACGGCTGCCTGTTGACTATCGACTTAAGGGCGTTCTCGTTGCGGCGCAGTGCGAGCGGATTTTCCGATTCCTCACGTTCGGGCTCGCGATACGGCTTCGAGGAATAGTGTCCGCGGCTGAAGCGGCCCTCCTTCGGGCGATAACGTTCTTCAAGCAGATTGCGCGGTCGGCGGTCATCGCGATCGGCGTAACGGTCGCGACGGTCAAAACGCTCGGGACGGTCAGAGCGCTTCTCTTTGCCCCCGAAGCCCTTTTTGCGGGCATCACGGCGCCATTCGTCATCGCTCAGACGGCGCTTCTCGCGATGGTCGCGGCGGTCGTCATCTTCCTGATGGCGTATGTGCGCACCCGAAGCACGGAAGCTCTTGTAGTCGCCCTCGAAAATTATGTATTCGCGCAGCTCACACTCAAGCGAGCCGTTGAGCATCTGAATTTTTACTGACGGCGACAACCTTATCTTGTCGAAATATTCCTGACGATAGCCTATAATCCAGGCGTGGTAGCCGGTGAACACGTGCTTCAGCTTGTTGCCGATGAGTTCATAAAGGCCATCCATATCGTCGGCCAAAATGCGCTCGCCGTAGGGCGGATTCGTCACGAGGATGCCGTCGGCAGGAGCCTCTTTCCACTGCGACAGCGGTTTTACCTCAAGATTTATGTAGCGGCTAACGCCGGCGCTCTTTATGTTCTGACGGGCTATTTCGACAGCTTTGGGCGATATGTCGGCGCCGTAAATTTTGAACGGCAGGTCGCTTCGTTCCTCCGAGTCATCGTTATAAATGGAGTCGAAGAGGTCGATGTCGAAATCGCGCCAGTTTTCAAACGCGAAATGCTTGCGGAAGATGCCGGGATTGATGTTGGCGGCAATAAGGGCGGCCTCAATGAGGAACGTGCCGGAGCCACACATGGGGTCGACCAGCGGGCAGTCGCCGCGCCATCCGGAACGCAGTATGATGCCGGCCGCGAGCACCTCGTTGATGGGCGCCTCGGTCTGCGCCACCCTGTAGCCACGCTTGTGGAGCGATTCGCCCGACGAATCGAGCGACAGTGTCACCCTCTCGCCGGCTATGTGCACGTTTATCAGCACATCGGCATCCTTCAGGCGTACGCCGGGACGCTTATCTTCGCCGAAGCGGTCGCGGAACCAGTCGACGATGGCGTCTTTGACCCTGTAAGTCACATACTGCGAGTGGTTGAACTCATCGCTGTAAGCCGTTGTGTCAATAGCGAAAGTCTTGTCTATGGAAAGCACCTGGCTCCAGTCGTATTCTTTAACCATTTCATAGAGCGAATCGGGGTCGTCGGCTATGAATTTGTAAATAGGCTTTAGAATTCTGAGCGCCGTGCGGCAGCATAGGTTTGCCTTATAAAGTGTTTCTAGAGTACCCTCAAACGAAACCATGCGGCGACCGAGCTCGATGTTTTCGGCTCCGATTCCGCGCAATTCCTCTGCAAGGACATCCTCAAGTCCCTGAAAGGTTTTGGCAACCATTTCAAATTTCTCTCTCATCAGTTGAATTATTGGAGATTATGATTGTTGTATCTTAGTTCGTATACTGTTTTCAAGATTAGCCTGCAGCGCTATACTGTAAGGCGGTAGGTCGCGGGTCACCCAGAGGTTGCCTCCGACGGTGGAGTTGCTTCCTATGGTGATGCGCCCGAGAATGGTGGAGTTGGCGTAAATCACAACGTCGTCGCCGATGATGGGGTGACGCGGTAGCCCCTTGACGGCATTGTTGTTCTCGTCGGTCGGGAAAGAGCGCGCGCCAAGAGTGACACCCTGATAAATCTTCACGCGGTCGCCGATGATGGCTGTCTCGCCTATCACAACTCCCGTGCCGTGGTCAATCATGAACGCGCGGCCGATGGTGGCGGCGGGATGAATGTCGATGCCCGTCTCGCGGTGCGCCCGTTCGGCAATCATTCGCGGAAGCACCGGCACGCCAAGCTCATGCAGTCGGTGGGCCACACGGTGGTTGACTATCGCGCGGATGCCGGGATAGCAAAGTATCACCTCTCCCTGCGACAATGCGGCCGGGTCACCATTGTAGGTGGCCTCGACGTCCTCGTTAAGCGCCTCCCGAAGTTTCGGCAGCGACTCGATGAACTTCAATGCAATATCGGCGGCACGCAAGCGCACGGCAGCCGCTTCGACACACTCACGGCCTTCGGCCATCAGTATGGCTGCCGCAATCTCGGTTTCCAAAAGTCGGTTCAGGCGCTCCACATTCAGACCTACGGAATAGGCCAAATTATCAGAATTCAAAGTCCATTCACCGTAAAATCCGGGGAATATGACAGCGCGGCACAGCCCGATTATGGCCTCGACATTATGCTGAGACGGTATGGGCGACTGCTGATAGTCGGGCGGGCATACGCAGTTCAGACATTCGTCTGAAGTCAGGACCTCCACTATTGAGGCCAGCACCGTGCCCGGCGTCTTGTTCGTAAGTTCCGACATGAGGAATAAGTTAACGTCCGTTTACCCCACAAAATTAAACAAAATTTATATATCTGCCGCCCTGACTTCGGCAATTTCATTTGCAGGCTTAAACATCGTTCGGGCTTTTTAACATTTTTTGTCGGAAGATTCATTAAACTTTTAAGCCTCCAAATGGTCTTTTCATTGTGTTTCAATAGTTTTTATGTCTAACAACACTCATCTTATCACGTATACACATTAAAAACCGATGTCATCACGAAAGTCCATCCATCTGCTCCTTCTCTCTTTTATGATTCCCGTCGCGGCCGCGGCATATTCTGTCAGCGGCACCGTTGTCGACGAAAACCATGACCCTCTGATTGAAGCCTCTGTAAGACTCCTCGCCGGCAGCGACTCGACCTATATTAAAGGTGTGGCCGCCGACATCGACGGCAAATTCACCCTCTCCGGCATCAGCTCCGGCGACTATATAATCGAGACTACCTACGTGGGATACTCTCCGGGCTATACCGACATCAGCGTCGGGAAATCCAACCTCAAGCTCGACCCGATTGTGCTCACCGAAGCGTCGCATATGCTTTCCGAAGCCACTGTTATCGGCCGGCGTGCAGCCATAAAGGTGAAACAGGACACCATCGAATATAACGCCGATTCCTACAAGACCCAGCCAAACTCGGTGGTGGAAGACCTTCTGAAACGCCTTCCCGGCGTAGAGGTGGACTCCGATGGCAAAATCACGGCCAACGGCCGCGAGGTCACCAAAATACTTGTCGACGGCAAGGAATTCTTTTCCGACGACCCCAAAGTGGCATCCAAAAATCTGCCCGTCAGCATGGTAGAGCGTCTTCAGGTAATCGACCGCAAGAGCGACCTCGCCCGAATGACCGGAGTCGATGACGGTGAAGAGGAAACCGTAATCAACCTCTCCGTGCGTCAGGATATGACCAACGGATGGTTCGGCGCAGCCGAGGCAGGCTACGGTACAGACGACCGCTATCAGGCCACATTCAACATCAGCCGCTTCTGGAAAGGCAACCAGCTTACTTTCATCGGCAACGCCAACAACACCAATGACCTCGGATTCACCGACGGCAACGGCTCACGTTTCCGCCGTTTCGGAGGCGACCAAGGCATCACCGAATCACAGAGCATCGGCGTGAACTTCAACGTCGGCAACGAAGAGATTCTGCGCATCGGAGGCAACGTGATGTACTCACACTCCGACAAGCACTCAGTGCAACGACAGAACCGCCAGTATCTGCTCCAGACTGACAACTACGATCAGCACTCGCTGACCGATTCCCGCGACAAAGGCCACAACTTCGACGCCGAATTCCGCATCGAGTGGAAGCCCGACTCATTCAATACCCTCGACGTGCGCCCCTTCTTCACCTACAATGGCAATGACTCCCGCAGCGAAGCCTTCTCTGTGGCCGTGGGCAAGAATATGTCGCTTAACCGCAATTTCTCCGACGGCACTTCCTATGAAGCCGGAGCGCGATTAATCTACAACCATAACTTCAGCTCCCGGCGCGGGCGCTCGTTCTCCGTGTTTGCCAACTACCGCATGAGCAATGTGCGTGAAGACGACGACTCTTACGTCTACAACCTCTTCCAACAGCTCAACGACTCAGTCGACGTCTACGACCAGTACACCGACAACCACACCTGGACGAACTCACTCAGCACACGCCTCACATGGACCGAACCCATCGGCAACGTCAAGAACGGCAACTTCCTCACCTTCGGCTACGGCATCAACTACCGCTGGAACAATGCCGACAAGCTCGTCTACGACCGCCCCGTGACCCTTGGCGACTCCTTCTGGGACTTCGTACTCAACAATGAGACCTTCCGCGTGCCCGCCGGCACAGTCGACTATTCGAGCGCCATCCTCAACGACACCCTCTCCAACCGCTTTCGCAACACCAACTTCCAGCAGGACATCCGACTGGGCTACAAAAAGGTGAACCGCCTCTACAATCTCGATGCCGGAGTGTCGGTGGTGCCCATCATATCAAAGAGCGACAACCTCATCAACTCCGCTAAAAACATCCCTTCACGCACGGTCTGGAATGTGGCGCCCTTCTTGCGGTTCCGTTACAAATTCTCACAGAGTTCATCGGTGTCGGTTGACTACCATGGTCGTGCCTCGCAGCCAACCATGACGCAGCTGCAGCCTGTGGCCGACTATTCCAATCCGCTCAACATCGTAGTCGGCAACCCGGAACTTGTCCCCGCTTTCCGCCACAACATACGCCTACGTCAGCAGCACTTCGACGCTCAGCACCAGCAGTCGGTAATGACCATGTTCGATGCCACCTTCGAGCGCAACAGCATAATCTCCAAAACCATCTACGACATGACAACCGGCGGTCGTACCACTACCTACGAGAACGTCAACGGCGTTTGGAACGCGCGGCTCATGAATATGTTCTCGCGCCCATTGGGCTCACACGGCTGGAGCTTCATGAACAACTTATTCAGCAATCTGCAGCGCAACGTGGGCTACAATAACGGCGAGCGCAACAAGAGCACTTCAATAGGCATAGCCGAGTCGTTCTCATTCGCTTACCGACCTGACAATCTGGAGCTTGAGCTTCGCCCCAGCTACTACTTCCAGCACACCTCAAACTCGGCAAGCTCGGTTGAGTCAACCACCATCCACCGCTTTGGCGGAACATTCAACGGCACCTATTACGCCCCCTACGGCTTCGTGCTCGCCACCGACCTCACCTACTCCGCCAACCGCGGCTATGCATCCGGCTTCGACGCCGATTCATGGATGTGGAACGCCTCAATCTCCTACCAGTTCCTGCCCGGCAAAGCAGCCACAATCATGCTCAAGGCCTACGACCTGCTCCAGCAGAAAAAAGACATCAACCGCACTGTCACCGCCTCATATATTGACGACACGCAGTATAATGCGCTTACCCGCTACTTCATGATTACATTCACTTACAAATTCAACACCTTCGGCGCCGGAAACCAGCCCAAGTCACGCTATGAGCGTCGCGGTCCCGGCGGTCCTCCTCCCGGTGTTCGTCGTCGCTAAAAAATCCGCCAAACATAATAAACGCTTCCGGGTCATACACCCGGAAGCGTTGCTTTTTACAATCAGTCCTGCGTCGCTTCCAACGCTGCTTTCATCCGCCTGAGCTCCGACGGAACGGGGATTTATTATCCCGACTTCATTACTGTTTCTATTAATAGAACGAACCTGACGGCAAAAAGTTTCACCGCATCAGGCTCTCATCCGCCAATAAATGTTAAAAAAGGTTTCCGCAGAAAATGGAGACTGCCCTATTTAACATTAGTCATAGCCGTAAAAAAAATGGAGCCCGTCTCACGACGAGCGCCATCCTTTCGTTTCTGTGCAATTATTCGTGCTTAAAATATGCGTTAAATATAGAGTTCACACTCTACTTTACAAAAGTATACATTTTTAGTCATACAAATATGCATTTAACAATAATTAACCCCACCCCAAAAGTGCTGTCCGACCCCCTCAGTACTGACTAAGTGAGTGTGAAATGAATACTGCCGGAAAGGCATTTCGTCCTTCCGGCAGTTCAAAAAATTTAATGCTTAATATATCGAACCGTCTTTATATCAACTTAATGCCGGCGGCTTCAAGTTCTTTGACCTGTTTTTCGGGCCATATTGACGCCTGCACCTCGCCTATATGGGCTTTCTGCAGTATAAACATACAAAGTCTGCTCTGGCCGATGCCACCACCGATGGAATAAGGGAGTTGTCCGTCGAGGAGTGCTTTGTGGAAGGGCAATGCTGCACGCTCGGCACATCCTCTCAGCTCCAGTTGACGCTTCATCGACTCGGGGCTGACGCGTATGCCCATTGAGGATAGTTCAAACGGAATGCCGAGCACAGGGTTCCAGACCACTATGTCGCCGTTGAGTCCGTTTGAGCCTTCGCCGTTCGGTGTCGACCAGTCATCATAGTCGGGAGCGCGGCCGTCGTGAGGTTTGCCGTCACAGAGGTCGCCTCCGATGCCGATGATGAAGACTGCGCCATATTTTTTCGCTACCTCTGCCTCACGCTCTTTCGACGTCTTTTCAGGCCACTGTTTTGCAAGGGTGTCAGCATGGATAAATGTGATTTCCTCAGGAAGGTAGGGCGTGATGTGCGGGAAACGGTGATAAATCATCTGCTCGGTCTGTCTGATGGCTTCGTAGATTTTCTTTACCGTTGCCTTAAGATAGTCAAGATTGCGGTCGTCCTCTTCGATGGTCTTTTCCCAGTCCCACTGGTCGACATACAGCGAATGGATGTTATCAAGCTCCTCATCGGCGCGTATGGCGTTCATGTCGGTATACAGGCCGAAACCGGGCGCTATGCCGTAGTCTGCGAGTTTGGTGCGCTTCCATTTGGCAAGTGAGTGAACCACTTCGGCGTGCACTCCTCCCATATCGGCGATATCAAAACCTACAGGATGCTCCACACCGTTCAGGTCGTCGTTCAGACCGGTGCCGGAAAGCACGAACAGCGGGGCGGTGACACGGCGCAAATTGAGAGCCTCAGCAAGTTTTTCCTGAAAGAACATTTTGATGTCCTTGATTGCTATTTCTGTTGTCTCAGGCAGCAGCTTGAGCTTGTATTTGTCTGGTATAATAACACTCATTTAGGCGGTTGTTTTAACAATTTCTGCAAATATAGTCAAAATGCTTCAGTATTACAAATTTATACGGCAAAGTGTTAAAAATCTATCTTAATCCATTACCATTTTGCTCCTACTTGCTATTCCGCAGCTCCCAGAATGCCACTGCCGATGCAGCCGCAACGTTGAGCGAGTCAACGTTATGACTCATGGGAATGCGCACCACATAATCAGCTCCATCTATCACTCTGCGAGGCAGCCCGTCACCCTCGGTGCCCATAATCAACGCAAGACGCGGCTCCGCCTTAAGCACCGGGTCGTCAAGGGTTATAGAGTTGTCGGTCAGCGCCATAGCAGCCGTACGGAATCCTGAGGCGGAAAGCAGCGGAAGATAGTCGACCGGCAGAGTGGCCCACGGCACAAGGAACACCGAGCCCATGGAGACGCGCACGCTACGGCGATTCAGAGGGTCGCAGGCCGTGGGGTCAAGCAGCACGGCGTCAATGCCGAGAGCGGCAGCCGAACGAAATATGGCGCCTATGTTGGTTGTGTCGGTCACTCCGTCAATCACGACAATCCTCGCGGCACCTTTCAGAAGTTCCACGGCATCGGCAGGTTGCGGCCGTCGCATTGCGCAGAGCACCCCGCGGGTAAGCGTGTAGCCCGTCATGGAGCCAAGCAGCTCACGGCTGCCGGTAAAGACATCAACCTCAGGGCAGCGTGATATAATTCCGGCAGCATCGCCCTCTATGTGGCGTTCCTCGCAGAGGATGCTCACAGGCTCCATACCTGCGTCAAGAGCCACATTGATAACCTTCGGACTCTCGGCTATAAACAAGGCCTCCGAAGGGTGCAGGCAGTTTCTGAGCTGTGCTTCTGTCAGGCGCGTATATGGTGCCAATCGTGGGTCGGAGGCATCGTTCAGATGTATGATAGACATATTTGAGTCGGTTCTAAATAAAATGAGCCGGCGCGCAAAATGCGGTGTGCCGGCTCATATTTGTCTGTTACTTATGTTCAGAGACGTGCCTTAATGGCTTCTGTTTCTTTCTCGTAGCCGGGTTTTTCAAGAAGTGCGAACATATTGCGCTTGTAATCCTCAACACCGGGCTGATTGAACGGGTTGACGTCAAGGATATATCCTGAAATGCCGCACGCTTTCTCAAAGAAGTAGATGAGCTGGCCGAGATAGCGCTCTTCAAGGGCGGGTATGGTGATGAGCAAATTGGGCACACCGCCGTCTACATGGGCTATGCGCGTTCCGAGTTCAGCCATTTTGTTAACCTGGTCGATGCGCTTGCCTGCGATGTAATTGAGTCCGTCGAGGTTGGCGTCATCGTGAGGAATCTCAAGAGTGTGGTCTGAGGACTGCACCGAGAGCACTGTCTCAAAGATGGTGCGCTCGCCGTCCTGAATCCACTGGCCCATTGAGTGGAGGTCGGTTGAATTGTCAACAGCAGCGGGGAAAATGCCTTTGTGGTCCTTGCCTTCCGACTCGCCGTAAAGCTGTTTCCACCATTCGCCGAAGTAGTGGAGCTTGGGGTTGTAGTTCACCAAAATCTCGATATTCTTGCCTGCACGGTAGAGCGCGTTGCGTGTCTCGGCATAGAGGAACGCAGGATTGCTCTCGTTAGCCTCGACAGTGGCGTTCTGCATCTCAATTGCGCCGGCCACGAGTGCCTTGATGTCGAATCCGGCCACGGCTATGGGGAGCAGGCCCACAGGAGTGAGCACTGAGAAACGGCCGCCTACGTTGTCAGCGATAACGAATGTCTTATAGCCCTCTTCGGTGGCAAGCTGGCGAAGTGCGCCTCTCTTGGCGTCGGTTATGGCTACTATGCGGCGAGCTGCTTCTGCCTTGCCGACAGCTTTCTCAAGCTGTTCCTTAAGCAGACGGAATGCAATGGCCGGTTCGGTTGTCGTGCCTGATTTTGAAATAACTATGATACCGAAGCTCTTGTCTTTGAGGAAGTTCTGAAGTTCGTAAAGGTAATCCTCGCCGATGTTCTGCCCGGCGAAGAGCACTTTGGGCGAACCGCTTTCCACGGGTTTGTAGGCTGCGAAAGCGTCGCTCAGAGCCTCAATCACGGCTTTTGCGCCGAGATAGCTACCGCCGATGCCGACTGCCACCACATAGTCACATTCTTTGCGGAGCGATTCTGCTGTGGCTATGATGTCGTCAAGAAGAGCTTCTGAAGTTTCGGAGGGAAGTTTCACCCAACCGAGGAAATCATTTCCTGCGCCGCTGCCGGTTGCCACTTTGCTGAGGGCTTCGGCTGCCGTTGCGTCAAGGCCTTTTATTGTTTCCGCGCTCACTGTCTGGAGCACGTCTTTGATGTTGACTTCAATTGTCTGTTTCATATCAATGTAAGTATTTACTGATTATTCTGTCGTAAGCTGAGCGAGGCGAGCCAGATATTTGCCGATTATGTCAAACTCAATGTTGACTCGCTGACCGGGCCGAATGTCGCCGAAGTTGGTATGCTCGAAAGTATAGGGTATGATGGCCACGCGGAACGAGTTGCGACTCGAATCACACACGGTAAGTGACACACCGTTCACCGTCACCGAGCCTTTTTCGACAGTCATATATCCTTTGGCCACGAGCTCGGGACTCACCTCATACTCGAATTTGAAATACCGGCTGCCGTCGGCGTCGGTTATTTCGGTGCATACCGCCGTGGTGTCGACATGGCCCTGCACGATGTGGCCGTCGAGACGACCGTTCATCTGCATCGAGCGCTCCAGATTCACCCTCGACCCCTCGCTGAGGTCGCCGAGGTTGGAGCGGTCAAGCGTCTCGCGTATGGCTGTTACGGTATAGGTGGAGTCGGGATGGATGGCCACCACCGTAAGGCATACGCCGTTGTGGGCCACCGACTGGTCGATGCGGAGTTCGTCGGTAAACGGGCACGCTATGCGCAAATTGACGTTGCCGCCGCTACGCTCTACCGACTGCACCGTGCCTGCTGCTTCTACTATTCCGGAAAACATGGCTGACGTTGTCTTTACTCTCGGATTATTCTTCACCCTCTGCGTCGTCTTCCTTCATATTGTGGAAGACGTTCTGCACGTCCTCGTCATCCTCAAGCTTCTCGAGGAGTTTGTCGAGGGTGGCGCGCTGTTCGGGAGTCACTTCCTTAAGCTCGTGGGGTATGCGCTCGAACTCGGCGCTCACAATCTCAAATCCGTTGCTTTCAAGATATTTCTGAATGTTTGCAAACTCCTCAAACTCGCCATAGAGCATGATTTCGTCCTCATCGGCCACTATCTCGTCGACTCCGTAGTCAATGAGTTCAAGCTCGAGGTCTTCCAGAGATATGCCCTCTTTCTGCTTGATTTTGAACACGCTCTTGTGATCGAAAAGGAAAGTCAGCGAGCCCTGAGTGCCGAGGTTGCCTCCGTGCTTGGTGAAGTATGAGCGCACGTTGGCCACGGTACGGGTATTGTTGTCGGTGGCGGCTTCAACGAAGATGGCGATGCCGAAAGGTCCGTATCCTTCGTATGTGATTTCCTTATAATCGCCTGAGTCCTTGTCGGTGGCTTTCTTTATGGCGCGCTCTACGGTGTCCTTGGGCATATTCGCTGCTTTGGCATTCTGCATCAGCACACGCAGACGCGGATTGGTCGTGGGGTCGGGGCCTCCGGCTTTCACTGCTATGGTGATTTCCTTGCCTATGCGGGTAAATGTACGCGACATATTGCCCCAGCGTTTGAGTTTTCTTGCTTTGCGGTATTCAAATGCTCTTCCCATTGGAGTAGTTTTTATAAAGTTTTATTTTAATTGTTTTTATATTGTCTTTATCGGAGTTCTGCCTGCAAGCGTTTGCGCAGATTGGTCACAATTTTGTTCATCACCGCTTCAATCTGCTTGTCCTGAAGGGTTTTTTCATCGTCCTGAAGGGTAATTGAGATGGCATACGATTTTTTGCCTTCCGGGAGGTTCTTGCCTTCGTAAACGTCAAATAGGCTGACTTGACGGAGCAGCTTGCGCTCGCTCTCGCGCACGACAGACTCTATCTGCTCCATGCTGACGCCTGCATCAATGAGCAGCGCCAGGTCGCGCTTAACCGGCAGTGTCTTGGGGAGCGCCGTATAGGTGGTGTGGCGCGCCAGCGACAGCTTGACAAGCGTGTGCCAGTGAATCTCGCAGAAATACACATCCTGCTTTATGTCGAAGTTTTTCAGGAGCTTGCGGCTGACTATGCCGATGGTTCCGATGTGTTTGCCCGAGCGTGTGGCAATCTCAAGGCTTGCCGAACAGATGTCGTCGGCGGGCTGCATAGTGTATTTCAGCTCGCGTTCGCTGAGGCCGGCACGGCGCAGAAGCAGGTCGGCCACGGCTCTGAGGTCGTAGAATGATGAGGCGAGCGCCTGACGGTTCCAGGCGGCCTTGTGAAGGTTTCCTGTCATCCAGAGGGCCAACCGCGAATCTTCGGAGTAGGGAGCGAGAGGAGCCTCGGCGGTTGACTGTGCCTGCGGATTGAAGAAATAGACGTTGCCGAACTCATACATCAACAGGTCGGAGGCCTTGCGGTTGATGTTGTGAGAAATTGATTCCAGACCTCCAAACAGCAGAGTCTGGCGCATCACGTTAAGGTCGTTGCTCAGGGGGTTGAGCAGGCGCACACACTTTTCGGCGGGATATGTCTGAAGGTCAGCATAATAAGCTTCGGCAGTAAGCGAATTATTAAGAATCTCGCTGAAGCCCTGACCGGTAAGCTGCTCCGAAAGGAGACGGCGCAGGTCGTCGGCACTGTCGGTGTAGGTTTTGAACGACAGCGATGCGTGAAGCTCGCCTGTCAGCTCCACATTGTTGTAGCCGTAGATGCGGAGCATATCCTCGATTACGTCGCACGGGCGCTGTACGTCAACGCGGTAGGTTGGCACCTCAAGGCTCAGTACGCCGTCAGCCGTGCGGTTCTTTATTTCAATTTCCAGCGAGCGGAGAATAGAATCGATTGTTTCAGGCTCGATATGTTTGCCTATCAGGTTGTCGCACTGGCTGTAGCTCAGCTCAACCGGATAAGGTGACACAGGCGACGGATATATATCGACTTCGGGGCCGCAGATTTCGCCCCCGGCCAGCTCCTTAATCAGCAGAGCCGTAAGATGCAGTATGTAGATTGTGCCATTGGGGTCGCAGCCGCGCTCATAGCGGAAAGAGGCGTCGGTGTTCAGACCGTGACGGCGGGCGCTCTTGCGCACCCTCGTGGGGTTGAAGCAGGCGCTTTCAATAAATACGGAAGTAGTGGAATCGGTCACGCCTGAATCAAGACCGCCGAACACGCCGGCCAGACACATGGGCTTTTCAGCGTCGCATATCATCAGGTCTTGTGCCGAGAGCTTGCGCTCCACTCCGTCGAGAGTGGTAAACGGGGTGCCTTCGGGGCAGGTACGAACCACGATTTTTCCGCCCTCCACCTTGGCGAGGTCGAAGGCGTGCAGGGGCTGACCCATTGCATGAAGCACGTAGTTGGTTATGTCGACAATGTTATTGATGGGGCGCAGTCCGATGGTGCTGAGGGCATTCTTCAGCCAGTCAGGACTGGGAGCCACCTTCACGCCGCGGATGGTTACACCTGAATAGCGCGTGCAGCCCTCCTTGTCAACAACCTCAACGCCGATGCCTCCTGCCGGGTTGTCGGTGTGAAAGCCGCTCACGTCGGGCCGGTGAAGTTTCGGGGCGTCTGTTGTGTGGCAGGCGCACCATGCCGCCAGGTCGCGGGCAACGCCGTAGTGTGAGGCCGCGTCTATGCGGTTGGGGGTGAGGTCCACTTCAAGCACATAGTCGCTTTCGACCTTGAAATATTCGGCGGCCGGAGTTCCTGCCGCAATGCCTTCAGGAAGCACCATGATGCCGTCGTGGGAGGCGCCGAGGCCAAGCTCATCTTCGGCGCATATCATGCCGAACGACTCCACGCCGCGTATTTTTGACTTCTTTATCTGAAATTCCTTGTCGCCATCGTAGAGTTTCGTTCCAACTGTGGCCACCACAACCGTCTGCCCGGCCGCTACATTGGGCGCGCCGCAGACTATCTGGGTCGGCTGTCCGTCGCCGAGGTCAACTGTTGTTATGTGGAGATGGTCAGAATCAGGATGGTCAACGCAGGTCAGCACTTTGCCGATTACCACCCCGCGCAGACCTCCGCGTATGGTTTCCACCTCCTCGATGCCTCCCGTCTCTAACCCTATTGAGGTCAGAGCCGCGGAAAGTTCCTCGGGAGTAAGTTTGAAATCGAGGTATTGTTTAAGCCAGTTATAAGAGATATTCATAAGGTTGGAATCTATTTAACGCGCAAAATTACAGATTTTTTCGCTATCTTTCTTTTTTATATCCAAAAAAATTCATCTGTTTGGAAACGACACGGAAAATTTTTACCTTTGCGTTATTCACACATAATTTTGCCATGCCTTTTAAAAATTGTCCGAACTGCGGAAAGCTCAACTCGGTGAAACTCACTGTCTGCCCGAAGTGCAATTGCAAAATAAATGACGCTCCGGCCACACCTCCGATGGCCTACGGGTCGCCCTACTACATGATGCAGGGCCAGGCGGTGCCCCCGGCTCAGACGCCCATGGGCGGCATGACACCGCCGTCACAGCCTGTCGCCGCGCCGATTGCGCCCCCTCCCGTGCAGCCATCACCCTTCGGAGCACCGCAACCCTCTCCGTTCGGCGCCCATCCGGCAAATCCATACGCTGCGCCACAGCAGCCGATGCCGATGACGCAACCTCAGACACAGCCTCAGGTGCAGCAACCGTCACCGCAGCCGGTGCAGCCACGCTACGGGACCTCCAACCCTTACGCTCAGCCGACACCCTCTTTCTGCCCCTCCTGCGGCACCGCCACTATTCCCGGTGCCAAATTCTGCGGTTCGTGCGGCAAATGTCTGTCACAGCAGCCCGCAGCTCCCGCAGCCGACCCCGCACAACCGGCACAGCCGCAAAAAAAGAACCCGTACATCCGATAACCTACAATCATACAGGCGATGAATCTGACGCCAATAGCTCGGCTGTATTTCAACCATATCGATAAAGCCACTCTCCGTGGCCTTGCCGATGCCGAACAGTCGCAGCTGAGGATTTTCAAAAGCCTTATAAGCTACGGACGTGACACAGCATGGGGTCACGAACATTCCTACGACTCTATCAGGACATACGACGACTACGTCAGCCGCGTGCCGGTCTCGGCCTACGAGGATTTGCACTCGTGGATAATGAGGATGGTGGGAGGCGAGAGCAACGTGCTGCTTCCCGGACGCGTGAACCGCTTCGCCCAGTCGTCGGGAACGTCAGATGGTAAAAGCAAATACATACCGCTGCCATCACGCTCGCTTCAGCAGTGCCACTATAAGGGCAGCTCCAAAGTGGTGGCTCGCTATCTTGCCAACCATCCCGACAGCCGCATTTTCAGTGGCAAAAGTTTCATCCTCGGAGGCTCTTTCGCCAATGAGCTTCAGCCGCGCAAAGGCCTGATTGCAGGCGATTTGTCAGCCTCACTAATCGACTGCATCAATCCCGTGGCCAATCTTGTGAGGGTGCCGTCAAAAGAGATTGCGCTGATGGAACGGTGGGAAGAGAAGCTGACCCGCCTCGTGGAATCGACCTCAGGCTGCAACGTCACCAACATCTCCGGCGTGCCGTCATGGTTCTACACCGTGCTCAAACGTATCCTCGAGAAGAACGGCGCACACGAAATCCATCAGATTTGGCCGTCACTTGAAGTTTTTTTCCACGGCGGAATAGCCTTCGGGCCTTACCGCGAACAGTACAACGCCATAATCGACCCCTCGAGAATGCGCTATATGGAGACATACAATGCCAGCGAGGGCTTCTTCGCGCTTCAGGACGACCCCGCTGACCCGTCCATGGCGCTGCTTATGGACGTTGATGTCTTCTACGAGTTTATTGAGCTTTCATCGCTCGACGACGCCGTGCCCGCGGCCCATCCCGCTTGGGATGTGCAGGCGGGTCGCGTCTATGCGCTCGCCATCACGTCAAGCAACGGCCTGTGGCGTTACCTTATAGGCGACACAGTTGAAGTGACGTCGGTCAGCCCGCTCAGAATCAGAATAGCGGGTCGCACTCGCAGCTTCATCAATGCCTTCGGCGAGGAGCTGATGGTACACAACGCCGACACCGCCGTAGCTGCAGCCGCAAAAGCCACAGAAGCCGAAGTGGCCGACTATACCGCCGCTCCGGTCTATGCCACCGCCACAAGCCGCGGACGTCACCAGTGGCTCATAGAGTTCCGACGCAGGCCGGAATCGCTTGAACGTTTCTCGGCACTGCTTGATGCCGAACTGCAACGGGTGAATTCCGACTATCAGGCCAAACGCTCGGGCGACATATTCCTGGCCGGACCCGATGTGCGCGCCGTCGCGGAGGGCACTTTCAACCGCTGGCTCGGAGCGACAGGCAAACTCGGCGGACAGCGGAAAGTGCCACGCCTCAAAAACGACCGTTCCGTCATCGACGCAATTCTGAAAATGCTGAATGAAAAAGTTTAATGCCGTCACTTTCGCGCTGCTGTTTCTCACGGTCGCAGCCGCACTGCTCGACTGGTTCACTCCGGCCATGGGCGACGACCTCAGCTTTTGGTCGAGACTTGGACTCGAGGACTACACTTCGCCCGACCGCTCCACTCTGTCATACATAGCCGGCCACCTGACCGGTTGCAATGTGCGCATATTCGACACCTTCGGCCCCGTGGTCATTAATCTGCTACCCCGGGCGTTGGCGTCAGCCATCATAGGCCTGATGGCCGGATTCTATTTCCTGACGCTGCTGAATACCGCCGGGCTCCCTTCACGTCGTCACACCACTATCTCGCTCGCGATGCTTGCTTTCACGGTGGCCATACTGCCATGGTGGGATAGTATGTGGATGCGTGTCTGCCATTTCAACTATCTCTGGAGCGCGGCGTTCACACTGCTGTTTATCAGCGAGTTCATCAGGCCGAAGGGCAATCTCCGTGAAAGCCGTATGCGCATCGTCATGATGTTTCTGCTCGGTGTGGCGGCCGCCGGCTCACATGAGGTTGCTGCACTCAGCATCTGGGGCGCGGGGGTGCTTTGGTGGATTCCAAACCACCGAGACTACCCTCTGTTTTCCCGACGCAAAGCCCTTCTTGCAGGAGCCGCTGCCGCCACCGTCATGCACTTCGCCATGCCTGCCCTGTGGTTGCGTATGACTCAGGGAGAATACAGATTCCCGGTCGGGGAGACCATTTTGCTGTCAGTCCCGGTTATGGCGGCGCTCGTGGTTATAGTGCTGATAATGATGCTTTTCCGCAGACGCAGGCGCACACTCCGAGAACTTTGGAAGGGTAAATGGGGATTTCTTGTCGCCACGGGTCTCAGTAGCTCTGTTGTGGTGATTGCATCAGGCTCGGCCGGACGCACAGGCTTCCCTGCCGAAAGCTGCGCCATTGTAGCGCTCGCCATCATGCTTCTGCGTTCCGACTTGCGCATAGGCCGCGCTCCGGCAGTCATAGTCTCTGCGGCCTGCATCACATTCATCTGCGCACATTATGCAGCAGCCATAGCATGGCAGAAAAAGCTCGGCAACGAGTTCCGCGTATTTATAGAAGACTTCCGCAATTCTCCTGACGGCATTGTCTACGGCGACTATCACCACCGCACCGACGCTCCCGCCATAGTGCTTGACCGCGTGAAAGGAGTTCCGGACGCCGATGACTGGTATATGGAAGTCATAACAAGAGCCTACCGCACCGACAGTGCACCCCCGGTAGTACTCCCGTCAGCGTTCAGCGGACAACTCGAAACGTTCACCGGTGCGCTGACCGACGGCACCGTAACCATCTGCGACTCATCTGCAGACATACACCCGCAACCCGACGAAAATGTAACCAGCACCATCACAGCCTCCGGAAGAAGGATAACAATCGTGCGACCCGGATTCCGCGACCCGGGCGACCCGCCACTTAACTATGAGCCTATTCGATGATAAGAGTCGGCATCTTCGCCGGAATGGTTTCCTTTTTACCATTTTTTATTGTACCTTTGCGTTACAAACAGAGCTATAGTGTGTTTGAATTTTAGAATCCTAACAACCTTTTAGAATCATTTATCATGAAAAAAATCGCTCTCTTATCGGCCATGTTGTTGTGCGTCATGCTGTCATGGGCAGCCAACGCTCCGAAATACATCTTTTATTTCATAGGCGACGGCATGGGCAACGGCCCTCTGATGGCCTCGCAGACCTATCTACGGATGGTGGTTGACCCCGATTCCACACTGAATATGCTTCAGCTCCCCGTGGCTTCACAGGCCTCTACCTATTCCGCCTCAACCCCTGTAACCGACTCGGCAGCGGCAGGCACCGCCCTTTCAACCGGCCACAAAACAGTCAACGGAATGTTAGGCGTCACCCCCGACAGCCTGCCGGTCACATCCATAGCCAAAATACTGTTTGACAACGGTTACGGTGTAGGGCTTGTCACTACCGTCGCTCCCGACGATGCCACTCCGGGCGCATTCTACGCCCATGTGCCTTCCCGCAGTATGTACTATGAGATAGGGCACCAGTTTGCCGACTGCGGCTACCAGTTCCTGGCCGGCTCTTCACTGCGCGGAGCCACTGACAAAAAGGGCAATCCCACCGACCTGATTCCCTACATCAAAAGCAAGGGCATCGACATTGCCTACGGTCTCGGCGAACTCCCGCAGGCAACTTCCGACAGAGTGATTCTCCTTGAACCGACCCCCTTCAATAACTCAAACGTAGGCTACACAATCGATGGAACCGAAGGACGCCTCACTCTTGCCCAAATGACCGATGCCGCCCTCGCCCATCTGCAGCGCGTCAGCCCCGACGCTTTCTTCCTGATGGTGGAAGGAGGCAACATCGACCACTCGCTGCACGGCAACGATGCCGCAACCGCCATTGTTGAGACCCTCAACTTCGATGCAACCCTCCGAAAGGCCATCGACTTCTATCTTGCCCACCCCGACGAGACCCTGATTGTTGTGACCGCCGACCATGACACAGGAGGCATCAGCATAGGCAACAACACCTCGGGCTACAACGCCTACCCCGATATGCTCAGCCACTCCCGCATCTCAAAGGATTGTCTGTCAATTGTCTGCAACCGCGCCATTGCCGACGGCTCCATAACCACATGGGAGCAGGCGCGGCAACTCCTATCCGACTACCTCGGACTCTTCACCGAAGTACCCCTCGACGAAGAGCGCGAAGCACGTCTACAAGAAATCTTCGACCGAATTTTCGTCAAAAAAATTCCGGCCACACAAAACACTCTCTATTCAAGCATCAATGAATTTGCCGCAGTGGCCGTCGATATGCTCAACGACGTGGCCGGATTCGGCTGGACAACACTCAACCACACAGGCAACACCGTGCCCGTGTTCGCCGCCGGCGCCGGCTCGGAGCACTTCAACTCCTTCACCGACAACACCGATATCCCCAAACGAATCCTTAAAGCCACCGGTCTGAGCGCCGGTCAACCTTAAAAAAACTTAACGCGCACTACTTTCCTGCCTCAAAACTTTTCAGCATCAGGACAAAGAAGTAAATTTACCTTTCATAAATTTTTCCATATCGAAAAAAAATGAAACTTCGTTCGACACTTTTACTCCTTTTTGCAGTAGTAGCATCATCAATTGCCGCACTGGCGGCCAAACCCGCCGTCAGCGTTGACCTCAACAGCATCGGCGTGAACGTAAGTATGCACCCCGAACAACTCCGCGCCCTCACCGAGCGTTTCGAGCAAGGCGACACCACGCTTACGATGCAGGAAGTGGCTACCGTTTACTACGGCTACTCATTCACCCTCAACTACAAACCGGACGACCGCTATCCCGAAATAGCTCAGGCCTACGAGGATAAAGACTACGCCAAAACAGCAAGCATGGTCAAGGAGGCAATGAAAGTCAATCCCGTCTCGCTCGACCTGATTGTGTTCGGCGCCCTGTCGTCGCCCAAGCTCCACACCGATGAAGGCCGCGCCGACACACTCCTCTTCCGCCGCAAGCTCGATATGCTCGTTGACATGATTTTCGCCACCGGCACCGGCGTCACTCCCGAAAGCCCCTTCTATGTAATCTGCGACTCCGACATTGAGCGTCTCCTTCGCAACATAATCGGCGTGAACGACATCCTCGGCAAATCAGGCATCGGCAACCTCGACGCCTACAAATTCACCTTTGCAGGCAGCCCCCGCGAAAACATTCTTTACTTCAACAACTCGCGTCAGCACGACTACGAAGCCCTCAAATAACCTCAACTCAACCGCAGCACTCCGATGTCCGACCAATCAGCTCCGAAATGGACCGAACTTGAGCACCTCCCCGAATGGGATGAGCCGTTCTACGATGTCTATACCGGCAAGAAATACGGCAAATGGGTAATGCTCAAAACTCTGAAACCGCAGTTCCGCGACGACCCTGTCTACCGGTCGATGATTGAAAAAGAATTTGATGTCAGATACAATCTTGCCCATCCCAACATTGTCATGATTAACGACTTTGAGGAAGTGCCGGGCGTAGGGATGTGCATCATAACAGACGACGTCTACGGCGACTCCCTCAAGAAACTGCTGAGCCAAGGCAAGGTTGATGAATCAGTTCTACACAAGGTTATGACCTCGTTAGTCGACGCCCTCGACTACATTCAGAAAAACCACATCGTACACCACAGCATCAGCCCGAGCACCATCATTTTCACCGAAAACATCGGCAATCTGAAGCTCATAGACGTAGGCTTCGACCAGCTCGACCATCTCACGCACGACGACACCGCCCGCGACATCGCCGACTTCGGCAGCATACTAGGGCAGGTGCTCGACGCCCTTCCTGAAAAATATCCGCATCTGCGGCGTGTAGCCGAACGGTGTGCCGACCCCCGCCCCCAGAAAAGATACCACGACATTCAGGATTTGAAAATGGCTCTCGCAAACCGGTCGAACAACCGGCTTTACATCATCATAATCACTTTCCTTGTGCTCATGGTGGCGGTGCTCGGATGGCTCATAGCCAACCCCCGCACACCTGTAACCGAATAAAACCGACAACATAACTCAATTTTCATCACTGACTGATATGGCAGTAGAAATCCGCAAGATAAACCCTACGAAAAAGGAACTCAAAAAATTCGTAAAATTCGGAATAGACCACTATAAAGGCAACGACTGCTTCGTACCGCCTCTGCGCATGGACGACGTCAACACCCTGCGCCCCGACAAGAACCCCGCATTCGATTTCTGCGAGGCACAGTCGTTTATGGCCTACCGCGACGGCAAGCCGGTAGGACGCATCACCGCCATCATCAACAATATGCTCAACGAAAAAACCGGAGCCAAAAACCTGCGCTTCGGCTTCGTGGAGTTCATCGATGACAATGAAGTGGTCGACGCGCTGTTTGACGCGGCTATCAAGTGGGGCAAGGAGCGTGGCATGACCACCATGACCGGCCCTCTCGGGTTCACCGACATGGACCACGAAGGTATGCTCATTGAGGGATTCGACCGCCTCGGCACGATGGCCACCATCTACAACTATGAATATTACCCCCGTCAGATGGAGCGCATCGGAATGGTCAAGGACGCCGACTGGGTTGAATATCTTATCAAAGTGCCCGACAGCGTGCCTGAGAAGCATCAGCGCATCGCCGACATCGTCAAGCGCAAATACGGTCTGAAAATCCTCCAGTTCAAATCGCGCAAACACATCCGCGACCAGTACGGTCACGCACTATTCGAGCTTATAGACGAAGCCTACGCCGACCTCTACGCCTACTCTCCGCTCACCGACCGACAGATTGACCACTACATAGACCTCTATCTCGGCATACTGCGCCTCGATGACATCTCCGTAATCGTCGACTCCGACGACAAGCTCGTGGCGGTAGGCATATCGATAGCCTCGTTTTCACGCGCGCTTCAGAAAGCCAAAGGGCGCATATTCCCATTCGGATGGTGGCACCTTCTGAAGCCCATCCGCGGCAAAGTCGACACCGTCGACCTTCTGCTCGTGGCCGTTAAGCCGGAATATCAGGGCAAAGGCGTCAACGCATTGCTCTTCGCCGACCTCATTCCCCGCTATATCAAAGCCGGCTACAAGCAGGCCGAGAGCAACGTGGAGCTTGAAGGCAACGCCAACGTTCAGAAACAGTGGGAATACTTCGAGCGCACGCAGCACAAACGCCGCCGCTGCTACCGCAAAGACATTTAGTATCTAATAATAGCCTATAAAAAATGCGCCGGAGGGGTTGCCCTTCAGCGCATTTTCATTTAATCCTGACTGATTCGCCTGAACGAATCGGTTATTAGTCCTCGTTTATATCCTCGTCGATGGTGAAATCATCAGGCAGGTCGGCATCAAAGTCAAGGTCGTCAGAGGCAGCCTCCTTAGGCTCCGACGGAGGCAGCGACACCGATGCGGCGCCCGAGGCAGCCGTACGGCGCACTTTGGGAGCGCGAGCCTTCTCTTCCTCGGCATGGAGTGCCTCCATAATCTTGGCCTCCAGCTCGTCGGCGAGTTCGGGATTGTCGTCAAGAACCTGCTTGGCGGCGTCACGGCCCTGTGCAAGCTTGCTGTCATCGTAGCTGAACCACGAGCCGCTCTTTTTGATGATGTTAAGGGCCACTCCCAAATCAAGAATCTCGTAGGAGCGCGAAATGCCTTCGCCAAACATAATGTCGAACTCCGCGCGTTTGAAAGGTGGCGCCACTTTGTTCTTAACGATTTTCACTTTCGTGTGGCGACCGAGCACATCGTCGCCATCCTTCACAGCCGTGCCGGGGCGGATGTCGATGCGTACCGACGCATAGAATTTCAGCGCGTTGCCGCCGGTAGTTGTCTCGGTTGGACCGAACATCTGGCCGATGTTGGCGCGAAGCTGATTGATGAATATGCAGGTGGTATTCGTGCGCGATATTGTACCCGTCAGCTTGCGCATGGCCTGCGACATAAGGCGGGCCTGCAGACCCATGTTGCGGTCGCCCATATCGCCTTCTATCTCGCTCTTTGGTGTCAGCGCCGCCACTGAGTCTACCACAATCAGGTCGATAGCCGCCGAGCGTATCAACTGGTCAACTATTTCAAGAGCCTGCTCGCCGTTGTCGGGCTGAGCCATAAGCAGGTTGGCCACGTCAACACCCAACTTCTCGGCATAGAAGCGGTCGAAAGCGTGCTCGGCGTCGATTATGGCGGCTATGCCTCCCTGACGTTGGCACTCCGCAATAGCGTGGATGGCCAGTGTTGTTTTGCCCGATGACTCCGGGCCGAATATCTCAATGATTCTTCCTTTGGGGAATCCGCCTACTCCGAGAGCGAAATTCAGGCCTATAGAGCCGGTGGGTATGACGTCTACCTTTTCGACTGCATCGTCGCCCAAACGCATTATAGCACCCCTGCCGTAGGATTTTTCTATCTGACCCATTGCCTGCTGCAGAGCGTTGAGCTTGGCTGCGCGCGGGTCCGCCTCGGCATTCTTCACAGTAGTCTTTTTCGTAACTGCCATTGTGTATTATTTTGTTTTAAGGTTTATATTCTTAGGTGGATTATCACATTGCAAAGATAACGCCCCGCGTGGGCAATTTTGTTGCCCGGAGTCGTTAATTTATTGTTAAACATTTTATTGCCGGGTCATATTGTAAAGATAATGATAATCCTTACTTCCGCAAAGCATTTGTCACTAAAAAAATTTCACACCCCCGAATATTACAGCTGTTACTATGACCTTTAAAAAGCGTCCCCGCACCTTCAGGGCACGGGGACGTTATCGGTTGACCGGTGCTGAATCAATCAGCAGGTAATTCAACGAGGAGAGCCTCACGGTCCTCCTCGCTAAATAATAAACCAATCATTATCACATTTCATTAAATGGAAAAAGTAAATCTGCTTTCTGTAAATAGAACGCCGGGCTGAATAAAAAGTTCATTCGATGTTGGAAATTTTCAAAAAGTCTCATCAAATTTTTTGAACACCTGAGACTTGACCGACATAAGAACTTGTCCGATAATAAGACATAACGCCCCCGGACTTTGATGTCCGGAGGCGTCTGTATCAGTATTGCCTGTTTGCCCGTGGGGGCAGTCGGCGTTTATCAGCGTTTGGAGGAAACGGCAGTAGCTTCTGTCTCGCTCTTTTTGCCTTTGTGGCGACGTGCGTCGATGACGTAAGCCACAGGGGATGCAATAAAGATTGTTGAGAGTGTACCGATAATTACACCCCAAATCATTGCGAAGACAAAGCTGCGGAGTGAGTCACCGCCAAGACAGAAGATGCAGAGGAGCACGAGGAATGTCGAGCCTGATGTCATGATGGTACGACCCAAAGTGGAGTTAATGGAGAGATTAACCAGCGAGAAGAAATCACGCTTGGGATAGAGCGCCAGATTCTCACGCACACGGTCAAAGACAATCACGGTATCATTAATCTGATAACCGATTACGGTCAGGATTGCAGCTATGAAGGTCTGGTCTACTTCCATTGCAAAGGGCAGTACGCCGTGGAAGAGCGAGTAGAAGCCTATGATTGTGAATGCCGTGAAGGCAACGGCTGCGAGTGCGCCGAAAGAGAAAGCAACGTTGCGGAAGCGCAACAGGATGTAGAGGAACATGGCGATAAGCGACAGGGCTACGGCCACATAGGCATCGTTCTTCATATCCTCGGCCACGGTAGGACCTACCTTCTGCGAACTCATTATGCCGACGGTCTCGTTGGTGGTCGAGAAGTCTTCCTCGGAGAGCGCTACTTTGTTGTATTTGTTAAGGGTTGCATAGAGTTTGTCGGCTATCTCGTTGTCGACTTCGGTATTGTCATCGTCAATCTTGTAGTTAGTGGAGACACGAACCTTGTCGTTAGTATCAATTGTAATTACCGACACTGTTGATTCGGGGAACACACTTTGGAGTTCTTCCTGTATTTCGACTGTGCTGACAGGTTGGTCGAACTTTACGATGTAGTTGCGACCGCCGGAGAAGTCAATGCCGGCGCGGACACCGTTGAAATAGAACGAACCGCAGATAATCGCTATTACAGCTATTACAATGCCGAGTGCAATCTTGCGCTTGCCGAGGAAGTCAAAATTGGAGTTGACAAACATTTTGCGCGACAGAGCGGTGCTGAATGTAAGGCGCTCGAAAGCACGCTTCTTGGCACCGAGCACGAAGACGATGCGAGTAAGGAACACTGCCGTGAAGAACGAACAGATGAGGCCGATGATGAGCGTGGTGGCAAAACCCTTGATGGGGCCTGTGCCGTAGAAAAGGAGGATGACGCCGGTGATTATCGAAGTAAGGTTCGAGTCGAAAATTGCCGAGAAGGCGTTGCTGTAGCCGTTGGCTATGGCTGTACGCGAGTTCTTGCCGGCTCGGAGTTCCTCTTTTGCGCGCTCATAGATAAGCACGTTTGCGTCAACCGCCATACCCAGCGCAAGCACTATACCTGCAAGACCCGACAGCGTCAGCACTGCCTGGAACGATGCGAGGATACCGAAGGTAAAGAAGAGGTTGCAGAAAAGAGCGAAGTTGGCTACGAGACCGGGTATTAAACCGTAGTAAGACACCATCAGAATCATCAGGAACACCAATGCCACGATGAACGAAATGAAGCCGGCCTGAATTGACTGTGCACCGAGTGACGGACCGATTACCATTTGGTTGAGGATTGTCACCTTGGCGTTCATCTTGCCGCTCTTCAGCACGTTTGCGAGGTCCTGAGCTTCCTGAACATCGAAGTTGCCGGTAATTTCCGAACGTCCGCCGTCAATTTTCGTGTTTACGTTAGGTGCTGAGTAGACCTGGTCGTCAAGCACGATGGCGATGGGGAAGTTGATGTTCTGGCCTGTCACGCGTGACCATTCGCGGGCACCTTCGCTATCCATGACCATCGATACGCTGTTGGTATTCTGCTTGTCATTGTAATCGGCGGTTGCGTCAATCACATGGCTTCCATCCATGACGGGTTTGCCGTTAACGGTGTTGAGCGCATAGAGTGCGAAGTAGTTCTGCTTATTGTAGGTTTCGGGAGTGTGAGCCCAACGCAGAGCGATGCTGCTCGGCAGAAGGCGCTTGGCCTCGGCTGATTTCAGTATGTTGTTGACAGCGGCTGTATCGTTGGCGTTGAAATAGCCCACAATGGGATTGTGGAACGAAACGCCTTTTTGCACGCCGTTAACGACGTCGGTGGCGTGTCCGTATTTGTTAACCTCGTAAGAGAGGACAACAGACTTGTCGAAGATGCTCTCCTTGTTGTCGCGTTTCAGGGTCTGCTCAAGTGTGTTGAACGCCTGAGTTACCTGCGGGAAGTTCTCCTTATATGATGCGTAAAATTCAAGATTTGCGGCACGCTGCAGAAGGGCAACCACACGGTCGGGCTCCTTCACGCCGGGAAGCTCAAGCAGAATCTGTCCGTCCTTGCCCTGAAGCACCTGAATGTTGGGCGATACAACGCCGAATGCGTCGATACGGTTGCGGAGCACGTTGTTGGCCGTGTTGTCCACACGGTTTTCAACCTCTTCTTTAAGTTGGCTGATGGCTTCGCCTATCGATGCACCTTTCTTAACCTTGCCGTCAAACACCTGATTAAGGTCGGCCATAGGCATCAGCGCATGATACTGATTTACGAATATACCGACATAATCATCTGATTTATTGGTTTTGACAATTGAGTCGGTCTTAGCCAGCGCCAGTTCGAAATTGTCATCCTTGTCGCTGTTTTTCATGGAGCGGAGCATATCAGGCACTGACACCTGAAGAATTACGCTCATACCGCCTTTCAGGTCAAGACCAAGGCCGACGCCCCATTTCTGGACTTCGCTGTAAGAATAGCCAAGCCATACATTTTCCTGGCTGATGGAGTCGAGATAATGTTTCTTCGCCTTGTTGTAATCATCAGTGTCAGCTTGGCCTTTTGCTTGTACGAGTGCATATTCCTCGGCTTTGTTCTCATGATGGTTTGTCACCAGGGAGAACGAAAGATAGAACAGACACACAAGCACAAGGAAAATCGCGATAACGCCCGCGATGACACTGCCTAAGGTTCCTTTGCTTTGCATGAGTAAATGTGAATATTGAAAAAATGGTTATTAATTATTTCTTAACAATGCAAATAACAGACAATTAGAGCCAACTCCCCGGCGTTTCGCTTACGCAGTGGCCGTCTACCCCTGCCAAACGATTCCGGTGATGTGGCTGTTACCGCCTATTTTTCAGCCTGCAAATATACAAATAATCTTTTGAGTTTTAGAAATAATTGCCGTTTTTTTATGCACGCATCCTTTTTTTAAGCGGTTTTTAAGGCCGTTTTTTGCTTTTTAGGTGTTATTGTATAACTTTGTATGTTTAATAATACGAAAACACCCGCGGTATGCGAAACAAATGTGATTTCGTACAACCGGAAAACGAACATAATATAAAAATTTCATATAATAACCATGTCGGTTCTAAGTAATAATAGCAGTCTCCGGTCATTCGCCGCGATGCCGTTAATTTTTATTGTCGAACCGGCTCTTAATAATTAAAAGTTTTATGACTTTCGCTGAAAACTGCAATCACATTTTCGATCGCGCTACAGCCGACTATCACATCACCGACAATGTCGACGCGCCTCACCCCTGCCCCTACGAAAGCGGCACTGTAGAAGCCACACTCTACGACAAAAACATGATTGACGCCGTGCAGTGGCATCTTGAAGACATCATACGCGACCCGCAGATTGACCCAGTGGCTGCTCTCGCCCTCAAACGCCGCATTGACGCCTCAAATCAGGACCGCACCGACATGGTGGAGGAGCTCGACACATATTTCCGCAACAAATATGCTGACGTCAAGCCGCTTGCCGACGCCACCATCAACACCGAAAGCCCGGCGTGGGCACTTGACCGTCTATCGATTCTCGCCCTCAAGATATACCACATGAAGGCTGAAACCGAACGCACCGATGCCGCTCCGGAGCATCTCAGCCGCTGCGCCGCCAAGCTCGACATCCTGCTGCAGCAGCGCGAAGACCTCACCGCGGCCATCGACCGCCTGCTCGACGACATTGCCGCCGGCCACAAATACATGAAGGTCTACCGCCAAATGAAGATGTACAACGACCCCGACACAAACCCGGTGCTCTACGCATCAAAATAACGACCCGCGGCCAAGCCTCCTACCGTTCCCGTCATGAAAGTCACCACCCCAACAGTTCTGATAACGCGGTTTTCCGCTATCGGCGACGTAGCTCTCGCAATTCCCATTGTCTACAGCTACTGCCGGAGCAATCCCCATCTGCACTTTCTGATGGTGACGCGCAAGCCTCTGCAGAACATATTCATCAATGCCCCGGCCAACTTGACTGTCATCGGCATCAACACTGCAACCGACTATAAGGGCCTATGCGGAATGAGCCGTCTGCTCCGGGAGCTGCGTAAGGACTACAATATCAAAGGCTACGCCGACCTCCACGACGTCATCCGCACGAAATATCTGCGCAAGCTCACTTCCTTCAGGTTCATTCCCACCACCCACATCCGCAAGGGGCGTTTCGAAAAGAGGAAGCTGACCCGTAAACACAACAAAAAACTGCACCGGCTCGACAATACAATCGACCGCTATCGCAAGGTTTTCGAGCGAATGGGCTTGTTTTGCACCGACTCCCGCTATGAATTCGATTATATCTTCGGGCCTGACGGCGCGCCCGACAGCGCCTGCCCGGAAATAGCCCGGCGCGGCAACGGTGACGGTGACGACGGTCTGAAGTGGATAGGCATAGCTCCGTTTGCCCGC
Organism: uncultured Barnesiella sp.; assembly: GCA_964569915.1. Taxonomy (GTDB): domain Bacteria; phylum Bacteroidota; class Bacteroidia; order Bacteroidales; family Muribaculaceae; genus JAGBWK01. The sequence continues at coordinate 4,120 of CAZMUX010000005.1, read as the reverse complement.
CATAAAGGTAAAATCTACCCTCCCGAACTCATGGAAAAGGTTCTGGAGATTCTTTCGCAACGGCCCGATGTCAGACTGTTCCTGTTCGGAGGTGGCGACCGTGAGACCGAGCAACTCGGGCAGTGGGCCGCGCGGTTTCCCAACACCGTCTCGCTGGCCTCCGCTCGGCTTGGCTTTGCCGCCGAAATGGCTCTGATGAGCCGCCTCGACGTCATGCTGACAATGGACTCCGCCAATCTGCATCTCGCCGCCATAAGCGGCCCTGCAGGAATTGTGAGCGTATGGGGAGCCACCCATCCATACTGCGGCTTCGGCGGCTGGAGAGAACTTTTACATTCGCAAGTCCAGGCAGACCTTCCCTGCCGCCCATGCTCGGTGTTCGGCAACAAGCCGTGCCGTTTCGGCGACTTCCGCTGCCTCCGAGCCATATCTCCGGAAGAAATCGTAGCCAAAGTTCTGACAGCCACACGCTACATACCCCCAAAATATGACGAGGAAGAATCCAACAACTGATAAATACATGAAACACAGCTACTTGAAGCCATTTTTTACAATCCTCTGCCTGCTGATGGTGGCAGGCACGGCTACAGCAGAAATTCCACAGGGATACTACAACTCCATCAACGGCACATCAGACGCCACGCTTAAAACCGAACTGAGCAACATCGTGCAGAAACGCACGCCCATCGACTCATATTCATCAACTTACAGCCGGCTCCCCGACTCGTTCCGCAAAACCGACGTACGCCCCGGCACAAACTGCTGGTGGGATATGTACAGCAACCTCAGCATAGCCACCAACATCACCTTCGGCTCCCACATGAACCGCGAGCACTCTTTCCCCAAAAGCTGGTGGGGAGGCGACACCGACATACCCGCCTACGTTGACCTCAACCACCTCTACCCCTCCGAAAAAGACGCCAATATGGCCAAGAGCAACTATCCACTTGGCGAAGTCTCCGTTGCCAACCAGTTTGACAACGGCGTCTGCAAAGTCGGATATGCTGTAAACGGCCAAGGTGGAGGCTCAACGTATGTGTTTGAACCTGACGATGAATACAAAGGCGACTTCGCGCGCACCTATTTCTATATGGTCACTTGCTACCAGTCGCTCACATGGGCTCCAAAATATATGTATATGCTTCAGCAGAACACCTACCCCACCCTCAAATCGTGGGCCATCGACCTCCTGCTGAAATGGCACCGTGAAGACCCGGTAAGCGACAAGGAAACCAGCCGCAACGATGCCGTTTACTCCATTCAAAACAACCGCAACCCTTTCATTGACTACCCCCAGCTCGCCGAATACATTTGGGGCAACCAAGTCGGCAACCGCTTCTACCTCTCGGATACTCCCGTGACCGGCGACCCGCTCCTGATTGACCCGCAGCAGGACACTTCGCTCGATTTCGGTCAGACCGCACTGGGCAGCACATCACGCTCAATGCTGCGCCTTAAAGGTGAGAACCTGACCGGCAATATCGAAGTGACCATTTACTCCGGCGACCGCGCGATGTTCAGCCTTGAGACAAGCAAAGTTGCAGCTTCGCTCGTTAACTCCGAGGACGGCTACTGGCTCCCCGTCAGCTACACCCCGACCTCCCTCGGCAGCCACACCTCGCGACTGCTCATTTCAGGCGGCGGCATAACCGGCTCAATCGGCATAAAGCTTTCGGGCGAATGTCTCCCCGCACCCACACTGTCGACTCTCAACGCTCTCGAAGCCACCGACATCACGGAATCATCATATACCGCCAACTGGGAAGCACCCGACGAAGCGATTGACTACTACATTGTTAGCCGCACGCGCTACGTCAGCGGCTCAGCCACCACCGAAGACATTGTGGCCGAAGACAACTTCCTTGAAATCACCGATTTCGACCCATCAGTCAGCGAAAGCTACAACGTCCGCTCATACCGTCTCGGCTATGAGTCAACCCCGTCAAACGAAATATTCGTGACCAGCGCCGGCATCTCCGGTGTAGAGGTTGATTCTGCTCTGGCATGGGCGCCCGCGGACGGCGGCGTGCGCATAATCTGCGGCGAAACACAATATAATACAGCCGTTTACGACCTCACGGGCCGCCTCGTTACACTGATTCCTACCCTTGAAAACAACGACATCATTCCTCTGGCTGTCGGACCATACCTCATTGTGACCGACACCTGCCGCACTCCCATGAGAGTTATCGTGAAATGAAAAAGAAAACCATTTGGGATTTAAATCGTTCCTCACTCGAAGAATACCGTCAGAGCAAAAAGACGCCTCTGACGGTAGTTCTTGACAACGTACGTTCACTCAACAACATAGGCTCGATTTTCCGCACCTGCGACGCATTTGCCGTTGAGCGCATACTCATCTGCGGCATCACGGCAAGCCCCCCATCGCCCGAAATCCACAAGACCGCCCTCGGCGCCGAGGACTCCGTGGAATGGCGCCGGTTTGCCACCACCACCGAAGCCGTGACTTGGCTTAAGGAAAACGGCTACACCGTCTGCGCGCTCGAACAGGTGCAGGGCAGCGTGTCGCTCGAGCAGTTCAAGCCCGACAGAACCGCTCGCTACGCCGTTATAGCCGGCAATGAAGTCGACGGCGTCGGCCAGGAAGTTGTTGACCTCTGCGATGTCTGCCTTGAAATACCTCAGGAAGGCACCAAGCACTCCCTCAACGTGGCCGTATCCACCGCTCTGGCAATCTGGCAGTTCTACCTCACTCTACGCCCCTGACCTATTGGAAGGTTCCAAGGCTCTGAATGTCGAGTTGACAGGCTCAATGGCGGCCAAGGCACTCTGATTCAGCGCTCCTGAAGGAGTGTTTCCGGGCCTCACCCCCGAAGGCCCTCTTGACCGGACCTCCGAAACCATCGTCATCCGCCTAGTCTGAAATAACGCACTCCCTCGTGAAAAAATATCTTTAGGCCCAAGAATAAAGCGCCCCCGCAGGCAATCCTGCGGGGGCGCTGTTTATAGTTAAAGAACCGCTGATTAGAGCTGGGGACCGGCAGCTACGAGAGCCTTGCCTGCCTCGTGGTTCTCATATTTCTTGAAGTTCTGGATGAAGCGGTTGGCGAGATCCTGTGCCTTGATTGCCCAATCCTCGGGATTTGCATAGGTATCGCGGGGGTCGAGAATCTTTGAGTCAACGCCGGGAAGTTCGGTCGGAACCTCGAAGCCGAAGATAGGCATCTTCTTGGTGGGAGCTTTGAGGATGTCGCCGTTGAGGATGGCGTCGATGATGCCGCGGGTGTCGCGGATCGAGATGCGCTTGCCTGTACCGTTCCAGCCTGTGTTAACCAGATAAGCCTTAGCGCCGCTGGCTTCCATACGTTTTACGAGCTCCTCGCCGTATTTTGTGGGGTGGAGTTCAAGGAATGCCTGACCGAAGCAAGCCGAGAATGTGGGAGTAGGCTCGGTGATGCCGCGTTCGGTGCCGGCGAGCTTGGCGGTGAAGCCGCTCAGGAAGTAGTATTTGGTCTGCTCGGGAGTCAGGATTGACACGGGAGGAAGCACACCGAATGCGTCAGCTGAAAGGAAGATTACATTCTTAGCGGCGGGACCGTGAGAAATCGGCTTAACGATGTTATTGATGAAGTTGATGGGATAGCTTACGCGGGTGTTCTCGGTGACGCTCTTGTCGGCGAAATCAATCTTGCCGTCATTGTCTACGGTTACGTTCTCAAGAAGAGCGTCGCGCTTAATGGCGCCGTAGATGTCGGGTTCGCTCTCTTTGTCGAGGTTGATAACCTTAGCGTAGCAGCCGCCTTCGAAGTTGAACACGCCGTTGTCGTCCCAGCCGTGTTCGTCATCGCCGATAAGCAGACGTTTGGGGTCGGTTGAAAGAGTGGTTTTGCCTGTGCCTGACAGACCGAAGAAAATGGCGGTGTTTTCGCCGTTGAGGTCGGTGTTGGCCGAGCAGTGCATTGCTGCGATGCCCTGAAGGGGAAGGAAGTAGTTCATCATTGAGAACATACCTTTCTTCATTTCGCCGCCGTACCATGTGTTGATAATTACCTGCTCGCGTGAAGTGATGTTGAACACTACTGCGGTCTCGCTGTTAAGGCCGAGCTCTTTGTAGTTTTCGAGTTTTGCCTTAGATGCGTTGTAAACAACGAAGTCGGGA
>CAZMUX010000004.1:0-121664 GCA_964569915.1 uncultured Barnesiella sp. | reverse complement strand
GTTTGATGAGTTGCGGATTTAACGCAAGCGCAGCTTCTACGATAGCGTTCTTCAAAAGTATGCCATCTTCTGAGCAAAAGCGGCTTTCATTCCGAAGCAACTTCTCTAACTCATGGAATAGGTTTAGATTGTTCATTTTATTTAACCATGTATATAAAACACTTTGGGCTTCTCAGCCATTGACTCCACATGGCAAATTGGATTGATTTAGGAAAAAGAAAAGCGGAAGTCCATCACATTGCTCATTCCGCTCCTCGTGGCCCTGAGACTGCCATTGCAACTGAACGAGCAATGGTAGAAGGACCCCGCGAAGTATGTATATGCATAATACCCCATTTGCAATATTTTTACCGCAAGTAGGATGTACATAAACGCACCCATAGGGCATCTACTATTGCTTCATTCTTGGTCGCAAATTCAAAATTTCTCAGGTTTCGAAGAGCCAAGAATCAAGCGCAGTAAACGCTTTCATTATGTAATGACCTCCCACGTTCCGGCTCCTTGCGGAGTCTCACGGCGTAAGGTCATCGCAAATTTAAAAAGATTTTCTGATTAGGCAATGAAGTAACTGCCTTTCTTTTAAATTGAATTTCCACGCTTTGCAATTAACTATCCATCAGGCTGATGGAGAATTTTATTTTTCAGGTAACGGCGGAATTGCAAATGGGATATTTTCGCAGTCCGAGGGGCGCAGGCGGCAGTAATTTTGCCGCAGAATCAAGAGAGCGGTTGCGCTCAACACTGATAATACTCTTAACTCGAATATTCTCTCAAAAAAACGGCTCTAAATTTATCTGTCATGAAAACCTTTCCACAAAGCCCTATCAATCAAATGCCTTCCGGCAAATTCCCATCAATCAGGCAAACGCCGCGCCGCTCGTTCGCGCCACCGCAAAAGGACGGAAATTCGGCATCCGGGGAAGCCTCTCCAAAGGTGATTTTTCCCGAACGCCGCTCCGATGTGCCCGACGACCTCATTGCAGAAAACGAGCGGCGCAACAAAGCTCTCGAAACCGACTATGACCCCGTGCTCGGTCGCGGTTGCTCCGGCCGTCGGCGCCCCGCACTCTGGGAGGGGCGCCCCGCAATGCTCCCCGAATCGCTCCTGGACGACCCCGAATATAAAGCCGCACGCACTCCCGACGAGCGCACCATCGTGCGCTTCCGCCACGACTTTGAGTTCTGGGCCGTGAGCTGCGTAATCATCAACGACAAAGAATCGGGACGCGACATCCCCTTTCGCCTCAATGCCCCGCAAAGGCGCGTGGCCGCCATTCTCGAAGCGGAGCGCACCGCCGGACGCCCCATACGCATAATCCTGCTCAAGGCCCGCCAGTGGGGCGGCTCAACGCTCATTCAGATTTACATGGCCTGGATTCAGATATGCCTCCGACGCAACTGGAACTCCCTGATATGCGCCCACGTGAAAGACACCTCGGCCACCATACGCGGTATGTACGGCAAGCTACTCGACAACTATCCGACGCAATACTGGGTGGAGGACGGAGCGCCATCATTCAAACCCTTTGAACGCTCCGTCAACATCCGCCAGATTGAAGGACGCGGTTGCCGCGTAGTGCTCGGCTCGGCCGAAAATCAGGACGGAGCGCGCGGCACCGACTTCGCTATGGCCCACCTCTCGGAAGTGGCTTTCTGGAAAGAAACGCCCGGCAACACCCCGGAAATGCTCGTCAGAGCCGTGTGCGGCGCCATCAACTGCATCCCCCTGACCCTCATTGCCATGGAAAGCACCGCCAACGGCGTCGGCAACTACTTTCATCGCGAATGGCTCCGTGCCAAAGCTCGCGAGAGCGACAAGCTCCCCGTGTTCGTGCCGTGGTACGAAATCGAAATCTACCGAACCCCCGTGGCCGACCCCGCAGCCGTGTGGAACGCCATGGACAGCTACGAGCGCGACCTCTGGCAGCGCGGACTAACGCTGGAAATGATAGCGTGGTTCCACTGCAAGCGCCGCGAATACGCCTCACTCAAAGAAATGCTCTGCGAATACCCCTCATCCGACATCGAAGCCTTCGCCAACACCGGTTACGGCGTCTTCAACCCCGACGACATCGAGGCCATGCGCAAAAACTGCGCACCCGGCACACACGGCGAAATAACCGGCGACGACGAGGTAGGACCCGACGCCCTCTCCAACGTAGTGTTCACCCCCTGCCCCGACGGGCGCCTCGAAGTGTGGAAAATGCCCGAGCCCGAGCCGGATGTCTATCAGAGCGACCGCTATGTGGTGGCCGTCGACGTGGGCGGACGCTCACCGAGCAGCGACTGGTCGGTGATTGTCATAGTCGACACCCGCGGAGGCCCCGAAGGCAACAGACCGGAACTGGTTGCACAATGGCGAGGCCACATCGACCACGACATCCTCGCCTGGAAAGCCTGCGCCATAGCCACATTCTGGAACAGCGCCTGCGTGGTCTTCGAAAGCAACACCCTTGAAACCGAAGCCACCGACGGAGACCCTACACTATTCATCCTCAACGAAATAAAAGACCACTATTTCAACCTCTACCGCCGTCAGGCATCCGACTCCGCAACCGGCACCCGTGTGGGATTCCATACCAACCGAGCCACCAAAACCATGATAATCAATCGTCTGATTTCGCTCGTACGACGACGTATGCTCATCGAGCACAGCAGCGCCGCGCTTGACGAGCTTCTATCCTACAGGCTTCAGCCCAACGGCAGCTACGGAGCCGCCGACGGAAGCCACGACGATATGCTCATGGCGCGCGCCATAGCGCTCCACGCCATCTACTCGCAACCGCGCCTCACCGACAGCCAGCTGCGCGAGATAGGCGAATACGTCAAGAAGGAATACCCCCGCACCCCGAGAGCCGCCCCCTGACGGATTACTCCTTGCGCAGGCGGAAATAGGCATCGAGAACATCGCGCGCCGCTATGAACGAGCTGATGCGGTTCTCATAGACGGCCTGCTCGCGCTCCCTGAGCAGCGAAGCTATGCTCGGGTTGTTGTAGAAGTCGGAACGCAGCCGCGAATCAATGGTCTCATACATCCAGTAGCGAGCCTGCTCCAGGCGCTTGCGCTCAAAATAGCCGTTGGCCGTAACAAACTCGAAGTAGCGGTCAATCATATCCCACACCTCATCGATGCCGAGCTCAAAGTAACCCGAATAGGTGAGCACTTCGGGAGTCCATCCGGAAGCCGACGGCGGGAAAAGCCTCAGAGCCGATGCAAACTGCGTCTTGGCCAGATTGGCAGCAGCTATGTTGTCGCCGTCAGCCTTGTTGATGACAATGCCGTCGGCCATCTCCATGATGCCGCGCTTTATGCCCTGCAGCTCGTCGCCGGTGCCGGCCAGCTGAATGAGCAGAAAGAAGTCAACCATTGAGTGGACGGCCGTCTCGCTCTGTCCCACGCCCACGGTCTCCACGAAAATGTTGTTGTAGCCTGCGGCCTCACAAAGCACAATGGTCTCGCGCGTTTTGCGAGCCACGCCACCGAGCGATCCCGCCGAGGGGGAAGGGCGTATGAAAGCCCCGGGATGCTGCGAGAGCTTCTCCATGCGAGTCTTGTCACCAAGAATGGAGCCCTTGGTGCGCTCCGACGAAGGGTCGATTGCGAGCACGGCCAGCTTGCCGCCGTTGCGCAGCACATGAAGCCCGAAAACATCGATTGACGTGCTCTTGCCGGCTCCGGGCACACCCGTGATGCCGATGCGGCGCGACTTGCCGGAATATGGCAAACACTTCTCGATGACCTCCTGAGCCAGCGCATAGTGTTCCGGGTTAATGCTCTCCACGAGTGTCACGCCGCGCGAAAGCATAGTGATGTCGCCTTTGAGGATGCCCTCCACAAGCTCGCTTACAGTGGGCATAGGCTTGCGCCGGCGTTTGAGATATGGATTGACTGACGGCGGTGCGCTGACGCCCGCATTGACTGTCAAACCTGCGTATTCCGAAGAGTTTTCAGGGTGTTCCATGGTGATGTTATTCTGGGTTTATCGGGGTATGCCGACCACTCGGACAATCTGCTCAGGGTCCTCGGGGTCGTTGGTTATTACTATTATTCTGGCGTTAAGAAGCTCCGACGGCAGTTGACGCGGGTCAACGTCGATGATGATGTCGGTGCTCTTTCCTTTCCTGACCTTGTCAGACTTCACGCTCACGCTGACACCGGGGTCATTGGTGTAGACGCGGCGTACACGCAGCTCCGACTTACCTTTGTTCTCCAGCTTCAGCACCGTGTGTAGAGGTTCATCCGGAGAAAAAGTGCCGAAATCGGCCATGACGGAAGGAAGCACGGCTCTGGGAGCCGACTGAAGCTGCCCCGGGGTGAGTCGCGAGAAGTCCTCGCGCACGTTGGCCACCACGTCGACTTTCACCGGCTCGTCGCCGGGTCGCGGGCGGATGTACACGGAGTCAACCACGATGCCGTAGAGACCGTCGCGGTCAGGCACCATCAGGGCCGAATAGGCAATCTGCTCGCCCGGAGGCACCGCGGGGCTCACCGAGCTTACAGACAGGTAGGGCGGCAGCCCCTCCCACAGAGGCGTGATGGTGTCGGGAGTGGCATTGTAGACCTCGAAGAAGGTGTTTTTGGCCTTCCCCACAGTCACCTCGCCGAAGGGCAGAACCGTGGAGCGCATCTTCAGGGCGCCCGCATCAACGGGATAGCGCGAGCGCAAAGTGTTGGAGGAGCCTATCACCACGCCCGTAATGCGCAGTGAAGTGCGTGGTATGTCAGGCGACGAGAGGTCCACGTAGACCTTCTTCTCGAAGCGTCCGGGGCGTCCCGTGGGGTTATAAGTTACTGAAATGACCGCCGTGTCGCCCGGCTCGATGGCGTTGCGGGTGTAGTCGGAAGCCGTACATCCGCACGTGGGGCGCGCCGCCACGATTGACACGGCCTCGTCGCCCGTGTTGACGAAGCGAAATTCGCAGCTAACACGGCCGTCATCCTCATCGAAAGCCCCGAAGTCGTGGATGCCTTCGAGCCAGTCAATCTTGACTTCAGCATCGGCGACAAAGGCGGCAAAAACGGCCAGGCAGACCGCCATAGCCGCACGTAGAGGCCGTAATATATTAGCTGACATGGTGTTCATAAGTGTTCATCAGTTTGACTCAGTCGGCACGACAACGCCCGATATCCTGAGCTTGATTTTCTTGTGCTTGGGGTCGTTGGTGCGGACTGTCACCTCCTTTGTAAACTCGCCTTTATAGCCGGCGGGCAGAAACGTCACCTTTATTTCGCCGCTCTTGCCCGGATTGACAGGACGCGCGGGATATTTCGGCCTCGTACAGCCACACTGTGCCTTGGCCGACATAATTACCAGCGGGGCCGAGCCGTCGTTCGTAAAGTAAAAATCATGGCTCACAGGGCCGTTGCTCTCCAGAACGACGCCGAAATCGTGCGATGTCTCCGGGAATGAAGCTACGGCAGCACCCGAAGCGTCGTCGGCGGCCGATGTAACCGCTGTGAGCAGAATTGCGAAGAGAAAAAACAGTTTTTTCATAGTCAGTCCTTGTTTTTGCCGGCCAGCATACCGCAAGCCGCCATGATGTCCTCGCCGCGCGATGCCCTGATGGTGGCCGTGACTCCCTTGGCATTAAGATAGTCGCGGAACTCCTCCATGGTTTCTCGGGTGGAGGGCATGAGGTCGGAGCCGGGTATGGCATGGAAGCGTATCAGGTTGACCCTGCACTCCAGTTTCCCGATGAGGCGCACAAGCTCTTTGGCATAGACCGTGGAATCGTTGACCCCGCGCCACATTATATACTCAAACGACAGCCTCCGCTGGTGCGAGAAATCGTAATTCGACAGCAGCTCCACGACATCCTTTATCGGGAAGGCCTTTTCAGAGGGCATTATCCGCGCTCGCTGCCCCGGGAAGGGATTGTGAAGGGAGATGGCTATGTGCACCTTCGTGAGGTCGAGCACCGTCTTAAGCTCCTTGAGCTTCCCTATTGATGACACCGTGATGCGCTTCGGGCTCCACGCCAAGCCCCATCGGGCGGTGAGTATCTCTATAACATCGAGCACCGGCTGAAGGTTGTCGAGAGGCTCGCCCATGCCCATGAACACGATGTTGGTAAGCTCTTGCGAGCGAGGCACCGACAGCACCTGATTGATGATGCGGGCGGCGCTGAGCTGGCCGTTGAAGCCACCGCGGCCCGTCATACAGAAGGCGCAGTTCATGCGGCATCCCGCCTGGGAGGAAATACAGAGAGTGAGCCGGTCGGCATCGGGAATGCTGACGCTCTCAATGTCGCGTCCGGCTGCTCCCTCGAAAAGATATTTCACCGTGCCGTCGGCCGACACAGCCTCCTCCTTAGGGGCTTCGCGCCCTATGGTGTAGCGTTCGGAGAGGCGCTGCCTGACAGCCTTCGAGAGGTCGGTCATGGCATCGATTTCAGTGACTCGGCGCTCATAAATCCACGCCGCCATCTGCTTGGCGGCAAACGGTTTGGCTCCCACATCGGCACAAACCTTGCGGAGCCCTTCGATGGTAAGCCCTATCAGCGGCATCTTCACCGCTTCGGGCTGCTGATTTTTAAATTCCGTCATACGTAGTCAGAAATTTCAACAAAGATAATGAATTTCATCAATTTTGCCGTCAATGATAATTCATCAATTCTGATGCCGGCGTAACAAGGCGGTTGTAATGACCTGCCCGGCAGACGCAACCGGGGGAGCCACGGGGCAGGTGGTGTCCATATCCTCCCTCGATTGAGGACAGAATTCACCCTGCGTTAATTTGTGTTAAAATGCAGTCTAATATTTGGTTTATGTTATAAACCGCTTTACCTTTGCTGTCGATTTAGGGCGGTAATCGCGAGTGCCGCTCTTTTTAAGAAAGGCGTGGTTTAAATTATAAACCATTTTACAAACAACAAAAACAACAAAAAAGATGGAAGAAAAAAAGATTACCGAAGAAGAGAGCATCACTCTGATTACAGAGATGATATCGCGAACCAAGCGCCGCTATGTCGGCAATGGCAACATACTGCTGATGTGGGGTTATCTCACTGTCGCTATCACGGCTCTGGTGTGGACACTTTTAGCCACGACCCACAACCCCGTATGGAACTGGCTATGGTTTCTGATATGGATAATAGGAGGAACATTAACGCCGATAATGGCCAAAAAACAGCGCGAAAAAGATGGGGTGAAGACCTATTGCGACAGCATAACTTCCAAAATATGGTCAGCCGTAGGATACTCGGCAATAGCAGCCACATTCACCTGCCTGGGATTTCTGCTTTTGGCAGGCATCGACTGTTGGAGCATGATGCTGATGTTTGCCCTAATAATCGTGCCATTCGCTGAAATAGCCCAGGGAATCATCATAAAAGAGAATTGCATTATAGCCGGCGGCGCAGTCGGTCTTTTTGCAGGGTTGCTGACGGTCGGCAGCATTGCCGGAGGCATCAATCTCAGCGCATCATGGTTCATGCCACTATTCATAGTTGCCTTCACAGCCATGATGATTGTGCCGGGCCACATAATCAATCACAAGAACCGATTCGACAATAAAGCCAAGCACTCATGAAAGAGCTGAATCCGCTATTGCACTCCCAGTTGCGGCTTGCAGTGATGTCGATACTGATGAATGTCGATGAGGCAGACTTTGTATACCTCAAAGAGAAGACCGAGTCAACCGCAGGGAATCTCAGCGTACAGATAGAAAAGCTGTCGGCTGCAAATTACATATCGGTGGAGAAGGGATTTCAAGGGCGCAAGACGCGCACCGTGTGCCGCATCACCGAGGAAGGGCGCAAAGCATTTGAGGAGTATGTGGACGCCCTAAAATCCTACTTTGAGCTTTAATATATATATTTCCTAGAGGCCGTGCCGTAAACTTGTTACGACACGGCCTTGCTGTATTGTGTCATTTGTATGGTCAAACATTATTCGGTAAAACTTTTGGCCTTGGGGAATATGAGTGTCATGCGGATGCGGCCGCATGACCGGGCAGAGATGAGGCTGCCACGGCTACGGTTGCGGGCAGAATGGTCTTACTGCCACCAGGAGTGGAAGTGGTGGACGGGGCCGTGGCCGTGGCCAATGCTATAGGCAGCTCCGGCCTTTATGGCGGCGGCGATATAGTCTTTGGCTACTGTAACTGCTTCGTCAGGCTCCATTCCTTTGGCGAGGGAGGCAGCCACAGCCGATGAGAGGGTGCATCCGGTGCCATGTGTGTTTGGGGTGAAGAGCCTTTCGGATTTCAGGCGAAGCAGACGTCCGGTTTCGGCGTTGTAGAACACGTCAATCAGCTGCTCGTCCTCAAGATGTCCGGCTTTGAGGAGTACCGACACACCCGCGCAAGCGTCGGAGAGCCTGCGTGCAAAATCGGGGAGCTCGTCCTGACTGCCGATTTTCTCTCCCAGAAGCAGCTCGGCTTCAGGGATATTCGGGGTTATGATTCTGGCTCTCGGCACAAGCACTCGGCGCAACGTGTCGACAGCGTCGGGTTCAAGTAGAGGGTCGCCGGAAGTGGCCACCATCACGGGGTCAAGAACGATGTTTTTCAGCGAGGGGTACTCGTCGAGGGTACGGCGCACAGCCATAATCAGTTCGGAGGAATGGAGCATTCCTATTTTTACGGCGTCGGCGCCTATATCGTCGAGGCATGAATGAATCTGGCCGGTGACGAACTGCACCGGAATCGGGTGAACGCCGGTGACGCCCACGGTGTTTTCATCGACTACGGTCACAATGGCGCTCATGCCGTAGCAACCGAGAGCCGACATTGTTTTCAGGTCGGCCTGAATGCCGGCACCGCCACTGGGGTCGCTCCCGGCTATGGTCAGTACGCGGCAATAATTCCGTTTCATATCTTCCATTTTTCAAGATTGTATGCACTATCCCAGAACATCCATTCCATACGAGTGCAGGTTATAAAAATATCAGTCATAGTATCGCGGACGGCCTGAGTCGAAGCATCGGCCAGGTCGTCGCACAGGCTTATAGCCCGCGCGGTAGCCTGCGCGAAATACTCGTCGCCGTAGGTATTAATCCACCGTGCGTAAGGGTTAGCGTCAAGAGCGCCCGCCGAGGCGAGAATGTGCTCGCCGACTTTCTGATAGACCCAGAAGCAAGGCAAGACTGAAGAAGCCTCAACGGCCACATCCTCGAAGGCTGCGGCTTTCAGGACTGAGGTGTACATCAGACAGGCGGGTGAGATTTCGGGTAGGACTTGCCCGCAGAGGAATGACTCATGGAGATCCCGCTCAACAGCAATGCCGTCGGTTGCAAACTTCAGGAACTCCTCGGTGGAAGACTTTTGCGTGAGTCGAGAGGCTATGTGAGCCAGAACGCGGGTATAGCTGTCAAGATAGTGTGCATCCTGACCGAGATAGAATAGGAATTTCTCTTGCGGGAGGGTTCCGTCGGCAAGCTCGCGCACAAACGGGAGGCGGAGAATGGCCTGATAGACAGGCTCAGCGGCCTGCCATGCCTGCTGTGACCATTTCATATTCATGGTTTATAAGCAGTTATGGCCACATAATCGCCTTTATCGGAACCCGATAGAGGCTCTTCAGCCACATCGTCGGATGTGAGCGGGTGGGTAGTGAGTGTCTGCGCGAACTCAAGGTTGTTAAAACCGGCTTCATGGAGCATTTCGACCTTTGAGGCAGTTGTGCGCCAATGTGCCATTCTGACAAGTTCGATTGGATAAGGGTCACGCGGGTAGCAGCCCTCAAGGAGAGGATGCTCCCATGTGCCGAGCGTCATGGCAAGGTTGTAGAGAATGCCGTAGGAGCTTTCCTTGGGCACGTCAATAAGCACGACGCGTCCGCCTGAAGGGAGGGCGTCATAGACTTTGCGCAGCACGGCGGGAAGGTCATCGATATAGCCGGGGCTACCATTGAAGATTATGGTGTCGAAACGGTCTTTTCCGTAGTCGGCGTCTTCGGCGCTTACCACGGTGACGCTGAGTCCGCGCTTTGTGGCGATGGCAGCCATTTCGGCTGAAGGCTCGATGCCTTCGGCCACTGTGATGTCATACTCATCTCTGAGCAGTTTCTCGAAAAGGCCGCTTCCGCAGCCCACGGATAGGATACGTCCGCCGTCTTTAAGGGTGCGGGCAACGAGCCGAAGCTCCGAAAGGAGCACATTGGTATTGTTCAAAAACCATTCATCGTAAAGTGATGCATATTGGTCAAATCCGGTCCACATTGTTGTATGAAAAATTATAAATCAAAAAGTTGGAAATCCATTGTCAAAAGGTTTACGGTCAGAATTCTGCCATTGAGAGCAGGAGGTAAGCCGGCGGCAAGTTTCAGGGCCTCGGCGGCCTGGATGCATCCGACGATGCCGGGTGTTGGTCCAATTACACCGCCGCTTGCCGCTCCGGCGGCCGAAAGCTCGTCGCGGTCGGGGTAGATGCCGGAGTACCTGACGCGGGCTGCGGGCAAGAAGCATGACGCGATGCCAGAGAAACCGCTTATGGCGCCGTAAACCCATGGTTTGCCCAGGGAGGCGCAGATGTCGTCGATGAGATATCGCGTGGCGTGGTTGTCGCAGCAGTCCACCACAATGTCGTAGCCTGCTATGATTTCACGTGCATTTTCGGGCGTAAGCCCTTCGGGATAAGTTTCAAAACGAGTTGTGTCGGATGCTTGCAGAAGGCGTCGGCAAGCGGCTGCGGTCTTCGGGGTTCCGACGTCATCCCTGCCGTACAGCAGCTGGCGGTGGAGGTTGGAAAGGCTTACGCAGTCGGGGTCGGCAAGGCCCATGCGCCCGATTCCGGCACCGGCGAGATAGAGAGCTACGGGACAACCGAGTCCTCCGAGGCCGACCACGAGGACAGAGGTCTGCATGATGCGTTGCTGGCCTGCGGGGCCTATCTCAGGGAGCGCCACCTGACGGGCGAATACATCCATTAGGTTATCAGCCATATCCATCAGATGTCGAATACTTTATCCCAGTCCTTCCAAACCACTTCTTGTCCGGCGCGGCGAATGGCATCGGCGACCTCGCGTGGAGAGCGTTCATCACTTACGGCAAACTGCTCAAGAGCCTGAGGATAAGTGTAATATCCGCCGGGTTCGGTTTTTGAGCCGGCACTCAGCGAAGTGGCTCCGAGAGTGCATATGTGGTTTCGGAACTCCGGGAGTTCGCGGGTTGAGACCGAGATGTCAACGTCGTGGTCGAAAATCCGGAAAGCGAAAGTCAGCTGTGCGAGTTCGCGGTCTGACATCTCCACATTGGGCTGATAGCCGCTGGCCGATGACCTCATGCGCGGGAAGTTGACGCTGTAGCGTGTCTTCCAATACTTCTTGCGCAGATAGAGGAGGTGGCGGGCCATCATGGTGACATCTGTGCGCCAGTCTTCAAGTCCGATGAGCACACCCATGCCAATTTTGTGGACTCCGGCCTGCCCCATCCGGTCGAAGCCGTTGACGCGCCACTCGAAATTTGATTTCATACCGGCGGGATGATAGACTTTATACTTATCGCGGTGATAGGTTTCCTGAAAGCAGACCACACCGTTTAGACCTTCCTCAACGAGTCGGGCATAGCCATCAGCGGGTAGCGGCATGACCTCGATTGAGAGGTTGCTGAAGTAAGGGCGGCACACCTTAAGGGCTTCGGCGAGGTATTCAACACCGGCCACGCGGGGGTTTTCGCCCGTGACAATCAGCAGATTCTCAAACGGGCCGAGCTTTTTTATGGCTTTGCACTCGTCTTCAATTTGCTCAGGGGTAAGAATCACGCGGTTAAACTTGTTGTGGCGGTTGAAGCCACAGTAGACGCATGAGTTGGTGCATGAGTTGGTGATGTACATTGGGATGTACATCGAGATGGTCTTGCCGAATCTTTCGCGAGTGAGTTCGCGGCTGCGGACAGCCATCTGCTCAAGAAACGGAGCGGCTGCGGGGGAGACAAGGGCCATGAAATCTTCAATGCCGGGACGTGGCACAGAGAGTGCGCGGCGCACGTCGGCGGCAGTCTTTGAGGCTATGTTGCGGGTTGTCTCGTCCCAGTCGTATTTAAGGAGTTCTTCCGAAAACATAATCAAAGGTCTAAGAAAGAAGTGAGGGGACTGCTTGCGACGGCAGCCTGCGACCGGCCGCCAAGTCCGGCCAAATATGCCTGACGCCCGGCCTCGGTAGCTTTGGCGAATGCGCGAGCCATTTCCACGGGGTCGCCGGCAACAGCGATTGCTGTGTTGACGAGAACGGCATCGGCACCCATCTCCATAGCGGCGGCGGCGTGAGAGGGGGCGCCAAGCCCGGCATCGATAACCACGGGGACACTGCTTTCGGCAATGATTATCTCAAGAAGGTCGTGAGTTACGAGGCCCTTGTTGGTGCCGATTGGTGCTGCGAGAGGCATGACGGCGGCCGTGCCGACTTCCTCCAGGCGCTTGCAGAGTACGGGGTCGGCCTGAATGTAAGGAAGCACCTTGAACCCCATAGCGGCCAGTTCCTCAGTGGCCTTAAGAGTTTCTATCGGGTCTGGGAAAAGATATTTGGGGTCGGGATGAATCTCGAGCTTGATGAAGTCGGTGCCGAAGGCTTCGCGGGCGAGCTGTGCGGCAAGTACGGCCTCACGGGCATCGCGCACGCCCGAGGTGTTGGGGAGGAGCTGAATATGGTTTCCTATGATGTGGCGCAGCATATCGTCTTCAGGGTTCTCCATGTCGATGCGCTTCATGGCCACAGTGACCATTTCGGAGCCTGACGCCTCAATAGCGTTGTGCATAAGCTCGTTAGAGCTGAATTTACCTGTTCCAACAAACAGGCGCGATGTGAACTCACGTCCGCCTATTATCAATTTGTCGTTGTCGTTCATATATTTAATGAATTTATGAGTTTCCAAAACGGGGTCGGGAGCATTGAGGATGGCTCCGGAGACGGCTATTCCGTTAACGCCGCAAGCCATTATCGCCGGGGCATCGGCGGGCAGTATGCCACCGATAGCCACAACGGGGAGGCTGATGCCGGCAACGCGGCACTGTCGCATTATTTCAGCATAGCCCTGCAGTCCGAGCACCGGCGAGAGTTTCTGCTTAGTGGTGGTGAACCTGAACGGCCCGAGGCCAATATAGTCGGCGCCATCGGCAGCAGCTTTTACGATGTCGTCGAAGGTGTTGGCGGTGGCACCTATTATTACTCCGGGGCCGAGCAGCGCGCGGGCCTCGGCCACAGGCATATCGTTTTTGCCCAGATGCACGCCGTCAGCGCCTATGGTTTTGACAAGCTCAACGTGGTCGTCGAGAATAAGCCGTGCGCCGTAACGTTGGCAAAGGTCACGCAATTCACGACCTACGGAGGTGATACGGGCTGTGGGAGCGTCTTTCATTCGCAGCTGAATCCAGCGGCAACCGCCTTCAAGCGCGGTCTGCGCGCCGACAAGTTCGTCGGGGAATCTATCGTTGGTGTGAGTAATAAACTGCAGCATCTATGTTGTGTTTGATGTTATCAGGATTGAGGTCGGCCCAGACGCATCCGAGCATTGCGGCGCCTCCGAATCCGAGGGAGCGCAGCGCGGGAAGCCGCTCCGGAGAGACTCCGCCAAGGGCAATCACCCGTCGGTTCAGGATGCCGAGCCGCGAGGCCTGAATGAGGTCGGCGTCACAGAAAGCCGAAGCGTAGCCGGACTTTGAAATGCTGTCGTAAATGGGGCTCAGGAATGAGTAGGCGGCCGTGGGCTGCATTTGAAGTTCATCGAATGAGTGGCAGGAACGGCTGAACGGCAGCGCGTAGTCGCGTGGAGGGATGGGGTTGCGCGCGTTCAGATGGATACGGACACCGGGGAATGCGGCGGCGAGATGATGATGGTCATGCAGAGAGAGCCGCTGACGAAGGTTTTCGGGAATCAGCCGGAGCAACGCGGCTACCTGCGCGGGCGTGCTTCCGGGCTTGCGCACATGAACACGGTCTATGCCCCAACCGAGCACAGACTGAATGAGCTGCGCCTCGCCCGAGACGAACTCCGGAAGTGTTACGGCTATGAGTGTAAACGAATCATCCACCGCAGACTGCCTGAATAACCGTGATATTATCGCCGTCCTTCACCTCGCGGGCAGACCACTGCTCCTTAGGGACAACCTTGTTGTTCAGGGCAACAGCAATGCCTTTCAAAGGCAAATCACAATCCTCAAGCACCGACATAAGGGTTTTGGAATCGCCCTCAAAATCGTGGATTTTTCTGTTAACTGTAATTTTCATAATCTTATCCTTTCGACGGTACTAACCGCATCAAGTTCATAGGGTTTAATCTCAGCCAGTATAAGGCACCCCTTGTCAAAGGCAAAGTTATAAATATTTTTTCAAATTAAAAAAATATGACACCTGCTATAATCCGGTGACATAAATCAGGAACTTTATTTCGGGGACAGCGAGTTTAATAGTTTTTCAAATCAGACCGCAGAAAATATTGCCACCGGGAGGTATGAATCTCATTGGTGGCAATCACTCTTTTAAATGGACACCCGAATAGATTTTATTGTTTATAAATCTCTTATTTAGAGATATGGAAATACAGCAATATTATGTATATCAATATGTTATTGATAATTCGTTTTCCGTTGTTACTAAACAAATAATAATTGTGAATTTTTTTAACAAATTTTTATCCCATATGTGCTTCAAACTAAAAAACTTTGCTATATTTGCCGTTGAATTAAGTATCTCTAAATAAGAGATGCCCATAATTAGAGCTAATAATAAACGAGTATGATTTAATTGTAAAACCTCTCTTTATAAATCCTAAAAATGAAAAGATTCTTTAGCATTTTATTTGTCTCAATGTTTGCATTAGTTGCATTCGCACAGAAAATTGACTTTTACAATCAAAATTTTGGTTTTGAAATCTTAAGCGTTCCAAACAAAACCGTTGCAATAAAATCTGTAGAATATTGGGGAGACTACGCAATTGTCATTCCACAGACTGCTACGTATAACGGCATTGATTTCACAGTTGAACGAATTGATTTCTTCAATAGTTGGCCTGCAAATTGGGCAAAAAGCATAACTATACCAAAATCAATCAATTATATTGAATTTGATTCATTCTACAACAATGGTTTCACGATAACTGATATAACGATAGAGGATTCTGATGAAGAACTGGATTGTACGGCCCTCAAAAATATCAATGATTGCAAGAACGGTCAGTTTGCTTATACTAAACTGAAGAATTTATACTTAGGTAGAAACCTTACATATTATTCGAATTGGACAGAATATCCACCATTTAAATGGGTGTCAATCACTTCTTCTAAAGGAGAGACCGGTCTTGGTACAGCTGGTTTGGAAAATTTAATTATTGGGGAAAAAGTTACGGATATATCTCATTTTGACCAGTTTCAATACTATACAGAACTAAAATCAATAACGCTAAAATGTAAGACACCTCCAAACTTACCGCTTCCTTTATCAACGACGTTCAGTAACATACAATATATTTCTCTTCAAATAATTGTACCCAAAGGTTCTTTAAATGTTTACAAAGAAACTTATCCTTGGAATCAGTTCTTGAATATATCTGAGGCAGAGGAGGCGTCAGTTGAGCGCATTGAAGATACGCAAATTCAACATTCAATTTCAAATGGTACTCTTAGATTTACATTACCATGCAATTTTGTAGTCTATAGATTAGATGGCACATGTCTGTATCAAGGATATTCCGATTGCTACAATTTGCCTCAAAAAGGCATGTATATAGTAAAATATTTAAATCAAACATTCAAAATCATTATTTAGGGACATTGGTTAATGAGCTATAACGAATGATTTTTTTGACGCTGCAGGGATGAAACATGAGGGTGTATCCGAAATCAGATACACCCTCTATAATTATCTAAAAAATCAGTGGATAAGCGAATCAGTCGGCTGAGGCGATATTTTTGTGAATATCTTCGGCCAGTTCGGCCAATTCATCGCGCGAGGTGCGGCGAATGATGCGGCGAATGGTTTTCCACTTCGGGAAAATAGCCCAGGGACGCAGGGGTGAGTAGCTAAGCATCACCATCACGAAAAATGAGATGGCGCCGATTAGAAGCCAACCGTAGATTTCCTTCATGGCCAAGAGCATGGCATGGCGGCTGAGCATTTCGGCGACTTGCCCGACGCCGAGCATCGCTGAGGAAGCGATGGCGGAGCCGAGCACGGAACTCATCACGGCACTGACGAAGCCGTTGATGGACAGAGCCTGCGGGAATATCTGAAACGGGAGGCCGCTTTGCACGATTGATGTCAGGAACACGATGGAGATGACAACCGATGCGAAACCGCGCAGGAATAGTGGCAGGAAGAGCATCTCCTTCTCGACGTTGTAGTCAATCATGAAGTAGAACCACGCCAGGTACATGGCGGCGAAAGCGAATGCGATGGCTACCATTGACTTGTAGCGCCAGCGGCGGCGAGCAAATGTCAGATAAGTAAATGCGCAGCCGGCGAGGACACCTGCGAGGACATACCAGTTGAGGTCGATAAGGTTTGTCTCATCGAAGCCCAGCACCGATGCAGCGTATGTGTGTTCGAAGACGTGTTCGGTAGCCATCAGCGTGAAGAATATTAGATAGATTAGCGTGGCACGAACTACGTTGCGGTTGGTGAGCGCTTGCAGCGAGATGTAAGGATGGCGCAGGAACGAGGTTCGCCAGAGGTTGATGGCAGCGCAAGCCAAGCAGAGTAGCGATGCGTAGCGGATTTCGTCGGCATCCCACCAGTCGTAGAAGTCGCCATAGACGCACACGAAGGTGAAGCTGAGACCAAAGCCGGACCAAAGTATGGCGCCGAGCCAGTCGATGCCCAGCAGTGGAATGTGGAGAGGTTGGTGCATCGGGCGGATGAGTATCATCACCGCAATCATCACCAGAGCGAGCAGACCGGACATAATCCACTGCATATACTCCCACTGCCAATCGAAGGCCGCGTAGACGGCCGAAATGCCGGTGAGCTGAATGGTGCCGTCAACGATGATGTAGACGTAGCAGAAGAAAATCGACATATCGCGCACGGGTGTGAGCCACAGCTGAATGGTGGAGTTGCAGGCAAAGGTGGCTTGCATTCGAAACCAGCCGGCCACGAAGCAGCTTGCCACGAGCACCGGGACGCTATCGGTGTGAGCGCTGATGAAGTTGGCAATAATCAGCACGCTGCAGGCCGTGAGTAGCTGGATGCGAGTCGAAAAGCGGAACTTTATGCGGAACATGACCGCGAAGTTGATAGACATGCCTACGAGCGAGGCAAATCCGGCCATCATGATGTCTTCCTGCATCAGAGCGGTTGTGCCAATCATGTCGGAGGCGGCAGCGAGGTAGACTCCGCCCGATAGCTGGATTATCACCACGAAAATGATGAACAGCCATGGTTTGAGTCGTCGCGGGACGAACGATGCTACGTCGGGGACGTCGAACGGTCCTGACGGTATGTGAGGATGACCCATATCAGAATTTAATCTTGGCTTCGACGTTCATACCGGCGCGCAGGCGGCTCATGGCGACGCTGTCGTTGTCGGCTTCAAAGCGGATGCGCACCGGCACTCGTTGACGAACTTTGACGAAGTTGCCGGCCGAGTTATCCTGCGGCAGGATTGAGAGTTCGGCGCCGGTGGCTTTCGAAATGGCTTCGACCGAGCCGTGGAATACAACGTCGGGGATTGCGTCGACGCTGATTTCGACAGAGCTGCCCACGTCGATGTGCCGGAGCTGTGTTTCTTTGAAGTTGGCGGTTACCCACAGGTCGGCCGAGTCGACGATTTCGAGCAGAGTCTGGCCGGGCTGTATTAGTTGTCCGACTTGTATTTCCTTTCGAGCGGCGTAGCCGTCGCATGGAGCGATGATGGTGCAGTATGAGAGGTTGAGCTCGGCTGTTTCGAGCAGAGCTTTTGCCAGTTCGATGCCGGCTTCGCTCTGAGTGATACGCTGGCGCGATTCCTCGACAACCGACGAGGATGCGGTGCGCTGGCGAGCGAGCATTTGGTAGCGTGCTTTGCGAGCTTCGTAGAGAGTCTTGGCTGCGTCATACTGCTGCTGAGTGACGGCTTCTTGCTCGAGAAGGCGGCTGTAGCGTCCGAAGTCGGTTGCGGCTTGATCCATGAGCGCTTTGGCTTCTGCGATAGAAGCTTCGCTGACAGCTTCGTTGGCGCTGGCTACGCCTACGCTGCGGCCGGCAACGCTGCGGCCGGCTTGTGCGCTTTCGAGGTCGGCGCGAGCTTGAGCCACGCGCAGACGCATATCGGCGTCGTCGATAATTGCGAGGGTGTCGCCCTTGCACACGGGGCGGAATTCGTCGAAACGGATTTCCTTGATGTAGCCCTGCACGCGGCAGTTGACCGGCACAATTTGCTGTGCTACGCGTGCATTATCGGTGAATTCGACATTGCGGCCGTGGTAAAATTTGCCGCCAATCCACAATGCGGCTGCGGCGATGACAACGATGCTGATGACGTATGAGATTATTTTTTTAGTGCGGTGGTTCATATCTTTCCGGATGTATATAAAAGTTTGTAATAGTAATAGATGATGTTGATGCGAGCGTTGATGAGTCGTTGCTCGGCGTCGAGCTGCGAGTTGGAGGCGTCGAGCATATCGGTAATCAGAGCCATGCCTTCGGTGTAACGCTGAAAGGTGGTGGTGTAGTTGCGTTGAGCGAGTTCGACGCTCTTCTGTTGCGTGCGTAGTTCTTCGAAGGCCTCGAGGTAGCGGATGTGGTCGGCGCGCACGTTGAGGCTTACATTTTGGTCGGCGACTTCGCTGCGGTCAATGGCTGCGCGAGTAGCGGCTTTCGAGCGAGCGACCTTGCGGTTGCCTTTAAAAATCGATGAGATGTTATAGCTGATGCCAACGCCGACAAACCAGTAGCTGAGGTTGCGATTGATGGGCGGCACTTCGACCAAGATTGGGCCGTCGATGGTCCATCCGGCCTGAAGATTGATGTGAGGGAGTCGTTCGCTATTGGCTAAGCGCTCAGATGCGCGGCAGATGTCGACTTGAGTGCGCGCAAGTCGGAGCGATGGGGCGTTGGTGGCGGCTTCTTGCTGCCACCAATCTTCACCGGCAGCCGCCGACGGCATACGCTCGATGATAGAGTTGTCGGGCACTATTGTGGTGCCTTCTGGCAGGCCGGCTACGGTGACGAGCTCGTGGTTTATGACATTGAGCAGGTTGTTGATTTTGGTCAGCTGCAGTTCGAGGTCGGCTACGAGTAGTTCGTAGCGAGTGATGTCGTTGCGGAGCGCTACGCCCTGTTGGTAACGAGCCTGCATCTCAGCGAGGACTTTGCGTGCGCGGTCGATGTTGTTTTCGACAACGGAGCGCAAGTTGTTGTATTTGTAGAGGTTTAGATACCACTCTGTGAGGCTCATGCGCACGTTGTCTCGCTCGAGTTCGGTTGAGATATGCGCGGCTTCAGAGCCGAGGCGAGCCATGTCAATTTGAGCAGTAATTGCACCGCCGGCGTAGACAGGTTGCGACACGTTGAGGCTCAGGCCGTTGCTCAGATGCGGAATCGGAGCGCGCTGATAGTCGCCGAAGCTGCGGTCGGTTGTGAAGCCGTCGCCGATGTATCCTACCGATGCTGTGACGCCGATGTCGGGCAGGCGATTGTCGCGAGCAACGTTCAATGCTTGGCGAGCAACGTCTTCGTCGGCTGAGGCCGGCCTCAGTCGCAGGGCCGCTGTTTCGGCAATTTCGTACAATTCTTCAAGAGTGACCATACGCTCGGCCGATTGGGCGGCGCATAGTTGGCTACTCATAGATGCCGATAACAACAGCCCTATGAGCAATTTGCAATTGTTCATTTGCTTAAGGAGTAATGATAATGAAAAATGTGATTATTAGCAGCTCTTAGATGGTCGCTTCGTGGCGTGGCTGCTTTTCGGCTCGTGTGTGTTCGAGCCGAATGGGTTAGTGCAGACTCTCAGCTGAGGCCGTGCTCTTCCAGTTCTCAAGATGTCCCCACTGGCGGAGGTCGGTATTGGGGATTGTGTTAACTATTGGAAAGTAAGTCATTTGCGATGCGACTCTGTGTGAATCGCGCTGCAAAGTTACGAAAAAAACTGCAAAAAAGAGTAATAAAGCCCTGCGGTTCTTTCATCCACGGGAGGGGACTGCAAATTGAACATCCTACTAATCAGTGAGTTATTTTGTCAATATACACAAAACAAGAGAGTAATTACCCTCTCACTCAAAAAAAGGCTGAAATCTGCGAGAAATTTAATAAAAGTATTGCTATATTTGCTTAAACAAAATCAATATTTAATTGAGGTTCTTACTGCTCGTTGATGAATGATTGTGATTTGTAGAACCTCAAAAAGCCTCAGTATCATGGAAATTGAAAATTACAAAAAACCTATTGGATGGGGGCTTATAATCCTCTTCAGCGTCTTTATTATTAACAACTTGTTTAATGCCGTCCTTCATTTTACGTGGGATAGCTCGATAGCTGTAATATGTAACCGGTGGTGGCTCCTGTCTCAGATTATTCAAGCCGCTATTGTAATCTTCGTGGCATTTAACCGAAAATCACAGGCTTTGATTTTCAGCAAAATCGGCGCCTGTCTGTATTCAACCGTAATGCTGATTTACATTATTAATAATCTATCAGGCACTTTCACAGGCGAGTTCTATTTACATTTTGCCGGAGCTGAATATCTATATACATTCTTACTATATACGCCAGGACTGCTCCTATTAGTATGGGGATTGCCCAAATTGTGGCTACCCGTTAAGTTAGCTACGACTCTAATGGTTGCAATATCTAGCGTGGGAATGATTATTCCTTGGATTTATTACAGCCTTTCAACCATACTAATCATAATAAACATAATAGTTACAATCGCTGCGTTAATACTAACTATTGTATGGTTTAACCGCAAACAAAAGTCACCCTCAGCACAACAACATAGCATCAACCTCATATAATGTAAATAATGAAAAGATTAGCAATGCTCGTATGCGCTTTAATCCCGACATTAAGCGCATTTGCCTATTATGGCGACTATGGCTATTCAAGCCGCAACGACAATATGTCGTGGTTCGCAATCTTTACTTTAATTGTGATGATTGCGTACATAATCCTTTCTATCGTTATTCTGGTACGTTGGTGGAAAATGACTACCAACGTTAAGCTAATCCGACAGCACATTACTCATGCCAATCCCAAACTGACATACCTTGTCGCTATCGGCGAAAAGGAGCAAGCTCAAAAAGCTGCTCTCAAAATGCTTGTGGACATTCTTTATCCTATTTATACTGACTCCTATAATTATTCTAAGGCCGATGCAATGAATAAAGCCATCGCTTCTCGTTTGCCGAAAATTCAGAAACTGGGGCTAATAGTTCCCGAATACGTTACGAGCGGTGAAAAGTTCATTGACTATATAAATGAACTTACCGATGGCAAAGTACCCTATAAAGAGCTCACACCCACTAAAGTGACGGAATAGTCCGAGACTCTCAAAAAATGACATAGAAAAATCCGCAAGTATTGAGAATCAATTACTTGCGGATTTCTTTTGTGACCCCGGAGGGGCTCGAACCCTCGACCCACTGATTAAGAGTCAGTTGCTCTACCAACTGAGCTACGGAGTCATTGTCGGTCAGGCCGGATAAACGGCCTTTTCTCTTTTGACGCTGCAAAATTAATGGCTTTTTTTGTTTTGTGCAACATTTTGTCGATTTTTTTGGGAAAGAGAGGTAATGGAGAGCCTGAGCATCGCGTTCAACGGGTGTTCGCAAGACCCTTATAGCAGACATTCACGGATGTTGCGAAGCGATGACTTTCAATTTTCGAGACCAACCACAATTAGGTGCGGGGTGAGGAGTAACGGGCGATTGGAGAGGTGTGATTATTTTAGTATTTTTGCGAAAGAAACAAGAAATCTGAAATTGATATGAAGGAGCTGAAGCCGGAGTTTGTAAAGATGGTGGAAAATATGTCGTTGCTGCCGGGTGGCGAGGCCGTGAATGGTCTTACCGAGGCACTGGCAACTACAGTTCCGTCGGTTGCCATAAGGCTGAACGCGAGAAAGAGCGCAGCGCCCGAAAAAGTCGGCGATGCCGACAGGGTGGCGTGGTGCGACATGGGCTTGTACTTGACTTCGGATGAACGGCCGCGCTTTACGTTTGACCCGGCCATGCATCAGGGTGCATATTATGTTCAGGACCCGTCATCGATGGCCATAGGCCTGATAGTGAGGCGTCTGTGTGAGGATTCGGAAGGCCCGAAGGTGTATGTTGACGCGTGCGCGGCTCCCGGTGGAAAAACTACGGCTGCCATTGACAATCTTCCTGACGGCTCGCTGGTGATAGCCAACGAGTATGACCGTCGCCGCGCGGAGGCTCTTTGCGAGAACATTGTGAAATGGGGCTATCCGGGTGTTGTTGTGACGTGCGGCGACACGTCGCGTCTGCGCCGTTTGGGTGCTTTGGCCGACATTGTGGCTGTTGACGCTCCATGCTCCGGCGAGGGAATGATGCGCAAGGACGACACGGCGGTGAGCCAATGGTCGGATGGACTGGTGAAGAGCTGCGCTGCGCTTCAGCGCGAGATTATCGGGAATGCCTGGGAGGTTCTGAAGCCCGGGGGCTATCTGATATATAGCACGTGCACATTCAACCGCGCTGAAAATGAGGAGAATGTGGCCTACATGGCAGAGCAGCTCGGCGCCGAGCCTGTAGCAACCGGGCTTGAAGAATTCGGGGATGTGGCGGGAGCGATAGATTCCCCCTACCCCGCCTCACGTTTTCTGCCGGGACGAGTCAGAGGTGAAGGATTATTTGTGGCCGTGGTTAGAAAACCGGCTGACGCGGAGGTGCACCTACCAATCAAACCAGTGAAAATCAAGCCACTGAAAGACAAGGCGATGGAGCAATGGATTAAGCCGGGCTATGTGCTGACAGAGCTGAAAAGCGGCACCGTAACAGCTCTTCCCGAAAGCTTTGGGGGGCTGATGGCAGCCGTTGCGAAGGAGCTGAACGCGCTCTATGCGGGCTGCGAGACGGCTACGGCCAAGGGACGCGACTATGTGCCGGCACAGGCACTGGCGTTGAGCGAGATTATGGAGCCGGAGGCTTTCACGCGGTGCGAGACTGACTATGCCACGGCAATAGCCTATCTTAGAGGCGAGGCGGTGGTGCTTCGCGAAGGGAAGCCACGCGGGATTGTGCTCCTGACCTACGGCGGACGTCCGTTAGGATTCGCAAAAAATTTAGGAAACCGCGCCAACAACCTCTACCCCAAGGGGTGGGTCATACGGTCGGGCTACGCGCCTGAATCGGCACCCAAAATAGTCTATTAGAGCCGTTATCATTTATTGTTGAACCGATTTCTAAAGGAGCTCGGCGAGCGACACGGGGGAGCAGTCGGGCCTCAACCCCGTGAGGAAAGCCACACGTCCCAGAAGCTGTTCAGGCGAAAGGGAGGCGCGGAGGGCTTCCATTGACATGGCGGAATCGCGCTTGCTCAGGCGCTGTCCGGCCTCATTGCGTATGAGGGGCACATGGGCAAACTCAGGAGCGCTGAGGCCCAGCAATTCATAGAGATAAATCTGCTGCGCGGCCGACAGGAGAAGGTCGTCGCCGCGAAGGACCTCGGTGACGCCCATAAGAGCATCGTCAACCACGACGGCGAGCTGATAGGCCCAAGAGCCGTCGGAACGCCGCACAACGAAATCGCCGCAATCGCGGGCGAGATTGAATGACTGCGGTCCGGCCACACGGTCAACGAAACTGATTTGGCGATTCGGCACAAAGAGCCTGACGGCATAGCGTCGTCCGGCCTCAGGAGGCGTTGCCGGGAACGAAGCGGGACGGCAGCGGCCGCTATAGACCACGCGTCCGTCGGACTGATGGGGCGCGGAGGCGGCGAGCAAATCGGCCCGCGTACAATAGCATGGGTAAGTGAGTCCGGAGTCCTGAAGCCGTTCAAACCACCGTGCATAGATATCGCTCCGAAGACTCTGCATATAGGGGCCGGAAGGGCCTTCGCCAGAGCAGCCGCCCTCATCCCACGTCAGGCCGAGCCACCGGAGGTCGTCTTCGATGAGATGCGCGTATTCGGGGCGCGAGCGTCCGGCGTCAAGGTCTTCGATGCGCAGAATCCATCTGCCACCGCGGCGTTTGACCGAAAGCCAGGAGAGAACGGCGGTGCAGATGTTGCCGAGGTGCATCCGTCCGGTGGGCGACGGAGCGAAACGTCCTGTGGGGGAAGTATGAGAGTCTGTCATGGCGCAAAGTTAGTAAATTTTTATTAGAGCCGTCCTCATTTTTAGTGTCGGGCGAACAAAGAGGGCGCCGACCCTGAGAGGGCCGGCGCCTGATAAAAATTGGTGACGATTGAAAAATCAGCGGATGATGACTTTTGTGACAGTGTTGCCCTGGCGACGGATGTAAAGGCCGTTGTCGGGGTTGTTGACACGGCGGCCATTGAGGTCGTAGAATTCAACGGGAGCCTCTGAATCGTTGCCTTCAACAGCTATTTCCTCAACACCTGTTGTCGTAGGAGGAACGGCGGTGCCGTAAACCTTGAGGTCGCGAACCTTGATGCCCCAGCCGGTGTTGAGGGCTTCGGTTGTGCGGAGGGTTACATAGCGGTGAGAGCCTGAGGGATCCTGCATGAAGTAGTGCTGGGTGTTGTTGGAGGCGGGAGAGAAGACGACGTCTTCAGTAGCGGCAGCCTGAGGTGCGGCGTCGGCGCCAAGCTCTGCGGGAGCCTGAGAAGAGAGAGTGATTGTGAACTGAGTTGCGTAAGCGCCTTCGAAGAGGAGGTCGATGGCTTCGATGTAGTAGCCTTCACCTTCGCCGAGGTCATAGACGAGATAGTGTTCCTGAGTTTCAGTACACTTCCATTCGAGCTGAGACTCGCGATTGGCGTCGGTCACGTTTTCAACGGTACCTCCCTGAATGTTCTCAGTGTCGGTTACGCCAACTTTGCCGGAGAGGAGGTTTGAAGCCTCGGGGCTTGCGATGGCAGTCACAATGATTGACGAAGTTATACCGCCGGCTTCAGCAGTGATTGTGCGAGGGCCTTTAAATTCGGTAAGGGTGAGGATGCCGTCGGCAATAGTGGCGGGACCACCCTCGGCGGTATAGGAAATATCGGAAGCGGGGAGATAGTAGCCGGCGGCGTCAACCGGAACGGCAGAGAGGATGACTTTCTCGTTAATCATAGGATAAGCATTGGAAGCGCTAAATGTGAGACCTGTAGCTTCGCCAAGCTCGGGAGCTTCCTGCTCTGTGCCCCATATGGTGTAAGGAGTGCGCACGTCAACCACGCCTCCGGCGTAAGCGAAATAGTGGGAGATGGCAACTTCGGCATCAAGCTCCTGAGCGCCGAATTCATATTCATAGATTCCGTTTTCTTTGGCGGTGAGGGGTTGGAAACCATTCCAGTAAATCTGGGGAACCAGGCCTACGATTGTTGAAACCTGCGAAAGGTCAATAGAGTAGACAGCAGTGCCGTCGGCTCTGTAAGTCACGCTCCAGGGGAGAGTTACGAAGAATGAGCGGCGCATGCTCTCAGTTTCGCCAACTTTGAAGGCGTTCTTGAATTCTGCCTTGAAGAGGTCGGAGTAGACGAAGTCGCGGGCGGTTTCAGAGGGGGTCTTGAAAGTTACAGTAGCGTGGCGGCTTTCAAGAGAAGCCTCGTCAGTGGTAACGGCATAAACCTCATAGGTGTATTCAGTTGACTCGGTGAGACCGGTCAGAGCGATGGGGCTTGCTGTTGCCTCGACAGCATCGGTGTCGGCGGTTTTGTAGTAAACCTTATAAGCGGTACCGGCGGGAGCGGTGACAGTATAGGCTATTTCGGCGCTGTTGAAAGTGATGTTCTGAGCCTCGGCCTTAACGCGGAGTGCGAGGGGAGCTTCGTTCTCTGAACCTACTACATAGGTGTTGGCTTGCTGATAAACTCCGCCTGCATAAGGAAGATACCATTCCCAAGTGATGGTAGTGCCTTCCTCGTAGGTTTTTGTTGAGGTGCCTTCGTGGATTCCGTCGTTGTCATTGTCAAGCACTTTAATCCATTCGTCGCCGCCGATGTAGATGTGGAAGTTGCGGTCGGCAGCGGGAGTCTCTTTCTCAGTTTCGAATTCTGCGGTGATTGAGAGAGTCTTGTCGGCATTGTAGGAGATGGAGTAAGAGGCGTGGAAACCGGTGATGTCGGTTTCGCCATACCATACGGAGCTATCGCCTGTCTCACGGAGAGTTGTGAAGGTTACGGCTTTCTCTACAGAATATGTTTCGCCGTTGTAGGTACCTGTAGCTTTTATGGTGTATGTGTAAGCGGTTTTGGGAGTCAGACCGGTGAGCTGCATCGAGGTGCCTTCGGCGGGTTCGCCGTTAATGGTGACAGAAGTATCGGTGTAGCCTTCGGGGAAAGTGACGTTCCAGCTCAGAGTGGCCGAGTTGACAGTGATGTCGGTGGCCTCTGCAGTCAGAGCGGGAGTGGGAATGGCGTCGACATAACGGATGTTTTTGACGTAGATGGCTGACTGAGCGTTGAGATTTGCACCGACAAGAGAGAAAGTGAAGATGTCACTGTTATTTGAGGTTTTGTCAGCCCATCCGGCAACGGCAGCTGCAAAATCGGTGGCGGCATTGAAGCGTACGGCATGGAACTGGCCGTCAGCAGCAATACTGATAGAAGCATCGGTGTCGGGACTTGTGACACGGACAGCCCATGTGCCTGCGCCTTCAATCATGGCGTCGAATACGAGGTCCTTGTCGGCCAGCTGAGAGTAGTCGAATTTTTCAGTACCGGCGGTCATCCAGCCGCATGAAGCGGTAGGAGAACTAGAGTCGGAGGGGGCAGCCTTGAGAACATCAACCCCGTCGACCTGTGTTTCAGTGAGGGTAAGATTCCACCAAGTCTGATATTGGTTGGGAATTTGTGTTTCACCTTCGCCGGCAGCGGGCCAGATGGCGAAAGTGGCGGCAGAGAGCGATGCGGAAGCACCAAGCATAGCCGCCGTCAGGAGTAAACTTTTAAGGTTCATAATAAATTGGTTTACGGGTTAGTATAAAATGGTATTATTTTATAAATTTCGAAGAAGAGCCGTCGGCGCGGCGGACCAAATAGAGGCCCGGTGCGAGCGAAGCGGCATCGGGATTGCCGAGGCTGACACCCTGAAGGGTGATGATTTCCACCACGGCTTCGGCGGCACCGTCAATGGTGACCGATTCGACGCCGGCAGTAGCGGCAAACGATAGAGCGTTGAGGAGTACGGAAGCCGAGCCGGTGTTGTAGGGGGTGAGGGTGTGTTTTCCGGCGGGCAGCTGGGCCTCAACCTCAACGTCGGTCCATGCGCCGGAGGTGGCGGGGATGGTCAGCACGGAGTTGCGCTTATTGTCGATGTAAAGTGCGAGTTGTCCGGCAGCGGCGGCTGAAACGCGACATGAGATGCGATATAGCCCGGCCTGCGGAACGTCGATGAGATAGTCGGCATAGGCGCCTTGTGGATATTCTGTCTGCAAAGGAATGTCAGAGACGGCATCGGAGTTGGACCGCACCTTAATCTGTCGGTTGTCGGTGGTGGCGTTGACATAGTCTTTGGCGGCGATAGTCTCTCCCGGGGCATAGTGACGCTCGGTGTCGAACTCCGACATATAGGTGTAGACCTTGCCGAGTTCCGAGAGTTCGGATGAGGCGCTGTTGGTCTGCAGCAGGCTCATGTATGGATAGGCAGAGGCGCCTGACGAGGGATTGGCCATGAACCATGCGTAGCCCTCTATGAGGTCGCTGCGCTCAAGCATTTGCACTTTCTGTGTCATCTGGTCAATCTGGAAGTCGACACCGGTGATTGAGCCGTCGTTCTCCCACGAGCAGAACTCGGTGAGCATCATTTTGGGGAACGAGCCGTTGCGCTCCTTATAGGAATCGAGGAAGCGCACGAGGTTGGGATATCTTCCGTAACATTCCTTCGAGGAGTTGTAGAGGTCGGAGTAGAAGTACTCGGTCGCGAGCCATGTGTTGGCGGAATACCAGTTCATGTAGCAGTGCATGGCGAGGCAGTCAACTTTAGCGTTGGGGAGGAGTCGGAAGAACTCGTCGTACCATTCATATGGATTCCAGACGCGGCCGCCTACCTGCGAGTTGCTGAAATTGAGAGCGGGAGCTACGAGCCTCAGGCCGTACTCGGCGGCTATTGCCTCAAGTGCGGGCCAAGCACTTGCGGCGTCTGCCGGGGTCATGCGAGCCTGGTCGGCGAAGTTTGGCTCGTTGAAGGCCAAGAGCCATCGGGTTTCGGGATGGGCGTCAAGCCATGAACGTATGCGACTCTCATTGTAAGCGCCGTTCCATGCCATAGGCTGAAAGCTGAAATCCTCTGAATAGACAGCGGAATTACCGGCATCGGGACCCCAGTTGTAGACCCAACATACGCCGGGGCTCAGGAGTTCAACATGGTGTGCGTTGATTTTGACTGCGCTTTCATCCCAGCATACACCACGTTTGGTGCTACCGCCCCATAAAACGGACGGTAGCACCAATGCGGTTATAATTAGTATTTTATGAAAGGATTTCATACTGACGTCGTGTTGATTAGCGGACGATTACCTTGGAGACTTTCGAGCCTTTGCGGACAATGTAAAGGCCGGGAGCATCCATGGAGTCGAGACGCATGCCGCTGATGTTGTAGATTTCAACGGGAACATCCTCATTGGAATCAATTTCCACATCAAATATGCCGGCGTCATCTACGGAGTCTTTGTCGCGCCAGAGGAAGATGTTGTCAATCTGAAGCTCGTCACCACGACCGCCGCCGGACATGAACCAGAAGTAGTTGTCCTTATAGGCGTTGATGCCGCCCTTAGCAGTGGGGAATACTTCGGAAACGAGCGACTTGAGTTCTGAATACGGGATGTCGAATGAATACCATTCACCGTCGCGCTTATAGTTGCCCATGACGGGAACGCCTGCACTGTATGCGGTTGAGCCGATGGTGAATTTGGCATTTCCGAATGCAATCTGATGGTTGCAGTTGTCGGCGCCACGCATTGCGAAGTGGAGGTGCCAGTTGCCGTCTTCAAGCTCGGAGAAGTCCTGACCATGGTCGTTGATGAAACCGGCGCCGGTCCATCCGCCGTTTGTGGTGAAGTAAATCCAGTTTTCGTCGCCGCCGAATGAATCGGTTACGTCGGCAGGTTTGTCAGTAGCGGTATAGGTGTTGCCGTCGCCCCAGTTGTAGAATTGGCAGAAGCCGACACCTGCGCGGAGGTCCTGAAGAATGTCGGCGGCGCCCTCAACTTTCATTTTCTCGGTAACGGAGCCGTTGGCGGAGATAGACATATAGTGCTTGCCGGTGAAGTCGAAATAGGTTTCGCCCGCTTCATTGAGCGATTTGGTGGTGTATTCGCCGAGGTCGCTGACTACGGGAGCTTCGTCAGTGCGATAGAAGAATACGTTGTCGATGGCGAAGAATGAGTTGTTGTAGAAAGTCTTGTCGGTGTAAATGCAGAGGGCATAGTCGATGTAGGAGCTGATGCCACCCATGGTGGGAGCGTTGCTCCAGAGCTGGCCGTACTTTTTGAGCTGTGCCACGGGGATGTCGAATGAATACCACTCACCGTCGCGGTTGAAGTCGGCAAAGATACCCATTGTGGAATACTGGCCGAGGATGATTGTGGCATCGGCATCTGTCGAGCCGAAGCGAATCATGACAGGAATATGGCTGACAGCGGCGTCGGAACGCACTGAGAAGTGCACATACCAGCTGTCGTCAATCATTGAGAGGTCTTTGGGGGTTGGATTGACACCCTGACCGGCAATAGAGGCCCATCCGGCACCGTTCCAGGTGATGCCGTCGGTTTCAGAGCTGTAGGTGGGGAAACCGCCGTAAGGAACGCGTCCGAAAGAGTTCGGCACATCGGTGACTGAAGACACCTTCATGGTCTGCGGGTCGCCCCATACGAAGAAGTTGTTGCGGCCGCCCTGCTCGGAGTTATCCCATTCTTGCTTAACGATGGAGTTCTCATAGGTACCGCCGGCGGTGAGGCTTTCCCATGTATCGCCTGAGAGGTAGAGGGGCACAACGTCAGTGACATTGTCGAAAGAGAAAACGGGGTTGCCGGCTTCGTCAAGGCTTCGGTAGCCGTATTTGCCGAGGTCGGATTGTGTGTCGGTGAAAGTGGGAATATCCTTTGATTTGGACTTGTAGAAGAAGATATTGTCGAAGCAGAGTTCGGAATCGGTGATTGAGCCGGAGGAGAAGGCGACAATGTTATCGTTGTAAGCGGCTTTCATGCCGATAACGGGAGCATAGAACTGCTCAAGTGCAGACACGGGAATGTCGAAGTAGTACCATTCGCCGTCGCGGCGGAAGTCGCCGATGCTTGCGAGGGAGCCGTTGGACGGGCCCACCATGAATTTGGCTTTGCCGATGGTCA
Source organism: uncultured Barnesiella sp. (assembly GCA_964569915.1). Taxonomy (GTDB): domain Bacteria; phylum Bacteroidota; class Bacteroidia; order Bacteroidales; family Muribaculaceae; genus JAGBWK01. Next base: position 91,338 of record CAZMUX010000004.1, on the reverse strand, counting down.
CTTCATGTGCGGTGTGGGCGTCAACGTCGTTAGCGCGCATAGCGAAATGAATCCACCATGAGTCGTCAACCATCGAAAGGTCTTCATTGGCGATATTGAATCCGAGACCCGACCAGCCGACAGAGGCGACAGTGAACTTGTTGTAGCCTTCAGCCCAACCGAAGGAGTTTGTTTCACCCTTGCGGTCGATTGCCACGAAAGTGTTTTCCCAAATGTAGAGGTTGCGGTTGGTGTTGTTGACATTGTAGTCGGTGACGTTGGCTCCGGCAGAGAGGAGGTGGCCGGTGACACCCTCGGAAGTGCTGATGAGCACGGCGTCGGATACGTCGTTGAAATCGAATGTGGTGTTGCCGTCAGCATCGAGAGCCTTGGTTGCGAAACTTGAAAGCTCGGTCTTGGTGTCGGGCTTCGAGGGGTCGTCGGTTTCAGACTCGATGTTGGTGACGGTTTCGCCTTCATCATTAATATATGTGTACTGAGCGTTGGCATCATCGTCAGCCTGATAAACGCGTACCCAGTCGACATACATTTTGGCCTCGGCACCTGCTGTGGGGAGTGCAGTAATTCCGGAGGCGTTGTAGATGTTGGTGAAAGTGCCGCCTACGGCGAGGTTGAAGAGGAAGAAGAAAGGTTTTTGGAAATATGTGCCTACTGCATACTCATCGGTGTTAGCGGTGACGTTGCAGGTGAAATAGCGAGCGCTGCGCTTTTTGGCTGCGGTGTATCCCTCCATATCGTAGTACATATAGAGGTTTTCGTCGTCCCACTCAACTGTAATGATGTGGAAATTGCCGTCGGTGATGGGGTTGGATTCAGGGGCGGTGTATTCCTGTGAATACTGCTGATGGCCCTGATTGGTGGCGTTGGGACCGTAGTGGAGGGTGCCTCCGAAGTAGCGGTCCTGAGTTCCGTTGGCGATGCCGTTGGCGTGACCGAGCTCAACGATATCCATTTCGCCGCAACGGGGCCAACCGTACTTGTTCATATCGTTGCCCATCATCCAGTAAGCGGGCCAGAGGCCGTTTGCAGTACTGGGGAATTTGATACGGGCCTGAATCATACCGTGACGGAAAGCGGCTTTATTCTGAGTCGTTACTCGTCCGGAGGTGAATGCTTTGCCGCCGAAGTTTTCGCGGCGTGCCGTGAGCACGAGGCAACTGTTCTCAACCGACACGTTCTCGCGGCGGTAATACTGCAGTTCCTGATTGCCGCCACCGTTGCCGTTGACTTCAATGTTCCAGATTTTCTCGTTGAGTGCCGAACCGTTGAAATCATCCTGCCAACGGAGTGTGTAGCCGGAAGGTGCATCAGTGGTGCCTTCTGCTGCGGCGCCCAGGCACATCCCTGCGCAAAGCGCTGTCAATAAATACTTTTTCATCAGAGGATATTAAGGATTAGTTTTTAGGATAGTAATATTTAAGCCGAACAGCCGCGAATCAGCGGATGACGGTTTTGTGAGTTCCGAGGTTAGTCTTGACAATGTAGATGCCGGGGCCGGGATTCTCGACGCGGCGGCCTGTAAGGTCGTAAACAGCCTCAACAACTTCTTCTTCGTCTATGACGATGTCTTCAACGCCTGCGTCAGTGGGTACATAGAAGAACACGTGGTCAATGGAGAGGGCTGAACCGAGCCGGGTGACGGTTATGCCTTTAATTGACTCACCGGGACCGGGCTCTGTAGTAGTGTAGGTTGAGCATGTGGGAGAGTCAAAAGTGAAAGCAAAGACGCCGTCTTCGATGAGCGAAGAGAAGTCGTAAGTGAAACCGAAATCACCGTTTTCGTCAACGAGATCCTTGACAGGCATATCAATGTAATACCATTTGCCGTCGTTACCGCCGGGTTTGTTACCGATGCCGACAAAGTTACCTGAAGCACCGCCAACCGCTTTGCCAACCATAATCTGGAAGCCGTTGGTGTTAATGGTGCTCTGCGAACCGATTGAAAATTTGTATTTGGCAGGAGCCGAACCGAAGTCACGAATGCCGATGTGGATGTAGTGGTCATCGGTGACTTTCGAGAGATCGTACTTCTGAGCACGAGGGACAAACACACCCGTACCCCATTCGAAAAGAGGAGTTGCGTTGATGAATTCAGCGTCGCCGAATGAGTTTACCTCACCTTCTTGGGCAGGTACATTAAAAAGAGTGAGAAGAGAGGAGTCCCAGTCGGTCACCCAGTATTCGAGGGTGTTACGGCGCTGGTCGGGGTCAAGATTGCAGTTGGTGAGGATTTTGCCCTTCATCTGCGTGACAATTGAAGCGGGAGCATAAAGGACGATGTAGTCTTTTCCCTCGTTAACGTTGAAACCGCCTTCGGGAGCGGCGGTGATGTAGTTCTGAGCTACGGCTGTACCGCCCATAAGAAGAGCGGCTGCAAGGAGTAAAGATTTTCTCATATTAATCTGGATTTAGCGTTAGTGATAAATTATAATTCGTAGATAAGTGCTTTAGAGTATCAAATTGTTTTTCAGGGTTTTAATGCAAAATAGAAATATTTTCAGTTTATATTTATCAGGATTTGCTACAGGCAAAGATACTGCAAAATTTATAACGCCCAAAACTATTTGCCTAAAAATCAGGCTTAAGCATTGCAAAAACCGACACAAATAATACGTCAAACATACGTCAGGGGGCGATTTTTTTTCGACGGGCTAATGGCGAAATGCAAACTGGAATACGAGCTGCCAACTGTGGTCAGCCACAGAAAAAAACGGGTCAATTATTCAACGGTACGACCGCTGAATATAGATATTTTAAGCTAAGAATTAGCAAATTAGCCTTTTCCAATATTGACGCAAAAAGCCTCCGGAAAGTGTACCGAAACACTATCACGGAGGCAGAATAAAGTTACTTTTACCCGTAAAAATGGGAAATCCGTGCAGGGATGTGGTTACTTCAGGTCGAGAACCACGTTATCCTTGGATTTGTCGAAATACTGACGCCGAAGGGGGTTGGAGGTCATTTCGTCATAAACCGAACGATTGCGGAAGATGTCGACAGCTGCATAGATGGCCTCGCGCATCGACTGCTCGGAAGCCACGCCCTGACCTGCGATGTCGAATCCCGTGCCGTGGTCCGGAGAGGTGCGCACGATGTCAAGACCGGCTGTGAAGTTGACGCCGGAGTCCATGGCGATGGTCTTGAACGGAGCAAGGCCCTGGTCGTGGTACATAGCCAGAACGCCGTCGAAATTCTTAAAAAGACCGGCACCGAAGAATCCGTCGGCAGGATAGGGGCCGAAACAAAGAATCTTGCGGTCCTGAGCCTTCTGAATGGCAGGAATGATGACCTGCTGCTCCTCGGAGCCGAGCAATCCGTTGTCGCCGGCATGGGGATTGAGCGCGAGGACTGCAATGCGGGGCTGCACGATGCTGAAATCGGAGCGCAGCGAGCGGTTGAAAATGCTAAGTTTTTCGACAATTGACTCGACCGTAATGGCCTCCGAAATTCGGTTGACAGGGAGATGAGTCGTGACGAGGGCCACACGGATGTTTTCATTGAATAGAATCATCAGCGCCTTACCGTCGGCCACCGATTCGAGATATTCGGTGTGTCCGGGGAAGTGGAATCCGGCACTCTGAATGTTGTTCTTGCTGATGGGGGCAGTCACCAGCACGTCGACTTCGCCCTCGCGGACTGCGCGGACAGCAGCCTCAAGCGAGGCGAATGAAGCGCGACCGCTTTCGTCGGTAGGGTTGCCGGGGTCGGCCACAACCTCCTCGCCCACTACGTTGACGAGGTTGACAGCGCCATCGACAGCATCGGCCGCCGAGTCGACAACGTTAACATTAAACTGCTGAATGCCAAGCAGCTTGCGGTATTGTGCAAGGAGTTTCTGCGAGCCAAAAATCACGGGGGTGCAGAGTTCAAGCATACGGGTGTCCTCAAGAGCTTTGAGAATCACCTCATAGCCGATGCCGTTAATGTCGCCGTGGGTAATGCCCACGCGCACTATATTGTTTTCGCTCATTTGTCGGGAAATTAGAAATTTGTCACGAATATAACGAAAAAACCCGAACCCGCAAAGCGAGTCCGGATTTTTCGTTACAGCCACGCACCTGTGGCATGGCAGTATGCTGTCAGAGACAGAATTTTAGAGTTGAAACGCCGCCGGAGCTACGGAGAACGCCTATGTAGAGTCCCGGGGCGAGATCGGCCACGTCGACCGACGCAACGCCTGCCGCACGGCGTACGATACGTCCGTCAAGGGCGGCCACCTCTATTACTGCATCGGCAGGTACATCGGCCGTGGCAATGAGAGAGGAGCCGTCAAAGCGCAGTGAAGGCTGAGATTCAACCGTGATGTCATCGATTCCGGCAGGGTCGGCAACCGTAATCTCGCGGTAATAATTGGCGGTACCGCCTACGAGATGCTGGTCGCGTCCGGCTTCAAGAATCAGCATATATTCTCCGGGGTCGACTCCCACTCTCCAGTTGAACGAGATGGTCTTCTCGACACCTTCAGTAAAATTCTGAGAACCCATGTAAATGAGCTCGCCCGAAGTATTCGTAAACTGACGCGCGCGGATGTAGAAAGTGCCACGCCATGTTTTGAGCGGCTTCACAGTGATGCTGCAAGCCTCGCGCGCACCTGTGGCCACAAGGTTGGGAATGTCAGCGGAAACTACCTCGCAAATGAGGCCGGAGTTCTCCCCTATGGTGACGAGACATTCATCAAGACCTTCCATAGGCACCTCGGTGCCGTCGGCCATTATCTGAGTGACCGCAAGACGATAGACACCCGGATCAAAGTCGGCATAGCGGCGGCTGTCAATCTGCACACTCGCTCCGGAGGCAATATCGGCCAGATTGTTGCGCAGGAATACGTAGCCGGGGCCGTCGGAGTCTACCGGCTGAAGTCGTGCAAGGAGGCTGAGAGCGCCGGCTGATGAGTAGTTGCGGACGCCGAAAGACACGGTCATCTGACGTCCCTGAGTGATGTTTTCGGCGCCGGTTTCATCATAGCAGAGCGCCTTGGTTATGGCACGTACCACAGGCTCGCCTGCAGAAGCCTTGACGACAGCGCGTCCTCGCCCGACGACAGAGTCGTCGAAGGGAAGCTCGGGATAGCCCGTAGCATAAGCTGTCAGCTCATATTCGCCGGCAGGGATGTCGGCAGGAAGGGGAGCAAGAATTCCGAATGAAATCTCGGTTTCGTCGTAAATATTGACATCTGATGAAGCCTCTGCAATGATAGTATGGTCATCAACTGAGGTAAGCCTGACAGTGATGTTGCTGAGGCGGAAGTCGGAAGAGCTATTGCGCAGATGCATACGGAAAAGGCCTGTGCCACCGGCATAGAGGTCGCCATCGGTAGTAACCGGCTCAAGCAGTGTCACCGAAGGTATGGGATTGTGGGCTGCGCCGTTGGTGATGACTCCGCCCGCTACCCTGATGTCGGCATAGGCGGGAAGACCGACGGGATGTCGCAGGATTTCCCAGTTGGAGGCACCGGCAGACTTGAAGGCCAAGCTGGCGCGATATGAGCCGTCGGCCACACCGTCAGCCTTCACGGGGATGTCGCGCATGGTGAGCTGGTTGACTCCTGAACGGCCGCCGGCAAAGCCGTCGATGGCGAGCGGTTCCTCCTTAAGCACTTTCAGAATGTTGCCCGAAGCGTCAGTAATGACTGCAGCCACCGAGCCGCTGAATGCGCGAGTGTCGAGATTCTCGATGAATGCCATGAAGGTGATGTCGGAGGGATAATACATTACGCCGAGACGCGAACCTCCGTAAACGGCAGGGATGTCGGGCACAGAGACAGTGCCGGCCGGGGTGAAGCCGGTGAGTATTTCCTGGTCGATGTTATAGGCACCGCTGCCGCCTCCCTCGCCGAGGTCACCGGGATTGAGACGGTTGATGAGGAAATAGCCGTTGGAGCGGCCATACCAGCCCCAGTTGATGTGGACGTAGCCGTTGGTGTCGTAACCGTCGCAGACGAAAGCGTGCCCCCCTCGGCGGTCCTCGCTCGTAGCGGCGTAATAGACGGGACGCGCGGCGTCAAGCTCGGTCGTAATCATATCCATCCATTCCGAGGAGCTGTAATAGTCACGGGAATGGATGCGCACACCCGGCTCATAGCCGAAATACTCGCGCAATGCTGTAGGCACAAGCATTGAGTGTGCGCCACTGCCTTCGGGCTGGTACTCCATGTCAACGGCGATGCCGAAATCGGAAGCAAGCAGAGAGAGGGCCGACACCACGGCCACCGAAGGAGCGTCAGGCACTACTGCGGGCATATTCGCCCAGTCGTAGGTGTGCTGCGAGAAGTCAGAGGAAAGAGTGACGCCGCCGGAGGTGTAGGAGTGGCTGCCGACACCCTTTGCGGGCCAATTGTAATAGCGCATAATCTGCGTGGCCGCAGTGGCGACGCAGCCTACGTAATAATTGACAGACTGACCGCCGGAGGTGTAGTTTGGACAGAGAGTGTTGAACGGATAATCCTGCCCCCAAGCGATGTTTCCGAGAAGCGGAGCCACTACGGGAGACGCCTCCTCAACAGCAACGGCCTGCCGCTCAGCGGGAGTTGAACCGGCGCAGGCGCGAATATACGCGGCATAAATATCCATAAGCGCCTTAAGGCCGTCAGGGGCCTCGCTAACGTTGAACGCGCCGGAGTCGGAATAGCCGAGCACGTCGCCGAGGCAGTTGTCGGCGGCGACGATTATAAAACCGTCGACACCCGAGGGGCTGTTATAGATGTAGAACGGAGCCGTTTCGCCGGCAGAAGTCATCTGCAGAGGCTGAGGCTCAGCCATGATGTCGATGCCGCGGGCAGAAAAAAAGCTCTGCGCGAGTGCATCAGCCTCGGCACGGCTGACCATAGAGGCCACGGCCGTCAGCGGCAGCAGCGAAGACAGACAAATTAACAGTTTTTTCATGTTGGTTATCTGAGAAAAATTCCGAAAAATGCCGCCCCTACCCTGACGGGAAGAGGCGACGTAAAAAAGATAGTGTCAACGCACGGCTCAGAGCGCGATTTTAGCAACAGCCGCAGCTGCGCGTACAATCACTACGCCTGAAGCGTCAATAGCAACCGAAGTGTGTCCTTGAGGACAGATGCCGCTGAAAAGCTTACGTCCTGCGAGGTCGTAAACCTCAACCAAAGCGGCTTCGGGAAGCTCAACGGCAATGACGCCCGCGGCCTCTTTGGCGATTTTGACAGCGTTTTCGCCGGCAATCACGGAGTCAACACCGGCGCTGAACGCAACTTTCTGAGCAGAAGAAACCTCAGAGAAGAGAACGTCGATTGAACCGGCTACGACTGTACGGACAAATGCCTGAACAGTGTATGAGTAGCTAACATTCTGTGAAAGTGCCACGTGGAAGGGGTATGATGTTCCATCCGTCTCAATGTTCTGGACTTTGGCATTAACGATCGAACCGGCGGGAAGAACCTGGCTGACTGTCATTGCGTTAATGAATATGCGGTAGGAGGAGGCATAACTGTCATCACTATCGACATACTGCATTTCGATGCGGCTGCCTTGTGCACCCTTGGTGAAGCTGACGGTGTAGTCCTTAAACTCATTGGAGTCGGTGACGATGGTCTGAGACTCCACAACGTTTCCGGAAGCATCGAGGAGGTTGACTACCATAGAGCCGCCTGTATAATATGCGCCGTATGAACCGTAATTGATATTAAAGGTAACGGTGAAGACACCGCCGTTTTCACTGAGATCGATTGCGGGAGATTTAGCCGAGGCCGTACCGCCGAAGGGGTTAAGAACAATATGTCCGGCTGCTACATCCACATCTTCGGTTTCCCAACCCTCTACGGTGAGGAAACGGTTGATGTCGCTCACCCATTTTGTGCTTTCAATAGTTCCTTCATTAATTTCATCGAAATCCTCGCTGTAAACGTTCACATTGGTTTCAGCCTGAAGAGTCTCGTGGCGGTAAAGGCTAACAATATAGCCCTGAGCTTCGTCAACCGGCTGCCAGTTGGCGGTAAAGCCTGACTCGGTAATTTCGGTGGCAGTAACAGTCACAGGGGTGTCGAGGGAAGTGACTATCTTAACGACTTCAATCTCATTGGAGTCGGAAGATGTGGCTTCGCCGTTGGAAACACGCACCACGTAATAGTAGGTGACAGCGGGATCAAGGTCGCTGACCGCATATGAGGTGACGTTGCCTACGTTCTGATTTTCGAGGGCAAAGACCTTATTGTCGCCATCATAGGAGTATACGTCAAGGAAATAGGCTGTGGCACCTGATACGGCGTTCCAACGTGCGGTGAACGATGAGCCGTCGGCCTGATTAGGCTGAAGCGCTACAGGAGCGGCGAGGAATGATGTGCTCTGCTCAACCTTGACCGACTTCACGAGTATGCCGCTTGCAGAGAGGAAAGGCTCGACACGCACATAATTTGAATAGCCGGAAACGGCGGTGACAAACTCAACGCTGTGCCATTCGTTGTCTTCAATGACATGGGTCGCAGATGTGGAGGGGTTGGTTGTGCTACCGAATTTCAGGACAATTGCGCCACCGTAGTCATCACGCATCTTGCATTCCACAGTGACCTTGACCGGGCCATTGGAAGAAGACGCATAGGCAGACTGATATATATAACCACCGTCAGGGATAAGGATTGAGCCGCCGGCTGACATAACGCCGGACTGTGTCCACCTATAGCCGAACAGAGAGCTGAACGAGCCGATACCATAAGAGGCGAAGGCCTCGGGGCTGTCTTCGGTGCCGGCGGTGGCATCGGCAAAACTCTGGTCAATAACGGTGGTAACGCTCTGAGCGTGAGCCACAACAGGGAGCATAGCCACGAAGGCTGATGCAAGCATAATGCGTAAAGGTTTGATCATATTGATTAGTTAATAATGATTTTTTGAGTAAAATCTCAATTTTGGAGGCAAATTTACTATTTTTTTGTGAATAATTATGCAATATATCTCACAGAATGTTATTACATAAACAATTCGGAGGTATTACACATCAAAAAACGGTGTGTCATAATAGGCCTACCATCCGCCCCATTCTTACAAACGTTGATAGGCCGTGCCAAAACGAGATTTGACACGGCCCATCAAGAGAGTTATGTGCGGGACGCTGTTAGCGGCCTGTGAAAACGCGGTATTCGCCGGGAGCGAGCGCTGAGGGGAGCTGTCCGGCCTTACCGGCGAAGTAGTCAACCGGGAAGAGAGATGCGTCGGGACGGAGTGACGTGTTGTAGTCAATGGTCTCTGTCCTGTTGCCGAGGTTTACCATTACGAGGACGTTGGAGCCGTTGGCAGAGCGCGAGAAGATGTAGAGGTCGTTGGAAGCGGTGGGATAGCGCACCATGCGTCCGCCCTCGATTCCGGCTGCCAGAGCGGCCTGACTGTGTTTGAGGTCTACGAGCTTTTTATAGAGCGTGTAATACTCGTTCTTTGGCTCGAACACGGGGGGCACATCTTTCGTAAAGAACTCGAACGCGCGGTTCATGCCCGTTTCCTGACCGGTGTAGATGAGAGGCATACCGGGGAGCGTGAATGAGAGAACCGCAAAAGCGTTGGTAAGATTGCCGAGGCGCTGGAATTCAGTGCCTTCCCATGAGTTGAGGTCATGGTTGGTAATCATGTTCATGAGGTAGGAATCCACGACGAAATCGCGAGCCTGAGCCTGAAGAAGCGAGTCGATGGCCAAAGCGTTTGCCACGGGGAGCTTGGCGTCATCGAATGTGCGCTGTCCGGCAGTGGCCGCAATGGCATTGAAGACATCCTTCATGGGCCAGTTGTAGGCCATGTTGAAAGCGTGCTCCACAAGGTCGGGCTCGGAGGCTTCGGCAAGCATGAATATGCCGCCTTCCTTAGTGGCGTCGAGCTGCGGGCGGGCTTCGTTCCAGAAGTCGGTGGGCACCTGCATGGCAACGTCGCAGCGGAAACCGTCGATTCCGACTTCGGTGAGCCAGAACTTCATGGCGTCAATCATGCCCTTGCGCATTTCGGGATTTGAATAGTCAAATTTATAGACGTCTGTCCAGTCGAAGGGGCCGAACATCTCCCCTTTCTCATCGCGGGCATACCAGTCGGGATGTTCGGTGACCCATGCGTGGTCACGTCCGGAGTGGTTGGGAACCCAGTCAATGATGACCTTTAGGCCATACTCATGGGCTTTTTTGATGAATTCTTTGAACTCATCGAGTGTACCAAGCTCCGGATTGACAGCGGTGTAGTCGCGCACTGCATAGTAAGAGCCGAGCTCGCCTTTGCGGTCAACCTCCGAGATGGGGTGAACGGGCATGAGCCAGAGAATGTCGGCACCGAGTTCCTTCAGTCGCGGAAGCTGTGCTTCGAGCGACTTGATTTTGCCGTCGTCGGAAATCTGACGCCAGTTGACTTCATAAATCACGCTGTTGCGACTCCACTGAGGCTGTTCGAGGGTGGTCATGCGCATCACCGATGCCTGAGTCGGCGGCGCGGGGGCTGCAGGAGCCACTATAGCTGAAGCCGGAGCGTCGGCATCGACAGCCTTCACAAGGAAAATTTCCGTTGGGAAGTGGTCGGAATAGCCGTTGAGGAACACGCCCGAGGCAAAAGTGCGGAGGGGGTAGTTCTGGCGCTGGCCTTCAGTGTCGCGCAAAAATTCGAAATTGTTCACTTTGGCAGTTTTAAAACAGAGCTGTGCACCGTTATCCTCAAGGAGGGTACCGGAAACTATAATCTGGTCAAACAGATTCCACTGGCCTTTGTAGGCGAGTGTGCCGATGCCTTTGTCAAGAATTTTCCACCAGGGGTTGTAGAAGCCGTGGGGAGCTACGCCACGCTGTTCGGGACGTGCGCCCAGCACCTTGGCGCATGATTTATCCTGAGGGTCATCATTAAGGTCGCCCATAATGATGACACCCTGATTGGGACGTATGCGCCAGAGAGAGTCGGCAATCTGCTTGCTGAGGGCAGCAGCGGCCTCGCGAAGATAGGATGAACGCTCCTGACCGCCGAGGCGCGAGGGCCAGTGGTTAACGATTACGGAAACGACATCGTTGCCGAGGATACCGGTGACGCACATCTGGTCGCGGGTACGGAACGTCTCGTAGCCGGGAATTTTCAGCGTGGTGTTGCTGACATCCATGAATCTGAATTGCGAGGGATTGTAAAGGCAGCTGACGTCGACGCCGCGACGGTCGGGGCTGTCGTGGTGGACTATCTGAAGATTCCAGGGCTGACGACCGGCGGCGCGGAGCTGACGATCGACTTCGGCCACGAGGTCTTCGAGCACGGAGCGGTTCTCGATTTCCGACACACCGATAACGGCGGGGCCGTTAGGGGTGGTCGGTGTGGTCATGTTGGTTATGACGCGTGCAAGATTAGAGATTTTGGAGTTGTATTTCACGCCGTTCCACTGGCGTGCGCCCTGAGGCGAGAACTCAAAGTCGTAGGAGCCGTTGTTGTTGATGGTGTCGAAGAGGTTCTCAAGGTTGTAGAAGGCTACTCCGTACACCTTATAGCGCCGCGAGTTCTGCCGACTGTTGTCGGCAAAGGCTGTCAAGCAGCAGAGGAGAGCCAGCAGCGGCAATATGAATAATCTTTTCATAGCATCAATGGTGACTTGTTACTTGCTGCCGGTGACTTTAAGGTTGCGGATTTCCCAAGTGTCGGCTCCGGCGGAGGTGGAGACGTAGCGGAATGCCAGCTCTATCTCCTTGCCGTCGTAAGCGGCGAGGCTGATTGAGCCTGACGATACCCAGGTCCATGAGCCTGCTTCGGGCCATACGGGAATTTCGAGGCGTGTCCATGCGGTCTGCCCTTTTTCGCGGACATAGAGGCCTGAACCGTCGGTGAGCAGCGTGGTCTGGAATTTGGCGGCGTGCTCAAAGGTGACGGCGCAACCTTTGGCGCCTGCAAGTGAGATGACGGGCGAAACTGCATAGGATTCGGCTGCGATGGCGGCGTTGTTGAAAAAGGCGCTGGCGTTGAGGTAGTGGGCGCTGTTATACTCTTTCCATGTCCATACGTAGGAGAGGTCCGAGCCGAGGCTGATGTCGTCGTATCTCCAGCCGGTCGTGAGGTCGGCGTCGGTTGATGAAAGGGCTGTGTAGATGGCGTCGCCGGAGGGAGTCGGGGTGTCGCCGCTCGACTGGCCTTCAAGCTCGTATGCGGTCACGTTCTTAAGGCCGGGGCCGCCGCAGTATTTCATGACGTCGCCGCAGAGTTTCACTTTCTTTCCGAGGTTGTCGGGCTTGTTGGCAAGGGCGAGTTCGCCGCGCATTGACGAGGGGAGCTGAATGCCGATGCACATGGTGTAGTCGGTGCAGTCGGCTGTCGGAGCGATTACCATGTTGGTGGTTGCGGCATCAGCTGTTGAGAAGTTGGTGCCTGACAGGGTTGTGGAGTTTCCGCCGGTGGGCATAGAACCTACGATGTAGCCTTCAGCCCAGACTCCGGTGGCCACAGCCTCCTGAGTGGAGGTGGGGTTGAGAGCGATTACCTGCGAGCAGCTGTAGGGAGAGTCTTTCTCGCCTGTGCCGCCGCCTGCGGGAGGAGTGGGAACGTCGGGCTGGTCGCCGCCACCTTCACCGAGCACAAATTTAGAAGTGTTCTTGAGGCCGGGGCCGCCGCAATATTTCATTACATCACCGTAGAGTGCCACTTCGCGGCCGAGGTTACCGGGGTTGTTGGCAAGTGAGAGTTCGCCGCGTACCGAGGTGGGAAGCTGAATGCCGATACACTTGTTGTAGTCGGTGCAGTCGGCTGTCGGAGCGATTACCATGTTGGTGGTTGCTGCATCAGCTGTCGAGAAGTTAGTGCCGGACAGGGTTGTGGAGCTGCCGCCGGTGGGCATAGAGCCTACAATGTAGCCGCGTACCCAAACTCCGGTGGCCACGGCCTCCTGAGTAGAGGTGGGGTTAAGCGCAATTATCTGTGCAACATTATAGGGAGAATCCTCAGTGCCGGAGCCTTCGGGGAACTCGCCTCCGGGGATTTCAACACCGTCAATGCGGTACTGTGATGTAGCGCCCGAGTTGTCAACGAGGCCCCATGTGCCCATATAGGTCTTGAACGAGCCGAAAAGCCATATCTGCTTCTTATAGTTGGCGGGGTTGTCGCGGAGGTTGCCGGTCTGCTGGAGGGGAGAATCCTGAACGAGGGGCACCACGATGCATTCGCGCCAGTCAGTGCAGTCGGGAGACTGAGCCACAACAAGGGTGTTGCCGAGCACAACTTCGGAACCGAACTCAATGTCGCTGTTAGAGCTTATGGTGGTCACTTCGGGAGCTACAGCGCCAACGATGTAGCCGGTCATCCATGCGCGGTCGGTGCTACCTTCACGTTCGAGGTCAATCACTTCGGAAACCTGATAGGGATTATCCTCGGAACCGGGCAGCATAGTCGGGTTGCCGAAGTTCATCATGCCTTCGCGGTCAATGAGAGTGAGCCGCCAGGGAGAGTCGGCGTCAGCGCTTGTGGCGTAATAGTCAAGAATGGCTACGATGTCGCCGCTGCCTTCGGGAAGCATGACTTCACGGAAGTTGGCATAGCCACTGGTGCGGACAGTAATCGACTGACCATCGGCATCATACAGGATTCGGTTGGTGTTGATTTTATAACCGTCGGTAACGGCTTTCTGACCGCCGTCAGCAAAGTGGACGTTGTTGAAACGCACGAGCTGGCTCTGATAGGCCGGGAGGTCGGTGGGAACGGTAGGAAGGTCGGAGAACTTGCGGATTGTGATGGTGTCGACGAGCGAGGCATCAGGCAGTCCGTTGAGCTGAATGTGATCTTCAAACATTCCGTAGCTCATGAACGTGGCTTCCCACACTTGTCCTTTTTCATAGAATGTGGGGTAGCCGAGCTGTTCGGTGCCGTTATATTTGCCGATATACATACCGGTGACGTCAATCACGATTTCTTGACCGACACGGTACTGCTGGTAAAGGCTATTATAGTCAATAGAGATGGGGAGGGCGCCTGTGGCATCCTGAATGACAAGTTTTTTGTAGACGTTGCCTGCGCGGTCAGAGGAAATGACGCGGCCGCTGACAATGTAGTGGCTGCCGTCGGTCTTTGTTCTGACTGTGTCGATGTAGTTAACCTCATCCTTCCAGAACGTCTGCTTGAGTTCAAGGATTGTGGTGTTAGGCTGCAGCGTGGCCGTGGGGATGTCGAGTGTCGGGGTGTGGTCGTCGAAATCGTCCTGACAGCCTACAAAGCCGACCGCAGTGGCGATTGCCGCCAAACCCAGTATATATGATTTGAATCGTTTCATAATATAATAATGTGTTATTTGTTACCGGTGACTTTAAGGTTGCGGATTTCCCAAGTGTCGGCTCCGGCGGAGGTGGAGACGTAGCGGAATGCCAGCTCTATCTCCTTGCCGTCGTAAGCGGCGAGGCTGATTGAGCCTGACGATACCCAGGTCCATGAGCCTGCTTCGGGCCATACGGGAATTTCGAGGCGTGTCCATGCGGTCTGCCCTTTTTCGCGGACATAGAGGCCTGAACCGTCGGTGAGCAGCGTGGTCTGGAATTTGGCGGCGTGCTCAAAGGTGACGGCGCAACCTTTGGCGCCTGCAAGTGAGATGACGGGCGAAACTGCATAGGATTCGGCTGCGATGGCGGCGTTGTTGAAAAAGGCGCTGGCGTTGAGGTAGTGGGCGCTGTTATACTCTTTCCATGTCCATACGTAGGAGAGGTCCGAGCCGAGGCTGATGTCGTCGTATCTCCAGCCGGTCGTGAGGTCGGCGTCGGTTGATGAAAGGGCTGTGTAGATGGCGTCGCCGGAGGGAGTCGGGGTGTCGCCGCTCGACTGGCCTTCAAGCTCGTATGCGGTCACGTTCTTAAGGCCGGGGCCGCCGCAGTATTTCATGACGTCGCCGCAGAGTTTCACTTTCTTTCCGAGGTTGTCGGGCTTGTTGGCAAGGGCGAGTTCGCCGCGCATTGACGAGGGGAGCTGAATGCCGATGCACATGGTGTAGTCGGTGCAGTCGGCTGTCGGAGCGATTACCATGTTGGTGGTTGCGGCATCAGCTGTTGAGAAGTTGGTGCCTGACAGGGTTGTGGAGTTTCCGCCGGTGGGCATAGAACCTACGATGTAGCCTTCAGCCCAGACTCCGGTGGCCACAGCCTCCTGAGTGGAGGTGGGGTTGAGGGCGATTACCTGCGAGCAGCTGTAGGGAGAGTCTTTCTCGCCTGTGCCGCTGCCTGCGGGAGGAGTGGGGTTGTCGGGGTTGTCGGGGTTATCGGGATTATCGGGATTATCGGGGATTTCCGGCTTACCGGGTTCGCCGTCCATTTCATAGAGGTGAGGCAGGAGATAGCCCTGTGAGGACACTTCGGCATAAGCTCCGAAAGAGGTCTTTTCGATGTAATATTGAATGGTCTTGGAGTTGCCGACGTTGACGATTGTCCATGTGCCGTCGGAGTTGCGTGAAGGAATCCAGCGGAAGGTGTCGTCGGAAGCGTCGAGGGTGTTGGAGAGCTGGAAGCTGTTGAAGGTTCCGCTCATGTAGAGATAGCGTCCGTAGCTGTCGGTGATGTAGTAGCTTCCGTCAGTGGCTTCGGTGAAGACGAATGCGTTAGCCTCATCGCCTTTGATGACGCCGCTGTTGTCGGTCACATTGGTCACGTAGAGCCATCCGTAGTTAGCACCGGCGTCGGCGGGACGAGCCATAGCGTAGGAGGTGGAGGAGCTGAATGCAACGAAGCCGTAGCCCTTGCCCGAGGTGATTGATGAAGCCTCACGGAAGATGACGGGTTCCATGCCGGGGATGCCTTCAGCGCCCCAGTTGAAGGCGTCGACGGAACGCAGACCGGGAAGGCCGAGGTATTTGTCAATGTATCCGTGAAGAGTAATCTGACGGCCTTTGTTGCCGGGATTATCCTTGAGGTTGATTTCGGAGCGAACTGTTGAGGGGAGCTGTATGGCGATACAGTTGTTATAGTCGGTCTCGGCGGGGTCGGCGGCCAGAAGGATGTTGGAGGTGCTGCCGAAAGGAGCGGAGAACTGCGAAGTCTCGTCGTTGGCCACAAACACGGTTTCAGTGGTTGCGGCGCATCCTACGATGTAGCCGGTGGTCCAGTAATACTGGCTTGCATCGGGAGCATCGGAATAGTAGGCGTTGTAGTAGGCGATTGTGGCAGGCACATTCAGCGGATTATTAGCCGAACCGTCCATATCGCTGGTGTCGGGACCGAGCGGAGTGACGACGGGCGCCATGTCGAGGTCGCCGTCGCAGGATGAGAATCCTGTCAGAGCGGCCAGGGCTGCCAGAGAAGCAATAATAGATTTATATAGTTTCATTGTTTATCGGTTTTAAGCTGATTGTGATTAGAAACGGACTCCGACATTGAGGAAAACACGGACGCCCTGAGCGTAAGAATACTTGTTGGGGAAGCGCTCGATGTCATAGTCCTTCATACGTCCCTGCTGATAACCGTTGGTCATGATTTTGCGGTTGTTGAGGAGGTTGGTTACCTGAAGGTTGAAGTTCATTGAGACTTTGCGGTTGATGTAGAGCATCTTGCCGATTGAGGCGTTGAGCACAAATGCTTCGTTGAATTTCTGCTGTTTCTCAATTTCCTTCATGCGGTTTACGAGGTCGTCGTAGTTAGGATAAGACTGCCAAAGGTCGGGAAGAGCCTCATGGCGCATGGGAGCGAGGTTAACGTAGGTATCGCCCATCCAAGAGCCGTTGACGTTGAAGAACCAGTTTTTGGGAGCGGCCCAGTCGATGCCGATGTTCAGAGCAGTCTGGGGAGTGCCGCCGACGTGATAGTTCTTGAGGTAAACGGGCTGTGAAGAATCGGGAACTGAGCCGTTTTCAACCGATTTTGTTCCGGTGGGACGGTTGCGGTAGGTGTAGCTTGAAAGAGTTCCGGCCATCGTAGCGGTTACGGATGGGGTAATCTTGTATGCCATGCCGAGTTCGAAACCGCGATAACGACGGTGAACGCCAGAGAGGACATAGTTTACGAATGTAGAGAGCATATCGTCATAATAAGATGTGCGCTCGGTGAGGTCGAACATCTCGGTCCAGTAGGCTGTGATGGCACCGCGGAAGTTGCGGTAGTTCCAAGCGTAAGTAAGGTCGGCCGAGAGGATGCGCTCGCAGCTGAGATTGTCGATGGCGGTGTCCTTGATGCGAGGCGAGATGTAAGAGTATTCGAAGAGCGGGGCGCGGGTTTCATACTGACCGTTGATGGTCACGTAGTTGCGTCCGTCAATCTTGTAAGTGGCACCAGCCTTGAGTGCGCCGGTGTCAAATCGGTGGGTGTCGCCCTTTCCGTAGGAATTCTCGGGAGCGCGGCCGTTGCGCATATGGCCGTCGCGCTGGAACTGAGTGTAGCCTATTTTGAGGCCGTAGTTGATATCCCACTGGGGCAGGTTAATCATGTTCTGCAGCCATGCAGTTGCCTGAACGGCATTAATTGTGTAGTTGTAGCCGAATTTATCGTCTTTTCCGACCTTACGGTTGGGGTTGTTGAGGTCGTTCTGCAGGATTGAGGTATCGCTGGGGAAGTCGCGCTCGGCATAGGTGTCGATATCGCGCCAGAACTGACCGCCGAGGAGGTCGCGGATGGTCTTGAAATAGTCAGCCTTGGTGTAGTTGAACGAGATGCCGCCCTGAAGGGTCATGAAGTCGTTGAAACGGTGGTTGATGTAGGAGTTGAGCATCAGTTGGAACTGATTGCTGACACGGTTTTCAAGGATGTAGGTCGAACCGAGGGGAGTGGTCTGGTTGGGGTCCTCGTTCTGGAGGTTGTTGAGGTAGTTCACCTGATAGAGCTGATCCCATTTAATCTGGCGCCATGATTCATCGTTACGCCAGAGGTCGGCATAGTAATCGGAGCGTTCGGTGGGCTCGCCATCTTCATAATAATATGACGGGAGGTAGCGATAGTAGTCGGGACGCGGGTCGGCGGCATTATACCAGTTGAGAGCCGACGAGCTGTAGTGGGTCCATCGTGTAGCGACACCGGTGTTGAGCTGTGTTTTCTCGTCTTTGTAGAGCCAGTTGAGCATTGCGGTGGGGTCAAACTGCTCGATGATTTTTGCAGAGCGTTTTTTGCCGTCCTGATAGCCCCAGTTGGGGTTATAGAGGTTGTCGTCGGCGAGGGCGAACGCTTCCTGATAGCTGGCCGAAGCACCGGCGCGCTGTGTGGGAGCGCCCCATGCGGTAAGAGTCAGCGAGTGGTTGGGGTTGAACACTTTTTCCAATGAGAGGAATGCGCCGAAGGAGTTGTAGAATGTGCCTTCAACGACACCTTCGTCGGCATAGCGTCCGATGGCGCTGACCGTCAGGCCCCATCCGTCTTCCGAGATGCCGGTGGAGTAAGTGGCCATGGCACGGAACATATAGTTGGAGTTGGTGTAGGCCACCGAGCCGTTGAAACCGGGAGCATACTGCGATGTGATGGTCGAGATGTTGGTGGAGCCGCCGATGTCGCCGAAGCCGTAGGCAGAGGCACCGATGCCGATAGTGTTGGTGCGGTTGCGGAATGCGCGTGAAGTCATGCCGCCGAGCGATGAGTAGCTGAACTGGCCGCGTCCGAGGTCGTTGAGTGCGAAACCGTTGATGTAGGTGGTCTGATACTCACGGTTGTATCCGCGGAAGCGGAAGTACATCGGCTGGAAATTGTAGTTGGTGGCGTTGTAATAGATGTTGTCGGAGGCGCCCGTCAGAGCCGTGATTGACTGAGCATTGCCCTCTTCGTCTTCCAACGCTGACTCGTCGTAAAGCATATCGGCGCTTTCTTCGTAATAGATGGCCAAGTTGTCGTGGTTGACAAGGGTGATGGGAGCGAGGCTTACCATCTGACCGGCGTAGAGGGTAACGTCGACTGAGGCATCGTTATAACCCTGCGCCTGGGCGACAATCTGTACATTGCCCGCCTTGGCATTTGAGAAAGTGAAATCGCCGGCAGGGCCGGTTGTAACAGTGACACCCTGTTGCGGAATGGTCACCAGGGCGCCGGCAATCGGGTTGCCGGTATCGGCTTCAACGACCGAGCCCGACACCAGCGCACGCTGAGCCAGAGCAGGAATCACTGCCGAAACAAGCAACATTAGAAAAAGTTTGAATTTCATAATGTAATATTTGAGTTATTAGTGTTCGTCAATAAAATCCAAATGCCTGATATTTAGAATATTAGGCGCAATGCGTATTAGATGGTTATACAAGGTTATCAATAATTTCCAAAATTAGTAAAAAAATATTAATTACAAATCATTAGAACTCATATTTTTATATTAAGTTTTTGTTGCAGCTGCACGCTGCGATTGCGACACATCCGTCAAGCCGCAGAGTAGGCGTAGCCACGGAATGCGGCATAACAGGACACACCGCCGACGTGTTTATCGGGCGTTTGCAAAATGCAGGAGGCTCGCCATTTTTCACACCGCCTCCTATTTTTATCAAAATCGGAATTAGCAATTAGATTCATAAGTAATAGAGTACTATATTAATATGTGAGTTTTTGGCTTTGCGTAGATTTATAGCCGATGTCCAATTACTTTGCTATGGATAGCCGCAAAATTGCGGAGCAAAAGGTAAAAAGGAACCGAGCTGCTAAAAAATTTCCTTACCGGAAAATAGTAAACAGAACGTAAACACCTGAAAAACAGCAATAAAAGATACACCACATTGTTAACAATAGTTAATTGCGTAAATTTGACACAAAATAATTTGTGTAGAATTGACGCAAACTATACATTTGCATCGTAAAACAATTTTAACTTAAAAAATGGGCACAGAAACTTACACCTACCGCTATCCGCATCCGGCCATGACAGCCGACTGCGTGATTTTCGGATTTGACGGCGAGCAAATGAAAGTGCTTCTCATAGAGCGCGGTCTGGAACCATACAAAGGTATGTGGGCACTTCCCGGAGGCTTCATGAGAATCAATGAGACCATTGAGGAAGCAGCGTGCCGCGAGCTCTTCGAGGAAACAGGCCTGAAGGATGTGTTCATGGAGCAGTTCAAAGTGTTCAGCACCGTAGACCGTGACCCCCGCGAAAGAGTTGTAACAGTGGCTTTCATAGCATTGGTGCGCCCGGCCGACTATCATCTTGTGGCTGGCGACGATGCCGCCAACGCGCTATGGTTTGACCACAATATGCTGCCGCCGATGGCCTTCGACCACGCCGAAATCATCAAGCAAGCACGCAACCACCTAAGCGAGGTGCTGAGAATTAAGCCCTTAGCCTTCGAACTGCTCAATAAAGTATTTTCTATCAGCGAATTACAGCGGGTCTACGAGGCCATCAGCGGTGTGCACTATGACCGGCGCAACTTCCACCGCAAGGCCATGCAGTCGGGGCTGCTTGTAGAAATCCCCACCCGTGCAGCAAACGACTATGAGATATCCCGCAACTCCGGCATGGCGAAAACGTCTGTGGCTGAGTCTGTATGCAACTCCAGCAAAATAATCGGACTAAGCGAAAAAGCCGATGCCCCCGGACAGCCAGGACGCCGCGCCACAAAACTGTATACACTAAAAAGTATTATAAAGAACTCAGACAGCGAGAGCGACGACGAGGCCTCAACCCGCGACCTGTTTGACTTCTGACCCACTCATTCTCCACTCTCCCACCCCCGACTCATTCTTCTCTCTAAAAAATGTCAACCGACTGACATGCTCCTTTCTCCACAAAATTTCTTTTCGACCAATTAAATTAAAAAAAATGAAAACGACCTCTCCCTCAACAGCAAAAACCACCGTATTCAACCTCATCATTCTCGACGAAAGCGGCTCAATGGAAAGCGTATGCGAACAGACCATTTCGGGCTGCAACGAAACGCTTGCCACAGTGCGCTCAGCGACGGCGGCCAACCCCGATAAACTGCATTCGTTAGTATCAATCTACGCCTTCCAGAGCGGCGCCGGCGAGCCTTCGCGCTATTTGGTAAAAAACGCCAATCCTAATGAGGTAAAAAACATTACATCAAAGGATTATATGCCGTTAGGCTGCACCCCTCTGCTTGACGCCGTAGGGTCAACTATGAGCGAGCTCATGACCGTGGCCGCCACACATGAGGATGCCACAGCAATAGTAACCATCATAACCGACGGCTATGAAAACTCATCGAGGCAATACAGCTGGCAGCAGGTGGCGCGCATCATCTCGCAAGCCAAAGAATTAGGGTGGACCATAAACTTGATTGGCGCCAACATCGATGTCGACGCCATGGCCTCGAAAATCAACATTGACAACCGCATGGCTTTCACGGCCGACGATGAGGATGTGAACAGAATGTTCGGTGACTTTAACGACTGTTCACAAAAACGTTACTCAGCTATTTCCGATGAGGACTTCTCGCTGAGCAAAGAGGAAAAAATCAAACTTAGAAAGATGAACTCAAAAGATTTCTTCAAAAATAATAACACATCCTCAAGAAACAAATTTTAAATTTATGTATATGAAATTTAAGAAACTTAAATGCCTGCTGCTTATGACAGCAGTAGCCGCCATGATAGGACTCACCGGCTGCGAAAACGCTACAATAAAACAGCTCAAGGCCGAAATAGCCCGGGAGAACATGAGCCTGCCGCAGAGATTTCCCTTAGGCAGCCTCGACAGCATCGCCTACAACGATGACGAAAACATGGTGGAATATTACTATACATTAACCAACCCGTATCTGGATCCAAAGCTACAGCCGATCAATAACGAATACATGAAGTATATGGTCAGCTCGACAACCGGATTAAATAGAGATTTTTTTAATAGAATTGTCAATCTTGGGCTTTCATTATCCTTCAATTACAGCGCCCCCGAATGGAACGGAGAAACCGTTAGCGTAGTGATGTCAGCAAAAGAAATCGACGAAGCGCTTAATTCCGACCGTTCAGACACCGAGCGCGCCGATGACGCACTGCAGGCACTGCTTCAAATTTACAAATCAATGGAAGGCCAGCGACTTGACGAAATAACCACATTATCGGAAGCAAAGATTGAAGGCAATGACCTCGTCATAATCTATCAGCTCGAAGAAGGCCCCGTATATCAACCGAATTATGACGAAATCATAGCACTGCACAAGGCCGGCAACGACTCCATTTTTTCAGAAACGGCCAAAGAACTAATGAGTTCACCGGAAAGTATAGGCGACCGCACAGTCCTCGTGGGAAGCAATCACGGCATTACCTTCATCTACAATATCCCCACCGGAACGCCCGAAGAATACTATCCTATCAGCGGCCACATCAGCCCCGACGAGCTGCGCGAAATGGGCATCAGTCAACCATAAAACCGAAGACATAACACAACAATGACATGAAAACGAGTTTTTATTTCGTACTCTGGATAACCATAATTTGGATAATAACACTCATACCGATGCATTCGGTACAGGAATACAGTTTTATACTCTCCCTTTTAGCAGTCTACGGCATATCAGTGGTGCTGCGCAACCTGATTCCGGGCATCTTAGGCTATGACAGAGCACTCTATTCGTCTGACATTCTTGAAAACATCTATAAGGGCGATTTCACCGGGCTGCTCCGACGCTTACGCACCGACGCCGTACTTGAAGCCGTAACATCAGTCTATATGCTTGTGACAGTCGTATTTATATTTGCCACTATGGGAGGCAACGTAGCCGACAGTCTGACCGGACTCATAGTATTCGGATTAATCTTCTTCGGCTCAGCCATCGGCACCTACAAACTCGTCAACGGCTATTTCGCAATAAAGGACAGCCCCGACGCCGACACCGCAGCCGATGTAGTCAGAACAGTCTACCGGCTCGAGTACACCGACTATTACGATGCTCATCAGGACCGCACGCTCGGCGAGATTCTGCCACCCCGTCCGCGCAGCTACAAGGGATGGCTCGTGGCGTCAATAGTGATAGCCGCAGTGTGCACGCTTTTAGGCACGTACTATCTGATTATTTCCATAGCCAGCTTCCGCGTCTACGGACAACTGCCCTTAGTGACCATGCTGAGCCTCTACGGAGCGCTGGCCATTGCATTCGGAGTGAAGGATATAATAAACTGCTCAAAGACAATAAAATGCTTAAACCGCAATAAGTTATGAAGAAAAAACTTGTGATTTCCACAGGCGCCGGCATCAGCGCGGAAAGCGGCATCAGCACGTTTCGCGACACCGACGGACTTTGGGAAAACTACAACGTGATGGATGTGGCCTCGGCCGACGGATTCAGCCGCAATCCGGAGCTTATCCACAAGTTCTACAACGACCGCCGCGCGCAGCTCGCCGCAGTGCAGCCGAACGCCGCCCACAAAGCGCTGGCCGAATTGGAAAAAGACTTTGAAGTTAACATCATAACCCAAAACATCGACAACCTGCACGAATCGGCCGGAAGCCACAACGTGCTCCACCTGCACGGCGAGCTGATGACCCTTCGCGACATCAATGACCCCAACTTCGTGGTGCGCTTCAACGACCCCAACTACAAGTCGTCGCCCGACACCGTAATCTACGGCCGCCGGATGCGCCCCAACATAGTGCTCTTTCAGGAGCCGGTGCCCAACATCGAGCCGGCTATAGAGCTTGTGAGAGAAGCCGACATTTTTGTGGTAATCGGCACATCGTTAGTGGTTTATCCGGCAGCCGGACTGCTTCAATACGTTCGTCCCGGCACGCCCGTCTACTACATTGACCCGCATCCTGCAGCAGTGCCGTCGTGGGTTAACGTCATAGCGGAACCTGCCACCAAGGGAGTAGCCGAGCTGGTCAAAATACTCGAAAAGCAAAAGTAACCTCAGGCCGGAACAGCCCAAAGTTTACATTTGTAATTTCCGGGAACGCCGTACCGCCTGAACATGACGTCGGACAGCGCCCGAAAGCGGCCTTTGCCGCCCCTGAAAAAACATAATAAAAATGTTAAAAAAAATAGCGGAATTTATGATTGTAAATTCCGCTATTTTGTATAATTTTGACAGCGGAACTGAATACCCCCTATTATCCCCCGTATGAGCGAACTGCAATACCACATTCCGGCACTGCTTCCGCAGGCCATTGAAGCGCTTGACATCAGGCCTGACGGCATCTATGTCGATGCCACTTTCGGTGGCGGCGGCCATTCGCGTGCCATCATGGAGGAGCTTTCGCCCGCAGGCCATCTCTACAGCTTCGACCAGGACACCGATGCCGTGAGCCGCGCTTTCAGCGACGACCGTTTCACGATGGTGCTCTCCAACTTCCGCTATATGCGCAATTTCATGCGCTTTTACGGAGTTGACCGCGTTGACGGCATACTGGCTGACCTCGGAGTATCATTCCATCACTTCGACGACCCGGGACGCGGATTCTCTTTCCGCGCCGACGGCCCGCTCGATATGCGCATGAACCGCAATGCACGTCTGACGGCTCAGACCGTAGTCAACACCTATACCGAAAAACAGCTCGCCGATATGTTCTACCTCAAAGGCGAACTGAAAAGCTCCCGGCGTCTGGCAGCCGCCATAACAGCCGCAAGAGAAAAAGCCCCGATTGACACCACCGAGGAGCTGCTCGCGACGGTGAAGCCGCTGATTAATCCGCGGGCGGAGAAAAAAGAGCTGGCCCAGATATTTCAGGCTCTGCGCATAGAGGTGAACAACGAACTCGATGCCCTCGAAAGCCTGCTGAAAGCCTCGTTGCGGGTACTCAGACCCGGCGGACGTTTGGCGGTAATCACCTATCACTCGCTCGAAGACCGCATTGTGAAAAACTTCATGCGCACGGGCAACATCAACGGCGAAGAAGCCAAAGACTTCTTTGGCCGCAACCTTTCGCCCATGAAGCTGATAAACTCCAAACCAATAGTACCCGACCAAGCCGAGACCGAAGCCAATCCGCGCTCACGAAGCGCCAAGATGAGAGTGGCGGAATATATCGGTTCGGCCGACAGCCAATCAAACGCAAAATAAACCCTGACACACGGCAATGGCAAAAAAGACATCTGTAAACAATCGCAAGAAACCCTCAGCAGGCTCTATAGTGAGCAGCGCCCTGCACGGCCGCTGGCTCTCGATGCGATTCTTCGGACGTCACTGGGCCGTGATTCTGGCATTAGTTGTGATGATACTCGTCTACATCACCAACCGCTATCAGTGCATGACCGCCATGGAGACTATCCAGCAGCTTGAGAAAGAGCTGATGGTAGTGAAGACGGAGCGCATCCGTCAGAAGAGCACTTACATGAGCAACATCCGCGAGTCGGCCATGCAGCAACGCATCGACAGCCAAAACCTCAATCTCCAAATCAGGGAACGTCCTCCCTATAAAATTACAATCGACAAATGACAGCCAGGAAAAAAGGGAACAACCAGCAGCACATCATGGCGCGGTACGTAATCATTACATTCGGCATACTCTTGTTTGCCGGAGCCATTTCGTTCAAACTGTTTAAGACCACAGTGCTTGAAGCCGAGCACTGGAACGAGAAAGCCAACACCGAGCTTGAACGCACCGACACCATCACCCCAATCCGTGGCGACATACTTGCAGCCGACGGCAGCATACTCGTAACCAACCTCGCCTACTACAATCTGCGCATCGACTTCCGTTCGGAGGCATTCGCCGAGGCTGACTATCTGAGCAGCGTCAACGCCCTCTCCGACTCATTGGCCAAGCATTTTCCGCGGCGCACACGCGACGAATGGAATAAGCATCTGATGAGAGAGATGTCGAAGAACAAAGGCAACCGCTCTCGCTCTTTCCTCCTGATAGCCAACCTGACCAACCCGGAGAAGGAATTGGTGAAAACATTCCCCTTCTTCAATAAGAAAAATTCCAACAAGACGGGCCTTACGGAAGAGACCGTGATGAAGCGCGACTGCCCCTACGGCGACATGGCGCGCCGAAGCATAGGCCGAGTGGGCCAGACAAAAGAATGCGACGAGATACACGGCATTTCAGGTCTTGAAAAAGCACTCGACTCACTGCTCTACGGCGTGCCCGGCATCTACAAGCGAGTGCCATTCACCAAACGCATCGGCAACTGGACCGACATTCCGGCCCTCAACGGCTACAACGTAAGGACCACCATAGACATCACCCTTCAGGACATTCTGGAAAACGAGCTCAACACCATCCTCGATAGCTGTGGCGCCGAGTGGGGCACCGCGGTGCTGATGGAAGTGGCCACGGGCGACATCAAAGCCATATCCAACTTCGAGCTTAACCCCTCGACGGGCAAATACACCGAAGCCTACAACCGCGCCATAGTGGCCTACGAACCGGGGTCGGTGGTAAAGCCCATCTCAATGATGATTGCGCTTGAAGACGGCCTGGTCAACAACCTCGATGAGGTGATACCCATCGGAGCGGCGTTCTCATACGGCGGCGGACGTCCCGTCACCGACTCGCACTTCAACTCGCAGCTCACCGTGTCCGGCATCATTGAGCAGTCGTCGAACATCGGCATGACCAAAGTAATCATCAGAGGCTACAACAACAATCCCAAAGGGTTTGTCGACCGCCTCGAGGGCTTAGGCTTTTTCGAGCCGATGAATTCGGGCATAGCCGACGAGGAGCGTCCGCGCATGAACCGCAAACCCACCCGTCTTGACCTATCGCGCATGAGCTACGGCTACTCCACCGCCATCCCGCCGCTCTACACACTGTCGCTCTACAACGCCATGGCCAACAACGGCCAATATGTGCGTCCGCGCCTCGTGTGCGGACTGGAGCGCGACGGCGTTGACTCGGTGATACCCGTGAGCTACATCCGCGAGCGCGTATGCTCCGAAGAGAACGCCCGCAAGATGCAGTATATGCTCACACAAGTCACAGAAGGCTCTCACGGAACCGGACGCCGACTGAAGAACCCATACGTCAGGATAGCCGGCAAGACAGGCACCTGCTACTCCATCAACTATTCCACCGGCCAGTATGAACGCGGCAAAAAGCGCCTGGCTTTCTGCGGTTTCTTTCCCGCCGACGCCCCGAAATACTCCTGCATGGTGCTCATCTACCATCCCACGAAAAATATGTTCGGTGCGGCCTCAACTTCGGGCGAAGTTCTTAAGAACGTAGCGCTTAAGATGTATTCCCGCGGTATGCTCGGCGACGCATCCGACTATGCAGCCGAGCCCAACGCCAATCCCGGCACCCCCGTGCTCAACGCCACCACAGCGGCCGAGGGCACAGCCGACCTCTCGCAGTTCCTCGGCGGCGAGAGGGTGCGCGTAATCTCCACTCCGGAGGGCAACACCAACGACGGAATTCCAAATGTCAAGGGACTAACACTCCGCGATGCCATACGCCACCTCGAGGCCAAAGGGCTGACAGTGAGATTCTCCGGCGACGGCATAGTGAGCGCGCAGCGCCTGCTGCCCAACGGAATAGTGCAGCTGACTCTCCGCACATGACAATAAACACCACAATATAATGACCCACAAGTTAGACCATCTGCTTCAAGCCATAAAACCCCTGAAAATCTCAGGGACAACCGACCGTCAGGTCAGCAACCTCGTCAGCGACTCACGCAAAGCCGACGTAGGCTCAATGTTTGTAGCCGTCAGAGGCGTCAACATCGACGGCCATCAGTTTGTGCCCTCACTGGCCGGCAAAGGCCTCGCCGCGATTGTGGTTGAAGAAATGCCGGCCGAGACTGATTCTGACGTCACATACATAGTAGTGGAAAACACCGCCGTGGCTCTCGGACAGTTAGCCTCGCAATGGTATGACAACCCGTCGCAGAAGCTAAAACTCGTGGGCGTGACAGGCACAAACGGCAAGACCACCACAGCCACCCTCATCTACGAGATGGCGCGACTGCGCGGCTTCAAGGCAGGCCTGCTCTCCACGGTGTGCAACTATGTCGACACCCGCGCCGTTCCGGCCACACAGACCACACCCGACCCGCTGACAATCAACCGTCTCCTTCACGAAATGGTAGAGGAAGGCTGCAGCTATGCCGCCATGGAGGTCAGCTCACACGCCGCCCACCAACACCGTATAGCCGGACTGACATTCGCCGGGGGCATCTTCACTAATCTCACGCGTGACCATCTTGACTATCACAAAACATTTGACGCATACATAGCCGCCAAGAAGTCGTTTTTCGACGGACTGCCCGCCGAAGCATTCGCGCTGACCAACATTGACGACAAGATAGGCGAAGTAATGCTTCAGAACACCCGGGCAGCGCGCCACACCTACTCGCTGCGCACGCTGGCCGATTTCAGCTGCCGCATCATCGAGAGCCACATTGATGGCACCCTACTGAGCTTCAACGGCAAGGAGGTGAACGTGCAGTTCACAGGACGGTTCAACGCTTACAACCTTACGGCCGTCTACGGAGCGTCAATCCTTCTGGGCTGGCCTGAAGACGACGTGCTGCTCTGCATGAGCCGCCTCGTGCCCGTGGCCGGACGCTTCCAGGCGTTCCGTTCAGGCACAGGCGTGACAGCCATAGTGGACTACGCCCACACACCCGATGCCGTCGTGAACGTGCTTCAAGCCATACGCGAAGTACTCGGCAACCGCGGCCGCATCATCACCGTGGTAGGTGCCGGAGGCAACCGCGACAAAGGCAAACGTCCCATCATGGCTCGCGAGGCCGCCACGCGCTCGGATATGCTCATCCTGACCTCCGACAATCCGCGCTTCGAAAAGCCGGAAGACATTCTGGCCGATATGGAGGCCGGACTTGACACGCCCCAACTGCGTGCCAACAGCATGAGCATCGCCGACCGCCGTCAGGCCATTCGCGCCGCGGCACGCACCGCCCGCCCCGGCGACGTAATTCTCATAGCCGGCAAAGGCCATGAGGACTATCAGGAAATAGAGGGCGTGAAACATCACTTCGACGACCGCGAGGCTGTGCAGGAGGCCTTCGCCGAAATATGCAACCAGTAAACCAATCAGAATCACAAACAAAAAGGCTCATCACAAATGCTTTACTTCCTATTTGATAAACTTCAGGAAGCCGACGTGCCGGGAGCGCGTCTAATGGACTACATCACATTCCGCTCAGCCATAGCCCTGGTGCTGTCGCTGTTCATCGCAACCATCATAGGCAGAAAAATCATCAACCGTCTGCAGAAAATGCAGGTGGGCGAAATCGTGCGCAATCTCGGCCTCGAAGGGCAGCTCAAGAAAACGGGTACCCCGACAATGGGAGGCATCATCATAATCATATCGATAATCGTACCATGCCTGCTGATAGGCAATCTAAGCAACATCTACATGATTCTGCTGCTCGGCTCGACCCTATGGCTCGGCACCCTGGGCTTCCTTGACGACTACATGAAAATCAAGAAACACAACAAGGATGGTCTGAAGGGCAAATTTAAAATCGTAGGTCAGGTAGGGCTCGGACTCATCGTGGGCCTGGTGATGTATCTCAGCCCCGACATCGTCATCAGGGAGAACCATGAGGTTATCAACGTTCAGTCCAACGAAATAGAGGAGATTGTCTACGAGGGTGCCGACGTGAAATCCACGCAGACCACCATTCCGTTCGTGAAGGAACACAACTTCGAATACTCCGACCTGACGCAGTGGCTCGGCGATGAACAGACGGCAGAAACTGCCGGATGGATACTGTTCATCATAATCACCATATTCATCATAACCGCCACATCCAATGGCGCCAACCTCATGGACGGCCTCGACGGCCTGACCACCGGATGCTCGGCCATAATAGGCGTGGCGCTGGCCATCATGGCATATCTCGGAGGCAGCATAATCTACTCATCCTACCTAAACATCATGTACATCCCTGACAGCGCCGAGATGGTGGTGTTCATGTCGGCCTTCATAGGTGCGCTGATAGGCTTCCTATGGTATAACTCTTTCCCGGCTCAGGTGTTTATGGGCGATACGGGCAGCCTCACGTTGGGAGGCATCATCGCCGTGTTCGCCATCCTGATTCACAAGGAGATTCTGTTGCCGCTACTTTGCCTGCTCTTCTATGTCGAAGACCTTTCGGTGATTCTTCAGGTGCTCACCTGCAAGATTACGCGCCGTCGCAGTGGCACCACGCGGCGCCTGTTCAAGATGACGCCGCTCCACCACCATTTCCAGAAGCCGGGCGACGGCAGCATCGACGCCATAATCCAGCGCCCCATACAGGGAATGCACGAAGCGAAAATAACCGTGCGCTTCTGGATTGTAGGCATCATTCTGGCGGCACTGACGTTCGCAACACTCAAATTAAGATAAACCTATCACAAGCAATTATATATTAATATATATATGAATAAAAAGAATCTCGTAATACTTGGCGGAGGCGAAAGCGGCGTAGGAGCCGCCATCCTCGGTAAGACACTCGGAATGGATGTGTTTCTAAGCGATTCGGGTACCATCGCGCCCAAATACCGCCAAATGCTTGAGGATGAAGACATTCCCTTCGAGGAAGGCTCGCACGACGAAAAGCGCATACTCTGCGCCGACGAAGTCGTGAAAAGCCCCGGCATACCACTTACAGCGCCCATCATACAGAAAATCGTATCAAAAAACATACCCGTAATATCAGAAATCGAATTCGCAGGCCGCTGCACCGATGCCAAAATGGTGTGCATCACCGGCTCCAACGGCAAGACAACGACTACGCTGCTAACCTACCATATCCTCAAGGAAGCCGGCCTTAACGTGGGCCTGGCCGGCAACGTTGGCCGCAGTTTGGCGCTTCAGGTGGCCCGCGAGAAGCATGATGTTTACGTGATAGAGCTAAGCTCGTTCCAGCTCGACAATATGTATAAGTTCAAGGCCAACATAGCAGTGATAATGAACATCACTCCCGACCACCTTGACCGCTACGATTACAAATTCCAGAACTACATCGACTCCAAATTCCGCATACTGCGCAATCTGACCGATGCCGACGCATTCATATTCTGGGAGGATGACCCCGTGATACAGGCTCAGCTTAAGAACATTGAGACGAGCGCGCGCCTCTTTCCGTTCGCAGAGCACCGCGAGGAGGATTCGGCAGCCTACATCGATGCCGAGAACCGCCTCATACTCCACACTCCCGGCACAAGTATGTCAATGCCACGCGCCGACCTGGCGCTCAACGGCCTCCACAATCTGTTCAACTCAATGGCAGCCGGCCTCTCGGCCTGCCTGCTCGATATACGCAATGAGGACATACGCCGCTCGCTGAGCGATTTCGAGGGAGTGGAACACCGTCTGGAATACGTTGACACCATCGACGGCACCAAATATATAAACGATTCGAAAGCCACCAACGTCAACTCGTGTTGGTATGCGCTTGAAAGCCAGACAGCGCCCACCGTGCTGATTCTCGGCGGTAAAGACAAGGGTAACGACTATTCCGAAATCGACGACCTGGTGCGCCGTAAGGTGAAAGCCATTGTGGCCATGGGCAAAGACAACGCCAAGATACTCGACCACTTTAAGGACTTCGGAATACCCGTTGAGGACACCCACTCGCTGAGCGACGCCGTGGCTGCCTGCCGCCGACTGTCAGAAGAAGGCGATGTGGTGCTTCTTTCGCCCTGCTGCGCAAGTTTCGACCTGTTCAGCAGCTATGAAGACCGCGGGCGCCAATTCAAAGCCGAAGTAAAGAACCTCAAACACTGATTTAGAAAGCATTTAAATTTTAGAAAAATAGAACAATTTTATAAATAGGCAGTATGTATTGCCAAAATCAAATATTATAACTCAAAACTCTCTCTTAAAATGTCAGAAATCGACGATTTGCTAAACGCCGCCGGCGCGCCCTCACAATCAACCCCGGCTTCTCCCGAAAAGGAGAGCAAACCGGCAAGTGCGGAAACTCCAAAGGCCAAAACCGCTGAGAAGCTGCCGAAACCCGACAAATACATCCTGGCGATGTATTTCGCGCTGTGCATCATCTCTGTGGTGGAACTCTATAGTGCCTCATCGCGCGAAGTGGCTTCCGGCAACATCATGGGTCCGTTAGGGCGTCACGTGTTACTGCTCGTGGGAGGCATAGCCCTGTGTATGTTTGTTTCCCGCATCAAAGTGAAATATTTCATTCCGCTTGCGCCGATTTTCACCATAATAAGCGTGATACTGATGGTGTATGTGCTCATCAACGGCAACATCATCAACGGCGCACGACGATGCTTCATAGTGTTCGGCATACAGGTGCAACCGGCTGAGTTCCTGAAGATTTCATCGGTTCTGATTATAGCCTACATCATGGCTCGCAACCAGGAGCGCGGCGGCGTGAAGACCAAAGGCGTGGCGCTTTGCGCAGCCATAGTGCTGCTGTTCGGCGGACTGCTGTTCTCGCAGGGTCTGACAAACACCATTCTGCTGATGGGCATAAGCATGGCCATGATGCTCGTGGGAGGCATACAGTGGAAAAAATTCGGTATGCTCTGCGTGGTCTACGGCCTTATAGCCGGGGGAGCGTTCTATATGAAAATGCACGAAAGCGAAAGCAAGTATACGGCTGAGCAGGAACAGATTTTCACCACCGGACGCGATGCCCAGGGCAACCGCGCTACCGCCGAGCGAAACGTAATCTGGAAAAACCGTTTGAACCGCTTCCTCGACGACTCCATACCGAAATACAAGCAGCCCATAACGGCAGTGAACCGTCAGGAGATGTATTCCTATATGGCTCAGGCCAACGGAGGCCTCTTCGGAGTGTTTCCGGGCAACTCGCGCGAGACCGCGCGCCTGCCGCTGGCATTCTCCGACTACATCTTTTCAATAGTAGTGGAAGACCTCGGCTTCCTCGGAGCCATGTTCCTACTGTTCATCTATCTGTCGCTGCTGGCGCGTGCCGGCACCATAGCGTGGCGGTGCGACCGCGTCTACCCCGCCCTGCTTGTAATGGGCATGGCGGTGATGATAGCCATTCAGGCGCTGTTCCACATGGCCATCGTGACCGGATTCTTCCCCGTGTCAGGACAGCCGCTGCCAATGATTTCAAAAGGAGGCACCTCAATGCTGATAACATCGCTGGCATTCGGCATCATGCTGTCGGTAAGCCGCTACGCCACACAGGTGACGAAATCGAAGAAACAGCCCTCCGACCTACCGCAGGATATGGCCGCGGCCAACCCTGCACAACTGACGAAATAACACGAACACAATATAGAATTATGTCAGAAAACAAGAAAATAAAAGCTTTGATAAGCGGCGGCGGTACAGGCGGCCACATTTTCCCCGCCCTGTCAATTGCCAACGCGCTGCGGCGCCGTAACCCCGACACCGAGATTCTGTTTGTAGGCGCTCTGGGGCGCATGGAGATGGAGCGCGTGCCCGCGGCAGGCTATGACATAATAGGTCTGCCTGTGGCAGGATTTGACCGCAAACGCTTGTGGCGCAACTTTAAAGTGCTTTACAAGTTTTGGAAAAGCAGCCGCATGGCCCGCAAAATCATAAAGGACTTCGGCCCGGATATAGCCATAGGCGTGGGTGGCTACGCCTCAGGCCCCGTGCTCTCGGTGGCACAGAAAAAGCACATCCCCACGCTGATTCAGGAGCAGAACTCCTATGCCGGCGTTACCAACAAGCACCTCGGAAAGGACGCCGACCGCATCTGTGTGGCCTACGAAGGTATGGAGCGCTTCTTCCCGTCCGCCAAAACAGTGCTGACGGGCAACCCAGTCAGAGCCAACATAGCTCACTGCGACACGCCGCAGGATGAAGCCAAGGCCTCACTCGGATTCGACAGCGACAAACCGCTCGTGGCCGTCGTAGGCGGCAGCCTGGGAGCTCGCACACTCAACGACTCCGTGAAAGCGGCTCTCGACGGCATCATTGCCGGAGGCGCCCAACTACTCTGGCAGACAGGCAAATACTATGCCGACGAGTGTCTGCCCGTAGCCGACGGCAAAAAAGGGGTGAAAGCCATGGCATTCGTTGACCGCATGGACCTCGTATATCGCGCGGCCGACCTTATGGTGACACGCGCAGGCGCAAGCACAATCTCCGAAATCCAGCTGCTGGGAATTCCGGCGATACTGGTGCCGTCACCCAACGTGGCCGAAGACCATCAACGCAAAAACGCGCAGGCGCTTGCCGACCGCGACGCCGCCGTGATGATACTCGATGCCGACTGCCGTGAGCAGCTCGGAAGCACCATCAGCAAACTGCTCGCCGACCCGCAAAAACTCGCCGACCTGCGCAGGAACTCTGCCAAAATGGGGCTGCCCGACGCCGACGAGCGAATAGTTGACCAAGTTTATGAAATTCTGAAATGACTGAAAACAAAGACTTTAAAAACATATATTTCGTAGGCGCGGGAGGCATAGGAATGGCCGCACTCGAGCGCTATTTCCTCTCGCAGGGCAAAAATGTGGGAGGCTATGACCGCACGCGCACTGCATTGACCGACGAGCTTGAGGCTGAAGGTGTCAACATAACCTTCGACGAATCTGCCGAATCCATTCCTGAACGGTTCCGCAATCCCGAGGACACACTTGTGGTCTACACGCCCGCTGTCCCCGACAGCCATCAGGGACTGAAATGGTTCCGCGACAACAGCTTTGAAGTTGTAAAACGCGCCGCCGTGCTCGGCCAAGTCACCCGCATGAGCAAGTCGCTCTGCTTCGCCGGTACTCACGGCAAAACCACGACTTCGTCAATGGCAGCCCACGTTCTCCATAACACGCCCGCCGGCTGCAACGCCTTCTTAGGCGGCGAGCTGCGCAACTATGGCACCAACTTCCTGCTTTCGCCGGAGTCGCCATACAGCGTCATCGAGGCCGACGAATACGACCGCTCATTCCATCACCTGCGCCCCCTAACAGCCGTCATTACCTCCACAGACCCCGACCATCTCGACATCTACGGCAATGAGGCCAACTATCTTGAAAGCTTCTCACACTTCACCGAGCTGATTGTTCCCGGAGGCAACCTGATAATCCACACTGGGCTGAAATTCAGGCCAAGACCCGATAAAAGCGTCAAAGTCTACACATACTCGGCCACGGAAGGCGATTTCCATGCCGAAAACATCCGTCACGCCGACGGCACGATTATGTTTGATTTCGTGGCTCCCGGAAGCACCGTCACCGACATAGAACTTGGTGTGCCGGTTGAAATAAACATCGAGAACGCAGTGGCCGCTCTGGCAGCCGTCAGTCTGACCGGCGAAGCCGACGCCGACACCATGCGCCGCGCCATGGCATCGTTCCGCGGAGCCAAACGGCGCTTTGAGTTCCATCTGAGAGAAAAGGGTCCGCAGGGGCGCGCAATCATTGACGACTACGCCCATCACCCCGACGAGCTTAAGGCATCAATATCCTCAGTGAAAGCGCTTTACCCCGGCAGGAAGCTAACCGTGGCCTTCCAGCCGCATCTCTACACGCGCACACGCGATTTCGCCCCCGAATTTGCCGAAGCGCTGTCGATGGCCGACGAAGTGATACTGCTCGACATCTATCCGGCGCGCGAGCTGCCAATCGAGGGTGTGACCTCGCGAATCATACTCGACAGAGTGACAGCACCTGAAAAAACATTAATCAGCAAAGAGCTATTGCCTGAAACGATAAAAAAACGTAACTTTGAGATTCTATTGACTGTCGGAGCCGGCGACATCAACACCTACATCCCGCAGATAATTAAAAATCTGAAAAACTAACCAATGACCAAACGAGGCATCACCAACTGCTTGCTAACGATAGGCCTGCTGATATATCTCATAGTAGCCGTCTCCTTCGCCGGAAAAATGGCGGAGTCGAGCCCGTGCTGCGGCATAAGCATCAGCGTGGCCGACAATGCCATGAAGAAGTTTGTCACGGCAGAAAGCGTTGATGCGGAACTCGGAGGCATCACCGCCTCACGTGACTCCATGAAAGCGTCCGACTATGACCTTCAAGCCATAGAAGACCGCCTCGCAAAAGTCGACAACATAGAGAGCGCCAAAGTTTACCGCCGGGGCGACGATGTGATACAGATTGACGTAGTGCCGATGAATCCCGTTGCCAGAGTATTCTCAGACTCAGGCTCCTACTACCTCAACAACGATGGCAAACGCCTGACGGCCAGCAACCGCTACCGCATCGACGTGCCGGTCATAGCCGGCAATCTCGACAGCCATCCCGAAGATGTCAAGCCGCTTCTCGGCCTTCTTGCCAAGATAGAGGCCAACCCCGCCTATAGAAGTCTGGTCACATCAATACGCGTCACTCCCGCCCGCGACATCATTCTTGTGCCTGCCGTCAGGGGACATCTGATAAACTTCGGCGACGCCAACGACGCCGACGACAAGTTTGCCCGCGTGGCTGCCTTCTACAAGAAAGTGCTCCCCGTAAAAGGATGGAATTACTACGACACCATATCGGTGAAATTCCGCGGACAGATTGTGGGTCACATCGCACCGGGCAAAGCCGGAGCAAAATACAACGAATTCAGCGATGAGGACTATGACGAAGACATCGACATCGACGCCATGACAGCTGAAACCACAACCCCCGACGACATCAAGACAAGACTTTAGACCGCACACCCATAAAACCAAATCCTAAAACCGAAAACAACCTTAGCATCAGATATATGGAAGAAAAATTCATAGTCGCCATAGAAATAGGAAGCTCCAAAATAAAAGGCGCGCTCGGCAAGACCGACGGCTCGGGAGCACTCAACGTGCTTGCAGTGAGAGAGGAACAGGCTCCCGACTGCGTGCGCTACGGCCATATCCGCAACATCGAAGAAGTGAGCAACAGAATTGACGAAATAATCGCTAAGCTCAACAATTCGAAAGCCATAAGCCCGCGAAAAATCAACGGCGTCTACGTTGGCATCAGCGGAGCGACTGTGAATTCGACGCTGGAGGAAGCCGAAATCACCTTCCAGTCGGAACAGGAAATATCAACGGACGAAGTCAACCGCCTGATTGACATGATTTCATCGCGCATCAGCGCCGACCGCGACATCTATGAAGTGCTTCCCGTGAAATATGTGGTCGACAAAATGACCACATCAAGCCCCGTGGGCCACATGGCCAACGGAGCCGTACAGGGCACATTCACCATGATTTCCGGAGCCAAGGGGCTGCGCAGCAACATCAACCGCGTGTTCCGCGACCGCCTGAACCTCGACATAAAGGACTATATCCTGGCGCCGACCGCCATAGCCGACACCATCCTGACCGCCGAAGAGAAAATACACGGCTGCGTGATGGTGGATTTCGGAGCCGAGACCACAACAGTGTGCATCTACAAACGCGGCGCACTCAACTATCTCGTAACTCTGCCGATGGGCTCGCGCAACATAACACGCGACCTCGAAACGCTCGACTATCTGGAAGAACGTGCCGAAAAAATCAAACAAAGTCAGGGAGTCAATTCCGACGACGACCGTCAGGACACATCGGCCGACACAATAGAATTCACCAAGATAGCCAACTGCATCTCGGCGCGCTGCGGAGAAATCATAGCCAACATATCAGCGCAGATAGAATATGCGGGCTTCAAGACAGGCGACCTCTCCTCCGGCTTTATCATTACGGGCGGAGGTTCACGCATGAAAGGATTCTCCGACCTTCTGTCAGGCCGCACGAAAATGAAGACGAGAGTCGGCATCCTGCCCGTTGACATCAGCATCAGCGACTCCTCGGTGATGAGCTCGCAGGACATTGATGTAATAGCCTTGCTCCGCGTGGCATCGAAGAACCCTATAGATTGCATCGAGGCCCCGGAGAACCACAAACGCAACGGCATCACCGATATCAACGACTTCTACGGAAATGAGTCTGACGGAGAAGAACAGTATGTCGATGAATTGAGAGGCACGCGCATCGGAAAGGAAGACTCCGATGACCCCCTCGACGACGATTACGGCCACCGCATCAAAGGAACAGGGAAAAAGCCGAAACCCGTAGATGACGCCACCCGCAAACCGTCGCTCGCCGAGCGCATACGCGAACGCCTGAGCAGAATAGTGCGCGACAACAACGACGACCGCTTCGACGAAGACGATGAATAAACAACATTCCCCAGCATACTAAAACGCCCCAATATGACAATCGACGATATAAGCCAAAACACCAACTTCATAGAGCCTGCAGAAGCCCAAAGCACCATCATAAAAGTGATAGGCGTTGGCGGAGGCGGCAACAATGCCGTGGAACATATGTACACCCAGGGCATCGAAGACGTTTCCTTCGTGATATGCAACACCGACAGACAGGCGCTTATCAACTCCAAAGTGCCTAACCGTCTGATGATAGGCAAGACAGGCCTGGGGGCCGGCAACAAGCCCGAAGTGGCACGTCAGGCCGCTGAAGACAGCGCCGAAGACATCCGCGCCCTGTTTAACGACGGCACCCAGATGGTGTTCGTGACGGCCGGCATGGGCGGTGGCACCGGCACGGGAGCCGGCCCCGTCGTGGCACGTCTGGCCCGCGAGCGCGGACTGCTCACCATAGGCATCGTGACCATTCCATTCCTCTTCGAAGGCCAGAAGAAAATCATCAAAGCCCTCAACGGAGCCGAGGAGATGCGCAAATATGTCGACGCACTGCTTGTCATCAACAACGAGCGCCTCACTGAAATATACCCCGACCTTCAATTCATGAACGCTTTCGGCAAGGCCGACGACACTCTGACGATAGCCGCCCGCGGCATTTCAGAACTCATAACCGCCAAGAGCAAAATCAATATTGACTTCGAAGATGTCAACACAACCCTGCGCAACGGCGGCGCCGCCGTAATCTCTCTGGGCTACGGCGAAGGCGAAAACCGCGTTACCAAAGCCATCGAGAACGCACTCAACTCGCCTCTACTCAAAGACCGCGACATACTAAGCTCAAAACACCTGCTATTCAGCATAGCCTTCAACCCCGAGGCCGAGCAGCCATTCATAATGAGCGAGGCAAACGAGCTGACGAACTTCACCTCGAACATAGACTCGGAAGTGGATGTAATCTGGGGCCTGAGCCACGACACATCGCTCGGCAACAAGGTGAAAATCACGCTTCTGGCTGCCGGATTCGACACCACCACAACCGCATCGAAGCCCATATCGGTGCGCCCATCCGGAAAACGCCGCGAGGACGACGTCAATGTGCAGCCCGCCGACACCCTCAACGACAAGGAAAAAATCGAAATTGAATATGGCAAGGACAAGTCAAAAGCCATGTTCCACGGCTCCGAGGCCAACAGATACATAATTTTCACCCCCGAACAGATTACTGACGATGAGGTGATTGAGGTGTTTGAAAAGAACCCGACCTACAACCGCGACCGCAAGCTGCTTGAGGAGCTGAAACACCGCGCTGCCGCCGCAGCCCGCACCGCATCGGCCCCCACCCCCGAGCCTTCCGCGGAAAAAGAGGAGGAAAAACCACAAGCACCCTCGGAAAACAAAAACAACACCATAAGTTTCATTTAACCTGATGATGGAGAAATCCGAAACTAAAGACAGTCATCTGCATTACGACTATTTGACCGCCGACGCCGAATCCGCAGAATGCGCTCTGACGTCAGGCGGCGTCAAAGAGCGCCTCATCAACTTTCTTCGCCGACGCCAGACGTGGGGATTCCTGCTCTCGGTGGCCGTAATGGCCATCATATCGTTGATGTTCTTCTTCCCCGACAACTTCGAAGGCAACGACCTGCGGCAGCACGACATGATTCAGGGCATTGCCAACGGCCAGGAGATACAGGCCTATCATGAGGCAACAGGCAACACCTCGCGATGGACCAACTCGCTGTTCTCCGGAATGCCCACATTCCAGATTTCGCCGACCTACCCCTCCGACTCGCTGTTCTCATGGATTACGAAAGTCTATGGCCTCGGCCTGCCGTCGCCATCCAACCTCCTGTTCATGATGATGCTCGGATTCATGATACTGATGATGTGCATGAGAATACGCTGGGAATACGGACTCATCGGGGCAATAGCATGGGGATTCTCCACCTACTTCATAATCATAATAGGCGCAGGCCACATCTGGAAATTCGTCACGCTGGCCTACATTCCGCCTACCCTCGGAGGCATATTCCTGGTTTACAGGGGGCGGCGTCTTGCAGGCGTGGCTGTAACCGCGCTGTTCATGATGATGCAGATTGCCTCCAACCACGTGCAGATGACCTATTACTTCGGCTTCGTGATAATAGGCCTGATAATAGCTTTTATGGTAAAGGCCGTCAGGACTCACAGCTTAAGACGCTGGACCGGCTCAACGTGCATCATAGTGGCCGGCCTTCTTTTAGGCGTGGCCGCCAACCTGCCAAACCTCTATCACACATGGCGCTACTCTAAGGAGACGCAGCGCGGCACCTCGGAGTTGGCACAGGACACCGACAACACCAACGGCCTGTCGCGCGACTACATAACCGAATATTCATACGGCGTGGCCGAAACTTTCACTCTGCTGATTCCCAACGTCAAGGGAGGAGCCACAGTAAAGCCCGTCGACGGCCATATGGAGTTTCTGCCCCTATCGGATGTCAGCAAAGCGTCAGATTTCACCGACCAAAATTCTCAATACTATCTGCGACAGGTGCCGCAGTATTTCGGCGAGCCTGAAATGACTAACGGCCCCGTCTATGTGGGCGCAATAATCTTCGCGCTGTTCCTGTTAGGGTGCATCGTCGTGCGGGGACCGCTCAAATGGACGCTCGTGGCGCTGACCGTGTTGTCAGTGGCTCTGGCATGGGGTCGCAACTTCATGTCGCTCACCGACCTGTTCATCGACATTGTGCCGATGTACTCCAAATTCCGCACACCCGAGAGCATACTCGTAATAGCCGAGTTCACCATACCGCTCCTGGCCGTCATGGGCCTGTGCAACGTGCTCCGCACCGGTAGCGGCAACAAAAAGAGCCTACGTCCGGTCTTCATTAGCTTCGGAACGGCCGCTTTCTTCTGCCTTGCCGGAGTCATATTCCCCGGCCTCTACGGTCTTGAGGATGAAGTTTCGCAGAACGTCCTGAGTCTGAACATACCAAACCTCTACAACTCCATCATCGAGACACGCGCGTCGATGGTGCAGTCCGACTCGCTACGCTCGCTCCTCTTCGTGGCTCTCGGATGCGGCACCATGCTGCTCTACCTTTATAAGGGCTACAACCGGTTTGCGGCCGCGTCCATCGTCGCTCTGCTGGTTCTGACAGACCTCTACACCGTCAACAAACGCTATCTCTCGACCGACAGCTTCCATCATACTTCAATCATTGAGTCGGCTCAGGAAGAAGCCAAAATCACGCCTACGGAAATAGACCTCCTGATAATGCAGGACACAGACCCCAACTACCGCGTGGCCGACTTCGACCGCTTCGGCTCGGCTCAGCCTTCATATTTCCATAAGATGATAGGCGGCTACCATGCGGCCAAACTCGGACGATACAACGACCTGATAACGCGTCACATCGGACGTCCGTCAACCGAGCAGGACCTCGCGCTGCTCGATATGCTCAACGCCCGCTATTTCATACAGAACGGCGAAGTCTTTGAGAATCCCGACGCTTTGGGTAACGCATGGTTTGTCGACAAAGTGGCATACGTTGACAACGCTTCCGACGAAATGGACGCGCTCGACTACATAAACCCGGCAACTGAAGCCGTGGCCGACCGTCGGTTTGCCGACATCTTAGGCACCGTGAAAGAGTCTCCGGGCTCCACAGCGCGCATCGTTGAGACATCCTATGCCCCCGACCGCCTGACCTACCGCTCGGAATCGAATACCGACGGAGTTGCCGTATTCTCGGAAATCTATTTCCCGTGGGGTTGGGAAGCCACAATCGACGGCAAGCCCGCCGAAATAGGCCGCGTGAACTATGTACTCCGCGCCATGCGCATCCCGGCAGGCAGCCATGAGATAGTGATGGCATTCACCGTTCCCAGCATCAAAACCACATCGGCAGCCGCCACCGCAGCCGTAATCGTCATCTATCTGCTTGTCATTGCGGCAATACTGCGCGCCTCCGGATTCTGCCCCTGCCGTCTAATGAAAAAGAGCAAGAAATAACGTCAACAATATGAGCGCCATACGTCGGATAATTACTTACCCTCTGCGCCGGTGGCGCACACTTGGCTTCGGCGTTCACTCCCCCTTCGCCTTCACCATGATGACAAAAGTGATAGGCGAGCGCTCTTCCTTCAGCTGCTATTCCGGCCTGCCGGAAAACATACACCGCGATAAACGGCGCCGACTGCGCCTGCTGATACGCCTGATATGCCGCTTCCGTCCGCAAAAAGTGGCATACACGGGAACCGACCGCGACGTCATAAAAGCCATTCTTCTGGCCGACTCACGCATAGAGCTGACCGACGGGGCAGCCGACATGACGGTGGCCGATACGCCGGACGCCCTGAAGCCGCAGTCAGCATCGCCACTTACGGTGGTGCTGTGCAACGGACGCAAACTCGGGCGCAAACCGCCCAAAGGCACAATGACGTTCACCGACGGGCGCACCACCATAGTGTTCAGACGACATGACCTTCCGTCACAGCGCTTCAAATTCAGCCTAAGATGAGACGTCTTCCCGACGACCGCCAGAAAGTGCTCGACAGCTTCTCAGCCCATCTCATTCTGGAACGCGGCCTCTCGCAGAACACCGCTCTGGCCTACTGCAACGACGTGAGCCG
Organism: uncultured Barnesiella sp.; assembly: GCA_964569915.1. Lineage (GTDB taxonomy): Bacteria > Bacteroidota > Bacteroidia > Bacteroidales > Muribaculaceae > JAGBWK01. The sequence continues at coordinate 48,961 of CAZMUX010000004.1, read as the reverse complement.
GCTGCTTGATTATTTCCACACCGGCGGCATCGACCCCGCTGAAGCCTGCCTGACCGACTTTCAGGGCTTTGCAGCAGCCATGACCGACCTCGGAATAGCACCGACATCGCTGGCAAGAATTATTTCTGGAAGCAAGTCCTTCTACCACTGGCTGCTCAGCGAGAACTACGTGGAACATGACCCCACGACAATGCTCGAAAGCCCCCGAACAGGCAGGAAGCTGCCCGACATACTCTCGCTGGAGGACATCGACGCCATGATGGACTGCATTGACATGAGCAAATTCGAGGGAATACGCAACCGAGCGATAATGGAGACGCTCTACAGCTGCGGGCTACGTGTCTCCGAACTTGTGAATCTTGAAATCAGCCGTGTTTATCTCGACGAGCAGTATCTCATTGTAAAAGGCAAAGGAAGCAAGGAGCGACTTGTGCCGATGTCGCAGGCTGCCGTTGACACCATACGCGACTATATGCAAGAACGCAACGGAATAAACATCAAAACGGGCGAGGAAAACATGATGTTCGTCAGCAAAAGAGGCTCCAGGCTGACGAGAATGATGGTGTTCTACATCGTAACCGGTCTGGCCGAGGCCGCCGGTGTGCGCAAATCAATCTCACCCCACACACTGCGCCACTCTTTCGCCACCCATCTACTGGAGGGAGGAGCCAATCTGAGAGCCATTCAGCAGATGCTCGGCCACGAATCGATAAGCACCACCGAAATTTACCTGCACCTTGACCGCACGGGACTTCGTCGCGAGATACTCGCCCACCATCCGCGCAACCTGCGGCATCAATAGCACAATAAGCATAATTTTTTTGTAAATTTGCAGCCTTATCACCTCACAAGCAATGGCAGGAGTAAAAAGTCTGATGAAAGATACGGCAATCTACGGTGTGAGCAGCATCGTGGGGCGCTTTCTGAACTGGTGTCTGGTGCCGATGTACACCTACAAGTTCACCACCGAGCAATATGGCTTAGTGACAAACATCTATGCCTACGTGGCTCTGATACTGATTATTCTGACTTACGGCATGGAGACCGGTTTCTTCCGGTTCACCAACCACGAGCGTTGGAAAAATCCCACGCAGGTCTACACCACATCGCTGATTTCAATAGCCACCACCTCAACGGCTTTCGTGCTTGCCATATGCATCCTGTCGCCTGAAATTGCAGTGTGGCTCAACTGCCCCGCCCACCCGTCCTTCATCTGGATGATGGCGGTCGCCGTGGCTCTCGATGCCTTCACGTCGATTCCATTTGCCTATCTGCGCTACAAAAAGCGCCCCATGAGGTTTGCCTCGCTGAAGCTCCTCAACATCGGCCTCAACATCGGCCTCAACATTTTCTTCATTCTCCTCTGCCCGTGGCTTGCCAAGAATTATCCATCGTCCGTGTCATGGTTCTACGACCCGGATTTCGGCATAGGCTACATTTTTCTGGCCAATCTGATTTCATCGGCAACCATGCTGCTGATGCTCCTGCCTGAACTGAAGGTGTCATATTCCTTCAACGGACGCCTGCTGAAGGAGATGCTGCGCTATTCGTTCCCGCTGCTCATACTCGGCATTGCGGGCATCATGAACCAGACTATTGACAAGATTCTCTACCCCATTCTGATTACAGACCCTGTGGAGGCCGAACATCAGCTCGGCATCTACGGCGCCTGCTATAAGATAGCCATCGTGATGGTGATGTTCATTCAGGCCTTCAGGTTTGCCTACGAACCCTTCATATTCGCACAGAATAAGGAGAAAGGCGAGGACAAGAAGAAAACTTACGCGCAGGCCATGAAATTCTTCGTGATTTTCGCGCTGTTCATATTCCTCGGCGTGATGTTCTATCTCGACATCCTGAAATATTTCATCAAGTCTACGTATTTCGAAGGACTTAAAGTGGTTCCCATAATAATGATAGCGGAATTGTTTTTCGGAATATTCTTCAACCTGTCGCTGTGGTATAAACTCACCGACAAAACAATCTGGGGCACATGGTTCTCGCTGGGCGGCCTTGCAATAACACTGGTGCTGAACATCACGCTGGTGCCACGGTTCGGCTATATTGCCTGCGCCTGGGCAGCATTTGCCTGCTACGGTTCAATGATGCTGGCTTCATATTTCGTGGGTCAGAAGGAATATCCCATAAAATATCCTCTGCGGCGCATCGGCCTCTACGTCCTGATAGCGGCAGCCTTTTATGTCATAGCCATTCTGACGGAGACACAGTGTAAACCGCTAAATTTCTCCCTGCGCGCCGTTCTGCTGTGCGGCTACATTCTTGTGGTCATCAAAAAGGAGCACCCGTTTAGAGGCATGAATCTTCTGCGCTTGAAAAAATGAGCACTCCGAAAAGCATAGTAATCGTAAGCACCAACGATCGTCTCGGAGGAGCCGCCATAGTCAGCTACAGACTCATGAAAGCACTGCAGAACATCGGCATCGACACCAAGATGCTCGTAATGAACAAGCAGAGCGACAATCCCGACATCATAAGACTCTCGGTCAAACCGCTACGCAAATACAAATTCCTGCGGGAACGCCTTGGAATATACACACGCAACGGCCACGACCGCGAACAGCTGTTTAAAGTCTCGACAGCCTCCTTCGGGTTTCGCATTGACCGCCACCCGTTAATCAGGAAAGCCGATGCAGTGATTCTTAACTGGATTAATCAGGGTATGCTGTCGCTAAAGTCGATAGAGAAACTCGCCTCTACGGGCAAGCCCGTAATTTGGACAATGCACGATATGTGGTGCATGACCGGCATCTGCCATCACAGCTACGACTGCGAGCGCTTTAAGCAACACTGCGGCAACTGCCCCTTCTTGGGCTCGTATGCGTCGCCCTACGACCTCTCCCACGAAGTATGGATGAAAAAGCAGAAGCTCTACGCAGCAACCCCCGACTTGCAGTTCGTGGCGGTAAGCACATGGCTGCGCGACCGCGCCCTAAAAAGCTCGCTGCTCAGAGACAGAGACATAAGGGTAATTCACAACGCTTTCAATTCCGAAGATTTCCCCACCTATATGACGGTGGACCCCAACAAGAGACACCACCGCAACTTCAAGCGCGTGATAACCATGGGGGCGGCACGCATAGATGACCCGATAAAAGGTTTCAAATATGCCGTTGACGCGCTTAACAAGCTTGTCGACGAGCATCCTGAAGATATTGTTGACACTGTGTTCATACTCTTTGGGAGCCTGCGTGACGACACCGACCTGCGCCGCCTGCGCTTTCCACACATTCTGGCGGGTGAGATAAACGACCCTAAACGTGTAGCGTCACTTTTTGCCATATCAGATGTAGTGCTTTCGTCATCACACTATGAGTCGCTGCCGGGCACTATAATAGAGGGAATGTCAGCTGGCGCCATCCCCGTGACATTCGACAACGGCGGCCAAAAAGACATAATTAATCACCGCATAACGGGCTATTTGGCTCATTATCCCGACGTCAACGACCTGGCAAACGGCATTCTCTGGGCACTGAAATGCAAAAACAGCCGAGAGCAGATGCATCAGGAAATCTCAGAACGTTTCGGTTCTGAAAAAATAGCCCGGCAATATGTAAACTTAATCGAGGAAATGAATGAACGGCGCAATAAATGACAAATTCTCAAAAACAGGTATGTATCTGGGAATCATTGCCGTGATTCTCAGTTCCATGCCTTACGTTGGCGTGCTCATGGGAATAATCGGCATGATTGTGTCGGCCATGGGCTATCGCGACGGCTGCAGCCGTCGCAAGGCCTCGGCAGGCATAATCTGCTCTGTTGCGGCAATAATAGTCGGAGCCGTCTTTACGCTCTGTGCTATCGCCTGAAATCAGTACTGTTCGGTTTCGTTGGGGAAATCACCGGTCTTAACGTCGGAAATATAGCCCTTGACAGCCGAGTCAATGACCTCTGAGAGATCGGCGTAGCGGCGCAGGAATTTCGGAGAGAAACCCTTGTTGATTCCGAGCATATCGTGCATCACGAGCACCTGGCCGTCGCAGCCATTGCCCGCACCGATGCCGATGGTGGGAATAGTGAGCTGTTCCGAGACTTTTCGCGCCAGCCCGGCCGGTATCTTTTCAAGCACTACGGCAAAACAGCCTATCTCCTCAAGCAGCCGAGCGTCATCTATAAGTTTCTGAGCCTCGGCATCTTCTTTGGCACGAACTGTATAAGTGCCGAATTTATTGATTGACTGCGGAGTGAGGCCGAGATGACCCATCACCGGGATGCCGGCCGAAAGAATACGCTCTATTGATTCGCGGATTTCGGCACCACCCTCAAGTTTGACGGCTTCGGCGTGCGACTCCTTCATGATGCGAATGGCGGAAGCCAAAGCCTCTTTTGAATTGCCCTGATAGGAGCCGAAAGGCATATCGCAAACCACAAGCGCACGCTGGGTGCCCTTTACCACGCTCTTTGCATGATAAATCATTTGGTCAAGCGTGATAGGAAGCGTTGTTACATTACCTGCCATAACGTTGGAGGCTGAATCGCCTACGAGTATGACATCCATTCCGGCGCCGTCTATGAGTTTAGCCATTGAATAGTCGTAAGCCGTGAGCATTGCAATCTTTTCGCCGCGGCGTTTCATCTCGGAAAGACGCAGAGTAGTTACTTTGCGCTGGTTATCAATAGTGTTGGTCGACATTGTTGTAATGATTTAGTGCCTATTCGACAATATTTGTGTTTCTCAATAAGTTTTAGAGGCCTGCCTGAGCAGGCTGTGTTGTGACTGCAAAGGTAATCAGTTTTTTTAACTTAGCAAACATTGGCATCCGGTCGGCTCACACAGGTAGCGCGTATATTTGTTTTATATGAAATAATTCGTAAATTTGCGCTATCGTAAGTCATTATTGCCGCTATCCACAGAGTCGGCGTTTGTATAACTAAATTTCAATAGTTTTGGACATTGATCCTTTGCCAGCCTTCATGGCAGATATATTGCTGAGTGTTCCCCATTTTGAAGTATCACAAATCATTGCACTCGTTGTGGCCTTACTCGCTCTTCTTGTTTCCGGATTTGTATCCGGCAGCGAGATTGCATTCTTTTCACTCAACCCCGATGACGAGGAACTTGACGATGTAAAGAACGGCGATAAAATCAGAAAACTGCTATCGCAGCCGGAACGCCTGCTCGCCACCATACTGATTTCCAACAATCTGGTTAACGTCACCATAGTCGTGCTGTGTAACTTCGCACTCGGACCTATTTTTGAAGGAATGAGCGAAGTGCTTAGCTTCATACTACAGACGGTCATTCTGACGTTCCTGATTCTGCTTTTCGGCGAAATCCTGCCAAAACTCTACAGCAATCTTCATCCGCTTAAATGGGCCAACTTCGCCACTTCGGGCATCGGCTTCCTTTTCAAGATTTTCAGGCCATTGTCATCAATACTCATGAAAAGTAGCTCCATCGTGCACCGCGTGGTGACCAAGCGCACTGACAGCCTGACCACCGACGACCTCTCGCAGGCCCTTGACATAACTGACGTGAAATCAGGCGACGACAAGGAAATGCTTCAGGAGATTCTGCGCTTCGGCGATACCACTGCCGACAAAATCATGACTCCGCGCGTCGACATCACCGACATCGACATAAAATGGAATTTCAATCAGGTGATGAACGTAGTGGTGGAGAGCGGCTACGCCCGTATCCCTGTCTATGAAAACACGCAGGACAACATCAAGGGCATTCTCTACAGCCGCGACCTTCTGCCTTACATCGGGCAACAGGACGTGAATTTTGAATGGCAGAAACTAATCCGAAAACCCTACTTCGTGCCTGAGTCGAGAATGATTGACGACCTTCTCGAGGACTTCCGCAAAATGAAAATCCATTTGGCAGTTGTCGTTGATGAGTTCGGAGGCACCCAGGGCATCGTGACTCTGGAGGACGTGCTTGAGGAAATAGTAGGCGATATCAACGACGAATATGACGTTGAGGACAAGACCTACCGCCGTCTGCCCGACAACACCTACGTGTTCGAAGGCCGCACGCTGCTTAACGACTTCTTCAAAGTCACAGGGCTGGACGAAGAAAATTATGCCGACGTAGCCGAAGGTTGCGAGACTCTGGCCGGAATGTTGCTCACCATTAAGGGAGACTTTCCGAAGGAGAAAGAATCGATTGTCTACGGCCACTGCCGCTTCCTGGTTCTCGACATTGACCATCACCGCATAACCAGCATCCGTGTGAAAGTGATGGACGAAATACAGACCAAATGAAGCCTCTGAGAGTGGCATTCAAAGTGCTTTGCTGCCTGCCGATTCTGGCATCGTGCTCAGGAAGCGATTCTGTGGCCGACAGAACGGGAGTGCCGCGCCGCCCCGCCTATCCGAGGCTTCAGCTGCCCGATTCCGTCTATGTCACCCCCTCCGAACTGCCCTTAGGCATGGAGATAAACAGCGGAGCCACATTTAATATTGAACGACATGACGACACCGGCGACTGGGTGACCGTAAGCTACGGCGTTGCCGGTGCGGAAATTTACTACACCTTTACACCCGTGACCGAAGCCACCGTAGCCGGCGTGATTGACAACCGACTTGAGCGCGTATCGCTCAATCTTGGCGGAAACAGCGCCGAACTCACTGAATTTGTGACGCCCGAAGGCCTGGCCGTAAGGATAATAGAGGGCGGGTCGGCCACTACACCCGTACAGTTTCTTGCCACTGACAACAGCTCGCTCGTGGTCAGCGGCTCGGCGTTCGTTCCGGCACTGGACAGCGCTACGCGCGACTCTTTGGCTCCCGTGGTGGGAATGCTGCGCCACGACATAATCAAATCTCTTTTATCGCTGCACAATGACTGAACTGACAACCGGTGTTTTTTACGAAAACTTCAGCAATGAAGAGATGCCTGACAACGCTCTGACCACGGTGCAGCAACTCGAAGTCAACGCTTTCAAAATTGAAAAACGGCGCCGCGAGAAGGCTTTGGTCTATTCTATGCTCAACCGCATCCTGCCGGCCTATCGGCCTCTGATAGGCTACAATGCCTATGGCGCTCCGCATCTGACAGGCCTGGAGGAACACTATCTTTCCATAAGCCATTGCAGCAGGGGTGTGGCTGTGGCCATATCCGGCATCCCTACCGGAGTTGACGCCGAATGTCAGTCGCCCAGACTCGACCGCGTCAAATCAAAGTTTCTCGACCGCCGCGAGTTGGAAGTATTCGACGACGGAGCCGACGGGCTACTTCGCGCGTGGACTCTAAAGGAAGCCGCCTACAAGGCCGCGCTGACGCCTGAATTGTCATTTTTTGAAGGCATAAAGATTTATCCTCACGCCGGCTTCTACCATGTGAAAATGTGCGGAAAGAGCTACATAGGACGCGTTTTCTTTCCGGAAATGGATTTGTGCGTGGCTGTGGTTACTCCTTGACGCCGTAAGCGAGGTCGCCGGCATCGCCAAGTCCGGGAACTATATATGAATGGGAATTGATGGCCGCATCGATTGCACCAATCCATATGGTAGTGCGGTCGGAAGGGAACACACGCTCGATATAGTCAACGGCCTGCTGCGAGGCGATGACTGAGGCCACGTGAATGTGACGGGGCATTCCTTTGGTGAGAAGCGCGCGGAAACTCAGTTCCATAGATGCTCCCGTGGCAAGCATCGGGTCGGCTATAACGAGAATTTTGTCATCCAGACGTGGTGAGGCGAGATATTCTATGAACACATCAAAATTCTCTTTTTCCTTATATTTGCGGTAAGCCGACACAAATGCGTTCTCAGCATTGTCGAAATACTGAAGGAATCCCTGATGGAATGGTATGCCGGCTCTGAAAATGGTGGCAAGGACAACCTGATCGGCTATCACATCACACTCGGCGCTGTCCAAAGGCGTCATAACCGTTTCCTTGCTGTAGTTAAGTGTTTTTGAAATTTCATAAGCCATAATCTGACCCAAGCGCTCAAGATTGCGGCGAAAACGAAGCGGGTCGCACTGAATCTTGACGTTGCGTAACTCCATCATGTATTGACTTATAAGCGAATTTTTCTCGGCGAAATTTATTACTTCCATGGCTTAGTGGTTACAATTCTAAATAGTGTGCCAAAGTTAAATCATTTTCATTGTTTTTGCAACACTAAAGCTCGCCCTGCTCCACCAAAGTGGCTATACGCTCAATGACAGCGTCCTTGGAGTCAGTGTCCGGCTTATAGTTGCTGCTGATGTTCACTCCGAAGATTTTTCCGAATCCTTTCCAAAATGTCGCGCGAAACGAGCCGAGGAAAGCTTTCAAAATATCATAACCGCTTTGGTTGGTTTCACGCTGAATGAGTTTGACAAGCGTGCGAGCCTGATTCTTTGTGAATTTTTTCAGCACCGGCTTATATTCCTCAAAAACAGCCGATTCCATGTCTTTCAGATATTTATCGCGCTCCTCTCGGGTGTCAAATGTCTGGAGGTATTCGTAGGTTTCGGTAAGAGTCTCGCTGATGAGTTTGGCGTAGGGCAGCGTGCGCTTTACGTCGCGCACAGTGCGCCAGTAGAACTCCTCCTCTTTCTTATTCTTAAAAGTGACGGGAGGATAGACCGAAAACTCATTGAATACAATCATCGTCACCGTGTCGCCATCAATGACGGTGCGGTATTTACCCTTAAAAGCCCGCGGCCGTGCGTGCTCCTGCACTTCAGCCTCGTTAAGCGGATTAATGGCCGAGGCATCGAAAGCCGATGCTCCGGCAAAGGCAAACGCCGCTACAACCAATATAATCTTAAGAGGAGCCGTGATGATTGTCACTTACGAGGCGGATAATCCAGAGTGTAGTGAAGTCCGCGCGACTCTTTGCGTTCTTTGGCCTGACGCATAATCAAATAGCCCACGTTGATAATGTTGCGAAGTTCACAGATTTCACGCGAAGCCTTCGACTGTTTGAAGAGCTTTTCAGTCTCTTCATAGAGAATGTCAAGGCGGTTCCAAGCTCGGTCAAGACGCAGATTGGACCTCACGATGCCCACATAGGTACCCATAATCTGATTGACTTCCTTTATGCTTTGGGTGATGAGAACCATCTCTTCTGGATGGCGGGTGCCTTCATCATTCCATTCGGGCACATCGGTGCGGAACGATATATGTCCGACAGCCTCCGACGAGTGTCGTGCGGCTGCGTCTGCATAGACAACGGCCTCAATCAGTGAGTTGGAAGCCAGACGGTTGCCTCCGTGAAGGCCCGTGCATGAACATTCACCGACGGCATAGAGATGGCTGATTGATGACTCGCCGTTGGTGTCAACGGCTATGCCGCCGCAAAGATAGTGGGCGGCGGGAGCCACGGGAATATACTGCTTTGTGATGTCAATGCCGAGTTCAAGGCATTTGCGATAGATGTTGGGGAAGTGATGCTTCGTTTCCTCAGGGTCTTTATGAGTCACGTCAAGATATACATGGTCGTGGCCATGCTGTTTCATCTCGGAGTCGATGGCTCGTGCCACGATGTCACGCGGTGCGAGCGACAGGCGCGGGTCATATTTATGCATGAACTCCTCGCCGTCAAGATTGCGGAGCACGGCTCCGTAGCCGCGCATGGCTTCTGTAATCAGGAACGACGGACGGTCGCCGGGATGATAAAGTGCCGTGGGATGGAACTGTATGAACTCCATGTCGCGCACTGTGCCTTTGGCTCGGTAAACCATGGCGATGCCGTCGCCGGTAGCTACAAGCGGGTTTGTGGTGGTCTGATATACGGCCCCCACTCCACCTGTGGCCATAAGCGTGATTTTCGCCAGGAAGGTGTCGACAGCACCTGTCTTCTGGTCAAGCACGTAAGCGCCGTAGCAGGTTATTCCGGGCGTGCGCCTCGTCACAATCTTGCCGATGTGGTGCTGCGTTATGATTTCTATGGCAAAATGATTCTCGAATATGTCGATGTTCGGATTGCTGCGCACAGCCTTAATGAGGCTCTGCTGAATCTCGAAACCGGTGTTGTCGGCGTGATGGAGGATGCGGAACTCCGAGTGGCCTCCCTCGCGGTGAAGGTCAAACTGCCCGTCCTCACGCTTGTCGAACTCCACGCCCCAGTTTATGAGGTCGCGTATGCGGTCGGGCGCTTCCGTGACCACTTTCCGCACGGCCACGGGGTCGCTGAGCCAGTCGCCGGCAATCATAGTGTCTTCAATATGCTTCTCAAAATTGTCGACTTCAAGATTGGTCACCGAGGCCACTCCGCCTTGAGCCAAAGCCGTATTGGCTTCGTCAAGTGTGGTCTTGCATATCAGAGCCACCTTGCCTTTGTCGGCTACCTTCAAAGCGAAACTCATTCCGGCAATTCCGGAACCTATAACGAGATAATCATATTTGTAAGTCATAGTGAAAGATATTTCTTTTCTACCGCAAATTTACATAAGTTGCAGAAGTTTTGAATAAATTTAAAGCAAAGAATGACCTAAATTCACTATTTTTGTGACCTCTAATCACATTTAACAATGAAAATAGCTCTCATAGGCTATGGTAAGATGGGCAAGGCCATTGAACGCATAGCCAAAGAACGCGGCCATCAGATTGTGGCAATTATTGACCAAGACAACACAGGCGACATTGATTCCGACCGGTTCAGGAATGCAGACGTTGCCATAGAATTCACCACACCCTCCACCGCCGTCGACAACTATAAGGCTGTATTTCGTCAGGGCGTGCCTCTCGTGTCAGGCACAACGGCATGGGGCAAGCCCGAGGATTTGCTCGATGACATAAAGGCCTTTGACGCCACTTTCTTCTGGACATCAAATTTCAGCGTGGGTGTCAACATATTCTTCGCTCTCAACAAGTATCTCGCTCGGATGATGAACAGCTTCCCGCAATACAATCCGTCAATGCTGGAAATTCATCACATTCATAAACTCGACCATCCGAGCGGTACGGCCGTTACCTTGGCTGAGGGCATAATCGACTCAACCGACCGCATTACGGCATGGACAGAGGAAGCCGACGCACCCGAAGGCTCCATTTGCATAGACCATCAGAGAGAAGGCGAAGTGCCGGGCACCCACATCATTCGCTGGGATTCACCCGTCGACGAAATAAAGATTGAGCACCGTGCAAAATCACGCGACGGATTCGCCCTGGGCGCCGTAATGGCCGCCGAGTGGATTCAGGGCAAAAAAGGACTGCTCTCGATGGACCGTATGATGGCTGACGTGCTGAAACTCTAATATTCCGAAAAGTTAAAACTCTAACATAATGAACATTAACCCTTTTAAGAAAAAAGGACAGAAAGTAAAGAAAGAGAAACCTGCTCTTGAGCCCCTGCCGCCCCTGCCGCCGAATGCAACGGCTTGGATGAAAATTAAGAGGTCGCTTCACGAACGCACACGCGGAAAGAAAACAACACGTTGGGTGCGCTTCGGAGTGGTAGCGCTTCTATGGGTTCTGTTCTGCCTGTGGATGCAGAACGCATGGTTGCTCCTCGCGCTTTTCCTGCTATTCGACATATACATCACGGCATATATACCCTTTACCTGGTGGAAGAAACACCGCAGCAAAACGGTAAGGAAAGTGATGGGCTGGGTTGATGCCATAGTCTATGCGCTGATTCTCGTTTACTTCGTTTTCGGATTTATCGGACAGAATTACTCCATACCGTCGTCATCGCTGGAGAAAACTCTTCTCACGGGCGACTATCTGTTTGTAAACAAAGTGGTTTACGGACCGCGCGTGCCAATGACGCCCATAAATCTGCCCATTGTTCACAATACCATACCCATCCTCAACTGCAAGAGCTATCTCGAACGGCCCTATCTGCAGTATCACCGTCTGAAAGGTCTGCGCAGCGTTGAAACCGGCGACATCGTGGTATTCAACTTCCCGGCCGGCGACACCATTATGAGCAAAGTACAGAATCCCGACTATTATCAGCTTGTTTATCTCTACGGCTATGAAACGGTAAACAACAACACGAAAGAGTTCGGCAAAAAAATGTGGCGTCCTGTCGACCGTCGTGAGAACTATGTGAAACGTTGTGTTGGTCTGCCCGGACAGCGTCTGAAAATAGTTAACGGTGACATTTACATCGACGGCAAAAAGCAGCCTATGCCTGAAAACGCCCAGTTCAACTACCTGTTCCAGACCAAAGGTAATCCGCTCACTGAAGAAGATTGGGAAAAAATGGAAATCGCCGTCATTGACCGCAACATGATTCCGACAACCAACGTTGACCCCATAGTCATTGCATCGTTAGGTTTCACGGTCAATCCCGACGGCTCGGTTCCTCCCATATATCGTGCGCCTCTGACGTCAGCACTCAGAGATGAAATGGAGAAAAGCGGCCGCTTCACAACCATTATGCGTGAACCGGTTTCCAACGACATGATGCAGCTCTTCCCTGCCGGAGCCTCGCTGAGAGAAGGATGGACCCGTGCCGACTATGGCGGTGCCAACGGCATTCTCATTCCGAAAAAGGGCATGACCGTGGACCTCACGCCTGAAAACTGGGACCTCTACGAACGTGCGATACGCGTTTATGAAAACAATTCCACCGCCGAAATGAAGAACGGAAGAATCTATATTGAAGGCAAACCTGCTGATAAGTACACTTTCAAAATGGACTACTACTTCATGATGGGAGACAACCGTGACAACTCGCTCGACTCACGCTACTGGGGCTTCGTTCCGGAAGACCACATTGTGGGAACTCCGTGGAGGGTGCTCATATCCTTCGACCACGACAAGAGCATTTTCAACGGCGGCATCCGCTGGAATCGCATCCTGAAAGACGCCAATCCCGACAAATAATGGGTCAGCCCATACTATTTCCCGACCAGACAGTGATGCTCCCGATTCAATTTTTCGGGAGCATTGACTATTATGCCGTTACGGCAGCCTACGGCACAGTGCTGATAGATGATACGGCCCGCTTCGACAAACGCTTCAAATCGGCTCACCGCACAACCATAGCCGATACCCGCGGACTTCTGCAAATGACGGTGCCCACGGCCAAACAGAGCAATCAGGGCCGACCGCTGCTGTGGTCTGACATTCCTCTTTCCGAACACGGACACTGGTGGGATGTTCATTTCGAATCAATAGCCTCAGCCTACGGCCGCACTCCGTTCTTTGAATTTTACGCCGACCGTCTCAGAGCGTTTTTCAGCCCTTCTGCGGTAACTCGGTTTAGTTCGGTTGCGGAATACGACAGAGCCATCAACAAAGCCGTATGCGGCCTCTTAGGGCTTGAAAACCGCATAATTTATATTTCCGAGCAACCTGACTGCGGGAATATGACTCTGAACGCCAATTTCACCGGTGCAGGTTACGCCGGAATTCCGGAATCAGTCACACCGGTTGAGTATTATCAGGTGAGGTCAGCTAAATTCGGATTTCTCGCCGGACTCAGCATTCTTGACCTTCTGTGTAATATGGGTCCCGAATCAGTTGTCGTTCTTACTCAAATGATGCGACAGTAATTTCCAAATCAGGAAAGCATTAAAGTTCCGCGAACATCTCGAGTATTTCGCTGCGTGTAAGGGTATGGCGTTCTTTCAGCGAATCAGCCATATTTCTGGAAATATCGCGCACCTGCTCCATTCTGAACAGTCGGCTGAAATGACGCAAATATTCATTGAATATTCCGTCTGTCTCATCTTTCTGCAGCTGACAGCAATCCTCGGCAAGCTCGGCGATGGAATCATGCAGTTTTCTGAGCAACTCAGGCGTCACTGCCACATTCTGATTGACCATAACGCGACACAGAAGATTGCCGATGGCCATTGACGTCATGGTGCGGAATCTCTTTATATCTTCTTCCCAAATTGTCTTGGCTGAAATACCGGAACCCGCCGATACGTAAAACGAAGGAAGCAGTCTGACGGATTTGTCGTTACGTCCGTCACTGATATCAAGAATATATTGTTCGGCATTAGCTACAAGCAGACCTAATGTCATACCGACGACGCCGTAGATTTTATCTGCGGCGTCACGATATTTTATAGATTCATTTTCTGAAACTGACATATTGCAATTTATCTTACAACAAGTATTTTCGTTACAGCGCTCTGCGAAGTAATATTGTAACCGTCTACGGATGCAAATACATAATAAACACCTGTTTTCACGCGGCGGCCAGATGTATCACAGCCGTCCCAAGAGATCGAACCACCCTTAGATGTTCCCTGGAAGACTACATTACCCGCAGCATCAGCTATCTTGACAAGCGAATTGTCCATAAGTCCCTTCACGATAATCCAGCCGTTGTAATCAGGTCTTACAGGATTGGGGTAAGCCAGAACTTCTGAAAAATCGTCGGCCGAAGGAGCAGAATCGGGAGTATAGCGTACGAGTCCGTTCAGACCCCCGATGTATATCGAGCCCGTATTATTGTCATAGGCCACGGCATAGACCTTATCGCTAGGAATATATGAATTTTCGGTTGTAAAGTGTTCAAGTATTTCAGAGCCGTCGGGGCTTACCAAATAGACGCCTGATTCGAGTGTGCCAATCCACTTACGGTTGGCCGAATCCACTGCTATTGAAGTAACAGTTTGGTTGTCAAGTAGATAATCAGCAAAATTAGTACCGTCGTTTCTCGGAACCTTTATGTGATTTATACGGAAATCGGCATCATTGAATTTGGAAGGATTCGGTATGCTGAAAACGCCCGTGCTGTGTCCCACCCATACCTGACCGTTCTTATCCTCAACTATTGCCAAAGGCTGAACAATGCTTACTATCTTGCCGTCCTGATCATAGAAATTGGTGATGAATTTTGTCACATCGTCAGAGGTGGATGATGTTCCCTTTGAATCCACAAAAGCTATGCCTTTGCAATTATAATAACCGGCCATTACTATATTTGAACGTTTACAAGCGAGAAGTCGTCCGTCAAGTTCAGCTATCATTCCATCGAACAAATGTTGCCAGTCGCTTATTTCGGTAGGATTTTTATCAAGTTTGTCGGCAGTTAGCTCATGAATCAGTGATGTTTTACCATTGTCACTATACTTGTCTCTTCCGTCATTCAAAACCCAAAGATTATTTTTTGAGTCGAAATCAAGAGCGAGTGCTCTGAGCCATGAACTGGTAACTTTGACCAACGTTGAATTCGTATTGTTATAGAAGTTTGTCTCCGTACCTTCGGTTGCAATATGCACTCCATCATATAAAGAACCGAATATGTATTGATTATCAAGTGTCGGGTGTTCAATGACCGAATAAGCATTATCTATTCTTCCGGTATTTCCTTTTACTTTTGTACCATTATACAAAGTACCGTCCACAATATTGCCGTCGGGCTGAATTATACTTATATAGCCTGCCTGATCGAGAGACCAGTCATTATAGGTATATCTATGACTGTACCCGTAAGGAGCAACATATATATTGCCTGACTTTCCTACATAAATCTGTCCAACCTTACTATCAACCAATCCATTAGGACGGAAAGGCGTTACTACTGCATCAGCGACACCGTTTGAAAGATTATAAGCGCCAAGTCCGGCTGAAGTACCGGCCCACACCTCTGAAAGACCATTCCAGGCAGAAACAGAATATCCGTTTAGTACTGCCGGAAGTGGTGTCACCACTACGTTCAAATCTTTGTCGATTGACACCATGTTGTCTTTGGAGTATACCGTGACACCATCCTTAGTCGGAGTCAGCGAAGCCGCTTCAATAACATTATTATTAATTTTCTGCGATTTTATTGAGCCTGTCTTGGTCTCTACGTCATAGGTTGCATAAACCCAGTTTTGCGCTCTTCCGGCGCCTGCCACAGTAGTAGGATTGACATACTCAAGGCGTGACGACCAGATGATACCTATGTTGGCTTTTTCAAAATTAGCCTGATTGTTAAGCCTCTTTGTAATAGGAAGATAGTAAAGGGAGTTGTCTGTCTGATATGAGTAAACAATGAAGTTTTCTGTTACAGCCGAGCCTAAAATGTTAGAATCATTATATATGCCACTGTCCTTTACCACAAGATTGTCACTGTCATAAAGCACTAAGCCGAATTTGGTCTGCACAAGCATATAGCCGGGTGCGAAACTGATGTTTACAATTTCCTTGCCTGATGCTATCGATGCATCGCGTATATCGGTAAGTTTTTTTACTTTTCCGTTATCAAAAAGAATATCGATGCTCGACGTTTCATAAGCTATAGCAAGATAGCCTTTGAATTTGTTATAGTAGATGGCGTTGACAGCAGCCTCAGTGAGCTTATTGTCGATACCGTAATTATAGATTTCCTCCGAATCCTTATCGTAAGAATAAAGTGCCTTTGTAGACGTAAGAAAATAAACCTTATCGGAAGTATCAATAACTTTTTCAAAACTTCCGAATGAAGGTATCATAGTCCATGAACCGACTCCCTGCTGTGCGGACACAATGAAAGGCAGTACAGAAAGAATTAAGACTATCGCTTTCTTTATAATCATATTTATATATATCTGAGTATTTTAATTATTAATTCATTATTTCATTAGATAGTCAATAAGTGCTCGTGTGGCTTTGCCACGATGACTCACTTTGTTTTTCTCAGCGTCGGTCATGCAGGCGAAGGTCTTTGAACTTTCCGATGGGCGGAATACGGGGTCATAGCCGAATCCGTTGGTTCCTTCCTGTTCCGTCGTTATCTCTCCCGGACATATTCCCTCGAAAATCTTCACGGAGCCGTTTTCCACGAGAGCAATAACCGTCACAAACTGTGCCTTGCGGTTTTTCTGCCCCTGAAGATTCTGCAGCAGTAGCTCCATGTTCTTTAGAGTGTCGTGACCTTCAGCAGAGGCATAGCGTGCTGTATGCACGCCGGGAGCACCTCCGAGTGCATCTACTTCAAGACCTGTGTCGTCGGCGAAACAATCAATGCCGTATTTGCCGCTGACATATTCAGCTTTCATCACCGCATTTCCCGCGATTGTAGGAGCCGTCTCAGGAATATCCTCAGCACATCCGATGTCGGCAAGCGACAGTATTTCAATTTTATCGCCTGCTATCTCTCTAATTTCTCTGAGTTTATGCTGATTATTGGTTGCGAATACGAGTTTCTTTCTTTCCATTGACAACTTACCGCAGAAAACTATGGTATATTTCTAACGAAATAATGACCTAATTATTATGATATCACTATATTGACAATTTTTTTAGGTACAACAATAACCTTTCTCACAGTCTTGCCTTCAAGCCATTTTGCAGCGGCTGAATCGCCCAGTGCGGCTTTTTCGACATCAGCTTGAGCCATGTCGGCTGGCAATGCAATGTTGAAACGCACCTTTCCGTTGAATGACACTGCATAATTTACAGTATCCTCTTTGAGGTATTCCTCATTGTAGGAAGGCCAGCAAGCATCGTTGATAGTAGTAGTGTTGCCAAGATCATGCCACAGCTCCTCGGCCACATGGGGAGCGAACGGAGCGAGAACTACAACAAGGTCGGAAAGCACTTTCCGGCTGTGGCATTTCTGCTGCGACAATTCATTGACGCAAATCATGAAAGCGCTTATAGAGGTGTTGTAGCTGAAATTCTCTATATCCTGCGTTACCTTCTTTATAAGCTTATTAATTGATTTAAGTGACTCTTTTGTTGGCTCAGAATCGTCGGCAAGCAGCACATCGCCTTTATAGAAAAGCGCCCAGAGTTTTTTTATGAAGCGGTTCACACCGTCAATTCCGTTGGTATCCCACGGTTTGCTCTGTTCCACCGGTCCGAGGAACATTTCATAAAGACGCAGTGTGTCAGCGCCATATTTTTCCACGATGTCATCAGGATTCACCACATTGAACATTGATTTTGACATCTTCTCTACAGCATATCCGCAAACATATTTTCCTTCTTCAAGAATAAACTCGGCATCCTTGTAGTCGGGACGCCATGCGCGGAATTTGTCAATGTCAAGAACATCGTTCTGTACGATGTTCACATCAACGTGGATGGGCGTCACTTCATAATCTTTTTTAAGTCCGAATGATACGAAAGTATTGGTGTTCTTTATTCTGTAAACAAAGTTACTCCGGCCCTGAATCATACCCTGATTGATGAGCTTCTTGAACGGCTCGTCCTCGCATACCTTACCAAGGTCATAAAGAAATTTATTCCAGAAACGGCTGTAGATGAGGTGACCGGTGGCGTGTTCTGTTCCGCCGACATACAAATCTACGTCGCGCCAGTATTCGTCAGCCTCTTTGCTTACAAGCTCTTTATCATTGTGCGCATCCATGTAGCGCAGATAATAAGCCGACGAACCGGCAAATCCGGGCATCGTACACTTCTCAAACTCCCAGCCTTCTTCCGTATGCCATCCTTTGGCGCGTCCCAGAGGAGGTTCACCGGTTTCAGTAGGAAGATATTTGTCGACTTCGGGAAGCATCAGAGGGAGCTTCTCGACGTCAAGCATATGAGGAATATTGTCCTTATAATACACGGGGAAAGGTTCGCCCCAATAACGCTGGCGGCTGAAAATAGCGTCACGCAAACGATAGTTTACCTTCACCTTGCCTATTCCTTTTTCCTCTATAAATCGTTTTGTAGCGGCAATGGCGTCTTTCACCTCCATGCCGTTAAGGTTTAACTCGGGACCGGCTGAATTTATCATCTTGCCGCTTTTGGCATCAAACGATTCCTCACTTACGTCGGCACCTTCAATAAGAGGTACTACGGGCAGATTGAAATGTCTTGCAAAGGCATAGTCACGGCTGTCGTGAGCCGGTACGGCCATAATGGCACCCGTGCCGTAGCCTGCCAGCACATAGTCACTCACCCAAACCGGAATTTTTTTACCATTCAGCGGATTTATTGCATAGGCTCCCGTAAACACACCGCTCACCTTTTTGTCAATCATGCGCTCGCGTTCTGTCTTATGGCGTATGCTGGCTATGTAGGCATCTACTTCTGCACGCTGACCATCGGTGGTAATCATGTCAACGTATTTGCTTTCCGGTGCCAAAACCATGAATGTTACTCCGAACACTGTATCGGCACGAGTGGTGAATATCTCAAGCTCTACATCGCTACCGTCAATCTTAAAGCGCATCTCGGCACCTTCCGACCGACCAATCCAGTTGCGTTGAGTCTCTTTAAGGGAATCTGTCCAGTCAATTTTCTCAAGACCGTCAAGAAGACGTTGTGCGTAGGATGAAACACGTAAACACCACTGATACATGAGTTTCTGCTCTACCGGATAACCTCCACGCACCGAAAGACCTTCGCTTACCTCATCGTTAGCCAGCACGGTGCCAAGTTCAGGACACCAGTTCACCATCGTATTGCCGAGATAGGCTATGCGATAGTTCATAAGCACGTCGCTTTTCTCTTTATCAGACATTGACTTCCACTCATCGGCATTGAAGCTTATTTCTTTGCCACAGGCGGCTGATATGCCCTCGGTGCCTTTATTTTCAAAATGTTCAATAAGTCCCGCTATGGGGAGAGCCTTGTTCTCTTTTGTGTCGAAATAGGAATTGAACATCTGAATGAACGCCCACTGCGTCCATTTGTAATATTCCGGGTCACAAGTCTTTATTTCGCGGTCCCAGTCGAAACTGAAACCTATTTTGTCAAGCTGACTGCGGTAACGCGCTATATTCTGACGCGTGGTAACCTCAGGGTGCTGTCCTGTCTGGATGGCATACTGTTCAGCCGGAAGTCCGTAAGCATCATAACCCATGGGATGAAGCACATTGAAACCGCGAAGACGTTTGTAGCGGGCAAAAATATCGGATGCTATATAGCCAAGCGGATGGCCGACGTGCAATCCGGCTCCGGAAGGATAAGGAAACATATCGAGCACATAGAATTTCTTCTTGCTGTGGTCGATTTCAGTGTGATAAATTTTGTTTTCTTTCCAGTATTTCTGCCAACGGCTTTCTATTTCCCTATGATTATATTCCATTATATTCTGATTGGTTTATTATTTCTACTTTATTTTATTTTGCGGTTTTCTCTGTAATTTCAAGCATACGCTCAATGGGACGGCGGGCTTTTTCCGCTATCTCGCTGTCAACCTCAATTTGAGGTTTCATGTCGCGCAAACAGTCGCGCAGCTTGCTCAGAGTGTTTAGTTTCATGAAATTGCAGTTGTTGCATCCGCAGGTCGAGTCAATAGGAGGAGCCGGAATGAATTCCTTGCCTGAACATTTCTTTCTCATCTCATGCAGTATTCCGCTCTCCGTAGCCACTATGAACTGTTTGGCCGGATTTTCCTCCGCATATTTAAGGAGAGCTGCCGTTGACCCTACTTTGTCGGCCAAAAGCACCACCTGCCGCTTGCATTCGGGATGTACTAATAATTTAGCCTCGGGATACTGTTTTTTCAGTTCAATTATCTTTTCAAGAGAGAACTGCTCATGCACATGGCAGGCACCATTCCACAGCAACATATTTCTTCCCGTGACGGAGTTTATGTAGTTGCCGAGATTGCGGTCAGGTCCGAATATTATTTTTTCATCCTTCGGGAAGCTTTCTACTATCTGACGGGCGTTGGATGATGTGACCACAACATCGGTCAGAGCCTTCACGGCGGCTGAAGTGTTAACATATGAAATTACGGTATGGCCGGGATGGTCTTCAACGAATTTTCTGAAGTCATCAGCCGGGCAGCTGTCGGCAAGCGAGCAGCCTGCTTCGGCATCGGGAACGAGCACCGTTTTGTCGGGACATAGAATTTTGGCTGTTTCACCCATGAAGTGAACACCGCAAAGCACAATCACAGGCTGCTCAACTTTTGTAGCTATCTGAGCCAGGGCAAGTGAGTCGCCTATGTAATCGGCAAGCTCCTGTATTTCTCCTTCCTGATAGTAATGTGCCATAATGACGGCGTTTCTCTGTTTTTTCAACTCCTTTATTTCTTTTATAAGAAGTTCCTGAGTTGACCGGGAAGCCGTAGTCCGGGAGCTTTCAACATCCATTTCTTTATATTTTAAATTCTAAATTTTTAAAAATTTCTTTTTCAAATAATAACAATAACCGATGTCAATAGCGGCAATAACTTTTTCCTAAATTATTTGCTTTTTAGGTTATTAAATTTCAATACTCGGTTATAAACAGCTTATAAACATAAGTTTTATCTGATTTATAGGCTTTTATAAACGTTATTAACATCATGTTTATAAAGTGCAAAGTTAATAAATTTAGGTCAATTCTAATGTAAATAAACCGAAAAATGAAGTAATAAAACTTGATTATACTTTCTTGATAACTAATTAGGAAAAGAGATGAAACCTTATATGCCTCCTCCCCGTCGCAATTTCCAAATTTATTTATCAATTTTTTAAAAATAGTTTTCCTCACTTATTTACATACTTTTCAACATTGTTTATAACATTGGAATACCGAACTGATTTGTTATATTTGCATATAATATAAAGTAATTGCCATGAAGACATCGCCTGACGACATAGTTTACTGCCGTTCTTATCAGAATGATGCTGAAGCACAGATTTTGACAGAGCCGTTGCGGCTCAACCATATTCCATATATTATTGATAATAAAGTGTTTTCCAACATCTATCCCATAGGTTTTAACTCTATAGGTGAAGTCAGGGTCATGGTGTTTAGGCGTGACCTTGAAAAGGCGCTCAGTCTATTGAAGGAAGAATGAATGTCGTAGGATTTTCTTTGTTTTTAATTAACTTTGTATTGTAAGAAACATTAATATGGAAACAATAAAGAAAATATATAAAATAGGTCTCGGACCTTCTTCAAGCCATACCATGGGGCCGCGAAGCGCCGCCATAATTTTTCTGAATGAAAATCCTATTGCTTCGCGTTTTGAGGTCATTCTCTATGGTTCACTTGCAGCCACAGGTAAAGGTCACCTTACGGACCGTGCGATTCTCGATGTGCTGACGCCTCATGCTCCGGCCGAAATATTATGGAAGCCTGAAACGGTTCTCCCCTATCATCCAAACGGAATGACTTTTAGGGCTTACGATGCAGCAGGCAATATTACCTCTGAAGTTACTTTCTACTCTATAGGCGGAGGCGATGTGGTCAGGGAGGGAGAAAGCCGTGCCGAGTCAACGACGGTCTATGATATGACTACCATAACCGATATTCTACGGTGGTGTGAGAAAACCGGCCGCTCTTATTGGGAATATGTCGATATGTGCGAGAATTCCGATGTGTGGGATTACCTCAGGGATGTGTGGGAAGTGATGAAGAGTTCCGTACTAAGAGGCATCGAGGCCGAGGGGGTTCTGCCTGGAGGTCTCGGGGTGCGCCGTAAGGCTGTGAGTTATTACGTTCATGCAGCAGGCTACACTTCTAGCCTGAAGTCGCGAGGACTGGTTTATGCTTATGCATTGGCCGTGTCTGAGGAAAATGCTTCGGGTGGTGAGATAGTCACGGCGCCTACGTGCGGCTCATGCGGGGTCGTGCCGGCGGTGCTTTATCATCTGCACACTTCAAAGGACTTTTCGCAGAAGCGTATTCTAAGGGCTCTTGCCACGGCGGGTCTGTTTGGAAACATAGTAAAATACAATGCATCTGTTTCAGGAGCCGAGGTAGGATGTCAGGGAGAAGTGGGTGTGGCTTGCGCGATGGCAGCGGCTGCCGCCAGTCAGCTTTTCGGAGGCACTCCGGCTCAGATAGAGTATTCAGCCGAAATGGGCCTTGAGCATCATCTTGGCCTGACGTGCGACCCTGTATGCGGTCTGGTGCAGATACCCTGCATTGAGCGCAACGCCTATGCGGCGGCGCGTGCCCTTGATGCCAATCTTTATTCTGCTTTTTCCGATGGAAAGCACTCCGTTTCTTTTGACAGAATAGTGGAAGTAATGAAGCAGACCGGCCATGACCTTCCGAGCCTATACAAGGAAACTGCCATGGGCGGTCTTGCTGTAATTAAGTAAGAGCCGATTCTACTCAAATAGACTAATCTGTCAGGGTTTTTATGGCGTCCATACTGATTTTGCCGTGCAATCCTATTATTGACAGGGAGTTTTTACTTTCCTCGCTTACCAACATTGCATTCAGTATGTAGTTGCCGTCGGTGCGTCCGTAAACCACCATTTTCGTATCATTGTCAGACACTTCGGTCAGCACTTCAAGGTTGAGTTTTTTTATGACTGTGCTGATTTGAGGTTTCACTTCGTTTACTGCTTTTTTCGAATTGGCATTTATTATCTCTACTGCAGTAAGATTTTTGAGTAAATCGGTTGCTGCTTCACTGTTTTTGCCTAATGGAAGAGATGTTACGCCGAATGTCTGCCATAGCGTGCTGGTAATGAACACGCTCTGAACCTTGTCGTTGTCGGGTAGTCCGGTAAACCATCGGGTCTGCGCTTGAGCAGAGAAGCCTATAAGAGCTGTAAAGAATAAGATTAACGGAAGAAATATTTTATGTTTGGTCATAGTTGCATCAGATTATTTTAAAGATTTGACGGCTAATGATTTTGTGGCTGTTCTTATTCCTGTGCTGATTGCGCCTGCAGCTTCTATTGCCAGTTCCGCACTAGATTCCGCAGTGAATGAATCGATGGCAGTGGCTTTATTGATGACTCCGGCCACCTGCTTGTTGGCTGAGCGTATTATGACGGAATTTATGTCGGAGACTATGGGTGTTTTTGATTCAATGTTGACCGATGCCACTGCCGGTTCCTGTTCCGGCTTTTCACTGTTATTACCGGTTTTAAACACTATTAGTAGTGCTATTGCTGCGGCTGTAGCCGATGCGCCTGCGGTGATGAAGAAATTGCGTTTTCTGCGTGTATTGATTTTGTTCCGGTGCTGCATTGATTTGTTTTGTGCAGCGTCCAGAGCTTGTCTGATTTTGGCTTCCTTAGCTGCCGGAACGGTGGCCACAGACGCCGGAGCCTGCATTGAGGTCAGCGTTTTCAGAAAGTCGGCATCGGCCTGCATTTCGGGCGGGAGCGAGTTGCGATTGGCTGTGAGCCAATGTGAGAGCTCCGTAATCATACGGGGTTGCAATTGACCTTCGTAGAATTGCCGCAGCAGTTCGCTTGCTTGCGCTAAGCCGGTGATTGATGTGAATTGATTATTCATTGTTGAATTTAATTCATTGGAGTTGGAGAAAGAGATTTCGGAGTTTTTTGCGCGCTCTGAACAGAAGTACTCTCACATTGCCCTCAGTGAGACCCATTTGGGCTGCAATTTCATTGTTATCAAGCGAATTGAAAGCGCTGAGGGTGATGGCAGTCTTTTGGCTTTCAGGAAGTTGTTCAATTGCGCGCTTTATAATGTCGAGATTGTTTCTGGCGTCTAAATCGCGGTCGGCGGTGGTGGCCGTGTCGCAGGCGTCGAAATAATCGGCCATACGTTCAAGAGGTGACACCTGTGAGCGACGCAGACGGTCGAAAGCTTTGCGGCGGCAGGCTGTCAGGCAATAACCTTCAATATTTTCAATGGAGTCGAGACGGTCACGCAGTTCCCAAAGAGAAAGCAATGCATCTTGCACGGCATCGGCGGCTTCGTCTTCATCGCGCAGCATGATCAGCGCAGCGCCGTACATGGCGTTGTGAAGGGGGTATACCCTGCTGTTGAATTCCTCTTTGGTCATATGTGTAACGGCGGGCTCAGTTGAGGGTGAGTACCTCCATGATGTTGTCGCCTCCCTGAGCGAGAAGTATCATGCAGTTGTTTATGCCCTGATTTGACATTATGGCAACCATCAGGCCATGATAATGACCGTCGGATGTAGGCTGCTTGTAAGCGATGGCTATCGCACCGTTGTCGCCGCTCACTTCATTACGTTCGGCTTCGGTAATCTCGCCGAGTATGTCGTTGATGTTCTGAAGTGTTGCGTTGCTTGCTCCCATAAGCATGGCTGCCTTGCCCCAGTCAAGGCCCTCTTTTAGAATGTCGTACTGCGGAATGTCGGAAACTGCCACTCCGGGCACCTCGCTGATTTTTTTAAATGCCTCTTCGAGGGTGATGGCCGAGGCTCCGGTGAATCCTAGCAGTGCTATAAGTGCGAAAAGAAATTTTTTCATAATCGTAAGTTTATTTAGTTATTATTTAGTTGTTTGTCAGAATGTCATCCTGCATTGCCGCGGGGTTTTAACCGTCATCGAAGTAATCCTGACGGAAAACTCCTACGAATATATGACGAATTAACCGTTTATGTGTTACATTCACTCCAAAAAATTTAAAGATGCTTACCGATATGGATGGTTAGTCATAGCGGTGATTTGAATTAGATTGGAATGACTGCTGATTATCTGTTTTGCCTATGACGGCAATAGGAAAATCCCCGGCTTGAAAGTTCCTATTTTTTGACGGCGGTTCTACTTTTGCAGCTAAATTGAAAACGTAAAGATTATGAACCATCCTATGATTGTTTGGTGCGCAATAGCCGGAGTGCTGTTATGCATATTTCTGTTTCGAGCTGTTGAGCGGAACTATAATGAAAGCCGTTACCGAGACCATAAACCAAGACCACTTCTTGAGATTGGTAAGGAAAAGGATATGTTTTACATACCGGGAGATATCGACGAGGAAGATGACTTCGAAGACTTGTAATAAGGAGGTTGACGAATCCGTTATACGCGGAATCGCCGCTTTTCTTGCCGAGTATGCCTCTCTGTTGTCGGGGTGCGGAGCCACCTGCATACGGATTGAGAAAAACACCCGGAGGCTGGCTGATACATTCCGTGTGGGATTAGACATTTCCATAATGCCGAATCATGTCTATGTATCGGTATGGTCTGACAATCGCGCCGAAGCCGTAGTGGCTGTCCGTAAAACAGCAGCCTGCGGTATCAGTTTCAACCTCAATGCCAAGTTAAGTCGCCTGAGCTGGGAAGTGTCTGACAACAACTTAGGTTTGTCAGATGCGACCGAACGGTTTGAGCGGATACGCCTGACGAAGCCGACAGGAAAGTTGGAGACGCTGTTTCTCACCAGCCTCGCCAACGCATCATTCTGCCGTCTTTTCGGCGGCGACGAAATTGCAATGCTAATAGTTTTCATATCGACCCTTGCCGGATACAGGCTGAAACAGATAATGCTCGAAGACAAGCGCGATATTCGGCTCACCTTTCTGTGTGCATCTTTCTTTTCTGCCGCGCTTAGTGCCGGAGGACACATATTCAACATCGGCACTACGCCGGAAATAGCACTTGGCACGAGCGTTCTGTATCTTATTCCCGGAGTACCATATATAAACTCGGTGAGTGATATGATTTATCGGCATTATCTTTGCGGGTTTAGCCGCTTTCTTGACGCAGTCGTTCTTACTGTCTGTCTTTCGGCCGGACTTTGTGCCGGTATGCTCGTACTTGGATTAAAATGGTTTTAACGTTATTATGTGGAATGATATTTTGATTAATATTTTTGAAGACGGATTGTTTGCGGCGATAGCCGCCATCGGATTTTCAAGCATCAGCAATACGCCCCGGCGTGCATATCTAACCTGTGGGCTGATTGCTGCGGCCGGGCATGCCATACGTTATGTGTTGACATCACCCGCGTTCGGAGCAATGCACATCATCCCGGCAAGTGTTTTGGCTTCATTTGCCGTCGGTGTACTCTCTGTATTGTTCGCCTCCCGAATTAAATGTCCCGCCGAAGTCTGCTTCTTTCCTGCGTTGCTGCCTATGATACCGGGGATGTACGCATATCGTACCATCGAAGCTCTTTTGTCATGCCTTTATCACACTCAAGAGGATGTATTCGGACATTATTTCTACCTGCTTGCATATAATGGGCTGACTTGTTCGTTTATTATCTTAGGCTTGGTTGTCGGTGCCACTGTACCGGTATTCCTGTTCAAAAAAATTTCATTTACGGCTACACGTTAAGCCATATTATTAGTAAATTTGCAATCCAATGGAATTACGACAGTTAAGATATTTCGCCAAAGCCGCCGAGTTCCTGAACTTCTCCGATGCGGCAAAATGCCTGAACATAGCTCAAAGTTCGCTTTCTCAGCAAGTCAAGCAACTGGAGGACGAACTCGGCACCATGCTTTTCATCCGCACGAACCACTCAATCCGTCTTACCGAGGCCGGAGAGGTGATGCTGCCTTTCGCGTTGAGGACAATCCATGAAGCCGAATCCTGTGCCGACCGTATTCACGATTTGAGAAAACTGCTTATGGGAACGCTCAATATCGGCGTCACACATTCATTCAGCCCTATCCTGACTGAGTCTGTCATTTCGTTCATGAAGATGTATCCGGCAATAAAGATGAACATCGTGTATAAGCAGATGAACGAGCTTATGGAATTGCTCGCAAAGCGCGAGATAGATTTCGTACTTGCTTTCCGACCTCTTCAGTCGTTGCCTGATGTTGAATCGCACATCCTGTTTCAGAACGCATTGTCGGTGATAGTCGGCAACAATCATCCTCTTGCCTCAAAGGGAAAAGTTTCAATAGCGGAACTTCAGAAATATGAACTTGCACTCCCGTCAAAAGGTCTGCAGGCTCGAAACGCATTCGATAGCATCGTGTCGGATTACAGAAATTTCAAAATCCGCATAGAACTTAACGAAGTAAACACACTGCTGAAACTTGTCAGACAAACCAGACTTGTCACAGTTTTGGCAGAGGACTCCATATATGATATTCGGGATGTTAAGGCAATACCTATTGATGTCCCCGACAATGAAATGGCAGGATGTGTCCACATTCTGAAGGGTGCATACCGCAAACACTCCATGCAGGAATTTATACGCATACTTAACGAATCTATTGCAGTCAAACGCCTGCAGAACAACTGGATATAGCACCTCTATCGGTCATCGAAACCGACAATGAACTCAAAAAACAAAATAAGGCTATGATTTTATACAATCGGCTTTAAAAAATCGAAGAATAATCGGCTGTTTCAGGAAATTTTGTTAACTTAGCGAGTCAAACAAAGATTAGTCCAAGATTAGTGTAATTTTTTACGTCCTTATTTTAATTTCACCGTAACCTTATATTTCAGACTATGATTGATAAACACCGTTATTGCGTGATAATGTGCGGCGGAATAGGAAGCCGCTTCTGGCCCTACAGTCGTCAGAGCCGACCGAAACAGTTCATAGATTTCCTCGGCACGGGGCGCTCACTTCTTCAGATGAGCTATGACAGAATCCTCCATATTGTGGCACCGGAAAATGTTGTTGTTGTCACCAACGCACAGTATGCACCGCTTGTCCGGGAGCAGCTGCCGGAA
The DNA here is from genome assembly GCA_964569915.1 of uncultured Barnesiella sp. Lineage (GTDB taxonomy): Bacteria > Bacteroidota > Bacteroidia > Bacteroidales > Muribaculaceae > JAGBWK01. The sequence continues at coordinate 20,910 of CAZMUX010000004.1, read as the reverse complement.
TTGGGCGATAACCAGATACTGCTGGAACCTGCACGCCGCAATACAGCGCCCTGTGTGGCATGGGCCGCATGGCACATAGCCGCTATTGACCCGCAGGCTTCCATGATTGTCACTCCTTCCGACCATATTATTACCCGTGACAATGAATTTCTTGAAAGCGTTGAGCACGGATTTGAATTTGTGGAATCGCACGACGCGCTGCTCACGCTCGGAATAAAGCCCGTACGCCCCGAAACAGGCTACGGCTATATACAGATTGGAGAAAATGTGACTCCCGGCATCAGGAAAGTTAAGACTTTCACTGAGAAACCGAGCCTTGACCTTGCGAAAGTATTCCTCGAGACGGGCGAATTTTTCTGGAACTCCGGCATATTCCTTTGGAGTGCCGAATCCATCAAAACTGCACTCAGGGAACACGCGCCTGATATAGCTCAGATATTCGATCAGGGCGCAGGCTCCTTCAACACTTCGGCCGAAACCGAGTTCATCAACCGCAACTTCCCCGGCTGCATGGGCATATCGATAGACTTCGCCGTAATGGAAAAGGCATCGAACGTCTATGTCGAGTGTGTGACTTTCGGATGGAATGACCTCGGCACGTGGAGCGCTCTCTACGACATTTCGCCCAAAAACCGCGATAATAACGTGACACAAGGCTGCAATGTGCTGTCATATAACTCGTCGGGCAATATAATAGCCGTGACCGGCGACAAGCTGATAGTGATAGACGGCCTGAAAGACTACATTGTGGCTGACGCCGGCGATGTTCTGCTTGTGTGTCCCAAGAGTCAGGAACAGCGCATAAAGAACATGGTAAATGACGCCAATATAAGTTTCGGCGATAAATATCTTTGATGGCAGAAGAATTCAACATACGCACTCAGAGTAGCGAGCGCGACGGCGATATAGAGAAGGCCCTGCGGCCTGCCGATTTCGGCTCGTTCAGCGGTCAGGACAAGATTGTGGAAAATCTGAAGGTGTTTGTGGCCGCGGCACGTATGCGCGGCGAGGCACTTGACCATATCCTGTTTCACGGACCTCCCGGACTCGGCAAGACCACACTGTCGCAAATCATAGCCAACGAACTTGGCGTGGGTTTCAAAGTCACGTCGGGTCCTGTACTCGACAAGCCCGGCGATTTGGCTGGCGTGCTTACGTCGCTCGATGAAAACGATGTGCTTTTCATCGACGAAATTCACCGTCTAAGTCCTGTGGTTGAGGAATATCTCTACTCGGCCATGGAAGATTACCGCATAGACATCATGATTGACAAGGGTCCGGGGGCGCGCTCGGTGCAGCTAACCCTCTCCCCTTTCACCCTCGTGGGCGCTACAACCCGAAGCGGACTGCTGACGGCGCCATTACGCGCGCGTTTCGGCATCAACTGCCATCTGGAATACTACGACCATGAAGTGATTAAGCGCATTGTCGACCGCTCGGCGCGTCTGCTCGGCACACGCATAACCTCTGACGCCTCCACCGAGATTGCCATGCGTTCGCGAGGTACGCCCCGAATAGCCAACGCGCTGCTTCGCCGTGTGCGTGACTTCGCCATGGTGAAGGGCAACGGCGTGATTGACCTTGAGATAGCCCGCTACGGTCTTGAGGCTCTGAACATCGACCGCTATGGCCTTGACGAGATTGACAACAAAATTCTCACCACCATCATAGCTAAGTTCAACGGAGGACCCGTCGGACTGACCACCATAGCCACGGCACTGGGCGAAGACCCCGGTACAATCGAGGAAGTCTATGAGCCGTTCCTCATAAAGGAGGGTTTCCTGAAGCGTACTCCGCGGGGGCGCGAGGTGACTGATTTAGCCTATAGGCATCTCGGCCATCAGCGGTCAGCAGGCACCCTTTTTGATTAAACCATATCAGGTTATGACAGAACCGGCATCCGGCAGTTTTGTATAATGCCGTAATTTTCCGTATCTTTGCGCAAAATTCATTGTATAGAAAATGTCAATTGATAACATTATCTCAGAGGCTGTAGCCAAAGCTGTGAAAGAGCTTTACGGCATAGATGCCGACCCGGCCTCAATCGTTCCGCAGACCACAAAGAAAGAATTCGAGGGCAATCTCACAATTGTGGTGTTCCCCTGGGTGAAAGCCGCCAGAAAATCGCCCGAGCAGGTCGGCACCGAAATAGGCGCATGGCTTGTAGAAAACGAGCCTGCCGTGGCTCGGTTCAATGTCATAAAGGGCTTCCTCAACATAGTCATCGAGCCTAAGTTCTGGAACTCCGTGTTAAGGCACATTGAGTCGGAGTCCGACTACGGCATCACCGTCTCAGCGCCCGACAGCCCTCTGATTATGGTGGAATACTCATCCCCCAACACCAACAAGCCCCTTCATCTGGGTCATGTGCGCAACATTCTGTTGGGCCACTCGCTTTCCGAAATACTAAAGGCCTGCGGCAACCGTGTGGTTAAGACCAACATTGTGAACGACCGCGGCATACACATTTGCAAGTCGATGCTCGCATGGCAGAAATGGGGCGACAGCATCACCCCGGAGAAAGCCGGCAAGAAGGGCGACCACCTCATCGGCGACTTCTATGTGCTGTTCGACAAGCATTATAAGGCCGAAGTTAAAGAACTTATGGAGAACCGCGGCATGACCGAGGATGAGGCGAAAGAGGCTTCTCCCCTACTTCAGGAGGCTCGAGCCATGCTCGTAAAATGGGAAAACAAAGACCCCGAAGTGCGCGCTCTTTGGGAGATGATGAACAGCTGGGTTTACGCCGGATTCGACGAAACTTACGAGCGCATGGGTGTGGGATTCGATAAAATCTACTATGAGAGCAACACCTATCTCGAAGGAAAGGAGAAAGTGCTTGAAGGTCTTGAAAAAGGCATAATGTATCGCAAGGAAGACGGTTCCGTGTGGGCTGACCTCACTGCCGACGGCCTTGACCACAAGCTACTGCTCCGCAGCGACGGCACCTCAGTATATATGACGCAGGACATCGGCACGGCCAAGCTTCGCTATCAGGACTACCCTATCGACCGCATGATTTATGTTGTGGGCAACGAGCAGAACTATCACTTCCAGGTGCTCTCGCTGCTTCTCGACAAACTCGGATTTAAGTGGGGCAAGAGTCTCGTGCATTTTTCCTACGGCATGGTAGAGCTGCCCAACGGCAAGATGAAGAGCCGTGAAGGCACCGTTGTCGATGCCGACGACCTGATGGACGAAATGGTCACTACAGCTGCTCAGGTTTCACGCGAGCTCGGCAAGCTCGATGGCATTACCGATGCCGAAGCGGCTGAAATTTCCGAAACTGTCGGTCTCGGTGCCCTGAAATATTTCCTCCTTAAGGTAGACCCCCGCAAGAACATCACCTTCAACCCTGCCGAGTCAATTGATTTCAACGGCAATACCGGTCCCTTCATACAGTACACTTACGCTCGAATCCGTTCGGTGCTCCGTAAGGCCGCCGAGCAGAATATGGAGAAAGTAGACTATTCGCAGGTCACTCCGGGCGAAAAGGAAATAGCCCTGATTCAGGCTCTTGCCGACTTCCCCGCTGTGGTTCAGGAAGCCGGCCGCAGTCTCAGCCCCGCACTTGTGGCCAACTATGTTTACGACTTGGTAAAGCAGTATAACCAGTTCTATCACGACTGCTCCATTCTGCACGAGCAGGACGCCGCAGTGCGCTCACTGCGTCTGGCGCTGAGCGATGCCACCGCCCGTGTGGTTAGCTCCGGCATGAATCTGCTTGGCATTAAAGTGCCTGAAAGAATGTAACATTTTGCAGGATTACGCGTTATAATTGTAAACTTTAAAACTATACAACACTTAAGTATGGAAAATTATTATGATTACAATCAGGCTCAGGCACTCGACATGAGAGTCTCCAAAGTCATGAAGCGTGTCTATCTGAAAATGTTCCTCGCGCTTCTGGCTTCCGGATTAATAGCTTGGTTCACACAGTCTTATGCACTGAATAATCCCGGGGTTAAACAGGCTCTCTATGGTTCACGCTCAACCATGTTGATTCTTATGCTTGTTGAGGTTGGCGTCGTGCTGTTCATGACTATGCGTCTCAACAAGATAAGCTCGGCCACTGCCACAGTGCTGTTCTATGTGTTCTCGATAATCAACGGCATAACGCTTTCCGTTATATTTTTGGTTTTTTCACCCGATTCTATTGTAAAGACGTTCCTGATTACATCGGCGACATTCGGAGCCATGAGCGTTTACGGCTTTATGACCAACAAGGATTTGACCCGCTTCGGCTCATTCCTGTTCATGGCGCTGATTGGTCTGATTATCTGTTCACTTGTCAACCTGTTTATGCACTCTGACTCACTTGGCTGGATTATTTCAGGTGCAGGTGTGCTGATTTTCCTCGGCCTTACCGCTTGGGATACGCAGAAAATCAAGCAGATGGCAATGGTGGCTCCTTCGGATTCCGTTGGCAAGCTCGCAACCATCGGCGCTCTGTCGCTTTACCTTGATTTCATCAACCTCTTCATCTATCTGCTCAGATTCTTCGGCGATTCACGCGACTGATTCAGCTCAGACACATAAATTAATCCCCTCCCTTACAAATAATCAGTAGGCGAGGGGGTTAATGTTTTATGGCGGCTCTAAGGCCTAATCACGATTGTTGGTTTCGGAGTCAGCCGGCATCCGCAGCCTTCCTTAAATGTGCAGAGGCCTTCCGAGGGAACGCCGCCGCTTGAGGCGGGTCCTAAATCGAATATGTGCATTCCAAGCTGTGAGTAATATTCAAATATCTTCGGGGCAAGCATATTCATCGGTTTGAACCGGCGCATCTCGGGACGGTCGCCCCAGTAAATCACCTGAACGGCGTGGGGAGCTGTGTGATAGACAATGGCGGCGGCAGCCGTCTCGCCATCTTTTCTGATTTCAAAACACTCTATTCTGATTATTTCCGAAGTGGCTCGGAGGTCATCGAGAGTCATGTGTGTGGGAAATCCTTTGTACCTGTGGTTCTCGATAATAACGGAATAGGCGTTTTCCAGCGATGTGTCGCAGTGGAAAGTCATGCTGTTGCGCATGGCGGCACGGAGCTTGGCTGCGGCTTTAGCCGTCATCAGCTCGCTGATGCGCGGAAACTGCGACAGTTCGAAGTGATAGTTGAAATCGGTCCAAGCCGGCTCGGCGCCGGGAGCTGCGAGCAGTGCCAGCATCTGCCGATTCATCAGGTCAGGGTCGGAGGCTGGAGAATAGCAGGAGGGAGGAAGCGTGATGCGTGCCGTCAGACGATTGGCGGAAAGCCATTCCGAGAGGGAAGCGGCGGCTGCCATATAGTGTTCGAGACGTTGCCGACAATTGCTTTCAAACGATGCGAACGGCGCTGAAAACGGCGCGCGAAGCACTCCCTCATTGTCAATGCCGGCGATGAGGCCCATCAGCGATTTGCCCTCGCCGAACACCAAATGCTTCAGTCCGGCGATTTTACCGGCGTTGAGGCTGTTGAAGGCCGTGGAGTTAAAGGCAATCCGGGGCTGCGGCAGCAAACGGGAATATTCCCGGGCGTCAACTTCAACTATTTCCATAAATGCTCCTGTTTTTTTAGCAAATATAGCCATATCGCGTGACATTAACGGATAAAAAATCAACTTTTCGGAGCATTGTTTCCGCTCTTGCGCTTTTCATTGAAAAATTTCATTATTTTTGCAGTTATATGGAAAAGATTTCAGCCGTCATTATTGCGTTAAACGAAGAGAAGCGCATAGCCGACGCCATTCGCTCGCTCGAAGGCCTGGCTGATGAAATAATCGTTGTTGACTCGTTCTCTACCGACCGCACCCCTGAAATAGCTCGAGAGGCTGGTTGCCGTGTCGAGCAACGTCGTTTTGCCGGGTTCGGCACTCAACGTCAGTATGCCACATCATTGACATCCTACCGCTATGTGCTTTTTCTCGATGCCGACGAAGTGCTTTCTCCGGCGCTGCGTGAGAGTTTGGCCGTACTCAAGGCCGAGGGCCTCGGCCACAGAGTCTACATATTCGACCGCCTGAATTTCTTCTGCAACACCCCGGTGCGTCACTGCGGCTGGTATCCTGACCGCCATGTGCGGCTTTTCGACAAGCGCTATGCCACATGGAATTTCAACGACATAAACGAGCAGGTAATCTTTCCTGAAGCCCTTCAGCCACAACCGGTTGACGGCGAGATTCTTCACTATCGCTGTTCCACCATTGACGAGTACCGCAATAAAATGACTTCGCAGGCCCGAATTTCAGGACGTGTGCTTGCCGTGAAGGGCAAGATGATTAATCCTTTGGTGGCATTCTGGAATTCAATGAAAGCTTTCTTAGGCTGTTACATAGGCAAGGGAGGCATCATGGACGGTTCTTCGGGTCGGGTGATTTCCTGCGAGTGCTACCGCAAGACCTTGCAGGCCTATAAGTTTGCGCGCGAGTTAAGAAAGGAGGCTGCGAAATGATTCCGAAAATCATACATCTGTGCTGGTTTTCCGGCGACGACTATCCTGTGGAAATAAAGCGCTGTATAGAAAGCTGGATAAAGGTGCTTCCCGACTATGAGATACGCCTTTGGACTGCCCGCGATGCCCGTGCCATCCACTGTCAGTTCATTGACGAGGCCCTGCAGGCGCGCAAATGGGCTTTCGCAGCCGATGCCGTAAGATTCTACGCTGTCTGGAAAGAGGGCGGAATCTATATGGACAGCGACGTCCTCGTGCACCGGCGATTCGACAAATATATACCCGACAGCGGATTTGCCACCGTGCATGAGCACATCGGTGACAAAATACAGCTTCAGGCCGCCTTCTTCATGGGAGAGAAAGGCAACGAGTTCTGCCGCGATATGTTCAACTACTACAATCAGCGCCGCTTTGTGCGCCGCGACGGCTCATATGACCAGACAATATCGCCCGTTGTGATGAAGCAGATAGCTCTGTCTAAAGGCTATAAGGAAGAGGACACCAAGCAGCAGCTCGACGACAGCACGGTGATACTTCCCGGCTATTTGGTGACGCCCAATAACCATGATTCCGAGCGCCATCCAGATGCTTTCGCACGCCATACCATCTATGGTTCGTGGCGTCACCGTAAGCTCGGACGACGCATAGAGCTTGGAATTAAACATTTCATCAGCCTAACGGCTTATAAAATAAGTCACCTCTTTAATCCTGTTCAGCTGCCGCCTCCAAAATGAAAGTCTACATCTCGCATAACTACAGAAACCTTACGTCGGCCGGCAACAAAGCGAAATCCGACGTCGAGGATATTCTCGCTGATGAAGGTTTCGTCAACATAGGCCTAAAACGTAGCTACCGCAGCGGTAAGGTCGCCGCCTATTTCCTGAATCTCGCCGGCATATTGAAAGCTTCGGCGAAACTCAGAAAAGGCGATGTGCTGTTCCTCCAGTACCCCCTTAAAAAGTATTTCACGTTTATAAGCAAAGTGGCCCACAGCCGCGGAGCAAAAGTGGTGGCTCTTGTTCATGACCTCGGCAGCGAACGGCGCAAAGCGTTGACTGTCAAGCAGGAGTTGAAACGCCTTGGCAATGCCGACCATGTGATAGCCACTAATGCAGTGATGGCGGAGCATCTTGAAAGAATAGGTCTCGACGCTCAGATTTCCTCTCTCGGACTGTGGGATTACCTCACTGCGGTCGACCCGATTCCGGTGCGCATCAGGGAAGAGTTGCCCCGCATAGCCTACGCAGGGTCGCTTAACCGGCGCAAGAACGCCTTTCTGTGGGAGTGGGGAAATGTAGTAAGCGGCTACAATGTCGACATTTACGGCTACGGATTCCGGCTGGATGAAGTGGCACATCCGGAGGTGTTCACTGACCATGGTTTCGTTGACGCGGAAAAACTCATAGCCGGCATGACCTCTGACTACGGCCTTGTGTGGGATGGCGACAACATCGATTCGTGTGAAGGCGCTTTTGGTAGCTATTTGGCTCTTAACACGCCTCACAAGGTGTCGCTCTATCTGCGCGCACGGCTTCCGTTAATCATCTGGAGCGGAGCGGCGTTGGCGCCGACGGTCAAGGAACTCGGCATCGGTATCATGGTAGACCGTCTGAGCGACATTCCTGACGCGCTGAAGGCTGTCACCCCCGAGCAGTATGCGCAGATGAAAGTCAATGTAGAGCGTCAGAACGGCCTTATAGCATCAGGGCACTATCTGCGTCAGGCTGTAAGCAAAGCCATAAAGCAATTAGCGGAATGAAGAGGGTAGAGCGTTTCAGTGATTCCGCCGACAAGGCCCTCCGCGAAGCCTGCATACGCATATTCGACGGCGAGGCGCTAAAAAGGGGAGAGCAGATTTACCGCGGCGCCCGCAATACACTCTACAAGATGACCGGCGATGCCGACGATGCTGACTCGCCGATGCTGTGTGTCAAGCATTTCCGCCACGCAAAGTTTCCGAATAGCTATATTTACGGACGTTTCCGCGACAGCAAGGCATTCCGCTCCTACGATTACGCCCGGCGGCTTAAGGAGGCCGGTTTCCTCACACCGGAACCCATAGCCTGCTGCGACAACCGTCAGGGGCTGAAGCTCAATGCCGGCTATTACGTCTGTTCCTATCTTGATTTGCCGAATCTCCGTGACTGGGGAAATCATCCCGACGGACGCTTGCTCATTGACGCTCTGGCGCGAGAAATGCTTAAATTTCATAGCGCCGGAATCCTGCATAAGGATTTCTCGCCCGGCAATATCCTCTGCGACCGCCGCGGTCCGGGCGACTACAGTTTCTATTATGTTGACCTCAACCGTATGCGTTTCGGCGTGACTGACCGACATAAGCTGATGCGAATGTTTCGGTCAATTTCACTCAATCCCGACGAGACACGTAGGCTTGCAGAGAGCTATGCCCGCGCTGCAGGCCTGCCTGAGGATGAGGTGGTTGGCGAAGCCATGGCGTCTTTGAATTCGTATCTGCGTACGAAAGCGCGTCATCGCGCCCTTAAGCGCGTGTTCCGACGTAAAAAGACTTAGAGCCGGACTCTTAATAGTGGAATGATGAGCCACCGAGGAATTCTCGCAGCAGTGATGTCGGTGGAATCTTGTTGTCGGGTATGGGTATGAAATAGCTGAGGAAGCGCATGAGGCGATAGGCTTCGCCATATTCCGGCACATCGCGCGGAAAGTCGCGCAGCAGCTCCATGGCATAGGACCGCATCACACCAAGCTCGAAAATCAGCGATGAATTGAACATCGAATCGGCATTTTCCTGATAGGGGAATATCCATTTTTCCTCACCGCGGCGCACTGACGGCCAGCGTTTTATTGTGTCGAGAGCCGATGTACCGCGATACTTGTGGTCACGGATTATGCGCCTGAGCAGGCGGTTGTCGGTGGTGGGCACCCAGTTGTGGTCGTCAATAGCAAGAGTGGTCAGAGCCGATACATATATGCGGTATTTAAGGTCATCGGGAATCTCGGCGGTAAGTTCGGGATTAAGTCCGTGAATGCCTTCAATTAGTAGCACTGAATTGTCCTCAAGTTGCACTTTGTTGCCTTTGTACTGCCTTGTGCCGGTCTCGAAACTGTAGGTTGGCAGCTCTACTTCGTGGCCGGCAGTCAGCTCTCGCAGGTCGTGGTTGAAAAGCTCAAGGTCGAGAGCATAGAGCGATTCGTAGTCGTAATCGCCGTTGGCGTCGCGCGGCGTATGTTCACGGTCAACGAAATAGTCGTCGAGTGAAATCATTTTTGGTTTCAGGAGGTTGGTCATCAGGTAGATGGCTAACCTCTTTGTAAACGTTGTCTTTCCGGACGACGACGGTCCGGCTATCATGACGAGCTTGCAGCCTCCCGCACGGTGGCGGCGCGCTATTTCATCGGCGATGTCAGAAATCTTTTTGTCGTGCAGAGCTTCGGCCACATTGATGAGGTCTGTCGAGCGGTTTTCTATTGTGGCCAGATTCAGTTCGCCGACGTTTCTGACGCCTGTGACTTCGTTGAAACGCATATATTCCGTGAAAGTGGCGAACATCTTTTCTTGGAGAACCGGAGTCTGCGGCAATGACGGGTTGGCTGCGTCAGGGGCGGTAAGAAGAAAGCCCTCATGATAAGGCACCAGATCAAACACTTTCAGACATCCGGTTGAAGGCGCCAACGGGCCGTAATAGCTGTCGTAGATGCCGTCGAGACGATAGGCCACGGTATAGAGTTCATGGGTGGTGTCAAGCAGTAGCACTTTGTCGTTAAGTCCCTGACAATTGAACATTTCCTTGACGTCGGCGGTGAGTCGCTCCTTGCGTACAAAGGGGATGTCGCGTTTCACGAGTTCCTGCATTTTCGCTTTCAGTGTGGCTACAATGGCGGGTGTGGCTTCACTGCCCTCCAGCCTCCCGTAATAGCCCTTTGAAACGGAGTGGCATATGTTGAGTCTCGCACCGGGCAGGCACTCGCTGACGGCTCTGTAAAGCATCATGCAGAGCGACCTGACATATACCCTGTAGCCCGACGAGGAATCGATGCCGAGATATTCCACCTGCTTGGGCGCGAACACTTGATAGGAGAGGTCTTCGGTCTTGTTGTTGACGCGCGCGCATATAGGCTCTATGCTTATTTCTTTTTTCAGCTGCTCATATATGCCGCTGAGTGTTTCACCGCCCTGAATATCAACGTAACGTCCGATATTCTTGCAGTATATTTTCATTTGTGAACTCATGAAACTTCGGTTTTGATAAGATATGCGTAAATATACTAATTCCTCTCAAAATAGAGAATATTCATACTGCGGATGTTGGCAAAATTTTAATCAAACCGTTATAGCGTATCAAAAAATTTACTAATTTTGCCGTCACGAAATCAACATAAGAATTTATACATTTATTTAGAAATTAAGACAATGAAAAAGATTTTCATGTTCGCAGCTGTAGCTATGCTTGCTATGACTGCTTGCGGAAGCAAAGAAGCTGCTTCTGCTAACGAAGGCGAAGTAGTAGAAGAAGGCGCAATTGAGGTAATGTCAGAACCCGCAGCTGAAGCTACTGAAAATGCCGGCGGTATTGTTGAACAGGCTAAAGACGCTGCTGCTCAGGCTATTCAGAATAGCGCTAACGCTGCTGCCAGTGCTGCTGCCGACGCTGCTGCAAATGTTGCTGCTCAGGCTGTTCAGGGTGCTGCCGACGCTGCTGCCGCCGCTCTCCAGAAATAAGAAACAGTTTCTTAAAAATAAAAAATTACGTCGACTTCTTAATAGAGGCCGACGTAATTTTTATTTCTCCGGACTGATTGTTGGCAATCAGTTGGTTTCAAATATACGTTGTAGACGTTGTCGCGGTTATAGACTCCCGTTACGTCAATTCTCCGGACATTAATTTGCCATAAAAAGTCGGCTGTCCGTTAACCTCCTGAGGGAACGTTGATTTCCAAGTCAGTTTGAACAAGCGGGTATTTTTCTTCAGCTGCTCCCACTTCTTTTTATCAAATGCCAGGGGCATCAATTTCAGGAGTTCATCATTCTCCGGATTGTTAGGTGGTATCGATTCAAATAGGCTATTAATTTCGGGATATATTTTCATTGACAGCACCACTGCGTAATGAAATAAAAAGTAATCAATCATCATATTGTTATGTGTCCAGTAATAACACATAAAATCAAGGACCGGGCGGAATATCCATCTGTTTTCGTATCTACAACTTATGGCATATCCCGTGAAGCGTCCCATTGTGACGGATGCATGAAGATAATCAGGCCGTTTTATGCTCCATAATTCCATCTGCATATATTCTGATATATCACCCGTAGCCAACAAAGTTGAATCAAGCCACATGCCTCCGTATTTCGATAGCAAATTCATTCGCAAGAGATCGGAAAACTGAGTCTTTGTAATCTGACCGTTTCTGAATTTTTCCAATATGACTGGTGGAAATGACACATAATCAAGATAATTGTCGAGCGTGATTTCTATGATTTCAAAATCCTTGCAATTAGCGGCAATTGATGCCAGACAGTTTTTCACTATCTGCGGAGCATTGTCGATTCCCTGCCACCAACATACCCAAATCTTATTACGCAAACTCTCAGGAGCCTCTTCCAATTGTGGAAGATTATAATTGTCCCAATAGTCTTTGTATTTTTTTTCAAAATATGTCAGTGTCGTTGCATGCTTTTTTAGAAGTCTGCGCTTAACGTTTTCCGATTCCTGTTGGCCATTGCGACACATGGCCTGAATGTCAATTTTGGCTCTGAACGAGTTTATAGCCTCCCCCCATGAGGTGTATTTTGCAATTTCACGCGTTGCTTTGATTTCCTCAAAAGCCCGATGAAGTTTCCTCCGAAATTCTTTTCCGTTCATAAGATACCTTGCGTTTAGATTGTTTTGTCGCTGATTGTTTTGGCTAAAATAATGGTAAAGGCAGTTTTAGGTGTTTTCCCGGCGTCGATTCTAATGAGGTTATTTGCCCCGGAGTCTACATAGAATCATGGGAATCCAGAGGCGTGGAGCCAGCCTTAGGCGTGTCAGGAATGAGTCTGTCTCCCGCAGAACGCGCAGGTTGTCCTTCAGTCCTTCGGAGCGCTTTACATTGCTAATGCCTCCGGTGTCGAATTTCGCAACCGGAAAGTCTACCTGCTGGAATACTGCGCCTTCTTTGATGAGTTGTTTGAATAGCTTGAAGTCGGCCGATAGGCGATGGTTTGTGTCAAAGGGGTGGGCGAGAAGAGCGCCTCGTTCTGTCATTGCTGACTGATGGCAGAAAAACATTCTGTGCCCGTTGTGCGGCGGCTCGGCTTTTTTGACTTTTTCGCCTCCGTCAGCGGCGGGTTTGATGACGTCGCCGTAAACCACGGTTGCGTCTTTCTGTGCCCGGGCGATGAGTTTTGCCAAAGTGTCTTCCGATGCAAAACGGTCGGCTGCGTTCATGAATATGATGTAGCGCCCGCCGGCCAGCCGTACCCCTTTGTTCATGGCGTCGTATATTCCGTTGTCAGGTTCGCTGACTATAATGTCGATTTCATCGTGAAATCTGTTGACGATGTCAATAGTTGAATCTGTCGAAGCGCCGTCAACTATGATGTACTCCTTTCTTACTCCTTTCTGAGCGATTACACTTTGAAGTGTCGGCAAAATCGTATTCTCGGCGTTGAAGCATACGGTGACCACCGTGACGTCGGGTTCGGGTTGGGGGCGATTTTGTTCTTTCGCGAAATTTTCGGGCCGATTGGCCGTATTTTTATTATTTAACATTTATTAGTCTATTTTTGCAATTGGCTACTTCGCTAAATTCGTGAATCTGTCGGGGATGTCGGCTACACGCAAATCTCAGAGGGTCAAATTTTGCTTAATCTGTTGATGGAGTGATTAATGCGGCTGAAATTTGTGTCGAAAAAATTAGGCCAGAAAAATTTTGTAAGATTTTTGAGCCCCATTCATTGTAATGGCCCGACTTTTTTCGTAAGTTTGTAGGTAACCCTTTGCAAATTTATTAAAAATTTTTTTGAAATGGTTCTGAACTACATCTGGATTGCTTTTTTCGCCATCGCTTTTCTGGTGGCAATAGGCAAAACCGTTTTTGCCGGAGATTTTCAGGTGTGGTCTGACATTATGGGTGCTTCCTTCTCCTCGGCTTCCACTGCGTTCGAAATAGCACTCGGCCTGACGGGTGTGCTCTCGCTTTGGATGGGGCTGATGAAGATAGGGGAGAGAGGAGGGGTGATAGCTTTCTTCGGCAGACTCATCAGCCCTTTATTCTGCCGTCTGTTCCCGGGCGTTCCTAAAGGTCATCCCGCCATGGGTTCAATCTTTATGAACGTTTCGGCCAATATGCTCGGCCTGGACAATGCGGCCACTCCCATGGGCCTGAAGGCCATGCAGGAATTGCAGGAGGTCAATAAGGACAAAAGTCAAGCCTCTGACGCCATGATAATGTTTCTGGTGCTTAATGCCTCGGGGCTTTGCTTTATTCCTATTAGTATCATGATGTATAGGGTTCAAGCAGGAGCATCGAACCCCACGGATGTATTCATGCCGATTCTCCTTGCCACATTTATTTCCACACTTGTCGGCATCATAGCTCTGTGTCTGAAGCAGAAAATCAGGCTATTTGACCCCGTGCTGATAGCATGGCTCGGAGGAATGGCGCTGATAATCGGCGGCATAGTGTGGTTCTTCTCTACGCTCTCCGACGTTCAGGTGCAGCTGTACTCATCATTTGTGGCAAACGTCTTCCTATTCGGCGTTATAATGCTGTTTCTGGTCGCAGGCTTTCGCAAGAAGGTGAATATGTATTCAACCTTCATTGAAGGGGCTAAGGACGGCTTTAAAACGGCTGTGATGATTATTCCCTATCTTGTTGCCATACTCGTTGCCATCGGAATGTTCCGCGCCTCGGGTGCTATGGATGTGCTGACAGACGGTATGACCTGGTTTGTAGGCCTTTTGGGCATTGATACCGACTGGGTTGAGGCGCTGCCAACCGCCATAATGAAGCCTCTTAGCGGCTCAGGTTCGCGCGGTATGATGGTTGATTTGATGTCAACTCACGGTGCCGATGCTTTCGTGTCGCGCGTGTCGGCATCCATTCAGGGAAGCACTGACACGATGTTTTACGTGCTTGCCGTTTATTTCGGCTCGGTGGGCATCAGGCGTACGCGTTACGCTGTGCCTTATGCTCTGCTCGCCGACATTACAGGCTCGGTGGCTGGCGTGGTGGCTGCCTACATCTTCTTTGGATGATTCTTATCTTTACCTTAATCTTAAATACTTGATACTATGGTTATTGGAATTCCTAAAGAGATTAAAAACAATGAGAACCGCGTTGCCGCTACGCCGGCAGGGGTGAAAGAACTTGTAGGCCATGGTCATAAAGTTTTCGTGCAGATGTCGGCCGGTGTAGGCAGCGGATTCTCTGATAGTGAGTACGTTGCCGCAGGCGCTGAAATCCTTCCGTCGATAGAGGCCGTCTATGCTGCCGCCGATATGATAATCAAGGTAAAAGAACCCATTGAGCCTGAATACCGACTCGTGCGCAAGGGGCAGCTCTTGTTTACCTACTTTCACTTTGCCTGCGACCGTGAGTTGACTGATGCCATGCTGGCTTCGGGTGCTGTCTGCATTGCCTATGAGACGGTGCAACTGCCTGACCATACGTTGCCGTTGCTTGTGCCGATGAGCGAGGTTGCAGGACGTATGTCGGTGCAGGAAGGTGCCCGCTTTCTTGAGAAACCACAGGGTGGTAAAGGAAAGCTGCTCGGAGGTGTGCCGGGCGTGAAGCCTGCGAAAGTGCTTGTGCTTGGGGCTGGTGTTGTCGGCCGTAATGCTGCGCTGATGGCAGCCGGTATGAATGCTGATGTCACCATTGCCGACATTTCACTGCCGACCTTGCGGCACGTTGCCGAGATTATGCCGAAAAATGTCAAGACGCTCTTCTCGTCGCGTCACAATATAGAGCAGGAACTTGCTGATGTTGACCTCGTTATAGGCTCTGTACTCATTCCCGGCGCCAAAGCGCCAAAGCTCGTGACCAAAGAAATGCTTAGGCTTATGAAGCCCGGAACAGTGCTTGTGGATGTGGCAATTGATCAGGGCGGATGTTTTGAGACTTCTCGTCCCACGACTCATGCCGAACCGGTTTATACCTTAGAAGGCATAGTGCACTATGCCGTAGCCAATATCCCCGGTGCTGTGCCTTTTACATCGACACTAGCTCTTACTAACGCAACGCTTCCTTATGCGCTTCAGCTTGCAGACAAAGGCTGGAAAAAGGCTTGCAGTGACAATGCCGCACTTGCTTTTGGAGTCAATATTGTTGACGGAAAAATCACTTTCCCGGGAGTTGCCGAGGCTTTCGGTCTGCCGTACCATCATCTTGAGCTTTGAATTCAGCCACTGCTGACTGGCTCCTACATTATGAATAACTAATATTGTCGAACCGACTCTTAATCCCTCCCTTCCCTTTGGTGGGGTAGGGGAGGGTTCTTATTTTGCATCATGTCAAAAATTTGTTATATTTGTTGCCCGAAATGAGTTAGACTGATGGCAGCAAAGTTTCTCTGGTTGAATGAAAATGTTGTTTTGCCTGCTTTGGATTATCCTCTGATTGAGCGTTGGATTCAGGCGGTGGCAGCTTCTCACAACCGTATGGTAGGCTCTCTTAGCTATCTATTCTGTGATGACGAGAAGATTCTCAGCGTAAATCGCGAGTTTCTCAATCATGATTATTATACAGATATAATTACTTTCGATGATTGTGTCGGTCGTCTCCTTCGGGGCGATATGGTGATTTCTCTCGATACCGTTTCAACTAATTCGGAGCTTGTTGGCGCGCCTTACGGGCGTGAACTGTTGCGTGTAATCGTGCATGGCGTTCTTCATCTATGCGGCATCAACGATAAGGGCCCGGGTGAGCGTGAAATTATGGAAGACTTTGAGAATCAGGCTCTTGATATGTTGGATGATTTATCCAAAAAATAATTGATAATCAGCTGCTTATGACATTTGAATATGACGTCGTCGTTGTTGGCGCCGGCCATGCCGGTTGCGAGGCTGCTTCCGCCGCCGCGCGATTGGGCGCATCAACCGTGCTTATTACGATGGACCTCAATAAGATTGCTCAGATGAGCTGCAACCCGGCTGTCGGTGGAATAGCGAAAGGTCAGATTGTGCGTGAGATTGACGCTCTCGGCGGTAAGATGGGCATTGTAACCGATATGTCTTCAATCCAGTTCAGGATGCTTAATCGTTCCAAGGGCCCGGCGGTTTGGAGTCCGCGTGCTCAGTGTGACCGTATGGCTTTTTCCGCGAATTGGCGACATGAGTTGGAAAACACACCGGGACTTAGTCTTTGGCAAGATAATGTGACGTCTCTAATTATAGAGGATGGTGCTGTGGCAGGTGTGATAACTGCTCTTGGGATTGAGTTCCGTGCCAAGAGTGTTGTCCTGACTAACGGTACTTTCCTTAATGGCCTGATGCACGTTGGACGTGCGAAAATGCCGGGCGGTAGAATTGGTGAACCAAATTCCACCGGTCTCACTGAGCAGCTTGTATCGCTCGGATTTGTTGCCGGAAGAATGAAAACGGGAACACCTGTGCGTCTTGACGGACGCACCATTGATTGGTCAAAAACTACTGTTCAGCCGGGTGATGATGAAGCCTTCCCGGAGCAGCCTTATCATGGTTTTTCTTTTCTCCCGAAAGTGCGCCGTTGCCTGAAACAGCTGCCTTGTCATACGGTTTATACCAACAGCAGAACTCACGATGTGCTACGCCGTGGTTTGCCTGATTCTCCTCTTTACAATGGTCAGATTCAGAGTATCGGTCCGCGTTACTGCCCCAGCATCGAAACAAAAATCGTTACTTTCCCGGATAAAACCGAGCATCAGCTTTTCATCGAGCCGGAGGTGCTCGGCAGCAACGAATATTATCTAAACGGCTTTTCGTCGTCGCTTCCTGTCGACATTCAGCTTGAAGCGCTGAAGACCATCCCTGCGTTCAGCGATGTTAAGGTTTTCCGCCCGGGTTATGCCATAGAATATGATTTCTTTGACCCGACACAGTTGCGACATACTCTTGAGACCAAACTTGTGCAAGGACTGTATTTCGCCGGTCAGATTAACGGCACAACAGGATATGAGGAGGCAGCAGGTCAGGGTCTCGTGGCCGGTGCAAATGCCGCGCTGAGTTCCCAGAAACGCGAGCCTTTTGTGCTTGGTCGCGATCAGGCCTACATCGGTGTGCTTATTGACGACCTTGTTACTAAGGGCGTCGATGAGCCTTATCGTATGTTTACCTCGCGTGCCGAATATCGCATACTTCTACGTCAGGATGACGCCGATATGCGACTGACGCCGCTCGCTCATAATGTGGGTCTGGCTGATGAAGAAAGATATAACTTGTTGCTTGAGAAGAAACGCCTCCGTGATTCACTGATTGATTTTATGAACGAGTTTTCTCTTCGACCGGCATTGATTAATTCGTATCTTGAAAGGGTAGGAGAGACTCCTCTGCAACAAGGCATACGTCTGACTCAGCTCCTTCTCAGGCCGTCCATGACTATTTCATCGCTCTCAGAAGCCATAGATGCCCTATCACGCCATGTTGCCGACATACCGGAATCTCTGCGTGATGAGGTTGTTGAGGCAGCGGAAATACAGCTGAAATATAACGGCTATATCGAGCGTGAACGCCAATTGGCAAAGAAAATCCAACGACTCGAAAATGTGAGGTTGTCCGAGAAATTTGACTATAATTCACTTTCTTCACTCTCCACTGAAGCACGACAGAAGCTCTCGAGAATCCGCCCGGTGACAGTAGCGCAGGCATCACGCATCCCGGGTGTTTCTCCCTCTGACATCAATATTCTACTGCTTATTCTCGGGAGGTGAAGTTGTAGCGTTGTTTCACGTGGAACACAAATAAAGAACCAAAAATCAACTAATTATAATACCAAATGGAATATATCAAGAAAAGAATTCGCGATGTTTACGATTTCCCGCAGAAGGGCGTAGTTTTTAAGGATCTTACAACGGTTTTTAAAGACCCGAGGGCTCTTCACATAATAGGCTGGGATCTCGCACAGCTCTACCGTGACAAAGGAGTGACAAAGGTGGTTGGCATCGAGTCGCGCGGCTTTATAGGCGGCTCAATCCTGGCGTTTGAAATCGGCGCCGGTTTCGTGCCCGTGCGTAAGCCCGGCAAACTCCCTGCTGACACTATCTCAAGAACCTATGACAAGGAGTACGGCAAGGATACAATCGAGATGCACCGTGATGCCATCACGCCCGACGACATTGTGGTGCTTCACGACGATGTGCTTGCCACCGGCGGCACTATGTTGGCTGCATACGAGCTTGTGAAATCAATGAACCCGAAGAAAATCTACATCAATTTCATCATTGAGATTTCTGCGCTCGGCGGACGTGCCAAGCTCCCACCGGAGGTCGAGGTAAATTCTCTCATCACATACTGATTCAGAACCGTCTCTTATCGATTATCGAATTCGGCGGAAATTTTACGGCAGCGAAGGCTCACAATGCCCTTCGCTGCTGTTATAATATTAATGTTACGATTCCGTTATTATAATATAATGAGCGGCTACGGCGCCAACTTAATTAATTTTTCTTTTGGCAAAACACGATAAAGACAAATCGCCAGAACTCAGAGAGAAAATCTCTATTCTTCCCCAGACCCCCGGCGTGTATATGTATTACAACGCTGAGGGTACGGTTATATATGTAGGTAAGGCCAAAAATCTGAAGCGCCGCGTGTCATCATATTTCAACCGCACTCACGATTGCCTCCGCACCAACCTGCTGGTGCGCGCTATAGCGGATATGTCTTACATTGTCGTACCTACCGAGCAGGATGCTCTCAATCTGGAGAACTCCATGATTAAGGAATATAAGCCGCGTTACAATGTTATGCTTAAGGATGACAAATCCTATCCGTGGATATGTGTGACAAAGGAAACCTATCCGAGGGTGTTTATGACGCGGCAGCGCATCAAGGACGGTTCAAAATACTTCGGTCCGTATACCGACGCCGCCTCTGCGCGCGCAGTTCTGTCGCTCATACGCGAATTGTATCCCATTCGGTCGTGCAGCCTTTCGCTGACGCCTGAATATGTGGCCAAAGGGAAGGGACGCCTCTGTTTGGAGTATCACATAAAGAAATGTAAGGGCTGTTGCAAGGGGATGATTTCAGAATCCGACTATAACGCCTGCATAGAGCGGGCCAAGCAGATTCTTCGCGGCGAGACTGACGAGCTTATGAGTTATCTGCGGGATGAAATGGCAGGGTATGCCGCCGAGTTGAGATTCGAAGAGGCGCAGGCGCTCAAAGAACAATATAAACTTATAGAGCGGTATTATGCCAAGACTGTTATTATTTCACAGGTTGTTGATGATATAGATGTGTTTGGCGTCGATGATGACGATTCGGTGGTATATGTTAACTATATGCACATACGCCGCGGAGCCGTCGTGCGTTCCGTTACCCTTCAGTATCGCCGACGGCTTGACGAGCCGGTGTCTGAAATACTTTCCTATGCGATAGGGGAGGTGAGAACGCAGTTCGGCGCCGAGTTTGATGAGATAGTCGTGCCGGAGATTCCCGATGTTGAATTGCCGGGGGTGAAGTATGCCATTCCACAGCGCGGCGACCGTGCCAAGCTTCTTGATGTTTCGACCCGCAATGCGCGTCAGGCGAAGATTGACGTCCTTAAGCATCTCGAGAACACCAACCCCGAAGAACGCGCCGAGCGCACGCTCAACCGCATTAAGTCCGACTTTCGTCTGTCGGAACTTCCGGTTCACATAGAGTGCTTCGATAACTCCAATATTCAGGGGTCAAATCCCGTGGCGTCGTGCGTGGTGTTCCGCAATGCCAAACCTTCCAAACGCGACTACCGCCATTTTAATATTAAGACTGTCGAAGGCCCTAACGATTTTGCATCGATGAAAGAAGTGCTCACACGTCGTTACACGCGGCTGATGAATGAGGGTGAATCGCTGCCGCAGCTTATCGTTGTTGACGGAGGCAAGGGGCAGCTGTCGTCGGCCGTAGAGGCGCTCGATGAAATAGGACTGCGCGGGAAGATAGCTGTGGTTGGTATTGCCAAGCGTCTTGAAGAAATTTATTTCCCCGGCGATTCGGCTCCTTTATATATAGATAAGAATTCAGAATCGTTGAGGGTGATTCAGCACCTGCGCGATGAGGCCCACCGCTTTGGTATTACACATCACCGCAACCGTCGCAGCAAAACGCAGATTGTCTCCGAACTCGATTCCATAAAAGGTGTCGGGCCGGCAACGCGCGATGAATTGCTGAAAACATTCAAATCGGTCAAGAAAATCCGTGAGGCATCGCTCGATGCTCTAGCTGAGGTTATAGGTCCGGCCAAAGCGCGTCTGGTTCTCGGGCATTTTGCTTCCGAGGCGGGTCGGGAAGTTGACGCCGGCGACTAATCCGTAAGGCCGGAAACGCGGTTCGGCGGTT
>CAZMUX010000003.1:0-165281 GCA_964569915.1 uncultured Barnesiella sp. | reverse complement strand
CCGCTCACCTCGACACTGCCAGTGTCGCGCTCTAGCCAGATGAGCTAATACCCCTTTTGAGCACGGCAAAGGTAAGTATTTTTACCTTGCCGTGCAAATTTTTTGCGATTTAATTTTTAACAAACCGTCGGATTGGTTAGATGGAGAGGCGACGCAGTGTATCCAGAAGTTCCGGATTGATGGGTTTGTCGTTTTTGATGGCGCGGGTGATGGGCACGTAGACAATTTCGTCGTTCTTGATGCCTATCATGACGTTGCGTTGGTCGTCCATGATGGCATCGATTGCAGCGGCGCCCATGCGTGAGGCAAGGATGCGGTCGTGAGCCGTAGGCGAGCCGCCGCGCTGCAGGTGGCCGAGTATTGATACGCGTACATCGTAGCCGGGATATTCTTTCTCAACACGTTCTGCAAGTGCCATGGCGCCGCCGGTAACGGGGCTTTCGGCCACGAGTACTATCGATGAGTTCTTGCTCTTGCGGAATCCGTTCTGAATGAGTTCGGCCAACTGGTCGACTTTGGTTGAGATTTCGGGGATGATGGCCGCTTCGGCACCTGAGGCGATGGCGCCGTTGAGAGCGAGGAAGCCGGCGTCGCGCCCCATGACCTCAATGAAGAACAGGCGCTCGTGGGAGGTGGCTGTGTCGCGTATCTTGTCGACACACTCCATGATGGTGTTCAGGGCGGTGTCGTAGCCTATGGTTGTGTCGGTGCCGTATAGGTCGTTGTCAATTGTGCCCGGCAGGCCGATGATGGGGAAGTTGAATTCATTGGCGAATATGCGGCCGCCGGAGAGCGAACCGTCGCCGCCGATTACCACCAGCGCGTCGATGCCGTGACGGCGCAGCACGTCGTGAGCCAGCTGACGTCCTTCAGGCGTCTGAAATTCTTTGCAGCGGGCTGTTTTGAGAATTGTGCCGCCCATCTGGATGATGTTTGATACGTTTTGAGTGGCGAAATCCACAATTTCGTCGGTGATGAGGCCGCGATAGCCGCGATAGATGCCTTTAACCTTCAGTCCGTTGAAAATGGCCGAACGGGTGACGGCGCGGATTGCGGCATTCATTCCGGGGGCATCGCCTCCGGAAGTGAGGATTCCTATGCATTTGATGTCTGCCATGGCTGTGTGTAAGTATAGTTTTTAGCAAAGATAACATTTAGGATTGAATAACGCCGAAAACAGCCGGCTTTTTTTAGCAAAAAAAATATCGCGCAATGGGATATTTTCGCAGTTTACGCGGTTACGGCTGCTATAATTTTGCGCTATAAATACACCGGTTAACATTAGTCATTCAAATTAAAATCTGTCATGATTCACGAATTTTACAACATCTGCATTGCCGGCCATGCCGTGTGGCTTTTAGCTGCTTTCAGCGCCGTAACGCTTGCTATGGCTGCCGACCTTGCTTCAGGTATAGCCAAATCCAGGCGTCTGAAGCGCCCGGTCAACTCACGCGGACTCAAGCAGACGTGCGACAAAGCTGTGAAGTATTTCCTCCCCATGCTGTGTCTGAGCTGCATCGACATTCTTGCGTCCGTTATCCTCCCCGTTCCCGCGCTGACGATGGTTTTTGCAGCCTACTGCATTTTCTGCGAGATTAAGTCAATCCTTGAAACCACCGAGCAGAAAGCCGACATCCTATCGGCCATCTGGGAAGCCGAGCGCATGGCTCTGCTGCGTCCTGAAGTGGCCGATGCACTGAAATCACTTATCAAAAAATCAAAATCCGAAAAACATGAGAACAATCAATGAAATCATAGTCCACTGCTCGGCCACGCTCGAGGGACGAAGTTTTAACGCTGCCGACATTGACCGTTGGCATCGCAAAGGGGGCTTTTCCCGGATAGGCTACCATTATGTCGTGCTGCTTGACGGAGTCATAGAACGCGGACGCCCCGAAGAAGTCGTCGGAGCGCACTGCAAAGGCCATAACCGCCGGTCGATAGGTGTGTGCTACATCGGTGGGCTTGACCGCAACAATCAGCCAAAAGACACACGCACTGCCGCTCAGCGCCACGCCCTGCTGCAGTTAATGAGAGAACTGAAACGGCGCTTTCCCGCAGCTACCGTCCACGGTCACTGCGAGTTTGCCGCAAAAGCCTGCCCATGTTTTAACGCCGCAGCCGAATATGAAAATGTCTGAACTCATGCAGCGTGTCTCAACGCCACTGCTCCACTTCATGCTCCTGTGCGTGCTCCTGACGTGCGGATGTAGCGCCTCGCGTCAAACGGAACGCGCACGAGCCTCAGCCGATTCCACTGCCGTCAATAGGTCGGCTCTGCTTGGCTTATTGAGCGCCGACAGCCTTAGCCTTGACTTAGAAATAGTCATCGACAGTCCGGAGCTTATTAGGCAACTCTCGCCTATGGCCGCCGCGAAGCCGCTCGCCAAAGCTCGCTCCATTCGGGTGCGCGCAACGGGGCAGCGCGCCTCCGTCACTGCCGCTCGCACAGCCATTCTGGTTGACTCTGCCGCCGTAAGCAGCAGCGCTTCCGCATCGGCCACAACCACCACAGCCCATACCGGTGGATTCCGGACGTTACTCACTCTCCTCCTCTCCGCATTGGCCGCAGTATTCATAATTAAAAACATTATTCAATTATACCGATTTTTTGCAAATAAATCTTAAAAAATAATTACCTTTGAGCCGTGAAAAATTCGAATAACGATGATAACTAAAAAAGCAATCTGGCTGACGGCCAAAGATTATATTTTTATAGTATTCGGAATCGCCCTCTATGCTTTCGGTTTCTCGGCATTCATAGCTCCTGAAGGCGTCATCACGGGAGGTATGGCCGGCTTCGGACAGGTAGTATATTACACCACCTACAAATTGTTCGGATTCGGCATACCGGTGGCTGTTACCATGTATGCCGTCAATGCCATACTCCTCTTTTTCGCTTATAAGAAAGTGGGGCGCACATTCGTGATACGTACGGTTTTCGGCGTCACCATCATCTCTATTTTCATCGGTTTGCTCATGCCGCTTTTCCATGAGCCGATAGTCCACGACGAGCCGTTCATGAACGTTGTGATAGGCAGTATGCTCTGCGGCATCGGCATCGGACTGGCGCTGTCGCATAACGGCAGTACCGGAGGCACCGACATAGTGGCGGCCATAGCCTCACGCCACAGCAATATCTCTCCGGGCCGAGCCATGCAGTACTGCGATTTCTGTATCATCTCGTCGACTCTTCTCCTTTTCGGCCTTCAGACCGGTATCGAAAAACTGGTTTACGGTATCGTGACCCTTCTGATTATTTCCATTGTTGCCGACCAGGTAATCAACAACAACCGTCAGGCCGTGCAGTTTATTATCTTCTCAAAGAAGTGGGAGGATATAGCCACTGCCATCAACAACGATGCCCGGCGTGGCTGCACCGTACTGAACGGCATGGGCTGGTACAGCAAAGAAGACGTCAAGGTGCTCCTTGTGATGTGCCGCAAATATGAGGCCATCACCATCAGCCGCATCATCAAGTCGATTGACCCCGATGCCTTCCTCACGCAGGCCAATGTCAACGGCGTCTATGGTCAGGGCTTCGACGAGCTCAAGCTAAAGATGAAACGTCCGCATCATCACGACGATGCGACAGCGGAGAGTCAAGACGCTCCCACCCGCACCCATCATTGATTGTAATAGGCTACATTTGCGCTTTCCTACCGCTTGATTACACTGTATTTTGGCAAATATCCGCGGAACATGGTCGGATGTTGGCCAAAATTGTGTATCTTTGCAGTTTTAATCAGATTTATATTTTATTTAGATGAGAAAATTATTACTTGTAGCAGCGCTTTTCGGTGCTGTGGCTACGGCTCAGGCCGAAGGCTATCAGATTAACACTCTTAGTGCCCGTCAGAATGGTATGGGCCACACCGGCGCCGCCTTGAAACTCGGCTCAGAGAGCCAAATATTCAACCCCGCCGGCCTTGGATGGCTTGACGACAATTTTCAGATTACCGGCAGCGTGACGGGCATTTTCGCTCATGTTAAGGCCACCCTGCCCGATGGTAGCGTGTGGAACACCGACAACAACGCAGCCACCCCTATGAGCCTCACGGCGGCATGGCGCGTGAGCAACACCGTTAAAGCCGGTCTGGCTTTCTTTACGCCCTACGGCAGCTCTATTAATTGGACCGACAACTGGCCCGGCGCCGTTTTGAATCAGTCGGTAAGCCTCAAAATTTACACAATACAGCCCACTGTGGCCTGGCAACCGTTGCCGGGGCTTTCGGCAGGCGTCGGTCTGATGCTGTCATGGGGCAACGTCGACCTCAACAAAGGTCTTGTCACAGGCGAGTCGTTCGACCACATGGCTCAGCTGCTCAATATGTCGGTTCCTCCTTTCGGCAACACCGTTCCGGCTTCCGTCAACTTGAAGGGCACAGCCCGTATGACCGCCGGAGTGAACCTCGGCGTGATGTATGACATCACCGACCAATGGACTGTCGGCTTCAGCTTCCGCTCGCTCATGCACATGAAGGTCCACGCAGGCCGTGCGTCAGTACGTTATGCCAACACCCTGGCTCAGACAGCGCTTGAGCAGAGCCTCGGCACAATCAACAAAGCCGAGTTCCGCGCCCAAATGCCCTGTGCGGCGGTCTACACCTTCGGCGTGAGCTACCGCCCCGTGCCTTCGCTCACTTTTGCCTTCGACGCGCAGCTAACAGGGTGGAATGCCTATAAGGAGCTTAACATAGAATTTCTCGACACATCGCTGAGCGCATTTGACCAGCACATCACAAAGAATTACCAAAATGCGTGGACCTTCCACATGGGTGCCGAATGGGATGTGTCGGAGCGTTTCGACGTGCGCATGGGTCTGATGGTCGACACATCGCCCGTTGACCGCGATTACTACAATCCCGAGACTCCCGGCATGACCAAGATTGAGCCGTCTGTCGGCGTATCGTTCAGTCCCCTTCCTTGTCTCTCGATTGACGCCTCCTTCCTCTATGTGGCCGGTTTGGGCGCCGACAACCGTCAATGTCCCTATACCGACATGATAGCCGGATCAATGGGGCAGGACCCTAACCGCGAATTCAAGGCCGACTATAACCTCCACTCCTTCTGCCCGTCGCTGGGCGTTACGCTCAGCTTCTGAGATACAGGTTTTTACGCATAACAAACAGCCATACAACTCAAAATGAAACTCTTTGACGTTTATCCGCTTTTCGACATCGAGATTGTAAAGGGCAAAGGATGCCGCACCTATGACACAGAAGGCACCGAATACCTCGACCTTTACGGCGGTCATGCCGTTATATCGGTGGGTCACAGCCATCCGCGCTATCTTCAGGCCCTGTCCGACCAGGCACAGCGCCTTGTGTTCTACTCCAACTCTGTCATCAATTCGCTTCAGAAGCGTCTTGCCGACAAGCTCGGCAAGGCATCTGGCTACGACGACTATCAGCTCTTCCTGATAAACTCCGGCGCCGAGGCCAACGAAAACGCGTTGAAACTAGCTTCGTTCACCACAGGCAAAAGTCGCGTCATAGCATTCGGCAAAGCCTTCCACGGCCGCACCTCCGCAGCTGTCGAGGCTACCGACAATCCTGCAATCAGTGCCCCAATCAACAGCAACGGTCATGTTACTTTCGTGCCTCTTGACGACATTGATGCCGTCAGGACAGAGATAGAACGCGGCGATGTTGCCGCCGTCATCATCGAGGGCATACAGGGCGTTGGCGGCATACGCGTGCCTTCCGACGACTTTCTGCGACAGCTCCGCGAGCTTACCGCCGAAAAGGGCGTCGTGCTCATACTCGACGAGATTCAGTCGGGCTACGGACGCACCGGACGTTTCTTCGCCCACCAGTGGGCCGGCATACGTCCCGATATGATTACCGTGGCAAAGGGCATAGCCAACGGCTATCCCATGGGCGGTGTGCTCATTTCGCCCGCTTACGCGCCCGTCTACGGACGTCTGGGAACCACCTTTGGCGGCAACCACTTGGGCTGCGCGGCGGCCTGCGCCGTGCTCGACATCTTTGAAGACGAGCACCTTGTGGAAAACGCACACCGCGTGGGCGAACATCTGCTTCGTAGCCTGCAGGGCCTTCCGGGCGTTAAGGAAGTACGCGGCCGCGGCCTTATGATAGGCATCGAGATGGAATATCCCGCAAAAGAGCTCCGCTCGCGTCTGATTCATGAGCAGCACGTCTTCACCGGAGCATCCGGCACAAACGTCATACGCCTGCTCCCGCCGCTCTGCCTCACCGAAGCCGAAGCCGACGAATTCATTCTGAAGTTCAAACAGGCCTTAGCCTCCAAAGCTTGAAATCATGTCGGTCAACCGTGTAATCCTTGTTGGCAATGTGGGAAAGAATCCCGAAGTCCGCTATGTCGATACCCGTCCGGTGGCTTCTTTCCCTTTGGCCACTAACGAGCCGGGGCGCCTGCTTGAAAACGGACAGCGTACGCCTGAAATCACAGAATGGCACAACATCGTGATGTGGGACCGCAATGCCGAGATAGCCGAGCGCTTCATCGAAAAAGGCACCAAACTCTACATCGAGGGGCGCCTGCGTACACGGCAGTGGCAGGATCGCAACGCCATAACGCGGCAGATTACTGAAATTTTGGTTGACCGCTTCGATATTCTTTCGCGTCCGGCTGCTCCGGCGGCCAATGCCGCGCCCGGTGGCATCCAACAGTAAACCACATCTTTAAGCACACCCTAAATACAATCACACATTTCACTTACAATGAGCATACCGGAAAAAAACTATGTCAGAGCGGAAGCCGACGGCCTTGAGGCCAACGCCTCCCGCATCGATGTTCCGGGAGCCGACAGCGCTGTCTACGAAGATGCTGACCCCGCCACGCTCCCCGAAAACGCTTTCCGCGAGTTAGGCGCCGACGAGCATTATCGCCCGATGATGCACCCCGCGCGCCAATACCGCGAAGTAACACCCTATTCGGTCATCACCGGCCTGATTCTGGCAGTGATATTCAGCGCCGCAGCCGCCTATCTCGGCCTTAAGGTGGGACAGGTGTTTGAGGCCGCCATTCCAATCGCCATAATAGCTGTGGGCCTTTCCGGCGCCCTTGGCAAGAAGCACGCGCTCGGACAGAACATCATCATTCAGTCAATCGGCTCGTGCTCAGGCGTGATAGTGGCCGGAGCCATTTTTACACTGCCCGCACTTTACATCCTTCAGTCAAAACATTCTGACCTGAGTGTAGATTTCTTCCAGATATTCATGGCATCGCTGCTCGGCGGCGTTCTGGGCATCCTGTTCTTCATACCCTTCCGCAAATATTTCGTGAAGGATATGCACGGCAAATATCCTTTCCCTGAAGCCACGGCTACGGCTCAGGTGCTTGCCAGCGGTCAGGGCGCTACAGGCAAGGGGCAGGCGCTCCTCCTCGTAATAGCCTCGGCGGTAGGCGGTATCTACGATTATATAGTGGCAACTTTCGGATGGTGGACTGACACCATCACCACCACTGCATACACCTGGGGCGAGACGCTGGCCGAGAAGACCAAATACGTCTTTTCGTGCAACACCGGAGCAGCCGTTCTCGGTCTTGGCTATATCGTGGGACTGCGCTACGGATTCGTCATATTCGCCGGCTCAGCTTTCATCTGGTGGGTGGTTATACCGCTGCTCGGCAGCTACGGCAACGAGACGATTGCCGCCATGGGTCCGGATGAGATATTCCGTTCGTCGGCTCGCATGATTGGTATAGGCGGCATTGCAATGGCCGGCATCATCGGCATTGTCAAGTCGTGGCCCATCATACGTCAGGCTGTCGGGTTGGCCAAAAACGAGATTGGCGGTCGCAAGGCTGCTGCAGCTCCCGTGCGTTGGCAGACCGACCTGTCAATGAAGCGCGTGGTCTTCTTCCTCGGTTTGGCCCTTATAGCCGTGCTCATATTCTTTATCACCGGAGTCATCGACCTCTGGTGGCAGGCCCTGATAGCGTGGGTTGTAGTCACCGTCATAGCATTTCTGTTCACCACGGTGGCGGCCAACGCCATAGCCATCGTGGGGTCCAATCCCGTGTCGGGCATGACGCTGATGACTCTGATTATCGCCTCGGCCATCTTTGTGGCCATAGGCCTTGATGGAAGCAAGGGAATAGTGGCCGCAATGGTTGTCGGCGGCGTGGTCTGCACGGCGCTCTCCATGGCCGGCGGCTTCGTCACCGACCTTAAGGTGGGCTACTGGCTCGGCGCCACACCACGCAAGCAAGAATCATGGAAATTCCTCGGCACCCTCGTTGCGGCCGCTACGGTCGGAGGCGTGATTATGGTGCTCAATCAGGTATATACATTCGGCCCCGACAGCACGCTCGCGGCTCCGCAGGCCAATGCCATGGCCAATGTGATTGACCCCCTGATGACGGGCGGTGAAACCCCTTGGATGCTCTACATAGTCGGAGCCGTGCTCGCCTTGCTTCTCAACTGGCTCGGCGTGCCTACTCTGGCCTTCTGCCTCGGTATGTTCATCCCCTTCAGCCTCAATGTGCCGATGCTTGTCGGCGGTGCCATCAGCTACTTCGTGAACCACAGCTCGCGTAATCCCGAGGTTTGTCGTGAACGCCACGAACGCGGCACGCTCATTTCATCAGGCCTCATTGCGGGCGGCGCACTCTTCGGCGTGCTGGCAGCCATAACCATCATGTGTGGCATGCCCCTGCCGACCGGCATGGATGAACTCGGCCCGCAGCTTGGTGGCATCGGGGCTTATCTCGCTATCATAGCGTTCCTCTACTTCGGAAGTCTTTACATGAAGAAGCGTCACTGATTTCACACATCTGCAATTTATACGACAATGCCCCGGGCCGGAAGCTCAGGGCATTGTCATTTATGAGCGGGGGAGAACGCTCTCTTATTCTCCGTCGGCAGCGCAGCCATCGATAAACTCAACTTAATTGACAGGTGAAACGTTAATTTTGCTACAAAATCATGTCGTTTGATATACGATTATGCAATTTTGTTTTTATTTTATCGCAAAAATACTTCTATAAATAGAAAAAATCTTAATTTTGCGAATTATTAGTATCAGATTTTAATATCACCACAGAAGCAACAATCGTCGGTAGAAATATTTCAGGCCTGACCGCCGCCGGAGGCACTGCGGAAGCCGGTGATTATAAATCACAGATAACGCTCTTTTTCAGTTAGAAACAATCAGAACAAACTTAATAATACTCTATGCATAAATCTACCAAATTATCGTTTTTGCTGGCCGCATCATTGGTAATGTCGTCAGCTGTAGCTGCTCCACGCTCCGGGCAGCATCTCTATGAAGCACAAGGTTCACGCGACTTTTTCAACAGCAGCCGCATCGAACGCACTCAGTCCGTCGACCGTATGCTCTTCGGCACGCTCGAAGCCCGTGACATCACCGCCAATCCCGACCCTGTGATGACCCTCGGACCAGCCGGTTCGATTGGCGACCTCGATGTGGCCGGCGGAGGCGTGTGGTTCTACACACTCGACTATGTAATCGAGGAGGTACAGCACAATCCTTACTGGACCGAGAGCGTACTCCGTGGATTCGTAGTCAAAGTCTATGACGACCAAAATAAACTCCGCGGCACTATCAGCGACGTAATCGAGCTTCAGGGCAACGAGACGCGCTGCGCTATGTGCGATGTAACGCCTATCGTAACCTCTAACTTCTACAACACCGACGACAAGTATGAGATTGCCATCGCTATGGCTTTCAATACACCTCAGTTCGTCAACAACTACCGCACATATGTCTATCAGCTCGACGGCGATACTGACGGCGACGGCTACAGCGTGCCCGTGAACATCGTCCCCGACATCGTGGCCGATGTACTCGACGCTTCGGAAAACGGCAATGAGAACGTCTATATCGTGGAAATTCCCGAAGGGGTTGACCCCATTGAGAATCCTTCATCCGACGAGGGCGAGCTCTACTGGCAGAATATGATGAGTGGCTACTATGAGATAGTGGTCAAGTCAAAGGCCATCGACAACAGCGGCCCTCGCGAGATATTCCGTAAGAAAATCTGCATTCAGATGACGCCCGGCGACCAGGGCGACAGCACTCCGCGTATGTTAGCGCTGAAGCACAACGGCTCCGTAGTGCTCGTCGTCTCTTACTATGAGCAGTCGTTCACCGAGCCCATAACGGGTACGGAGAGCGAGGCCATTCAGCGCGCATCAAACAAGCTTATTGTTGAATTCTATCGCATCGGTGCCGACGGCGTTCCCGAGCTGTTCAACACTGCACGCGTTGACGCGCCCAAAACTGAAGCCGACGACGTCCTCGCCACATACTATGGTGTGGGCGACCTGCTCTACCGCGACGACATCTCATTCGACAAGTGGGGTGCCACCGACAACAAACCTTCATTCATAGTGACGCGTCAGGTGCTCTCAACCGCCACCGACGACAGCTCCGCACAAACATACAGCATTCATGACGGCGACGGCAATCTCGTGCGTTCACTCTTTGAGAACAGTCAGGTAGGCGTCCAGCTTAACGACGTTCCCGGTCAGGAACCCCAGATGCTTTTCATCACAGAAGGCAGCGGCTCCTATGAGTTCCATTTTGTCGACATCTATTCCGGTGTGGAACGTTGCAGCTTCCCCTTAGAACTGCCCGTGCCTGACGGCGACCCCGAATATTTGACCTCCAACATTGACCGTGTACCATGGGGCGACTCCTATATGTATGTTGGCGAACTCCGCTATCCGGTGGAAGACGGCGAAAACACCTATATGCGTTTGGCATGGATAAATGACGAAGGCACATGGGTGCGCACCGACGAAGTCAATATGGGTGTTAACGTCATGTATGCCCAGTGCTTCATCAACGGTTACACTCTTTCCAATCCCAACACCTTCTATATTGACGAAGAGGGCCTTCAGGAGTATATGCTGCTCGTGAAGCGCGGTCTCACCGACAGCACCACCCGCGAGGAACTCCTCATCGGTCAGGCCTGCTCCGACAGCTATCCCGAAGGACAGACCGTGTTCGAGATAACCGAAGACCCCCGCGGCGCCCTGCAAAATATTATGCCTCTTAGTGCTCGTGGCATTCCCACGCTCATGGTTGGCTTCTATGAACAGTCAAGCGGCAACTTCACCAGCGATTTCTATTCGCTTCCATTCAATTCAGACTCAGGCAGTGTCGATGACATCCTCAGCGACCGCAACGAGGCCGGAAGCGCCATCAGCTTTGACGGCTCGACCGTGGCAGCCGAAGGCACTATCAGCATCTACGCCACCTCCGGCGCCCTCGTGGCCCGTGGAGAAGGTTCTGTATCAACAACTTCCATGCAACCCGGAATGTATATCGCCACAGCCGGAGGCGAAGCACGCAAAATCATCGTGAAGTAATTCAATACCCGAAGTTTGACATATAAGATATGAAAACACACATCCTTTATATAGCACTGCTGGCAGGAGCGCTTGGCGCTCCCGCCATGAGCGCTCGCACACTCTCGCCCTCCGAAGCACTACAGCGTCTGAACGAAGATTCCGCCCTCACCCCGCAGGTGCGCACCGTCTCAGGTGTTGAAGCTCAGCAGCCCGTATTCACCGCTGTCACCTCGGACGGTGCGCCGGCTGTCTATGCTTTCGATGCCAACAACGGCGGTTTCCTGCTCGTTTCAGCTGACGACTGCGCTTACCCCCTATTGGCCTATTCAGACGAAGGCTCCATACCCTCTGACACTGCCGCAATGGCCCCCGCACTGCGTTGGTGGCTCGACGAATATGCCCGCCAAATAGAGTGGGCAAGTGCCCGCGGCATCAAAGGAGGGGAGCGTCCAGCCGTCTATGCTGCAGCCGGGCGTCAGGCAATTGAGCCTATGCTAACCACCGCATGGGACCAGGATTCCCCCTACAACCTGCAGTGCCCCACCTATGGAGCCACTCCCACCTACACCGGCTGTGTCGCCACAGCCATGGCTCAGGTGATGAACTATTTCAAATATCCCGAAAAGGGCACCGGCTCGGTAAGTTACAACGCCGAGACCATCGGCAAGCGTTTGTCGTTGAATTTCGGACGCCGCAGCTTCGACTGGGACAATATGCTCCCCACTTATAGTGAAAATAAATGGACCGACGAACAGGCCGCCGCCGTGGCCTATCTGATGAAAGCCTGCGGATATGCCGTAAAAATGGACTACGGCACGGATTCCTCGGGCGCACTGGCCATGAACATCCCCAAAGCACTGACCGACTATTTCCAATATGACGGCAACCTCAGTTATGAGTGCCGCCACTTCTATACAGCCACGCAGTGGAACGACCTTATTTACAACAACCTTGCCAATGTAGGCCCCGTGATTTACGGCGGCGGCTCAATGGTGGGTGGCGGCCATTCATTCGTCTGCGACGGCTATGACGGCAACGGCCTCTTCCACTTCAACTGGGGTTGGACCGGCATGAGCGACGGCTATTTTTCGCTCGACGCCCTCAATCCCTATTCGCTCGGTTCGGGCGGCGGCATGGGCGGCGGCTACAACTTCACTCAGGATGCACTCATCGGCGTACAGCCTCCTACAGGTCAGCCGGTTGTTGAAAAAGAGCTGTATCTCACACAGAAGGGCAGCTTTGCGGGAGTGGTCAGCGGCAACACGCTTCAGTTTGACCTCTTTGCCGAAGGACAGTGTATGTGGGTTAACTATAACTCGTCCACAATGTATGTCGGTTTTGAAGTGCTCATAGAGAAACCCGGTGACAGCACTTTCACGCCTCGATATGCTTCGATTTCATCCAATCGCGTCGAGCTTGAACCGGGCTACGGCACAAACCCCGATTTGCTGAAATCAGCGCTTGACCTCAGCACTCTCGAACTGGCCGATGGCACCTATCGCATGACAGCAGTGACCTACGACTATAAGAATGCCGACTCACCCCGCGTACCGGTGCGTCCCTGCATGGGCTATTTCAACTACATCACCATCACTAAATCAGGCTCGAACTATACGGTCACCAACAATGATGTTGACCGCCTTGAGGTTTTATCCGGAGGCATATCCGGAACCTATTACTACGGCATGGCCGCTCAGGTCAGCGTCACCGTGGCCAACGACTCTGAAATAGAGATGACTCGCGGATTCGCGCCTGCCATTATCTATAACGGTTCGGTGGTGCTTCTCGGTGAGAGCGTGATGCTGACGCTCAAACCCGGCGAACGGGTGACTCGCGAGTGGGATACAACTCTTTACTCTATGACTCAGACCTTCTCAGTGACTTCCGACGTCACCACTATACTGACATTCTACGACGAGATGACAGGCAACTTCTTCAGCGAAGACATATCGAAAAACTTTGTCGTACATGCCAATCCCGGTGTGCCCGATATTACCGTGACTCGCGCACCGAGCTGCCCGGGCATGGCATCAGGCACTTTTGTCCGTGACTCCGAGCTTTTACAGTATTACAAAATCACCGACCCGTCAGCCATTCCAGTGCAGGCACGCCTGAGCCTGAATGAGGGCGCGTTCGGCTATACCGTCTATGCCTGTCTCTGCAACGAAGCCGATGCCACCGGACAGATGGAGATTCTCAATTACACCGGCTATCCCGTGTTCTTCGACCGCGAGGGCCAGACCAAGACCTTCAACACGACCCTCATATATCCCGGCATGGAACCCGGTCATCTTTACACAATAGCAATGGCCTACGGCTACGGCAGCAATCTGCAGCTTATCGGCCCCGATTTAGGCTATGTATGTTACGGCGACCCCGCCGGCATTGACGACGTGCTGGCCGACGGCTCGCAGGCTCTGACATTCGGCAACGGCGTGCTTCGTGCTGCCGATGGCGAGATTATCACCGTCTACACCGTCAGCGGCGCGCAGGTAGCCTCGGCTGTTGGCTCGCTCTCCACCGCATCGCTTGCTCCGGGCATCTACGTGGCACGCACCGCAACTTCTGCTTTGAAAATATCAATCAGATAAACCATCACAATTCCTTAATTATTAATCTTATGAAAAAGTTTTACTTTTTTGCACTGACAGCCATTTTGGCTCTCTGCTGTGGTTTTACAGCTGCCGCCGAGGACGTCAGCGTGACAGTGAAATGGGACGTTCCCGGCTCACTGCAGTTTAAGATAGCCAGTCAGGTCGTTGAAGTACCTGCCGACGCTACCGAGTACACTTTCACTCGTGCAAAGGATTCGTGGCCCACTCTTCGAATTGAGCCCGTTGCTCCCCGCATCATCGAAACCGCTTCTTACGTAAACGGTGAGAATTCCGGCAACATCAATATCAACAACCAGGGCTATGTGTCTGTAAGTATGTCGAGCACAAGCTTCAATGGTAGCACTGTGACAATCACTACCAAAGAGCTTGTGAAGGATGGTAAAATTACGCTCAACATTGAGAACGGCGCAAGCTTTATCGACCAGATTAACTTCCCCGCCGGCAACGGCGTGAGTCAAGAGGACATCTCGCTCGACAACGGCAACGCCACCTATGAGATTCCCATCTACAACGGAATCCAGACTCAGGTTTATGTAGCTGCCAAGAGCGGTTTCTCAATCTACAGTGTTGACGGAAAAACCGAATCCAAATATCCCGCTTACCAGTTTGGCTACGGCAACAGGAATGTAACTTTCCAGGTGGCTGACAACGGAACATACGCCATCCGTATGTTTGAAAATGAGGAGCCCGTTCTCGAACCCTGCATTGTGACTCTCGTCTTTGACGAAGGCATCGAAAACTGCCTGAAATCAGTTTTCAACATGACCACTTACAGCTCGGTGACTGTGACCGACAACAAGTTTGAACTCATTCAGAAAGGTCAGAAAATCCGCCTGAACTTCGAGGAAGACTACGACATCACCATCAACGGCGGTGAAATTGCTTATAATGCAGAGGCCAGAACTGCCGAATTCATTGTCAACGACGACATGACCGTCAACATTACCGGCGCTCCCAAAGTCTATGGCAAAGTGACATACAATATCTATGCTACCAACGCCGAAGGTATCAGCGTATGGGAAGGCACGATGTATAAAGGCAACGCCATCGAACTCGGTGAAGGCATCGACGTTACAACCGACATCGTGCTAAATGCCGTTTCAGAGAATGGCGTTGAGCTTGACGGGACTTATACCATTCCCGCAGGAACCGCCAAACGCTATGAAATTGAAGTAAGCGAGAAATACGGCAGCTACTCGGTTTATGAAGAAGACGGCTACTATATCGCACACGGACGTCTCGTCAACGAAACAACTCAGAGTAAATTCGAAATGCCTGCCGAAGCCGATTCTTATCTCGTTGTAAACAAAGTGAACCGTGACAAGCAATTCTCCGTAGTCGTAACCGGCGATCCGTCGATGGTTAATCTCCGTTCAGGTGGCGAATTCGGCGGCTCACACACAATTTGGCTTAACGATGAAACCACAACCGTGGCTTACGACCCCGAATATGATGGCTCATTCACCGTTTCATTCTATCTTGAATCAGAAGACGCTGTCGTCGGCGCTTACTATGGCGGTAAAGCTCTTACAGTCAGCGATGACGGCTACTACACCTTCACACCCACCGAAGGCGGCGTTCTCCGCCTGTTTAACGACGGCACTAATCCTGCCTACACCGTTAAGTTCAACGTGACTTCAAACCTCAGCGTCAACGCAACTGCCGACAATGTGACATTCGACACCACGGCCGAACAGACCTTCTGCAGCGGTACTGAAGTGGCTGTCACAGCCGGCGATGCCTGTGAATACCCCGATTTCCTCTCAGTGTCTGTCAACGGCACCGAGCTGACGGCATCCGCAGGTAAATACGCATTCACAGTAACCGAGAACGCAAACGTTCGTGCCGCTTACCAGACATATTACGAGTTCTATCCCTCCGTTTACGAAGAAACGGTATCAAGCCTTGCTTCAATCGATATCTCTTTCCCCCTCGCAGTGAATGTAGAGAAGGTGATGTCTGACGATGAAGCTACGTTCCAGAGACCCAACGTATGGGCTTCATTGATAAGTGTGGATAAATCAACCGACTACTCATGCCCGGCATTCGTCATCACTCCCAATAACGAGCCCAATGCAAGCGGTATCTACAGCCTCTACATTCCCAAAGGTTTCTTCATGATTGACGGTGTTCAGTCTCCCGAAATCACTGTAGACTTTAACCTCGATTATCAGTCATCTCTTACTTACTCATTTGAGCCGAACGTAATCTTCCCTGCGGAATGGGGTCTGCAGCTCGCCGTGATGTTCGACGATAGCCACTTCATTGCTTCTAAATATGACAGCATGATTACTCTGAAACTTAACGGCACGTCGCTGGTCGCCGGAACCGATTACGAGTTATTCACAGAGAGCAATATGATGATGTTCAGCCTGACCGCCACCGGTACACCCGGCGATGAGATTGAACTGACAATTGAAGAGGGTGCCATCATCTTCAGTGACTACTCCTCATGTCCCGCTCTGTCGCACGTATGGACTGTAATTGAGGAAGAGACGCATGAAGTAGTTGTAAACCTTCCCGAAACTCCCACGCTTAGCGAGTTGTCTTCATTCATCATCACTATTCCAACCGCAACATCGGCTACAATATATATCCCTTCAGGAATCTCTCTTCGCAAAAACGATTGGAGTTACTACGGCACCGCCACAATCACTCCTATTGAAACAGCCGAGCCTGCAGCTGAAGGTGATGCAGTAAGCTGCCCGACCTTCCGGGTTGAGTTCGCAACTCCTCCCTCGACAGAAGGTACTTACACTCTTTCAGTAGCTTACGGAACATTCTATGTTAACAACGCATTCGAAAGCGTGGCGTACTCCAAGACCTTCAGCGAAGTTAGCGGCGTAGAAAACATTGCAATCGATGGTAGCGACGCCGACAGCAGAGTATTCAACCTCCAGGGTCAGCCCGTTTCAACCGAATGGGATAATCTCCCCGCAGGCTACTACATCCGCAACGGTCAGAAAATCTACAAACACTGATTTATCAAACGATAAATATCCATAATCATGAAAGAGCCTCCCCCGGGAGGCTCTTTCTGTATATTGTTACATTCAGAAGCAGCGCCTGCTCCGCGGTTTGCCCGATGCGTGCGGTGTGGCAGGGCGAACTGATAATTTAACTAATTTTGTCGAAGTGGCTCTGAAAATTTCATTAATTTTGTGATTCATAATTAACGCGATAACAAAACTGAAAACCGATATGTCAGACAATAGTTTAAACGACAACCGATTAGACGGTCTGAGCAGCGATGAGCAGACTGCAAAAAGCAACGTCAGAAAAAGCAATCTCCGTCTCGGCATCGTCATTGGCGCCGTGGTGATTGTGGTGGGAGTGCTCGCATGGCTCCTATTCGCGAAAAGCTCTGAGGCAGCCGAGCAAGCAAAGCAGATAGAGCAGCTTCAGCTTGAAAACGAAATGATACAGAGCGCCAACGAGTTCCGGCAGCTTGACGAGCAGTATTCGCAGCTTGAAACCAATCAGGCACTGATGATAAGCAACGACTCGATTGTAGAGAAATACAATGCCGCGAAAGCTCAGGTTGAGAAACTGCTCAACGAACTTCAGAATGAGAAAAACAAGAGCGCCGCACAGATAGCCAAACTTAAGGCCGAAATAGCGACCCTGAAAGGAATCCTCCGCGACTACACTCAGATGATAGCCGAGCTTAAGGAGGAAAACGAAGGGCTTAAGGCCGAGAATAAGGAGGTGAAAGACCGCAATAATCAGCTCACTCAGCAGGTTACGCAGGTAACACGCGACAATCAGCAGCTTTCAGAGCGCATGATACTCGCCGAGAAAATCAACGTCACCGGAGTCAATATCACGCCACTGAACAAAAAAGGAAAGAAAGAGAAGAACATCACCAAGGCACGCCGCCTGATGGTGACCTTCAACATTTCGCCCAACAACTCCACGCCTCCCGGAGAAAAGGCCATATAT
This sequence comes from uncultured Barnesiella sp., assembly GCA_964569915.1. GTDB lineage: Bacteria > Bacteroidota > Bacteroidia > Bacteroidales > Muribaculaceae > JAGBWK01. Next base: position 147,413 of record CAZMUX010000003.1, on the reverse strand, counting down.
CTGCGCATCGTCTCGCCCGAAGGCAATCTGCTCGGCAACGGCGGCAACTTTGACTTTGAGGGCGGCTCAATTGCCTCGACAGCGCGCATTACCGTGGAATACGCCGGCGAGGAAATCGGAGGCGTGTCAATCTATTACGATGTAGACACCGCGCTCAATCCGGGCGACTACACCGTTGAACTGTTCTGCGACGGCTACCGCCTCGCATCGCGTCACTTCACTTTGACAAAATAATCCCACTTACGGTCTGACTGATGATAAGCCAACTGATAGCCGACATTTGGCGCGACCTCGGCTCTCCCGAGGTTACCACGGCTTCCGCCGTGTTCAAATTGTTCGTGAGCCTTCTGCTCGGCGGCGCCATCGGCCTTGAGCGTAAGCGCAAAGGGCAGACTGCCGGCATCCGCACCTTCGCCCTTATCTGCATGGGTGCCACTTTGGCTATGCTCATCTCGATTTATGTCCCGCAGGCCTATCAGGGGCTTAAGAACGGTGACCCCGGTCGTATTGCGGCGCAGGTGATTTCCGGCATAGGCTTCCTCGGAGCGGGCGCCATCATTCAGATGAAAGGCTCGGTGCGCGGCCTCACAACCGCTGCCGGAATATGGATGGCCGCTGTGATCGGACTGACGGTGGGCCTCGGCCTCTATCTGCTCGCAGCGGCAGCCACTATTATGATTCTCATAGTTCTCCATTGGGTCGAGCAGATGGAGCACAAAGTGTCGGTGGGAGTGCAGTCTCGAATAATCAGACTTCGCATCGACGCCATCGTCACCGACTTCGAGCCTTACCGTCGCGTGCTTGCGCAGAACGACGTGACCCTCACCACGCTCTATATGGAATATGACTACGACGAGTCAGTGACACGCCTCAATCTCATAGTGCTCTTCAAAGAGACTGACAATTACGTGAAAGTATTCGAGGAACTGCGCGTGCTCAACCCCACGCGCACCATCTCCCTCGCCAACCAGACAAGCATTTGATTTCGATGTTCACAACGCTTCTATCGGCCGGAGCCGTCCAGACGCTCGACGTAAACGGACTTATAACCGACTTGGCTTTCATACTCATTCTCGGCGCGGTCGTAACCGTGCTTTTCAAATGGATTAAGCAGCCCGTGGTGCTCGGCTACATCGTGGCCGGATTCCTCGCCAGTCCCAACTTCACCCCGCTGCCATCGGTGGCCAACGAGGCCAATATAGAATTTTGGGCACAGATAGGCATCGTCATCCTACTCTTTTCCCTCGGTCTTGAGTTCAGCTTCCGAAAACTGCTCAACACGGGCGGTTCGGCAGTAGTAACGGCGCTCGTAATCGTCATAGGCATGATGGCCACGGGATTCGCCGTGGGACGTCTGCTCGGATTCGACACCATCAACTCCCTCTTCCTCGGAGGTATGCTCTCGATGTCGTCAACCACAATCATCATTAAGGCTTTCACCGACCTGGGGCTGCGGCAGAAAAAATTCGCATCGCTGGTCTTTGCCGTGCTCATAGTTGAAGACCTCTTTGCGGTGGTCATGATGGTTGTGCTCAGCTCCATCGCCATCAACAACAGCGTTGAAGGCTCCGAGATGATAATGAGCATCAGCAAGCTCGTGTTCTTCCTGATAATATGGTTCCTCGTCGGAGTGTTCATGCTTCCGTCGCTGCTCAACGCCGTACGTCCCTATCTCAACAACGAGACGCTCCTTGTGGTATCGATGGGGCTTTGTCTGGGCATGGCCGTATTCTCCGTTGTGTGCGGCTTTTCGCTCGCTCTCGGAGCCTTTGTAATGGGCTCAATTCTGGCCGGTACGAGCTATGCCGAGAGAATCGAGCGCGTCACGATGTCCGTGAAGGACCTCTTCGGTGCCGTATTCTTCATATCGGTCGGCATGATGGTCAGACCCGACATCATAGTGCAGTACTGGGGTCCGATACTTCTGCTGTCGGCCATCGTAATCGTGGGAATGATTATTTTCGGCACATTCGGTATGCTTATAACCGGACAGTCGCTCAAGATAGCCATTCAATCAGGCTTTTCGCTGACACAGATAGGGGAGTTCGCTTTCATCATCGCCGCTCTGGGTATGTCGCTCGGGGTGCTTGACTCGTCAATCTATCCCATTGTGGTGGCCGTGTCCGTAATCACCACGTTCACCACTCCCTATTTCATAAAACTCTCCGAACCGGCTTACCGCTTCGTTGAACGACATCTGCCGGCGGGACTTCACTTCCTTATCGACCGTTACAGCGAGAGCGGGGCCGACAGCACTCAGGCGCGCTCGGCGTGGAAAGCGCTGCTACGCCGTTATCTATGGCGCATGGCCATCTATTCGACCGTGCTCATTGCTATTACGATGCTGTCGCTCAACTTCCTGATGCCGTGGCTAAAAACTGTAATTCCGGACTTCTTCAAACTGGTGGGAGCAGCCGTTACGCTTGCGGTCATGTCGCCGTTTCTGCTCGCTCTCTCTATGCCCACATCGAAGTCTTTCCGTGCGGCCGGCACCGGCGCCTCCGCCTCCGACTTCCGCGTGCAGCGCACCGTTATGCGCATATTCCGCATAATTCTCGTGCTCGGATTCATAGTCTATCTTCTCGGCAAGATATTTTCCTTCACTGCCGGATTCACAATCGGCATTGCGATACTCGTGCTGATAGGCATATTCCTTTCGGGGCGCGTGCACTACAGCATGAGCCGCATCGAGAATAAGTTTCTCAACAACCTCAACGAGCGCGAACTGCGCCGCAGCGGTAAGAACAATTCACTTGTCAGCGACCTCCATTTAGCTTATATCCAAGTGGGTCCCGACGCGCCTTTCATCGGCGAACGCCTGCGTGACTCCGACTTCAGACGCAATTATGGCGTGAACATAGCCAGTATCTCGAGGGGCGGACGCTTGATGCCCGTGCCGAAAGGCTCCGAACGCATCTATCCCGGCGACACCATAGGCGTGATAGGCACCGACGAGCAGATTCAGACCCTGTTGCCCGTGGCCGAGGCGGGGGGCGGCATCGAGAACGACAGCCCGCAGGCCGACGGCTACTGCTTTACCGATATACTGCTCACCACAGACTCTCCGCTCATCGGCAAGACAATGGTGACAGCCGGCATACGCGACCGCTACTCGGCTCTGATTGTGGCTGTGGAGAGAGGCGGCAGCTTCATCGACGACCTTTCCGGAGTGACATTCTGCCCCGGCGACCACCTCTATCTTGTTAGCACCCGCGAAAACGCCCTCGCCATGAAGTGATGTTTGAGCCGACTTACCCCCGATTCTAACGTTAATTTTAACAAAAAACAGAAGACGATAGGGGCTCACATCGGAAAATTTTTTAACTTTGCCCTCTAATACAAATTCTTTAACTATTTTTGAGTATTCTCTATATCAAATGAGAGTTAAAATACATAGCGAAGGCAATACGCTCCTCATAATACTCGCGCTTGTGCTCGCGGCCATCAACGTTCCGCTTTGGCTCACGCTGGTAGACACTTGCATAGCGTTGCCGATAGTCTGCACGGCTGTCTCAGGCACGCTTTTTCTGCTCGTACTCAACTTCTTCCGCTCTCCCAAACGCCGTTTCAAAGGCGATGTCATTGATGCGGTAGTCTCGTCGGCTGACGGCAAGGTCGTGGCTCTTGAGGAGGTTTATGAAGACGAATACCTAAAAACAAACTGCATACAGCTGTCGGTGTTCATGAGCGTTTTCAATGTCCATGCCAACTGGTTCCCTGTCAACGGAAAAGTGATTTACACAAAACATCACAACGGACGTTTCCTCGCCGCCTATCTTCCCAAATCAAGCACCGAAAACGAGCGCTCGACAGTGGTGATTGAAACTCCGGACGGCCGGAAAGTGCTGATGCGTCAGATTGCAGGAGCTATGGCCCGCCGCATTGTCACTTACGCCGAGCCGGGAGACGACGCAAATATCGAGGACCACATGGGCTTCATCAAATTCGGCTCGCGCGTTGACCTCTTTCTCCCGCTTGACACCGAAATTTTCGTGAAGCTCGGCGATAAAACATTAGGCGGCGTCACCCTTTTGGGCCGTCTTAATTCAAAATCCGATAAAAAATGATTAAGAATATCATCTCGTTCATACCCAATCTGATAACGCTGCTCAACCTGCTGTCGGGGTGCATCGCCATTATTTTCGCTTTCTCACCACGCGAATATTTCGGACAGCTTCAGGGTTGGGAATGGTCGGCGCTGGCCATCGGCCTCGCTGCTCTCTTCGACTTTATGGACGGCGCCGCCGCACGTCTGCTTAACGCCAAATCATCAATAGGTAAGGAGCTTGACTCGCTGTCAGACCTCGTGAGCTTCGGCGTGGCTCCGGCATTGCTGATGATGAATGTGCTTCTGCTCTATGGGTCTGTAGCAGGCATCTGCGCTTACGCACCCCTCTTTATTCCGCTAATGGGTGCTCTGCGTCTCGCTAAATTCAATATTGACGATTCGCAGTCAACGGTCTTCAAAGGACTTCCCATACCTGCCAACGCGATATTTTGGATTGGCATGACTTCAATCGTGATGCCCGATGCCAACGGCCATCCGCTCATTGGAATACCGGTCAATCTCCTCGTGCTCGCGATTTTCGTCATCGGAATCCTCATGGTGTCAAACCTCAGGATGTTTTCACTTAAATTCCGCAATTTCCGAATCACGGAGAACTGGCTTCAGTACACCATCATCGCGGCCACTATCGCCGCACTTGCAGCCTGGGGAGTTCCCGGTCTCGCGGCAGTAATACTGCTTTACATCGTGCTTTCCATCGGAAAAGCAATTATACGCGTCGAGCGTTAATGCGTCATTCTCGCGCGACTGCAAATCTCTCTTAGAATTGTGTAAAAATATGCTGACATTCTTCTTAATTCTTCTGTTCATTTTCTTCATTTGGCCGCTCTTCAGAGTGATGTTTACGATGCATCGCGTCCGCAAACAGGCTCGGCAGGCATACGAACAGATGTACAATCAAAATTACGGCGGCGCCCGGGCTCAGCAGCGCTCGCGCAAACCGGGATGGAACGCTACAGCTACACCCCGCAAAAAGAAAATAGACCCCTCGGTGGGCGACTATGTGCCCTTTGAGGAAGTCTCCGAAGTTTCCGCAGACCGCACTGATTCTTCAGACCGTACCTCGTTCACAGTCGAACAGCAGATTACCGACGCCGAATGGGAGGAAATCAAATAGAATAGAATAACCCTCTCCGACATGACCGCATACATACCGCAGCTCTACGACTTTTTGCGGCGTCTTGCTGCAAACAACAACCGCGACTGGTTCCGTGCCAACCGCGCCGAATACGATTGGCTGCGTGGCTGCTGGGAAGACGACGTCAACAGACTTCTGTCGGCTATGGCTCAGTGGGAGCCCTCCGTCTGCCGGCTCAACGCCCGCGAATGTTCCTACCGAATTTACCGCGACACACGTTTCTCACCGGATAAGACACCCTACAAAACGCATTTTTCGGCATTCCTCGGCCCATACGGCAAGAAGGATATACGCGCCGGGTTTTATCTTGAAACAGGGCCTTTTGCCTCTTCCGGGCTTTACGGCGGCCTATGGTTTGCCGACTCCGCCTCGCTCCGGCGTCTACGCAGCGACATAGCCGCATTTCCGGACGAATTTCGCGCCACGGTCAGCAATCCCGAACTGTTGCGCTATTTTCCTGAATGGTGCGGTGACTGTCTTAAGACAATGCCGAAGGGGTATGACCGCAACCACCCCGATGCTGATTTGCTTCGCCGCAAGGACTTCGGGCGCTTCCTCCCCGCCGACGAGAAGTTTTTTGCCGACCCATTGTGGCCGGAGCGTGCCGCTGAACTGCTGCATCTGCTTAAGCCTTTGAACGATTTTATCAATCTCACCCTCGACAACGCCGCAAATTATTAGGACCCGCTCTGTTTTCGTAGAGAGCATCGTCCATCAAAGGCCGCCCCTCAGGGCGTTTTGCCGGAGGAACCCTGCGCTGTCGTGTCCCGTGCTTATCCGGTTCGGATTGGTAAAAAAAAAGCCCCGAAAGGGGCTTTTTTTGTGGCGTGGGCTGCGGAATCAGAGGCCGCGGCCGTGACAGTTCTTGAATTTCTTGCCCGAGCCGCAGGGGCATGGGTCATTGCGGCCTACTTTGGGCGCTGCCTTGACGGGCGAAGTGACGGGGCGTTGTCCCTGAGGCGCATTCGCTGCAGCGCGCTGCGCTGCCTCTCCGGGAAGGTCCTCTTTATTGGTCTTCAGGTTGGAGTAGTCGCTCGGACGCTCGGGCATGGCCCGCTGCACCTGCGGTGCGGCTGCCGGTGCCGACACTGAAGTGTTGGAGGAATCGGCCGTGGGCGCGGGCTGCGGGATGAAGATGCGTCCGCGCAAGAGGGCCGACATGGCTTTGTTATTGAGGCTCGACAGCATACGCTCGAACAGGTGGAACGACTCTACCTTATATATTACAAGCGGGTCTTTCTGCTCATAAGATGCGTTTTGCACTGACTGACGCAATTGGTCGAGCTCGCGCAGATGCTCCGTCCAAAGTTCGTCGATGGTGACGAGCAGGATGGCTTTGTTCCATTCTTTGACAATGGCCTTGCAGTCGGTGGCGTAAGCTTCGTTGATGTCAACTCGGATGTTGAACACGCGCTTGCCGTCGGTGATGGGGACAATAATCTTGCCCTTGGCTCCGCGGTTTTCAACCCAGTCTTTGATGACGGGGCGTGCAATCTCTATGATGCGTTCGTAGCTTCTCTGAAGAGCTTCGTTGGCAGTTCGGTTGAGCGATTGAATGATATCCTCGCGGTCCATGTTGCGAAATTCTTGCTCGGTGAACGACGGCTCGATGGTGAGTACGCGCATCAGCTCAAGCCTCAGGTCTTCGTAGAAGTCGGGCTCGCTGTAGTTGGCGACTATGTTCTCAATGGTGTCGTAGAGCATATTGGCAATGTCGATGCCGATGCGTTCGCCTATGAGGGCGTGGTGGCGGCGCGAGTAGATGTATGAGCGCTGCTTGTTCATCACGTCGTCATATTCCAGGAGGCGTTTGCGGATGCCGTAGTTGTTCTCTTCCACGCGCTTCTGAGCTTTCTCAATGGCGTTGGTCACCATTTTCGATTCAATCATCTCGCCCTCCTTGAGTCCGAGGTGGTCGAGTACCTTCATGATGCGGTCGGATGCGAATACGCGCATCAGCTGGTCTTCAAACGATACATAGAACACTGACGAACCGGGGTCACCCTGACGGCCGGAACGTCCGCGCAGCTGGCGGTCGACACGGCGCGACTCGTGACGCTCGGTGCCTATGATGGCGAGGCCGCCCTTGTCTTTTACTTCCTTAGGCAGCTTGATGTCGGTGCCTCGGCCGGCCATGTTGGTGGCGATGGTAACGGTGCCCGGCTGTCCTGCAAGTGCCACAACCTGTGCTTCTTGCTGATGCAGCTTGGCGTTGAGTACCTGCGATTTTATGTGGCGGATGTCGAGCATTCGTTTGAGGAGTTCGGAAATCTCGACAGATGTCGTGCCGACGAGCACCGGACGGCCTTCTTCCTGAAGTCGCACAATCTCGTCGATTACGGCGGCATATTTCTCTTTTTTTGTCTTGTAGACGCGGTCGTTCATGTCGATGCGCGCTATCGGACGGTTGGTGGGGATGGTTACCACATCGAGCTTGTAGATGTCCCAAAGCTCGCCGGCTTCCGTTTCGGCCGTACCGGTCATACCGGCCAGCTTGTGATACATACGGAAGTAGTTCTGCAGGGTGATTGTGGCAAAGGTCTGTGTGGCGGCTTCCACTTTTACGCCCTCTTTCGCTTCGATGGCCTGGTGGAGTCCGTCGCTGTAGCGTCGGCCTTCCATGATACGTCCTGTCTGCTCGTCCACAATCTTGATTTTCCCGTCGTCGATGACGTATTCAACGTCTTTTTCGAACAGGGTATAGGCTTTCAGAAGCTGATTGACGGTGTGAACGCGTTCGGCCTTGAGGGCGTAGTTCTGCATGGCATCGTCCTTCTTCTGCTGACGCTCGGCCGTGTCGGCTATTTTTTCCATTTCGGAAAGCTCGGAGGCTATGTCGGGCAGTACGAAGAATTTGGGGTCGGAAGTTTTGCCGGTGAGTTCGTCAATGCCTTTGTCGGTGAGCTCCACGCTGCGATTCTTCTCGTCAATGACGAAGTAAAGCGGCTCGGTAGCCTTTGGCATCTCGCGAGAATTGTCCTGAAGATAGTAGGCCTCGGTCTTGAGGAGTATGTTCTTCATGCCTTCCTGCGAGAGGAACTTTATGAGCGCTCCATTTTTGGGGAGGCCCTTGAAGGCGCGGAACAGTGCCAAAGCGCCCTCTTTCTGTGTATCCTTGTCTTCGGAGTTTATCTTGGCTTTGGCTTCTGTGAGGAATTGGGTGACGAGGCGGCGCTGTGCCTGCACCACTTTCTCGACGTTGGCTTTGTAGTCGTTGAACATCTGGTCGTCTCCCTTGGGCACCGGACCGGAAATGATGAGCGGGGTACGGGCGTCGTCAATAAGCACGGAGTCAACCTCGTCGACGATGGCGTAATAGTGTTTGCGCTGCACCAGATCGCCGGGCGACAAGGCCATGTTGTCGCGAAGGTAGTCGAAGCCGAATTCGTTGTTTGTACCGAACGTGATATCGCAGTTGTAGGCGGCACGGCGTTCGGGGGTGTTGGGCTTATGCTTGTCGATGCAGTCAACTGTTGAGCCGTGGAACATATAGAGCGGCCCCATCCATTCGGAGTCACGCTTTGAGAGGTAGTCGTTGACGGTCACTACGTGGACGCCGCGCTTGGATAGTGAACGGAGGAACACCGGCAGTGTTGCCACGAGGGTTTTGCCTTCACCGGTGGCCATCTCGGCGATTTTTCCCTGATGGAGTACGATGCCGCCTATCACCTGAACGTCGTAGTGAATCATATCCCACGTAATTTCGTTGCCGCCGGCAATCCATTTGTTTTTCCAAATGGCTTTGTCACCGTCGATGCTGACGAAGTCGCGTCCATCGGCTGCGAGGTCGCGGTCGAGCTGCGTGGCCGTAACTACCACATTCTCATTTTTGGCGAAGCGGGCCGCCGTCTCGCGCATTGTGGCGAACACAACGGGCAGATGCTCGTTGAGCTTGCCCTCAATGATTTCGAGCAGTTTCTTTTCGTGAGAGTCTATCTTGTCCCAAAGGGGCTGACGGCTGTCGTAGGGGAGGGTTTCAATCTCTTCCTTGAGCCGTTTGATTTCGGTTTCATCGCTTTTGAGGGAGTCGGCGATGTCGGCGCGTACGGCATCAATGCGTGCGCGCAGTTCATCGTTTGAAAGCGCTTCAAGTTCGGGACGCAGGGCGTTCACTTTATCTACGATAGGCTGGATGGCCTTGAGGTCGCGCTGCGACTTGTTGCCGAAGAGCTTACTTAAGATTGATGAGAATGACATTTATATATGTTTAAATTTTGTAGAAATACGCTGATAGCCAACGCTTAAGCTCTATAGAGGCTCAATAGCACCGTAAAACAGGCTCTGCGCTCCGGCTGTCAGAGTGCAAATATAGCAAAAATATCGCTATTTTCAACGCTCCGGCCCATCTTTTGAGGCTGTCATGCGGATGATGTCGTCGTCGAGTTGGTCGACGGCGGAGCCCAGATGCCACACTTCCTCAAACTGTAGCCGGTTTTCTTCGGAATAGTCCTTCTGCGAGAGTATGAGTATGCGGCGCATACGCTCTGACTGGGCTGCCATGCGGCTGAAGGCGGTATCGGAGGCCAGGGCTGCATACTGCTGACGGGCCTCGGCCGGGTCGTCGTCGGCAAGTATTTCGAGGTATTTCTCGCGTATGGACTCCAACGCCAAGCGCTGCTGGGCTATCATGACAGTGTAGTCGGCGTAGCTGAGCTTTTCGCCGGCGTCGTAGCGCGTGATTAGGGCTTCAACGGTTTCGGGGTCATAATCCTCGCCGCCGCACGCCGTCAGTGGCAGCAGGGCGAGGCAGATAAGGCAGTAAAACAGATGTTTCATTGTGCGTCAGGGCGCTTGTCCGCGGGTATGAACTCTTTTGAAGGTGTTTCAAGCAGATGCGTCAGTGTGGCGCGGGCATCATCCCAGCGATAGAACGGGAACATATCAGTCGGGGCAGGGATGTGGGTTTCGCGCTCATTCATCATGAATTTTACGATGATATCGCCCTGCTGATTGCGGAAAAACACCATCTGCATATTCGACGCCATCGGCGAGATTTTGAAATTGTCCCACACTTCGTAGAACTTGTAGGGGTCGTTCTCGTAGCCGTGACAGTTGTCAAACTGCATCAGCGCGGCCAAAGGCACGATGTTGCCGTCGTGGCCGAAGCGCAGCGTGGCGCCGTTTTTACCTTCGGCAATGTAGCTGTCGGCTGTCTCGATGATGTTCCTGAGAAGGTTTTTAGCATTGTCGACGTTCAGTCCCTCGGAACGCGGATAGGAGGCGTTGTGGATGTAGAACGAGGCGTTGTGTATCTGCCACAGGTCGAAGAGTTCCTCATTGGTGAACAGGTCGAAGAAGCTGACGGGCGTCTCCATGTTTTGCATATCGCAGGCAAGCCAGTAGAATGCCTCCATCAGGGCATCGGGGTCGACGTCGCGGCGAATGTAGACGGGGTCGTTGAACAGGGCGCTGACAAATCTGTCGGAGTTGGTTTTTTCGGCTTTGAATTTGTCATATTCCTGACGCCATGTGTAGCGTCCCTCGTTGTCGTTGAATTTCCACGACTCGGGTTCGGAGTGGCAGAGATAGCTCATGTGGCGTTTGCTTGATTCCATGGGTATTTCGAGCGCGGGATTCAATTCCTTCAGTGCCTCGACGAAGTTGAACATCGAGTGGGCGCAGCGCATCACCTGGGTGGAATTGGCCGTGATGACCGGGCTGCCTGCAAATGTTTCAGGGAAAGCGGCATACATTCGCCGTGCTATACCTTTATGTTGGCGTGCTCCCAGGGGAGTAAGCTCGCCTCCGCGTCCATCGGCTTCGGCGCAGGCAAGCTGCACGCGTTCAAAGGCATTTTCGCCGAGAGGGGTGAGCTTGCCGGCCTCATGAGCTTTCCGCATGGGTTCAAGCACCCGCAGATAGTCGTTGTCGCTGATGAGGTAGCGCGAGCCGTGGCGGCCGTAATGGCTGATGTAGAACGGCTCGTAACCTTCAGGCGCCGGAGTGTTCTGTGATTCGGTGACGGGATAGGCGTAGTAGACACCGCCAAATTTACCCGGAGTGGCAGCCATTTCCTCAATGTTGGTCTGGGCAGCGGCTTGAAGTGTCAGTCCGAATCCCAGGAGAATGATAAGTGATTTTTTCATAGTTTTTTATTAAGATTATGTGACGGGTGATTACATGATGCCTTTGCGTCGCAGATTCTGTTGCCAAGCCCAGGCTGAGCGCATGGTGTCGGCCAGCGAAGTCTCAGCCTTCCAGCCGAGTACGGTGTTGGCGCGTGTGGGGTCGGCCCACACTTTCTCGATGTCGCCTTCGCGGCGCGGAGCCATGCGGTGAGGCACTTTGACGCCCGTGGCCTCCTCGAACACGTCGATGAGCTGCTTAACCGAAACGCCGTTGCCTGTTCCGAGATTGAATATTTCGATGGCGGGGGAATCCTGCTCAAGCATACGGCTGATGGCGGTGACATGGGCTTTTGCGAGGTCAACCACGTTGATGAAGTCGCGTATGCAGGTGCCGTCGGGCGTGGGGTAGTCGTCGCCAAATACGCTCAGCTCCTTGCGGATGCCGATGGCAGTCTGGGTGAGGTAAGGGATGAGGTTCTGTGGAACTCCGTTGGGAAGTTCGCCTATTTCAGCCGACGGATGCGCTCCCACGGGATTGAAGTATCGGAGCAGCACAGCCTTTATCGGTGCTCCGGAGTGCACTGTGTCGGTGATTATTTCTTCGCATATCTGCTTGGTGTTGCCGTAGGGCGATGTGGCGGGCTTGATGGGCGTGTTTTCGGTTACGGGGTTGGCGTCCGGCTCGCCGTAGACCGTGCACGATGATGAGAACACTATGCCTTTTACACCGTGAGATGGCATTTCCTCCAGAAGGTTTATCAGGGTGTTGAGGTTGTTGCGGTAGTAGAGAAGCGGTTTCTGAATGGATTCGCCTACGGCTTTGCTCGCGGCAAAATTGATGATGGCGCTGATGTCGGGATTTTCGTCGAACAACTTCCTCATGGCATGAGGATTGGAGCAGTCTGCCTCTATGAACGGCACGTCGACGCCCGTAATGCGCTTGATGCCGTCGAGGACATCGCGGTTTGAGTTGGAAAGGTTGTCAACGATGATTGGTTCGTAGTCGGCATTTATCAGCTCGACTACTGTGTGCGAACCGATATAGCCGGTTCCGCCAGTCACGAGAATTTTAGCTTTTGACATTGTATGTGGTTTTATTTGATTTTTGTTTACGTGGAAGTGCTATGACATTCATTCGGCAGGCCGCGCAGTCGAAGTCCAGACGGTATTGGTCGTTTCCGTCATTGCGCAGTGTCAGCGGGCCGGGCAGAGTGGCCGCTCCGCCGTGGCGCAGGCAGGCGCCCAGCTCGCGGCGCAGGCAGTAGCGCGTGGTCATGACGCGGAACTCCGTGCACGGATGGGGCATTGCAATTTCAGCGGCTCCGGCTATGGTGCCGACGGCTCCGGCCTGACGCCAAGTGGCCTCGGCAAGGCTGTTTGAGATGTTGTCGGCGAAGGTCAGGGCGTGGCCTTCGGGTATCCGCGCTTTCGATGCCTGACGCCGACGTTCGGGGATATGGCGACATTGCAGGGTGTCGAGCATGGCGGCGCACAGGTCGCGGCGCAGTGTGGTGAGGACAGAAGCGCGTATGAACAGCCCTTCGAGGCGGTCGTCAAGAGAGTCGATTTTGAAAATGGTATCTCCTGTTTTCGACAGTGTCTTAAGACGGTAGCCGTTGTCGGGAGTCGATGCTTCCGACATTTCGGCAGGGGTGGTTACGGTGACAGTGCCCACGCCTTCGATGTATCCGTCAAGGGCTATGCGTTCTTCGTGGTAGGCGCGGAGCGTAAGGCTTACTCTTATACGGCGTTCGGCGGTTTTCTTCTCCATCAGCTCCTCCCACAGCCGGTTGTGATTCCGCATGAGTATGGTGCCGGCGGGCAGCTGTAGGGGGGTGGGTGTGAATATGCGGTTGCCCTCAATGCGGTTGGCTCGGAAGCCTCCGGTGCGGTTTTCGGGGGTAAGATATGTCAGGCCGTCGCCGTTGTTGAGCGGTAGTGAGAGACGCGCTCGGATGCACGTGCCGTCTGAGCCTGTCACTATGCCGACTCGCTCGCCAGCGGCTTTCGGCGTGTCAAAAGTGGCCATGCTGCCCGGGTTGGCGGGAGAGGTCAGGAAGTAGTCGGTATAGCCACGGTTGAAACTTTGGCCGAGGTCGGGAGTAAAAGTGAGAGAAGTCTCTCCGCGCGAGGCGCGACAGTATTTGTCGGGCCGGGCTTCGATAAGCGCATCGAGAGCGCGTCGGTAGGCAGCGGTGACGTTTTTCACGTAGGCTGCATCCTTTAGGCGTCCTTCGATTTTGAACGACCTGACGCCGGCGTCGGCCATGGCGGCAAGGTTGTCGATGCGCCGCAAATCGCGCAGTGACAGAAAGTAAGACGGATGTCCGGCTTGTCGGCCTTTACCGTCGGTGAGTGTATAGCGTAATCGGCACATCTGGGCACACTCTCCTCGGTTGGCGCTGCGGCCGGTGGCGATGAGCGATGCACGGCAGTCGCCGCTGTAGCTCACGCACAAAGCTCCGTGCACGAATGCTTCAACCGGGGTGCCGGGCACAGCCTGACAGATTTTGCGTGTCTCTTCAAGCGACGTCTCGCGGGCTATTACTATCTGCGACATACCGAGGTCGGCCAGAAAGCGAGCTTTTTCAGGAGTGCGGGTGTCGCACTGAGTGCTGGCATGGAGGGCTATGGGCGGAATGTTCATCTGCAGTATGCCGAGGTCCTGAATGATTAGAGCATCAACTCCGGCGGCATACAGACGCCGTATGAGGTTTTCCACTTCGGGAATCTCCGACTCGTAGATGATGGTGTTGACGGTGACGTAAATTTTCACGCCGAACGGTGCGGCAAAGCGCACCAGTGCGGCTATGTCAGCCACTGAATTGCCGGCGCGGGAACGCGCTCCGAAGCCCTCGGAGCCTATGTAGACCGCATCTGCGCCGTGAAGTATGGCTTCGCGAGCAGTCGCGGCATCGCGTGCCGGCGACAGAAGTTCAAGAGGCACCGGTGCTGTCATGGAGTCAAAGTTTGGCAATGTCAGACGGAAGGAACGGTGTTGGCTGGTAAACGTAGTAGTTCAGCCAGTTGGAAAACAGTAGGTTGGCATGGCTGCGCCAGCTCACCACAGGCTCGCGCGAGGGGTCGTCGCCGGGATAATAATTCTTCGGAATTGCCGGATTCAGGCCTTTGTCGAGGTCGCGGTGATACTCATAGTCGAGCGTGCGCGGCGAGTATTCGGAGTGACCGGTAATGAAGAATTCGCGGCCTCCGCGCGCTCTGATGATGTAGATGCCGCTCTGGGGACTCTCCGCCATTATCTCAAGGGTGGGATTGGCCTCCACTGCCTCTCGGTCGATTACGGCGAAGCGGCTGTGTGGCACATTGAAAGTGGTGTCGAATCCGCGGAACAGAGGGTCAAGGGGCATTGTGGCCGTATGCGGAAAGACTCCCGAGATTTTTTCCGAAGTCATCTTCTTGTCGATGCCGTAGAAATGGTAAAGGGCACCGAAGGCGGCCCAGCAGATATAGAGGGTTGAGGTGACGTGTGTGCGCGCCCAATCAAAAATCTCGGTCAGACGTTCCCAGTAGTCCACCTCCTCGAAACGCATTTTCTCGACCGGAGCTCCCGTGACGATGAATCCATCGTAAAAAATGTCACTCACTTCGTCAAAGGTCTTGTAGAATGTCTCGATGTGTTCCTCCTGAGTGTTCTTCGATTTGTGGACGCCCGTGTCGATAAGGTCAAGCTCTATCTGCAACGGTGTGTTCGACAGCAACCTGAGCAAATCGGTCTCGGTCATGATTTTTAGCGGCATGAGGTTTAGAACGGCTATGCGCAACGGGCGTATGTCCTGCGATGTGGCGCGGTTGGCGCCCATCACGAATATGTTTTCGGCTTTCAGTTGTTCTACTGCGGGGAGTGTTTCTGGTACTTTTACCGGCATTTCATTGAATTTAAAAGGTTAATGGCTTCTTCTCGCCCGGCGTTGATGAGGTCGGCAACATGGGCGTCGGAGTTAACCACTATGGGAACTCCGGCTTCAAGAAGGTTGCTCCATACGTCAGGCGAGGGGAAAAAACGGTGGTGGTCGGCGAGGGCCTTGGTGTTGATTTCAACAGTGACTCCGGAGCTTATTATTTCGTTGGTGAGGTTCTTGCGTAGGTCTTGATACCATCCTTCCTGCTCTATGCCTTCGTGAAAATGCGATGCGTTGTGACCTATCTTATCGTAGTGCCCGATTATGTCGAAACCTCCGCGCGAGACCATCTCCATTGATTGTTCGTAGAATTTGCGCACCACATAGCCTATGTCGTTGTGAAAATGATAGGCCATGTTGCGGCGGAAGCGGTCGAAGCGTCCGTCGATGTCAACATACTCGCCTCCCTGTGCCGGAATGAAGTGGACTGAGCTGATGGAGTAGTCGAGGCCGAGGTCGGTGAAGTAAGGGTCGGCCGCACACCATTCCGGACCGAGGTAGTCAATCTCCATTGCGCGGTAAAATCGGGTGGTGTGACCGTAGAGGCTCTTTATGCGTGTAAATTCGCGGTCGAAGTCGGCCACGTGCTCGCGTGTCATGTTGCAGGCCGACGCGATAGGCACGGGGGAGTGAGGGGAGAAACCGTAGTGAGTGAACCCTTCTTCAGCAGCTTTGCGGGCGAAGGTTTCCATGCGGTCACGCCCGTCGCAGAACTCGGTGTGGCTGTGAAAGGTGTAGCGTGTGCTCGGGCCGATGGCTGATATGAAGTCGAAGTGGCTCATCGTTCGCGGAGTTCGGCTTTTATGATGTCATTGGCGGTGTTGAGCAACCGCTCATGCAGCGACAGCGCAGAGCGTTCGCGCTCAAGTATTTCCGTGCTTAGCGAAGTGTCGCCTGCGGCATACTGCCGACGGAGGCGGTCGAGATTCGTGCTGTTGTCGGCAATATTTTGTTTTATAGATAGATAGCGTTTCATGGCTTCGCGCGCCTGATTTGACCGGAAGTCGGAAAGCGATGTCAGCACGGTGCCGTCGGACAGAGGAAAGATGAATGAGATTTCATCGGAGGTCTCAACCGCCGGTCTGATGGCGTTCACTCGTGCGAGCAGTTGCGAATAGTCGCTGTCGGGCTCCTGAGTGGCGGCTATGGATGTTATGCGGGCGCGGTCGGTGAGGTCAGGAGCGTCGAAGGGAATGTTGACGCGCACTTCAGACGGGATGAACAGATAGACGGTGACCTTGCCCGGAATGCGGTTGCGGTCGGAGGCCCACCATCCGGCGCCTGTAATTTCGTCGATGGCAAGCATATAGTCGTCGTATGGCGAATTGTAGGGCATACCGATGTTCTGTGGCTGAAGGAACCCATCTGAATCGCGGCGCGACATGAATATGTCGTAGCCGCCGAGCGAGTCGTCGCAGTCGGAGGCGTAGTAAAGAGTAATTCCGTCGGCCATCAGAAATGGATAGTTGGCATCGGCTCCGGCGCCTAAGGCATCGTCAACTTCCGAAGGGGTATCCCAGATGTCGCCGGTCAGACGATCGGAAGCGCGGAGCACGAAATTGCCGACAGTATCCTCGGTGGCCCAGAGCATGGTGCGCCCGTCCTCGGAGCGGTAGACCACTGTGGGATTGGCGTATGCCATGCCTTCCGGCAGTGACTCCGGAGAATTGAGCGTGCCGCATTGCGGCGACAGGCGGTAGGCTTTGAAAAAGTCTTCGGTATCGACCACGATGGAGTCTACAACGACTATTTTTTCTACACGGTCGAGCATGGAGCGAGTGCGCGAAAGGCGCTCGTCAATATAGCCCGACTCATCCGTGAGCTTGCGGCGTGCGTTGCGGCGTATGTAGTCGCGGTAAGTGTCGAGAAAACCCTCGGCGTCATCCGTGCGATATTCTCTGACGGCTATGTCGGCCAGGCCGAGAAGGGCGTCGTTGCTCCCTTTTTTGTTGGCTTCGGCGAAAGCTGCGCGGGCCTCGGTGTCGCGGTTGAGGGCTACAAGGCACTCGCCGCGCGCCAGCAGAGCATCGGCATTGCGAGGCTGGGCGTTCACTATGGAGTCGAGGAGTCTGAGCGCTTCCTCAGGCTCACCGCCTCTAATCTGCTCGCGTGCATCGTTCACGGTTGCGGCGGATGCGGCGGTCATGGCAACGAGTGCCAGCAGTGAGAATATATGGCGAATCTTCATGAAAACTGTCGGTTTGCAGATGATTTACAAAGATACACAATTATTGTTGAACGGCTTTAAGAGAGAGCTCGGTTTTTATAATATTTAAATTTTGAGAAATCTTGGCATATATCGTTTGGTTGATGGTGCTAACGGAAAGCAGATTGATTTTTTTACCGGTAAATAATCGTTGTTGTGGTTTAAAATACAAAGTTATAATAAGACCTCTGATTTTTGAAGTAATTTGTTTTTTTTGCAATGTAATGTTACCTTTGTAATCATGAATTTCTGCAGATTTTTAAGGATACTGTGGCTGACCTTATCAGTAACAGCAGGAGTGGATGCCCTGAAGGCGCAGGCTCCGGAGTTCTCGCTACTGACGTGTGGTCCGGGCAGTGAAGTGTTTCAGCTCGAAGGCCACACGGCGTTGCGCATACAGATGCCCGACGGGCGTGATGCCGTGGCCAACTGGGGCGTTTTCGATTTCAATTCCCCCGGCTTCTATTACCGTTTCGTGAAGGGAGAGACCGATTATATGGTCGGCATAGAGCCTTACGGAATGTTTGAAATGCAATATCGCATGGAAGGACGCAGCGTAACGAGCCAGCGACTCAATCTCACTGAGGCGCAGGCCGAAGAGCTGTTCAGACTGATTGAGGAGAATTGCCGTCCCGAAAACCGGGTTTACAGATACAACTATGTGCTTGACAACTGCGCTACGCGTCCGCTTGCGCTGATAGAGAAAGCGCTGGCCGTCAGCGGCGACTCGCTCATGGTTGACTTTGATGTTGCCGAAACAACGTTCCGTGGCGAAATGCGTCGGTATCATCGCAATTACCCGTATTATCAGCTTTTTATTGACTTTGCGCTCGGTAGCGGCATTGACCGCCCTGTAACATTGCGTGAGCAGGCGTTTGCGCCTCTATTTTTTGAGCGTCTGGCTGCCAATGCGGTGATAGTCAGCGCTGACGGAAGCACTCGCCCGCTGGTTGAATCAACCATGCAGATATTGCCTCAGACGGCATCCGAGTCTATGGAGGGGTTGGGCTCTCCGATGGTGCTCGCGATTCTTATACTGGTTTTTACAGGTCGGGTCGTCTGGATGAGCGTGCGCCGCGGACGTATTTATAAAGTTTGGTATGCGCTGTTCTACTTGCTTGTCGGGCTTCTTGGAGCCATACTCACGTTTCTGATTTTCGTGTCTGTTCACGAGGCCACGTCTCCCAACGTCAACTACTTCTGGCTCAATCCGCTTTTGCTCGTGGTGCCGCTTCTGATATGGTCACGGCGTTTTGTTCGCTTCATGTTTTGGCTCATGATGGCAAATACCTGCGCGGTAGTGGTATTCTACATAGCACTTATGATATCCGGTCAGAGTATTAATGCGGCGTTCATCCCTCTGACAGTCGCCGACTTGCTCCTGTCGGGCGTATATATTTATCTGAACCGAAAATGCTTCCCAAGAAAATGAAAAGGCTACTTCTTCTGACTTTGGCATTCATGGCCGCTTTGCTGCCGCAGACGGTGGCGGCCCGGGCGGAGTCAACAAAACGCCCGGCGTTAGCAGTGGCTATCGTGGTGGAAGGACTCGACTATGACTGTCTTGAGGATTTGCACCCATATTTGCGCCGAGGCGGATTTAACCGGCTGATGGAGTACGGTGTAACCGTCAGCGACGTTGACTTCGGGAGCAGGCTCGATGCCACGGCTGCTGCAGCAGTAATCATGACCGGCGCTTCGCCTTCGGTAAACGGCATACCGGCTGCTACGGCTTTTAGTAAGGCAGACCGCCGCAGCCTGCCCGTTTTTACCGACCGCACGCAACTTGGCAATTTCACCGACGAGACCTTCTCGCCGGTTGCGCTGCGCGTGTCGACTCTTGCCGATGAAGTGCGCATGGATGCAGCCGGCTTGGGCAGTGTTTATGCCCTTGCCGCACAACCGGGAGTGGCGATTGCCCTCGGAGGTCATGCGGCCAATAATGGTAGCTGGATTTCCGACACGACCGGCAAATGGGCCACTACTACATACTATAAGGATGTGCCCGTGCCCATGCAGACGCTGAACCACCGCAACCCGCTGGCACAGCGCCTCGACACGCTGGCATGGCGCCCGACTCTCGATGGCTCCAGTTTCCCCGACCTGCCATCGTATAAGCGCATCTACCAGTTCAGCTACAGTTTTCCAAGGTCCAATCCCCGCCGCTATGCCGCATTTAAGGCATCGGCTCCCGGCAACCGCGAAGTGACGGACCTCGCTATTGAATATTTGAAAATATTCGCTTGCGGCAAGCGCGAACCGCTTGATATGATAAACCTGGGATATACGCTTCAGCCCTATCCATTCGCCCGCGAGGCCGATACGAGAGCCGAGCTTTATGATGCCTACATACGCCTTGACGCCGACCTTGAACGACTGTTCACAGCTATCGACGCTTACGGCCCCGGCATGGACTCCACGCTTGTGCTGCTTGCCGGTACGCCGCGCAGTGGCTCGGCCGTGCCTGACGACAGTAAATGGCAGATTCCGTCGGGTGAATTCTCGCCAGAAAGGGCAGTGTCGCTGCTGAAGATGAACCTGATGTCGCTTTACGGCAACGGCGATTGGGTGGCAGGCTATCACGACAGACAGTTCTATCTCAACCATGACCTTATCAAGGAGCGCGGGCTCAGTGTCGACGAGTTGCGACGTGAGTCAGCTGACTTTTTGCGGCGTCTCAGCGGCGTGACCTACGCGGTGACGGTCAATGAGGTGGCCGATACTCAGAATTCGGCTACTGATTCTCCGTTTCCGCCGGCGCGGAATATTGACATTGATACGGCAGGCGATGTTTTCATAGCTGTGGCTCCCGGTTGGACAACAGTGTCGACCAACGGCACTATGAGCGGTGCCGAGAGAGCCGGTGGAAGTACGTCGCCGGCGTTCATTCTCGCCCCCGGACTGAGCAGGACGGTTATCGAAACGCCGACCGATGCACGCCGCATAGCCCCGACTGTGGCACGGCTGCTAAAAGTGCGTGTACCCAACGGAGCCGCACTTTCTCCATTAAGATTTTAACACATGAAAAAATATGGCAAAAACAGGTGATACAGTAAGATTTCTGAACAGCACCGGCGGCGGACGCATAGTGCGCATTGAAGGCAACATGGCCTATGTGGAGGATTCCGACGGCTTTGAAGTGCCCGCTCTGCTGCGTGAGTGTGTGGTGGTGATGACGGCGGAGGATGCCCCTAAGCCTAAGGAGGCAAAGGTGGAATTCGGCATGAAAACGCCGTCGCAGCAGGCCAAAGCGCCGTCAAAGGAGTCGGTCGCCGCTCAGCCGCGTGAGCCGCAGCCCGAAGAACTGCCTGTGGAGGAAACTCCGGAAGGAGAGAAACTCAACATTGTAGCCGCTGTCATGGCTGACAACATTAGGACACTTTCCGAAACAGCCTACACCATGGAGCTTGTCAATGACTCCAACTATTATCTGTCGTTTGCACTGATGGCACGCGCGGAGGATGAAAAACAGTGGCGCCTGATTAAGTCGTCAACAGTCGAGCCCAACATCGTGCTGACTCTGTGCAGGCTCGAAAGCGCCGACATTCAACAAATGGACAGAATATGCCTGCAATATACGGCTTTCAAGGCCGACAAGCCTTTCGATATGAAACTTCCCGAATCGGTGGAGCTTAAAGTCGATACGACTAAGTTCTATAAATTCCACTGCTACAAGGAGAATATCTATTTCGATGAGCCTGTGATAGCGTTCGAATTCGTGCGCGACGACCGCCCGAATCGGCAGATAACTGTTGACGCCGCCAAGCTCAGGGAGGCAATGGCGCAGAAGAAGCAGGCTGAGCGGCAGACAGCGCGCCCCGTGCGCAAACGGCTGCCGAAAACGCCCGACGTGCTTGAAGTTGACCTCCACATAGGCGAGCTGACGGATACTATAAAAGGTCTCTCAAATGCTGATATTTTGAATCTTCAGATTGACACTTTTCGGCGGGTGATGGATGAGAACCTTCAGAATCACGGGTGCAAGATAGTGTTCATTCACGGCAAGGGGGAGGGAGTGCTCCGCAACGCGCTTCTCAAAGAGCTTAACCACCGCTATAAAGGCCATGACGTGCAGGATGCTTCGTTCCGCGAATACGGATTCGGAGCCACACAAGTCACCATTCGCTGAACTCCGCAGCCACTATGATAGTCTTTTTTTCAGGAACGGGCAACAGCGAATTTGTGGCGCGTACGCTGCAACAGGAACTGCATGACGGATGCTTGGTGAACGTGAGGGGAGAAGTGCTCCGCTCGGCGACTTTGGCCGCGCCCGCTGACGGCTGTCCGATAGTGTGGGTGATGCCCGTCTACAGCTGGGGTCTTCCGCCTGTTATGGTTGATTTCATAAGACGTCTTGACGAGTCTTTCGGCAAGGGGTACACACATTATTGTGTGCTGACCTGTGGCGACGATGTGGGCCTTACCGCCCGTCAGTGGCGTAAGCTGCTGAGAAAAAAGGGCTGGACGGAGGGCGAGTCGGTGTGGAGCGTGCAGATGCCTAACAACTATGTGCTTATGAAAGGATTTGACATCGACCCTAAGGAGATTGAGCTGAAGAAACTGAGCGCCTGCAGAGCGAGAATCAGCGACATAGCTCGGGCCATTGTGTCAGGGCAGACTTCGGTGACCGATGTTGTTACGGGCAGCTGGGCGTGGTTTAAATCGGGAGTTATAAGACCGTGGTTCGACAGATTTGCAATGTCTCCTAAACCGTTTCATGCCACCGGAGGCTGCGTGGGGTGCGGATTGTGCTCGCGTGAGTGCCCGACCGGCAACATAACTATGTCTGACCATCGCCCGCAGTGGGGGGCGGAGTGCGCCATGTGTCTGCGTTGTTATCACGTCTGCCCGCAGAGAGCGATTGCTTACGGACGCCATACACGCAATAAAGGTCAGTATATATGTCAGTTAAATAATGATTGATATATGGAGAATAACGAATCGTCATCAGCACCGCTCTTTTCAATCATTACCGTTTGCCGCAACGCCTCGGCAACGATAGAACGCACGCTGCAGAGCGTAAAGGAGCAGACGTACAACCTCTATGAGTATATAGTGATTGACGGGGCTTCGACCGACGACACCGCGGAGCTTGCGCGAAAGGCGGAAATCAGTAATACGGTGCTGATTTCCGAGCCTGACAGAGGCATCTATGATGCTATGAACAAGGGTATGGACCGCGCTCGCGGCGAGTATCTTATATTTCTCAACGCCGGCGATGCATTCCACAGTCCCGACACTCTTCAGCTTGTGGCCGACGCCATTATGGCCGACGATTTTCCCGGTATAGTCTACGGTCAGACCGATATAGTTGACAATGAGAGTCGGCGCCTCGGAGCCCGGCATCTGACGGCTCCGGAGACACTTACGCTCGACAGCTTCAAGGACGGTATGGTGGTGTGCCATCAGGCATTCATAGCCTACCATCGCATAGCGGGACCGTATGACCTGCGTTACCGCTATTCGGCTGATTATGACTGGTGTGTGAGATGCTTGCAGCATTCGCGCCGCAATGTCTATATCCCGGAAGTGCTTATTGACTATCTCTACGAAGGAGCCACTACGCGCAACCGACGCCGTTCGCTGAAGGAGCGTTTCAGGATAATGGCGCATTATTACGGCTTCTTCCCGACACTGTGGCGTCACCTGTGTTTCCTTCCGCGGTTTTTGCGCCGTCGGAAGGAAGAAAAGAATTTTACAAAATGAAATTTCGGCAACTATGTATTTGATAAACACCTCGTTTCATATTCACGAACCGATTTCAGAAGAAGTGGTGAACGCCATCAGGGATGAACTTATCCCCGCAGTGCGCCGTTCAGGCCTTTTCGGCGAACCACAGTTCCTCAGAATAATGCTTGAGATAGACCCTTCGCTCAGGGCTTATTCGCTCCAGATGACCGCCAACGACCCCGAATCCGCAATGGCGTGGCTTGAGGGGGAAGGGGGCACATTCTTCCGCCGGCTTACGCAGAACTACGGCGAACGTCTTGTTTATTTCACAACCCCGATGGAGGTACTATGACCGAAGAACCCGACAAATCCTTGCGCGACTGGGACCGCATAATCATCGGAATTGACCCCGGCACCAACGTGATGGGCTACGGCATTCTCGGCGTCAAAGGGAAAAAACCGGCCATGATAGCCCTCGGAGTGATTCAGCTCAACCGCTTCGAAAGCCACTATCTGCGTCTGCGCAAGATTTTTGAGCGCGTACAGGGGCTCGTGGAGAGCTATCTGCCTGACGAAATGGCCATCGAGGCCCCTTTCTTCGGCGTGAACGTGCAGTCAATGCTGAAACTGGGCAGAGCACAGGGCGTGGCCATGGCCGCCGCTCTGTCGCGTGACGTGCCGATTACGGAATACGAGCCGCGAAAAATCAAGATGGCCATAACCGGCAACGGCGGAGCCTCGAAAGAGCAAGTGCGCGAAATGCTCAAGCGCGTATTGTCGATTAAGGAGGAGAATTTGATGCCACAGCTCGACTCCACCGACGCTCTTGCTGTCGCTCTCTGCCATTTCTACGAATCGTCGAAACCCATTGCGACACACAGCTCCAAATCATGGAAGGACTTTGTGGCGTCAAATCCCGGCCGCGTGCGCGGACTACCTGAAAAGTAGGGTCTTTGCGGGCGTCACTAAACAAAGATTACCGAAGCGGTTCCTAACAAATATTATCGAACACTCCCAAAAATGTACGGAAAAGTATTAACTTTGCGGAAGGAATAAAAACTACATTTTACGATGCAGGAAAAAATCATAATTCTGGACTTCGGTTCGCAGACCACACAGCTCATCGGGCGCCGCGTGCGCGAGCTTAACACCTACTGCGAAATCGTGCCCTACAACAAGTTTCCCCACGACGACAAGTCGGTGATAGGCGTGATTCTGTCAGGCTCCCCCTTCTCTGTTTACGATGAGAAGGCTTTCAAGGCTGACCTGTCGAAGATACGCGGGCGTCTGCCTATACTCGGCATCTGCTACGGCGCGCAGTTCATAGCCTACACAAACGGCGGCACTGTCGAGCCGGCGGCATCACGCGAGTACGGACGTGCCATTCTGACGAAAATCGACCACTCTACACCGCTGTTCAACGACATCGAGCCCGGTACGACCGTCTGGATGAGTCACGGCGACACCATCACCTCGGTTCCGTCGGATTTCTCGGTCATTGCCTCCACTGACAAAGTGAAGGTGGCAGCCTATCACATCAACAATGAGCCTACATGGGGCGTGCAGTTTCATCCCGAGGTCTATCATACGGCCGACGGCAAGCAATTGCTCCGCAACTTTGTGGTAGACATCTGCGGCTCCCGTCAGGACTGGAGCGCGGCTTCATTTATAGAAACCACTGTCAGCAAATTGCGTGAGCAGCTTGGCGATGACAAGGTTGTGCTCGGCCTCAGCGGCGGCGTTGATTCGTCGGTGGCAGCCGTTCTTCTCAACCGCGCAATCGGAAAGAATCTCACCTGCATATTCGTTGACCACGGAATGTTGCGCAAAAACGAGTTCCGCGACGTGCTGAATGATTATAAGTGTCTTGGCCTTAACGTGATAGGCGTTGATGCTTCGAAGAAATTCTTCAGCGAGCTTGCCGGCGTCACCGACCCGGAGCGCAAGCGCAAAATCATCGGCAAGGGCTTCATCGACGTTTTCGATGAAGAAGCCCATAAGATTACAGATGTAAAATGGCTCGCACAGGGCACAATCTACCCCGACTGCATAGAGTCACTCTCAATAACCGGCACCACCATCAAGAGCCACCACAATGTGGGCGGCCTGCCGGAAAAGATGAACCTGAAACTCTGCGAGCCGCTCAGGCTGCTGTTTAAGGACGAAGTAAGGGCTGTGGGCCGTGAACTCGGAATGCCGGAGCATCTCATACGCCGTCATCCTTTCCCCGGACCCGGTCTGGCCGTGAGAATACTCGGTGACATCACCCCCGAAAAAGTATCCATACTCCAGGAGGCCGACCACATATTCATTCAGGGTCTCCGCGATGCCGGGCTGTATGATTCCGTATGGCAGGCCGGCGCGATTCTTCTTCCAGTGCAGAGCGTGGGAGTGATGGGCGATGAACGCACCTACGAGCGTGCAGTGGCACTCCGTGCCGTGACATCGACCGACGCAATGACTGCCGACTGGGCGCATCTGCCATACGAATTCCTTGCCAAGGTGTCGAACGACATCATCAATCATGTGCGAGGCGTCAACCGCGTTTGCTACGATGTCTCCTCAAAGCCACCGGCCACAATCGAGTGGGAATAAACCGGGGCGTTTAGGACGCGTCACCGACATTCAGAAATCTTAGGGGAGGCAGTGTCAAAATGCAAAATTTTGACGCTGCCCCCTTTTTATGCTGTACCGATGAATTTGACAACATTTTCTATAATGAAGCTTTTATTTGCTGTAAATGGCTGTTAATGCCCTAAATTTCACCCAGCCTGATTACCCGCAAGGTTAATGGCAGCGGCAGCGTGCGAAGGGATGGAGGACGGCTCTAAAGGCGAAATTGCAGAATCGCATCTTAATAATACTGATTCTAAATAGCGGACCGGACGTGTTTTTTTAGTCCGAGAAATTTGTTGAAAGATGAAAATCGCTTAAATTTGCATTTATAAACCGAAAACACAGCCTGTGCCGGCGGCAATCAAACGGTCGGGCTTCTGACGAGAACATAACCTAAGTAAAAATATAGTATAATTTTTTAACTTCTTATCTATCATGGCATACGTTATTACTGACAAATGCGTTGCTTGCGGAACTTGCCTCCCCGTTTGTCCCGTTGAAGCTATTTCTGAAGGCGATATCTATCACATCGATCCCGACAAGTGCATCGAATGTGGCTCATGCGCTGAAGTTTGCCCCAGCGAAGCAATCATTCCGGGCTAATCGCGTCAGAAGCAATCAGATAAAAGAGGCTGTGTCAAAATGCAAATTTTGGCGCAGCCTCTTAAGGTTTGTATGAAAGGGTCAGATGCAAGGCGCTGAGGATGAGACCGAGGCCGAATTCCCACAGCAACGATGCAGATGGCCTATTATGACACACCTTCTTTAATTGGCTGCCGGAGCCTGCCGGAAAGCATATAGCGGAAATTCAGTCAGAGATGAAGCAACTTACACGGTCAATACTTTCAATAGCACTTCCCTCAGTAGCGGCCAACATCACGGCACCGCTGTTGGGACTCGTGGATATGGCCATCGTCGGCCACATGGGCAATGCGGCCTGCATAGGGGCGATTGCCCTCGGGGGCACTATGTTTTCGATGCTTTACTGGATGTTCGCATTTCTGAGAATGGGCACAGGAGGTCTGGTGGCGCAGGCTTTCGGACGACATGACCGCCACGGAATGTCGGCTGCCTTCAGCAGGGCTGTATTGGTGGCGGCGGCCTGCGGAATTCTGCTGATTGCACTGTCGCCGTTTCTGTGCGGCCGGCTCCTCCGCGTCATGGCTCCCGAGGAGGGTACTGCCATACTTGCAGCCCGTTATTTTGAAATCCTTATCTGGGGCGCGCCTGCGTTTCTCGCCACCTATGCCCTAAACGGGTGGTTTGTGGGATGTCAGTCGACGCAGCGTGCATTGTGGATGTCAATTGTCATCAATGTAGTGAATATCGCTGCCAGTCTGGTGTTCGTCTATGTGTTCGGCATGGGCATCGACGGGGTTGCGCTCGGAACTCTCACGGCACAGTGGGCCGGTTGCATTTTCGGCATGGCCATGGCTTGCAGAATGGATTTCGTAAAAGTGGGCTTCAGGACTTTGCTTGCAGCCCGCGAGCTTAAACGCTTTTTTTCGCTCAATTTCGATATCTTCTTGCGAACGCTCTGTCTTGTGGCTGTCACGGTTTGGTTTACATCGGCCGGAGCCAGGCAGGGCGACATGATACTCGCCGCCAATGCTCTGCTGATGCAGTTTTTCCTTCTCGTTTCATATATAATGGATGGAGTGAGCTATGCCGGCGAGGCTTTGGCCGGAAGCGCTGTCGGTGCGCGCGATTACCGCCGCCTGAGGGCAGTTGTCGGCGGAGTGTTCAGAATCGGGACGGCCATAGGCCTTGCCTTCACGCTCATATATTTCTTTGCCGGCGACCTTCTTCTTAATCTCCTAAGCGACAACGAGGGTGTCACCGAGACCGCGAAAGAGTTCAGCTGGTGGGCTGTGAGCGTGCCTTTTGCCGGCTTCTCGGCTTTTCTTTGGGACGGAATTTTCATCGGAGCCACTATGACGCGCCGGATGCTATTGTCTATGGCGGTGTCGGCCGCGGTGTTTTTCGCGACATTTTTTGCATTGAGTCCGGTCATGGGCAATCATGCTCTATGGCTTGCCTTCATCCTCTATCTCGCCTCAAGAGGCATTCTTCAGACCGTGCTTTGGACGCGTTGGCTCAGGCAGAAATAAAGGAGTCCTTGAATCCTATGAAATAGAGCACACCGTCGAGGCCGATGGTAGAAATTGACTGTTCGGCTGTCTGTTTCACTTTCGGTTTTGCGTGGAATGCTATTCCGAGTCCTGCCGTGGCGAGCATCGGGAGGTCGTTTGCTCCGTCGCCAACCGCTATGGTCTGCTGGATGTCGACATTTTCGACCTGTGCTATGAGACGTAGCAGTTCCGCTTTGCGCTTGCCATCGACAATCTCGCCGAGATAGCGGCCGGTGAGCTTGCCGTCGACAATTTCAAGCTCATTGGCGTAGACGTAGTCGAACCCGTATTTTTCCTTAAGGTATTTGCCGAAGTAGGTGAATCCGCCCGAGAGAATGGCTGTCTTAAAGCCTGCGCGTTTAAGCACTTTCATCATGCGGTCAACGCCTTCGGTGACAGGTAGATTGACTGCTATGTCGTGCATGACGCTTTCATCGAGACCTTTGAGCAGACTTACGCGGCGCGCGAAGCTTTCGCGGAAATCAATCTCGCCGCGCATGGCGCTTTCAGTGATGGCGCGTACTTGGGCGCCCACGCCTGCGCGGTCGGCAAGTTCGTCGATTACCTCCGTTTCAATCAGCGTGGAGTCCATATCGAAGCATACGAGACGTCGGCAGCGGCGGTAGATGGTGTCTTCCTGCATTGAAATGTCGAATCCTTCGGTTGATGCTATCTGCATGAACTCCTGCTGCATACGGCTGTGGTTGTCCGGTGTGCCCCTGACAGAGAATTCGATGCACGATTTGGCTTTGGAGATTTCCGATTCGTTGAGAGGCGGACGCCCTGTGAGGCGCTGTATTGAGTCGATGTTGAGCCCCTGGGCTGCAATGACGCTACTGACCATGGCAAGATTGCGTGCCGTCAGTTTTCGGCCTAGAATGGTTATAATCCAGCGGTTCTTGCCTTGCAGGCTGACCCATTTTTCATATTCCGGAATGGAGATGGGCTGGAATTTTATGGTTACCCCCTGTTCCGACGCCTTAAAAAGCAGCTGTTTGAGAATTTCACCGGAAACGTCGGAAGAAGTCTTGAAGAGTATGCCGAGTGAGAGTGTGTGATGGATGTCGGCCTGACCGACGTCCAAGATTTCGGCATTGAAGTTTGCGAGAATGGCGGTCAGGGCGGCCGTTACACCGGGGCGGTCGTTGCCTGAAATGCTTACCAGAATAAGCTCAATGTTTGGTTCTTCCATAGTAAGAGCCGGCTTTAATGGTCCGTGATATGAGTGGATTTCGGGTTGAAGCGTGAGTGACGTCCGGGCGCTACTGCGGCTGTTGCCGGAAATTAGCAGGTGCGCAGATGGTAGGAGATGAGTCCTTCGAGCGGCGATTGGATGACCTTGCCGATGTTGCAGTCGATGGCGGCGGCGGCTTCTCCGAGAACATCGCGGAAATTGAATGCCACGGAGCCTACGAAGTTCACGGGCAGGGTCTTGTAAGCCATATAATGTGCGACGTTGCGGACGAAGAATGCTTTGAAGGCGTTGAGCACGAGGCGGTGTATGGCCGGCTCCTCGATGTATTCAGCGAGGAAGGGTGTCAGTGACGCGAGGAAGCGGTTGGCTTCCGGGCTGCCGTAGACGCGGTGCTGCACTTTGTTGATGTCGAGGTCGAAGCGCTCGCGGAATTTCAGGCAGAGGTCTGCGGGAAGCTGCTTCTTGAATACATCGCCCACGAGCATACGCCCGAGCACGGCGCCGCTGCCTTCGTCGCCGAGGATGTAGCCGAGCGGCGACACGGAATCAATGATTTTCTCGCCGTCGTAGAGGCAGGAGTTGGAGCCGGTGCCGAGTATGCAGGCTATGCCGGGCTGATTGCCGCATAGAGCTTTGGCGGCTCCGGCCATATCGGAGTCAACGGTAATGACGGCCGTACTGAATGTTTGTTTAAGAGCTTTTTCAACTGCGAGGTTATATTCGCCGCCGCAGCAACCGGCACCGTAATAATAGATGCGGTCAATCTGGTCGAGCGATACCTGAAACAGCGGAGCAACCTCGCGCGCTATGCGCTGGGCCATCTCTTCCTGAGTCAGGAGCACCGGATTCATGCCGGTGGTTGAGAACTCCATTATTTTTTCAGTCTTGTCAAGGAGGCACCACTTGATGCTGCTGCTTCCACCGTCGGCAATAAGTATCATAATATATGGAATTTGAGTTTTTTTATATTCATTCGTCCCGTTTCGGGCAGATTCATTATAATCTGTTAACGATAGAGGTGATAAATTTGTTTAATAGTTGTAAATGGTTCGGAATCTTTGTTCCAGAATTCAATTATGTCGTTGACTTTATAGGCTTTGGAAAACTCCCTGCGCACTGATTTTGAACCTGTCACCTTATCGAACATACTGAGATTGGCCGCCTTGCCTTCGGTTGCCGCAAACGGCTTGAATGACGGGTTCATGGCGTGCATCTCCTGCATGAAATAGAACTGCACCAGTGTCAGTGGCGTGGTAGTGTCAGGGTCTATGTCGGCTTGAACGCCGGCTATGTTGCGCCCCTTGAATTTGCCGTAGAAGGGAGTGTAGTAAATGGGGCGGAACCTTATGCCGTCGAGGCCGAGCGCGTTCAGCCTGCGTGAAAGTTCGGGTGCATCGATTTCCGGCGCTGCGAATGTTTGGAACGGCAGGGTGTAGCCCACACCAATCGAGACGGCGTCGAGCTCGCCTAAGATGCCTGAGGCGGGATAGTAAAGGCAGGTCTCGGCAGAGGGAATGTGAGGCGAGGGAAGAATCCATGGGAGGCCGGTCTGCCGATAGGTCATGTCGCGAGTCCATCCTTCCATCGGCACTACTGTGAGCTTCAGAGAGTCAGCTCCCTCAATCAGCTTTTCCCCTTTCAGGAACAGGGCAAGTTCGCCGGGCGTGAGGCCGTAAATGTAGGGTATGGCGTATCGACTAACAAACGAGATGCAGTCGTGTTCGGTCAGCGGTCCCTCCACGCGGTTGCCGCCGAGCGGGTTGGGGCGGTCGAGTACGATGAATTCCTTACCGGCTTTGGCAGCGGCTTCCATTGACAGTCCCATCGTGGAAATGAATGTGAACGAGCGGCATCCGTTGTCCTGAATGTCGTAGACGAGGGCATCGACATTGCGGAGCATTTCGGCTGTCGGGCTCTTCACACGGCCGTAGATAGAGTATACCGGCAGTCCTGTGGCAGGATCGGTGGTCTGCGACACACGCTGTCCGGCCACAACATCGCCTCTGATGCCGTGTTCGGGGGCGAACAGCGCCGTGAGCTCTACTTCAGGAGCGTTGGCGAGAATGTCGACAGTTGCGTTCAGACGCGAGTCAACGCCTGTGGGGTTGGTGATGAGACCAACTCTCTTGCCTTTGAGCTGTTCGAAGCCTCCGGCTTCAAGCACCTCAATGCCGGGGCGCACCTGCGCGGAAACCGTCAGCGCTACTATAGCCGACAATATTATTAATGAAAGTGTTTTTTTCATTCCGGCTACAAAGATAGTTATGATTTTGCTTTCTTCCCAAAGTGAGGGTCGATTTTTACCATTAATGTGACGGCAATGGTCACGGCGCAGGTAACGATTGTGAGGATGAAGAAGTTGGTGTAGCCCAGCCATTCCTGGATGTAGCCGGCCACGGCACCGGGAATCATCAGTCCGGCGGCCATGAACCCCGTGCAGATGGCGTAGTGCGCGGTTGACATTTTGCCGCGAGAAAAGTAAATCAGATAGAGCATATAGGCGGAGAATCCGAAGCCGTAGCCGAACTGTTCGACTGCCACGCACACATCAATCAGAATCTGCGAAGGGGCTGACAATATGCTCAGAAGTACGAATGTAAGACAGGTCACCGACATTGCGGCCGCCATCGGCAGCAGCATTTTCTTAAGGCCGAAGCGCGAAATGGTGATGCCGCCAATCAGGCCTCCTGCAAGAAGCGCCAGCGTGCCGAACACTCCGTAGGTCACTCCCACGGTTTCATTACTCAGCCCCAGGCCTCCATCGGCAACAGGGTCGACTAAGAAGGGAATTATCATTTTGGTCAGCAGCGATTCCGGCAGGCGGTAGAGCAGTATGAACAGCAACGCTATGCCGATTCCTTTTTTCTGGAAAAACTTGCTGAATGTCAGTCCGAACTCGCGCCATACATCCACCGCCCTGACGTGTGGCTGACCGTGGTCGGCGGCTATCTTCGGCAGAGAGAAATAGTGAGCAACGGCAAACAGAAAGAACACTGCGCCGATGCCGCCGATAACGAAGGTCCACGATGTAGATGCCGACATTCCCGAATTCATAAACATTCCTGACAGCTTCGTGCCTGCAAGTAGGGCAAGCACGGTGGCGAGCTTGTAGAACACATTGCGGAAGCCCACGAAGAATGACTGCTGATGTTCTGTCAGAGCCACGATGTAGAATCCGTCGGCGGCTATGTCATGAGTGGCCGACACAAGCGCCATCAGGGTGAACATTATCAGAGTGCCCACGATATACCACGGCGTGTTTAGGAAAATCGCCACGCCGAAGCATGAAAAGGCCAACAGGAGCTGCATCAGCAGAATCCATTTGCGCTTTGTCTGAAAAATGTCGATGAACGGACTCCAGAGAGGTTTGATTACCCAAGCCAGATAAATAAGCGATGTGAAAAGCGCCGTCTCTGAATTTGATACGCCCAGATTTTTGTACATCAGAACGGAAATCGTCACAACTATGGCGTTTGGCATACCTTCGGCAAAATAGAGCGAGGGAATCCAAGCCCAGGCTCTTTTCATGCTACATTTTGATATTGTTTCGGTCATTGCAATTCTGTGTTATGTGTCGGTTCAATGCTATTGTAGAATAGGCTCTTATTCAACGGTCAGGGGCGGAAAGTAAGTTCGGAGCCGGGATAGTAGTGCGAGAGAATCTCGCGGTAGCTGTAGCCGCGTGCGCCCATCACAGCAGCTCCTATTTGGCACAGCCCTACGCCGTGCCCCCATCCGGCGCCATGCAGGCGGAATGTGATTTCGCCCTCGGCATTTTCACTTCTTTCAATTGTGAATGCGGAGCTTTTTAAGTGGGATGGTGAAAGTAGACGCCTGATTTCAAGCTCTTTCCCTATCTCAGCCGTGCCATCGGTGCCTGTTACTCTCAGGAGCGTGATGCGTCCAGACGGCCCTCGTTTCACCGGAGTGAGATTGACAATATCTCCCACGTCGGGGCCTCCCTTCTCCCGGAAAAGTCGGGTGGCTTCGGCTCCGGTCAGTGTTGTTTCCCAGCGGTAGAATCCAAGGTCTTCGGTGTCGTAGGCATTGAGCACCTGCGAGAGGATGGTCCGGTCTGTGGTATTGCAGAAAGCTTCGGGCTCTGATTCAATCCATCTGCAGGCTTCGTCTTCGGCGCTGACATCGGACGGGGCGGCGTCAGGCGTGTCGCGTAATGGTTGCAGGTAGGAGAAGTCGGTGTCGGCCCAGCAGCTTGAAAAGCGTTCCATTATGCCTCCGCAGCATTTTGAGAAGCGCGCGTCGCATAGCTCTCCGCCAAAGGTGAGAACCATTCCACAGGTGTCGTCGACAGCGTCGGCCACGCTTTCCGATGTGCGCCTCCCGAGGCCTTGATAGCGCTGACAGTGGTCGTCGGCGCACACATCGAATAGAGTGTGGTTCTCGCGGTCATACCATCTGATGAGTCTGCTGACAACGGCTGACCGGAGAGGTTTGCTCGGCTGATTGCGGCTTACGGTTTGAGCCTTAACCCAGCTGCGTGAAATCACGGCGTGAGCGCGTAGAAGCGCCTCTGAGGCTGTGGCTTTCATCTCGGATGAAATCACGCTTTTGAGATATTCTTCAATGTCAATGTGGTTGATTACCACCACATTGTTATTGTTGTCCGACTTTATTTCAATGGCTCCGTTGAACAGTTGGTCTTCCCGCCGTTCCCAGTGGAAACCGATGCCGATGATGGCATCAATTACCGTGAAGCAGGCTTTGCGGTTTTTAGGCTCGAAGAATGTGTCGGCACAGGGTAATCCGTCGGCCAGAACAGCCCCGTGCGACACCGTGAACCGGTGTCTTCCTCTGAGTGAGTAGCCTTCGTCTCCAAAATCAACTGTGACTTCCTTTCCGGTGACTATTCCCACTTTTAGCCTGGTGGGTGACTCTGTGGAGTAATACTCCGCAAACTCGCGGCTCCGGCAGGTCTGCCTGTATAGTGAGCGCAGGACGTTGGCGTCTGTGCGGTCGAAATCCTCGCGCCGTGTGGTGATGATGACTCCGGCAAGGTCTATCGAGGCGGGGCTCAGAAGCATTTGCCCGTCGCCGGTGCCGTAGAAGTCGGGGCGGTGGTGACGGCGCGGTATGATGATGACGCGAATCTTGCCGTTGGCCATAGCGGTGGCTATCACGTTGATGCGTGGCTCCTCTTCGCCGGGGAGCGCGGGCAGGCGGTTGATGACCGCATCTATAGCACTGCAGTCGTCAGGCTCGGTGTCAATGCTTATTATGCCGTAGAGAGGCTGCCCGCAATCGGAACTGAATATTGGGAGTTCGGCCGCACTGACCATCTGGAAGTGAAAATGGTCGGGAGCAGAGGCGCCGCATTTCGCTCCGTTGTAAAATACCGCCATTCCGGGATATTCTGCCGCAAGTCTCAGCAGTTGACTGATGCGCCCGCCCAAAACCTGAGGAACGTGGCCGGAGGCGGGCAGGGTAAAGTGCTGACTGAAAATAGGAAACGGATTGACCAGAAGCTGCAGACCGTCGCCGGCATCATGTGCGAACTGCTGCTGCGGACGGTTGGCTTCGCACAGAAAACATGGGCGCGCCGCAATTGACGCGGCATCGACTTTAGCCGCCGTTGAGCCCTTGCGAGCCGGGTTGAACTGCACTTTCACGCGAAAACCGTCAACATCGACTGTTTTGGTCAGGACCGACTCAAGACTTCTGAAACGCGCGGCGGCTTCAGGCCATTGGTCAAGCTGCGATTTCAGGAAGGCTGACAGCGTGGCGCTCATTTGTGACAGAGTTTTTTGCGGGCTTCTATTTCCCATGTGCGAATACGGTCTTTGTAAGCATTGTTAGCGTTCTGGCGTTCAATGTCAAGGTCGGCGTCAGAGTTACCTTCCCACCGGCGGCACAAGTAGAGCACGTCATAAATGCGGGCAATCTTGTGAAGTCGGCTGACAGCGAGCCCCATGGCGTAGTCCTCGCCGTAAGATGTGTTGGGGAAGCCTATTGTCCGCGCTATGTCGCGCCGGAAGGCGCGCGGCGCTCCGAGTCCGTTGATGCGCAGGGCGTTGTTAGGACCGTTGGAGTCGGTCCATTCGCGGTGGTCGATTACGCCGGGAGGGAGCGGGTTGAGCTTGAAGTCGGTGAGCCGGTAACTGCCTATCACCATGGCTGCGTTTTCACGCAGAAAACAGTCGACTACGGTTTGAAGTGTGCCGTCGGAGCTGTAGAGGTCATCGCTGTCGAGCTGTACGCAGAATTCGTTGCAGGCATTGCTGTCGATGGCGTAGTTCCAACAGCCTCCTATTCCTAAATCCGTGCGCTCCGGGGTGAGAACCACGAGGTGCGGATTCTCGGCCGTCAGTTCTCCGAGCAGTTCTGAAGTGCCGTCGGTGCTGTGGTTGTCAACGACAATGACATTGAACGGGAAACTGCATTTTTGCGTCAGTGCGCTTTTTACGGCATCGGCTATGGTGCGCACGCGGTTGCGCACGGGAATGATGACTGAGGCGGATACTCGGGTGGCAGGGGGGAGCGGAATATAGTCTGACGGGTTGACGGCGGCGCCGATTCTCTTGATGTAATCAGTGAATACGCGCTCCATTTCAATCTGTCGCGAGCGGTTGCGCGGGTCGACGTAGTCAAACTGTCTGTCGCCTGACTTGCGGAAGTCGGTTTCGACGGTGGTGTAGAGATATTCGGAAATATGCAGCGGGGCAGCCTGCTCTGATATTCTGAGCCGGAAATCGTAGAGTGCGGCATAGTCAAGCGCAGGAGCCGCTGCCACGGCCTTCTTCAGTGTGTCGGTGTTCCATAGCGTGAGCGGTCCGAAACTGAAGTCGTCGCGGACACTGCCGCTTTGATAGTCGATGGTTGGATTGTTCTGAATGGTGCCATCGGATTTCGTCGTCCGGTAGTCGCTGTAGACCATCGGGGCGCCTGTTTGAGAGGCTATCTGAATCATGCGCCTGAAGCCATGATAGCCGCTTTGAGGAAGATGGTCGGATGTGTAGACGAAGGTCAGCGGTTCGGTAAGACTGCCTGAAATCTCTTTCCATGTTGTTGTGGAGTGAATCGAGCCATTTTCAGGGCCGGCGGTCACTATATTCGGCTTTACTCCGCTGATAGCGAATGCTTCAGCTATGAGGCGGAGAAATTCAGGGCTTAGGGCGGTTGTAACGAGGTTGAATGTTGTCATTCCGGTATGAGATTGTATTGGTTGACGTTGGTTAGCGGTTGCTCTACCGGGTAAAGCGTGCCGTAAGGTATGATTGACGGGTGAGAGTCCTCCGACATCGGCAGTCGCACTGTTGAGAGAATCAGCAGCATCGACTTCATCAGCGAGGAGCGTGCGTTGGCGTCAAGGATGCTTTCAAACGGTACGCTCAGAACAGCTGTAGCATTGTCTCCGAAGGGTGCTATGTAGCCGGCTCCGAAATTGCTGTCGGCAAAGCGCAGCAGCGGTATGGCGCCTGCAAATGATGAGCTGATAGCATCGGGCGAGTCGGTGGCGTAGCACTGCTCGTTCGGCTTAATGGAGAAGGATGTGTTGCGCGTGGTGTAGGAGTTGCTCCACAGGGGGAGGAGTGTCAGCGCGCCTGATTCGGCCGCGAACTGCCGCTCTATTTCAAGATTGAGTATGTCGGAGGCGAAGTCGATGTCGGCCTGAAGAGTGGAGTCGTTGGAGTGTGGGTTGAGGAAAATGTCTGTGCCGACAAGCGTACCGCTAACCATTATGCTGCCACCGTTGCGTTTATGAGCTTTCAGCCGTTGCTGAAGCTCGGCGGGGAAAACCTTGAACTCGGTGGGTTGGTCGGCCTGTAAAGGCGTGATTTCGCGCTGTTTGCCGAGGATTATGTCAACTATGGGCGCGTCAAATCGGTTGTCAGGGTCGGTGTAGGCTTCGAGCGAGGTGCTGATATAGGAAAATTTGGCAGCCGCTATGGCTCTGCCGTGTACTGCGGGGTAGTCGAAGGTATTGCCGGCTATGGGTATGCAGTCGTAGTTTGAGTTGCTGGCGCCGAATCCGGGATGCTCGATGTCGTCAATCCACGGGCTTTCGCGGTCGAAATCGGTCTGGCTTCCGCTGTAGCCTATGTTGCGCACGTAGGGCACACCTCGGTCTATTTCATCAAGGAATCCGGCTTCCTCGACCGTGTCAAATGATTCGGGGGCCGAAAGACGTGTGAAGCCGTTGACTATCAACACTTCGGGATTGCTGTTGTTGAAACTGCACACTGAAAGCACTTCCGACGGCATTGACCGGCCTCCGGAGTTGGATGCTATGACGCGTAAATCAGTGGGAACACCCTGTTCAGGGGTAAATGAATACTCGCAAGATGAGGTTTCCTTAATCGGCAGGAAGGTTCCGCCCGGCAATCGCTGTTCCACTATGTATGACGCAGGAGCAGCCGACGGCTCAAGCGGGTCGGCAGTCGGTTTCCATGACAGGATGTATGATTCAGCGCCGGCATGGTCAATGCGCATGGAGCGCACCGGCAGCGGTTGGATTGTCGGCTTTTTCCCTGCGGGAGCGAGGTAGCGGGCAATGCCTTTATAGATGGCACGAGCGAGGTCAAAGCGGAAGCGCGGGTCCTGTGCAAGCCTCATATCGGCGAGATTCTGGTGGGATAGGGCTTCAATGAGGGTTGAGGGTACGAGCGGTATTCTAGCTTCGGCATATTTGCGGTCGCGAATCTTGCGCTTGGTCCAATCGGAATCGTAGAGCGCGCGGATGTCGTCAACTATGCTGTTGACCACGGCTTCAGTGAGCGCGCGGCAGGTGGTGCGCCGCCGTCGTCCGTCGCCCAAACGGCTTCCGCCGTCCGACGAATATATGCCGAGCGTGCCGATTGTTGTGGAGTCGGGCGTTATTCCGGCGTCGGTGTGCAAGGCTATCGAGATGTCAACGGGAATGTTGAGACCTTTTTCGCGTGGAGCGCGCGCGGAGCCGCCGGCAAGATAGTTGACCCAGCGGGGGCGCGAGCCGAAGTCGTCGGTGTAGTCCTTTTTGGTGTCGGAGCAGGCGTAGACCGATTCGGGGAAGCCGCAATATTGGAGGTAATAGCGTGAGGCCTCGGCCCAGCGCGGACGACCGCTGACTGTGCCTTCACGGCTGACGTTGCCCATGCCGCCACCTATGCGGACTGCATCGGCTCCGACGGTTTTCCCTATGTTTTTCCCCGTGGCTACGTTCGAGAGTCTGACAATGGTCTGCGGACTGTCGGATGCCTTAAGCGGAAATTCGCCTAGACGCATCCAGACACCTCCGCCCATGGTTTGGTCGACGGTGAATGTCTCGTCGCCGCGCAGCGAGCTGACGGTGTATTTCGCGGCCGTGCTACTCTCGGCGGTCGAGGGGTAGCTGACGTAGATGTTATAGACGCCGTCTTTCGGAATCACCGCGCTCCATGAGGCTGTTGACTCTGCCGAGGCGTTATCTGTGGCCCTGACTATGCGACTCTTTCCCTGCTCCATCGGGTTAAGTCCTTCGGGGAT
The DNA here is from genome assembly GCA_964569915.1 of uncultured Barnesiella sp. Lineage (GTDB taxonomy): Bacteria > Bacteroidota > Bacteroidia > Bacteroidales > Muribaculaceae > JAGBWK01. Next base: position 108,943 of record CAZMUX010000003.1, on the reverse strand, counting down.
AGTGTCGGAGGTGTAGGCATAGCCTCTCGTAGAGTCGGCCCATTTCCGTGAGCCGGAGGTTTCGGCATAGCCGGGTGTGGCGGGAGAGTCGGCATCGACAATTATTTCCGTGAGGTTGGTGTCGCGCTCGCGCGGCATCATGACGTATGCGCCTGCGTTTTCAAGCATGGGTGCGAGGAGGTCGACAACATAGCTCGATGAAAAGAGGTCTTCGATGGTCTGCAACAGATGCGCACGCTGCCACATCCATTCGCCCTTCTCGTTGTTATAGTAGTTGCCGTGGCTTGGCCAGAGGGCTATGATGCGGTTGTCAAGCCCGTCGGGCGCCTGACCGCTCATAGGCCCGGTCACAGGACAGGCGCCATATGCGGCGGCCACTGTCAGCAGAAAGGCCGCGAGGGTGGCAAGACGTAGATTTTTAAATATATTGAGTTTTGTAAGAATAAGCATGGGTGTAGTTTTAGCGCAGAAAGCGCTCAAGGTTGTGCATGGTTCCGCGTAGGGGATGGCCGGTGAGATAAATCTCACGCTGGTCACCACCAATGGGGCCGAGCACGAAATAGTGCGATTCGGGAAGCGAAATGAAAAGCCCGAGCGTCGAGGCGGCGGGATAGAGAGCGCCGGTTTCTGTGATTTTCATCCCGATATGGTCGCTTTGCGCAATGCTGTCGAGTATGAAGGCAAGCGACTGGTCGGGCAGTGAGGGATAGCCTACAGCCGGGCGGATGCCGGTATTAACGGTATGGCTGTGAATAAATTCAGTGGCTGCCTCGGCAAGGCGGTCGGTGATGCTGCGCAGAACGAGCGATTCATACTCTTTCCCCTGCGAGTGCAGCTCGTCGATGCGCTGCTGCAACTTTTGCCCGGTAGTTACGGCAAACACTCCGACGAGGTCTCCGAATGTTCCGTCAGGGTCGAACGGTTTGATGAAGTCGCTGAGCGACAGGCAAAGGCCGTTGGCGTCCGCGGGCTTAAGCTGGCGGCGGAGAATCGGCAGGCGCAGTGTCTTTCCGTTGTGTTTGAGCATGATTGAGCCTTCGGCGGACGCTGCTGGAATGACGGTGATGCGGTAACGCGCACTATAGCCGTCGGCCTGAAGCGATTTCAGGATGTCAATGGCATCGTGAAGTAGCGACAGCGCTTGCCGTCCTTTCTCGCGTCTGTCGGCCGGAAGCGACTGAATCCATTGTTCAGTGGTGTCGGGCGATTTAATGACATCGATAGCAGATGCCAAAGATGCGTCAATGTGCCATGCCGCAAGGAATGCCCTGAAATTGATGAGCGGGATGAGCCGGGAAACGGGAATCTCACCCTCGCTGACTCCTTCCGTCATAGGGTTGACGAATCCGGAGAAGTCAGGTCGGAACCGCATATTGCAGGCTTCATCGTAAGGTAGCAGCTCCGGAGGAGTGTTTTTGTCGCGTAAAGTCTGATAGCGGTCGTTGAGTTCTTTGGCCGACTTCTGTGCCGTCAGCGGGTCGGTGAAACTCCTGACAAGTCCCGGCATCTGGGCGGCGTCGCGGCCATGAACCACAGCGCCCGAATAGAGCGGGGCGATTTTCAGTGCTGTATGAAGATCGGAGGTGGTGGCTCCGCCAACAAAAAGAGGTGTCTTCAGACCGTGGCTCTCCATGAGCCGTGCCACATGACACATTTCTTCAAGCGACGGGGTTATTAGCCCGCTCAGGCCCACTGCATCGGCCTGATTGCCGATGGCGGCCTCAATTATTCTGTCGGCGGGCACCATAGTGCCTAAATCTATGACATCAAACCCGTTGCAGCGCATTATAACGCTAACTATGTTTTTGCCTATGTCGTGTACATCGCCTTTTACAGTGGCGACAACCATGCGTGGTCTGCGCGCGATGGTGCCCTGAGCTGAGGCATCGGCTTCAATGAGCGGTGTTATGTGGTCTACTGCGGCTTTCATGGCTGCTGCGGCTTTCACTACCTGAGGCAGGAATATGCGGCCTTGGCCGAAAAGCTCGCCGACGCGGTTCATGGCGTCCATGAGTGGCCCGTTGATGACTTCCACCGGGCTCATGCCTTCGGCAAGAACCGTATCCATAGTCTCGTCAAGTCCGGCAGTCTTGCCTTTTGCGACAAGGGCAGTGAGCTGTTCGGCGGGTGTGCCCTGTTGTACGTCGGCATCTTTCGCAGTGTTTCCGGCAGACTTGTCTTTCTGCTCCATTATGACAATGGCGGCTTCTACGAGGCTGTCGGCGGCGCCGGAATAGGTGTCAAGCAGCACATCGGTAATCCTTTTTGTCAGGTCGGCCGGAATCTCATCGGGAGAGGGGAGGGCGGCTGCATTGACTATGGCCATATCCATGCCTTTCGGGATGGCAAGGCTCAGGAACAGCGAGTGCATGGCGCGGCGCACCGGCTCGTTGCCTCTGAACGAGAATGAGAGATTGCTGAGGCCTCCGCTGATTTTGGCTCCGGGGAGATTGGCCTTTATCCAGTCGATTGCTTTCAGGAAGTCGAGGGCGTAGCGCGAGTGCTCGGCTATGCCGGTCGCCACGGCGAGTATGTTGGGGTCGAATATGATGTCGGTTGGTGCTATGCCGCATTGCTCGGTGAGGATTCTGTAGGAGCGGCTGCAAATCTCGGTTTTCCTCTCGAATGTCACTGCCTGCCCATCCTCATCGAATGCCATGACTACTATTGCCGCTCCGTAGCGCTTGATGGCGCGCGCTTTGGCTATGAATTTCTCCTCGCCTTCCTTTAGGCTGATGGAGTTGACAATCGGTTTGCCCTGTATGCGCTGCAGTCCGGCTTCTATCACAGAGAAATCGGACGAATCGACCATCAGCGGCACGCGGGCCACCTCGGGGTCGACCTGTGTCAGACTTATGAAGCGGCTCATACAGTCGCGGCTGTCGAGCATACCGTCGTCCATGTTGACATCGACAATCTGTGCGCCGTTGTTTACCTGCGTGCGTGCGGTCTCCACGGCTTCCTCCATGTTGCCTTCGCTAATGAGACGCAGAAATTTGCGGCTTCCGGCCACGTTGCACCGTTCGCCTATGTTGATGAAGTTGCTCCGGGGCGACACTTCCAGTGTTTCCAGTCCGGCCAGTATTAGCTCAGTCGGTAGTTTGGCTACGGCTCGTGGTGCATAGCGGGCCGCACACTCGGCGAGAAGGCGGATGTGGTCTGGTGTCGTTCCGCAGCAGCCGCCAACGATGTTGAGCTGTCCCGACGCCAGCATTGGCTCAATGGCTTCCGCCATCATCTGCGGTGTCTCGGTGTAGCGTCCCAACTTGTCGGGAAGTCCGGCGTTGGCGTAGACTGACACTCGCTCCACAAGCGGCTGAAGCTGTGCTACGTATTCCTTCATGCCTTCGGGGCCGAATCCGCAGTTCAGGCCCACGGCAAACGGGCGGCAGTGGGCGGTGGATGCCACGAATGCCTCAAGGGTCTGGCCGGAAAGAGTGCGACCGCTCTCGGTCAGAGTGACTGAAAGGATTACCGGAATCTTGCGGCCGGTCTCTTCAAACAGTGATTCGGCGGCAAAAATGGCGGATTTGGCGTTGAGTGTATCGAAGATTGTTTCGATGAGCAGCAGGTCGACACCGCCTTCAATCAGACCGGCTATTTGGTCACGGTAAGCGGTCGTCATCTCATCCCATGTCACGGTGTCTCCCAGAGACACGGCCATTGTAAGCGATTTGTTGGTCGGACCGATGCTGCCGGCTACAAACACCTTGCGGCCTGTTGAGGCTGTGTATGCGTCGGCGGTGCGCCGGGCAATGCGGGCTGCTTCGCGGCTCAGCTCGCGGGCAAGTGATTCAAGCCCGTAGTCGGCCAACGATATGGCGTTGGAATTGAATGAGTTGGTTTCGATGATGTCGGCTCCGGCCTCCAGATATCGGCGGTGGATGCCACTGATGTCCTCCGGACGCGTCAGGCAGAGAAGGTCGTTGCATCCGGCGAGGTTTTTGTCGTGGGCGGCAAACCGTGTGCCGCGAAAATCTGACTCGGATAGCCCGAGAGCCTGAATCATCGTGCCCATGGCACCGTCAAGCACGAGTATTTTGTTCTTTGCAAATTCCTCTATAAGTGACATAATCCTTTTTAATCTAACGTTTTGATTTGAAGAAATTCTTCATCAGTTGAGCCGCTTCATCGGCAAGAATGCCGGATGTGACGCTCGCTTTGGCGTGGAAAGGGGGAGAGGTGGTGAAGGTGGTATATCCGCGGCGTGAATCGCCTGCGCCGTAGACTATGCGGCGGCACTGGCTCCATCCTATTGCTCCGGCACACATCAGGCACGGCTCTACGGTGACGTAAAGCGTGGCGTTTTCCAAATACTTGCCTCCGAGCGTGTTGGCGGCAGCCGTCAGGGCAATCATTTCGGCGTGGGCGGTAACGTCAGACAGGCGTTCGGTCATATTGCGGCCGCGTCCTATTATCCTCCCGTCGCAAACCACTACGGCTCCTATGGGAATTTCATCTTCAGCCAGTGCCGCACGAGCCTCTTTCAATGCTTCGCTCATATAGCGCTCGTCTTCCTTCAGCTGTTCTTCCGGAGTCATAGCAGGTCGATGCGGAGGCCCTCGTTGGCCAAAATTGTATTTTCAAAAATTGCTCTTGCCTCTTTCAGGTGCATATCCTCATTGAGATAGCTCTTCGAGAAATGACCTAATATCAGTTGTCCGGCTCCGGCGTCTCTTGCTATTCGCGCCGCTTCTGAAGCGGTGGAGTGACCCCTTTGATGTGCTTTATCGGCACAGTCGTCGGCATAGGTGGCCTCGTGATAAATCACGTCAACTCCTCTGACGGCCTCGGCAACCTGCGGATTGTAAAGCGTGTCGGAGCAGTAGGCATAGCTCAGTGAGGGGGCGGCTGGTGTGGTGAGCCGCTCATTGGGAATGACACGTCCGTCGTCGGTCACAAAATCTTCGCCGAGCTTGAGGGCGTGTCGGCGGCTGACCGGAACGTTGAAAAAATCAACCATTTCCCGATTGAGATGACGCAACTTCGGCTTTTCTCGGAAAATGAATCCGGTGCAGGGCACACGGTGATAGAGCGGAAATGTCTCGACCGTAAAGCTGCCCCCGTCGCAGATGATGCCTGATTCGGGCGTTATGACATTGAAGCGGAGGTCATAGCTGCGCTCGCGGCAGAAGAAGTCGGTTACGCGCTTAAGCACTTCGGCCCCGTCGGCAAAGGTGTGAACCGTCACTGTGCCGCCCGTCTGATGCAGGGCAAGAGTGGAGAGCAGTCCGGGCAGGCCGAGGCAGTGGTCGCCGTGCAGGTGCGATATGAATATGTCGGTAAGACGTGAATATTTTAGTTTCATGCGGCGCATACCGAGCTGTGCGCCCTCGCCGCAGTCAATCATCATCAGGCGGTCGCGGTAGCTGACCACCTGCGATGACGGCAGATGGCGCAGAGAGGGAGTGGCGGAGCCGCATCCTAATATGTTGATGGATAATTCAGACATTATGATGTAGTTCTGCACAAATTTACGATAAAAACATGAGATTTCATGCGGCTTGGCAAAAAAGAATGGGTCTCAGTAAAATATTCAGGCTACATTTTTGCTTAATTATCACCTATTCCGTACTTTCGGGGCGGCTCTTGTTCAGGACCGGTAGACGCAGCACGCCTGCTGACAAAGCGATGCTGCCCGTAAAGATGATTTTATAATGAAAATAAGCGTTAATCAGAATAAGAAACCACACGCGGACATCAATGAGAATGGCCGTGAAGTGGTGCGCGAGGCCCGTAATGTCACGTGGGTGGGATTCTGGATAAATGCTGTTCTCGGGCTGGCGAAGGTGCTCGGAGGAATTTTTGGGCGAAGTGCGGCACTTGTGGCCGACGGCATTCATTCATTTTCTGATTTCCTCAGCGACATAGTTGTCATCATCATGGTGGGTGTGGCACACAAGAACCCTGACTCCGGCCATCAGTTCGGGCACGGACGTTATGAGGCGCTTGCCACGGTTTTGTTGTCGCTGGGACTTCTGGCCGTGGCCGCAGGCATACTGATAGACAGCATCGGAAGGATTATTCTTGTATGTGGCGGCGGTGAGATACCCCGACCCGCCACGGCGGCTCTGATAATCATAGGAGTCTCTATCGTTCTGAAAGAGTGGCTTTTCCACTATACGATGAGAGTGGGGAACAGGATACACAGCGATGCCGTAAAGGCTAACGCATGGCATCACCGCAGCGACGCATTTTCTTCAGTGGCTACTCTGTTTGGTGTCGGGGGAGCCATATTTCTTGGAGATAAGTGGAGGGTGCTCGACCCCGTTGCGGCTCTTGTGGTTTCGGTTTTCATCGGCGTGGTCAGCGTCAGGATGCTCTACCCGGCCCTCGGTGAAATGCTCGGAAAGTCGCTGTCGCAGGACGAATGCAAAAGAATAGAAAAGGCCGTGTCAGACACTCCGGGCGTAAAGGCATGGCACCGGCTGCGGACTTTCAAGAGCGGAAACGATGCCTATGTGGAGGTGCATATAAAGGTTGACGCGATGATGAACGTGCGTGACGCACACAACATAGCAACACTTGCTGAAAAAAATATTCAGGAGGCATTGCCGGGGATGTCGGTGCACGCCACCACTCACATAGAACCAGCGTCCGACTGACCGGCTTTCGAGATATAGCCTACAAGGACAGCATCCTGCATAAATAATCTTTTCATATTGTTGTGTCTGCAATCTCGGGACAAAGGTAGAACCCGATTTCGCAGACATCCTGAATTGCTGATGGCAATGGAAAATAAATCCGGCACGGAATTTATCTCCCGCGCCGGACGTACATTTATGTATTTACCTGCTTTCTTTAGTAAATTGTGTTCTGGGGGTCGAAGTTGGTCCAGCCGTTCATCCAGTTGTCAGATGAATTGCGGAAAGCTCCGATAAAACCGCCTTTGCCATCTTCGATTTCAGTTGTCGGGCAATAGTTCTGTCCGATGTTTGTCGGGTCAGTTAAGCCTAACAGAGCTTCTTCCATTGCCATGTTGCCGAGGCCGGCGAGGAAGAATGAATGGGAAAATGAAACAATCGAGCGGTCTTCGGACTTGGTTGCATAATCATATAAGTAGTCCTCGTATTCCTTATTTTTATCCGTGCCGAGAACATTCATGCCCGAGAAGATGCAGTTCTCAAGGTTGAATTCACCGGCTTTGGCATAGGTCACGCTCTGTCCTTTTTCGCCGTCAACAATAAGACCGACGGGGAAACCGACTGCCAGCATGTTGGAGATATTCAGCTTGCTGCTTCTTCTAATCTGGACAGCTGCTTGGAATTTGCCGAGTTTTGAACCGTTATCGGGGAACATATTTCCGGCTGTTATATAGTCGGAAGAGTTGACGAAGTCGGCATTTTTGGCTGTCATGGGGCCTATAAGGGTGATGTTGCGGAACTTTGCCGAGGTGAAAGGTGTGGTTTCGGCGCCGCTCGCATTGTTGTCGCTTTCGAAGCTGTTTGACTGTGATGTGTCGGCAATGCGCGGGTCGCGGACGGAGAGACAATAGCTAACCTCGCCGTCAAAACCATTGTCAGTGTCGAAGTCATCGTCCCAGCCTTTGTAGGCTATGAGATAGGAGCAGTTGGCCGAACCTCCGAACCACTCGAATGAGTCGTCGTTTGAATAGGACACCTGGATGTGGTCAATCTGAGTGCCGCTGCCTACGGAGCCGAATGTCACGCCGTTGATTTCCTTGTCGGTGTCGAAGGGATAGCCGGCAAACTCTACGCGGATGTAGCTGTAAATGCCGGAATTGTCTGCCTTTACATTGCCTCCGTGGATGGTGGTGGGACCTCCCTCAATCTGCTGCGTGCCCTGATTGTTCAGTCCTTTGCCGCAGATTATGAGTCCGCCCCAGTCGCCGGGTCGACGCTGACCGGCAGCCTGCGCGGAGGTCATCACAATAGGCTCCCGGGCCGTTCCATTCATTTCGCAGTAGCCACCGGGCTCGACGATGAGAGCGGCCATTGTCTCTTTCTCTCCCTTGATGACGGTTCCGGCGGGGATGCGGAGGGTTGCTCCTTCATCCACATATACCCATCCTTTAAGTAGATACGTTCCTTTTGCGAGGGTCACATCTCCGGTAAGATGGAAGTTCTGAGTTCCGTTTCCCAACTCGTTGCCGTTGAATACAAGACCGTTGCTGTAAGCCACATTGCCTTTGTAGGTTACTTCAGGATTGTTTTCCTGAGGTCTGGGTTCTTCGTCACTGGAGGAACAGCTTGCGGCCATAAGGCACAGTGCACAAGCCGCTGCCGTCATGAATTGACGGCCGATTCGTTTGGTTGTTTTGTCCATAAAAATGGGGATTGGTTTATGAATTGTCGTGTTACGACAGTTTAGAAATTGTATGTTATCGAAAGATTGAAATTGCGTCCCGGCTTATAGCTGCGGGTCTCTTCTTCTATATGTTTAGTCTTGCCGGATACCGTTATGTCCTCAATCTGTTTGAAAAGATAGCGTTCGGCGAGTACATCGCGCACCGAGGCTTTCACCTCCCAGCAGCCGAACTTCTTGCCGAACGACAGGTCGAGAGAATTGCGTGGCATCTCGTAAGAGTTGGGTATGTTTCGGGATGAGCCGTCAGCTCCTGTGCCGTACTTGTTGCCGACACCGACAATGCGTTTGCCTATACGGTTGTACAGAATCGCCGCCGACCACCCGCTGCGGTTGTAGAACAGGCCGGTGTTTATCAGATACGGCGACTGACCCTGCATAGGACGGTCAATATTGTTGCTTCCGTCGAATGTCACTTTGCTCTTGATGAACGAGCCGTTGAACGACAGGCTGAAATCCTCAAGTCCGATGAATCCAAGATTCTTGCGGATGTCAATCTCGATGCCGTAGTTATTAGCACCTTTGGCGTTGATGTAGGAATAAATCAAATCGGTGCCCCCGGCAACAGTATAGGTCCATTCGATTGGGTTGTTGAAATTCTTGTAAAAGAGTGCTATGGAGACTGTCTCGCCTCGTGACGGGTACCATTCATAGCGGATATCGAAATTCTGAATGTCGGCCGCTTTCAGGTCATAATTGCCCATGACGCTGCTGCCGAGGTCGAAGTCGTAATATACAGTCGGCGCAAGCTCGCGGAATTCCGGGCGGTTGATTGTGCGTCCGTATGCCGCTCTGAGCTGATGTGCGTCGCTGAATCTGTAGCTAAGGTTAACCGACGGAAAGAAATCCTTGTAGTAATAATGGGTATCCTGCAGACTGGGCTCCGACTGGCGTGTGTTCATCCGCAGAAGCTGGTCGACATATTCATATCTGACACCACCATAGAAGGTCAGGGCTTTCCATGGGATGTTCACCCCGACATATCCCGACAGTTGCTTGCTGCTTGCCTTGTAGCTGTTCAGATAATTGACATTTTCATAGAGGTATAACTTGTCAGGCCCGAAGTTGTCGGGAATAAGGACCTCGCCGGGAATATCGTCGGAGAACTCAAAATCGGAGGGCAGATTATTGTCAGGCTGCCAGCCGTACTGGAACTCGCGTACATTGTATGAGCGTCCGCGGTATTCGGCATAGATGCCCATTTTTACAAACGGATTGAGTGTGCCGATAGTAAATTCATGACGATAATTGGTGCTGACGGAGGCCGTATGTTCGCGCAGACGGGTGAACTCGCGGTTTATTCGGTAGATGCCCATACGGTTGTCGGTGCGGTCTGTCAGCTGTATCAGACGGCGGTCAGGCATATCTCTGTCGGAGTAGGCATATCCTGCATTCCAGTCCCATAGTGAGGCAGGGGAGAACTCATGCCGTCCCGTAATCTGGGTGTTCAGTGTATTTCGGGTCGAGTAGTAATACTCCATCTCTTCGATGTTGTCGGGCTGGGCGTTAAATCCTGTTCGGTCGGAATATCGGTTTTTTATAATCCGGTTATAGATTGTCTTCCATTCAAAGCGGTGGTTGCTGTTTAGAGGAAGAAACGACAGATTGAGCATCCCGCCTAATTTTGTATCTCGGGTATACTGGTTGTCGGTGGCTTTTCTGAGATACACGGGCTGGTCATTGGCAATGTCGTATGGCCCGTAAAGTGAATTCTCCATATCGGTCATTGTCCTGTATGAGTCAGAGAAGTTGAAACTTCCCAGGAGTCCCAGAGTGCCGGCCGACTCAAACATCCATTGGTTGTTATAGCTTGCGTTGAGCTTAAGGTCGCCGATGGGCTTGCGTGTATAGATATGCCAGTCGTTGCCGAAACCGTTGCCCAATACGTCTATTCTGTTGGGATAGCCCGGATAAGTCACTAAGGGAGAGTCAAACTGCCCGTTGTAATATTGCCCTCCGCCTTTGTAATACTTGAAATCGCGGAAATGGGTCTTGTCGTTTACCGATGTGCCCAGAGTGATGTCAAAGCCTGTGCTGGTGGGCTGATATTTGGTCCTGACCATCACAAATCCGCCGGTGAAGTCTGATGGATATTCCGGAGCCGGACTTTTCACTATAACAATATTGTCGAGCTGAGAACTCGGTATGATGTCGAATGAGAATGCCCTCGAATCGGCTTCCGAACTCGGCACGGCGCTTCCGTTTAGCCATACGTTGTTGTATCGTTGCGAGAGACCGCGCACCATCACGAACTTATCGTCGATTACCGAAATGCCCGGCACACGGCGTATCACTTCCGAAGCGTCTTTGTCCTGAGTCTTCGCTATCTGCTGTGACGAGACTCCGGTCTGCACCACATCGCTCTGCCGTTCCTTCTCTATCATCGCTGTCTCCGTGTCTTGCCTCGCCACGGCGGTCACGGTCACTTCCGATAAAGTTGTGGCGTCAGGCGACAGCATGATGTCAAGCAGGGTCTCACAATCATGTGCCATAATGTTGGCGACAACCGTCGTATCGGCATATCCGATATAACTTACTGTGATGCTCTGTTTCCCTTCATTAAGATTCATTGAATAACAGCCATCTATATCGGTGGTTGTTCCTGTCTGACTGGAATTAGCTCTAACCGAAGCTCCTATGAGCGGTTCTTTTGTTGCCTTGTCGAAAACCGTGCCTCTTATTACCCCGGCCTGAATTGGGGCAGAAGCCATAGCAGCGGAAAGTAACGTAAGAATAATCTTTTGGTTTACTGTCATATTTGTTCTGTCTCTTTTTCGGGAGCAAAGTTATGAATGGCTTATTGCATGATTATGTCGTAAAAGTTGAACTTTTATTAAGTGTATTTGTCCGGGTGCAAATGCAACAAATAATTAGCTTTTGTGAAACATTAATGAAATGAAATATATAGAATTTTGTAAGACAAACTAATCCTTCAATCATGAGCATTGAGAAGACTATAAATAAGGTAAGAGAATTTTTACTCTGGATTTACATTCTGGCGTTCATTGCCGGGATTGTCTATGCCGCCTGCACAGGACAGGAAACAAAAACTCCCGCCGAAATTCTCTATCAGCTGCAATATAGATGATAACCACCCCTGCAATGAGAAATACAGTTTTAGCAGTTTTTTGCATATTAGCCGGTCTTACAGCATCCGTGGAGGCTCAGGAAACAAAAAATCAATACATACCGGATTTCCACGGAACGATAAGGGCAAAATATGAATATGAACCGACCATAGGAAAAGGCCGATTCGAAATCCGCAATGCGCGACTGAGCGCCGAAGGGAAAATCATACCGATTGTGAAATATAAGGCCGAGATAGACCTATCGGATGAAGGCACCATCAAGATGCTTGACGCTTACGTCAGGCTTCAGCCGAAGGAACAGCTAAAATTTACATTCGGACAGATGCGCGTGCCGTTTTCAATCGATGCGCACCGTTCGCCGCATCTTCAGTTTTTCGCCAACCGTTCATTCATAGCCAAACAGGTGGGAAACGTCAGGGATGTGGGGGCCGCGGTGTCATGGACTTTCGGCTCCGAAGCGCCTGTGACGCTCGAAGGCGGCATCTTTAACGGCTCGGGATTGACCAATCAGAAAAACTACTGGACGTCAAATTACAGCTTCTCGTTCAAATCGCAGATATGCCTGTGGCGGCAATTTAACGTCGTGCTGAGTTGCCAGAAAGCCGGAACCTCGGATGTTGACACTTATATGTACGACGGCGGGGTTTACTGGGATAATTCGCGGTGGCATATAGAGGCGGAGTATCTCCGGAAGTATTATTCACACCATGCATTCAACCCGGTCAATGCCGTTGACGCCTTTGCGGCATACAGGTTGCCACTCAAAAGAAGCGGTATGGCTTTATCCTTTTTAGGCCGATATGACTATATGTCGGACCACAGTAACGGAACGAAAGACGAAAACGGGTTCCTAAAAACTGATGATGCGGAGCGACACAGGCTGACGGGTGGACTGACTCTGAGCATGGGTAAAGGCCCCTTGCAGGCCGACATACGTCTGAATTACGAACAGTATTTTTACAACAAAGGTGTCGAACCTTCAATATCCGGTCAAAACAAGGTCGTGCTTGAATTTGTGGCTCATTTCTGAGTCGTTCCGTTCATTCATAATATACAACAAAAAAAGAAACGCCCGGAATTGAGCGTTTCTTTTGATTTTGCCCCACCTTTTGCCCCACTCGTTTGTAAGTGGCTGATGGTTAGTGCGGGTTGTGGAGATGGAGGGACTTGAACCCTCGTCCAAACGTGGAACTAATGAGCTTTCTACATGCTTAGTCTTAACTTGGTTTTCGTAATGCGGCAGGATTAAGACCACCAAGCGCATTCTTATCCGCTAAAGTTTCGGGCAGGAGTCGCGGCTCCTTCTGTCCTATTCCCGATTTACCTGCACCGCCTTGTCGATTAGTCTCGGAACAACGACAATCGGGCGATGTCTTGTCTCTTCAACTGTTGAAGAGATTAAGCTAATCTACTGTGCTTCGATTAAGCAGCAAGAGCGTATTTGTTTTCGCCATTTAAAATTTTGATGTCTCAGATTAAAGAGCGTAGGCATCATCGCTCTGCATGCTTACACACCACTTCTACACGCTGTCAAAACCGGTCATCCCCTTGTTTGTTCAGCCATATCTTTAGCCGGCATGATTTTGCAAATATAAGTGTTTTTTCTGACGTTCGGTTTAGGATTATTCCTTTTTAACATTTCCGTTTGTTAGAACCGCTCCGTTAACGGTCAGGCTCTGAATTCCTAAACAAACCGAACCATTGCCCGTATTGCAGGCAATGGTTCGGAATCATACGCAAAAAATTTGTCTAATTTTTTTATCGGGAGGGGAGAATGAGTATGAATTTCAGACAGAGAGGAGAATGAGAATTCTAATAGTAATAATAATTAGACTTTGTTGAAGTATATAAAATAATTACGAAGATTATGGTCCATGTGACGCTGATGATGATGCCTATAAGCGACATAATCCATCCGGCTTTGGCAAATTTGGGGTTCTGATGACGTTTGCCGATGTGGCTGAGAATCAGGCCTGCAATGGGGTTGATGAGATTTACAAACGGATACCAGCATAAACAGAGTCCGACAATGCCGGTAATCATGCCGATAAGGCCGCAGACGTTGCGCGCGGGGCTTACGGGCTGCTCGGTTACGGGCTGCTCGGTTACGGGTTGCTCGGTTTTGGGCTGCTCGGCTTCGGGCTGGCAGGTGTCGGTGGTTTCAATAATAATTTTTTCTTCCATAATTAAAGGTATTTATTAAGTAGACGTATGAGCGAAAGAAATGTTACATTCACGGACTCTTTTTTTTGCACAAAAAAAGCATACCTCGTAAATGCGCTATAAAAGTAGTTTCGAAAATAAAAGTAGACATAATATTTTTATTTTCAGTAAAAAATCGGTAAAATTTGCTCGGTGGGTTGGCGAAAAAGAAAAAAATCCTTACTTTTGCACTCGATTTTCGTAATCTCTGGCGGGACAAGGCTGCCCGTGAATATTGCGAGTATTGTTGAATTTAATATTTTACACACAAATGGACTTGATTAAAGTAGCCGAAGAGGCTTTTGCATCAGGCAAGCAGTTCCCCGAATTCCGTCCCGGCGATACAATCACCGTGGCTTACCGTATCAAGGAAGGCAACAAGGAGCGTATCCAGCAGTATCGCGGTGTCGTAATTCGCATCTCGGGAGAAGGCAACAAAAAGCGTTTCACCGTTCGCAAGATGAGCGACAACATCGGTGTTGAACGTATCTTCCCCATTGAGTCGCCGTTCATCGACTCTATCGTAGTTAACAAATACGGTAAAGTCCGTCGCGCAAAAATCTACTATCTGCGTGGCCTCACCGGCAAAAAAGCCCGCATCAAAGAGCGTCGCGTGAAATAATCGCCGCTTAAAGTTTTGCACCATAAAAGTCGCTGCCGTCATTTTTTGACCGGCAGCGGCTTTTGTGATTTTATAGCCGATTCGTCCTGCGCAGCTGCGGAACACTCGCTCTTACATCTATCTATTTCAGCACTGCAGGCGGTGAACTTAAAAATTTGGTTTATATGTTTTTCGTGCCAATGCGCTCCATCTGCCGTGCCGGCAACGGCGAGGCGTGCTATTCGCACCGGGTCTCCCGCACCGCCTTTTTCGGAGAGGACGCGCTGTCGGTGAGGTTCAAATATGTGTTGGTCAGTGTCAATGGCAACTATTCGACCGCCGATGGCAGCAAGTGGGTTGTGGGCGTCTCTTTCGGAGTGTTTATTCCGGCTCCGAATATGATGCGGCCATGAATCCCGTTAACATAATTTTTTACGGCGGTGAAGAATATTTTATCACGAATTAAGAATAGGTTTTCTCAGATTAGTTAACTTTGCATATCGGAAAGTGACAGACTAAACACGACAGAATATGTCAGACTAAATATGTAAAGAGTTAACCTATGAAACTTTTTGAAAGACTCACAGCCAGTGCCAAAGCCAATCCACAGAGGATTGTGCTTCCGGAAGGAACTGAACCCCGCACGCTTATAGCCGCCGACAGAATCATAGCCGACGGCATTGCCGAAATCACACTGATAGGCGACCCTGAAGAAATAAATAAGATGGCTCAGGAATTGAGCCTCAAACACATAGACCGCGCCGGGATTGTAAATCCCGCCGACGAAACCGTCATCGACCGTTATGCTCCTCTTTTCTACGAACTGCGTAAGAATAAAGGCATTACAATGGAGGAGGCCCGTCTGACGACCGCCAATCCGCTTTATTTGGGCTGCCTGATGGTGAAGGCAGGCGATGCCGACGGTCAGGTGGCCGGAGCTATGAACACCACCGGCAATGTGCTCCGCGCAGCCTTTCAGGTAGTAAAGACTCAGCCCGGCATCAGCGTTGTTTCAGGAGCATTCCTAATGCTTCTGCCTGAAGGATTGAATTACGGCACCGACGGCATCCTTGTGTTGGCCGACTGTGCCGTGGTGCCCAACCCGACAGCCCCCGAGCTTGCGCAGATAGCTGTCTCAGCAGCTCAGACCGCTCGCGACATTGCAGGAATAGAACCCCGCGTGGCCATCCTGAGCTTCTCGACAAAAGGCAGTGCCAAAAGCCCCAAAGTCGACAAGGTTATTGAAGCCACATCCATCGCCCATGAAATTGCCCCCGACCTCATACTTGATGGCGAGCTTCAGGCCGATGCCGCCATCGTGCCGAGCGTCTGCAACAAGAAAGCGCCGACTTCGCCGCTTAGTGGCCGCGCCAATGTCCTTGTGTTCCCGTCGCTTGAAGTAGGCAACATTGCCTACAAACTCGTTCAGCGTCTTGGCAACATTGAAGCCGTAGGCCCCATTCTCCAAGGTCTCGCTGCTCCCGTCAACGACCTTTCGCGCGGATGCTATCCCGAAGATATCTATAAAACAATCATTATCACCTGCAACCAAGCCATTGGCTTGAAAAACAAATAAACAATTATGAAAATACTCGTGTTGAACTGCGGCAGTAGCTCCGTGAAATACAAACTCATCGACACCACCGCCGACACCACACTCGCTGAAGGCGGAGTAGAGAAAATAGGACTTGACGACGGCTTCCTGAAATTCAAACGCCCTGACGGCACAAAGGAAATCAAATCGCTTGGCAACACTGACCATAAAGGCGCTGTCGCGGCCATCCTCAACATTCTCACCGACCCGAAGGAGGGTTGCATAAGCTCCTATTCGGAAATCGACGCAGTGGGCCATCGTGTGGTGCACGGAGGCGAGAAATTCAACAAGAGTGTGCTCATCGACAACGAAGTCATGCAGCAGGTGAAAGACTGCTACGACCTTGCACCGCTCCACAATCCGGCCAATGTCACCGGCATTGAGGCTGTGTCAGCCGTGCTGCCCGACATTAAGCAGGTGGCCGTGTTCGACACCGCGTTCCATCAGACCATGCCTGCAAGCTCGTATATGTATGCGCTTCCCTATAAATTCTATGTGGAAGACGGCGTGCGCCGCTATGGCTTCCACGGCACAAGCCACCGCTATGTGAGCCGCCGCGTCTGTGAGATTCTCGGAGTTAAGCCCTCGGATGTGAGAATCATAACTTGCCATGTCGGCAACGGCGGTTCGATTACGGCTGTGGAATATGGCAAAAGCGTTGACACTTCAATGGGTCTGACTCCTACGGAAGGCCTTATGATGGGCACGCGTGTGGGCGACGTCGACCCCGGTGCAATCACTTATCTTATGAAGCGTCACAGCTATACCCCCGATGACATTCAGCGCATCATAAACAAAGAGAGCGGAGTGCTTGGCGTAACTGAGATTTCATCTGATATGCGCGAAATAGAGGCCGCAGTCAATGCCGGCAACGAGCGCGCCACGCTGGCTCTCGATATGTATGAGAAGCGCATCCTGAAATATATAGGTGCTTACGCGGCCGAAATGGGAGGCGTCGACATCATAGTGTTTACAGGCGGTGTGGGCGAAAACCAGACCGGCGTACGCGAAAACGTATGCAAGCCATTGAAATTCATCGGTGTGGAAATCGACACCGAACTTAATGCACGCACCCGTGGCACTGAAACGGTGATTTCGACACCTGCATCGAAAGTGAAAGTGGTGGTCGTACCCACCGATGAGGAGCTTATGATTGCGCGTGACACCGAAGCCATCGTGTCAAGCAAACCGGTTCAAGATTAATAAAATATGGATAAGAGAATCAGAGTAGCCGTAGTTGGTTACGGCAACATTGGAAAATTTGTAATTGACGCTCTGCTGCAGGCGCCGGATTTTGAAATTGCCGGAGTGGTTCGCCGCTCAACGGCCAATAATCCCGCCGAGCTTGCACCGTTTAAGGTAGTAACCGACATCGATGACCTCGGCAAGGTGGATGTGGCCATTCTGTGCACTCCCACCCGCGAGGTTGAAAAATACGCCAAGCAGTATCTCGCCAAGGGCATCAACACTGTCGACAGCTTCGACATTCACACTTCAATCGCCGATCTTCGCGCAAGTCTCGACAAGGAGTGCCGCGAGCACGGCACAGTGGCTGTCATTTCCGCCGGCTGGGATCCGGGAAGTGATTCAGTGGTTCGTGCGCTGATGCAGGCCGCCGCCCCCAAAGGAGTCACTTACACCAACTTCGGCCCCGGAATGAGTATGGGCCACACTGTATGCGTAAAATCGAAACCCGGCGTTAAGAATGCCCTTTCAATGACGATTCCTCTCGGCACGGGTATACATCGCCGCATGGTTTACGTTGAGCTTGAGGACGGAGCGAAGCTTGAAGATGTGGCGGCAGCCGTCAAGGCCGACCCCTATTTTGCTTCCGACGAGACTCATGTGATGGCTGTGCCATCGGTTGACGAAGTTAAGGATATGGGGCATGGCGTCCACATGGAGCGTAAAGGCGTTTCCGGTATAACACAGAATCAGCGCTTTGAGTTCTCGATGTCAATCAACAATCCCGCGCTTACGGCTCAGATACTTGTGGGTGTGGCTCGTGCGGCTATGAAGCAAGCTCCCGGTGCATACACCATGATAGAGATTCCCGTGATTGACCTCCTTTACGGCGACCGTGAGGATCTTATTCGCCACCTTGTTTAATTCCTGATATGCTGACTTTGTTCGGAGCCATAACCTGGAATGCCGACCCTGTGATATTTCAGCTGGGGCCGCTGGCAGTGAGGTGGTATGGCCTTATGTTTGCCGTCGGATTCCTGATAGGCTACGCCATAATGTCGCGTATGTTCAGGCACGAAGGCGCTCCCGAGCGCTGGCTTGGCATTCTGCTGGTCTACTTGGGCATAGGCACTATTGTGGGTGCGCGTTTGGGTCATGTGTTCTTTTATGAATGGGACGTCTATTCTCAGGACCCGATACGCATCCTTTATATCTGGGAAGGAGGACTGGCAAGCCATGGCGGCACCATCGCCTGCATTATAGCCATCTGCCTGTTTTCGTGGTTTACGGCCAAAAAGAGCCCGTTGTGGACGCTTGACCGTGTCTGCATCCCAACGGCGCTTGTCGGTGCGCTTATTCGTATAGGCAATCTATTTAATTCTGAAATCTACGGCCATCACACCGATTTGCCGTGGGGCTTCATTTTCGTGCGTCGCGGTGAAGTGCTCCCGAGCCATCCCACGCAGCTTTATGAGGCGCTGAGTTATTTGGCGCTGTTCGGCCTGTTGATGTGGATGTACTGGAAACGCAATTCCGAGAAGCGGCCCGGGCTGCTGTTCGGAGTGTTCCTCACAGTGCTTTTCACGGCACGTTTCCTGATAGAGTTTGTGAAGAATGTTCAGGTTGACTTTGAGCAGAACATGACTCTCAATATGGGGCAGTGGCTCAGTATTCCGTTCATCGTAGTCGGTATCGGTCTGATTATTTATGCAATGAAGCGCCCATGCCTGCATCTGGATTTCCCGAACAAATTCCCGGACGACCCGAAGAGAAAAAAATAGCGGCTCCGATAAGGACAAAAAAATCAGGAGGCTGTGTCAAATTTTTTTGGCATAGCCTCCATTACATTTTATATGGTTTGTTCCGACGGATTTATCGTAGGTCGACAAATTTTATGGGTTTGCGGGCTGTGGGTGGCAGAATGGCGGCACGGAGCTCGTCGGCCGGCCAGATGTCAATGTCGGGAGCTACGCGTATGCGCGAGCGGAAGCGGTCTTTAAGGTCCTTGACGATTTCATCAACACACATCTCCGTGCGGTTGAGCGATATCCGCACACTCACGTGGTCGGTGCCCGATGCCGAGAGGCTGACGGCCACCTGATAATCGCTTACATAGGGGGTGTGGTCGAGAACGTCGAAAAGTGCGGGCGGATAAAGTGTGGTGCCTTTAAACTTAATCATATTGTTCTTGCGCCCTACGATGGGCGACAGGCGGTAAGAGTTACGACCGCAGCGGCATTGCTCAGGATGGCGCGCAGCGAGGTCGCCGGTGCGGAAGCGCAGCAGGGGCATTCCCTCGACGCCAAGTGTCGTCACCACCACCTCTCCGACTTCGCCGTCAGCCACAGGGCGGTTGTCGTCGCCTATTATTTCTGTGATTACCAGTTCGGGGTGCAGATGTCCTCCGCATCCGTGGCTGCATTCAGAGAATGTGGCGCCCATTTCGGTGGACGAGTAGGTGGCGTAAAGCTCCACTTCGGGCCAGCGGCTGTGAATTGTCTCGCCGAGGAGATTGAGCGTGAAGTCGGGGTTGCGCAGGCTTTCCCCGATGCCTATGATGCGGCGCACCGACGAATTGCGGTAGTCGATGCCGTTGGCTTCGGCGTAGTCAAGCAGGCGGGGTATAAAAGAGGGAACACACATCACGGTGTCGGGCTTTATGCGGCGTATGGTGTCCCATTGCAGCTGTGGAATGCCGTTGCCGACGCGGATGGCCGAGGCTCCGAGACGCCTGATTCCGAGGAAATATGCCAGACCGGCCATGAAGCGCTTGTCGAGAGTGGTCATCAGCTGCACGATGTTGCCCGGACGAACTCCGGCGCAGCTGAACGAGCGCATTTCGTTGAATGCGAGGCGGTCAAGGTCGGCGTCGGTGCATCCGAAGGTCACGGGGTCGCCCAGTGTTCCGGATGTCGTGATGTAGTCCACAATCTTGCTTTTGTCGACACAGAGAAACTCCTCATTATGGAGCTGCAGGTCGGCTTTCTCTGTGAACGGAAGCCGCTGAAGGTCTTCGGTGGTGCGTATGTCGGCGGGATTTATGTCTTCGCGCGCGAACATTTTCTTATAAAAAGGGGAGTGGGCTGACAGATACGCAATGGCTTCTCGCAACCGCTCGTTCTGAAATTCAGCGATTTCCTGTGGTGAGGCAAATTCTATGTCTTTGTCGGTGATATTCATTGCAGATTGTTTAGGATTGAGCCTGCGCCGAGAATGGCTTCGACTGTTTCTATGGCAGTCAGCGGCACGCCGCAGATGCCGTGCAGATTGACATTCTGTCCTGTGAGATAGAGGTTGCGCAGGCGTGTGTGGATATTCATTTGAGAGAGCATGATGTTCTGCGAGTCTTTGCGGTAGCCGTACATTGAGCCGTCGCGTATGCCGTAGAAATCGCGCACGGTCAGAGGCGACGCGCTGTCAATGAACTCAATGGCATTGTCAATGTCGGGAAAAAGTGTGCGGAGCACACTCAGGATGCCTTGCTCGCAGCGGTGTTTCCACTGCATATAGCTGTCGCCGCGGCGTCCCGGAACGGTGGTGTGGCTCCATTGCTCCACCTCGGAAAAGTTGCAGAGCACGCTTACAATCATTTTTGAAGCGTAAGCTCCCTGACAAGACTCCGGGGGCGTGATATACATGAATCCCGACGGTGCGTAGGGGTGGCTGTCGGTGTGGTTCCACACGATGCCCGACTTTTTTTGCCAGTAGCACGTGTGGTTGATGTATGGGAAAGTGCCCGGCCTGAAAGTGAGGTAGAGAGTAAAGACTGAGGTGGAGACCGGAATCTCGGCGAGCCGACGCCGGAATACAGGCGGGAAGGCATAGCCGTTGAGTAGACGGTTAAGCTGCTCGGGGAAAGCCGCGAAAACATAGCTATCAGCCGTGAAAGAGCGTCCGTCAGCCGTTTCTACTGATGTTACTCCTTCCGCTGCCGTGGCATTTATCCTCGTTACTTCCGCCCCTGCGAGCACGTGGCCTCCGGTTTTCGTTATAATGTCGGTCAGCGCCTGTGTCAGGCAGTCGCTCCCGCCGTCGAACCGTGCTGAGCCATCGATGTAGAGCGCGTTGATGAGCGCGTGGACGTATGTTGGCGTATGTCCTTTAATGCCGCCGTAGAGAGGGTTGAGGTAGGCGGCCAGGTCGCGCAACTTCTCATCTTTCAGATAGCGGTTTATGAATTCGTCGGCCGGCATGAAGAAGTCGTCGGAATGCGACATGAAGAACGCCGGCTGCGGCTTAAGCCGATAGAGTGGCACCTCATCGACTATCTCATACATACGGCTAACGTAGTTGCGTATGCCTTCGGCCTCGTTGGGAAAATAGGAGCATAGTGACTCCGTGAATTTCTCGCGTCCGGAAGCGAGACGGTAGGTCATGCCGCTGTCGGCGTATGTAACTGAATCCATGCAGTCGGCGTCAGTGTCTCGTATGGGCAACTGCTCCATTATGCCGAGGTAGTCGCAGATGCGGCGCAGGGTACCGTCGGGACCGAAGCCGCCGACTATGTGCATACCGGAATCGAATTTTACGCCGTGACGTCGGAATGTCTGCAACCCTCCTCCGGCGGTGGCGTTTTTTTCAATTATGGTCACCGTGCATCCATTCTTGGCAAGCAGCGCTCCCGTGAACAGGCCGCCCATGCCGCCTCCAACTATTATGATAGTAGGTTTTTTCATCTGTTCGCCTGAATTATCTGGTTGTAAATCGCGTTGCTTCCGATTGTCTCGGAGCATGCCAGTATGGAGCCTATTATTACGCCGAGAATGCCGTGGGAGTTGGTGCTTTGTCCGGCTAAAAACAGGTTGGGCACGCGTGTGCGGGCCGAAATGTGGCTGCCGAGGCCGGCTTTGACGTTGCGCTCGATGCCGTACATCGAGCCGCATGACGTTGAGGTGTAGTCGCGATAGGTAAGCGGGGTGGAGGTGAAGGTGGCTTCCACGCACCCGGATAAGCCGGGGATATGGCGCTCTATGGCCTCGGAGAATGTGGCTGCGCGAGCTTTTTTAAACGCCTCGTAGCTTTCGCCGCGAAGTCCCGGACGTGTGGTGTGGACCCATGGTTCAGTCTCGCTGAAATTCATATATGTGATGGCCTGGGCTGTGGCCGCATAACGGCAATCTGTCTTGTCGGGAGTCATTACGAGCATGAATCCGCGCGGCCAGTCGCCCGGCGTGTAGTCTATGGCGTGCCAGGGGTCGGAACTGTAGCCGAAAAATATGGTGTTCAGCATCGGCATCGTCCGAGGCCTGAAGCGCATATATATTGAAAATGGCGCCGGTCCTGCCGGAAGTGAGCAGAGACGTCTGCGGTAGGCCGGACGAATTAGCGGCGTGTCAATTAACTCGGCAAGGGCGGCAGGGTGGATTGTTGTAATCACGATATCGGCTTCTATGGTGTCGGAGCCGTTAATTTCCACTGCAGTGGCCTTTGTGTTGTCGAAGCATATCTTAGTGGCTTTAGCGCCGGTGAGCACGCGGGCTCCCGCCTCGGAGAGGTTTCTGCACATTATGTCATTCAGCAACGAGCTGCCTCCGGTGAAGCGGAAACTGCTGCGGCAGTAGAAGTCGCGCAGAAAGGCGTGAAGAGAGAATGGCGTTTTGTCTGACTGTCCGGCATAAAGCGGGGCATCGGCGCCTAAGATGGCCTTCAGGGTTTTGTCGGTGAAAAGCGAGTCAAGCACGTCGGTCGCCGCTTCGGTCTGATAGCGCAGCATGGCAGAGATGTCGGTTTTTACGCGGCAGATGGCTTCGGGAGTGGAGCAGTCGCCGATTTCCTCTATAAGCCGGCGGTAGCGTTGCAGCCCGTCGCGTTCGGAAGGGAACAGCGAGCAGAGCTTTTCGGTGAAGTTGTCGATGCCGTTAGGCAGTGTGAAGCGTCCCTGAGGCAGGCTGACTGTTTGGTAGGCTTCGGTGTCGAGCGGTGACAGCGGTAGCTCGTCGGCATCCAGAAAGCGGAGCATGATATTGAGAATTTCGCCTTCGCGGGCCGAACCGGCCACGTGCATTCCGGTCTCGAATGTTGATGTTCCGCGTCTGAAGGTCTGGAGGCATCCGCCGGATATGGTGTGGGCTTCGAGTATGGTCACGTCGAAACCGTTGCGGGCCATTATCAGTCCGGCTGACAGCCCCCCGAGGCCGCTCCCTATTATGACGCACTTCTTATTGCTCATGTTCAAGTTCGTTGAGTCTTGTTATACATTCCGCTCTCATCCTTTTTGCCGTTTGGCGAGGTGTTTCATCGGCTTCATGCTTTTGGGGGCATCCTATTGCCACGGTGATTACACCTTTGCCCAAAAGTCGGTCGCGCTTGCCGAGAACGCGGCCTGAACCTGCTATCGTCAGCGGCACTATATCGGCATCGGCACTTTTGGCAAGCTCGAAAGCTCCTATATGCCAGCGTCCTATCCTTGTGTCTACTGAGCGTGTGCCTTCCGGGAACACCACTACAGTGAATCCGTGGTTGATTAGCTGGCCGACGCGCTCCTTCACCGCTTCGAATCCGTTGGCCGTGGTGCAGTTACCTCCGTTGTTAAAAGTGGCCGAAAAGAAGCTGTTGTTGCTTATGCGCGCGTTGGCCACGAAGACAAGACGTGGTGACAGACGCATCAGTGCAAGCAAATCAAGATATGACTGGTGGTTGCAGACGGCTATCATTCCTCTGTCCGTTCGGGAGAAATCAACATCGCAGGGGTTGAGCGTGACGAAGCGTGTGCCCGGAAGCAGACGCGCTCCCAGACGCGCGCTGCGCCAAATGCAGCGGTGTATAAAGTTTATCCGGCTGAGTGCGGAGCGCCGGAACAGATTGCCGATGAAGACCACGGGGGTGAATATCAGAATGGAGTACAGGGTGAACCCGGTGGCGGCTATGAATGTGCGCCAGATGCGCCCGGGCAGCTTGCTCCGGAACAGTCGGCGGATGCCACGCCCGATGGCCAGCGGAAGTCCGTAGACAACGGCCAGAAAGCAGAGCACGGTGTTGAGTAGTGATATGCGTGCGAAGTCCCGGGCCGGTTTGAAATGGCTCACGCGTTCCGAAGCGGGCGGATAGTAGACGTTTATGGACTGCTCTACAAGTTTGACGCCGTGCCAGCTCATCAGTACGAGCATCGCAAGCTCCGCCTCATAACGATTGGATGGAGGAAGCGCCCGGCAGACGGCTTCGAGTGGATAGATGCGGAAGCCGGTCTGGGTGTCGTTCAGGCGGTGAAACGTCTGCACGGCAAACCAAAAGTTGGAGAATCGGTTGGCGAAACTGCTTTTGCGGTTGATGTCGACATTGGTGAGATTGCGTGACCCTATGATGGCTGCGCCGGGGTGGGCCTGCGACGCCTTAATGAGCAAAGGTATGTCTGACGCAAGGTGCTGCCCGTCGGAGTCAAGTGTTACTGCATAACGGAATCCGGCTTTCAGCGCAGCACGGAATCCCGCCTTCAGCGCTGCTCCCTTTCCGCGGTTGTGCGTGAAGGTAATCACGCGGATGCGGTTGCCGAAACGGCTGAGTATTTGTGCGGTGCTGTCGGTGCTTCCGTCGTCAACCACCCATACGTCGGCAATCTGCTCCAGTGTCTGCTCTACAACCTCGCCTACGGTTGCGGCGTTGTTGTAGGTTGGAATGATGGCGCAGTATTCGTTAGGTATGTGGTGGCGTTTGTCGGGCATCAGGCGAGTAGCAGTGATAGGCGGGTAAAGACGGTTGTTCCATCGGCCGAAGTTATGTCGGCCGCGATTTTGGTAAGATTCTCTGTTTTTTCGATGCGTTTCAGTGTTATAAGCAGTTGCGAGGTTTCTCTTGGGTCAACGACCTTCAGGAATTTGGCGTTGACCACCTCATGAAGTTCAAAGTCGCGGCCGCAGGCTGCCCCGGCGGTTTCCACCGCCATCCCAATTAGGCAGACGCCGGGCGTTACAGGCTCACCGGGAAAGTGGGCGCGATAAATGAAGCACTCGGGAAGGAGCCTTACGCAGAAAGAGATAACGGGAGTCTCGGTTTGTGAGACTATTTCATACAGGCTGTTGAGAAGTTTCATTTCGAGAGGGTGATTATTGAGAAATTTCCGCGGACGTCGGTGTTCAGAATGCTGATTTTTGACGGCACGGTGCTTACGTGGTCTCGGAAGAACTCGGGCAGCGAGCCGAGCCGGAGTATGGTGACGGCTATGTAGCAGGCTATGGCGCTGGCTGAGTAATTCTCGCCGAATACGTCCTTGAATGTTACGGAGGGGATGGATGTCAGGTTAAGAATCTCTGTATATGGAGCATCGCTTTCAGGGTCGCCGTCGCGGCCGTCGATTATCAGGCCGGGAGCATCGGCACTGAGCATAGCGGCGGCTTCTGATGGGCTACTGCCGGTGCGGAGCGTCACTCTGTCGATGCGGCATATCGCATTGTCGGATTCCGGAGTGACGGTGAAGGCCACTGATGCCTCCGACACGAGCGTGCATTTGCGGTGGAGATGACGCATTAGTTTGCCGCTGATTGGAATCACTTCGTCGTGAGAGCCGACAAGAATTTTGTCGCTGCGCCCGAATTCAGCCTGGAGCGTAGCGTCGAGCAGGGCGTTTTCAAATGAGAATCCCAGATTTGAGAAAGTGTTGTTGTAGCCGTGGCAGCCCAGACGTATGGCTATGAGCGAGCTGATGGTGTTGTGCGTTGACTGCATGAATAGCGAGGGCTTGAGCATCTGTTCGCCGTAGCGGCTTATCTCGATGAGAAACTGTTCCGAATTTTCCATGCACCCGCTTCCTGTGGCTGTTATAATGCAGTCGGGCTTGTCGATGCCTGCAAGCCGGAGCGCGTCGGTCGATACGGCCACGGCACGTTTCAACAGGCGTCCGGTACGCCGTGCCTCGCCCGGTGTGAGTACGTCTTTGACGTTCGGCTCCACGGCCCTGATGTAGTTGCCGTCGTGACGCAACGGTTGCTCCATCCAGCTTTCGTCGAGAGGCAGTTGGCAGCTGACGGCTGATGCCGAGTGTATGTAGCAGGGTCTTTGATTCATGGCAGGTCAGGGGCAGAGAATATCAGGGTGGTGTCGTTACCTCCGAAGCCGAACGAGTTGCTTATCACGTGTTTTACCGGTGCGCTGACAGGTCTTTCAATAGGCGGACAGGCCGGGAGCAGTGGCTCCGGACCATTGATGCCGGCCGGCAGGAATCCGTGGCGCAGGGCAAGTATGGAGATTACGGCTTCGATGGCTCCCGATGCGCTTGTGGTGTGGCCCGTGAGGGATTTTGTTGATGAATATGGCGGCAGATTGTCGCCCCAGATGCGCTGCATGGCGGCAAGCTCGGTAATGTCGTTGTTGGATGTGCCGGTGCCGTGGGTGTTTATATAGCTAATGTCGGACGGCGTTAGATGAGCCATTTTCAGAGCCTTTGTCATTGATAGGAATGCTCCTTCGCCGTTGTCGGAGGTAGCGGTCTGGTGGAATGCGTCGCAGGCGTTGGCATAGCCACTCAGGCGAGCCAGCGGCTGTATGCCGGCGGCTTTGATGTCTGCTCCGCGCTCGAGTAGCAGATAGGCTGCGCCCTCGCCGAGATTTATGCCTGCGCGGTCGGCACTGAAAGGTCGGCAGCGCCTGCTGTCGAGTATCATCAGCGAGTTGAATCCGTTGAGGTGGAAACGCGACAGGCATTCCGTGCCTCCGGCCAGAGCGTTGTCAACCACGCCGGCGCGGATGAGGTCGGCGCCGTGGGCTATTGCGTTGGCTGCCGACGAGCAGGCTGTCGATACGGTCGAGGTCATGCCGAATTCTCCGGTTGATTCGGCTATGAGACGTG
Source organism: uncultured Barnesiella sp. (assembly GCA_964569915.1). GTDB lineage: Bacteria > Bacteroidota > Bacteroidia > Bacteroidales > Muribaculaceae > JAGBWK01. The sequence continues at coordinate 82,169 of CAZMUX010000003.1, read as the reverse complement.
TTGAGTAGCCGCAGTCATTATATTCGAGCTGTATGGTAAGCTCGGCGTCGGCTTCCTCCTTGTAGATGCGTTCGAAATAGCGCTCGGTGTTATCCATGCCGCCTACTGTGGTGCCGCTTATGAAAGCGGTGTGCCTGAGCGAAGACGGGCGGCGTGAGGCGAGGGCCTGACGGGCAGCGTGAATGCCGAGCAGGCTTGACCGCAGACCGGTGGCCGTGCCTGTTATGTTGTTGGCGGCGACGAGTTCGATGTCGGACAGCGCTACTTCACCCACGGGAATATCCCGCAGTGATGTCGACAGATGTCGCACCGGCGCGATGCCGGAGCGGCAATGCAACAGCGACTCAAGTGTGGAGGCGCCATCGATGCCGATGGCGCTGATTATCCCGAAGGATGTGACATAGATTCCGTCGTCTGAAATCATTTTTTGCGGTTGGCGCTTACGTATTCGGCTATGGATTTTACTGATTTGAAGATGTTTTTGCCTTCGGCGGGATTCGTGAGTTTGATGCCGTAGTTGCGCTCAAGAAGCACAATCAGCTCAAGGGCGTCGATGGAGTCAAGTCCGAGCCCTTCGCCGAAGAGGGGAGCCTCGGCGTCGATGTCGGCCGAAGTAAGGTCTTCGAGGTTTAGAGTTTCTATTATCTGCTGTTTGAGCTGTTCGATTAACTGTTCCATATTCTGTGGGTTGGTTGTTTGATTGTCTGATTTGTAAAGGCTGATGTCGGCGCGTGGCTGTCCGCCGGGGGCGAAGTCAACGGCGCCGGCCATGAGCAGTCGGTCGGGGAATGTCCTGATGTGTGATTCTATCACTTGCTGTCGCAGCTTTTCGTCGGCATACATCACCGTGGTTTCGCCGTAGATTTTATGGCGTATGGCAATCTCGCCGGTCATGATGTTGGGCAGGGTGTAGACGAACTGTGCCGGGCTCGGGAAATACTCGGCCTCGTTGAGTATTGATTTGTAGAAGGCCATGTCGGCCTGGGCGCAGCCGTCGGCGGTGAAAAGTATTATGTCGAGGTTTTCTGCCTTGTCGTCAGCCGAAAGTCCTTCAAGAAGCAGCTCGGCTCCGAGAAAAGCGGTTTTGCAGAGCGGACACATCTTGAAGAATTTGGGATAGTCGGCACCAATCGCACGATAGAGTTCGGTGAGAGTGTTGAAGGTGAGTTCGGTGTTCTCCGACAGACGGCTTTGCTTTGCGGCGTGACCGTCGGCTATGGTTACGCGGTTGATAATCATTGGCTGAGCCTCCTTTCGTAAGCAATGGCCCCGTTGACGCCTCCGAATCCTGATATGAGTTTTATGAAAATCCGGCGGTCGGTGGGGCGCATGGTGTTGCTGACACTCAGCGGCCTTGATGTTCCGCAGTTTTCATAACCGGGAGTGGGCAGTATGATGCCTTTCTTGACTGCCAGCATTGAAATGATGGTCTCGATTACGCCCGCGGCTCCCAAGGTGTGCCCGAGGAATCCCTTCAGGGAGTTCACAGGCACGCCGGCAAGCCCGGCGCGTGTTATGGCTATTGACTCCATCTCATCGTTATAGGGTGTGGCGGTGCCGTGGACATTGATAAACGCAATGTCTGCAGGGGCTATGCCGCGGGCTACCCGCGACAGCACGCGATAGCTCCCTTCGCCGGTGCGCGACGGTCCGGAGATGTGGTTGGCATCGTTGGCTATGGCACAGTTACGGAGCTCCCATTCCGAATCAGAGTCGCGGGTGGTGAGAATCAGCACTCCGGCTCCTTCTCCGAGGTTCAGACCGCAGCGAGAGGCGTCGAATGGACGGCACGGCTCGGAGCTGAGCGCTTTGAACGACTGAAATCCGGCCACGATGAAGCGGCTTATAAGCTCTACACCGACTATTATCGCCGTGTCATATGCACCGCTTTCGAGCAGGCGTGAAGCGGCTGTCTGTGCGGCTACTCCTGAAATGCAGGCGTTTGAAACCACAAGCGGCTGGTTGCGATTGCCAAAGACGCGGGCTATCACTTCTGCCGAGTGGCTGAGCCTGATGCGTTGGTCATGAGGTGCGTCGGCCATGAGCTCTATGTTCCCCTTGGTGGTCGAGAGGATGAAGATGGTGGATGTCGAGGCGGGGTCGGTTGAGGTCGATTCCTTGAGGGCGGCGCTCACTGCTGCCGTTGCAAGGCGCTCCAAAGGTGTCGCGTCGTCGGAAAGACGCGGAGCTGACAGCCCGCTGAAATCGTGTGAAGCAAACATGGAGGCACAGAACGGCTCTGTCGAGGCAAACGGCGTAAGCCCCTGCCTCAGACCGCTACGACCTTCGCACATGGCGCTGAAGCACTCGTCGGCGCTACTGCCAAGGGGAGTTATTATGCTATGTGACGCAACTTTAATCATCGCTGTTATAATATCTCCACTCCGTGCTCTTTGCGCCATTGCCTGTAGAAGTCAGGCGCATCCCACACAAGCGAGTAATCATGGTTCATGAACACCTGTACCGACCGTCCGGTGGCAATCGTGCTCCCGTCGGCCGGATTGACAATCTCGTATTCAAATATGATTTTTGCGGCGGGGGAGGGAATGTAGGTTATCCTTATCAAAGGATGCATCCCGTAGACGATAGGCTGTTTGTACTTGAAATTCAGCTCAACAAGAGGGGCGAAATAGCCTGCGGAAAAAATGGTCATGTAGCCGAGTCCGTATTTGGCACCGAAGGCTTCGCGGGCGTCTTCAAAATATAGCGGATATGAGCCGTGCCACACCACGTTCATTGAGTCGACCTCGCTGAAGCGTATGTCGAGGTCTTTTTCTGCTGTCAGCACCGGTAGCTCGGGATTTAGATTGTCATTCTTCATTGTTCCTAAGTGCTATTTTCATGCCGGCCTTGCAGATTATTCTGTCGCCGCAGCGGGTCTCGGTGTCGACAAGAGTCATGCCGAACACTTCCTCAAGGGTGGTTATGGTGGTTGTAATGCTCTGACCGACCTCGGGAAGGTCGTAGACAGTAAGACTTCTTATGGCTCCGATGAAGCCTATGGCAATGGGACGGTGGTAGATGTATTTGTTGACATAGCCGATTTTTGCCGCACACGTCTGGGCAATGTTCTCAATTAGTCCGAGTGCTGAAAAGCGACCGCTGGCATCGGTGAAGATGTTGTCGGCGGAAATCAGCGTCTCGGTGACGGCAGTTTTTTCATCAACCTTCGTCAGATGGCCGACCATAACAAACGGCGGTCGCTGTGGCAGTAGTTCGAGTATGTCAATGCTTCTTAAATCAGTCATTGCCGGTGAAATCGAAAAAGTTAAACCATTGTTCGGGGTGCCGCTTTGCTGTCAGTTCGAGGTTGCGCGCGTAGTCGCGAGCCAAGGCCTCGGCTTTTGCTCCGGCGGGCAGGTTGCCGTCGGCTGTCAGCGGAGTGACCGTGGTGAGGTAATGTCGCGGCTTCGGACTTACCACCGCGATGAACAGCACGGGCAGATTGTGGAGGGCGGCCAGCTTGAATGCGCCCTGCGGGATTTTAGCCGTGGAGTTGAGAAAGGGCACGGTGTAATATTTTTGCGAGCCGAAAATCCTGTCGGCGTCCATGCTGATGATTTCTCCGCGGCTTATGGCATTGTTGATTTCAAAGAGGTGCGACATATCCGGCTTCATGGCTATCATTCTGATGCTGTTGCCTGAAAAGAGCTTCAGACGGTTGCGCATCACTTCCTCCTTCTCGCCGGCAAAGAGTACCGCATTGATGGGCTTTTGCTTGGCGTCGAGAGTGTAACCGGCCATTTCGTAATGGCCTATGTGGCCGCTCAGCTGCATGAATGAACCGGGCATTGCGGATAGCCGGGCATAATGCTCATAGCCCTCGACCTGTAGCTTAAACTTCTTGCCTGCGAAAGCCGCGAAGCGGTCAATTACGACCCTTGCAAAAGCGCAGTGATTGCGCCACAACATTCTGCAGCTCCTGAGCCGACCGAACCGGAAGTCGTTGCGGTAAAAACGCCATAAGGCACCGCGGTATTTCCCCTTGAAAGCTAATGCTCCCGGCACGATGAATATGTATGCAAACAGATATAACAGCCTTACGGGGCATATTCTAAGCGCGTTTTTCAGCGCACGCAACATCCGTGAACCGCCATAGGTGGCACCTGTCCATTCGTTGTGGTCAAGCCTGACGGTTGAAGTCATGTGCCTTTTTTCAACAAGCTCCTTTGAGCTATTTGAGCTTCCCTTCGATGTAATCGCAGAAGTCGCTGAGTGTCACGACTCCGGCCATTTCTTCGGGTTTGATTTTGAATCCGAAATTCTTTTCAACAATCACGACGATGTCAACAAAGTCAAGACTGTCGATGCCGATGTCTTCTTTGAGTTTGGCTTCGGGCTTGATTTTTTCGGCATCAACCTCGAGGTCGTCAATCAGAAAAGCTTTTACTTTGCCGTTTATTTCTTCTCTTGTCATTATGGCGTGCTTTATTGTGAGTTATAATTGGTTAAATCTCTTTTTCGGTTATATCTTACAAAGATACTCATTTTTCTTTTAAATCTGCAACTTCGCGCAATCGGTTCAAAAAAAATATGCAAAAAGATTGTCGCGCTGAGAAAAAGTTTATACCTTTGCACCATCAAACGCCGAGCCTCAATGAGGCGAGACTGCAAGGAAAGATGCCGGAGCGGTCGATCGGGACGGTCTCGAAAACCGTTGTACCCTTACGGGTACCCAGGGTTCGAATCCCTGTCTTTCCGCAATAAACACTGCTAATCAGTGGATTGAAAATTTGCACAAAATTACGCACGAACATAAAAAATCGTGCGTAATTTTTTTTTGCGTTTTCATGCCATTTTTTTTGTAAACAAGGGCGCAGATTCATGGAGCCGCGGATTTTGATGTGCAATATTACGATAGATGAAGAGGTTAAAGTAAATGTATTGATGTGCCGATTTGCTTAGCTGTATAATAGATGGTCATAATGTTCTGAAATTCTGCGATATACGAATTTTTCCGATTATTTATGAAATCATCATTGAGTTGAATGCAATGATTTGACGCCACGAAGAAGGGAAACCGGCTTTTAACAAATGTTTAGAAATTGATTTAACGATTAAATGTTATTTGCTTCACGAAAAATGCCTAACTTTGTAAATAGAATGATTCTACCATCAAAGATATGGACACTGATTGGTCTTCTTTGTGTCTGCTGGCAGACAGCTTTGGGAATGACGGCAACTGATTCTCTTATGAAGCAGTTGGATGATGTTATTGCCAACAGGGACGTATATCTGAGGCAGAAGGAGGCACGACTGTCTGACTTGCACAGCCGGTTGCTTTCAAATGACAATGACCGTGAGCGTTTCGACATTCTAAATCATCTTTACGATGAATACCATCCCTTCAATACCGATTCAGCCTACAATATAAGCATCCGTCAGGAAGCGATAGCAACGCGCATTGGTGATAATTCGTTATTGCTTAATGCACGTATGAATAGAGCCAAAATTCTTGGTGCCACAGGTATGTATCATGAATGTCTGGTACTTTTGGACTCAATGCAATTTGAGCCATTGCCTGATTACCTGCGTCCGTACTATTACCATATCAAACGTACTATTTATGGCATAATGGCCGATTATGCGGCATTCCCCGCCGATAAATCAAGATATTTCCATATCACTAATTCATATCGTGATTCTATAATTAAAGCTAATGCCCCCGGCTCGTTGCCATATATAATAACAAAGGCTGATTACCTGAATGTTAACGGCTCTCCAACAGAAGCTATAAGGTTGATGCAGGATTTTATGCGTAACAATGAGCTGTCTGAGCATGAGAATGCCATTTGTGCTTGGACATTGTCAGAAGCTTATGCCAAAACCGGTGAAAAAGAATTAGAGAAAGAAAATCTCATTATCTCGGCAATTTCCGACATAAAATCTTCAGTAAGAGAATACGTCTCATTGAGGCAGCTTGCTTTAATGCTATATGAGGAAGGCGATTTGGATAGGGCTTATAAGTTTATGACGATAGCTGTCGATGATGCGGCGAAATGCAATGCCCGTCAGCGAATTATAGAACTCAACGATACATATCCGATGATTAATGGGATATATGTTGAGACAGTCAAAAAACAAAACAAAACTCTGGAAAGATATATAATTATTATTGCGGTGTTGGCTTTAGTGCTGATTGTCATGCTATTCTACATGAGGAAGCAGATGATTAGAATAAAGAATAACCATAAAGAGTTGGCTGCCGCTTATGAAAGGCAGAACAAATTGACTGAAGAACTGAGACAATCAAATAAAAAACTGACGGAAGCAAATTATGCCATTGCAGAAAACTCTGAGCTCAAAGAAGTCTATATTGGCAAATACATGGATCAGTGCCTTGTTTATATCGAAAAACTTGACGCTTATAGAAAGTCTCTGAATGGTCTTGTGAAATCCGGCAAATCAGATGAGCTAAAACAGCTCTTGAAATCTTCTTCGGTAATTGACGAAGAGTTAAAAGCATTCTATTATCAGTTCGATAAGACTTTTTTGAGCATATTCCCGTCGTTTGTTGAAGATTTTAATAACCTCTTGCTTCCGGAAGAAGCTATCATACCAAAGAAGGAAGGCACTTTGAATACCGAGCTTCGCATATATGCTCTGATAAGACTTGGCATTACAGACAGCGAGAAGATTGCTAAATTCTTGCGCTATTCTCTTACCACAATTTATAATTATCGAACCAAGGTCCGCAATAAAGCAAAGGGCGACCGAAACGCATTGGAGTCGGAGATTTTCAATATCGGTAGGGTTAGGCAATGACAATGTGCTTTAAGCAATGTCAAAAACAAGCGTCCAATTCCGTTAATATTTCTTAATATAGTTCCTGTCAGAGATGTTCTGACAGTTCAAATTTTGCTACTAAAACGAGGTGCTTATTTTGTCTTAAAGTGCTTAGTATCAGTTGTTAGCGCTTTAAATTCACTACATTTTAGATATGCGCTCTTGCCGCTCCTTAAATCTAAATATAAATTTGCATTAGGCCTACACATTGAACCGCCGTTCTGTTTATCTATTCCTTGAAAACATATTACCACAAATTTTTATAAACCATGAGAAAAAGTAACTGTAAATTCCAACGCCTGTTCTTTTTGCTCTTTTTGTTTGTTGGATGTCAACTGATGTCAGCACAACAGATAAGCATCAAAGGAACAGTGACAGATTCGTCAGGCGACCCGCTTATCGGTGTTAGCGTGACAGTGCCGGGTACACAAATCGGTGCAGCAACAGACCTTGACGGCAATTTTAGCATCGAAGCCGATTCTAAAGAGAAACTGAAGTTCTCTTATATCGGATATGTGACCATAGAAGAAGCTATCAACGGCCGTAATGTAATCAACGTAGTCATGCAAGAGAACTCCGAAGTTCTTGATGAAGTAGTCGTCATAGGCTATGGAACGATGGACAAGAAGGAGTTAACATCTGCAATTTCTCACGTTGGCGAGAAAGACTTTCTTACGATTAGTTCTCTTGACCCCGCAATGATGATTCAGGGTAAAGTCCCCGGCGTTTCTATTACAAATACCGGTGCCGGAGACCCTAACAATCAGGCGAGCATACAGATTCGCGGTGTGTCTTCCCGTTCAGCCGGACTTGGTCCGCTCATTGTTATCGACGGTGTTCCCGGAGGTAATTTGACCAATATCAATCCAAATGACATCGCCTCTTTCGACATTCTGAAAGACGGTGCTGCATCTGCAATCTACGGCACCCGTGGCTCCAATGGTGTTATTCTTGTCACAACTAAAAAAGGCAGTAAAGACGGTAATACCCACACTTCCTATTCAGGCTCTTTCGCATGGGATAATGTCATCAAAGAACTTGACATGATGAGTGCGCAAGATTATCGCGATGTGCGATTAGGCTGGGGCGACCACGGCGTGGATTTGGGAGGTAACATTGACTGGCTTGATGCTGTCACCCGCACAGGATTTACCATGCAGCACACTCTGACAGTTAGCGGCGGCAACGAGCGTAGCAACTACCGCGTAAGTGCTGACTATCGTGATGCAAACGGTGTCGATTTACGTTCAAACCGTGAGGAATATGGTGCCCGTGCGTCTATTATGCATACAACAAAAGGCGGCCTTTTCACAATCAACCTTAATGTCGCTCCTCGAATCATCTACCGTGATAATGCTGATTGGGAGGTATTCCGAAATGCAATCGAAGCCAATCCTACAACTCCATTGATGGATCCGGAAAATCCTAATTTGTATTATAACTTCCAAGGTCAGGTAGTCGGCAGTAACCCGGTAGAGCTTCAGAAACTCGAAAAGAATCATTCTGATACAAAACTTCTCGATTGGGATGGCACAATCAAGCTAAATCTTCTTCCGCTCCTCGCTAAAGATGCTACAAGCAACCATAATCTTTCCACCCAGATAATGTTTGCAGACCACCAGTACAGCAGCAACGATTCATGGTTCCGTCCGTCGACAAGCACCCTTGCCATAAACGCCGGTCGCGACGGCGAGGCAAGCCGCGCCTACTCCAAGGAACGCCAGTATGTGGTGGAATGGCTTACAAACTACAACACCCGCATTGCCGACAAACACAACATTAAGGCTATGGTCGGATACTCCTACCAGTATTCGCAGTATCAGGGCTTCAGTGTTGAGAATAAGGATTTCCCCAATGACGGTCTCGGTGCCGACAACATCGGCTCGGGTGAGTTCGCAAAGGAAGAAGGTGAAGTGCTCATGAGCAGCTACAAGAATGATGCCAAACTCATTTCGTTCTTCGGGCGCGTTAGCTACGACTACGATGGCAAATATCTTTTTACCGCATCTCTTCGTCATGAAGGCTCATCAAAGTTCGGCGCCAATCATAAATGGGGCAATTTCCCGGCAGTATCAGCCGGTTGGCGTATCTCTCAGGAGTCTTTCATGGAAGGAATCGAATGGATTAATGACCTGAAAGTCCGCGGTGACTACGGTGTGACAGGCAACCAGGATTTCGGCAGTTACAACTCGCTCAACACAATGACCGGTTTCGGCTATTATTTCTATAACGGCAAATACTATCAGGTTTGGGGCCCCTCTAAAAATGTCAATCCCGACCTCCGCTGGGAAAAAGGCAAAAACTGGAATATCGGTCTTGACTTCTCGCTCTTTGATAATCGTTTCTATGGCTCGTTGAATTATTTCAACCGTCGCCAGCAGGACCTTCTCGGCAACTACAAAGTATCAGTGCCTCCTTATCTGTTTGATGAGACTTTCGTCAACGTAGGTACGATGAAAAATACAGGCTTTGAATTCGATTTGAGTTTCAACGCAGTCAACACGAAGGATTTCTCATATAACTTCAATGTTGTCGGAACCGTGATGAGCAATAAGTTTGTCGATTTCAGCAATTCGGAATATGTCGGACAGGATTTCTACAACGTGTGTGGAACCGAGGACCCCTATCCCTACTATAATCTCCAGCGAATTGAGAAAGGCAAATCGCTCGGCAACTTCTATATGTGGAAATATGCCGGCATAACTAATGGTGGCGAATGGCTCGTATATGACAAGGAAGGCGATATAATTCGCGCATCACAAGCTACCGATGAAGACCGTCAGGTTGTAGGTAATGGTATGCCTAAATTCACTATGTCAACAAGCCATAACTTCCGCTATAAGAATTTTGACCTCGCGTTGTTCTTCCGTGGTGCATTCGGGTTTGACTTGTTCAATATCCATGATTTCTATTACGGAACACGTAATTTTTCCGGTAATATGCTTAAGAAAGCATATGGCAAGAACTTTGACATCAACCCCGATGCAAACCCTGTCGTAAGCGATTATTTCATTGAAAGAGGTGACTATTTCAAACTGGATATGCTCACATTGGGGTATACACTCCCGACACCCAAGTGCCGTTTCCTTGACCGACTCAGAATATATGGTACGGTAAAAAATGTGTTCACAATCACAAAGTTCAGCGGCGTAGACCCCTCGACCTATCAGGTAAACGGACTTACCCCCGGAGGACAAGGCTCGCGTACTTATTATCCCTCGACCAGACAGTTCATCGTCGGTCTGCAACTTGATTTCTAATAACCTGTAAAACAGATAAAGATGAAATTTCTTAAATATATAGCGTCTGCGGCTTTCTGCGTAATGGCAATGACCGGCTGCACCGACTTGGATGAAACGCTCTACGACCAGGTGGGAACGCAAAACTATTATAACACTAAAAGCGACGTAATTCGTGCCGTATTCCGTCCATTCGAACACGCATATTGGAGCATTAGCAGCCGACATGTGCTGAACGAGCTAAGTGCTGACCAACTTATCACTCCGACACGTGACGGATGGTGGGATGATGGTGGAAAATGGCGCCGCCTACACTACCATCAGTGGAATGTAGAGGATGGTGGTGATGCCCAGACAGAATGGAATGGCTGTTTCCAAGGCATCATGCAGTGCAACTATGTTATTGAGGACCTTGCCAAGCTTGACCCGGCGCAGTTCGGCTTCTCACAAACAGAGTTCGACAACCTTAACGCACAGTGTCGCGCACTTCGAGCATGGTTCTACATCCGACTTCTCGATGCCTTCCGCAATATTCCTTTGGCTGTAAGCTATAATGATGTATCCCTTAACACCGAAAAACAGGTTGAGCCCAAAGTCATTTTTGACTTTATCGAGACTGAACTGAAGGAATGCACTAAACTGCTTGCAAAAAAAGAGGGTCTTGGTACAGGCGCCAATCTGCAGGGACAATGGACCCAGGGCGGAGCCGCAGCCCTGCTTGTACGTCTTTACCTCAACGCCGAGGTATATATTGGCGAAAACCGCTACTCAGACTGTGAAAAAGTCGCCCAGGATATCCTTGACGGCGTATACGGCTCCTATGCTGTCGCCGACCGTTGGGATGCCCCGTTCGATTGGGACAATGACCAGTGTGATGAGGTGATTTTCGGATTCCCCAGCTCACAAGGCTATTCTTATTGGCTCTATCAGGGCGATACCTATTGGTGGACTGTGCCGGCACGCGTCCGTTACTATTTCAATGACCGCAAGGCAAAAGCCGGTGACCATAACACCAAATACGCCGCATCTCCGTCTTACGACCTTGACGGAAACCTCTACACATACGAACTCGGTATGCCCATTCAGAATTTCCGCAAATACCCCGGTGATGAGCGAATGAAACTATACCGCAATCTCGGCGACAGCAAACGCGAAGGTATGTTCCTTTTCGGATATCTTGAATATATTGATGAAAATGGAAACAATGCCCGTGTACGCGCTCCCGAACAGCCTTACGACCTCTATATCCGTGACGCAGTAGGAAAATTCCAGGCACTTGCTCCTGACGAATGGCCGACGAATAAAACAAGCAACCTCCAAAACGGTGACCACAATTCGGGTTGGCACTTTGCCAAATATCCGTTTTATAGTGATGACGACGCCCATCAGATGGAGAGTGACTATACTGAAATCCGTCTCCCCGAAATCATTTATTCTTTAGCCGAGTGTAAATTGCGCGCCGGGAACAAAACAGAGGCCGCCAAACTGCTTAACAGTGTGCGTAAACGCAACTATCCCGAAGAAAATTATGATGATGTGCTATATTCTCCGGAAGGAAATGTTTTCCTTGATGAGAAAGAGCTACTCGATGAATGGGGCCGTGAGTTCTTCGCTGAGAGCCGTCGACGGATTGATTTGATTCGTTTTGGCAAATTCACCAGCGGAACATGGTGGGACAAGACTCCGGATGCAAACAAGAATACCGAAATTTTCCCGATAATGCGTCCGATTCTGAATGCTAATCCGAATCTTGTGCAGAACCCCGGATACAACAAGTAAAGGCCAATTCTAAAACCTAAAAATATGAAATTAAAATCATTTATATACACCCTGACCGGATTGGCCATGGCAACGGCCTTTTCGAGTTGCGATGATGAAAAAGACCTAATCATCATTGACGGCAATCTGCCTATCAAGACTTCTACACTCTATATGGTAGGCGATGCTACTCCCAATGGTTGGAGTATCGACGCTCCGACTCCCTTGGAAGCATCTGAAGAAGACCCCCTCATTTTTGAATGGGAAGGAAATCTGAATCCCGGAGAAATGAAACTCTGCCTTACACCCGGCAGCTGGGATGCCCCCTTCATTCGCCCGAAGAATAACGGCGATGAAATCGGAAAAACAGCAATAACAAACGCAGAGTTTACGATGCACGCCGGAGACCCGGACAAAAAATGGCGTGTTGCAGATGCCGGTGTTTACCACCTCACTTTCAATCTCCGTGATTGGACAATGGGCACATCATATCTCCGTGAACAGGATGCACCGGAAATAGAACCTATCGAGACTGAAACACTCTATCTCGTAGGAGATGCTTCTCCTCTCAATGATTGGAATATCGACAATCCGACTCCCGTTGAGAAAAAATCGCAGTACGAATTTGTCTATGAAGGCAAACTGTACGCCGGTGAATTGAAAGCGTGTCTTACCCCAGGAGACTGGAACGCCTCATTCATACGTCCTGCCACCGACGGAGTCAAGATTAACGAGAACGGCATCGAAGATAACTCCTTCCTATTCTCAACCGGACCGGACAATAAATGGAAGGTTGAAACTCCCGGTATTTACCGACTGTCTTTCAATCTGAAAGAGTGGACTATTGCCGTAGAATATATTGGAGAGTTCACACCGGCATCAAAGCTGTATATGATTGGCGAAGCTACTGCAGGAGGCTGGAGCTGGGATGATGCTACTGAAATTGTAGCCGATGACGCCAATGACAATCTTTTTGTCTGGGAAGGTGAACTCGCAAGAGGAACATTCAAAGCTGCCCGTGAAAAAGATTTCGGAGCACCATTCTATCGTCCTGCCTCATCAGGAGTCACAGTCTCCAAAACAGGAGCAAGTGCAAACGACATGGTTTATACAACCGACCCCGATGACCAATGGCAAGTGACAGAAGCCGGTAATTACCGTTTGACTTTCGATACTGAATCCATGACATTTGAAGCCGTCTATCTTGACGGTGGAGCACAGGTTGACCCGCTTTACATGATTGGAACTGCTACGGCAGGAGGCTGGAGCTGGGATGCCGCTACTGAAGTTGCAGCCGATGCTGCCAATAGCAATCTTTTTGTCTGGGAAGGTGAACTTGCAATAGGAACATTCAAGGCTGCCCGTGAAAAAGATTTCGGAGCGCCCTTCTATCGTCCTGCCTCATCAGGAGTCACAGTCTCCCAATCAGGAGCAAGTGCAAACAAAATGGTATTTACAACCGACCCCGATGACAAATGGGAAGTGACAGACGCCGGTAATTACCGTTTGACTTTCGATACTGAATCCATGACATTTGAAGCCGTCTTTCTTGATGGTGAAGTACAGGCTAAACCGCTATACATGATTGGAAGCGCTACTGCTGGAGGCTGGAGCCTGGATGATGCAACAGTTCTGACTGCAGTCAGCGGCAAAGAAGGTGTCTATACATGGACCGGCACATTGAAACAAGGTGAGTTCAAATGCTCTTTTGTAAAGGACTTCGAAGCGGCTTTCTATCGTCCCTCAACAGAAAACTGCACTGTATCTAAATCTGGTGTATCTGCAACTGATATGATATGCCGTGCGGGAGACCCGGATTATAAGTGGAATGTCGTTGATGAAGGTAAATATGAATTGACCCTTGACACAAAGTCCATGACCATTTCCGTCAATTATCTAAACTAATCTTATAGAACAAGATATGAAAATGAATATAATCACATTGGCTTTGACAATGTTTGCGTTTGCAAGCTGTTCAGATGAAATCGAAATGCGCTATCCGGCTAAATACGAGCTTCCTGAGCTCCCGGATGTAGGCGAAATACATACCTATAAAGCTCCCCTATACTGGAGCGCTTATGAATACTGCTACGAACTGTCTAAACGTGGCGTGGCTGAGGCCGATATGGACATCTCGGCCAACGAATGGGATAGAATCATAAACTGGGTGGCATCAGAACTCAAACCCTATGGATATGATATGATTTGCACCGACGGTTTCATTCCTATGCTTGCTAAAGACGAGACGGGATACATGACTCACTACGGTTCTATGCCACTGAAAGACCTCGTAGCCAAGTGTAAGGCAAAAGGGCTAAAAGTCGGAGTCTATGACAATCCGTTATGGATTCATGGTTCACTTGATACCAAGATTGAAGGCACTGATTACGATTTCAGTTCACTCTATTACAATGGCACGACATCGGTACAGAATCCAAATGCTGTAGACCGTTGGTTCAATTGGGCCGTTGCTGAAAATCCCGGAACACGTGAGTTTATAGACGGTTTCTTCAAACACTACAAGGAACTCGGTATAGAATATATCCGCATGGACTTCCTCTCATGGTATGAGGATGGCATGGACCGCAATTGGGGTGTTGTCGGACGTGGTTACGGACGCGAATCCTATGCACGCGCCCTCTCTTACATTGCTGAGTCTGCCAAGAAATACGGTATTTTCACATCGCTCGTTATGCCTCATCTCTTCTACGATGCCGAAGTGGAGGCCAAATACGGCAACATGGTGAGAATCGTGGCTGATACAGGCGATGGCGGCTGGTGGCACTGCTCCGCCCGCGATAAAGGCATATCTTATACGTCATGGCCCAACTGCATGAATATGTTCGATGGATTCACCTATTGGTCTCATATCGCAGGACGCGACAACGTAATTCTGGATGGTGACTTTATCCGCCTTAACAAGTTTGATACTGATGCTGAACGCGAGTTTGTAATATCGCTCCAGCTTATGGCGGGAGGCCCTGTAACAGTAGCTGACCAGTATACCACTATCGGTAATAATCTGAAATTCTATACCAATTCAGAGCTTCTTGAGCTCAATACTGATAAGTTTGTCGGCAAGCCTTTGACTGACAACCTCGAAGATAAGAATAACGAAGTATGGTTCGGACAGATGTCTAATGGCGATTACATTGTAGGTTTGTTCAACCGCGATGATAGCCCGCGAGCTTATTCGTTGGACCTCAGTACCCTGGGTATAGAAGGCGAATGGAATATGCGTGACCTCTGGCGTCATGCTGATGAGGGTTCTGTAACATCCATTTCGGCAACGGTGCCGGCTCATGGATGCAAAATAGTGAGACTGTCGAAATGATAAAGATGCTCACTAAACTTAAGCATATCTCTGCCATGACTTCGGTCATGGCAGGGCTATTCTTCCTGCCGTTTGAGATGGAGGCCGTTGAAATCAGTTCTCCGTCGGGTGTAGTAACGGTTAATGCTGACGTCATAAACGGCGTCCCTACATATAATGTCTCCTATAAGGGGAAAGAAGTAATCAAACCATCAACCCTTGGCCTTCAACTGGCCGACGGACCGGATATGATGGATGGATTCAAACTCACATCATCTTCCGTGTCCTCATTTGATGAAACATGGCATCCTGTGTGGGGTGAAAACAGCAGCATCAGGAACAATTATAATGAACTGCTGCTCCATCTCGACCAGCCTGAGCATTATCGTAAAATGGACTTACGTTTCCGTGTCTATGACGATGGTGTCGGCTTCCGTTACGAGTTCCCGCAAGATGGGGTTCTGACATATTTCATCATCAAGGAGGAAAAAACTCAGTTTGCAATGACCGGCGACCATATCGCATGGTGGATTGCCGGTGATTATGACACACAAGAATACGACTTTACAGAATCTCGCCTTTCCGAAATACGCGGGAAGATGAAGAATGCAATTTGCAGTAATGCATCGCAAACTCAATTTTCTCCGACCGGTGTGCAGACTTCGCTCCAGATGAAAACTGACGATGGCCTCTATATCAATCTTCATGAAGCAGCTCTCGTCGATTACTCATGTATGCATCTTGACCTTGATGACAAGAACTTTGTATTCACATCTTGGCTCACACCTGATGCTCAGGGCAACAAAGGACATCTTCAGTCACCTTGTCATTCGCCGTGGCGAACCGTAATGGTAAGCGATGATGCCCGTGATATGCTTTCTTCTAATCTGATTCTCAATTTGAACGACCCCTGTGCCTATGATGATACATCATGGATTAAACCGGTGAAGTATATCGGTGTGTGGTGGGAGATGATAGGCGGAGGAAAACAATGGTCTTATACCAATGATTTACCATCTGTTAAACTTAATCAGCTTGATTACACAAGCACAAAGCCTCACGGACAGCATCCGGCAAACAATGAGAATGTAAAAAAATACATTGACTTTGCTGCCGAACATGGCTTCGATCAGGTATTGGTGGAAGGCTGGAATGTAGGATGGGAAGATTGGTTCGGCCACTCCAAAGATTACGTTTTTGACTTTGTGACACCGTATCCCGATTTTGACATCAAAATGCTTAATGAGTATGCTCACTCAAAAGGAGTGAAGTTAATGATGCATCACGAAACATCCGGCTCGGTTCGCAACTACGAGCGTCACATGGAACAGGCTTATAATCTGATGAATAAATATGGCTATAATGCTGTTAAGAGTGGTTATGTAGGCAATATGATTCCGCGTGGTGAACATCACTACGGGCAGTGGCTCAATAATCATTATCTGTACGCTGTCACGGAGGCCGCAAAGCATCACATTATGGTAAATGCCCACGAAGCGGTTCGTCCAACAGGCCTTTGCCGCACATATCCTAATCTCATCGGCAACGAAAGCGCACGCGGCACTGAATATGAAGCTTTTGCGGGGAATAAGCCCTCGCATACTACGGTTCTTCCTTTTACCAGACTTCAAGGCGGCCCGATGGATTATACTCCCGGTATTTTCGAGATGGATATGAAAAAGGTTAACCCCGACAGTCAGGGACACGTTAACAGCACGCTTGCACGGCAACTGGCACTTTATGTAACTATGTATAGCCCTCTTCAGATGGCAGCAGATGTTCCCGAAGTATATAATCGCTTTATGGACGCATTTCAGTTCATAAAGGATGTCCCGGTTGACTGGGATGAAAGTCGGTATATCGCTGCCGAGCCGGGTCGCTACATTGTGGCAGCTCGCAAGGAAAAAGGTGGAAACGACTGGTATGTGGGCTGTACTGCAAATGAAGACGGTTATGAATCTACTCTCTCTCTTGATTTTCTTGACCCCGACAAAAAATATGAGGCAACAATCTATGCCGATGCTAAAGATGCCAATTACATGACGAACCCGCAGGCATATACCATCACTTCTAAGAAGGTTAACGCAAAGACAAAGTTGAAGATAAAAGCAGCTCCCGGAGGAGGTTATGCAATCTCAATTAAACAGTTATAAATTACTCCTGGAGTCTGCAAATATACTTATTCAAAAACTTATATAATAAGGCACAATACTGATAAGGTTCAAAAGATTGGTTATTACAGAGGAGTTCTCATAAAAGAGGGCTCCTCTGTTTCTTGCTTGCCACCCATATCACGCTTAGGCTGAGCCTGCATCATGCAACAGTATGCAAAGACTTTCGCCATTGATGGTTAAGCCCCGAAAACTCATATTCACGGAAAATGTCTTGAAGAAGATTCTTTAGACGGTTTAGTTCGGGAATCCGATTAAAAGGTTAACTTTGCGTATTGATTACCGAGCAATCAGTACTATGAAACCAATGAAGCATATTTCCTTATGGATAAGCCTTTTTGTAATGACTCTTTTGAGTGGAGCCTTTACGAAAGTTGGAGCTGTTCCTCAGTTGTCGGAGCCTCAACTCACATGGAAGAATGTGACTGTTGACGGAAAGAAGACTGCCGTCTTCTGTATGTTCCGCGACAGTCATGGCATTATGTGGATTGGTACTAATAGCGGATTGTATTTCTATGATGGGGTGACTGTTCATCCCGTAGGTAAGAAAGAATTGTTCGGAATCCAAATATATTCTATCGTAGAAAAAGACGGTCAGTTGTATATTGGTGGCAACAATGGCCTGATGATTTATGATTATGAAACCGGGGTTGTTAATCTAAGCAGCGCGCCCTTGCCTAAAGAAACAAGATGCCTGTTATTATATGATAACCATCTTTGGATTGGAGGCCTCTATGGAATATTCCACTTAAATCTTGATAATGGAAGCGTGACTGATTTCTCTGACGGCTTGCCGCATAAATCAGTCTATTCAATGATGCGCGATAGTAGGGGTATCTTATATGTGGGTACATATAACGGACTTGCCAGATGGAATTCCGCTACCAATGAATTTACCAAGGTAAAAGCAGGGGTGGATAATCCGAATACGAAGAATCTGTTTGTGAACTGCCTGTTGGAATCTCCGGACAATAGTAGTATTTATATAGGCAGTGAAGGGGCTTTATATGAATATACTCCTGTAAACGATACCTGGGAGAGAGTAGCGACATTGGATAATAACAATATCAAGAGTATGGCAAAAGGACATAATGACCATATTCTTATTGGTACGGATAACGGCGTCTTTGATTGGCATAAAGACTCCATACGCCATTATCGCCATGATTCACGAGATGAACTTAGTCTGTCTGACAATGAGATATGGTGCATTTTTGCCGATAGAGATCATAATATCTGGACCGGACACGAAAGAGGCTTTTCAATAGCCTCCAATTCAAGCGCCATCAGGACGATAAAACTGAGTACATTTGCTCATACCGGAGAAGGAAATGAGATTCATGTAATTTACAGAGATAGTAGGGGTAATCTCTGGTTTGGAGGAACCAACGGAGCAATAAAACTGTCTGATGGTGAATCGCTCAATTGGTATCGTCATTCCGATTCTTCAAAATCGTTGTCACATAACAGGATAAGAGCGATAGATGAGGATACTAACCAAAATATATGGTTTTCTACTGACGGTGGATTAAATAGATTTAATCCGGCTAACAACGGATTCGAGGTGTTTCATATCGTTGATGAAAATGGCGAGCATAGCTCCAATTGGGTTTATTCATTTGAAGAAGACAATGATTATTACTGGATTGGCAGTTTCCTCAGTGGTTTGCATCGGGTTAAAAAATCAAAATTCGATACAAACGGCGGAACGATTGTAGCCGACTACTCTTTGAATACTGACAGCAAGTTGTCAAATGGCGACAGTTTGGGTCTTGCGAACGACCTCGTTAACGACATTGTTACGGATATTGATGGCAATATATGGATATTATTATTCAGAGATAATAATTTGACTAAATATTCCCCATCCCGTGACTCATTGGAGAAGTATGACATATTCCAATTGACAGGTGGTTATCCTACTCATTTGTGTCGAGATGAACAAAATAGAATATGGTGTGCATATAAGGGCGGTGCCATACTCTTTGACAGCAACGGCAAAAAAGAGACAGTCAAATTCCCTAACACAAATAGTGACGAGACAATTCTGGCTATCGGTAAGGTCGGTAACGGCATATGGGTTTCAACACAAAGCAATGTGTGGAGCATTAACGGAGAAACGCTAAAAGCTACATTATTGCCCATCCCGCAAAAATCCTATACCGCTGTTTATGAAGATGCTGCCACCGGAAAAGTATTACTCGGTGGAACAGATGAAATTCTGGAAGTGGATAATCATAACATAGGTAATGTTTCTGATTATAAGTCTATAAAGCTTGTGCTTTATGACATGGGAAATGGACTTCTTGACTTGTCTGACCCGGAAAGTGGCAAAAAAGGCGTTTCAATT
The DNA here is from genome assembly GCA_964569915.1 of uncultured Barnesiella sp. GTDB lineage: Bacteria > Bacteroidota > Bacteroidia > Bacteroidales > Muribaculaceae > JAGBWK01. The sequence continues at coordinate 62,552 of CAZMUX010000003.1, read as the reverse complement.
CCTTATGGCGGTGATATCACTATGGTGGTAAGCACATTGGATTATTCCCCGGAGTCTCCTCAACGCTTCATGTATAAACTCGCAGATTCGCAGGCTGATACATTAGGCGGATGGATTGTGATGCCGGAAGGTGCCAATACTATTTCATTCTCTGACCTTAAAATGGGTGATTATAAGGTCCTTGTAAAAACTGTCGGCTCTCCGATAGAGCCTATTTCTATCCCTCTCAATGTAATGCCCCCATTGGCTTTGTCATGGTGGGCTATATGTTTATATATTATTGTCGGCATTGCTATTATCTTTGGTATAGTCTGGTATTTCAAAAAACGCGGCATTAGAACATTCCAAGAACAAGAGCGACAGACGGCATTAGAAAATGTTGAGAAAAAATTGGCCTTCCTCTCTTCGATTTCACATGATCTCAAAACTCCTCTTTCGATGATTTTGGGGTCGGTGAGCATAATGAAAGAAAAGGTCAAAGACCCCGAGAACCGAAAGAGCCTGGAGACGGTATATGACAATGCCGTGCGTCTTAATAATATGATACATCGCACGATGGAGTTGCAGCGTCTGGAGGATAATGATGACGACTTGCTGATTCTGTCGACGTTTGATGTTGTCGATTTCTGTAAGGGTGTCTTTGATGCTTTCAAGGAGAACAACAGTCAGAAAAATTTCGTTTTCCACTCTGCGTGTCCACAGCTGTTTATTGAGGCTGATGTAGTGAAATTTGAATCCGTGATGATGAACCTGTTGTCAAATGCCTGCAAATACTCGCATGACGGTGCTACGATATCGTGTGGAATAAGCTCGGATGGTAGCAATGTGGAGATTGCCGTCTCGGATGATGGTACAGGAATTTCTGACATCGACCAGCCGCTGGTGTTCCAACGGATGTTTAGGGCTCCATCGACATCCAAACTCCATGAGGGAACCGGACTGGGGTTGTATCTGATAAAAAAGTATCTTGAGCTTATGAATGGCAACGTGACCATGTACAGCAAGGAGGGGCAGGGTACATCATTCGTGGTTACATTGCCGATGTCGGAAAAAACAATGCCGGTTGCCGGTGGAAAATCAACCGGCAGCGGTGGTGACAAGGCTAAAATCCTAATTGTGGAGGATAATTCCCAGATTTCAGGACTTATTTCCGAGATTTTGGCAGACAACTATACCTGTTTTACGGCTGAAAACGGGCGGTCGGGGCTGGCAATTGCCGCGTCTATCATACCCGATCTCATGATTGTCGACGAGATGATGCCGATAATGAATGGGCTTGAGATGGTAAGACGTGTCAAGCAGCATCCGCGTCTGGCATCGTTGCCGATAATTATGCTGACGGCTAAATCCGACAACAAAACAGAGACCGAAAGCATCAGGCTTGGCGTCGATGTCTTTATGCCTAAGCCGTTTGAACCAAAGAACCTCCTCGGACGCATAAGCCACCTGCTCAAAGGACGTGATGAGATAAAGGAACGCATAAGGATTCAGGCTATCGCAGAGGCCGAACTGAAGCCCATTGAGGCCGAGTCGGTCAATGAGAAGGCTTTGGCTATGATTGCGAAAGTTATTGAAGACAATATCGCCGATCCTGACCTGAATGTTAATATGCTTTGTGAAAAGAGCGGTATTGCCAACAAGCAACTTTATCGTCTGATAAAAAAATATATGGGTATGGCTCCGCTTGACTATATCAGGAGTGTAAGGCTTCAGAATGCTGCCGTGCTGCTTAATCAGCATCGTTTCACTGTGTCCGAAATCAGCTATATGGTGGGTTTTAAGACGCCCTCTTATTTTGCCAAGTGCTTCCAAAATCAGTACGGAGTCAAGCCGAGTCAATATCAGAACGGTGGTGATTCGAGAGAATCCGAATAAGACAAACCGACTGTAAAAAGCGTACATTGGGGGAAGTTTGTCCGATTTGTTGCCTGATTTGTCCGATTTTTAAACCTGTCAATATGAGCAAGATGCTAATTTTGCTCATGAAAGGTTTTTTTGAAAAGGTAATAATTTTTAAGGGGAAGATTGTCGTACGGTTTGTAAATGGCTAATACCATAAATATACATTTAACCTAACAATAAACTAATACTTCAAACAAACAATTTTTTAAAATGGACAAGGCAATTGGTTCTGCCGAATCAAGGAGATGGCTATTGGGCTTAGTCCTTGCACTCCTCCTTATTCCCGTTTCGGCTTTTGCCCAAACCCAGCGGACAGTAACGGGCACTGTCATTGACGAGACCGGAGAACCCCTTATCGGGGCATCTGTAATAGTTGTAGGCAATACTATTGGTACTGCTACGGATATTGACGGTCATTATTCATTAAATCTGCCGGCAACTGCCAAGCAGCTTACATTTTCCTATGTAGGTTATGATAACCTTACTGTTGATATCACTTCGGATGTCATGGATGTCACGATGAAGGTCAACAGCACAGTCTTTGACGAAATTGTCGTAATCGGATATGGCGTTAGGAAAAAGGATGACCTTACCGGCGCTGTGTCTACGGTCGGAGAGAAGGACTTTAACAATGGCGTGATAACATCGCCTGAAGAACTTATTAATGGCAAGATGCCCGGTGTGCAGATTGTCAATTCCGGCGGTTCTACCACAAGCGGTTCCACCATTCGCATTCGTGGCGGTGCTTCTCTTAATGCTTCAAATGACCCCCTGATTGTTATTGACGGTGTCCCGATGGAAGTCGGCGGATATATTCAGGGACAGGGCAATTTCCTGTCAATGATTAATCCTAATGATATCGAGAGCATGACAGTGCTCAAGGATGCGTCATCAACGGCAATATATGGTTCGCGTGCGTCTAATGGCGTCATACTTATAACGACTAAGAAAGGCTCCGGCAAGAAGGTGAAAGTCTCGTTCATGACAACCAATTCGGTATCGACACGCACCAAAACTGCCAATATGCTTTCGCGTGATGAGTTCGATGCTGTAATTCGTGCTAATGGCACTGCCTCTCAGATTGCATTGCTTGGCGATGCAAACACTGACTGGACAGATGAGGTGATGCAAACCGGTTTTGGTACTGACAACAACCTCAGTGTGTCAGGCCGTGCTACTGATTGGCTCCCATTCCGTGTGTCAGTAGGCGCGTTGCATCAGGAAGGTATCATGAAGAATGACGAGAACACCCGCTTCTCAGGTAACCTCAACCTTAATCCGTCGTTCTTCAACGATGACCTGAAAGTGACATTGAGCGGAAAGGCTTCTGTGGGCTCCAGCCGTTATCCGAGCGGCTCTATCATCTGGAACGCAACGACTTATAACCCCACAATCCCCATTTATTCCGGCAATGACAACTACCTCGGATTTAATGAGGCTGTCGATATCAACGGCGCGCCTGTAACCGGAGCTACCGCCAATCCTGTCGGACTCCTCAACTATGAAGATAAGTCTCATACAAGCCGTCTAATCGGTAGTGTCGATGTGGATTATCGTCTACGCCCGCTGCCTGAACTTCGCTTCCATGCTACGGCTGCTTATGACCGTGCTCAGGGCAAGAGTGAATATTATACATCCGCCGAGTCTTGGTCCGGATTTAACTCCGGTGGCACTGTGTCATGCGTTGGCCCTAAGAAAGCTTACAATAAACTCTTTACCATCTACGGTAATTACAACAAGGAGTTTGCTGCCATCAAGAGCGCAGTCGATGTTACGGTAGGTTATGACTATCAGTGGTGGAAGAAGTATTCACCTTATTATGAAAGCTATAATGAGGCCGGAGAAGTCAAGTCTACAACGGCCGCTTCCGATGAACGTCATACACTGTTGTCATACTACGGACGTCTTAACTACACATTTGACAACCGCTATCTTCTGACTGCTACTTTCCGCCGTGATGGATCGTCAAGATTTGCCAAGGATACTCGCTGGGGTACATTCCCCTCTGTGGCTCTTGCTTGGCGTGCGTCAAATGAAAATTTTTGGGATTTCGCTCGCGGAGTCATGAATGACCTGAAAGTCAGAGTTAGCTATGGTGTGACCGGTCAGCAGGATGGCATTGCCAACTATTCATATATGCCTATCTATACCATCTCGCAAGATGGCGCACAATATGTATTCAACGGAGTGCCTATCTATACATATCGTCCGGAGGCTTATAACCCTGATTTGAAATGGGAAACTACTAAGGCCTGGAACGTCGGCCTGGATTTCGGCTTCCTCAACAACCGAATCAGCGGTTCGGTGGATTACTACAATCGTCGTACAGAAGACCTTCTCGCATCAGTGCCTTGTGCTGCCGGCACAAACTTTGCGAAATATATGTTGTCAAATGTCGGCAACGTTGACAGCGAAGGTTTCGAATTGTCAATCAATGCCAATATCATTGCCACCAAGGATTGGTCATGGACCGTATCTGCCAATGCTACATGGCAGAAATCACGCATCACAAATCTTACAATCACCCCTGATGCCGAGTCGCCAAATACTCTCGTGGGCACATCTGTGGATAGCCGTAGGGTTCAGGTGTTCTCAACAGGATATGCCCCCTATGCATTCTATGTGTACAAGCAAATATATGACGATAAGACAGGTCGTCCTATCGAAGGCGTTTATGCCGATTTGAATAATGATGGACAGATTAATTCGTCAGACCTTTATCACTACCATTCTCCGGCTCCCGACTGGATTCTCGGATTGAGCACAAGTCTCAGCTACAAGAAATGGACTCTGTCAACATCCCTGCGAGCAAACCTCGGTAACTACGTTTATAATGCAATGGCCATGAATACCGGAGCATGGGAGACTGTGTCATATAATGGATATCAGCTTAACAATCTTAATAGCAGCTATCTCGAAACCGGCTTCTCGATGCGTCAGCATTATAGCGACCACTATGTCGAAAATGCTTCGTTCCTGAAGATGGATAATCTCCAGCTGTCATATGACTTTGGAACCGTATGGCGCGGCCTCGGAATCCGGCTGTCGGCCAACGTGCAGAATGTATTCACAATTACCAATTATTCCGGCATTGATCCCGAGGTGAGCGGCGGTATTGACTCAAATGTTTATCCGCGCCCGCGCACATACTCTATGACCGTCGGACTGAATTTCTAACCACCATGATAATTCCAAAAATGAAAAATTTACAGATATTTGCGGCTTTGGCTATCGGGGCAATGACTGTGACATCTTGTGTCGATGACCTCGATCAGCTCCCCGTATTCGAACAAGATGCTCAGGTCGTATATGCATCGCCCGACACTTATAAACAGGTGCTCGCTAAGGCTTATGCCAGCTATGTCATCACCGGTCAGGAACGCGATGGCAACAAGGATATTGATTCCGAAAAAGGTTATGACTTGTCTCGATGCCTGTTTAATCTTCAGGAGTCTCCGACTGATGAAAGTATCAACACATGGCAGACTAACTACGAAGTGTCACAATTTTTGTGGGATGCCAGCGACATATGGGTGTCTGATGCCTATTACCGCTTGTATTACACCATCTCGCTGTGTAATGAATTTATCCGCAATTCAACCGACGAGGCTATAAGCGGTTTCAGCGAAGTCGAGCAGGCGGAAATCAAGACCATGAAAGCCGAAGTTCGTTTCCTGCGAGCCCTTGCTTACTATTATGTACTCGACCTGTATGGTCAGGGCCCGTTCTCAAATGAGAATACACCCATCTCCGGTTATCTTCCTGAAAGATATAGCGACGAGCAGCTGTTCGCATTTGTAGAGAGCGAGCTAAAAGCTATCGAAAATGAAATCCCGGCGGTCAACGAGTATGGACGTGCCACTCAGGGCGCTGTATGGTCTCTTATGGCAAGATTGTATCTCAACGCCGAAGTGTATATCCGCGATGCTCGATACACCGAATGTATTGAATATTGCAAGAAAATCATGCAGTCGGTCCGCTACGAACTTGAACCTGAATTCTACAAGTTGTTTAACGCCTCCAACCACTTGCGTACCAATGAAATCATATTTGCGTTTGTGGTAGATGCCACTACGACTGTTACATGGGGCGCAACGACAAATATAATATGCGGTTCATGCTCCAACTCCTCCACTCAGGACCCGGCAAAATACGGTATAACTAACGGATGGGGCAATTTCCGTGTACGCGGTGAGGTCCCTGCAAAGTTTGGTGATGTGGCTACATCCCGAGATTCACGCTGTATGTTCTACACCGACGGTCAGACTCAGTACATCTCAGTCTACAATGACCAGACACAGGGTTATTTCAGTGAGAAATTCACCAATCTCTATGACGATGGCACAGCGGCGTCTAATTCGGCAAGCGATGGCTGCTCAACCGACCTCCCCATATTCCGTCTCGCCGATGTCTATCTTATGGCAGCTGAGTCTGTGGTCAGAGGCGGAGCCGGAATGAGCCGTACTGAAGCTCTCGAGTTGGTCAACAAGGTTCGTGAACGTGCTTATGGCGACAACTCCGGCAATATCTCCGACTCTGAGATGAATTTGCAATTCTTTATTGACGAACGCGCCCGCGAACTGCTTTATGAGTTAGTCCGTCGTACTGACTTGCGCCGCTTCGATATGTTTACCTCTGACAAGTACATCTGGCAATGGAAAGGTGGCGTGGTTGACGGCAAAGCCGTTGACAGCAAATATGAAATCTATCCGATACCGGCAACAGAACTTTCGGTCAACACGAATCTGTCAAATCCCAATTACTAATACTATAAACATAAACAGAATATGAATCTCAAACATATATCACGCATCGGAGTGGCTGCACTTGCCGGACTGGCTCTTGTGTCCTGTGACAAGGACGGAGATTTCCTGACCCTCAATGCTCCCGACGACGTCTCAGTAAGCGCATCGGCAGATGACATTGTGCTGGATTTCAATAATCTTGATGCTTTGGCTCTTACTCTGCATTGGGATGAAAACGGCAATCTCTCCCTCAGTAATCCGGCTGTGGCTCTTCCCGATGGTGTCATGACCAACATTGTAGAACTGTCGCTCACTGAAGATTTCAGTGAGCCGTATGCGGTGACTGTTACTGGCGGACAGTACTCTTGCCAGTTCACCGTGTCAGAGCTTAATTCGATAATGAACCGTCTTGGTGTAGGGGGCGGCGAGCGTGTCGCATTATACATCCGCATCAAGTCATCGGTGGGTAATAATATCGATGCTTCTTACAGCAACGTGCTGATGGTCTATGTTACTCCTTATAGACTTGATATGAGTGTCGCGTCAGTATATGATGCTTCCAAGACCAATATTGTCCGCACGCTTGTATCTCCGACAGAAAATGGCATCTATGAAGGCTTTGCCGGTGTAAGCAGCTGGGAAAACTGGTGGCTGCTTGATGGCTCGGGCGTCATGTGGGGCAACTCATCGACAGCGGGTGCGTTTGCCGTATCGGCTGATTCCGATTCATGGAATTTCTGGTATCCCGGTACAGCAGGCTGCTACTATACCATCGTAAATACCGTAGAGGGTTGGTGGAGCGCACTCTCAATCCCCGAGTTGACAGTATCGGGCGATATAGAAGGTGTCATGACATTCGACCGCAAGACTAATGTATGGTCAATGGCAGTAGATACATCGGCAGGAGCAAAGAATATCACTATCTCTGCTACCGGCACACTCTACAATATGTCAACAGGCGATTCAGAGTCATCGTTAACCGAATCAGTGGCTCTCGTCGGTACGGCCGACAATCTGACCCGTTCGGATAATGCTTCGACTGTGTCGGTTAATGTGGCATCGTCCGGCGAACAGGTTATGAAGATTACATTGGTTACACCGTTGACATGGGCTGTTACATTTGAGGCAGGTTCGGTTGAACCTGTGGAAGAGGCACGCCCGCTGCTGTATCTCTCCGGACACGATGACGGCATCTCGGGCTCATGGCATTTCAATAATTTCCTCCGTCTGTATGATGAGGATAATCTGGCTTACGCCGGTGGTGTCAACTTCGCTTCAGAGTGGGGCTACAAGCTCTATAAAGAAGCTGATAATTGGGACGAATCATGGGGCTCGGATGGTACGGGCGATGCTGCTGCCGGAACGCTTCTGTATGGAACAAGCACAAATATCCCGGCGCCTGAAAATGGCTTCTATATCTTAAATGTCGGTCTTGATGCTTTGACTTATGAGACAACTGCTGTAACCTCAGTCAGCTACACAGGTCTTAACGATGATTGGAGCATTACTCCGATGACCGCGACAGAAACAGCCGGTGTATACACAGCCGTAGTGGAAAAGACTGCCGAAACACCCTGGGGAGTTAAGATTCTCATTAATGAAAGCTGGGATATATACTTTGGCGGTGGCGACGGACAGCTCCTGTACGGCCACGACGGTTTTGACGGCGACAATGGTCTTGCCAATGGCTCATATCGCCTGACAGTCGATCTCATAAACGGTACATATTCATATGATAACCTTTAATCACGACAAGAAAATGAAATCAGTAACAAGAATATTTAAATCAGTAGTAGTTGCGGCCATTGCCGCAACTACTACCGGATGTACAGAGGATAGCCCTATCAGCAATCCGCCGGTTGACAACACCCCGACGGTGATTGACCGTACTGCATATGCAAAGGGCGCAGACGTTAGTTGGCTTACACAGCTTGAAGCCGAAGGCGAGACTTTCTATGCTCCTGACGGTACACAGACCGAGTGCATGGAACTACTCAAAAATTATTGTGGAGTCAATTCAATCCGTCTGCGAGTGTGGGTCAATCCTGTCGAAGGATGGAATAATATCGACGATGTGCTTGTTAAAGCACGCCGCGCCAATGCGTTAGGCCTCCGACTGATGATAGATTTTCATCTGTCTGACACATGGGCTGACCCCGCAAACCAGGAGACTCCGGAGGCGTGGGTCGGTCTTGACATGGAGGGGCTGAAGGCTGCCATGACTGCCCATATCAACGAGATGCTTACCGCGCTCGTCCGCTATGGCATTGAGCCCGAATGGGTACAGATTGGCAACGAAACTACATCCGGAATGCTTTATCCGCTCGGCTCAATAGATAATCCTGACAATTTCTCTGCTCTTGTATCTACCGGATATGATGCTGTTAAGGCAGTGTTCCCGAATGCCATGGTCATCGTACACCTCAACAATGGTAGTAATCAGTGGCGTTATGACCGTATTTTCGGTGCTTTGCGTGATAACGGAGGAAAATACGATATGATTGGTATGTCGCTGTATCCGGAGCCTGACAGCTGGGAAAGCACAGTCGATGGCATGATTGATAATATCGAACATCTTACTTCGACATTCGGTAAGCCTGTGATGATTTGCGAAGTCGGCATGGATTACCGCCAAGCTGAGACCTGTAAGGCTATGCTTACAGATATTATATCGCGTACGGAATCACTTGACGTCAAAGGCATTTTCTATTGGGAACCTGAGGCTCCGGCCGGATATAACGATGGCTATGACAAAGGATGTTTCGACAACGGAACTCCAACTGTGGCTCTTGACGCATTTAAGTAATCACATAAGGTAGTAGCAATGAAATTAGTACCTGCACTTCTGCTTGCGATGCTTCTCCCCGCCATGGCGGCCGAAAGCAAAGAACCCGTAAAGGTGTCCGGGTTTGCTCGCGGTGCCGATGTCAGCTGGATTACTCAGATGGAGGCTGAAGGCCTTAAATTCTATACTCCCGGAGATAATCGTCGGGAGATGGAATGTATGGAGCTTCTGCGTGACTATTGCGGTGTCAACTCAATCCGTCTCCGTGTATGGGTAAATCCTAAAGACCGATGGAACAGCATAGAGGATGTCGTGGACAAGGCCAAGCGTGCCGAGGCTCTCGGTCTGCGAACTATGATTGATTTCCATTTCTCGGATACTTGGGCAGACCCCGGCCATCAGGTTATGCCTGAGGCTTGGAACGGGCTTTCGTTTGATGCTCTGACTGACGCTGTCGGAAACCATGTCACCGAGACTCTTAATGCTCTTAAGCAAGCCGGTGTGACCCCTGAATGGGTGCAGATTGGCAATGAGACGACCCCGGGAATGATGCTGCCGATAGGCTCGGTAGATAATCCGGTGCAGCTCACGCAACTCAATAATGCCGGTTATGATGCCGTTAAGGCTGTTTTCCCGGAAGCTTTGGTAATAGTCCATCTTGACAGTGGTAATGACCGGGCAATATACGACCGTATGTTTGATATCCTTGAGAAAAACGGTGGCAGATATGATATGATAGGTATGTCGCTGTATCCTTATTGGGCTGAACAAAACGGAGTAAAAGGCGGCTGGGAGAAAGTGGCTGATGATTGTATCGCAAACATTAACCACCTTAAGCAGAAATACGGCAAGCCTGTGATGATTTGCGAAATAGGCATGGCCTATGACCAAGGTGAGTTATGCCGTCAGTTGATATCTAAAATGATGAATACAGATGTCGAAGGCATCTTCTACTGGGAGCCTGAAGCCCCTAATGGCTATAATGGCGGATATAACCTCGGATGTTTTGATAATGATGCCCCTACAGTGGCATTGGATGCGTTCAAGATAAAGTAATGTATATGAACAGACACAAATTGTTTATGGTAATGGCTCTTTGTGGAGTCATTACCATAAATCTACACGCAGAACGAACTGTCACCACTCTTAATGACGGGTGGGAGTTTACCAAGGGAAGACCAGGCCCGTCTACGGTGTGGCAGACGGTGAGAGTCCCCCATGACTGGGCTATTTATGGCCCTTTTGACCGCTCTAACGACCTTCAGACTGTCGCAATCGAACAAAACGGTGAAAAGACGGAGTCTCTTAAGACAGGCCGCACAGGCGGTCTCCCGATTATAGGTCAGGGAACCTATCGCACATCATTTGAGGTCGCTGACACGACAGACCGCAGCATTACTCTTGTGTTTGATGGCGCGATGAGCAATGCTCATGTCAAGGTCAACGGTACGGAGGTCGCTTACTGGCCTTATGGTTACAATTCTTTTTATGCTGACGTGACGGCTACTGTCGTCCCAGGCAGAAACGATATGGTGGTGGAGCTTGAGAATTTCGAGCGTGCTTCGCGATGGTATTCCGGTGCCGGCTTGTATCGCAATGTCCATGTCGTAACTACTGATAGAGTGCATATTCCGGTTTGGGGAACATATGTCACGACTCCTTATGTCACAAACGAAAAGGCATCTGTAAAATTGGAAATGGAGATAGCCGGAACCCGAAAAGGGGAGAAGGTTGATGTACTCACTGAGATTATTGCCCCTGACGGTAAGGTAGTCGCAACCAACAATGCTCCTTTGACAGCTCACGGGCAGAAACATTCTCAGAATTTTATCGTTGCCGAGCCTGATTTGTGGAGCCCTGACTCTCCGGCGCTTTACACTGCCCGGACCACACTGGCTGTCGAAGGCAAGGTCGTCGACAGCTATGATACACGTTTTGGTATCCGAAGGCTTGAATATATCTCCGAACATGGATTTTTCCTTAACGGACAACTGACCAAATTTAAAGGTGTCTGCAACCATCATGACCTCGGCCCTCTCGGAACAGCTGTCAACAGAGCAGCTTTACGTCATCAGGTGGAACTGATGAAAGATATGGGTGTCAATGCTATAAGGACATCGCATAATATGCCTGCTCCCGAGCTTGTAGAACTGTGTGACGAACTCGGCATGATGCTGATGATTGAGCCGTTTGACGATTGGGGCTTCCGTCCTAAGTCGCCTAACGGATACGGCGCTTTCTTCAATGAATGGGCTGCGAAGGATATCACCAACATGGTCAAGCATTATCGCAACAATCCCTCTGTGGTCATGTGGTCAATCGGCAATGAAGTGCCGAGCCAGTGGGGCCCCGATGGTATTTCGGAGTTGACGATGCTTCAGGATTTGGTTAAATCTCTCGATTCGACACGCCCTGTGACCTGTGGCATGGATCAGATTGGGTCAGTTCTGGATAACGGATTCGCTGCATCGTTGGATATCCCGGGATTCAATTATAAACCGCAGTATTACCATAAAGCGTATGAAAAATTGCCCCAGAAGATGATTCTCGGCTCAGAAACAGCCTCAACCGTATCTTCAAGAGGTGTATACCATTTCCCCGTCTCGTTCGAGAAAGAACATAACGCGGTCGTACACCCGAGCCACCAGTCGTCAAGCTACGATAATGAGACGTGCGACTGGTCTAACACTCCTGACGTGGACCTGTATATGGATGAGCAGCCGTGGGTGCTGGGCCAGTTTGTATGGACGGGTTTCGATTATCTGGGAGAGCCTTCCCCTTATGATACCGATGCATGGCCTAACCATAGCTCGGTGTTCGGCATTGTTGACTTGGCTTCGTTGCCAAAGGACCGGTTTTATCTGTATCGTTCGGTTTGGAATACGAAATCTCCGACACTCCATGTGCTCCCGCATTGGACATGGCCGGGGCGTGAAGGACAGACCACTCCCGTATTTGTCTACACTTCATATCACAAGGCCGAACTGTTTATCAACGGCAAGAGTCAGGGCGTGAGAGAAAAGAATGATTCAACGCTTCAGACCCGTTACCGGCTCATGTGGAACGAGACAAAATATGAACCCGGTGAATTGAAGGTGGTAGCATACGGTGCCGATGGCAACAAAGCTGACGAAAAAATCGTGAAGACTGCCGGTAAGCCGCACCATTTGGTGCTTACGGTCAACAAAGAAAGCCTGTCAGCCGACGGTGATGATTTGGCATATATAACGGTTCGTGTAGCGGATAAGGACGGCAACATAGTCCCGACTGATAGCCGCAAAGTGAAGTTCGCTGTATCCGGTGCCGGTGCGTTTGAGGCTGCCGCTAATGGCGATCCCACATCGCTCCTGCCGTTTCAGAATCCTGAGATGGAGCTTTTCAGCGGAGCAGCGACTGCAATTGTCAGAAGTGCCGACAAGCCCGGTGTAATTAAGTTTACGGCATCCGCTCGCGGTGTAAAATCGGCGACTCTGTCAATAACGGTGAAATAGCGATTGTTTACAGTCCATGTGATGCGGATTTTAGCGAAAATGTCAGATGGATTTGTTAAATTTAAGCTACAAATAATGCATTATGGGACGTATAGTCCCGGATATAAGTTTTAACGGTTAGTCCAAAAATCATAAACACATGAAAGAAACACTTATTAACGAATTTAAGAAGAGATTTACTGCAACGCCCGTATTGTATGCTTCAGCGGGACGTATCAACCTCATAGGCGAGCATACTGATTACAATGGAGGTTTTGTATTCCCGGGTGCCATTGACAAAGTGATAATGGCGGCTATTGCCACTAATGATACAGACAAAGTGCGTGTATTCTCGATTGACATAAACGAGCCTGCCGAGTTTGGGCTTAACGAAGAGGATGCTCCTACTCAGTCGTGGGCGCGATACATCTTCGGTGTGTGCCGTGAGATTATCAAACGCAATGGTGTCGTTAAGGGCTTTGATGCAGTCTTTGCCGGAAATGTGCCTCTTGGTGCCGGCCTGAGCTCATCGGCAGCTCTTGAAAGCTGTTTTGCATTCGCTCTCAATGATATGTTCAATGACAATAGTATTGACAAATTTGAGCTGGCAAGAATAGGTCAGTCAACCGAACACAATTACTGCGGTGTTAACTGCGGTATCATGGATCAGTTTGCGTCTGTCATGGGACAGAAGGGTAAGCTGATGAGGCTTGACTGTCGCTCTATGGAGTTTGAATATTTCCCGTTCAACCCCACGGATTACGAACTTGTGCTGATTGATTCGAGAGTGAAGCATGAACTTGCCGACTCTCCGTATAACAAGCGTCGCGCATCTTGTGAGCGTGTGGCAAAACGTCTCGGCATAGAGACTCTTCGTGATGCCACTATGGAGATGCTCCGCGCGGTTCGCAGCGATATCACTGCCGAGGATTATTTCAGAGCAAAATTCGTAATCGAGGAGAAAGACCGCGTACTCGCCGTATGCGAGGCTCTCAATGCTGGCGACTATGAGACAGTTGGCCGGAAGATGTATGAAACTCACCGCGGTCTGTCTGACGACTACGAAGTGAGCTGTGAGGAACTTGACTTCCTCAATGACATTGCTCTTGAGTGTGGCGTGACCGGGTCGCGCATTATGGGTGGCGGTTTCGGCGGCTGCACAATCAATCTCGTCAAAAAGGAGCTTACCGAGCAGTTTGTTGCCACGGCCATAGCTCGATTTAATGAGAAATACGGACATAATCCCAAAGTGTATCCCGTGGTTATCAGCGATGGCGCTCATAAGGTAGAATAACCCGAACGGAAGCCTGACTACAATGAAAAGTAACAAGACGGTACTTGTCTCCGGCGGTGCGGGCTACATTGGCTCGCACACAGCCGTAGAGCTTATTAACGCCGGATACGATGTGGTAATCATCGACAATCTGTCAAATTCGGAGCGTGGAGCCATTGACGGGATACAAGGAATAACCGGCAAAGAGGTAGTCTTCGAAGAAGTCGACACTTGCGATAAATCCAAGCTGCGCAGCATATTCGAGAAATATAGCTTTGACTCGGTAATCCATTTCGCCGCATATAAAGCTGTCGGTGAGTCGATGGCGGAGCCGCTGAAGTATTATCAAAACAATTTGGTGTCGTTCATGAACATCGTGGAGATGATGAAAGCCTATGGACGTCCCAACATCCTGTTTTCGTCATCGGCAACAGTCTACGGTGAGGCCGAATGTCTCCCCGTAACTGAAAAGACTCCGCGACAACCTGCGACATCGCCTTACGGCAACACCAAGCAGATTGCCGAGGACATCCTTCGTGACTGCTGTCGTGCATATGATGGCATGAAGGGTATCGCACTCCGCTATTTCAATCCTATCGGCGCACATCCGTCGGCTCTCATCGGAGAACTGCCGCGTGGAGTACCCAATAACCTTGTGCCGTTTGTCAGCCAGACAGCTGCCGGCATACGCAAATGCCTGAGTGTGTTCGGAAATGATTATGATACTCCTGACGGAACTTGTCTGCGTGACTATATCGATGTCGTGGATTTGGCAAAATCCCATGTCGCCGCTGTTGACCGCATGACTGCGGGTAAGATGGAAGAAGCCTACGAGATTTTCAATATCGGTATGGGCACCCCTGTGTCGGTACTTGAATTGATTAAAACATTTGAGGAGGTCAACTCACTCAAATTGCCGTATGTCATAGTCGGTCGACGTCCGGGAGATGTTCCTGCCGTGTGGGCAGACACTTCGTTGGCCAACAATGTCCTCGGATGGAAGGCCGAGAGAACTCTTGACCAAACTCTGCAAGCCGCATGGAATTGGGAGAAACATATAAGAGATATAAAATGATAACAGTAGAAAAAATTTCGACAAATGGCGGCACGGCAACCCTCTTGACCCTCGTCAACGATTCCGGGGCATCGGTCGTATTGTCAACAATAGGAGCCGGCATAGTCAGCGTTAAGGTGCCTGACAGTAACGGATGTATTGCCGATGTGGCTTTGGGATATAAGTCGCCGGGCGACTATATCGGTGATGGCCCGGCCTGCGGCAAAATCCCCGGACGCTATGCTAATCGCATTGCCGGTGGCAGGTTTGGTTTGGATGGCATGGAATATCGGCTTCCTATAAATAATGGCCCCAATTGTAATCATGGCGGTGACGAAGGTTTTCACAATCGTCATTGGAATGTAAAGGAATATGCTTCCGACCGTGTCGTCTTTACTTATCTCTCAGCCGATGGCGAAGCCGGGTTCCCCGGCAATCTTCGCGTCGAAGCCGAATATGTATGGACCGACCGGAATGAGCTGAAACTCACATTGACGGCTTCCACCGACAAGCCCACCGTTGTCAATTTGACCAATCATGCCTATTGGAACCTCAAAGGGCATGACAGTGGGAGCGTGTTGGAACATAGTCTCAAACTGGAGGCTGACAGATATCTGCCTACGGATGAGACGCTGATTCCGACAGGCGAACTTGCCCCGGTGGCCGGCACACCTATGGATTTTAGAACGTCCAAGGCTATCGGACGTGATATTGAGGCTGATTTCCCGGCGTTGAAAATCGGCAAGGGCTATGATGCCTGCTGGGTCGTCAACGGCTTTGCCGAGGGCGATGTCAGGAAAGTGGCTACCCTGTCGGACGAGGTGACGGGACGAATTCTTGTGATTGAAAGCGACCAGCCCGGGGTGCAAGTGTATACGGGTAATTGGTTGTCAGGCTGTCCGGAAAATAAGGCCGGACGCGGCTATGATGATTATGACGGAGTGGCTGTCGAGTGTCAGGCTTTCCCTGATTCGCCTCATCATCCGGGATTCCCCTCAACGGTGCTTCGCCCCGGCGAAAAATACATCAGACATATTAATTTCATTTTTAAAACAAGATAAGCATGAAACCGACATTGTTCGTGCTTGCTGCAGGTATGGGCAGCAGGTATGGCGGATTGAAGCAGCTTGATTCGCTGGGCCCTCATGGTGAGACAATCATGGATTATTCAATCTATGATGCTATTCAGGCCGGATTCGGGAAAGTTGTATTTGTCATCCGCAAGGATTTCGAACAAGATTTTAGAAACAAAATTCTATCAAAGTATGAGGGGCATATCCCCGTAGAGATAGTTTTTCAGTCAGTGGACAAACTTCCCGCCGGATTTATCTGCCCTGCTGACCGTACAAAACCGTGGGGCCCGGCTCACGCGGTCCTTATGGCAAAAGGTGTCATAAACGAACCGTTTGCAGTTATCAACTCTGATGATTTCTATGGCCGCAACTCATACGAGGTGCTTGCCAAAGAATTGATGCGTTCCCGTGACCGCAAGGGTGACTACTGCATGGTGGGATTTCATCTCGGTAACACCGTGACGGAAAACGGGGGAGTGAACCGTGGCGTCTGCCGGACTAAAGACGGGCTTCTGACTTCGGTAGAGGAATGTAAGGAAATCAAGTATAACGATGCTCACGAGATATCCTACAAAGACTCCGAGGGTAAAGAACACACTCTTGATGTCAATGTGCCTGTCTCCATGAATATGTGGGGCTTCACACCCGACTACTTCGACTATGCTGAAAGAGAGTTTGCTAAATTCCTTAACAAGGATTTGACGACTCCGAAAGCAGAACAGGTTATACCCGATGTAGCTGACGCTCTAATCAAATCTGATGAGGCTACTATTAAGGTTTTGAGCACTGATTCTCACTGGTTTGGAGTTACATATGCAGAAGATCGTCCCGGAGTGGTAGCGAAATTCGCGGAACTCCACACGAATGGTGAATATCCCGAATCTCTGTTCAAAGAGTAATCATAGCAAATACAGAATTAGAATAGGCTATATCGTAATTAACGTGAGTTCGATGAAATTATAAAGCTGAAAATTTCGTCGAACTCACGCTATTTTTTAACCCGACATATTGATAGTATAATTGCCGATATGGTTGATTTGTAGGCTTATGGGCGCTTTTGCTTTGCTGCGAGTGCGATTTATTTTAAAATTCTTTTGAAATATTTTGTCAGTAAGAAATACTATTTAATTTTGCTGTGGCGTTGTAAAGTGCACCACTACATCACATTAAAGAACAGTAAAACTTATCAAAATGAAAAAGATTATCTTTGCTTTGCTTGCTATGATTTCGGTCTCAGCCGGAGTCAATGCGGAAATACTTTATAGAGTCAGCGGCAACGGCGCCAAAGGCAACTCCTATGTATTCGGCACCCATCACATAGCTCCTACATCGATGCTTGACAGCGTTCCGGGTCTCCGTCAGGCCCTTGGCGAAGTCGCTGCGGTTTGTGGAGAGCTTGATATGTCACAGATGCAGACTTCCGAAGCACAGAGCGTTATGATGCGCTATGGCATGGCTCCCCAGGATTCGCTCCTGACTATGGTGCTGACTCCCGAGCAGACAGACTCGGTGAACAGCGTCTTTGCAAAATATACCAACGGGCAGCTGACTAACGCCGTTGAGCAGATGGCTACGCTCAATCCCGCCATGGTAAGTATTCAGATAGCGGCACTGGAGTCGATGGTGGCCTTCCCCGGATTCGACCCGTCGCAGCAGCTTGACACGACGATTCAGAATATTGCGCGCGAAGAGGGTAAAACGGTTCTGGCACTGGAGACTGTCGAACAGCAGATGAAGATTTTGCTTTGCGGCTCAATAAGTCGGCAGGTAGCTGACCTTATGGAAGCTGTTGCTGACGACATGAGCGGAAAAGCTCTTGAAACTGCCAAAAAAATGGCTGATGCCTACATTGGTCAGGACGTTGATGAAATCGGAGTCATAATGAATGATGAAACCAAGGATGCGGAAGCTCGCAACAGGATTATTTATCTCCGCAACGCCAACTGGGCCGGTCAGCTTCCCGCCATTTTCGCTGAAAACCCCACTTTTGTGGCAGTAGGAGCGGCTCACCTCCCCGGCGAAAAAGGTTTGCTTCAGCTTCTTCGCGAGCAGGGTTACACAGTTGAACCTGTAAAATAAAATTAGACAATGTAGTCTGCCGCTCTACTGAATAGGTTCCGGATATTTAAGCTCGCGGTTCTCCCGTCCGAAGAACTCCTTGCCGCTATCAGAAAAAAATCGGGAAACCGGTGGCAACGTGGAGCAATATACACCGTGAAGCGATTGTCGGAATAATGCCGCATATAAAAAAGCGAGCTTCGGATTCAACGAAAAGTTGGTGCCGAAGCTCGCTGTATTAATTAAGTAATTGATGCCTTTCGGTCGAGCTTTACATTGCTTGAAAATCAAACATAAAAACAAAATATGGTGAGGTCCTACAAATTCAATTTGTCGAGGGCGGCGAGGTTGGCATTGATTTCTTCGTCGGACATTTCGTAATTCTGGAGGTCGCCGGCTATGTATTTGTCGTAAGAGGCCATATCAATAAGCCCGTGGCCCGACAGATTGAACAGAATTACTTTTTCCTCGCCGGTCTCTTTGCATTTATTGGCTTCGCGGATGGTGGCGGCAATGGCGTGGCATGATTCCGGAGCGGGAATAATGCCTTCGGCCTGAGCGAAAAGCATACCGGCTTCAAACGATTCAAGCTGTGGAATGTCTACCGCCTCCATGAGGCCGTCCTTCAGCAGCTGCGATACTATCACACCGGCGCCGTGATAGCGCAGGCCGCCTGCATGAATGTTGGCGGGGCGGAAATTGTGGCCGAGCGTGAACATCGGGAGCAGGGGAGTGTATCCGGCCTCATCGCCGAAGTCATACCGGAATTTTCCGTGGGTCAATTTCGGACAGGACAGCGGCTCGGCGGCAATGAAGCGCGTGTGGCGTTCTCCGGTAAAGTTGTGGCGCATGAACGGGAATGCTATGCCGCCGAAATTCGAGCCTCCGCCGAAGCAGGCAATCACCATGTCGGGGTATTCTCCGGCCATTTTCATCTGTTCCTCTGCCTCGAGGCCTATGACGGTTTGATGCAGTGATACATGGCTGAGCACCGAGCCGAGAGTGTATTTGCAGTTGGGGGTGATACGTGCCAGCTCAACGGCCTCTGAGATGGCAGTGCCGAGCGACCCTTGATGGTTGGGCGTTTCGGTGAGGATTGTTTTGCCGGCGCGTGTTGACATCGAAGGCGACGGTGTGACCTGTGCTCCGAAAGTCTGCATTATGCTTTTGCGGTAAGGCTTCTGCTCATAGCTGATTTTTACCTGATAGACGGCGGCCTCAAGGCCGAACATCTTTGCGGCATAGGCCAGCGACGCGCCCCACTGTCCGGCTCCGGTCTCGGTGGTTACGTTGGTGACGCCTTCCTTATGGCAGTAGTAGGCCTGTGGAATGGCCGAGTTGAGCTTGTGACTTCCCATGGGGCTTACGCTCTCGTTCTTAAAATAGATGTGGGCAGGTGTGCCTAAGGCTTTTTCAAGTTCGTAGGCCCTTACAAGCGGGGTCGAGCGATAAAATTTGTATTTTTCCCGTACTTCCTCCGGAATGTCAATCCAGGCGTCAGTCAGATTGAGCTCCTGACGACAAAGCTCTTCGGCAAACAGCGGGTAGAGGTCTTCGGGTTTCATGGGCTGATGTGTGGCCGGATTAATAGGCGGGAGCGGTTTGTTGGGCATTTCTGCCTGAATGTTATACCATTTGCGGGGTATATGGTCTTCCGGGAGGAAGAATCGTTTTGTCTTTTCCATTGTTTTGTATAAAAATGTAATTATGACTGCAAATTTATTCTTTTATTTTGAATTTGCAAAACTTTTTATGCATAATAATGATAAAAATGAAAGTAATTGGTTTAAAAATTCGACAAAGCCTAATTGTTGAAATGTATTTGAACTGTATATGGGTAGCGGCGGAACCGTACGCGTTATGCCGGAAGTCAGGCGAACGAATTGTGGCAGAGCATTTTTGCCCGGCCTGCCGCGCGTATTTTTGCAAGGGGAGAAGTT
The DNA here is from genome assembly GCA_964569915.1 of uncultured Barnesiella sp. Classification (GTDB taxonomy): domain Bacteria; phylum Bacteroidota; class Bacteroidia; order Bacteroidales; family Muribaculaceae; genus JAGBWK01. The sequence goes on along the minus strand of CAZMUX010000003.1, from coordinate 42,252 downwards.
TTTAATGAAAAATTACTATTTTTGCAAAACAGAAACCAATCCCTATCAGGGCACCTACCTAAAAACTAATTCTAAATTCAACATTTAATGAAACCTATTCACAAATTGCTCGTAGGCGCAATGTTGGCCGCCACGGCATCGGCATCGGCCGTCGATGAAGCTCGGATGAATCAGTTCATCGATGACCTGATGTCACGCATGACCCTTCAGGAAAAATTGGGTCAGATTAATCTGCCACCGTCTGATGATTTTGTAACCGGCGAACCACAGAGCAGCAATATCGGAGCCGCAGTAGCTGCCGGTGCCGTAGGCGGCACCTTCAACATCAAGGGCGCCGAAAAAATCCGTCAGCTTCAGGAGATAGCTGTGAACCAGACCCGCCTCGGCATCCCTCTGATAGTGGGCATGGACGTGATTCACGGTTATGAAACCCTTTTCCCCATACCGCTCGCAATGGCAGCCTCATGGGATACGGAAGCCGTGGAGCGTGCTGCACGCGTGGCTGCAATCGAGGCCTCGGCCGGCGGCATTTGCTGGACTTTCAGCCCGATGGTAGACCTCGTGCGTGACCCCCGTTGGGGCCGTGTGTCGGAAAGCGCCGGAGAAGACCCTTATCTCGGCTGCCGCATGGCGGAGGCCATGGTGCGCGGTTATCAGGGCAAAGACATGAGTCGCAACGATGAAATAATGGCCTGCGTGAAGCATTTCGCACTTTACGGAGCTACGGAGTCGGGTCGTGACTACAACACGGTGGATATGAGCCACCAGCTTATGCTTAATCAATATCTACCCCCTTACCGCGCCGCTGTCGATGCCGGTGTAGGCTCGCTGATGACGTCATTCAACCTTGTTGACGGCATACCCGCCACAGCCAACAAATGGCTGCTGACCGACGTTCTGCGCAAGCAGTGGGGCTTCGACGGCCTTGTTGTTACCGACTATGCCTCTATCAATGAAATGACGGCTCACGGCATATCAACGCCGCAGGTTTCGGCTGCCACTGCTCTGCGAGCCGGCACCGATATGGATATGTCGGCCTATCTCTATCTCTCCACCCTTCAGACATCGCTGGAGCAGGGACTGGTGTCAATGGAGGATATTGACCGCGCTGTGCGCTATGTACTTGAGGCCAAATACAGACTCGGTCTTTTTGATGACCCCTTCAAATATAACGATGTGAGCCGCGAGTCAACCGACATCTATAACGAGGCCACACGCGCCGAGGCACGCGCCACAGCAGCCAAGACATTCGTTCTGCTCAAAAACGAAGGCTCCATACTGCCGCTTGCAAAGAAAGGCAAGATAGCTCTCATCGGTCCGCTGGCCGCCGACAGTGTGAATATGCCCGGCACATGGTCGCTTGCTTTCGCTCCTGAAAAATACAAATCGCTGTTGCGCGGATTCCGCGACGCAGTGGGCGACAAGGCAGAGATACTCTATGCCAAAGGCTCCAATATCTATGAAGAGGAATATATTGAGAACGGCATCAGCATTTTCGGTAAAGGCGTCCGTGACAGCCGCAGCGAGCAGGAACTGCTTGACGAAGCGTTGAAAGTGGCTGCCGAGGCCGATGTGATTGTAGCTGCCGTCGGCGAGCTTGCAGAGAGCAGCGGAGAATCGTCATCGCGCACCGACCTTACGCTTCCTCCGACCCAGCGCCGACTTCTCGAAGCCCTTCTTGCAACCGGCAAGCCCGTGGTGATGCTTAACTTTGCCGGCCGTCCCACTGTGATGAGCTGGGAGGCCGAGCACGTTCCGGCCATACTCAATGTGTGGTTTGCCGGCAGCGAAGCCGCAGATGCCATTCCCGATGTGGTGTTTGGCGATGCCACTCCCACCGGCCGTCTGCCCATGACCATGCCGCGCAACGTAGGCCAGATTCCGCTTTACTATAACCATCTCAACACAAGCCGCCCCGGACCTGACGATTGGCATGGATTCATCAAATACATCGGCAACTATGTTGATTCGCCCAACACGCCGCTCTATCCCTTCGGCTACGGACTGAGCTACACTACATTCGCTTATTCCGACTTTAACCTTGACTCGAACGAGATGACTGAGGACGGCACCATCAACGCCTCGGTGACAGTCACCAACACCGGTTCGCGTGAGGACGCCGAAGTGGTTCAGTTCTACATCCGCGACATCCTCGGCACAATTTCGCGCCCCGTGAAAGAGCTTAAATATTTCGAGCGCATCACTCTTAAGCCCGGAGAGTCGCGAACCGTGACATTCCCCATTACAGTGGACGCTCTGAAATATTATCATCCGGCCGACATTCTTGACCCGACAGGCGAACTTGTCTATACAGCCGAACCCGGAGAGTTCCAGGTTATGGCCGGTCATGATTCGGCAACCGTCGAGACTCTGTCGTTCACGCTGAAGTAAAAGACGGTCAGAGAAGAATTTTAGGCGAGGCTGTGTCGTAATTTTACGACACAGCCTCGCCTCATATTTTTATTCTGATTCAACTCCTGTCACCTCGCGGTAATCGCGCATGAATTTCCTGAGCTGCAATGAGCCGGCTATGAGGCCGAAAACGGCACCGACAATTATTCCTCCTATCATATAGGGGTCGGATGTTGCGAAGTAGGCTGTCAGGCCGACGGTAGCAAAAGCCATTGGAGCGAGTATCATTATTGATTGCAGATGGCGTTTGCGGCATTTTAAGGCTCGGCGCGCCACTTCAATCACCGGCATTGTACTGCAGTTGATGCTGCGTATGCCTTTGTATAACAAAAAGTCGGTCACGGCCGATGAGATTAGACACACGGTGTAGCATAATGCCAGCCACATCATTGATTCGTCAGGGAAAATATGGGTTATAATGTTGACGTTTATCGGAATCATGAAAACGGCAAAAATGCAGAAACGGCGGTAGCGTTGGGCAAGTTTTTCAAGCGATGTGAGGCGTCCGTTGATTGAGTTGTCTATCTTTTCCTGTGAAGTATGGCGGAAACTTGTTTTCTGCCACACATTTTTTAATCGTTGTTCCATAATAGGGGGAGGTTAAATTATTCTTAAAGTCTGTTTGGCGCGGTGCAGTCTGACTGCCACATTGTTGCGGCTCATGCCCATTACCTCGGCAATTTCATCGTATGAATTCTCGTCGAGCCACATCAGCACGATTGCTTTGTCAATTTGCGGCAAGCGGCTGATGGCCTGATACATATCGTTAAGCAGAGCGCGATGGTCGGTGGCTTCGTCAATCAGGTCGGCAAAGTCGGTCAGTTCGACGCGGTTTCCTTCGCATTTCCTTTTTCTGAGAATCGACACGCAGGTGTTGAGCGTAATACGGTAAACCCAAGTCTTCACTGCCGACTCGCCTCGAAAATTAGAAAGACCCTGCCAGATATTGATATATGCATCTTGTCTGAGGTCTTCAAGCTCTTCGGTAGAGCGGCTGTAGCTGAAACATATACGGCTTATCATATTGTCGTAGTCCCTCATGATTTCATTGAATGTCTGTCGGCGTCGTTCCTCCGAGACGGGGATTGTCGCGCCGACCATGCCCGCAATTTTCCGTGCAAATTTCAGGAAAATCGATTCGGGCTTTTTTCTAATCGGTAGAGTTAATGTGGCTGTCATCTCATTTTGCTTTTGAAATGTTAGTCGTCTGCTTTGTCCAAAAGTTACAGGTTCAAGAAAAATTATTCTGAATCCGCCCAAAAATAATTAAAATCGTTTAATTATAGGTATGGCTCACTCTTGTCGTCAGAGAGGTCGCTGCGACATACGGCTCTTCGGGCGCGTCGGGAGACACGGATAAATTTGTGAACAGGGGAGTTTTTCACTACCGTCGGGCTCATGGTCGGAGTGTGATTCTGTGCAGCCACATCGGCGCACTCGGCAGGCTCTGTAGGGGTGTCGTCGTTCTGCACGGATGTAGGAGCATCAACGGGAGCCACTTGCTTAGGCTTCCGGGCGGCGCGGCGCTTGTCGATAAGTAACATAATAAGTCCTATGGCCATCTTAATTGAAGGGTCAGATGGTATCTTGCCATAAAAGGCATAGCGCATGACGGCGCGATAGGCTTCGAGCTGCTTGTCTTGAGGGAACGTCTCTATGGCTTCAAACCAGTCGGCGCGGAAATTCAGTGACAGATACTTTTTCATGTTGTTGAGGTTTTTATCTGCCGCAAAATTAAGGTGCCTGCTAACGGGGGAACTGCGAAAATATCCCATCTCAAAAAAAGTTTTGGGGGAGCGAAAAGAGATTTCGAGCAGCGATTCGGCACCTTGCCGTTAACAGACATTGTCGAGCTGTCTGTTAGATTAATGAGCAGTCTGTAAGTATAAATAGTGTTAAATGGAGATGTCTCTAAAAAAATTAGCACACTTTTGTAACAAATACAGAAAGAGGGCGTCTAAAGAGTATATTCAATTTAACTATTTATTTGCAATGTCATTTTTTCACCGTGCGGTTTTATTAATGTTAGCCTGCGCAGGTCTTACCGCAACCGCTGTTGATTACCGTATTATCGGCACAGTTATCGATGATTCCTCCGAGCCGGAGGCTTATGCTACAGTTAGAATTTTCTCAGAGTCAGACACCATACACGCTGCGTCGTTAGGCGTTACCGGTGAAGACGGTACGTTCAATCAGACAGTCAAGTCACCCGGTGGCTATATTCTGCATATAGCATCAGTCGGGAAGGCACCATTTAGGGGGAATGTGCAGCTGACTGCCGCACAGCCTACTTATGATTGCGGAACAATTCAGTTAGGAATCAATTCCGAACTCCTTGGGGAGGTTGAGGTCGTGGCTACAAAGCCGCTTGTAGAGAAAGAAATTGACCGCATCGGTTATGATGTTCAGGCCGATGACGATTCGAAAACCGCTACCGTGCAGGATATATTGAGGAAAGTGCCTATGGTAACAGTCGATGCTGACGGAACCATAAAGGTGCGCGGTTCCTCAAATTTCAAGATTTATCGTAATGGACGCCCGAGCAACTCGTTCACAAACAATGCAAAAGATATCTTTGCTGCCATTCCGGCGTCAATGATAAAGAAAATCGAGATCATCACTGACCCCGGAGCTAAGGAGGATGCCGAAGGCGTGGGCGCCATCTTGAACATAGTCACGCTTGAAAACACTTCGATTGACGGCGTGATGGGCAATGTGCGTATCGGCGCTATGACTCAAAACGGCGTTCCGGCAGGCGGGGTGTGGCTGACGGGCAATATCGGCAAGGTCACATTGTCGGTCAACGGGGGCTATTTCCATCAGTCTGAATCATTGAGTCGCAACAGCTCAGTCTCCGATCATACTTATACGGACACCGGCAACCGCATGATTTCAAGGAACGGCGGCACCAGTCACGGAAATATAGGATTTTGGGGCGTGGACGGTAGCTATGAACTTGACTCCCTCAATCTTTTCACTCTCGAATTCGGTGGCTTCAGCTACGGTATGAAAGCGAGGAATTCAGGCTTAATCAATCATTACGACTCCGACCATAATCTGCTTTATTCATACGGCCAGAATTCGTATTCGCCGAAAATCAATTACCTTGATTTCAATGGTAACTTCAATTATCAGCGTCTTACCGGACTGAAAGACGAATCCATCACCTTCTCTTATGCCATCTCCAATACCAATAATACCAACGACACGGAAACGGAATATGAGGGGTTTGTAAATTATCCGGCTGATTATTCGGGTATTAACAGTAACACACGCCAACACTTTACGGAACACACGTTTCAGCTTGACTGGACACGCCCCATCGACAGCCACAATAAATTCTCAATCGGAGGCAAGACCATTCTGCGCCGTAGTCATGCGAAAAACTCTACCGAGTATGTCGGAGTAAATGACACTTTCGATGATTTCATCCACAAAACGACAGTGGGCGCAGGCTACTTTGATTATCGTTTCAACACCGGCAAACTGAGCGCACGCGCAGGCCTCCGATATGAATATTCGCGTTTGTCGGCCGACTTTGTAGATGGGCAACAACCGGATTTCGGGTCTTCACTCAACGACTGGGTGCCCAATGCGTCCGTCATGTACAGCCTCTCGGATATGAGCACCCTTAAGGCTTCCTACACTACGCGTATCAACCGGCCCGGCATAACATACCTTGACCCAACGGTTACGTCAACACCCTCAAGCAGCTCATTCGGTAATCCCGACCTTGAAAGTTCGCACTACAACTCCATTGCGCTCAACTACTCACTGATGAAGCAGAAAATCATGCTCGACCTGACGGCGTCATACGATTTCGCCAACAACACGATAGCCTCAATCGTCAAAACCGACGCATCAGATTTCACCACCTCCACCTATGACAACGCGGGACGTATGCGCCAGTTTAATCTCTCGGCCTTTGCTCAGTGGGCAATAACGACCAAAACGTCGCTGATGCTCAACGCATCAGTTAACTACAGCCATTATGAAATTCGCGAAATGAGCCTCAAAAACAACGGCTGGGGCGTGGGTGTGTTTGCGAGAGCCACTCAGCAGCTGCCATGGAAACTGCGCCTTGAGGGAATGATGTTCTTCAACACCGGTTCACTCGAATCAGTCTATACCTATAACGCAAACAATTCGGGCCGCAGCATCTTCCATAACTTCTCGCTTCAGCGTAATTTCTTAAAGGAGGACCGCTTGACAGTGAAACTTGTGGCGCAAAATCCGTTCAACAAGTCAATTGAAATGCGCACTTGCACCAATCGCGGTTCGTATGTGGGCACCGATGTGGCGTACTACGGGAATGGCAGATTGTTCGGTATAGAGATAGCCTACCGATTCGGCTCGGTCAATGCCTCAGTGAAGCGCACGGCAGTGTCAATCAACAATGACGACCTTCAGGGGGGCGCGTCAGCTCCCTCAACCGGCCAGAGCGGAGCCTCGATGGGTGAGTAATAGCCAAATATAAAAGAGGGCGATGTCTTAAGAGGTTGTGTCAGGATTCTTCATTCCGGCACAGCCTCTAATCGTTTTCAGGTATTGCGGCCAAAACTGAAAAATGCTAACTTTGTAATTGCGCTCAACTCATGTGCAATGAGGTTTTTGGCTCGTGATGTTAACAAAATTCAAACTATGACAGTATTTCAGCAGTTATTGGTGTGCGCCGGCGGACTTGGCCTTTCCTCAATGGCCGGCTCGGTGGCCGGTATGATTGTTCGCCGCATACCTCACAAATGGAATGATATTTTTCTCGGATTTTGCGCCGGAATGATGCTGACGGCGTCGTTGGTGTGCCTTATAGTGCCGTCGGTTGAGGCGGCGGGAAAAAGCGGCTGGTGGCAGCCGGTGGCCGGCGTGATTCTCGGAGTCATGCTCATAGCGGTGCTCGATAAAGTGACTCCGCATCTTCACCATATAGCCGGAATTGGCTCCGGAGAGCATGAAGAATCTCATCCGGGAACGGTGAAATCGGTCAATCGCGTATTGCTTTTTGTAATAGCCATAGCCATTCACAAGTTTCCGGAAGGGCTTGCTACGGGCGTAGTGTTTGACGGTGGTGATATGACGGATGCCTACACCGTAGCCATTACGATAGCGGTTCAGAACATACCTGAAGGCATGGTGGTAGTGACTCCGCTGATAATGATTGGAGTGAAATTTCGGCGTGTCATCGGGGTGTCGCTTGCGGTGGCCATGCTTGAGATGGCCGGAGTTATGGTCGGCTATTTGCTTGGCGACATTTCGTCGTCGTTGCTTCCCGCTCTGACGGCATTGGCAGGGGGAGCCATGCTATATGTGATAAGCGATGAAATGATTCCCGAAACCCATAGCCATGGATTTGAAAAACACGCCACTTATGCCCTTGTAGCCGGCGTGCTGGCAATGCTCTATATCCAGATGTACATATAGGAGTATATATGGGCATTATCAAATCCAATTATTGAAAAATTTTAGTAACTTTGCGTCATTATTAGAAAAAACGGCAATATGTTAGACAAAATAAACGCTCTCAGAGCAGAAATCAGTTCTCTCTCAGCCAAATCGGCGGCTGAAGTTGAGGAACTCAGAGTGAAATATCTTAGCAAAAAAGGCGCAGTGTCGCTGCTGTTTAACGACTTCCGCACAGTGCCGGCCGAGCAGAAGCGTGAAATCGGCGCCGCTCTGAACGAACTTAAGAATTATGCCACCGAGCGAATCAACTCACTGCGCGAAGCGCTTGAAACCGCTGATGCTTCGGCAGCCGACATCGACCTGACCCGCACGCCGTCGCCACTGACGCTCGGCACACGTCATCCGCTGTCGATAGTCCGCGAGGAGATAATCTCCATATTCCGCCGTCTCGGCTTCAACATAGCCGAAGGTCCTGAAATCGAGGATGACTGGCACGTGTTCTCCTCCCTGAACTTTGCCGCCGACCATCCTGCCCGCGATATGCAGGATACGTTCTTCATACAGCGTAACCCCGACGTGCTGCTGCGCACCCACACTTCGTCGGTGCAGAGCCGCGTAATGGAGTCGACGCAGCCCCCCATCCGCATAATCTGCCCCGGACGCGTTTACCGCAATGAGGCAATCTCGGCGCGCGCCCACTGCTTCTTCCATCAGGTTGAGGCGCTTTATGTCGATAAGAACGTGACGTTTGCCGATCTCCGTCAGACGCTGCTCTACTTTGCACGCGAAATGTTTGGCCCCGACACGCAGATACGTCTGCGCCCGAGCTACTTCCCGTTCACTGAGCCTTCGGCCGAAATGGATATTTCCTGCAATCTTTGCGGAGGAAAAGGATGCTCATTCTGTAAGGGAACGGGATGGGTTGAAATACTTGGTTGCGGAATGGTTGACCCCAACGTTCTGGAGTCCTGCGGAATAGATAGCAAAGTTTATTCCGGTTTCGCGCTCGGAATGGGAGTGGAGCGAATCACCAATCTGAAATATCAGGTTAAGGACCTCCGTATGTTCTCGGAAAACGACGTGCGTTTTCTTGAGGAATTCACTTCGGCACACTGATTGAAGCGGAATGACCGTCAGGGAAAGATACAGCTGTGTGCTAGAGCGGTTTGCCGCCACTCAGCCATCGCCGAAAACGGAACTGCAATATGATTCGCCTTTCCACCTTCTTTTGGCGGTGATTCTGTCGGCCCAGTGCACTGACAAGCGTGTGAATATGGTGACTCCGGCACTTTTCGAGGCCTTCCCTGATGCCGAAACGCTTGCGGCCGCCACGCCCGACGATGTTTTCCCCTACATTCGGTCGGTTTCATATCCCAACAACAAGACGCGTTCACTGATAGGTGCGGCGCGCACTCTCGTGGAGGAGTTCGATTCGCAGATGCCTTCCGACATCGACTCGCTGCTGCGTATTCCGGGGGTAGGACGGAAGACGGCCAATGTGATGCTTGCCGTAGCCTTTGACAAGGCCGCGATGCCTGTTGACACTCATGTGTTCAGGGTAAGCGAGCGCATAGGGCTGACTACAAATTCCCGCAATCCGCTGCAGACAGAGAAAACCCTCTTGAAGTATATCCCGACGCATCAGGTGGCCGACGCCCATCATTGGCTCATACTGCATGGCCGCTATGTCTGCAAGGCGCGGCGTCCCGACTGCCTCGACTGCGTTGTTAAAGAATACTGCCGTTATTATAGTAAATCCATAAAAGACTGATGGATAATACATTTCTGTTTCTGGTAGAGGTTATAGGCACATTCGCCTTCGCCATTTCCGGCATACGTCTTGCGGCATATAAGAAGTTTGACCTTTTCGGAGCCTATACCGTTGGTCTTGTCACCGCTATCGGCGGTGGCACACTGCGCGACGTGTTGCTCGACATACCCGTATTCTGGATGCAGACGTGGATATATCTGGCCGTCACCGCAGTGGCTCTTGTAATAGTGATTCTGTTCCGGCGCTTACTCGTGAGCATGAACAAGACGCTTTTCATTTTTGACACGGTGGGTCTGGCTCTTTTTGTCGTGATAGGCATTGAGAAATCGCTTGCCGCCGACTATCCCTTTTGGGTGGCTATAGTCATGGGTGTGATTACAGGCTCTTTCGGCGGTGTAGTGCGCGACATTCTGATAAACGTGGAACCGCTGTTTTTCCGTAAGGATATTTACGCTACGGCCTGCGTGGCGGGCGGACTGTCGTTTTGGGGGGCCTATCTGCTCGGATGTCCGCAAATACTGCAGGAAATAATCTGCGGCGTGGTTATAATAACGTTGCGTACTCTCGCTCTTCTATACAACTGGCAGCTGCCGGTCCTCCATACCATTCATTCAGCCGACGAGGCTTCTGAAGATGAATCGGAATAATTTTGAAAAAGGAGCGGTAAACGCACTCACTCGGCTCGTTGAGGATTTCAGCCCCGACGATGCGATTGGCGTGGCGCTGAGCGGCGGAGCCGACTCGGTGGCATTGCTTAGCGCGCTCAACAGCGGAGGTGTCAGAGTAGAGGCACTTCACTGCAATTTTCATTTGCGTGGCGCTGACAGCGACGGCGATGCCGAATTTTGCCGCAGACTTTGTTCCGACCTTAATGTGCCGTTGTCAGTGGTTGACTTTGACACGTTATCCGGTCAGGAAAGGGGAGAATCGGTTGAAATGACCTGTCGTCGGCTCCGCTATGACTGGTTTGAGCAGCAGGCGGCCGGACGCGGGCTTAAGGCTGTGGCCATCGCACATCATGCTGACGACGATGTGGAGACCGTTTTGATGAACCTTTTCCGTGGCACAGGTCTGAAAGGGCTGGGCGGGATTCCGCGCCGAAGGGGCATATATGTGCGCCCGCTTTTGCAATTTACACGGAATCAGATACTTGAATATCTCGCGGAATGTAGGCTCGGTTATCGCACTGATGCCAGCAACTTACAGAATGACTATCGCCGCAATGCAGTCCGCAATGTCATATTGCCAGAAACAGAGCGTTATTTCCCCGATGCGAGAAAGGGAGTCCTGACTACATCCACCCATGTGGCATCGTCACTGAATCTTTTGGACGAATTTGTTAGGGAGCGTGCTTTCAGCTGCTTTGATGAAGCCGGCGGGCTTGATGTCGGAAAGTTGCTTGGAGCGACATCAAATCCGTTTGAAATGCTTTATCGCGCGGTTGCAGCTGTTTTTCCTCCCGGCGTCAATGCCACAGTGGCTCGCGATATACTTGCCGCAGTCAATGCCTCCGGAGGCCGTTTCATGCTTGCCGACGGCACACCGCTCGTGCTTTCGCGCGGACGGCTTCAGAAAGCGGTGGTACAGGCTGCTGACGACTGTGTGCTGAACGATTTTACGGATGCGGCATCATGGCCAATTGCGGTGAGAATCAGCACGATGGATAAACCAGAGTTTGCGGCAGCCGCTAAAAACAACTTCACACTTTTCCTTGATGCAGCTATCTTGGACAAACCCCGCAGCTTTAAGATTCGGCGGTGGCGTTCGGGCGACCGGCTGAAGCCGTACGGCATGAAAGGTTCAAGACTGGTGAGCGACATTATTTCGGATGCGAAACTGGATGCCCGGCGCAAAGCGGAGGTTCTGGTGCTGACGTGCGATGACGAGTTGCTATGGGTAATCGGACTTCGGGCTTCGCGCAATTTTGAAGTCACGCAGTCGGTTCAGCGGGTAATCTCGGTGGAATTATTAAAGTAGATGGCCGTAAGAATTCTTCCGGAGGCTACGCCGTGTCTACGCGCCGAAAATAGTTCCGAAGGATGTTCGTAAGTGCATATTCCGCAGTCGGCTACATGGTTCAGCCCGGCTTCGTGCAGTTGTGACGCGGCGGCTGTAGCAAGGTCTACATATGCTTTTCCCGCTTTGGCTGCGGGCTTTGCATAGCGGCTGAACTGCTTGGCAAATTCGGCGTCAGTCTCATAGCAGTTTCCGCAAATGTGCGGCCCTATTTCTGCGTGAATACTCTGAATGTGGGCTCCGGTTTCTCTCATTGCCAAAATGGTGCGCTGTAAAATGCCGTTGACAATGCCTCTCCATCCGGCGTGAGCGATGCCTATAATCCCGGTGCCGGGGTCGGCGAAAACCACGGGCAGACAATCGGCGGTGTTGACGCAGAGCACTGCTCCGACATCGCTGCCGGCTACGATAGCATCACAATTATCGGGCGCGCAGGGGAGACTTCTGACAATAGTCACATTGTCGGAATGGGTCTGACGCGGAATCACGAGCTGAAAGTCGCTGACTCCGGCCTCCTTAGCTAACTTCGCCCGGCATTCACAGATGTGCGAGGGGTTATCGCCTGTGTAATGGCACACATTGAATCCCGAATAGGGGTCGGCATCATTAGCGTTGTCACCTCTTACAGTCGAGAATGCCGTAATTCCCGGAAGGCCCTGCAGAAGGGGGATGTTATTGTTCAGGAGCGTCATTTTCGTCGCCACCGTATTCCCATTCCATATCGTCCCAGTCGTCCTCTGTTTCGATATAGTCATCGAAATCATCCGGAGTCGTTTCGTTTTCAAAAATAAATTCGTCCTCTTCTCTCACGCGGTGGCGCACATCAAGCGGGCGATGTGTTATGGGGCTGACCTCAATTCTGTTTCTGTCATCGGTTATCTGAGCCCAAAGAATATCCTTGAGGGAGTCGATATTCATGCCGGTGACTGCCGATATGAATACATGGGGAATGTCAGCGGGCAGAGTCGCGGCAATCTCGTCAATCAGCTCTTGGTCGAGCATATCGCTTTTCGATATGGCAAGCACGCGTGGCTTGTCCATAAGCTGCGGATTGAACTGTTCGAGCTCATGCAGAAGCACTGCATATTGCGCCGCAATGTCATCGGCATCCGCGGGGACCATGAAGAGGAGCACGGCGTTGCGCTCTATGTGGCGTAGGAATCTTAAACCCAGGCCTTTGCCCTCACTCGCGCCCTCGATTATGCCCGGTATGTCGGCCATCACAAACGAGCGGTTGCCACGGTAAGAGACGATGCCGAGCTGGGGTTCCATAGTGGTGAAGGGATAGTCGGCAATTTTCGGACGTGCTTCCGAGACGGCGGAAAGCAGAGTCGACTTGCCGGCATTGGGGAATCCGACGAGACCGACGTCGGCAAGCAGTTTCAGCTCTAAAATTACCGATTTTTCTATGGCGGGTTCTCCCGGTTGCGCATAGCGTGGGGCCTGATTTGTAGGGGTTTTGAAGTGCCAGTTTCCGAGCCCTCCGCGGCCTCCTCTGAGCAGCTTCACCTCTTTGCCGTCATCGGTCACCTCACAGAGGAATTCACCCGTTTCGGCATCGAAAACCACTGTTCCGCACGGCACGTCGACAATCACATCCTCGCCGTCTTTGCCGAAACTGCGTCCGGCAGAGCCGCTTTCACCGTTGCCTGCGAAAATGTGACGTCTGTAGCGCAGTGGCAGCAGTGTCCACATATTGCGGTTGCCGCGCAGTATAATGTGGCCTCCGCGGCCGCCATCGCCGCCGTCGGGGCCTCCTTTAGGCACATATTTTGCGCGATGGAAATGTCGGGAACCTGCGCCTCCCTTGCCGGAGCGGCAGAGTATCTTTACGTAGTCTATGAAGTTGGATTCAGCCATAATTGTGTGTTTTCGTTTTTATCTGTCATTATAATGTTTTGCCGACGGGAATGTGTTCACTGCGAGAGGTGTCGGTGATGTTTCATCAGTTCCCGCGCGTGGTTGAGGTCGGCGTGAGAGCCTACGTCGAGCCATGTGCCGTTTACCGGGAAGAATGTCACTCGGAGTCCGCGGTTTATTGTTCGGCTTATGAGGTCGGTGGCATCGATGCGCTCACCGGGGGCTATCAGGCCGGCAGCGCGACGCGATATTATGTAAATGCCGGCATTGGCATAATAAGAGAAGTTGGGTTTCTCTTCAAGCCCGGTGACCATGCTTCCTTCAGTGGTCAGGATGGCATAAGGCACCGACTGGGTGTAATTTATAGTGGCTATGGTGATGTCGGCCTGCTGTGAAATGTGGTGCATCAGCATATCTTCATAGGATATGGTGGTCAGCAAGTCGGAATTGGTTACGAGTATGTTGTCGAACGGAAAAGTTTTGACCAGATTGAGAGCGCCGATGGTTCCCAGCGGCTTCTCCTCGACAACGCACTTCACGGTGACACCTCCGGCCACGGGCTTGCTAAAGTGGCGGATTATCTGTTCCGACAGGTATCGGGCGCTGACGGTGATGTCGGTTATGCCCATTTTCAGCAATGCCTCGACATTGTAGTCTATTATGGCCTTTCCTCCTATTTCTATTAGCGGTTTCGGCGTATTCTCGGTTAGGGGACGCAGGCGTTCGCCTCGTCCACCGGCCATTATTAGGGCGCTCAGCGGAAGAATGGCGCTCTGAGCCTCAAGGTCAATCAGGCGCACGGGGCGTCCGTCGGCATCGGTCACAGGAAGCAGTCTGATGCCTTTGCTTTTAAACTGACGTAGCGATATGAAGCTGTTGCTGACGTCTGATATTGCAGAAAAATGGCGCATCATGGCGTCGGCCACGGGGCTGTTAAGCGAGGCTCCCGCTATCAGGGCGCGGCGTATGTCGCCATCGGTCAGTGTGCCTGCAAGACGTCCGTCAGAGTCGATGGCCATCAGCGTCATGCTTCGGCCGGAGAGGGCGTTCAGCTTCACGAGCGCTTCTCTCAGAGTGCTGTCGGTGGCTATGCTGTGTTCTTTCATTTTGAGTCGGTTCTGAGTAATATTTCCGCAATGGCGAGGTCTATGGGTCTGTCGATGTCGATTGAGCGTTCGGCCGGCATCACCACCGGCACTCTTCGCGGGAACTCGCCCAAGGGCATACGGCGAATGGAATCGGGATTTATCACGTAGACGGCTCCGTTGAATTCGTAGGTTACCGGGGCGTCCTGACGTCTTGTCAGCGAGCCGTCGCCCTTGCTGATGCGTAGGAATCCGTCGTCAGTGGTTTCGAAACAGTTGTAGTATGGATTTGCTGACGCTTCGGTGACTGTCACTGCCATATCTATGTCGGGCGAGTAGGCTGCGAGTGTCGCTCTGACATCGTCGGCAATGCGCAGGGGCGACGTGGGCTGCAGGAGTACAACCGCGTCATAATCAATGCCGTGCTCGTCGGCAAAACGCATTACGTCAAGAATGACTTCGCGTGAACCGGCAGTGTCGGTGGCCAGTTCGGCCGGACGCATATAGGGTATGCTCAGACCGCAACTTTCAGCCACTGCCGCTATCTGCGGCGAGTCGGTCGACACGATAATCATCCGCGGGTCGTCTGCTACGGCTAACGCCACTTCGATGGTATAGGATATCAGCGGTTTGCCGGCAAGACTGACTGTGTTTTTGCCGGGTATGCCTTTGCTGCCGCCTCGGGCCGGGATTATGTACAAAGGTTTTATTTTCATTGGCCGATGTCGTAGAAGTGTTTTGGTAACAGTGTGCTTATGTCGCAATTGACCAGAGCGTCGGCTATTATTGCGGCTGTTCCGGGCTTGTGGTAAGGGTTGGGAGCTGCGGTGCATTTCCTGCGCCATTCCGGCGACAGAGCTTTGTTGATGGATGCCGTGATTGCGGCGGTGGAATTGTCGCAGTGAATGACCGATTCCGAGGCTGTGCGTCCGTGCTGGCGCATTCCGATGTCAACTGTCGGAATACCGGCCGACGGCACTTCTACAATGCCCGACGATGAGTTGCCTATCACGGCATCTACATAATGCAGGGCGCTGAGATAGCGTTTGTGCCCTAATGACGGAACTGCCGCAACGCTACCCGGGCGTTCTGCGGCAAAAGCATTAATCATGTCAATCAGTCCGTCGGAGCCGGGGTCATTGTTGGGATAGGTGATTATTATCTTGACATCATTCAATGAGTCCAGCGCATTCAGAAGATTCCGAAGCCCGTGGGAAGACGGGAGGCTGTCGGCCGTAGCCGGATGGTATGTAACGAGCAGAGTCGATCGGTCAATGGTCATGTTTATGAACCGCTCGATTTCGGCTTTCGGCAGTGGCGTCATTTTGCTGAAACTGTCGACGCCCAAGGCTCCGGCATTTATTACCCTGTCAGGCTGTTCTCCCATTGCTATAAGACGTTGGCGGTGGGTTTCGGTTGTCGGGAAATGGAGCGACGAGAGCTTCGTCAGCGCGTGGCGAATGTTGTCGTCAATTGCTCCGAGAGTGGTTTCTCCTCCCGAAATGTGAGCAATAGGGATGCGGCTTATTGTGGCTGCAAGGGCCACTGCAAGCATTTCGAAACGGTCGCCGAGTATCAGCAGCAGGTCGGGCTGAAGCTCGCTAAACGCCTTTCCCATACCGTCAAGACATAAGGCTGCGGCATGGCAGACATCGGCAGGCAGCGATGAGGCCGATGGCATCTCCACTCGGCGGCTTATTTGAAAGCCGTCGGATGCAATCTCTTCGGCAGTCATGCCGCGTGAGGCGTCGAGATGCATATTGGTGGCTATTATCTGCAGTTCGACACCGGGGTATGCCTGAAGATGCCGAGCCACAGGCGACAGCAGCCCCCAGTCGGCGCGCGTCGATGTGACTATGGCTATTTTCCTTACTCCTGATGCTGATTTCATATTGCAAATTTAACATTTTTTGTCGATATGTTAGTTTATCCCGTTTATTTTAGTAGATTTGCGAATACTAAAAAAACATAAACATTATCATTTCATGGAAAACGAACTTGGCAAAACAGGTCGGTTGGCAGCTATTTATGCCACTCTGGCAATGGTGCCTGCAGCAATCGTCCTGTTGTTTGCGGATTATTTTGTGGAAGTTTCGGTAGAATTGGGGTTTGCATTCGTGCTGCAGGCTATGTTCGTAATCCTCTGGAGGGCAAAGATTCAGGAGCTTCGGGCCCAAATAGATTGCGCTCAATTTTCATGGTCATCAAATTTCATGGCCATTGTGGTCAGGTGTTCATGCCCTCTTTTGCTCGGACTGGGCGTTTTTCTTCTGGTGACTGACGGAGGTAATGAATATGCTCCCGGGGGATTTTTTAACGTTCTTGGAGTTGTTTTCTATTCGCTTCAGATTCCGATGATTATAAGCTCATGCGTAATGAAAGTGGCAGGCAGTGGATTTATCGTTGCGGCGATTGGATATAATATAATTTTAATAGGTTCTTTCGCTTTAATAGGCAATTCATATGTGATTCCGGAGTTTTATCGGGTCATGACATTCATTGGTGTCAGTGTGGCCGTAGTCGGCTGGTCTCTCGCAGCCTCACAACTGTCTAAACTGGGAGCGGCACACATCGGCAGTGAGGATGAGGAAGATGACGCTGACGCTGACAGCACTTCCGCGACACCGGAGGCTTCCCCTGCAATTCCCTTCGAAATGAAACAGCAGCTGATGGCTTGTCCCGACGAACAGCTTTCCTATATAGTGCAGTCGGATAATCCCTACGTTTCTCAGATGCAGCGGAAGGCCGCTAAGGAAATAATTGAGAAAAGACAGCTCTGGGAACAGATGAAGGAGCTTACTGACACCGAGCTGATGGATATTGTCGGAAATAGCGGAAATAGCGACGATTATATTAAGGTAGATGTCGCTTCTATGGAGCTTTACTCCCGCCGCAGTCCGATATTCGTGTCGTCCGTATCGTCGTTGCCACCTGAAAAAATTGACGATATTCTCGCCAATCCCGGTAAATATTATGACGGTTATATAATGATGGCGCGTGAACTTGCTGAAAACAAATAAAATATAGATAAATTATGACGAATTACAATTACGAAGTAGAATCCGGCACAATTGTACAGAAATCAAGGGCCGGACTGGTGATGTCAGCCATCGGTGCCACATTGGCCATGTTGCCGCTGACTATAGTATTTGTGCTTAGTATCTTTGGCGGAGGCCTGGACGATGGGGCTATTATGTTTACTGTTATACTGACCACATTTGGCACGCTGCTATGGGGCATCGGTATGTTTATGACAATCAAGCCGATGAGTAAAGTTGGAGGCGCATGGAGCTCAGTGCTGGGCGGAATCGTGCTAATGGTGATTTTTACTTTTCTTTTGATTCTCGATCTTGCACCGGATTTTTCGGATGAAATATTTCGTGGTATAAACAGTGTCAATATCCCTATAGTTTTGGTTCTCATTGGATTTATGGCTACGCATATTCTTCTTGCAATATGCTGCGGCAAAATCGGTCAGTTTGCCAAAGGCCTGAAACTTGCCCGAATCGGTTACTGGATTTTGGCCTTTACGCCTGTGGCTCTCGGCATTCTGTTTCGCCTTCTCAGTAAATCGTATTATCATTCTTGGTATGGAGGGTACAGCTCTGATTATGAGACCTATCTGATTATAGCAAAAATCGTGTTTTTGCTGATGTTAGTTGCCGTCTTGCTGTGTATCATTGGTTGGTGGGTTTCCGTCGGCAGCGGAATTCGCATAGAATGTGATTATGAGGATACTGCTGTCGAGACTACAGTTGGTACAGTTGCGGCTTCGGTCGTGACTCCCGCAGTTCAGACGTCTGCTGTTGCAGAACGTACGGAAAATCAGTCGCCTGTAATTACTCAGCATCAGGCGCTTTCCGAAGATATGAAGAACGGCGTAATGGCCATGACTAATGAGCAGTTGCGCCAGATTATAGCAAACGGTTCGGCATATTCGCCCGATTATGTTAAATACGTCAGCACTGTCCTTGCCAAGCGCGAGGCATGGGAGATTATAAACGCCTACACCGACCAAGAGCTGATGAACACTGTTGCTGACAATCAGCAGAGTATTGATGTTCGTCACGCGGCCTCAATGGAGCTGTTCAGCCGTCAGAGCCCGCTGTTTTTGAATGAAGTGAAGGCTCTGGATGCCGAAACGCTCAAAGATATTGTAGAGCATCCCGATAATAATTTCGACGGCTATGTCGCCGCTGCCCGTCAGCTTCTTGGCATAGGCTGATGTCGGATAAAGCTATTTAAAAAAGAAGGGTGTTGTGTCAATTTGACACAACACCCTTCTTTCTATATATTTACATTATTGTTACCACTCGTAGGCGAGGGTGACGCCGAAATTGTTGAGCGTCACGTCGTTGTCGTACCAGTCGTAGTTGTAGTCGGATGTCAGCAGCTGATATGTCAGCCCGATGTTGAAGGCCTGACTGCTGTTGCTGCTGTTTACAGGGATGCGCACGCCGAGGCTCGGACGCATATAGAATTGGGTAGAATTGTCCATGCAGGCGTCATTCATGCTCAAATAGCTTGAGCCAAGCATCCATGCGGCGCCTAATTTTAAGTCAATGAAGAACGACGTTTTGGCAGGGTCGCCTATGTTGAAGCGGAAGTCGCTGAACACGGGAATCATAGCTTTGGTTTTTGTGGTGGAGTACTCGTAGAATGGATTGTCAGGACGTGAGCTGATTACGTCATTCTGTTGCGCCATGACTACGTCAACACCGATACCGACGCCCATGTAGAACCATGAGGCATAGCGGAAGCCCTGAGTAGTGGAGATGCCGATGAAGTTTGCGCGGTTATGGCCTACGCCCGCCAAGCCCGATGCCTCGACAAAACCTTTATAATTGAATGAGCCTGAAAGTGCCGGCGAGATGAGATTTGTCAGTTGATTAGTGATTTCATAATACTGAGCGTGCGAAGCCGGATGGCCTGCGGCAAGCATCAGTACAGCGACCAAGATTCTGAATGGGTGTTTCATGAGACGTTTGTATTAAATTAAGATAATGTTTCACTGCTTTTTGTGCGGCATTATATAGCTGAATACTTCCCGCTGTATTTTTGACGGAAGAAGCGCGTTGGCGCCTATATAAAGTGCTGTTGCCGTTGTCAGCCGGGCCACAAGGAGCCATGCGTCGGATGTTATGAACCATTGGAGTGTGTAGACGCAGAGTGAGATGACTGCCGCAAGTATGAAATAGGGTGCTATGTCGCGGAGATAGGCTGTGACAGGTATGGAGGTGATTCCGGATGTGACGATTAGCGTGACAATCCAGGTTATAAACGAGGCTGCGAGCTGACCCCACAGAAGAATCTCGAGCCCCGCCACTATATTCGACGGCGTGGAAATGGTTATAAACGGGAATGTCACTGCAATGCCCGCTGCAGCCACGACATCGCGAAGAAGCTCAAGCCTGAATATTGGGCGTGAATGGCCGAGCGAAAGCATATAGTTGTTATACAGTGTGTTGAGAACAGTGAATATGCCTCTTATCAGGAGTATTTGGAACAGAATGACCGACGGGTCCCATTTCTCGCCGAAAAGCACGTGGAAAAGCGGAGCCGCCGCCACCAGTAGAAAGAGCATGGCAGGAAAAAGGAGGTAGGCCGTGAAGCGGTTCATCTTGCGCACCATACGCCTGTAGCGCTCCGCATCGTCCTGAACTTCTGAAAGGGCAGGGAGAAATGAGGAAGTCAGCACCTGAGTGACGGAGGTTATTCCGAGCTTGCTCCATTTGTCCGACTGCGAGTAATAGCCCAGAGGCACGAGGCCTGCGCGGTTGCCGATTATAAAAGAGTATATATTAATGAACAGAGTGTTGAGAAACGAGGTGAGCATCATGGAGCCTCCAACTCTAAACAGAGAACGCACTGACCTCATCGAGAGTTTGAACTGAGGCATCCAGCGGCAGTAAATCCACAGGCCACCGGTTTTGACGGTATTGATTGTTATGGACTGCCATACTATGGCCCATGCACCCGCGCCCGTCACGGCGAGCCAGATGCCCGCGACGCCTCCTGCGGCAAGGGCCAGGGCGTTGATAAGCGCTATCGGGCGCACGTTCATCTGTTTCATCAGCCGGTTGGTTTGCACTATGGCGGCGGCGTTGATGATGAATGTGAGAAACATCACGCGGCTCAGAGGCACCATTTCGTCATTGCCTCCGAACAATTCGGCAATCAGCGGAGCTGAAAACCACAGGATGATGTAAATGGCAACGGCGATTAAAAGGTTGAACCACAGAACCGAGCTGTAATCGGTTTCGGTAGGGCGTTTGCGCTGTATGAGGGCGTAGGAGAATCCGCTGTCGACAAACAGTAGCGCAAATGCCTGAAATACGAGCAGTGCTCCGACGGTGCCGAACGCTTCCTGCGAGAGCTCACGCGCCAGAACTATGCCGGTGACGGCATAGAGTATCTGTGAGGCCACGCGGTCAATGACGTTCCATTTCAGCGCGCGGGCCGTGAGCCGTTTCAGGGGTTGTTTTTCGTCGCTCATCTGAGCCGGAGAGAGAAGGGTTGCTATTCGAGCTTGCCGTGGTGTAGCCCGACACCGCGGCTTTTTATGGTAGGCGGTACGGTGCGATACCATACGTTGCCCGAGCCCATGCCCGTGATGGTGATTGATTCGGATGGATTGACCCCGATTGTTCCCGTGCCGACTACCGATGCCTTGCAGTTGACGCAGTCAAGGTGGTCGGCCTGGATAATGCCGGTGCCGACGAGGCTGAGCGTTGCCTTGGTGCATGAACCGTCAATTATGAGCTGTCCGTGGCCGGAACGTATTGATGCATCGACTTCGGGGGCCTTGACGTCGTGAACCACAAGACGACCGTTGCCTATTAGAATGGCCTGGAACTTTTCGGTGGTT
This sequence comes from uncultured Barnesiella sp., assembly GCA_964569915.1. Taxonomy (GTDB): domain Bacteria; phylum Bacteroidota; class Bacteroidia; order Bacteroidales; family Muribaculaceae; genus JAGBWK01. The sequence goes on along the minus strand of CAZMUX010000003.1, from coordinate 20,840 downwards.
TCTATGCTGTCAATTCTTACGAGTGAGTCGCCGGAGTTGACAATTTTTTTAATACCGGAGGAATATAACGTGATGAAAGGGGGATGGTCGTTGCCTGCCGACGGGTCGCGGCTCAGTGTGAGACGTCCTTTGTTGTTGTTGCTGAAGAAAATCTCGTCGGACTGGGGGGGAGTGGCATAGAAAACTGCTTTGCCTGCCGAGTCGGGGCTGCACTTGAGGTCAATGCGTATGCTATTTTCCACAATCAGTGTGTTGAAGTCGTTGACGTCCAGCTCATAGCGCTGTATAGCTGATTGCGCCGATACTGCCGATATGGCGGCACAGATGATGAATGTAAATATTGTCAGTCGTAGTTTCATTGACACGAATATGATTATTGATTGGTATGGCTTTCTGTGATGAGACGCTCTTTTATGACACTCAGTATTTGGCTAAGTTCGTCGTAGGTTGATGCGCGGAGCATGGCGATGCGGGTTTCCCGGAAGTTCGGTATGCCTTTGAACAGCGGGGATGCTGCCAGATGACGGCGTATGTGGAGAATGCCGCGGTAATCGTCTATTCGTGAAATGCTTTCACGAATCTGGCGGTCAATCGTGGCGAATTTCTCTTCTATGGATGGCTCAACCGGTTCGCGCCCCTGAAGAACGGCTTTTATGGGGCGGAAAATCCAAGGTGCGCCTATAGCGGCACGCCCCACCATGATGCCGTCCACGCCATAGTGTGTGAAAGCTTCGAGGGCGCGTTCGGGTGTCGTTATGTCGCCGTTGCCTATCACCGGTATGTGAAGCCGCGGATTTTCTTTGACACGGGCTATCATTTCCCAGTCGGCCGAGCCGTTATATAGTTGCGAGCGAGTGCGCCCGTGCACGGTCAGGGCCTGTATGCCGCAGTCCTGAAGCTGTTCGGCCAGTTCTACGATGATGCGCGAGTCATGGTCCCATCCGAGACGGGTTTTCACTGTTACGGGAACGCTTACCGCATTGACCACGGCTTTTGTTATCTCCAGCATTTTAGGCACATCGCGAAGTAGCCCGGCGCCGGCGCCTTTGCCTGCCACTTTCTTTACGGGACAGCCGAAATTAATGTCGATTATGTCGGGACCGGCTTCGGCCGCTATGCGTGCCGCTTCAGCCATAGGATCCGGCTCGCGTCCGTAAATCTGTATGACGGCGGGGCGTTCTCCGGGGTTGATTTCGAGCTTGCGCGTGGTTGAGGCTATGTTTCTTACAAGGGCGTCAGACGAAACGAATTCCGTATATACCATGTCGGCGCCATATTCACGGCACATCAGACGGAATGATGTGTTGGTGACATCTTCCATAGGTGCGAGCATAACGGGGCGGTCGCCGAGGTCAGTATTTCCGATTTTCATCTTGCTCTCTGTTTTTGTGCAAAATTACTTATTTTAGGCTGATTTGCCAAAAGTGATTGTAGCCGTTAGGCTGTCAAAATTAGCAAAAAGGCACAAAGAAACGGCTCTCAGCCCAGAGTGAGCGAGGTGCGAAGCGATTTGTCGGCAAGGGTGACGGCAGCCTCGCGGATGTCGGCGGGAGTCAGTGAGCAGATGATTCTGCCGGTTTGCTCCATGTCGGGCGCTTTGCCGCGGAACAGCGTTGAGCGGGCTGCGGAGAGTGCGGTCTGCTCGTTTGAGGAAGAGCTGACGGTCAGCTGGCCAAGATACTGACGCTTGGCTATGGAGAGGGCGCGTTCGGTGAGCGGCTTTTCGGCCAGTTCGACAAGCTGCCGGGCTATCAGGTTGCTGCAGCGGTCATTGTCAGCCGGGTCACATCCGTAGTAGATGTTAAACAGGCCGCAGTCGGTGTAGAGGTTGATGGAGGATTCTACGGTGTAGACAAGGCCGCGGCGCTCGCGCAGGGCTATGTTTAGCAGTGAGTTCATGCCGGGGCCTCCGAGAATGTTGCTCAGGAGCGAAAAGGCGTAGCGGCTTTCGGAATACATTCCCGGTATCGGGCACCCGATTACTGTATGGGCCTGATGTGTGTTGAGGCTGTCACGGCGTATTGTCGTCGGCTTGTACTGAAAATGTGGCAACGAGACGTTCTGACTGAGCGCTGTGGCAGGGAGGTCGCTGAAATGCCGCTCCACAAGCCTGAAGAGGCGGTCGGGATTCATCGGACCGAGATAAAACGCCACCATTTCGTCGGCGGCGTAATGGCCGGTCAGGAAGCTGCGGCAGTCCTGCGAGGTCATGGCCTTTAGCGCCTCGGCGGTGCCCAATATGTTGTGCCCCAGTGCGGTACCGGCAAACACATTGTCCTCAAAATCGTCGAACACGGCTTCGCTCGGCGTGTCAAGATAGGAGTCTATTTCCTCGGCCACCACCTCTTTCTCTTTCTCCAGTTCTGATTCGGGGAATACTGACCTGATGACAAGGTCGGCCACTAATTCAGCCGCGCGGGCGGTGTGGCCGCAAGGATAGACGGTGTAGACCGTGGTGCCTTCTTTGGTAGTATAAGCGTTAAGCTCGCCGCCGATGCGCTCCATGCGGTTGATTATGTGGTGTGAGCGCCGACATTTCGTGCCTTTGAAGATGGTGTGTTCCACGAAATGCGCGAGGCCGGGCAAACCTGCCGGGTCGTTGCGGCTGCCGGTTTTCACGGCTACGCCAAAATATTCGGCTACGGTGCGCCGGGCGACGTGAACCACCCTAAGCCCTGACGGCAGGGTGGCGTATGTGTAAGGCGCTGAAACTTTCATTTGGGTTCTGTCCATTTTCCTTCAGCGCGCAGAAGGGATATGAGTCGAGGTAGCGCTTCTTCTTCGGGAATGTTCTTTTCGACGCATACTTTGCCCTTGTAGAGGCTGATTTTGCCTGCTGCGGCTCCTACATAGCCGTAGTCGGCGTCGGCCATTTCGCCGGGGCCGTTGACAATGCAGCCCATTACTCCGATTTTAAGCGCGGGCAGGTGAGATGTGGCCTCTTTTATGCGGTTGACGGTGGTCTGAAGGTCAAACATGGTGCGCCCGCAGCCCGGGCATGAGATGTATTCGGTCTTTGTGAAGCGCAGGCGTGCCGCCTGAAGAATGCCTAAAAGCAGCGATGCGCGCGCTTGGTCGGAGAGTGCGTCGGATTTTACGGATATGCCGTCGCGGAAACCGTTCAGGAGAATGGCTCCGAGGTCGGCTGCGGCATAAAGCCTGACATCGTCTTCAGTGAGTCCGTTGTAGCAGAACTCTGTGATTATCGGGTTGTCGATGCCGTTGTCTGTAAGGGCATGGAGAGTGGCAAGCATCGTTCCCACGGGGTTCTGCGCATTGCCCGGATGCAAAACTATGATTTTGTCTGATGCAGAACGTGCTGCTGCTATTACTTCCTCGCGGGGGCGTGATGCGTCGATGCGCTGAAGCGGGGCGGGGTCTATGTCGTCAACTCCCAAAGCCACCGGCGTGTTGTCGCCTCCGGTGATGCCTATGGCTTTCGACGGTCGGCGCTGCGGCTCGACGGGGTCATAGCCTGCGTAGTAACCGCCCTCTATGGGCGCTGCCGATTCCAAGTTGCTGTAGTGACGCACAAGTGATTGTGCTACAGGGATTTCGCATTCAGGCTCCTCGCTGAGCGAAACACGGATGGTGTCGCCGATACCCTGGGCTAAAAGTGTGCCGATGCCGACGGCCGATTTTATGCGGCCGTCCTCGCCGTTGCCGGCCTCAGTGACACCCAGATGCAGCGGAAATGACATTCCTTCACTGTCCATGGCGCGTACGAGGCGTCGCACGGTTTCAACCATTATAACTGTGTTGGAGGCTTTTATGGATATGACCACATCGGTGAATCCGTGCTTCACGAACACACGCAGAAACTCCATTGCGCTTTCCGTCATGCCTGCCGGGGTGTCGCCGTATCGGCTCATGATGCGGTCGCTCAGTGAACCGTGGTTGACGCCGATGCGGATGGCTGTGCCGTGTTCGCGGCAGATTTTCATAAATGGAATCAGGCGGTCCTCGATTTTCTGCAGTTCAGCTGCATATTCTTCGTCGGTGAATTCTATTTTTTTGAATGTGCGTCCGGGGTCAACGAAGTTGCCGGGGTTGATTCTCACTTTTTCCACAACCGTGGCCGCTGCTTCTGCGGCTTTGGGGTTGAAATGTATGTCGGCCACCAGTGGCGTGGTGTAGCCCTCTGACCGCAGCTTTTTTGAAATTTCACCGATGTTGATGGCTTCGCGCACGCCCTGAGCCGTGAGTCGCACATAGTCGGCCCCGGCATCGATAATGCGGCGTGCCTGTGCGGCCGAGCCTTCCGTATCCATGGTTGATGTCGAGGTCATCGACTGGATGCGCACCGGCCAGGAGCTGCCAAGCGGCGTGTCGCCTATGTGTACGGTTGAGGTGGAGCGCCTGCGGTAGTCAAACACACTCATGTTTTTTTTAGTTGGTCTTGAACGGATATTCTATTTTGGCGAGGTCGGCGTTGGCTTTCTCTATTTTCTTGCTCAGCGAGCTGCGGTAGTTGTCAAAACGCTCGGCTACGGCCTTGTCAGTCAGTGCCACCATCTGAGTGGCGAGTACTGCTGCGTTCATGGCAGCGTTGATGCCTACGGTAGCCACTGCTATGCCCGGAGGCATTTGCACTATTGAAAGCAGCGCGTCCTTTCCTCCCATTGTTGCATCGAGTGGCACACCTATTACGGGGAGTGGAGTCATGGCTGCGATGACGCCGGGAAGGGCGGCGGCCATTCCGGCGGCAGCTATAATCACTTTTACGCCGCGGTCACGTGCCGTGCGGGCGAATTTCTCAACAAGGTCGGGTGTGCGGTGGGCCGACAGCGCGTTGATTTCAAACGGTATTTCCATCGAGTTGAGGAACTCGGCTGCTTTTTGCATTACGGGGAGGTCGGAGGTGCTCCCCATGATTATGCTGACGATTGGAGTCATATATGATGATTATAAGTTATTGAAACAATATCTGTGACAGGCTTATGACTGTCGCTCCGGTGAAGAATCCCGCCGCTACCTGAGCGGGAGTGTGGCAGCGCAGATACAGACGAGCCGTCATGACCAGGCCGGCAATCAGCACCATGATTATTAGCGGCCAGTGGGAAGGCTGGGGAAGATAGCCGCGGAGAGTGATGAAGAATACGAGGGCACACATCCCGCCCATTGCTGCGGAATGGCCTGATATCTTCCATTTCAGGTTTACGGCCATGTTGATGAACGCTATCGCCGCCGAGCCGCCTATGAACGCCAAAAGCCATTGCGGGGCATGGGCTGTGTTGAGATAAATGCCCAGACCGATGTAGCACAGCGCGGCTAATATGTAAGGAATGGTTCGGTCGGTTCGGTCGTTGAGAGAGACTGACTTCACTTTTTTTAGCTGATACAGTATGAATATGCACGTCATTGGTATGGCCAACGTTATTGCTACGGTGGCGAGCACCACCATCAGCTTGGCTTTGGCGGGCGCGTAGCTCAGAAACGTGAGTGTGAGTGCTATCAGGATGGCGTATGTGGGGCAGAGTAGGGGGCTTGTGAAGCCGGAGAGAATTTCGGCTGCTTTTGTCAGAAATCGTGGAGTCTGCATTTCTTTTGCTGTAGATTAATCGGTTAGTTGGCGGCGAAGTCGGGCTACGGGAAATCCGAGGCGTTCCCTGTATTTGGCCACTGTCCGTCTGGCTATGTCGACCCCGTCTTTCGCAAGTGCCTGAGTTAAGGCCTCGTCGCTAAGAGGGGCGCTTTTGTCTTCGGTATCAATCAGATGCCTTATGGCTTCCGCCACAGTGTGGAATGTGGCGTCATCGGCGCCGCTTCCGGAGGCTGTTTTCTCGTTGAAGAAAAATTTAAGTGGATAGACGCCTGTCGGTGTCAGGATGTATTTTGTGGCTGTTGCGCGTGAAATCACTGACAGGTCGTAGCCGGTGGCATTCGCTATGTCTTTCAGCCCCATGGGACGAAGCATCGTTTTGTCGCCGGTAAGGAAAAACTGCCGCTGAAAGCTGACTATGGCGCTCGCCACATTGAACAGTGTCTGTTGCCTGAGCTTCAGAGTTTTAATGAATAGCGCCGCTTCCTCGCGGCGGTTGCGCACGAAGAGCGTGGCATCGGCCTGCGCTCTTGCCGATTTGCCTTTGCCCGGCTCGGGGTCGGATGCGAAAGTTCCGGCAATCGTGAGTTCCGGGATGTTGTCAAGTAGCGTCAGCGTCATGTTGCCGCCGTCGGTAGTTAGCTCGAGTTCAGGCACTATTTGGCGCGAGCGGTTCTCGAAATCGCTGTCTGACGCCACATTTCCCGGTTTGGGGTTGAGGCGTGTGATTACTTTCACGGCTTGCTCAAGCCGCTGACGGTCAAAGCCGGTGGACTCGGCCAGACGCTCGAAGTGGCGGTGGGCGAACAGCTCGAAGTGGCGGCGCAGGATGGTGCGCGCATCTTCGGCGCTCTGCGAGGCGGGCAGGCGGTCGGCCTGCAGGAGCAGGCAGTCGCGCAAATCGGTGGCTCCGACACCGGCGGGGTCAAGCGTGCGGATGGCCTCAAGTATTTTTTGCAGGTGCTCGGCACTCACGTCAATGCCGAGATTGAATGCCACATCGTCGGCAATTGACTGAATCGGGCGTGTTAGATAGCCGTTGTCGTCGAAGTTGCCTATGATGTAGTCAGCCAAAGCTCGGTCATGCTCCGGGAGGTCAAGCTCGGGGAGCTGGTTTTCGAGAATGTCAAAAAGGGTTTCGCCGGTGTCGGCTGTCTGAGGCGTGAACGAGGGCTCGTCGGGCGAAGTGTTTGAAGCGTTCAAACGGTAGGAGGGTATCTCCTCGTCGTTGCTGTAGTCGGCCATCTGGAGCTGCTCTGCCGTTTCATTGAAGGCGCTGTCACCGTCGTAGGCCGATTCGTCAGCCGTGGTCGGTGTCTCCGGTGTGACGTCGTCGGCGCGTTCCAGAGCCGGCATCTCCTCGAGCGAACGTTTTACGGCCTGCTCAAGCTCCGGCCCGGTCATCTCCAACATACGCACGAACTGCACCTGCATCGGCGTGAGCCGCTGCTGCTGCGTGAGGTTCTGTTGCTGTAGGAGTTTACCTTTCATTTAAGCGCAAATTTACATCTTTTCGCCGATAGTAACTAAGAGCCGATTCTATAATAAATGTTAACGGCAGTGCGGTCGGTCGTTGGGCGGATTTTCAAGTATACTTTCTCCTCAAAAAAACTAAAATCGCGCCACGCTCAGCAACCCTGCCGATGACATTTGCCGAGCCGGCTCTTATTAAAGATGTAATTTGAGAAGCCCCGACTCAATCGCGTAATTATTGCAGTAAAAAATCCGACCGCTGAAACGGGTTTTATAAAATATTTTGTATTTTTGTCAGAACCATGAAATTCATTGCATTTTTCATATTATACCTATTTTGCTCTGTGCCGTTTCTGTCAGCCAACGGCATTGGAATGCGCTATATCGAGAATTATGAAAATTTTCCGGCTTCAGGCGGACAGGTCTGGCAGATTGGCGTTTATGATGATGTTTGGACTTACTTCGCATCGAAGAACGGCTTTCTGCAGTTTGACGGCAACCGCTGGAGTCTGATACCTACTCGCAACGGCTTGGAGGCGCGCTCTGTTTGCGCATCGCAACGTGATGAGAAAATCTATGTGGCCGGCATTAATGAGTTCGGTTATCTCGCGCCCGACGATTCCGGCAGTCTAATTTATACGTGTCTGTCGGACTCTCTCGGTGAGGAGGTCGACGTCGGCAACTTCTGGGGACTTTACAGAAACAATGACCGCCTGTACATTCAGTCTGACTATCATGTGCTTTGTTATGCCGAAGACCGATTTTCAAGAATAGAGTCAGACGTTAAACTCAATTGTTCCGACATGATTGACGGTGTGATGTATCTCGGTACATCCGATGGCCTGAAAATCGTGGTGGGCGACCGCATATACCCTGCCGTAGGCGCCGAAGCCATTGCCGGGAAGCGTGTCAGGCGTGTGCTCCCTTACGACAAGCGTCTGCTTGTGGTGACCGATGATGCCGTTTATGATTATGACGGCAAGACTATGCATAGAATTGTGACCGAAGTTGACAGCCGTCTGGCAACCTCGGATATCTACACCGCAGCCATACGCGATAACTCCCTTGCTCTCGGCACTGTGCTCGGGGGCGTATTCATAATTGACCTTACCGACGGTTCCGTTGAGGTTTACAATCATAATTCGGGGCTGAATAACGATACGGTGCTCTCGCTGGCGTTTGACCGCTCCGGCAATCTCTGGGTCGGAACCGACGACGGCATAGAGCGCATCATGCTTACTGTACCCGTCACAACGCTCAGCTCCGGGCAGCTCCCCGTGGGGTCGGGCTATGCCATGGCTTCTGACGGCGACGCTTGGTATATAGGCACCAACCGCGGACTCTTCAGACTGAACGCCTCATCCGGTCCTTTCGGTGAAACCGAGCCATTTACCTATTCTCTCGTAGGCGGCCTGTTTGGACAGGTATGGGGGCTTACAAATATCGACGGCCAAGTCTACTGTATGCATGACAACGGCCTGTATGCTGTTAACGGCAACACAGTTAGCCGCATATCCGACTTCTCCGGCGTGTGGAATTTCCAGACGCTTCCGGGCTGTACGGATAGGGCTGTGGCCGGAACATACACCGGCATTGTCTCTCTTCAGCGTAATCCTGACGGGGTATGGCAGACCGTCGGCTATCTGGACGGCTATCACGGTAGCGCGTTTGAGGTTGTTCTGGAGGATGAACGTCACATCTGGGTAGACAACAATTCCGGCGGAATGAGAATCACTGTCAACAGTGCGAAAACCGCAATTGAATCGAAGAAAGATTACGGTCAGAACAAGGGGCTTCCGTCATCCAAAGACATTTCAATCAGCAGGGTAGGGGGAAAGGTCTACTTCGCCACTTCCGACGGCGCATATTATTATGACGCTCTGCACGATTCAATAGTTCCGGACAAGTGGATTAACGGGCTAATCGGCAAAGGTGTCAACTTGCTGAGACTGACGGAGAAAGATGGCTTCATCTACGCTATGACAGTCGGTGAGATACTGAAAATTGATGCCTCGAAGCGTGGCGGTGATGACCGTGGCGCCGTCAGACGCTTGTCAATTTGTCCTGCCAATACACGTCCGATGTCGAAAACCTCGGGAATTTTTCCGACGGAGTCGGGAATTGTCATATTCCCAAGCAAATCAGGCTTTTCGTTCTATGATTTCACCGGCGACACAACGCAGCAGGTGAAGTCGCGGGAATCGGGGTGCATAAATTATTTTGCCGTTACCGCACCGATCGACTCCGTATTGTATGAAAACAATTTTCGGCGCATAAAGCCACACCCGCGCATCCCTTATGAATCAAATTCCGTGAGGTTTGATTTCGGCGTGCCTGAAGCTATGGCTTCTACTGTTGTGGGTTACAGATACCGGCTTAACGATGAGGCGTGGAGCGAACTCACTACGGTGCCGTCCAAGGAGTTTACTGCTTTGACCGAGGGGGGCTATGTGTTTCGCGTTCAGGCCCTCATATCTGACGGAACTGTCTCAGAGGATGCCTTTGAGTTCACTATCCTGCCGCCGTGGTATCGCTCCGGGTGGGCCTACGTAGCCTACGCGCTTATAACCCTCGCGGTGCTTGCCGGCATCTATCAGCTTGAACGTCGGCGTGTGCGCAACAAGGAGCGGAGCGTGGCAAAGGCAAAGGACCAAGAAATAGCACTCCAGCAAGCACGATTCGCTGAAAAGGAGGAGGCACAGGAAACTCGCATTGCAAGTCTCGAACAGGATAAGCTGAAGCTCGAACTCGAGCATAAGACTCAGGAAATGGCCAATCTGCTCATAACACTTTCAAGCAAGCACGAGACGCTGCTCAGCTTTAAGGCCGAACTGAAAAAGCTTTATGCCAATTTCCACGGAGAGGCAGCCGACCGTAAACAGATTCTCGCCCTGCAGACGCGCATCAACACGGCTTTACAGGCTGAGGATGTGATGGAGCGCATAGAAAAGGAATTTGACCTCGTGCATAACAATTTCATCAAGCAACTGCGCCAGACCTATCCCGACCTCAGCCGCAACGAGCTTATGATGTGTATGTACATTCGCATGAATCTGTCGAATAAGGAAATCGCTCCGCTGATGAATATGTCGACGCGCGGAGTCGAAACGCTGCGTTACCGTATGCGGCGCAAGATGGGGCTTGAACGTGAGAATTCGCTCACGGATTTTCTCAGAAACATCACCTGACGGATTGTTTCGTCACGGCAGATTTGTATTTGTTAACTTATTTTATTACAATTGCCGCCGGAATAAAAAGTATTTAAAAAATTTTGATGGCGTATTAGTTGTAAATTTTCAAATCATTGAAAATTACCATATTAAAATTTTTTGACGTAAATATGACGTATTACAAATTGAGAATGTGGCGTATATTTGATGTATAAAAAATTTTTTACTTTTGGTTAAAGAAAGTAATTTTGCAATGTCGGCAAGAAGATGTCATTGCGAAGAGTCAGCAATGAAATGGCCGGCAGTTGAACATCGAATAAGTTACACTAATCAATATAATCTCTAATCCTAAAAACTAATTTTTGTCTTTATAGTTGGAATACCTGAAAACCTGTACTTCTCTCATCTTTATATATAAGGAGCCGACTTGATTTCATCACGTACTAAAGAGTTGCTCCTTATATATGAGAGAGTCCTTCGAAAGACCAATCCTAAAACTAACCATATAAACAGAATTATACTATAATCAATTTAACACTGCCTTTCTAATGAAAAAACTGTTTCTTGCCGCAATGCTTGTAATGGGAATGACCGCAGTATCCTGCGGAGACGATTCCGACGATGGAACCGTTCCTACCCCTCCATCCGGCAATGTTTCAATAACCGTCAGTCCTGAATCGCTTACCCTGAACAATGTTGCTCAGGATGCTACTCTTACTATCACTGCCAGCGCCGGTTGGAATATTTCCTCCGATGCCTCATGGTGTTCGGTATTCCCCTCGGGTGGTATCAAGGATAAAGCCACTGACATTAGGGTGAGCGTCACCGCCCATTCTGCCATACAGCCCCGCACGGCTACCCTTTCTGTTCGCTCCGGCCAGAAAGTGATAAAAGAGATAAAAGTTGTCCAGAACTCGGCTTCGACCGTGGAACTCAGCACCTCCGCCATCACTTTGGGCGGTCAGGCACAGTCATCGGAATTCACCGTTGCTGCCAACACCGAATGGACGGCAACGAGCGACGCTTCGTGGTTGACGGTTTCACCGGCCAAAGGTGCTTCCGGCGAAACTACGGTTAAGGTTGAGGCTCCCGAAAACACCGGCTCGGCTGACCGCAAAGCAGTAGTCACCATAGCTTACGACGGAGGTGAAAAGTCGCTGACAGTCACACAGCTCACCGACGCCATCATAGTCCCCACAGGTTATGAGTTGGTTTGGAACGATGAATTTAACAACTCCGCTTTCCAGACACCTGACGAAAGTCTCTGGTGGTATGAAGTTTGGCCTCCCTATTATGTAAACAATGAACTTCAGCGCTATGTGGCAGGTCGTCAGGGTAGCAACATCACGGCTGAAATCAAGGACGGTGTTCTCAATATTCGCGCCATCAAGACTGCCACCGATGTTATCTCCGCTCGTGTCAATACTCGCGAAAGCTGGACCTACGGCTACTTTGAAATGCGAGCCCGTCTTCCGAAGGGCAAAGGCACATGGCCCGCTTTCTGGATGATGCCCAAGAACGACAGCGCATGGCCGGGATGTGGCGAAATCGACATCATGGAGGAAGTCGGTGCAGACCCCAACATTGTCTCGTCATCAATACACTGCACCGATTACAATCACACCATCGGCACTCAGAAAACCGCAGCCCGCAACATAGCCGGTGCTGAGGACGAATATCACGTCTATGCTCTCGAATGGACTGAGGACTATATTAAAACCTACGTTGACGGACAGCTCCTCTTCACTTTCGCTAACGACAAACAGGGCAAGGCCTCGACATGGCCATTCGACAAGCCCTTCTATCTCAAGCTCAATCTCGCTTGGGGCGGCGACTGGGGCGGCTACAAAGGAGTTGACGAATCGGCTCTCCCGGCAACTTACTCAATTGACTATGTCAGAGTATTCAAGAAAAAATAGCAATTAACACTTAAGGCCTACGTGGCGCGGTCCGGTTGCGGACGGCGCCACGATAAGCCGTTTTAAACGACAATAAATTTTAACTAACATAATATTAACCTTTTAAACTTTAAAAACCGAAAGAAATACCTGAATCAAAACTAATCAAAAAAACCACTAACCACAATTAACTATTTAACAAACCAATCACCGCTAAAGTCCTGAAGGACCGAAGCACAACAAACCTAATCAGTGAAGTAATGAAAAGACTATCATTATTCCTTATCAGCTTTATGGCTGTTCTGGGTGTTTGGGCGCAAAACATCAGCGTCTCCGGTACAGTCATAGGCGGTTCCGACGGCGAACCGGTCATCGGAGCTACCGTCGTGGAAAAAGGAAACGCCACCAACGGCGTGACTACTAACATTGACGGCGAGTTTACAATCAGCGTGCCTCAGAATGCCACTTTGGTAGTAAACTGCATCGGATTCAAATCAGTTGAAATCCCCGCAAGTACTCAAAAACTCAACATTGTTCTTGAAGAAGACTCTCAAGTGCTCGACGACGTTGTCGTAGTAGGTTACGGCGTTCAGCGCAAGAGCGTCGTCACGGCTGCCATCTCAAGCGTCAACTCCGACGAACTCGCCCTTACGGCTCCCGTCCGCGTTGATAACGCCCTCAAGGGCCTCACATCAGGTGTGACCGTGACTTCAGGTTCAGGTCAGCCCGGTGAAGGTGCCCGCGTGCGTGTGCGTGGTGTCGGTACGGTCAACAACTCCGACCCTCTCTACATCGTCGACGGTATGCCTATTGAAGGCGGTATTGACTACCTCAACCCCAACGATATCAAATCAATCGAGGTTCTTAAGGACGCTGCCTCAGGTGCTGTCTACGGTGCTCGTGCCGCCAACGGCGTTATCATCGTCACCACAAAGAACGGTACACAGGGCAAGACCAACATCACCTACGACTTCTCTTATGGCTGGCAGACTGCATGGAAGAAACGCAATGTGCTCAACGCCACAGAGTATGCCGTACTTATGAACGAAGGCTATCTCAATGCAGGACAGGAACCCATGTTCGCTGATCCTTACAGCTACGGCGCAGGTTTCGATTGGCAGGAAGCTGTCTTCAATGACAACGCTCCCGTTATGAACCATCAGTTGAGCGTCAGCGGCGCTTCCGAGAAAGTCAACTACTTCCTTTCTCTCGGTTACTATGAGCAGGAAGGTATCGTCGGCGGTAACTACGGTCGGTCAAACTATCAGCGTCTGACTCTCCGCTCCAACACCATTTATGACGTGTTCGACTTCACTAAAGATCGCAACTACCTCAACAAATTTACCATCACGGTCAACGCTTCTTACGCCCGCATCAAAAGCACAGGCATTGATACCAACTCGCAGTGGGGCTCACCCCTTGGCTCAGCTCTCGGTATGTCGCCTATGCTGACCCCGTATGCAGAAGGTGCTAACGAACAGGCTCAGCTCGACTACTTTGCAAGCAATGCCGAATACGTGCCCATGCGCGACGGTCAGGGTCGTCTCTTCCTCGTGCCCGAAGCTTTCGGTAACTATCAGGAAATGACCAACCCCATCGCCAAGCTCTCAGCCCCCGCATCGCGCAACTTCAGCCACAAGTTCGTGGGCAACTTCATTGGCGAACTCCAGCTCTGGGATAACCTGAAATACCGCATCAGCTACGGTGCCGATATCTCGTTCTACGGATACAGCGGTTACAATCCTATCGCTTATTATCGTGCCAACGATAAGAGCACTTTCTCGAACGCATACTCTCAGAAAGGTCAGACCACAGTATGGCAGATTGAAAATGTGTTGAGCTACGACAAACGCATCGGCGAACACAACTTCTCAATTCTCCTCGGTCAGTCAGCCAAGCAGTCAGGCGGCGACTACCTCTTCGGTTCACGTAACAACATCACCGACTACTCACGTCCTTACATCGACGCATCAACAGGTCTCGCCGAGAACGGCGATATGTCAGCCGGCGGCGCTCCCTACGCCAAGTCAAAACTGGCCTCTCTGTTCGGCCGTGTAAGCTATGACTACGATTCACGCTATATGTTCCAGGCCACTGTACGCCGCGACGGTTCTTCACGCTTCGGCTCCAACAACCACTGGGCTACATTCCCCTCATTCTCACTCGGCTGGAACGTGACCAACGAGCCTTATCTGCGTAACTACATCCCCGAATGGCTCACCACCACCAAGGTGCGCTTCAGCTGGGGTAAGAACGGTAACGAATCTATCGGCGACTTCGGCTATATGGCTTATGCCGCTTCAGGCAACAACGCCATCTTCGGACGTGACGAAATCGTCGTTAACGGTACCAAGCCGACACTGCTCCCCAACAAGAACCTCAAATGGGAGGAATCTACACAGGCTGACTTCGGTCTTGACTTCGGTTTCTTCAACAACTCGCTGACCTTCACTTTCGACTGGTATAAGAAGACCACCGATGGTATGCTCATGCAGATGTCAATTCCTACCTATGTAGGTGAGGATGTTCCCTTCGGCAACGTAGGTAAGATGGAAAACCAGGGTGTTGAACTTGAGCTCAACTTCAACCACAACTTCGGCGACTGGCGCGTCAACTTCGGCGGCAACATGACTTACCTCAAGAACGAACTCATTGAATACGGTAACGACCAGGGCTGGCAGAACCTCGACAACTTCCAGAACACAGGTACCGTCACCCGCGGCCAGAACGGCTATCCTTTCCCGTTCTTCTATGGTTATAAGACCGACGGCATCATCCAGAACCAGGCAGAAGCCGACGCATACAATGCACTTTATCATGGCGGCGTATTCGCTGACGCTGTTCCCGGCGACGTTCGCTTCGTTGACACTGACGGCGACGGCGAGCTGACCGACGCCGACCGTACAATGATTGGTAAAGGTATGCCCGACTGGACCTACGGCTTCAACCTCGGTGTTGAATGGAAGAACATTTCACTCAATGCATTCTTCCAGGGCACATGGGGCAACCAGATTATGGACCTCACACGACGCACCGACGCCATCGCATCCAACCTTCCCTCATGGATGCTCGGCCGCTGGACCGGTGAAGGCACATCCAACCGCATTCCTCGTTTCGTACGCGGCGATGCCCGCAACTGGGTCTCATCCGACCTCCTCGTTTATGACGGCGACTATTTCCGCCTGAAAAACATCGTTCTCGGATATACACTTCCCCGCGAACTTACACGCAAAGTCTCTGTTGAAAGTTTCCGCCTTTACGTATCATGCGAAAACCTCTTCACCTGCACCAAATATCACGGCTTTGACCCCGAAATCTCATCAGGTAGCTCCAGCTCTCTCGGTGTAGACTACGGCGTTTATCCCCAGCCCCGCACATGGACTGTAGGTTTCAACATCCAATTCTAATCTTAATATTCAGATAAAATGAAGAACAAAAAATATATAGCCGCCGGGCTGCTCACTATGGCAGCAATGGTCACTACCGGCTGCTCCGATTCATTCCTCGATGTTGAGAACCCCACTCAGCAGCCTGCCGATGAATATTTCACGACCGACGCCCACCTGCAGGAAGCAGTGGTGGCTGCCTATCAGCCTCTTCACTGGCCCGACTGGAGCCACGGCGAATACTGCCCGCTCAACATCATCTCCGATGTTATGGCCGACGACATCTGGGTTGGCGGTTCCGATGCCAACGACATGAAGACCTGGCACATGATGATGAACTATGAAGCTGACGCTCTTAACACCATCGGCGGCATCTGGCAGGTATGCTACAAAGGAATCAAGCGTTCAAACGACGTTCTCGAGGATATGGCCAAGGGCATTTCAGATATGACAGAAGAATCCGCCAAATACTATGAAGCTCAGGTCAAGGCTCTCCGTGCCCTTTACTATACCTGGCTCTGGAAGTGCTATGGCAACGTGATTTATTTCGACCATAACTTTGAAGGCGCTCCTTACCGCGGAACTCAGTATACACCCGACGAAATCTATGAATTCATCATCAAAGACCTTGATGAAGTAATAGCTCTCGACGTTCTCCCGATGAAGGAAGACGACGCCAACCTCGAACGCATGACAAAGGCTTTTGTCTATATGCTCTACACCGAAGTTGTAATGTATCAGAACGATGAAACCCGCATGGACAAGGCTGCCGGCTACCTCGCTGAAATCATGAACTCCGGCCTCTATGACCTCAACCCCGACTACGGCAACATTTTCGATGTAACCGGCGAATGGTCAAATGAGTCAATCTTCGAAATCAACTACAAGAGCGACAACGCAGTGCGCTCCTACGGCAATCCCTACTACCCCGGCGGAACAGTTCTCCCGCGTCTTATCAGCCCCAACAACTGGCCTGACGGAACCGACGGCCATATGCAGGGATGGGGATTCGCTCCCGTGCGTCAGGAAACCTACGACCGCTATGAGGACGGCGATACTCGCCGCGAGGCTACCTGCTGGGTAGTGCCCGAAGGCGTTGAATACAACAAACGTTATCAGGACACCGGTATTTTCCTTGAAAAATACGTCGCTAAAGCAGGCGGCAACGATAATCAGAAAGCCGATGCCGACCTCAACTGGAACAATAACTACCGTGTTTATCGTTATTCAGAGACTCTGCTCTATGCAGCCGAACTCGCCCTCCGCGGCCATGGCTCGGCTAACGCTCAGGACTGTCTCGACCGCGTGCGCGAACGTGCCGGAGCTTCCAGCATTGCCGCCACACTTGACAACGTAATTGAAGAACGCCACCTTGAGTTTGTAGGCGAAGGCAAACGCTACTACGACCTCGTCCGCACCGGCAAGGCAGCATCGGTTCTTGTTCCCGACGCTGAAGGCTACCGCACCAACACATGGACTGAATCGAAGAAGTACCTCCCCATTCCTCAGTCGGAAATCGACAAGGCAGAAGGCGCTATCGTTCAGAATAATTATTAATCCGTTAAGTCATAACAGAAATGAAAAATATATTTAAATGTCTGGCCTTAGGCTTCATGGCTGTCGGATTGTTCTCCGCCTGCTCTGAAGAAACCTTTGACACCGTAAACCAGGCCGGTGTTCCTCAGGCCGATCAGATTGACGCAGTCATCACTGTTGATCAGACCACCAATCAGGTGTCAATGAAACTCAACAACCCCGGTTGTTATCCCGTATGGAAAGTCTACACCAAGGCTAAACCCGTAGTTTCTACCTCGCTTGAGTACCGCGACATCATCACCGTTGCCGGAACTTATCAGGTAGAAGTTAAGATGGGCAACCGCAATGGCGTTTGCGACGGCTCAAAGGTCTATGAATTCACCGTTGAAAACTCAATGATTGACTTCGGCCCCTATATTCAGCGCCTTACAGGCGGCGAATCCAAGGAATGGAAATTCGCACAGGACGTTGTGGGTCATCTCGGTTGCGGTCCGGCCGACTCCGAAGGCCTCGAATGGTGGTCAGCCCAGCCTAATGATAAGGCCGGCGTGGGTCTCTATGAGAACCGTTTCACCTTCACCAACACCGGAGGTTCCGACAACGGCGGCTATATCTATGACCCCGGCACGTCAGGCACAGTTTATGTTAACACCGGCGTAACCGACCTTGCTCCTTACTCAACCTCCAACCCCAACGACGGTAATGACTATGCTGCTCCCGCAACACGTCAGGAAACCACTTTCTCCATCAAGGCCGAAGGCAACAGCCTCTACCTTGAACTTCCCGAAGGCACCCTCATGGGCTACATCCCCTTCAATGAAGCAGTAACAGCACCCAAGTACCGCATCATTGACCTGAAGGCTGACCGCATGGACCTCGTTGTTGATAACGGAGGCATAGCTTGGCACTACACTCTCGGAACTCTCGGCGAACCCGTATTCAACGGCTTCAAGTTCGACTCCGAATACAACCTCTGGCGCAATGCTAACATCACACAGACAGAATATTGGTATGCTCCCAACTGGGAACAGATAGCCGATCCCGATGCCGAAATGGCAGAAGACGGCTTCACAGTGACTCTGCCTTCAGCTACCACCGACCAGTGGCAGGCTCAGATGAAGCTGACAACCGACCTCTCAACCAACGCAGCCACCAACTACGACTTCTCGGTTGTTCTTACATCCAACGCCGACCATCCCGGTGTGACCGTTAAGCTCACCGACTCTACCAACGATGGCGTCTTCTATTTCGCTGAGCGTCTGAAGCTCAAAGCCAACGAAGATTATGTGTTCTATTTGTCTGATATGCCCGGTCTCGACATTGCCACCCTGCAATTCGTCTTCGACTTCGGCGGCAACTCTGAGAACCAGAAGATAACTGTCAGCAACATTGTCCTCAAGGACCATGCCAACGACGACGGCACCGTTCTTCCCAACCCTGAAGAAGTGCCCGATCCGACATGGAACACTGACAACGAGCTTAACCTCTGGAACAGCGCTACATGGAAGAACACATTCTACTATGCACCCGGCTGGAATCCGATTGACGATCCTGAAATCAAAGTTGACGGTCGCTATGTATCAGTAAACCTCCCCGAGGCTACGTTTGAAAAATGGCAGGCTCAGGTGGTATTCCTGACAGATATGAAGACACAGGCAGGCAAGTTCTATGACTTCCGTGTCGTTGTAACTCCTAACCAAAAATGCCCCGTCACTGTTAAACTCGTACGCACAGGTGACGATGGTGTATTCTACATTGAAGAATCTCGCACAGTCGAAGCTTACGAAGACGGCGTCTTCAAATTTATCAATGCCGAAGGTATTGATATGGAAGAAGTAAGCCTTGTCTTTGACTTCGGTGGATGCCCCGCAGGCACAATCGTTGAAATCAACGACATCTGCCTCCAGGAACATCAGGAATGATATAGGTATAATTCAGGTACCAACAAGGGAGGGCGGTCGCCGAGAGGCGCCTGCCCTTCAACTTTTTTATGCGGCACTTGAAATAATAGCAAAAAAATTATTACCTTTGCAGTGCAAAAGAAAATTCGCTCTGCGGATTTTTCCGAAGGATGGTCCGGTAGCTCAGCTGGATAGAGCATCTGCCTTCTAAGCAGACGGTCCCGCGTTCGAATCGCGGCCGGATCACATCAAGAGGCTGTGTCAAAATGAAAATTTTGACGCAGCCTCTTAAGTTTTGTAAAGAATGGGTCAGATGCATGGCGCTGAGAATCTAACGCAAATAGTGCAAACGCATGAAATTCAAATAATTACTTTGATTTTTGTGCTATTTTTGACCAATAAGCCGGTAAATGACCGAGGCCTAATCCCCACAGCAACGAAGCAGTGGTCTATTATGACTCACTTTCTGTTGCGTTTATATAGACAACCTTTTTATTCATTATTGCGATTGTCTGTGAATTTCACTCTGACAGAGCTTAAGGGAGCTTTATTGAATCGGGGTGAAATATAAATGGAGTGCAACTTTTGAGTTGCACTCCATTTATATGGATTTAGATAATTCTAAACAGATGTGTTATTTCACCTCCTCGAAGTCAACGTCGGTGACGTGGTCGTCGGAGCCGTTCTGCTGTCCGGGGTTTGGCTGTCCTGCTCCGGGCTGAGGTCCTGCCTGCTGGCCGGCCTGTGCGTTTGCAAGGTCCTGTCCGGCTGCCTGAAGGGCTGCTTCTACGTTCTTGATTGCGCTGTCAATGCCTGCGATGTCCTGAGCTTTGTGGGCTTCCTTGAGCTGGTTGATAGCGTTTTCTACGGCTACTTTGCGGTCGGCGGGAAGTTTGTCGCCGTTATCTGTCATGAATTTCTCTGCCTGGAAGACGATTGAGTCGGCCTGATTGAGTTTGTCGGCGCGCTCTTTCTCTTTGGCGTCGGCTGCGGCGTTGGCTGCTGCTTCGTCTTTCATACGTTTGATTTCGGCGTCGGTGAGGCCGCTTGATGCTTCGATACGGATGCTCTGCTCCTTGCCGGTGGCTTTATCTTTGGCTGAAACGTTGAGGATGCCGTTTTTGTCGATTTCGAAGGTTACTTCAATCTGAGGAATTCCACGGGGAGCGGGTTGGATGCCGTCGAGATGGAATTTGCCGAGGGTCTTGTCGTCTTTTGCCATAGGACGTTCGCCCTGAAGCACGTGGATTTCAACAGAGGGCTGGTTGTCGGCTGCGGTAGAGAAGGTTTCGCTCTTGCGGGTAGGTATGGTGGTGTTGGCTTCGATGAGTTTTGTCATCACGCCGCCAAGTGTTTCGATGCCTACTGACAGGGGCACGACGTCGAGAAGAAGCACGTCTTTGACGTCGCCTGAGATGACTGCACCCTGAATAGCTGCGCCTACAGCCACTACTTCGTCGGGGTTAACGCCTTTTGAGGGGGCTTTGCCGAAGAATTTCTCAACCACTTGCTGGATTGCGGGAATACGTGTTGAACCGCCTACGAGGATTACTTCGTCGATGTCTTTGGCGGTCATTCCGGCGTCTTTGAGCGCCTGCTCGCAAGGAGCGAGGGTGGCTTGGATAAGTCTGTCGGACAGCTGCTCGAATTTGGCACGTGTCAGTGTCTTAACGAGGTGCTGGGGTATGCCGTCGATGGGCATGATGTAGGGGAGGTTGATTTCGGTGGAAGTGGTGCTTGAAAGCTCTATTTTGGCTTTTTCGGCGGCTTCCTTGAGACGTTGGAGCGCCATCGGGTCCTTGCGGAGGTCAACGTTGTGTTCTTTCTGGAATTCGTCTGCAAGCCAGTCGATGATAACATGGTCGAAGTCGTCGCCGCCGAGGTGGGTGTCGCCGTTGGTCGATTTCACTTCAAATACGCCGTCGCCGAGTTCG
>CAZMUX010000002.1:192722-192933 GCA_964569915.1 uncultured Barnesiella sp. | reverse complement strand
CCGAGAGGCGAGGTGTAGCCGGCGCCATCGGCAGCCAGGCCGAGAACGTATAGCGCACGAAGCGAAACGCCTGTTATTACCGATTTGGTAATACCACCCAACCTCCACCCGACAGGCCGACAAAAAAGCGGCCAAAACATAATGGTAATGTTGTTTATACCCTTTGGCTACCCGATAAAAGAAAAATAGCTGTTACTCAATGAGTTAACAG
>CAZMUX010000002.1:0-192712 GCA_964569915.1 uncultured Barnesiella sp. | reverse complement strand
CTCTCAGCACTCGCACCTGAAACGAGCGCGTCTACCATTCCGCCACCTGGGCTTTGCGACTGCAAATTTATGCCTTTTAGTTGAATTCTCCAAATTTTTTCCGCTCCTCTTTAAATCTTAAGGGCGATTTTTCATATGAATGAGGGAATATAGTGGTGAATATCAATGGCCTATGTAGCCGGGATAAGACAAATCTTGTCAGAATACGAGCCCCATGTTGTCAATCCACAGGGTTAGTCCGATTGTGCCGATATATGCAGTGCCGCTGCCTGTCGAGGCCATCACTATCATGTGGGTTGGTGTGGCGTTGGCGTCGTCCCATTTCACTTCTTGTACCGGCACCATTTTGCCTTTCGAGTTGCGCGCGTAGTAGCTGTGGTCGCCGTTGATGAGCGCTTTGGCATTCTGTGAGCCTGAAATGTCGCCGTATTTTATTGGTATGCGGTGGGCGTTGACCCAGTCGGGCGTTGTGGTTTCGAAGAGTTGGCGTCCGGTGCCCACACGCGCTGCGTAAAGGTTGCCATCGGCGTCTTCCCAGCGTCGCTGCAGCAGTATTATTACTTCTGCTTTGTCGTGTCCCTGATAGGTCTTTTTTTTGCCGAAACCACTCGAATAGGTGCGTGTGTTACCTGAGGGCATAAGCATTTTGTAGTCAAATTGAAGTGCTTTCGGGCGGCGTGTGAACGGCACGCCCATCTCCATTTTGCTGTAGGGGTCGGATGTCGATGTTACCGGCTCAAAAAGTTGTCCTAAAAAAATTGAGCCGGTTACGAGTACGTCGATGTTGATGATGCCTATGGCCTTGCAGTGTTCCATGATGGTGGTGAGCTTGACGCATTTGTCGTTGCCTGAGCGCACATCGGGGAATACGGCGTTGGAGCCTTTGGAAACGCCTACCACTTTGGCGTAGACGTTTGAGGTGGCCCAGGGCGAACCGCCTTTGGGTGTGAAGGCTTTGTTGCCGGTCATGGTGCTTTCCGGGCCTATTTCGTAGAGGGTCTTGCTCTTGCCGCCAAGCACTTTCGATTCGGTGATTGTGCGGGTTATCCAGCTGTTGAAATCGCCGTAATTGAAGAGTTCAAAAGTCTCTGCCTTCATCCACGTTGCAATTGAAACGGCTGCGAGAGTAACCAATAGTTTTCTCATAATCAAGAGTTAAATAGAAATTTGAGATAAAATTACTACATTTTTCCGACGCGTGGTCTCTCTTTTGAGCATCGGAACAACTTTCTATCCTAATATTCCAATTCCTGTCGGCTCTTATTTCACCGGTATTTTCTCTATGCGGCGTTCGTGGCGTCCTCCTTCGAATGCTGTGTTGAGGAACACTTCAAGGATGTTGATGGCTTCTACGGGATTGATGAAACGAGCGGGCATTACGAGCACGTTGGCGTCGTTGTGTTGGCGTGCCAGGCGCGCCAGGTCGGTGTTCCAGCATAGTGCGGCGCGGATGCCCTGGTGCTTGTTGAGGGTCATGGCTATGCCGTTGCCGGTGCCACACATGGCGATTCCGGGATAGCAACGTCCGCTCTCAACGGCTTCGGCGCACGGGTGTGCGAAGTCGGGATAGTCGCAGCTTTCGGAGGAATAGGTGCCGAAGTCTTCATACTGAATGTTGTTGGCTTCGAGATAGCCTTCAAGTATGCTTTTAAGTTCAAAGCCTGCATGGTCGCTGCAGATGGCAACTTTTTTGTTCTCTTTAAGTGTCATATTGTTTGATTATAATGAAATTCTTATCGGAAGTCTAACCCACAGCCAGCCGGGAATCAGGTGCCACAGGGTTGTTAGCAGGCTCCAGCGGCGATTGATTACGGCCACGCGTTTGCCGCGGTCAATGGCGCGCACTATTCGGACGGCGGCTTTGTCGGGGTTCATAAGCATGGGGTAATGCCGTCCGGGGTCAAGCAGCGGTGTGGCAATGAAGCCGGGGCGTATGTCGGTGACGCGCACGCTGCTTTTGCGCAGCCTCGCGAGCTGGTTCAGTGCCTGCATATAGGTGGCTTCGAAGCGTTTTGATGCGCTGTATGAAGCTGAGAGTCCCAGCCCCATAGTGGCAGCCACCGAGCTGACGGCTGCAAAACGGCCTCCGCCGGATGCTGCCAGATATTCAAATGCCGTGTCGGCCACCCGTGTGAATCCCAGGCAGTTTGTGGCTACGGTCACTATGTCTTTCCCTAGGTCAAGCTGTGGGTTGAGGTAGCCGATTCCGGCGCAATTGACAATCAGGTCGGCTCCGCCGAGGTCATTTATCAGGCCGAGCAACTCGGCGGGGGCGGTTTCGTCTGTGACGTCAATGGCACGGAAGCACTTTATGCCGGGTGTGTTGTCTTTAAGGTCTCTAAGGACCTCGATGCGTCTTGCTGCTACTCCGACGGCACATCCGCGCGAAGCATAGATGCGAGCTATCCTCAAGCCGATGCCTGACGATGCGCCCACAATTATCACTTTCTCCGGCTTTTTCATTTGGTGGTGTCGGGAGGTAAGACTGTTCCCGGCGTCGGCTTTGACAGCGGAAGCGTGTAAGTGATTGAGAATGTGGCCGACAGCGAGGAGCTGCGTGAGCCGAATCCCGGTATGTACCATGCTTCGCCGTAATCTGTCACGGAGTCGTGCAGCAGCGAGTGGTATCTTACGGTCCAGCCAAGCGAGATGCGGTCGATTATCTTTACGCGCAGGCCGAGCAGAAATTCAAAATAGCCGGCCGTAACCGACTGCTCGGGTATGTCAAACCGCTCGGTCTCGTCCCAGTAGCTGTCGTTAAGAGTGACGTCGGTCACCGAGAACTTAAATGGTGTGAATCCGTACCGCACGCCGGCGAACAGCAGGTAGTCGGGGTTGGAGTTATAGAAGAAGTTGTAGTTCGCGCCTATGCGGAAAAACGGGGCTATGGGAGAGCGGTAGGTGTAGTTGTTGTCATCGGGGGTGTAGTCGGCTTGTCCGAGGCCGAATTCAAACACGGGGATGTAGCGGTTGTGCAGGTTTACCTCAACGGCGAATTCAGTGAGGCCGTAGTGCTGTCCGAAAGCTCTCATTGTCGGCGTAAACAGGTCGGCCGACACTGACGCGCTGTAAAGCAGCGGATATTCCATTTTAGGGATGGGCTTGGTGGCAACTGCCGTAGAGTCGACAAATTCGGTGCCGGCCAGAGTGTCGACAAGCACTTTGTTGCCCTGCGTGTCAATCATTTCTACTACGTGAGTGCGGTCAACGGAGTCGTTGGCCGTTTTGTTTTCGTTGACGGGCTGCGTGGCTGTGGCCGGAGTGTTAATCGGCGTGATGCGACGCTGTCCGTAGGCGTGCAGACTCATGCATACGGCGTAGAGGATTGCTGCAAATGTCAGTAAAGAAGAATGTCTCATGGCAGCTATCCTTGGTCTTGGTTTGATGTTTTGAAATATAGATGCAGATTCTGAACCGGCGCATTGGTTATGACGGAATCTTCGGGAACTATGCCGACGGAGTCGAGCAACACGGTGGTATGGTTCAGCCGGATGATGCGGTAGCGGTACATGGCACCGCATTCTTCAGAAGCGAAATAGGGGAGTGCATTGTAGTCAATGGTAACTCGGTCGGTCAGGCCCGCGAGATTCGACTGCATATAGAAAATCTCAAACGTTGTTGAGCTTTCGGAGGCCCGTAGGGGCAGATAGACCTGCGTGGCACTTTCGCTCGGTGAGAGCAGATAGACGGTGTCTACCGGCGCTCCGACGCCCTTTATGGCCAAAGAGTCAACGACTATTGGCCGCCCGTCGGTTGATGAATAGAATCCGGCCAGAGGTATCGAAGAACGGTTGTCGGTGCATCCCGAGGTGTTGCATCCCGAGGCAAGCATTGAAAGAAGGGCGCCCGCCGGAAGCAGTTTAAGGATGAATTTCTTCTTCAATTTCATAATCGTTGCGTTTGTTTGAGTTGCGCGCCACGAGTTCGCCCACAAATCCTGCCAAAAACAGCTGCGTACCAAGAATCATCAGGGTGAGCGCTATGTAGAAATACGGAGAGTCGGTCACCAGATGATATTCGCCGCCCGTGTGCATATTGTAAAGTTTGGTTATGCCGACCACGAGGGCTGACACAAATCCCAGAATGAACATCAGTGTGCCCCACAGCCCGAAAAAGTGCATGGGCTTGCGTCCGAATTTGTTTGTAAACCACAGCGTGAGCAGGTCGAGGTAGCCGTTGACAAACCTGCTCATGCCGAACTTCGATTTGCCGTATTTGCGCGCTTGATGCTTCACCACTTTCTCGCCTATGCGTGTAAATCCGGCGTTCTTGGCAAGGAAGGGGATGTAGCGGTGCATATCGCCGTAAATCTCGATGCTTCTCACAACTTCGCGCCGGTAGGCCTTCAGACCACAGTTGAAGTCGTGCAGATTGCGGATGCCGCTTACGCGCCGGGCGGTAGCGTTGAACAACTTCGTGGGTATGGTTTTCGACAGCGGGTCGTAGCGTTTTTGCTTCCAGCCCGACACGAGGTCATAGCCCTCCTCGGTTATCATTCTGTAGAGCGCCGGAATTTCGTCAGGCGAGTCTTGAAGGTCGGCGTCCATTGTTATTATCACGCGGCCCTGAGCGCGGTTGAAACCTGTGTTCAGGGCAGGCGATTTTCCGTAATTGCGGCGGAAGCGCACGCCGCGTATGCAGGTGTTGTTTTGCGCGAGTTTTTCGATTACCTCCCAGGAGCGGTCTGTCGAGCCGTCGTCAATGAACAGCACTTCATACCGATAGCCGTTCTCAGACATGACCCGACCTATCCAATCGGCAAGTTCGGGAAGCGATTCCTCTTCATTGTAAAGTGGTATTACCACCGATATGTCAATGCCTTTATCCATTGTTTCGATTTTATAGTCAGATGACATGTGCTTAACGGTTGTCATACGATTTTCTGAGGCCGAATCTTTTAATGACGGCGGCTAAAACCAGCGAGGTCAGGGCTCCGGCGAAAGCGCTCAGCCAGGCCAGCGAGAATGCCGCCTCGATGGGGCGTGGCAGCATATGGTTTTCAATCATGCGCCTGAATGTTTCGCCGATGCTTCTCGTCTCTTCCGATGCCGCATAGTAGTCGGCCATCAGTGACGTCTGACGCACTATGAATTCGGGGTCTATGTATTTGAGAAACAGAAAAGCTCCAACGGCAAGAAATAACGACCCGCCCATAAAGGAGAGAATTCCTTCAAGCCAAAGGGCCGACATTGTCGTCATGCCGTAGAGCGAGCGATAGGATTTCAGCAGCATCCGGTAGGCCACCACCGGAACGGACACCATCATAATGACGGCGGGAATGGCCAGCAGCGGCAACTGCCCGGTGCCGGCCATCAGCGCAAAAGTAGCGCAGAACCAGCCCCCAAGAACTATGCCTCCGCGGGCTCCTCTGCTTGTGAGTTCTCTTGGCTTGTCGTTCATATTCCGCAAAAATAAGCAAAAAAATCGCCCTCGCCAAAAAAACAACGTCCTGTCAAGAGAGGCAAATATCAAGAACTGGCTCAATAACCGGTTCTTGCCTCACTTTTCATTATTTCTGTGCGGAATGCAGAATGATGTAAACGTCGGGGTCGGATGTCGAGAGACGCAGTACGGAGTCGGCCTGAGCGCTGACGGCGTTGACGGTGGGAATAAGCGTGCGCAGAGCGTCTTCAACGGTCATGTCGTCGCAGGCCATTTCGGTCATCAGGCCAGGCATGAGGGTCAGTGAATCGCCGGTCAGAGTATAATCGCCATGTATGGAGTTGCAGTTGGTGGCGAAACTGTAAGTGCTGTCGGTGAAGGTGACGGTCTGAATTCCTGCCGGCACGATTTTATTGCCTTCCGTGAGCGCGATTTCCTGAATGGTCCATGAGCCTTTCACAGAGTTCTGAGGGGTGGTCTGAGTAGTGGTCTGCTGAGTGGCGTCGGTCTGATTGTCGCTTTCGGTTTTAGTAGAGCATGACGACATGAGTGCTACCGCAGCTATGCCGAAAAGAAGATGTTTTTTCATAGTTTGTTGTTTGTTTTGTTGCAAAATGTGCGTAAAAATTATGTTTAGGTAGCAAATATAAGAAAATATTGGGCAAAAGTAACTAATTTTGCAAAATCGTGCTTGCTTAGCCATTCGCTGTTATGAAAAATTAGATAGATATGATTTATTTTAACAATGATTATATGATTGGCGCACATCCTAAAGTGCTTGAGAGGATAGTGGCGACCAACAATCTTTACACAAAGGGTTACGGTCGTGATGAGTTTACGGCCCGTGCCCGCAGGCTTATTTTGGATGCGTGCGGCCTTGGCGAAGGCGAAGTGTTTCTGCTGGAGGGCGGCACGCAGACCAACGCAGTCGTGATTGACCGTCTGCTCGACCACAATGACGGCGTGATTGCCGCTGACACGGCCCATATTAGTGTTCACGAAGCAGGGGCCATCGAGTCGAACGGCCATAAGGTGATAACGCTCCCCGGCTGTTGTGGGAAGCTGAGCGCCGAAGATGTAGGCGAGTATGCCGAGAATTTCGTTCGTAGCGACATGGCTCCATTCATGGTGCGCCCGGCTATGGTTTATGTGACTTACCCTACTGAACTCGGTACGCTCTACACCCGCGCCGAGCTTGAAGCGCTCCGCCGGGTGTGCGACCGTTACGATATGACGCTCTACATTGACGGTGCTCGTCTGGCCTACGGACTTGGAAGCGAGGATTCAGACCTGACGCTTAAGGATATTGCTGCGATAGCCGACGTATTTTATATCGGAGGTACCAAATGCGGCGCATTGTTCGGCGAGGCTGTGGTGACGCGTCGGCCTGAACTGCTGCCGCGTTTCGTTTCGCTTATAAAGCTTCACGGAGCCACTTTGGCCAAAGGGCGCCTGCTCGGAGTGCAGTTTGAGGCACTTTTCACCGACGGCCTTTATCAGGAAATCGGGCGTCATGCGGTGAAAATGGCCATGAAGCTCCGTGACGGGTTGAAGTCGAAAGGCTATTCGTTCCTTTCCGACTCGCCTACCAATCAGCAGTTCGTACTGCTTGACAATGACGTCATCGACCGGTTGCGCCCCGAAGTCTCATTTGATATATGGGGTACACGCGGAGAGCGGCTCACGGCAGTACGCTTCGTAACCGACTGGTCGACAGACGAAGCCGATATTGATGCGCTTCTGAGGTTGCTTTAGGTAAAATAGTAAGGTATACATGACGGCCATAGTCACGCCAGTTTCGCGCAATATGCCGGATTATCGGATGGCTCTGACGTAGGGCGGCAACGGTTCTTCAGCGTTTGAGGGTGATTCCTGCCGCGGTGTGTTATAGCGCCTAATCGGCTTTTATGCTTCCGAAATGAGCAGGGCGGTGGCCTGTGCCGCGATGCCCTCGCCGCGGCCGGTGAATCCGAGACGCTCTGTGGTGGTGGCTTTTACGGAGACACGGTGAGAGTCAATGCCCAGCACGCGTGCAAGTTCGGCCGCCATCGCAGGGATATGTGTCATGAGTTTGGGCTTTTGGGCTATGATGGTCACGTCAACATTTGCGATGCGGAATCCGCGTTCTTTTATCATGTCGTTTACGCGACTCAGAAGGATGCGTGAATCAATGCCGTCGGTTGACGCTGCGCTGTCAGGGAAGTGATAGCCTATGTCGCGCATGGCGAGCGCGCCGAGCATGGCGTCGCAGAGGGCGTGGATGGCAACGTCGGCATCGCTGTGGCCGAGCAGTCCCATGTCGGATGGAATTTCAACACCGCAGAGGCGCAGCGGGCGGTCGGGGGTGAAGCGGTGAACGTCGAATCCGTTGCCTAAACGAATATCCATTGGGGGTAGTAGTTGTCGGTAAGGGTGAATTATCTGCGGTGACCGATGAGTTCGCGGATGCCGTCCATATCGAAAGTAAGCGTGAAGCGCAGGGTTTGGTCGAGGGGAGAGCTTTGCGCGGTGGCAATCATATAGGATGCGTCGAGACGGAGCACATTGAGGGCGAAGCCTGCGCCGATGCCGAAGTATTGGCGGTTGCCTTTGAACTGGCTTTCATGATAATAGCCGGCGCGGAGGAAGAACTGCTGGTTGTAGGAATATTCAGCGCCGATAGAATAGGTTATCTCGCGAAGTTCTTCTTTGAGTCCGCCGGGAGCGTCGGAGAATGATTTGAAGATGCCGGTTATGGGTGACATATTCTCCCACTCTTCAAGTGCGTCGAGATATTCGCGCTGGCCTTCGGCGTCATCCGAATAGTCGGATTCACGCGGGCGTGTGGGGACGAGCAGCTTGTTGAGGTCGAGCGAAAGAGCCAGATTGTGGTAGTCGGCAAGCGGGAATGTGAATGTGGTGCCGAGTCGCAGATTGGTGGGAAGGAACGCGGGGTTTTCGCCGTTGTTATAGTTTACCTTCGTACCAATGTTAGAGATGTTCCAGCCCCATGACCACTGGCACTCGTTGCGTCCGATGATGGGGTAGGAAGTGAAGTAACCGGAAATGTCGGCAGCGAAGGCCGATGCTCCGGTGGTCTGGTCGCCGGCGTAGGACGATGAGAATCCGAGGTCAGAGTAGATGTAGCGGAATACAACGCCCATCGAGAATTTCTCGGAGAGTTTGCGCGAGTAACCGGCGTCAATCGATAGCTCGTAGGGGTGCAGGCTTTCGGTTATGGCGTCGCCGGGGCCGGTGGAGTTCACTTCGCCGAGCGAGAAATAGCGCAGAGAGGCGCTGATGGCCTGATTGTCGGATGAGCCTAATTTCCAGTAGCCGGCCACATTGGCCAGAAAGATGTCGTTGACGAGTTTGCGCAGCCAGGGGGTGTAGCTGAGCGAAACGGCGCCTTGAGAGTATGCGAAAGCATATTTCGACGGGTTCCAGTACTGTGAGTTGGCGTCGGGGTCGGTAGCGACGCCGAGGTCACCCATTGAAGCGCCGCGGG
This sequence comes from uncultured Barnesiella sp., assembly GCA_964569915.1. Classification (GTDB taxonomy): domain Bacteria; phylum Bacteroidota; class Bacteroidia; order Bacteroidales; family Muribaculaceae; genus JAGBWK01. The sequence continues at coordinate 183,843 of CAZMUX010000002.1, read as the reverse complement.
CGTCGGGCGCTATCGAAAGCGAAGTCACGCCGGTCTGGATGGGGTTGAACTCATCCTTGGTATTGCCATCGGCAAATGCTGCGGGAACGGCAACGGCTATTGCCATGGCTACGAAGATATGTCTGATAGTTTTGTTCATGCGTTGGAAGCGTACTTAATCAAAAAAATGCAGGGAAGAGAGTCTTCCCTACATTATATAACTGATGATGGGGTGTATTATTGTTTTTGTATCACAATAATTTCGGCATCGGGGGTCGTGGCATACTGGAGTTCGGCGTTGAGTATCGCTCTTGCACGGTATATGCCGTCGGCAACGGTATTGTCGTTCTCGTCGGTCAGATCCCATTCGAATGGGAATGTGACATTCTTTGAGAATACGTGCTCGCCGGCAGCGTTCTCAATAACTAAGCGTCCGGAGGGCTCCGATGCGAAATTATGGTCGAGGCTAAAGGTGGCCTGAGTGCGGGCGGGCGATTCCTCCACGCTTAGGATGGCCGTGACACCGGTGTTCATGGTGCTGAAGCTTATAGAGCGCGATGCTATGTTGCCGATGTTGTCGGAAGTGCTTAGCGTGAGCGTGTGGCGCCCGTCGGCCATGTCGTTGACATCAAGCACTATGGAGATAGTGCCGTCGGCTGTGGTTGTCATTGCTGTGCCGTTGATGGCTATTGAGCGGACTTCGTCTATCAGCACTCTTGTGGTGGTGCCGATGGAGCTGAATGCGGTATTGATGCCGCTTGGGTCGGGCTCGATAGTGGCATAGAGGCGGAAGTCGGAGCCTACCATGTCGCCGTCGATGAAATCGGGCGAGTCAATGTAAAGCTCGCTTATCACAGGAGCCTGAGTGTCGGTGGGTGTAGCCTCATCGGCAAACGCCATTGTCAGATTTTTTGTGTAAGATTTCGAGAATTTGCTAAGGTTGTCATTGTAGGCATAGAATGTCAGGCGGTTGTAATCACCCTCGCGGGTCTGGACCGGAGGGGTGATGCTGATGGAGAAATGACCGTTTTCCACACGGGTCACGGCTTCGGCGAGTTTATCCTCATCGCTTACAATGTCCATTGACACATCTCCGTTCTGCTTCAGTGTGCTGACGGTGTGGGGCGATTCATAGAGTGTGGCTATGATGGTGCCGTTGAATTCGGTGTCGATATATCCCTGAGAAGTGTATATATACCCGTCGATTGTATTTGTGGTCAGCGCAGATATCGGGGCTTTTGATGTTGAGGAATACTGATTGCCGTTTATGGCGTTTATTGATATTCTGGAGTTGGCTGAGTAAAGTGGGAGCAGGGGGTCGCCACAAAGGTTGTAGCAGAGGGTGTTGTAGCACATACCATTGTCACCGGTGCTCTCGATTGTCTCGTTGCGCCCCTTGCGGAAGACATCGCCTATGGTTGTCGATTCTGTGGCGTATGCGTAGTAATGCGAAATGTTTTGGTCGATAACCTGATTCATCAGCTCGTAGACTGTGCGGCAGGCGCCGATGTAGGCTATGGCGCCTCCATTGGGCTGCAGTGTCATGACGTGTCCGAGGTTATTGGTGCTTCGGTCGAAATTGTAGGTGTCGCACGAAGCCATCATGACCAGCGGGAAGAAGGAGTAGGAGGTCGATCTTATTTGTGATATGTCCCACAGACAACGTTCTGACAGCGAGGTGGGGTTGCCATGACCCGTGTAATTGAAGTAGCCGACACCCGATTGCAGCGACTTGATGATGTAGTCGCGCAGAATGGCTCCGTTGCGTTTGGACGCCCAGGGATAAAGGTCGTCGTAGGCCTTTATGGCTGTGATTCCGGGGTCAATGCTCAGGAGTTCGTTGGCAATTCTTTCGGAGCTGTTGAGGTGGGAGTTGTGGTTGCCGGAGTCGCAGAGCAGAAGAGCGCGGTGGTTGACGTCGACGGTTGGCACGGATGAAAGATAGCTCTCGATTTTGCTTATGGCGTCGGCGGCTTCCACTACAGATGACGCTGGAATGCGGCCTACATTTACGGTCATGAGCTGGTGGTGCATCTGTGCGGGGGTGAAGGAGTCGCTTAACATTCCGAAATAAGCATCGGTGGAGAATGAGCGCGACGTGGTGCCTACGAGGGCGTGGTCGGAAGTCCCGTAAGTCAGGAGTAGTGCTCCGGCATCGTAAAGCGGACGGGTGGTCTCCATGAGCGCTCTGTTGTCGTATGAGCCGGCGCCGAACAGAAGTAAGCCGCGTAGCTTGTCGGGATTGCGGTCATATAGCATTTTTGCGAAGGAGCGGTAGGCCGACACCGCCGGAGCGCCTGATGAAAATTCATCGAAAATTTCCTGCTGACGGGCCACAAGCACCGAGTGGCCGAGGCGGGTGCGATGAATCTCTGCGAGCCGCAGAGCCTGGTCGTAGCATAAATCGGACGAGATAATCAACAGGTCAGGTGTTTCAGCCGCGTGGAGGTTACGGTTAGGCATATCGCCTGCGAAGTTTACGCCCGGGTGGGTGTCTTCGGGGTTGAATGCTATGAAACGTGCGCCGTAATCGTTGGTGGCCGAGAGTGCGTAGGCGGTGTCAGTGGTGAATCTGAGCGTCGATGTTGATTCGTCGAACTCGGTTTTGAACGGGCGCACGCAGAAGGCGTGTTCTATGTTCCAAACTGCGGTTGAGGGTCTTGCGTTAGCTAATTTTACATTGGAGTTGGTGGCCAGATTGGCGTAGTTGAGTACCAGCTCCGAGAGTCCGCTGAAGTTGTTCCGGCGGTGATAGTAGAACGAAAACTGGTCAAGCGCCGCGAACTGCTGCTCGGTGCTTGAGTCGTAGCGTTGGTATGTGAAGGTGTAGCTGTCAATCAGGGTGGTCAGCGGCCTCGTTATGGTGTTGTTCTTTTTGGATAAGTAAGGCACTGTGGCTGTCTCTCCGCTGGGATTGTCGATGGAAAGATTCCACCCGGCATTGAGGTCGTTGCCGTTAGGAATGGTCAGGTAGAAGCGGTTGGCGGTGCGCTCGCTGTAGAATATCGGGTTATAGACTATGGTTTGCTGCGTGGAGTTTTCAAGAAGCATATCGGGCGTAGGGAATGTGATTTCATATACATCTGTTCCCATATTGCTGCCGAAATAGAGGCTTCCCGCGGCGTTAGGATTGGTGAGTTCCTCTTCGAAATAGTTTATGCAGAGGTGCCAGTCAACGTCGGTCTTGCCTGCGGTGAGGGGAATGGCATTGGCGTCGGTATCGAGCACCGGCTGCGAATCGGTCAGGAAATAGTAGCCATTGGGCGAGGCTGTGTTGCGCTCAACGTAGGGCGCAGGAGTGCCGGTCGAGCTGTTGAATATGAATTTTGTGCGAGCATCGGCCTCGCCGTAGAACACGAGTTTGTTATCAAGATAGATTACGGGTTGCTGGGGTAGGTCGCTTCCTTTTTTGTCGTCAATGATGTCGCGCATATTGGCTGCCGAGCCATAGCCGAATACGGTGACTGCCTCGGGGTTGCTGAAACCCCACTGGCGGAGCTGGTCGTATGTAATTTGATGGATGCCTGCTTCAGTGATACTGATTCTTACCCATTTGCCTGATCCGAGTACGGAGCCGGAGGGGTAAAAGTCCGGCGAAAGCGCATTGGCACCGAACGGCAATAGCATCAGCAGAGAAAACAGTGATGTAATGACTTTTTTATATAGCATGGTTGGTTCTGTAGAAAATGTGTTCGGTCGGCTTGCCTGAAACGGGATGGTCAATATATCTATCTATATTAACATCGGGAGCCGATGCTTTATTTTATTTTGAAAGCTAAAATAGTGTCCTGAGGGGTTGCGGCGGTTACCCGTGTGTCAATTTTGACGGGGAAGCGTGCCAATGGAGCGGAGGGCGCTATGATGTCGCCGTTCTTGAGCGTGAAGAACCGGCTGAGTTTCTCTATCGCCTCGTCAATCGGCGCGCAGTCAGGCAAAATCTGTGAGATTGAGAACTGCGGGCCTTCTATTCTGACTCTCGTGCCGGGCTGCGGAATGTCGGTCCACCGGCCTAAGGCCATCGCGAAGTCAGTGGCCGTGAGCCACGGCGATTCCGGAGGTAATTCCGGATTTTTCCCGACAAGGCGCCCCATAAGCGTCATGGCGTCGTAGTAGCGGGAGGCGAAACGGCGACCGACCGATTTGCCCAGTCGGCTTATTCTGTAGACTGTCAGCACTTCGCACTCGAAGCTGTCGGCATAGTCGGGAAGAAAGAGCGGGAGTCCGCGGGTTTCGATTGCCGAGTCTGTGGCTATGGTCAGAGCCGGAAATTCGGCGGAATCATTGGCTGAGGCTCTGCTTAAATCGAGAAACTTCATTTTTTATGCGATTCCATCCGGTTGTACATTACTGCCAAATGGGCATAGATTGAGGTGTTGGTGATTACAATGTCGCCCTCGGGGCGTATTCTCACCGGCGTAAAATTCCATATTGCCTTGACTCCGGCTTTGGCGAGAGCATCGGCGCCCTGCTGGGCGCTGTCAACCGGCAGTGTGAGAATGCCTACGTCTATGCGCAACTTGCGGCACTGCTCTTCAAGCGAAGCCGAGTCGAAAATAGGCACACCGCACACGGTGGTGCCGATAAGATCGGGGTTGACATCGAATCCGGCAAGAATATTGAGTCCGAAATTTGCCAGACCGGAGTCCTGAATCAGCGCTCCGCCGAGGCTACCTACACCTAAGACCACGGCATTGTGGCGTCGTTTGAATCCGAGGAAATCTTGAAGCACATGGCAAAGGGTGTCAACTTCATAGCCGATGCGCGTCTTGCCTTTGATGTTGAGGAATGAAAGGTCTTTGGCAATCTGAGAGGAATCCACGTTGAGGTCCCGTGAAATCTGGGTGGACGAGACGTAGACTATACCCTTGTGATGTAGTCTGTCGACATAGGCCAGATACCATGGCAGACGCCTGAGTACGGGCTCGGGAATCATGTCGTGGGTGGGTATGTGGATTTCTGATTGGCTCATATTCTCGGAATTAGTGTCATGGTGGCATGACTGCGCCTAATTAATTCTGCAAAGTTAAGCAAAATCGGGCACTTATTGTCGAGACGTATAAAAATTAATGTTAAAATCGGGCTATTGCCAACCGGCCCGAGCAATCTCTACATCGGCCCGAAGCTGGGCATTCAGATGACTGAGCGAGGGAAACCGACGTGTGTCGCGAAGGCGGTGGCGAAAGCTGACCGTGACGGGTTGACCGTAGAGGTCGCCGGTAAAGTCGGGGAGGTGTGCCTCAATGGTGCCGGCGGGATCGGTGTCGACGGATGGACGCTGCCCTATGTTGGTGACGGCGAGGTATCGCGACCCGTCGGCAAGAACGGCTTCGCCACTATATACTCCGGGCTTCGGCAGCAGTTTGGCGGGGAAATTGCTTACGATATTGGCTGTGGGAAAACCGATGGTGCGCCCTATTTGTTTTCCTCGGCCGACAATTCCACAGAGCGTGTAGTCGCGTCCGAGCAGTTCTGACGCTTTTTCCGGACATCCTTCTAGCAGATGTGTGCGGATGCGTGTGGAGCTGACAGGGTTTCCGCCGATTTGCAACGGCGGGGCTGTCAGCACTGTCACTCCGAGGCGCTGCCCGATAGCCGCATATTGTGAGGGTGGCGTATCGACATCCGACCCCATACGGTTGTTGAACCCCATTATAAGAGTCGAGACTCCGTATTGTTCGGCAATCATTTTCATGAATTCTTCCGAGGTCAGGCATCGCATACGGTTGTCGAAGTCAAGCATAACCGGCTGAACGCCACACTCTTCTAACAGCGCGGCCTTTTCGTCGGGCGATGATAGGAGCATGGGTGTCTTGCCGGGGTTTACCACAGAGAGCGGATGGTTGCTGAACGTGATGGCTAAAGGCTGCCTTCCTGAGGCATTCAACCTCAGGAATTCAAGAAGTCGGCGGTGGCCGAGATGGATGCCGTCAAACATTCCTACTGTGGCAACACGGTCATTCATAGCCGTTTGCTGACATGAGTTCTGCGAAGGGGCGTTCATCGGCTACGTGGACTGCATTGAATCCGATGGCGCGTGCGGCTTCGCAGTTTGCCTCGGAGTCGTCGAAGAATAGTGTCTCCTCCGGGTTGATTCTGAATTTTTCAATGGCTTTCAGAAAAATTGCGGCGTCAGGCTTGTAGGCTTTTACATCAAAAGATGCTATCGTGCCGTCGAAATAGTGGGATATGTCGTGGCCGTCCTTGCGGAACTCCTCATCGATGAAGCCGTTCCACATGATAGCATTGGTGTTGGAGAGTAAGAATATGCGGTGGTTGCGGCGCAGCATCTCAAGTTCGCTAAGCCTGCCGACAGGTATGCCGACCAGAAAACGAGAGAAAGCGCTGTCAAGCTCTGCATCGGTGGGTTTTTGCCCGTGAATTCGTGCGCGGAGTTCATCGCGGAACTCTGCCGGAGTGATGAGCCCTTTTTCGAGTGCTAAGAAAGGCCCTTTTTGGCCGTATTCGCCCAGCATTTCGCCGGCATCGGTCAGCCCGAGTTTCTCCAGCGCCTCTACGGCGTTGAGGCGGCGTATTTTCATGATGACGCCGCCGAGATCAAACATCAGATTCTTAACTTCTTTCATTTCTTTTGCAGTAATGTCAGACCGTCGCGCAGCGGGACGATGACTGTTTCGACTCTGCTGTCGGCGGCTACTAAATCGTTGAATTCGAGTATTCCGCGGGTCTGAGGGTCATGGTTGTGTTCGGGGTCGGTCACTTTGCCACCCCAGAGGGTATTGTCAGCTATAATGAATGCGCCGTGTGGAATGCGGTCAATCAGCAACCTGTAATAGTCGCAGTAATGGCGCTTGTTGGCGTCGATGTAAATCATGTCGAAGTCGGCGTCCATTTCGGGCAGCAACTTCAGTGCATCGCCGATTATGAGGTTCACGCGCCTGCCGCAGGGGTGGGAGTCCAGCGCCTCGCGGATGAAATCCTCCATTTCATCGTCGATTTCTATTGTGGTGACGGTGGCGTCGGGCCGACTCAGGCCTTCGGCTATGCATAGGGCCGAATAACCTGCGTAAGTGCCGAGTTCAAGGACTTTGCGCGGATTAATCATGCGTGTGAGCATTTTGAGGATGCGCCCCTGAAGGTGGCCGGAACACATATGGGTGTAGAGCAGTGATGTGTTTACGCGGCGGTTGAGCCTGTAGAGGTGCTCAGGCTCAGGCTCGATATGGCTTAGAATGTAGTCGTCAATGCCGGTGTCGGTCATAGCAGCAGTGCTTCGATGGCCAGTGTGTAGCTGTTCATGCCGAATCCGGCGATGACGCCCTTGCACACGGGTGATATGAGTGAGCGGTGGCGTATCTCCTCACGGGAGTGGACGTTGGAGATGTGCACTTCGATGACGGGCAGCTTTATGGCTTTGATGGCGTCGGCGATGGCCAGTGAGGTGTGGGTGTAGGCTCCGGCGTTGAGCACCACTCCGGCGTAGGATTCATCGAATCCTGCGTCATGTAGGCGGTCTATGATGTCGCCCTCATGGTTGCTCTGGTAATACTCTATGTCGACGTTTGGGTAATCGACAGACAGCGCGGCGATGGAATCGTCCATCGATATGTTGCCGTAGATGTCAGGCTCCCTGACGCCCAAAAGGTTGAGATTCGGGCCGTTGATTATAAGTATTTTAGCCATAATGCTCTGCTTTTGCCGTTGATTATTTTTTTGTTACATTGACTTTTTGTGTGGGGGGCAGCGTAGCGTTGCGCTCGTCGACGGAGTCAATGACCTCGCGAGCCAGATGTATGAAGGCTTGTGCCGCGGCGTTGTCGCCGAGTGCCACCGGGGTTCCGTTGTCAGAGTCATTACAGATTGTTCCTACGATAGGAATCTGTGCTAAAAGTTTTATGTCGAGTTCTTTGGCCAGTTCCACGCCTCCTTCGTGTCCGAAGATATAGTATTTCTCATCGGGATGTGTCTCGGGAGTGAACCACGCCATGTTTTCAACAAGTCCGAGAATAGGCACGTTGACGCTTTTCTGCCGGAACATTGCTATGCCTTTGCGCGCGTCGGCCAAAGCTACTTGCTGCGGGGTTGTCACAATGACGGTTCCGGTGATGGCAAGTGTCTGTACCAAAGTGAGATGAATGTCGGAAGTGCCCGGGGGCATATCAATAACGAAGTAGTCAATTTCGCCCCAATCGGCATCGGTTATAAGCTGCTTGAGGGCATTTGAGGCCATGCTGCCGCGCCATAGAACCGGACTGTTCTTGTCAACGAGAAAACCTATTGACAGCATTTTCACGCCATAGCGCTCTGCGGGTATGATGAGTTCGCGGTCACCGATGCGGTGCATATACAGCTGTTCGTCTTCCAACCCGAACATCTTCGGCATCGACGGCCCGAAAATATCGGCGTCGAGCAGCCCCACTTTATAGCCTTCGCGGGCGAGCGCCACTGCGAGGTTGGCGGCTACGGTCGACTTTCCTACGCCACCCTTGCCCGACGAAACGCCGATTATGTTTTTTGCCTGTTTTAGCGGCTTTTCAGCGGGAGTCGGAGCCATGATGCGTGTCTTCACGGATATGTTTCCGCGGATGTCGACGTCATTCGATATGTACTGAAGTATGGCTGTCTCGGCCGATTTGACTATCGATTTGATAAAGGGGTCGGTGGGGCGGTCGAAAATCAGCGAAAAGCTCACTTTGTTGCCGTCGATTCTGATGTCGTCTTCAACCATGCCGGCCTCGACTATGTTTTTGCCGTTGCCGGGATAGCGCACATTGCGCAGCGCATCGAGTATGAGGTTGGGGTATAGTCTGAGTGTTTCCATATCTATCTGTTTTAATAACCCTGCAGTGTGCCGCGAGGGAAGCTGCGGTAGGTGTCGTACGGTATGTCGTCTGCCGGTTCCTGCAGCAGCGTGGTGTGGTCGAGCGGGAAGCAGATGTATTTTATTTTCATGCCTCTTTCAAGCCACTGACGCTCGTAGAAAGTCTTGATTGACAGGATGTCGTCGGTTAGCGAGCCGTCATATAGGTCGTCGGTGTCAATTTCGGGTGTTATGCCGTTAAGCCGTGTAAGGGCTGATGTGTAGGCATACAGGAAGGGGCTGTCGGTTTTGAGGTGAATCAGGGCTCCGGGTTTGGCTACTTTGCGGTAGAGGTCAAGAAACCGAGTGGATGTAAGGCGCTTGCGCACCTTCTTCATTTGAGGATCGGGAAATGTTATCCAGATTTCATCGACTTCGCCGGGTGCGAAAAATTCCGGCAGTAGCTCTATGTTGGTGCGCACGAAGGCCACGTTGGCTATCCCGTCGCGCTGTGCTTCGGTGGCACCTGTCCAGATGCGCGCTCCCTTTATGTCGAGTCCGATGAAGTTTTTGCCGGGGTAGCGGCGCGCCAGCCCCACTGTGTATTCTCCTTTGCCGCAGCCGAGTTCAAGGACGATGGGGTTGGAGTTGCCGAAGAATTCCTCGTGCCAGTGGCCTTTCATCTGGAATCCTTTTTCTTTGAGTACTCCGTAGGGATATTGGAATACGAAGTCTATTGACTCCATTTCCCGGAATTTTTTCAGCTTATTCTTGCCCATGAGTCTGAAGAAACGTTAGTTAAGAATTAGTTTTACTGCCTGATGTTTGCCGTCGGCGAGAGCTGCGGTCACAATTATTGCTCCCGGAGTCCATGCGGACGTGTTCACTCTGGCAATGGCTGCCGCGGGGCTGCCGTAGTAGAGGCGTCGGCCATCGATATTGTAGATTTCAGCTGTGGTTATGTCGGCTCCTGTAGAGCTTATGACAAGCGTTGTGCCCTCGAAATAATATTCAATGGCTGTGGTCGTGGTGTTGCCGGTTATATCGTCGATGCCGACGGAGCTCATACTGATTTTGAACTTGTCCCACTGCGGAGTGCCCATGAAGGCATTGACCATTTCCTGGTTGGCTACGTAGACGGTTGCTTCTGGCTGGTTGACATTCTCCCATACGTTTTCTCCGAGTGCGGGCACTTCGGTGTGGTCCTGGACGTTGATTGACTTCAGCGAAGTCCATCCTTCCATTGAGTTGTCACCAAGATAGCTCACTGATGCAGGCAGCTTGAGGTCGGCTACCTGTGTCCAGCCTGTCAGGGCGTAGTCGCCGATTGATGTTACGCCGTCGGTTATTATCTCATGCGGGTTGACCGACGAAGTGCCTTTGAATGTGAAAGATGGTATTTCCGTTACTGACGCAGGCAGTGACACTGATTTAATCGATGCGTCATCGAAGAACACCCCTTCTCCTATTGAAGCGCCTGACGGAAGCGCTACTGATGTGAGCGATAAGTCGCGCGCAAAAGCGAATGCGCCGATGCTTACTCCGGTCTGACGTGAGAGGTCAACAGCGGTGAGGCCGCTCATGTAGAATGCGCGTGAGCCGATTCCCATGATATGTTGCGGAAAAGTGAATTCGGTCAGCGCTGATGTGCCGGCAAAGGCGGAATCGCCTATTTTGACAACCGATGCAGGCAGGCTGACTTCTGTCAGCGCGGCGCAGTTCAGGAAGCAGTTGCGGCTTATGGAATCGAGCTGCGCGCTGACTGTGACAATTGTTAATGAAGCGCAGTCGCTGAAAACGCCTGAACCTAATGAAGTGACGGTGGCGGGGATGTCGGCCTTTGTCAGCGCCGAGGCTGTGAAGGCGGAATTGCCGATGGTTGTTACTGTCGGCGGTATGGTCAGCTCGCTTATGGCGGAAGATGCCAGAGCACTTTCTCCGATGGCGGTGATTCCTTCGGGGAGTATCAGAGTCGAAGCCCTAAGTCCCATCAGGCCGTATGACGGAATCTCGTTGGCGGCGCTTACGGTAAGTCCCGATGCAAGGGGGCTGCCACTGTAGGCTTCCACGGTGGCGCCGGAGAGGTCGAGCGCATCGAGATGCTGTAGCTCGGAGGCTATGAAGTTGAGGTCGGCGGCGTTGACAGTGCCGGTTACGGTCAGCGCGGTCACCGAGGTGTTGTCGCCGATAAGCTCGCTGAGTTTTCCGGCGGTACAGTCGATGGTCTCCGCACTTGCTGTCAGAACACCGATGGTCAGCACTCCTGCCAGTGTTAAAATCTTATGTTTCTTTATATTCATTCGTGTGATTCAGCAGTTATAACGGCAAAATTACAAAAAAATGTCGTCAGTGACTACTAAAATTCAAAATAGCTAATTGAATCTGTTGAAATTTAAATCGTTATAACATTTCAGCAGAAAAATGGAAGAATTGGCAAGAGTTGCGCATTGCGTCAGCATAGGGCTCGGAAGTTGAGTATTGACTCAACGATGAAAAGGGCCTGGATGTCGGAACGCCGCACGTCCATGTCGTCGTAAGCCGGATTTTCGCTGTGGAGAATCACCATGTCGCTGTTGAGCGGGTGACGTCTGAGCACTTTCACCATGCGGTAGTCCTCCATAATGATTACGTAGGTCTGCCCCCAGAAAATGTAGTCAGCTGATTTTACGGGGCGTATGGCTATGAATCCGCCGTTGATGATTTTAGGCTCCATTGAGTCGCCGCTTACTCTCACGATTACGCTCTCAGGGTTCAGGTTGGGTAGGTCGACGTAGCCCGAGATGCGGTCGGAGGTGAACATACGTTCCAACGGGAAGCATCCGGCAGTGACGTCGATGTCGTAGACGGGAGTACCGTGTCTGGACTCAGCTGTGCTCTCTGATTGTGCGAAAGGGATGCCTTCGCCGCGCATAAGCCAGTCGCGAGACACGCCCATTTCAAGAATCAGGCGGTTGGTAAGTGTACGGTTTACCGGCAGTTTGCCGTTGAGATACTTCGATAGGTTTGATGGGTCCATGCCAATCCGCCGGGCTATTTCTGCCTGGCTGAGATGCCCCCATGAGGTGTTGATGACATGGCGTATGCGGCCGAGGATGGCTTCCGGGGAGATGAGGTTGTTGTCTGTCATGCGGAAATGTGATGTTTACCACGCAAATATAGTGATTGCATTGGTGAAATACAACTTTTTACCGCAAAAAATTATGCCCTATTTTTTTAGAGCCGGGTCGTCGGCTATGCGTATGGTGCCGTTGAATGTCAGAAGCGTTTCGGGCGTGAAGCGGTAAGAGCCTGATGCAAGCGATGCCGATTCGTCAAAGTCGGGCGAGGTTATGTCGAAGATTCCGCACATAAGTTCGAAGAGAAGGTCGTTGGTGAAGAAGCGGTTACGGTTGTTGGTAAGAGCCGAGGTGCGCTCGGGATGCTCGCGGCGGAATGTTTCCGAAAGCCAGACGGCAAGCGGTATGCGCACATGGCCGAATCCGTCGAAATCAACCGTGCGCTGGCGCGATGGGATTGTGGCGTGATCCGAAAGGTAAACCATGGCGTAGAGCGACAGATGCTTGCGGCAGTAATCGTAGATGCTGTGAATTACGCTGTCGGTGTATAGGAGCGAATTGTGGAAGTTGGGAATGTTGTCCTGCACTCCGGGCTCGCCCCAGACGGTGCGATTTGCCGGATAGCGGTTGAGGAAATTGAAATGGCTTCCTTTGAGGTGTACTACTAAAAGATTGTTGACGGCAGGGTCGAGTTCATGAAGGAACTCAAGAAGTGTCTCGTCATACTGCACTTTGTTGAGCTGCTGATGGGTCCATTTGGCTACATCGGAGGTTTCGGCCACTAGGGTCACGGGGGTGTCGTTTGCGCCGAGATGTCCCTGATTGCTGTACCAGTGTATTCTGTAGCCGAGCTTGCGGGCCACATCTATTATGGATGGAGCTTCAAGGAAAGGAATGTCGTTGTATTGGTTGCGCTGTGTCAACGCCCGTTCGAGGGTTTCGACTGTGTGCATGGCGCAGGAGTAGGCGTTGGGGAAAATCAGCATTTCATATTTCTCTGCCATCGAGCGCATCCAGGGGGTGGTGTCATGTTCCATTGTGGTGAACGCGCTCATGTGGTCGCGCGATGCTGACTCACCGATTATCAGGAGAATGGTGCGGGGGCTTGTCGTGTCGCTCTTCAGAGGCGCTACGCTGAGGCGGTCAAGACGCCGGCGCTGTTCGTCGAGATAGCGCCGATTGTTGCGCGCGTAGTCGGCCACATTCAGGTAAAGCTCCGACAGTCCGATGCGTCTGAAAGGCGAGCGGTGTCCGTAAAAAGCCATGAAAGCGATGCCGCCGGCCACCGCGAAAATAACGCAACCCATAGCGACACATCCGGTGGCCGTGACCGGGGCCGGAATGAGGTTCAGGAGAAATATGCCGGTCAGCAGTGATGCCAGTAACGTTAGAAATATCACGAGTTTCGCCGGATGAAAGGACCGCCCGAACTCGATTACCTCGTTGTAATGAGTCTCATAGAAAATCTTCATTCCCCGGATGTCGATGGCATTTTTATAGAGAATGAAATAGCCCCATTGAAAGACCGTCCAGAGCAGTATGCCGCATTCTGTTAAGGCGGCCAAAACTCCCGTAACGGCTGACAGACCGGTCAGCGAGCCTGCAATAATCAGCGATGACAGGATTCCATAGAGGTATAACCCGAAGGCTATGTCCATGAAGTTGTCATAGTCGGGCGATGTCCTGCGGTGCGACAAGTGATGGATGAGGGGGTAGCTGACGGCCTGAATGAGGCAAAAAAGGGCTGCGGCGATGAGTTGCGCTGAGAGAGCTTCAGGCGCTGCCGCTACTGACGGCGCGAGAGCCAGGACGGAGGCTATGCTTAGGCGTGTTGACTGCTGATGTATGGCACTTCGCGAGAGACCGTGGTTGACCTTGCGGTAAAAAATGCAGGATGCGACAGCCAGCACGGGGATGGCTGCCACATAGATGAGATGACTTATTAAAGTTGACATTGTTTATTGCCGAACCGATTCTTATTCAGCTGTGACAGCGATTTTACGCGACATGGTGTCGCTTTCAAGACTGCCCTCGGAAATGTGGGCACGGTAGATGTAGATGCCGCGGGTGACGCGCCGACCGGCATCGTCCGTGAGGTCCCATTTTATGGGATTAGTGAGATAGAGGTCGCTCCCGGCCGACGATTCGATGGTGCGCACAGGCTGTCCAAGCAGGTTATAAATGGTCAGCGCTACGTTGATGGTGGCATCGGGGCGGTCGTGGCTCAGATAGAAATTGGCCTCTACGGAAGCGGTGTTAGTATCGGTGTAGACGTCATAGAGTTTGGGCTTAACTTCGGAACGTGCATAGAAGCTGAGGTCGGCGGTGGCGTAATTGCTCGCGGTGTCCCATACACGGAAATTGAGTGTGTGGCTGCCCTGACTTAGCTCCGGCAGCTGGTAGTGGACGGTGCCTCCGCCGTTGTCGGTGGGAGAGGGAACGAATGACTCGCATACGTCGGCATAGGTCAGGCGGTTGTCAAGGGTGACGGTCATCAGGCGACCGATGCCGGAAGTGGCTACATTGATGCCGCGGTTGTCGGTCAGTTCGGCCACGAGCATAGGCGTGAGGTTTACGACGTCGCCGTCACGGAAGCTCGGATGGTTGATGTAGATGGCCTTGATGGTCGGCGGGGTGTTGTCTGGCGCGGTGGTTTCGTCATAGCCGAAGAGATAGAAGTCGCGGTTCATTCCTGCTGCATGGTCTTCGGGCTGCGCCCCGTTAGCGAGTGATTTTGCGAAGAACTGTGCTGCGGCCGGACGCCAGTTGTTGCTGATTTCGGCCGGCATCGGTATGGTGATGCTGAATTTACCGGCGCGAATGGAGTCATTGCCGGTATAGACGCGGTCGCCCTGCTGCTCGAATACATACTCTTTTCCTTTCTCACCGTTGCCTTTGGTGGTCACGCTGTGTTCGGCGTCGAATATCGTTGTGGTGAGCAGACCGTTGAAGTCGGTGAGCGGAGTGCCGTCGGAGGTCTCGATATGGCCTTCGATTGTGGCATTCTGAAATGCTTTTATGACTGGCGGTTCTTCTCCGTTTACGTCCTGGTTGTTGATGCGGTCTACAACCACTCTGGACGAGGGGAGCACCAGGCGCAGGGCCGGGTCGCCTATGAGGGAGAAGCGGAGCTTGTTCTCGTTAGAATAGATGAACGTGCCGTCGTTGGCGGGGTTGCCGTAGTTGTTCTTTGTATTACGGATGATGTCGCCAATGCGCAGGCGGTTGCCGTTGCTGTCGAGACGGAACATATTGCGGCCCATAGACTCTGAGAGTGTGCCGTTTTGGTCGATGTAGACGGGACGGTTGGCGGAAATTATGGCAATGCAGCCTCCGGTGGTGAGCTTCCACATAATTTCGCCTGCGGAGATGTCGTTGTCGTCAACGCGCTGGAATTCGCAGGTGGCGGCGTAGACGGCTGGCAGATATTTGAGGTGGAGGTTGTTGATGTCGGTGAATGTCAGCAGGCCCTCATGGGTCCATGAGGTGGTGTTGGCGTGGCCGATGTATGTCAGCCACACCACGCCCTCTTCCAAGGCGCGGAACATCTGTGTGCGCGCTTCGGGATAGGTGCCGTTTGACAGGGCGTATTCATCGGTGTAGAGCTTGCGGTAGGAGAGGTCATCGCCATGATTGGCCATCATATGTGAAAACATATTGTCGGTCTGTTCCATGTGGGTGGCGAAGTCCTGGTCGTCGGCAATCAGGAGTGCGCGGTTCCGCCATTGGCCGGGGGCCGATGAAAGATATGCCTCAATCTTATCAATGGAGTTGCGGGCGTCGCCGGAGGATGTTATGGGCATACGCCCAACGCTCACGAGCATTTTGTCGGAACCGGGGTTAAGCCCGGAGCCGTCAGCAAGGAAGCCGAAAATGTCGTCGGTGGTGTATGACGTGTTGTCGGAACTGCCTGAGTTGCTTTGCCAGAGCGGCATCAGGGGATAGCTGAGGTTGCTTATTTCAGGACAGATGGCACGGTTGTCGTAGGTGCCGCGACCGAAGAAGAGCACATAGCTGAGTTGCTTCCCCTGAGCTTGTCCGCGGTCGTATAGCATTTTCAGCATTTTACGGAAACTCTGCACGTCGGGGGCGCCTGACGAAAATTCGTTGAACACCGGCTGCTGGTTGATGACGGTCACTTTCATGCCGTCGCGGTCGCGGTGGAGGTCGGCAAGGCGTTCGGCTTGCTGGTTCCATTCCGGCACCGTGAATATAATCATGTCGGGCACTTCGGTGGCGTGAAGATTCTGATTGCTGACACTGCCTTCATATTTAGGAGCCGGCAACGAGCCTTCGGGGTTGAATGTGAAGTAGTGGCGCGTGCCGGTGTAGACGTTGCGCCAGCAGAGGTTGCCGCCGTTCACAGCGGTCTTCATGCTTACGACTGAGGCGGGATTGGTGACGTCCCATATCGCCAGACCTGTCGAGCCACCTTCCATGGCCATATTGGTGGTGTTCGAGGCGAACCACAGCCCGGAGTCGCTGGGGCGGAGGACGCGCTCGTAGTTCACTGAAATATAGTTGAGTGCGGCAGTAGTGATGTTGCCACGAGAGGAATATCCGATGCCGATGTTCAGAGATGTCTCGTTGTCATCAAGGGAGATGTATTTGGTGGTGAGCAATTCGTTATAGTGAATGTGTCCGTCGCTGATTGCATTTATGCGTTCACCGGAGGAGAGGGGAGTGCCGTTGACGCTTAATGACAGTTGTGACAGCTCTGTTGATTTGGCCATGAACGATGTGACCATCAAGATATTGCCTCCGGGCAGACGGTCGGGTATGTCGAGCTTGAATGTGCGCGATGAAGTGTAGCGGAAGTCTTCGCCGAGGAGTGTGTGGCCGGTGTGGCCCGGATTGAAGCTTTCAAGCTCGTGGAACGAGAGGCCGGTGATGGTGCTCGGCGTGGATGCTGTTCCCTCAAGACCCTCGGCGGGTATTTCAGGCTCGGCCTCGTCGGATTCGCTCAGAAAATAGTAGCCCTTCATGGTGAAGGGATTGTTGACTGGACGCCATGTGCGGTCGGTATAAGTCCATGACTGCGGGCCTATGGCATAGAAGATGATGCCACGGTCGGTGCGCATGGTCTGAACCATGGGCAAGTCATCGACAAAAGTCTCGTTTATTATTTCGGGTTGGCGTGTAGCTCCGTAGCCATAGATTCTGACGCGTGAAGGGTCTGAAAAACCCATCTGACGCAGTGCGGCATTGGTCAGCAGGTGGGCACCGGTGCGGTCAACGCTGATTTTTACCCATTTGCCTTCCGCAAGTCTTGAATTTTCGGCGTAGGTGGTGAGCGGAAGAGCAGAGGCTTGCCCTGAGCCGAAGCCGAGCATAGCGGCGACTGCCGCTATTGTTGCAAATATATTTTTTATGAAGGAGACTTTTGTCATTGCGTGAATAATTGTTGAGGTTGCCGGAACCTGACAATAATGGTTACTTTAGTAAACGATAAAATTCAGGTTTTATTGCGTTTAAATCGACTTTGGATTCCGTACCGTCAACTTTGCCGCTGTGGCTGTATTGCCAGATTGACCAGTTGATGTCGGGACCCGGCTCGCTGAACGAACTTATCCATAGCGGATAGTTGTCGAAATTGCCTTTTATAAAGCGGTCGTAGCCGTCTTTGTTGGAATATAGAATGATGTCAATGCCGTTGGCTTCTAACGTGGTAATCATGTTGCGCAGATTGCTGATTATGTCGCGGGTGGCTATCACGTCGGGGTTGCCCCATTCTTCGATGTCGATGACGGCGGGAAAACTGAGATTGTGGAAACGCAGTGAGTGCATGAGGTTGAGAGCCTGCATCATGCCGTCGGTGTCGAACCGGAAGAAGTGGTAGGCTCCGGTATTCAGGCCGGCCTCTCGCGCCCGGCGCAGATTGTCGGTGAAGTTGCGGTCTTTGAAATCGGTTCCTTCGGAGGCCTTTATGATGACAAATTCATAACCGTCGGCTTTTACTTTTTCAAAGTCAACCGCTCCGTTGTGTGCCGAAATGTCAATTCCTCTGACGGGATATAACTCGGAATCCGGCTCAACTCCGGGCTGCGTACTGAAGAAAGCAGTCTTTACAAACCATGTGGCCGCAACTAAGGCTATGGCGGCCATGACGCCCGCTATTATGATTTTTCGCCGTGGCTTTCTCATGCTTTTCTGCGAATGGCGCGCTGCAGGCTGTGGCCGGCGCGGATTATCAGAAACAGAGTGACCATTATTATGACTATGAGGGCGGAACATGGCACCTCAACTACGGAGGCGAGCATCAGGCCGCCCACGCAGCAGACCACCGAGACCACAGCCGAGGCTATCATTAGTTGCTTCACTTTGTGATAGTGTGTTTCGGCTATCATCTGCGGGAGTGAGAGCATTGACATTAGTAGCATTACGCCCACGAGCTTTATTGTCAGAACGATGCAGATGGCAACAAGCACTGTCATCATGGCCGATATGGCTTTGGTGTGGAGTCCGCAGACACGGGCAAAATCGCGGTCGAAGGCAACTGCTATTATTTTATTGAACCACAGGCCGAATACGAGCAGGAGTATGGCGGTGAACGAGGCGAATGCTATGAGGTCGGTGCGAGTGATGGTGAGAATGTTGCCGAAAAGGAAGCTGTTCAGCTCAGGCACGAATCCCGGCGTAAGGAACACGAACAGAACGCCGATGGCCATGCCGAGCGCCCACATGACGGCTATTGCGGAGTCTTCGCGCACGCGCTGCCGCTCCGAAAGATAGTCAACGCCGAGCGACGATGCCACGGCGAATACCGATGCCGTGAGAATCGGGCTTATGCCGAGAAAATATCCAAGTCCGAGGCCGCCGAAGCAGGCATGGGTGATTCCTCCGGCTATGGCCACGAGACGACGCGCGAAAATGTAGGTTCCGATAAGCGCCGAGGCCACACTGATTATTATGATGCCGATGAAGGCGTTGCGGAAAAACTCGTATTGAAAGATTTCAGTCATTGGAGGAAAATTTCAGTTTTGCCATGCGAGCCTCGCTGACAATGAGTAACAGCTCCTGACGCACACTTTCCGGCATTTCGATGTTGCGCAGTTGAAGCGAGCGTGCCCATCCGGCAATGTCGTCGGGAAGCAGTGTCAGCAGAATGTCGCGGAACTGCTCGGTTTCGACATCGGTATAGCTGTCGGCCGGTCGGCCGGCATAGATGTCAAGCTCATCATCGTCATAGTAGACTATTTCGGTGGATGCGGCTGTCGACAGCGAGTCTTTTTCGCAGGAAATGTGCATACCGCAGCAGCCCTGTTGAGCCTCTGTCTGTGGGGTTTCTTCGTTGGCTACATCTTCGGCTCCGCGTCGCGAACGCGCCGTAATGCGTTCATGGGCGTAGAGCAGAATTCCCGCTCCGACCAGTGCGGCCAGTATTATCAGCGCTACGGTCATATTTTGGAACCGGCTTCGTCAGGCTCAGGCAACGGAACAGAGGCGTCGGTGATTGTGAACCCTGCATTTTTAAGGTCATCCCAAAAGCCGGGATATGATTTGCTCACTACTTCGATGTCACGGATAATAAGTCCGGGTATGAAGATTGAGACGGGTGCGAGAGCCATGGCCATGCGATGGTCCTGATAAGTGTCGAATGCGGGCATTTCGAAAATGGGGTGGCGTTCGCCGTTCCACACGAGTTCGCTGTCGTTGCGTATTTCGACGATGATGCCTATTTTGTCCATCTCTTTCCTGAGAGCTTCAAGACGGTCGGTCTCTTTTACTTTGAGCGAGCCGAGGCCTTTGAGATGGAAGTTGATGCCGAGTGTGCCGCAGGTGACGGCCAGTGTCTGCGCTATGTCGGGCGTTTCGGAGAGGTCGGTTTCAAGGCGGGCGTTTACGTCGGGGTCGGCACAGAGGTCAAGCGCTCCGGCCACTTCTTCCGACTCCTCGGTGCGTACGCCGAGTCCGCGGAAATAGCGCGCGGTGGCGCTGTCGCCCTGCAGCGATTTCAGCGGCAGACCGGGCAGAGTGACAAAACCGGCCGAGATGGCGGCTATTTCATACCAGTAGGATGCGGCCGACCAGTCGGGCTCGATGTCGAACACTTCGTTGGTGTAAGGCTCGTTTTCAACCGTGATTACGTCACGCTCGAAGAATGTTTTCGCCCCTGCCTGCTCCATTAGTCCAAGTGTCATCAGAATGTAGGGGCGCGAGATGGGGTCGCCGTCAAGCCTGATTGTAAGCGGCTTGTTCATCGTGGGCGCAATCATGAGCAGTGCTGAGATGAACTGCGAGCTGACCGTGGCGTTAATATCAATCTCGCCACCCGAGAGCCGATGGCCGTGGATGAGTAGCGGAGCGAATCCTTCTTTTTCGAGATATTCAATTTCGGCTCCGAGTTTGCGTAACGCATCGACAAGCGGAGCTATGGGGCGTTGGCGGAGCCGCTCGGTGCCGGTGATTTCCACTATGGCGCCTTCGTGTGATGCGAAGAATGCCGTCAGGAAGCGGAACGCTGTGCCGGCTGCGTGGACGTCGACCTTAAAATGTTGGTCGTAAGGTATTTCCATCGCCAGTATTTCGGCGAGCACATCGGAGTCATCGCATATGGCGCGCACTGGCATAGGCTCGGCTTCCGGATTCAGCGCATTGATTATGAGCAGCCGGTTGCAGATGCTTTTCGACAGGGGAAGGTTGACGGTGGTTTCAATCATTCCGTCGGGGGGAAATATGCGGTAGTCCATTGCAGAAGTTATTTTTTTAGTGTGTTGTAGGCTTCCGCGAGGCTGTCGAGGGCATGGTCGATGGTGGCGCGGGGAGCGGCGGCGTTGAAGCGCATATAGCCTTCACCCTCTTTGCCGAACATGGAGCCGTCGTTGAGCGCCAAATGAGCGTGGTTGACAAAGAAGTCGACGAGCTCCTCCTGGTTTAGTCCCAGGCCCTTGCAATCGAGCCAGACGAGGAATGAGGCCTGTGGGCGTATGGCTTTTATGGCGTTGCCGAACAGGAGCTCGCATTTTGCGGTGATATGGCTGATGTTGGCTGAGATGTAGGCCAGAGCTTCTTCAAGCCATTCCTCTCCGTAACGGTAAGCGGCCTCCGTTCCTTCGGTGGCGAAGAATGTAGGCTCGTTGAACTCGTTGTAAGTCATCCAGTCGAAGAAAGACTTGCGCAGTTCGGGGTTCTTGATTATGCACCATGAGCTTACAAGACCGGGAATGTTGAATGTCTTTGATGGTGCACCGAGCATGATGCCGACTTTGCGGGCGTCGTCGCTGACGCTCAGGAATGGTGTGTGGCGGCGTCCGTCAAGCATAAGGTCGCCGTGAATCTCATCGGATACCACGGTCACGCCACATTCTGCGCACACTGAAGCTACTTCCCGGAGCGTTTCTTCTGACCATTGCAGGCCTATGGGGTTGTGGGGGTTGCAGAGTATGAACATCTTCGGATGTTCGGTGCGTATAATTTCGCGAAGCCCGTCGATGTCCATGCGGTAATTGTCGCCATCGTTGATAAGCGGATTGTTAATCACGATGCGACCGTTTCCTTCAATTACCATTTTGAAAGGATGATAGACAGGCGGCTGAATCACGATTTTGTCGCCGGGCGAAGTGAAGAAATTTACGGCAAACCCTATTCCTTTGACCACTCCGGGCATATATGTCATCTCTTCGGCTGTGGCCTTGAAATCGTGGCGGTGGTCAAGCCATCCGAGAATGGAGTCTATATAGCTCTGTGCCACTGTGGCATAACCATATATAGGGTGGTTGACGCGACTGGCGAGAGTCTGCGTTATCTCGGGGCATACGTCGAAGTCCATGTCGGCTATCCAGGCCGGGAGGAGGTCTGAACGTCCGAAACGTTGTTTGAGCTCACAGTATTTGATGGCGTCAGATTGCCGGCGGTCGGCGCATTTGTCGAAATTATATCTTCCCATTTCTGTGTGTGTGATTTTTATGGCGTTATTCAAAAACTCTTTTAGTGCGGTACGCAAAATTACTCCTTTTTGTCAAATCAAGCAAGCCGTCAGCCCAAAAACTGTGTGTCAGCTTATTGACACAACAGAGGCCGCTCCGTTGCTGTGGAAGCGGCCTCTGAGATATACGGGCAGGTGTGTTAGAACTCTGCGTTGCCGGGGGTGCGGGGGAAGGGTATGACATCGCGGATGTTGGTCATGCCGGTCACAAATAGCACCAGACGCTCAAATCCGAGTCCGAATCCTGAGTGGGGCACCGTGCCGAAGCGGCGGGTGTCGAGATACCACCACATATCCTTCATCGGAATGTGGAGCTCCTCAATGCGGGCCATGAGTTTGTTGTAGTTCTCCTCGCGCTCGCTGCCGCCGATGA
This sequence comes from uncultured Barnesiella sp., assembly GCA_964569915.1. GTDB lineage: Bacteria > Bacteroidota > Bacteroidia > Bacteroidales > Muribaculaceae > JAGBWK01. Next base: position 161,752 of record CAZMUX010000002.1, on the reverse strand, counting down.
TTTCGCCGATGTTGGGGAAAAGCACATCCATAGCACGCACTGTCTTGCCGTCCTCGTTCATCTTCATGTAGAAAGCCTTGATTTCCTTAGGATAGTCGGTGAGGATGACGGGGCGTTTGAAGTGTTCTTCCACGAGATAGCGTTCGTGCTCGCTCTGAAGGTCGGCGCCCCAGTAGACGGGGAATTCAAATTTATGGCTCGACTCTTCGAGTATTTTGACACCCTCGGTGTAGCTCAGACGCACGAATTGCTCTTTGATGACGTTCTCCAAACGGTTCTTCAGTTCGGGGTCATACATCTGCGAGAGGAAGTCTATGTCGTCGGCGCAGTTTTCGAGAGCATAGCGGATGCAGTATTTTATGAAATCCTCGGCGAGGTCCATATTGTCGGTGATGTCATAGAAAGCCATTTCCGGCTCTATCATCCAGAATTCGGCAAGATGGCGCGGTGTGTTGGAGTTCTCGGCGCGGAATGTGGGGCCGAAGGTGTAAATGGCTCCGAGAGCGGTAGCTCCGAGCTCGCCCTCAAGCTGGCCTGAAACGGTCAGGGCAGTGGTTTTGCCGAAAAAGTCGAGGCTGTAGTCAACCTTTCCTTCCTCTGTGCGGGGCGGATTTTCAATGTCGAGGGTTGTTACCTGAAACATGGCTCCGGCACCTTCGCAGTCGCTGGCGGTAATCAGGGGCGTGTTGAGATAGTAGAATCCTCTTTCATGGAAATATTTGTGAATGGCGTAGGCCAGAGTGCTTCGCACACGCAGAACTGCCGAGAAAGTATTGGTGCGCGGACGCAGATGCGCTTTCTCGCGCAGAAATTCAAGGGTGTGGCCTTTTTTCTGAAGGGGATAGGTCTCGGGGTCGGCGGTGCCGTAAATTTCGAGGCTTTCGGCCTGAATCTCGCATGATTGGCCTTTGCCCATTGATTTGACGAGCTGTCCGGTGACGCATAATGATGCTCCGGTGGTGATGGGCTTGAGCTGCTGTTCGGTGAAACGGCTCATGTCGAACACAATCTGTATGTTCTTTATTGTGGAGCCGTCGTTGAGTGCCACGAACTGTACGTGCTTGTTGCCGCGGCGGGTGCGAACCCAGCCTTTGGCACAAACCTCGTGGTCGAGCAGCGAGGCATCGGAGAGTAGTTCGGATATTTTTGTTCGTTTCATTTTTTTCTGAAATATGAAATTGATTTAGAACAGGTTTTTATTCAAACGAACCCATTTTGAGGTAGTTTACTTCTTCCTGAGTGAGGTAGCGCCAGCGGCCTCTGGGGAGATTCTTTTTGGTGAGTCCGGCAAAGTATACGCGGTCAAGTTTGGTCACGTGATAGCCGAGCGATTCGAAAATGCGGCGTACGATGCGGTTGCGTCCCGAATGGATTTCTATGCCGGCCTGATTGCGGTCGGTCTCGGTGGCGTAGCTGATGGCGTCGGCGTGAATTTCGCCGTCTTCAAGCTCTATGCCGTCGGCAATGCGCTGCATATCTTCTTCCGATATGTCTTTGTCGGTCCAAACGTGATAGATTTTTTTCTTGATGTATTTCGGGTGGGTGAGCTTTGAGGCGAGGTCGCCGTCGTTGGTCAGAAGCAGCACGCCGGTGGTGTTACGGTCGAGACGGCCCACGGGATAGATGCGTTCGTTGCAGGCGCCTTTTACGAGGTCGAGCACGGTGGTGCGTCCGTTGGGGTCATCGGAAGTGGTGACGCAGTCTTTGGGTTTGTTGAGAAGTATGTAGCACTTGTTTTCCAGTGTCACTACTTTCTCATCGTATTCCACGGTGTCGGCGTGTGTGATTTTTGTGCCGAGCTCAGTCACGACGTTGCCGTTGACTTTTACGAGACCCTGCTGGATGAATTCGTCAGCCTCGCGGCGTGAGCAGATGCCTGCGTTGGCCATATATTTGTTGAGGCGGATTTCTTCATTCGGGTCGGGTACGGGCATTTCATATTCCACGCGCTTCGGCCTGGGAGTGAAGCTCTTGCCGGGGCGGGGCACCTGATTGTAGCCACCTTGACGGTTATTGTTATATCCTCCCTGTCGGTTGTTGTTGTAGCCACCCTGCTGACGGTTGTTGCCGTAGCGGTTGTTGTAGCCACCTTGGCGGTTATTGTTATATCCTCCCTGTCGGTTGTTGTTGTAGCCACCCTGCTGTCGGTTGTTGCCGTAGCGGTTGTTATAGCCACCTTGACGGTTGTTGTTATAGCCTTCCTGGCGGTTGTTGTAGCCTCCCTGACGATTGTAGTTGTTGTAGGAGGGCTGCTGAGGCTGCTGTGCGGGCTGTGCGTCGGCGACTCCTGTTTCGGTGGTGTCGGTCAGTGGTGCCGGAGTATAGTTGTCTTGATTGTTGTTGAAGTTGTCGTAGGGGCGCTGCTGGTATGGGCGCTGCTGATAGTGGCGGTTGTAGCCACCCTGCTGACGGTTGTTGCCGTAGCGGTTATTGTTATAGCCACCTTGACGATTGTTGTAGCCTCCCTGACGGTTGTAGCCGTTGCCCTGTCGGTCGGGGTTGTTGTAGCCTCCCTGCTGGTCGCGGTTGTAGCTGTTATATCCTCCCTGACGGTTGTAGGGACGCGGCTGATAGGGGCGGTTGTAACTTGTCTGTCCGTAGCTGTTCTGTTGTTCTGCGTTGTTTTCTGAGCGGGCCTGATCCGAATAGTCGATTCTCTCGTATCTCGGTTTGTCGTTCTGTGTTGCGTCGGCAGGGTGCATTTCGCCTATGCGCGGACGCTTGGCTTTTTTTTCGTTGTTATCCATGATGTCTGATCGTTTTTTTTTGACTGCCTCGCGGCGGTTTTGATTGCTTTAATTAAGAAACTCGATAGTGTGCTTTTGTATTGATAGCGTTGTTTTATAAGATGTTGCAAATATAATTCTAATTTATGAACAATCCAAATCTCAGTTCGGTTTTCAGAATCGGCTAAAAATCAGTAGCCCACGTAGGTTGATGGGGAAAGTCGGCGGAGTTCGGCTTTGATGGAGTCGCTAACTTCAAGCGAGTCGATGAAGGCGCCGATGGATTCGCGTGTTACCTTTGCGTTGGTGCGGGTGAGCGCTTTCAGCGTTTAGTATGGGTTTGGGTAGCCCACGCGGCGCACAAAGGTCAGTATGCCATCGGCAACTACATTCCACATAGATTCGAGGTCGCGGTCGATTGCTTCGCGATTGAGGATAAGCTTGCCGAGTCCTTTGAGCGTACTGTGGATGGCGATGAGGGTGTGGCCCATGGGAACGCCGACGTTGCGGAGTACCGTGGAGTCTGTCAGGTCGCGCTGCAGTCGGCTTACGGGTAGCTTGGAGGCCAGATGGCCGTATATGGCGTTGGCTATGACGATGTTTCACTCGGAATTTTCGAAATCTATGGGGTTGACTTTGTGGGGCATGGCTGATGACCCTACTTCGCCGGCTTTGATTTTTTGCTTGAAATATTCCATCGAGATGTACATCCAGAAGTCACGGTCGAGGTCGAGTATGATGGTGTTGATGCGGCTGAGGGCTTGGAATACGGCGGCGAGATTGTCGTAGTTGGAAATCTGGGTCGTAAGGTCCTCGCGGTGTATACCGAGTGAGTCGCGCAGGAATTTTCCTGCGAATGCAAGCCAGTCGATTTCGGGATAGGCTGCGCGGTGGGCGTTGAAATTGCCTGTGGCGCCTCCGAATTTGCCTGATATGGGGGTGGCGTCGAGGAGGTCAAGCTGCTGGCGCAGACGGTAGGCGAAAACTCTTATTTCCTTGCCTAAGCGTGTGGGCGATGCGGGCTGTCCGTGGGTCTTTGCGAGCATGGGTATGTCGGCCCATTCGTCGGCAAGTGCCGTGAGGCGGTCGATGAGTTCCGACACTAGCGGACGATAGATGTCGGTGATGGCGTCGGATAAGGACATTGGTACTGAGGTGTTGTTGATGTCCTGCGACGTGAGCCCGAAGTGGATGAATTCTTTGTATTTGTTCAGGCCGAGACGGTCGAACTGCTCCTTAAGGAAATATTCCACCGCTTTAACGTCATGGTTGGTGACCGATTCAATTTCTTTGATGCGCAGTGCATCGGTGGGGGTGAACTCGGTATAAATCAGTCTGAGGTCGGCGAAGATGGCGTGGTCTACATCAGCCAAGGCGGGCAACGGAATTTCGCACAGGGCGATGAAATATTCAATTTCCACTTTTACGCGGTAGCGTATGAGGGCGAATTCAGAGAAATATGCGTCGAGCGATTCGGTTTTCGAACGGTAGCGGCCGTCGACGGGAGAGATGGCGGTGAGTGTTGAAAGCTCCATTATGTGAAGGTGATGGGTTTACTGGTTGATGGCGCGGAGTTATTTATCGCGCATGAAAATGTTTATGGGGGTGCCGTGGAAGTCCCAATGCTCGCGAATCTTGTTCTCAAGATAACGGCGGTAAGGCTCTTTCACCCACTGCGGAAGGTTGCAGAAGAAGATGAACGAGGGAATTTTGGCTCCTTTGAGCATTGTTATGTATTTGATTTTTACGAACTTGCCTTTGTTTGATGGCGGTGGATAGGCGGCTATCACGTCAAGCAGATAGCTGTTGAGTTGCGATGTGGGGATGATGCGCTGCCGACTTTTGTAGACCTCAACGGCTGTCTCCAGCACTTTGTAGATGCGCTGTTTTGTGAGGGCTGAGGTGAAGATTATGGGGAAGTCGGTGAATGGTGCGAAGCGGGCGCGTATGGCGTCTTCGAAAGTGCGTATGGCGGTTTGCGATTTGTCGGGAGCGAGGTCCCATTTGTTGACGCATACAACCAGACCTTTCTTGTTTTTCTGAATGAGGGAGAAGATGCTTACGTCCTGCGCTTCAATGCCGCGGGTGGCGTCAATCATCAGAATGCATACATCGGAAGCCTCGATGGAGCGTATGGAACGGATGACCGAGTAATACTCAATGTTCTCATTGACCTTGTTTTTCTTGCGTATGCCGGCTGTATCGACCAGATAGAAGTCGAATCCGAATTTGTCGTAACGGGTGTAGATGCTGTCGCGTGTGGTGCCTGCCACGTCGGTCACGATGTGGCGGTCTTCGCCGATGAAGGCGTTGACGATTGACGATTTTCCGGCATTCGGGCGTCCTACAATGGCGAATTTCGGGATTTCTTCAAGCAGTTCGGAGTCGTCGTCTTCCTGCGGCAGTTTTTTTAGCACTTCGTCGAGGAGGTCGCCGGTGCCAGAGCCGTTGGATGCGGAAATCGGATAGGGGTCGCCGAGTCCCAGAGAATAGAATTCGGGTACGTTGTAGAGCCAGTCGTTGGTGTCGACTTTGTTGGCTACGAGAATGACGGGCTTGCGGGATTTGCGCAGCAGTTCAGCTATGTGGTCGTCAAGGTCGGTTACGCCGTTCATGGCATCTACCACGAACAGTGTTACGTCGGCCTGCTCGATGGCAAGGTTCACTTGCTTGTTGATTTCGCTTTCAAAGACGTCTTCCGAATTTACTACCCATCCGCCGGTGTCAACGATGGAAAATTCACGTCCTGTCCAGTCTACTTTTCCGTATTGGCGGTCACGCGTGGTGCCGGCTGTCGGGTCGACAATGGCTGTGCGCGTCTGTGTGAGCCTGTTGAAGAGGGTGGACTTGCCTACGTTTGGGCGTCCTACAATGGCTACGAGTTGTCCCATAATATAATCGTAAGTTGAATACGTTGCAAAGTTACGGAAATTTCATCAGTTACGCAACTGCCGAATTTTTGTTGGACCGGGTTTATTCGGTATAGCCGAAGGCACGGAGTTTGTTCTCGCGATTGCGCCAGTTGGCCTCTACTTTGACAAACAGCTCCAGATAAACTCGTTTGTCGAAGAAGCGCTCGATGTCTTTGCGCGCATCGGAGCCGACGCGCTTGAGCATGGACCCGCCTTTGCCTATCAGGATGCCTTTCTGCGAATCGCGTTCCACATAGATTACAGCCATGATGTGGATGGAATTGTCTGATTCATCGAATTTCTCCACTACGACCTCTGTGGCGTAAGGCACTTCTTTTTCGTAGTTTAGCAGAATCTTCTCGCGGATGATTTCGGTGACGAAGAAGCGTGCGGGCTTGTCGGTCAGCGCGTCTTTGCCGAAATATGGTGGCGAGACCGGAAGCTGCTCTATGATGCGGTTCATGAGGTTGCTGACGTTGAAATGCTCTTTGGCGGAGGTGGGGAATATTTCGGCGTTGGGGAGTAGCTCTTTCCAGCGGTCGATTATCGTGGTGAGTTCCTTCTGATTCTTGAGAAGGTCAATTTTGTTGATTACCAGAAGCACCGGAATGTTTTCGCCGGCCACTTTCTTAAGGAAGTCGGCGTTCTTGGTCGGGTCTTCCACTACGTCGGTGACATAGAGGAGTATGTCGGCGTCGGTAAGCGCTCCTTCCGAGAAGTTGAGCATGGCTTCCTGCATTTTGTATTTGGGCGACAGGACGCCGGGGGTGTCTGAGAATACAATCTGATAGTCGGGTTCGTTGACGATGCCCATTATGCGGTGGCGTGTGGTCTGCGCTTTGGCGGTTATGATGCTGACGCGCTCGCCCACGAGGTCGTTCATGAGTGTTGATTTGCCCACATTGGGGTTTCCTACGATGTTCACGAATCCGGCTTTATGCTGTTCGTTTTCCATAGAATATTGTGTCTGTTTTTGTTGAAATCTTCTCTATAAACAAAAATAGCACCTGAAAAGATGCTATTTTATAATGATTTTCTCGGAAGGTGCAATCATATGTCCCAGATGAGGTAGAGCGAGCCCCATGTGAAGCCGGCGCCGAAGGCGGTCAGCACAATTTGGTCGCCTTTCTTGAATTGATGCTTGAACTCATCGAGGCAGAGTGGAATTGAAGCCGCCGATGTGTTGCCGTAGTGCTGTATGTTGACGAGCACTTTCTCTGAGGGGAAACCGGCGCGTGACGACACGGCCTCAATGATGCGCAGATTTGCCTGATGGGGAACGAGGTAGTTGATGTTGTCGATTGTCAGCTTGTTGCGGTCCATCAGTTCGAGGGTAGCGCGGTACATATCGGTGACGGCGTTTTTATAGACGTTCTTGCCTTCCTGATAGAGGTAGTTTTCACCGGCCTTTACGGTTTCGATGGTAGTGGGCTTGACCGAGCCACCGGCTTTCATCAGCAGGTGCTCGCGGCCTGAGCCGTCAACGTGGAACACGGCATCCATTACGCCTGCATGGTTTTCGGTAGGCTCCACAAGCACGGCTGCGGCGCCGTCGCCGAATAGCGGGCAGGTGGCGCGATCCTCGTAGTTCACCATCGATGACATCTTTTCGGCTGCCACTACAATGATTTTTTTGTTCAGTCCGGCGCGTATGTAGGCGTTGGCTTCCTGAAGACATACGATGAAGCCCGCACACGCAGCCTGAACATCATAGCCGTAGGCTTTTTTTAGCCCGGTTTTTTCTATGATGACAGAAGCGGTCGAGGGGAAACGGTAATCGGGGTTTGAAGTGGCGCATATTACGAGCTCGATTTCTTCGGGAGCGGTGCCGGTTTCGGCGAGCAGTTTCTCAATTGCTTTAGCTCCGAGGTAAGATGAGCCTTCACCGTCCATGCGGAGTATGCGGCGTTCTTTGATTCCGACACGTGTTGTAATCCATTCATCGTTGGTGTCGACCATCTTCGAAAGCATTTCGTTGTCGAGGATGTCGTCTGGTACGTAAGATGCTATGCCGGATATTTTAGCGTTTACCATGAGTCGTTTTCTTTGGTGTTGGTTACGAAAATTCATCTCCTGACGCTCGTGCGGTCAGTGAGCGGAGGAGATGATGTGCGGTTTTATGCTGTTTTTACAAGCTGTAATTATACGGTAGCTTTTTCGATAGCTATTTTGCCGCGATAGTAGCCGCATTCGGGGCATACGCAGTGATAAACGTGCCATGAGCCGCAGTTGGGGCAAATGGCCAGTGTGGGCATAGCTGCTTTGTCGTGGGTTCTACGTTTTGCGGTGCGGGTCTTCGATTGTTTGCGTTTAGGATGTGCCATTGTCTTTTATTGTTTTGTTTTTATTTCTTTATTTTGTCGGGTGCCGGAATCGCTTGGCCGGAACCGCGGGCTGTTGTTTAGTTGTCTTCGGGGTTGAAGTCTTTGAGCTTGTCCCAGCGTGAATCGGTTGCATCCTGCGATGAGTCAATCTCGTCGATTTCATCCATGAGTGTGTCTTCAAAATCGGCTTCCTCAGGGTCGACCGATGTGGTGCGGTGGCGCTTGAGCAGTGCGCTCATTGCACGGTTGCATTTTCCGTGCGGATGAACGTGCTTGATGGGAATGCTCAGTGTGACGGTGTCATGAATGATGTAGGCCACGTTGAGATAGTTGTCAGATTCGGGTATCTGGAGGAAGTCGTCGTTGGCGTCATCATAGTCGGGCCCGTATTTCACTATTATGTGGTAGTCTGTCTCTACGGGCAGAATGAGGTCGTCAAGGCAACGGTCGCATGCTATGGTGAGCTCGCCGCTGATGTTGAAGGTCATGTCGTAAACGCCGTTCCGGTGGTTAACGGTAAGCTTTACCAGTATGTCAGCGTCTCTGACTTCCTGATTTTCCATATTTACAAAAAACTGCTTAGTCGGGTGATATTCAAATGTTTGAACACCATCGGGCATACTTTTTAAAGGCAGTTTGTATTCTGTAAACTTTCCCATTCGCGCGTTTTTATTGAAAAAACGTTGCAAAATTAGCCAATATCTTCTAATAAATCAACTTTTTCGGGAAAAATCTTTTTCAGCAGTGGGGCTGCGCTGACCGCCACAGGCTCATTATTCTATGCCGAGATATTTGTTGAGCTGTTGCGCGACGTCGGGTGGGAGCTTGCCGTTGTTTAGGGCTTCGAGAAGATAGTATGAGAGGTCGGCATTCTGACGTATTATGCTGTTGCGGGCTGAGTCGGTCAGAGAGCTGACGTTTTCCTCGATGTGGGCGTTGGTAGCTTCAAGCTGTTCGGCCATTGTGCGGTATTCGTCGGTGGTCCAGTCGGCCTGTTTCCTGAGCAGATATGTCACGGTTTCAGGGTCGTATTTGTCGCCGTCGCTTTTGCAGGCAGCGAGGCCGAGGCACGCTGCGACCGTTAATGTTGAGAGGAGGATTTTTTTCATTGCTGATTGTGTTGCAGTTCGGGGAAAAGTGGGAGTGCGTTGCGAGAGGATTGCTCTATGCGTTTGTTGCGCCAACATTTGCGGCATACGGCTATATAGCGGTCGTCGCCGCCTATTTCCACCTGCGCACCCTCTTCGACGAAGTCGCCGTTTGAGTCGATTCGCGCATTGATGATTGTCTTGCGGCCGCAGGTGCACGTCGACTTGATTTCGTCGATGGTGTCGGCTATCTCAAACAGACGCCTGGAGCCTTCGAACAGGTGCGACTGGAAGTCGGTGCGCAGTCCGTAGCAAATTACGTTTGACCCATAGTCGTCGACTACGCGTGAAAGCTGGTCAACCTGTTCGGCGGTCAGGAATTGGGCTTCGTCAATCAGGAACCAATCGACCACGCACATCGTCTTTTCAAAAAGTTCCTGAGCGCGGCGATAGAGGTCGGTGTCATGGTAAATCCACTCGCATTCCCTCTCTATGCCGATGCGCGATTTGATGACGTTGGTTTTGTCGCGCGTGTCAATCACGGGCTTCATGCAGAGATAGCGCATATTGCGTTCTTCGAAGTTGTAGGCGGTGGTCAGCAGCAGGGCGGTCTTTGCCGACCCCATTGTTCCGTATCTGAAGTAGAGTTTTCCTTTGCGGTTCATGGTTTTGTGGCGAGTAGCCTTTTCGAAATTAGGTTTGTGCTTTCAAAGATAAGAACTATTTGCGAGGAATCTTTGTCAAAATGTCAAAAAGTTCGCCATATATTTTTTCGAACGTCTCTGCATTGCAGGAACCGCAGTTCAATGATTATGTTTTGGAGCCGGTGTAAAAGCACTGCACTTTGCCGACGGGGAGCTTGCCTTCGAGTTTTAGCGGTATGCGGTCGGCATCGGTGGAAATCCAGGCGTCCATATCGTCGGATGTCTTTTTGCCGCCGTCGCCCGTAAATCGGAATGTTATGTAATAGCATTCATGGCGGCGGTCGTCAATTTCAATGGTTCGCACGCCGTTATATTCTATCGTGAGCAACTCCTTGCGTTTGCCTGAAAACACGTTGAGAACTTTTTTTTCGCCGTTCTTCATAGTGCTGTAGTTGATTGACCTCATGTAGTAGAATGCGCTGAGCATATCAAGCGTAAGGCCTTTGGCGGTGAGCGTTATTTCGCTTGAGGTGACGGGTTGGCCGGCCTTTTTTTGTCTGTAGCGGGTGCAGTGGCCGGTGGTGGTGTTTTCGCTGCGGGTGTAGCTTATGATGTCGCGCTTGTATTTCCCTCCTTCGTGAGTTATCTTTTCATAGCTCAGCGGCTCGCAGGTCGAGGCTTTCATTGTGCCTATCAGAGTGTCTCGCACTTTGAAAAAGCGGTCGGCCCAGCGCTCGGAACGAGCTGTCAGCACTGAGCGGAATGTGTTGCCGGCTTCTGCACGGGTGCTGATTCTGACGCGTCCGGCCTGCTTGTTGACGAGTCCCCATTTATACATTACTCTGTAATTGACTGTCTCGCCTGTGGCGGGAGATGAAGCGCTGAGTGAGAAGGTGGTTAAAAGAAGCGCCGTCAGCATGAAGGCGGGCAGGAAATTTTTTAATTTCATTTTGCTGCTATTGCGGTTTGAATGGAAAGAGATGAGATAATTATAATAGCATGGCAGACCTTTTTATAAAATTCAGGGGCTGAGCCAAAATTATCGGTTTTGACACAGCCCCTGACTGTATAATTGTCTTACTTGCGTCGGCGAACTGAGCGTACGGCGTTGTTAGAATTGGTGGAAGGCGATGATTTGGGGCCTTTGTTTTTTACTTTGGTCTTTCGGCTTCGCGACTTTGATTGTGTGGCCTGGTCATCGCGGTCGGGTATCCTGACGCTGTCGCCTGCGGCAGCCGCCTCACGAGCCTCGCGTTGGGCAATCACTGCTTCGCGGTCGGGCACCCATAGCTTCTTGTCAAAATTATCCAGACGGTTTTGTATGCTGTCCTGCGCGTGCTTGCGGTCGTCGGGGTCGGGATACATCTGCACCATAGACTGGTTTCGGAGATTACGGGTCTTATAGATTTCGCCGTTATACATATTCATTGCGAAGTAGTCGTCGTAGGTGTAGCGCGCAAGGTTGTTGTCGTCATCGATGAATATTGATTGCTGGGCCAGGTGCGGTCGCAGATTCTCAAGCTTGACCCAGAACATGGGGTAGCGCACGGCCTCGCCGCCGAAATCGCCTGTACGGTGGAGCACCGGGCAGATGGCCTCGACGCGCGTCTTCATGCGGTTGCTGCGCGAGTCAAACTCCCAACGCTCGATGATGTAGTAAGAAAGTACCTCATTGACGGGTACGTCGGCTTCCTCAATGACGAAGGTTGGATTCTTTTCCGTGGAGTTGCGGCCGGGCGTATAGAGAATGTAGAAGCGGTCAAGCATATCCTTGACGTTGAGCTTGTACTGGTCGTTGAAAATCTCGCGGCCGTCGAGGTATTCGTAGGCAGTAACTTTGTTCTGTGTGACCAGACGCATGATGATGCGAAACAGATTCTCCTGACCGTCGATTATGTCCTCGGGGAAGTAGAGAGGGGCATTCTTTGAATCCTGAAGATCGAGCTGACGGTAGATAACTCTCATCCATTGCATATCGGCATCAGAGAGGTTTTCGTCCTGATAGAACGATTCCATTCGCTGAGTGACACCGGGAGCTGACTGCTGTGTGCGTGATTCTCCCGGAGTACGGCGACGTACAGCGGCTGCCGACGAGCTGTTGTCCTGTGCTTCGGCTGCCGAGCAGAGTGTGAATGCCGCAGCTGCAAGTAAAATATATTTTTTCAGGTTGGTCATAGCTGTTGGATGGTTATGTGAATGTGAGGTAAGAGTGCTGTTAATGAATGGATGAGGTGGGCTAAGCTGAAAGTCGGTTAGTTAATGATGACTTCAATAGGAGCCAAATCGCGGGTTATTCCGTCGGGGCCGATGGCCTTTACTCGGGATATGTAGAAGCGCTTACCGCGCGAAAGACGTTGGAACTGAGCTTTTTGGCGCTGTGAGAAGTTGGCGCCGTCAGAAACTTCGGGCATTGCGTTGCCCATTGAGTCGAAGAATACGGTTTCGAAGCTCACTACGCGGAAGGCAATGTTGAGCAGGTCGTCGTCAATGGCAGCTCCGATGCCCGGAGCCTGTGTGAGTAGGGTCTTGGAAATGCCCCTGCCTCCACCTTTATAGTGCTCGGTGTTGCCCTGCGCATCTTTATATGTGATGTAAGGGGTCGGGTCGGGCAGCTTGCGCACGCGGAATTTCGTGGTTGCCACTTCCATTTTGCGGCCGTTGTAATCGGCCGTCACCGATACGGTGGCTTCGGTACCTACTTTTGCGGGGCGAGCAATCCAGTGGTCGCCGCTACGTGTTAGCGTACCGTTGGTCATTGAGGCCGATACTGCTGCGTTGGCCACACCCGGTACGGAGATGGAGATGGGGTTGTCGATGCCGGCGTAGAGCACGTTCATCATTGTGGCCGACACGGTGGCCGTGGGGTCAATTACCGTATATTGCGAGGAAAAGTTGTGTCGTGTGGTGGTGCCGTCGCCGTGAGGCACTTCGAGATAGCCGGTGTAGTCGAATGTGCCTGTTGTGCCGGGTACGAATTCGTAGATGCCGCCGGGGTTCTCGAGCCCCTTGCCATTGATGAAAATCTGTGGTCGTTGGGTGGTGTCGACTGCGGCCAAAATGATGTTGGCGTGGTATTTTGACCCGCGCATCACGATGCGTGATTCCGGAATTACGTAGGCATTCAATTCGTTTACGCGCACGTCGCCGGCGTCGACGTTGTTAAGCAGCGATGTCAGCGCTTCGCCTTCGGCGAATTTGATGTCGTTCTGCAGCTTTGTAAGCAGGGCAACTGCGGCCACTACCGGCTGGTTGTAGAACTTATATTCTTCCCAAGATGTCGGTGCGAGCTGTCCAATGCGTGTGGTTGCGTCGGTGTTGAGTGCGCGGCTTACTGAGGCCTGTTTTGCAGAGTCGGTAACGATTTCTGAAATGTAGCTGCGGAATTTGTCAATTTCGTTGCGAAGGTGTCGGCCGCGGTAGGCAGGCGGATTGAGCATGACCAGCGAGGCTGCGTCAAGGCTTTCTCGGTTGACGATGTCATCGACAGAGGCGTCCTCGCCATCGGCTTCGCGGACTATCATGTACTTGAGGCTGTCGACAAGCTGATAAAGATGTTCCGTGCTCTGACGCACTTCCATGGCTTTGGTGAACCAGGGCAGTCCTTTTTCGGGATTCTGGACACTGAAAGCCTCGAGCGTACTGATGATTGACGCGTTGCGCTGCTCGATGTTCTCGTTGGTACGGGTCAGGCCGTCTTTGACCTGTGTGAAGCCGTCGAGCACATCGGAGGAGACGTTCAGCGCGAGCATGGCCATCAGTACGATGTACATCAGGTTGATCATCTTCTGGCGTGGTGAAAGCCTTGTATTTGATGTTCCCATATAGTCGGGTTCTCGGTTGTTTTATCTGTGGTTGGTCGGTTCTGTAAGAGTGTGTGTCAATCAGCGTTTTCGGGCTGTTGGGGCGTCATTGACGACATATCGGGCATGGAGCCTGGACGATACATATTGACAGTCATTGCCGTAATCATCTTTTCGTAGACGGCGTTAAGCTGCTGCATATAGCGGGCCATCTTCTCGGTCTCTTCGACATAGCGGGTGCTCTGGACGGCGCTCTTCTCATACATATCACGAATGTCCTTGATGCCGCGGTTTACGCGGTCAATCGAGTCGAGCTGCGACGAAACGCTTTTGAGCTGAATCTCGTAAATGGTGTTCAGGCCGCCGATGTTGCGGTTGAGGTCCTGCATCTGTTCGACATAGCCTGTTGAGGAACGGGTGATGTTCTCGGAGTTTTCGGTTATGGCGCGGTAGCTGTCGAGAAGCACGTCGCTCACCTGATTGAGGGCGGCGGTTGTGGCTCTCAGATGCTCCATTTCAGAAGCTATCGATGAAATCTGGTCGAGATACTGCTGTGTGGCTGTTGTGAGTTCGGCCATTTTTGAGAGCTGTTCAGTGGCTGCAGCCATCTTGGCTATGCTTTCGGAAAGTGAGCGGGCGTCGCCTTCGGAGAGGTCGATGCCTGACGGGATGCCGGCGGCTGCCTTGGCCTGGGCGGTAGTCACTTTCGGCAGCGTTACTCCGTGAGTTGCATTGCCGGCTGTGCCGCCAATTATCACTGTAGTGCCGCCTGTGGATGCTGCTGCATGAGCCTCACCTTCTTCAGTTTCTTCGGAGTCGTGGTCAAGTGAGGGATAGACTTTCTCCCAGTGGTATTCGCGCGGAGGACGGTCAAACGCCGATAGCACGAACATCAGGACTTCGGTGCCCATGCCGAGCGAGAGCAGGAAGTTGCCTCCGGGCAGGTGCAGAATCTTAAAGAGTGCGCCCCAGATGACGATTGCGGCGCCGATGCTGTAGGCGAAGTTGAAGAAACGCTGGCCGTTGTCGCTTGAAAGGAAGCGGCTGATACGGTTTTTATATGTTTTTACTTTTCCCATTTTTGTTACGGTCAATGTCGGTTGTGAGGTCTAAGCGTTTTTTGCAACGTCTGTTTAATTGTTGTTCAGTTTGTTGCCGCGGGCAAAGCCTATGTGGGTTCGCACGCAGCGGAATCCGATGTAGGAGCGCTGCTCGTTCTGGTATTCCCACATACGTATGTCGCTGCGGATGTTGTGGGCCACGTCTTTCCATGAGCCGCCGCGCACGATTTTGCGTTTCATTCGGTATGGGTCTTCCTGAGCCGCGTCGTAGCGATATTGCGGATTGAGGTCGTTGGTAAGGTTGTTGACGCTTTCGGTGTAGGCGGTTGAGGTCCATTCGCTGACGTTGCCGGCCATGTCATAGAGGCCGAAGTCGTTGGGCGCGTAAGTGCCTACTCGCGAGGTTATGAGCTGGCCGTCTTTCACGTAGTTGCCCTCCTGGGGCTTGAAGTTGGCGTAGAAACATCCTTTGTCGTCGCTCATGGTGAGGTCGCCCTCCCAGGGATACATATTCTCGTTGACGCCTGCGCGGGCTGCATATTCCCACTCGGCATCGGTGGGCAGGCGGTATGGCTCCACGTAGACGCCCTCACGGCCTATCGCGCGGCGCAGGAAGTCGGTGCGCCAGTTGCAGAAAGCGTTGGCCTGCTCCCAGCTGACTCCGACCACCGGATATTCGTTGTAGCCGCCGTGCGAGAAATACATACGGGTGTACGGCTCGTTGTAGGCGTTGTCAAAGTCGTTAATCCAGGCCGTTGTGTCGGGATAGACGTTTACGATGTAGGTGTTTACGAAGTCATAGTCGCCGGTCAGGCCGCGTGTGATGGTTCGTCGCACGATTTCGCCGTTATCATCGATGTAGGCTGTGTCCTTCGATATGATTGGCACATCGGTGGGTACGGGGCGGTCGGTGTTGTATTCGCGGCGGCGGGGGTCAAGGCGGTTCTTGCGCTTGGCCGCTTCGGTATGGTTGTAGATTTCGTAGCGGTAGTTGAGCTGTTCGGGGTCAAGTTCGCGCCGTCCGGTGATGGGGTTGGTGCGGTAGACGCTCTCAATGGCTCTCTGCTCGTCCTCGTTGGCGTTGCGCCAGGGGATGGGCTTGCTCCAGTTGAGATAAGGGGTCACGGGGTTGCCCTCGCGGTCTTCCTCGATTTTGAAGGTTTCATTGCCTCCGTATGCCGGGTCGGCCAGACGCTCGCGGATGATGGAGTCGCGCACCCAGAACACAAATTGTTTGTATTTCGAATTGGTAATCTCGGTTTCGTCCATCCAGAATCCGTCGACAGAGATGCCGCGCGGGTCGGCGCTCAGATTCCACGCGCTGTCTGCTTTCTGCGGGCCTATTTCCATGGAACCGCGTGACACGAGCACCATGCCGTAAGGCGTTGGCTCGGCCCAGCTGACAGCACCCACACCGGTCACTTCGCCTCCGGCGGAACTGTGTGAGCCTGATGCGCAGGAAGCCACAATCATTGTGGCGGCAGCGAAAGCGGGAAGGATGTAAAGAGAGTTCTTTTTCATATTACATTATGCGTATGCTCTTGTGTTTGTTCTTGTTTTTGTCGGAGAAGTCGAGCTTAAGCGAGTAACCCGCGAAAATCTCGTGGCTTCCGGATGATGCCTTGGAAATGGCGCTGACGGGGTAGTCATAGGCGTAACCCACGTAAAACCCTTTGATTTCGGCCGCTACGCTAACCGTTATTGCGTCTTTGTAGCGGTAGCCGACACCGCCGGTGAGAAATTTGTTGTAGCGCAGACGCCCCGTTATTTCTCCGGTGGTGAAGTCGAAATCGGTCTTTACCAAGACTGACGGCATCACTTCAAATAACGTGTTTTTTATGGGAATATTGCATCCGGACATAAAATATAGGGTGCGACCCACTTGAAACTCATAGTTTTTCTCAGTACCCCCTTCGCCCGATTCGGCATTCATGTTTATGACGGGCTGGTTCAGATGGGTGGCCGACAGACCGGCCCACCAGTTCTTGTGTGTGTAGAACACGCCAACGCCGATGTCGAAGGCATTGCCGTTGAGGTCGGACGAGGGGATGGCGTTGTCGCCACTCTCATGGTAGTCGTCATCGTCGGGAATGTTTACATCGGTGCCTTTAAAGGTCTCGCTTATGAATCCGAGCTGCAGGCCGACGGTGAGCTCGCCTTTGAAGAGCTTGATTTTGTAGCCCAACTGCGCTCCGGTTGTGAGATTCTTGTAGAGGCCGAGGCTTTCCTGCTGCATCAGCAGGCCTACGCCGAAGCGTTTGTTGAAGATTTTTACCGGCATTTCTGCTGTTGCGGCAAACGATTTCGGGGCATTGTCAATGCCAATCCACTGAAGGCGTCCGCCGCCACGTATGTTCAGCAGGTCGCCTGTGCCGATGGCGGCGGGGTTATAGTAGTTCTTCACTTCATAATACTGCGAGAACTGCGCGTCGCTCTGCGCGTTTATGCATGGCACCGCCAAAACGGCGGCAAACAAGGCCACGAGCAGGCGCAATATGAAGAGACGGGAAAATGTGTGCATCTGTGAGTCGGCTATTCGAAATAAAATGTGAGTACCACCATCGAGGATGTGGCTTTGCTGATTGACTGAGTGATTTTGAATCTGTCGGGGTCATCGGTGAGGTCCGGACGGTCGTGGTTGATTACATCGGCCAGTCCGAAGCAGAATTTTATTTCGGGATTGAATTTGAAAAAGGGAAGATAGAAGTCACATCCGAAGCCTACGGTGAGATAGAAGTCGGTGGATTTCAGCTGTATGTATTCACCGCGCTTGCGGGTGAGGTCGAAGGCCGGCATTACTCCTGCCGTAAGATAGGGGCGTGCGTTGCGGTAACGCTGCGACGAGAATTTCAGGTCGACAGGTACTACCAGATAGGCCGATTTCAGATTCTGTTTCAAGACTTCGCCTGAATTGGCCTCGCGCATATGGATGTCGCGGCTTCCGAACCACATACCGGGTGAAAACCTGACGTTAAACCAGTTGTTGAGCCTGACGTCGAATAGTCCGTTGACTGAGAATCCGGGTTGAAACGAGGGCTGTTCCACAAACCATTCCTCGCCCGACTCGGTCTTGAAGCCGTTGTTGGTGAAATTGAGGTCCTGTGTGTGCAGTCCGACTGAGAATCCCAGATGCCACCGGCGCTGATCGGCGTAGGGACGGTTCATGAGCTTGTCATTGAAATGCTGTGCTCCTGCGCTAAATGAGGCTGCTCCGATGATGACAGTCAAGATGGCAATGATGTATTTGAAATTTTTCATTAGTATACGCATCTTTAAGTCTAACGCATACGTTCGGCAAATATTGCCCGTGCGGCTGATAATTGCCTGAATTTGTAATCAGTTGCGAATCATGATTTTTCCCTGTGGAAAATGCGCCGCATGAAGCCGAATGTGGTCTGTAACGGTGTGATGATTGGGCGGAAACGGCCGTTTTCATCCGATGGTGCGTAGATGCTGAGCGCGCGGTGATGGCATTTTATGTCCATTATGTCGTCGAGAATCATCGGCTCGCCGTCTATGTGGGCCGGTCCGGAAGAATTGCGGTAAATCACGGCGGCGGGAGCTCTCATCGAATGAATCATTGTGTTTTTGTTGATGTAGCCCGTAAAGAGGTCAAGACCCACCATGGCTGTGTCAATGGGGGAGCCCTGATGTATTATTATGATGTCGAGCAGCCCGTCGGTTATGCTCGCGTCGGGAGCTATGTAGGCATTGTTGCCGTATTGCGAGGCATTGCAGCAGGCTATTACGAACGCCTTTTCGGTCAGTATCTTGCCGTTGGCCGAGATGGTGTAGGTTTCCGGTTTATATTTCAGATATTCGGTGAGCGCGCTTTTTATATATGTGATGAGTCCGCGGCGGCTTTGTTTGGCGAAGCTGTGCGACACTGCGGCATCGAAGCCTACGCCGAACGTGCAGAAAAAAGGTTTGTCGTTAACCGTTGCGTAGTCACTGCTGACCACGTTGCCCTTCGCTATCACTTCGAGTGAGTGCTGCACGCTGATGGGTATCTTCAGATGGCGGGCAAGGCCGTTGCCGCTGCCTGAAGGGATTATGCCGAGTATGACATCGGTGCCGCAAAGTGCTTTGGCGGTTTCGTTGACCGTTCCGTCACCTCCCGCGGCAATGACCGAGGTGTAGCCTTTTTCGGCTGCTTCGCCGGCAAGTCGCGTTGCATCGCCGCGGCATGTTGTGATGCGTACATCGACATCAAACCCCTCGCGGCCGAGTCTGGCTGTTGCGGCCTCGGCAAGGCCTTGCTTTTTCCCGGTGCCCGAAATGGGATTGATTATGAGCATTGCTTTGCGCCTTGAGGGTGCGGTCTGTGATGCTGAGATGTCGTTGTTCATTGGCGGCGAGATGTCATGATGTTTGAGCGTCAAAGGTAACATTTTTAGGCAAAATCTGCAATAGCGGCGTAGCCGACCGGCTCTGACAAGGCTCTTTTGCCGGCTCGTAATAAAAGCAACAGAAGGAAATCATCGCTGACTTCCTTCTGCCTTAGTATAACCTTTTAACTTCTATATTCTAATTTCAGTGTTTCTCAACGCATTATGATTTTTTCGACTTTGCTGCCTTGACGGCGGATGAATATGCCGTTGGCGGGATTGTTGACGCGGATGCCCTGAAGGTTGTAGTATTCAACGGGGGCGTCTTCATCGGGTATGATGTCGGATGCTACATCTTCTATGCCTGACATGGCGTCATTTACGTCCAGTATGTAAGATGCCGCGAATGCGGTGTATACCGAGATGGCGTCATTGCCGGTTGCGGTTGTACCTGCAAATTCAATGTTTTTGTTGGAGCGTGCGGCTATTACGAGCTGCTTTGTGGCGTTGTTGAATGTGGCCGAAGGTATGCCGAACATTCCATTTCCGGTGGCGAGATACTGTGTCTCGGTTGATTTGCCGGTATTGTCGAATGTCTCCATCAGATAGCCGTTGCTCAGGTTATAGCCGAGCATGATGTAATTGCCTGATGTGCGGTCAACTATGGTATTACTGAAACCGCTGATAGCGTTTCCTGCTGTGCCTGCGACCTCAATGGTGCCGTCGGGGGTTTTCGTGTCGATGAAAAAGCCTTCGAGCTGGTTTCCCGCAGATGCTATGGTCACACCGTCGCCGCTGAGCGAGCCTTTGAGGCTTCCCATGATAATCAGCCTGCCGCCTCCGGCTTTGATGCCGTTAATCTGAATGGTTGAGCCTGATGCGGTCTCGGCTGTCTTGACATAGTCGGCCTGCGGGAAGGCGGTTGCGTCGTTGCTCAGTGTTACCGCTCCGTAGACGGGCTGCGCGGCAGTTCCGGTTGCTACGGTGTGTCCCATGAACCCGGGAGTCACACCGCTGAGTGGAGTCACGATGTTGACAAAATATAGTGTTCCGTTGTGCCAGGCGAGTTCTTTTACGTTGTCGCTGGCTGCATATTTGGCATTGTTGCAGTCGCTTGCGCGGTATGTGGCCAAAGTCTTGCCATCGGTGCCGCTTAGCTTGGCAATCCAGCCGTCGCCCACGGAAAGTGAGGCTGTGAATTTAGTCGGCGCATTGTGTCCTTCGCTCAGTGTTACGTTGCCCGGCAGGGTCAGTGCGTTGAGGTAGCGGCCGCCGATGTAGATGTTGTCGTTGTCGTCGATGGCGAGGCTTCCCATTTCAAAACCGCTTGTTATTTTGACGGTGCAGCCGGTGTAGTCGGTGCTTTGCGAGATTATCTGATCCCAGAGAATCTGTCCGCTGCCTGATATGCGCATGATGAGGCCGTAGTCCATCCAGTTGCCGTTGCTTTCGGGACCGGCTACGGTGTAGACGGTGCCATCGGCCTGCAACAGTTCTATCAGGTTGCCGTCATATTCATTCTTGTTGTGGCGCACAATGGCGGTCAATATGAGTCCGCCGTCGGAAGTCGGCGCAATATTGACGGAGTTGGTCTTGAAGTTGCCGACAGTGGAAAGTAGGTGCCAAAGCATATTGCCGTCGGCATCTAATTTCGGTATAAAAAGATTATAGTCGTTCTCGGCTGTTTGTTCGGTGAGTTGCGTTGTTTTGCCCATCCACTGACATTCCGTTGCCGGCTTGATGCTTGCCGCAATGTAAATGTTCCCGTCAGACGACTGAATGCAATCAAAAATAGAATTCTGTTTGTCGTCGGTGTAAAGGCTGCTGCCCCAAAGGAAAGTGGTGTCAGCGGCAGATGCTGACACCATTCCCATTGCAAAAGCTGATAAGAGTAAGAGTTTTCTCATTGTAATAAAGTAATTGTACGCTAATTTTTATGATGCAAAATTAGTTTGTCAGCTTTTGTCGGGAAATACCTAAAATTGATGATTTTTTTTCAACCATTTGTCTGTTTTTTTGTCTTATATGGATACTGTCGGATGACGTGGCATGAATTTTGTAATTTGAAAACTAAGCAAATTGGTAGTTATGAAAAATCGCAAAAAACTACAAAAAGGTTTCAGTATGTATAGTCTAAAGGCCTGTTTCGAGTGTTATTGTAACAAAATCGCTTTAATTTGGTTGGTTGTATGGTTATTCGTTGCTTATTAACAGCTGTTGCTCTTATGCTTCTTCCTTTGAGAGCATTGTCAATTTCTCCGGTGCAGCCGGAGACTCTGAATGCCACTGTGGAGTCGCTTGACACTGTGGCTGCGAGTGAGGATGTGCACCGGCTTCTCCCTGACCCGCTGGCTGCCGGAAAGAAGAAAATTCAGCCGTGCATCTACGATATGCCTTATTCCATGTGGGAGAGTTATCCCGATTACCGCCGTCTTGCCGGGAACTCGGCAATACTTATGGGCGGCGGCATCGCCACGGTTGGAGTGCTCAGTTTACTACCGGATGATGCTACAGCCTGGAACAGAGAGGAACGGGAGAAAGTGCCGATGTGGCAGCGCTATTTCAACAACGTGATGCATGGTCCTGTCATTGACAAGGATAATGCCATATTTAACTATGTTTTACATCCCTATGCGGGTGCGGCTTATTATATGAGCGCCCGCTCCCTCGGATTCAATCTCTGGCAGTCTGCACTTTACAGTGCAGCGGTGTCAATTCTGTTCTGGGAGTATGGTTTTGAGGCATTCTATGAAAAGCCCTCGGTTCAGGACCTTATAATTACGCCGGTGTGTGGCACTATCATTGGCGAGCTGTTCTATCTGTCGAAGCGTAAAATCGTGGAACATGATTATGAGCTTCTCGGCACAAAGTGGTTAGGTTACCCTGTGGCGTTCTTGCTTGACCCTGTCAATGAATTCCTCGGCTATTTCAGAGGCAATCCGGCTCATAGCTACCGTGAACGCCATCAGGCGGAGCGTCAGACCGTTGACCTATTAATGACGCCCACAATTGTCACAGCCGACGGTAACGCAGTCTGTGGCTTTAACTTAAGCATGACATTTTAAGAACAGGTTCGACAATAAATGTTAGCAGCTGCCTCTATCGCGCCTTAGCCACGCAGAAGACTCCCGCGAAAATTAGTATCGTGGCCGCTATTTTCATCTCGCCGAACACCGCGAGTCCCATGGCGGCTGCAAGAACCGACGAAGTGACGGGCTGGAAATAGGTGTACATCGACACCTCCGTGGGCTTGAGTATGCGCTGCGCTACGGGAATCAGCAGGTAGCCTATGAAGGTGGCGAAAACCACGATGTAGCCCAGTGAGAGAAAATCGGATAAAGGGACGACGCTCCAGTTGATGCTCAGGATGTCGGGGATGGTGAACGGCACATAAGTGACGGCCGAGAGTATGAACATCCATTTCATCATTGTGAAAGGGGAGTAGCGCGCTATGATGTCGCGGAATAGTACGTAATAGAGCGCGGCGCACATCTGTGCGAGCAGACACATCAAGTCGCCCAATGCCGGATTTGAAGCCACGGCGGCGGTGGCTGAGTTCCCGGACATCACCATCATTAGTGCTCCGCCTATGCCTAAGACTACGCCTGTCACTTTCAGCCATGTGAGCGGCATTTTTATAATAATTGTGGCGAAAATGAGCGTGAACACCGGGGTAGTGGTGCTCATGACAGCGGAATCAACGGGGGTGGTATAGCCGATGCCGAGTATGTAGAGACCTTGGTTGGAACTTATCATCAACGCTGACGCAGCAAGCAGTTTCCACATATCGCTTCGACTGATTTTCTCGCGAGGAGCCAGTGACGCCGGAAGAAACAGGCTCAGGACCAGAAACAGGAATGTGCCTCCCAGAATACGCAGTCCGGACAGCGCCAGGCCTGACAGTTCGCCGTGCTGAAGCACCCCCTTGGCGATGGGCGACATCAGTCCCCAGATGAGATTGGCGAAGAACATGGCCAAATGGCCACGCCATTTCCCTGAAGCCGGAGTCGAATTCATTGTGTGTGCAGCAGTGCGTTAGAATAAAATGGTCGCTTACTTAAGCGACCATTCAAAACCGTCCTTGGTGTCTTTTACGTTGAATCCTATTTTCGACAGACCGTCTCTGATTGCATCGGATGTGGCCCAGTCTTTCGATGCCTTGGCCTTCGCCCTTATCTGCAGCAGAAGGTCGACGGCATCTTCAAACGGCTTCATGGCTCCGGAGTCGCCCCCTTCAATCATGTCGTCGCGCATACCGAGTATTTCAAACAGGAATGTGTCAAACAGGCGTTTGAGCGCATCGATGTCGCTTTGTGTGGCTTTTGCGTGCCCATCGTTCACGCGGTTGATGAGCGAGCAGGCCTCAAATAGGTTGGCTATGACAATCGGGGTGTTGAGGTCGTCGTCAAGTGCTTCGTAGCAGCGTGTCTCGATGCCGGCTATGTCGGCGGCTATGTCGCTTTCGGCTGAAGACTTGAGTTCGGCGATGCGTCGATAGCCTTCAAACATACGTTTCATGGCTTTTTCGGCAGCCTGAAGCGCTTCGTTGGAGAAGTCTACGGTGCTGCGGTACTGTGCCTGAAGCATGAAAAAGCGTATGGTCATCGGCGAATAGGGCTGTGTCAGCAGAGGATGTGTGCCACTAAAGAACTCATCGAGGGTGATGAAGTTGCCAAGCGATTTGCCCATCTTCTGGCCCTTGATGGTTATCATGTTGTTGTGCATCCAGTAGTGCACGGCGTCATGGCCGTTGTGGGCCACCGACTGAGCTATCTCGCATTCGTGATGGGGAAATTTTAGGTCCATTCCGCCGCCGTGGATGTCGAACTGCTCGCCGAGATATTTCTCGCCCATGGTGGAGCATTCGAGATGCCATCCTGGGAATCCTTCGCTCCAGGGAGAGGGCCAGTGCATGATGTGCTCGGGTGACGCTTTTTTCCATAGCGCGAAGTCGGTGGGGTTGCGCTTCTCGCTCTGTCCGTCAAGTGAACGTGTTTCCGACAGAAGTTCGTTTATGTTTCGTCCCGACAGCTTGCCGTAATTATGGTCGGCGTTGTATTTCGGCACATCGAAATAGACTGAACCTTCGCTCACGTAGGCGTAGCCGCTTTCAAGAATCTTCTTTATGTATTCAATCTGTTCTATGATGTGTCCGGAGGCGTGAGGCTCTATAGAGGGGGGCAGAACGTTCAGACGTGACATGGCATCGTGATAGCGATTGAGATAGAACTGCACAACTTCCATGGGCTCAAGCTGCTCAAGGCGTGCTTTTTTCGCTATTTTATCCTCGCCGTCGTCGGCATCATGTTCAAGATGGCCCACGTCGGTGATATTGCGCACATAGCGCACTTTATAGCCGAGATGGGTGAGGTAGCGGTAGAGCACGTCGAAAGTCACGGCCGGACGTGCGTGACCCAAATGGCCGTCGCCATATACGGTCGGACCGCAAACATACATTCCTACGCGGCCTTCGTGGATGGGTTTGAACAGCTCTTTCTTACGAGAGAGGGAATTATAGATGAACAGATTATTCGGACGAATCATTGCTTTATGGTAATGAGACAGAAAAAACGGTGCGGATAACCGTGGTTATCCGCCCGACGGAGTTATAGGCAGTTTGTCAGGCCATGAAAGGGTTGGGGAGGTCGTTGCCGTTCTGGCCGCCCTGAGGAGCAGCTTTGGGCTTGATTTCTCCGAATGTTTTTTCGTATTTCTGAACGTTGTCGCGAAGGGCGAACATGAGGTTCTTAACATTCTCGGGCGTCATGATGATGCGGCTTTGCACGCGGGCCTGAGGCATATTGGGCGCTACTGCTATGAAGTCGAGGAAAAATTCGTTAGGCGAGTGCGATATGACTGCGAGGTTAGCGTAGTGGCCGCCTGCCACTTCGGGAGTGAGTTCGATTTTTATCTCTTTTTTGTTGTCGGTTGCCATTTTCTTTATTTGTTTAGGTTTGGTTTTTACAAAGGTAGAAATTTTTTGCGGCCTTTCAAAGTCATTTGTCAAAATGATTGGAAAATCGCGAGGGGAACCGCCTGACAGGCGACTCCCCTCCGTATTGATGTAATTGACAATCCCGCTTATTTTGCTGCAGGAGCGGCTTTGGAAGCGTTAGCTGCTGTGGTTTCAGCGGGTTTGTCGGATGAAGCCGCGTTGTCTTTGTCGTAGCGGGCGTTGAGGCCGGTGATGATTTCTTCGGTGATGTCGAGCGCGGGGTTGGCGTAGGCGCCGGGAGTGATGATAAAGATGGCATCATATCCGTGGTCGGCGTTGAAGTCGCGCAGGAAATTGTTGATTGAATCAAGCAGCATTTGCTGTTGTTCCTGAGCCTTGAGGGCGAGCTGCTGCTGGAGGTTGCCGAGATAGTTCTGTGCCTGGTTCTGCTTGTTCTGCAGGTCCTGCATATCGGCGTTGTAGCTCTGCTCGGAGAGATAGCCGTTGTTGCGGGCCTTGTCTTCAATCTGAGCCATCTTGCGCTGGAGTTCGTTGGTGAGACGGCGCTCTTCGCTCTGATAGTTTTGCATGGCTGCGTCAGCTTCGGCATTGAGTTTCTCTACGAGTTTGTACTGATTCTGTATGGTATCGAGTGAATAGAATCTGATGTTTGAGACTTCGGCTGTGGCAGCTTCGGTTGAAGAAGGAGTGTTGGCTTTTTTGCTTTCGCCGGAGCAGGATGAAATACTAAAGCCGGCAAAAGCCATGGCGGCTAAGACGAGCGCTGTTTTGTTCATTTCTTGTATGGTGTTATTTTGTTTGATTTATTTGCTTTTTTAGGTTCTCGCGGGACTTCATCACGTCGTGGACGTGGCCCGATGGAAATTTTCCGCCTTTGACGAAAAACACTTTTACGCCCAACAGCACTACAGCCAGTGCTACAAGAAGTATGGTCAGAAGCAACAATTTCATGGTGTTGAGGCTCAAATGCGGTGCAAATATATGAAAGTTTGGCCGTATTTTTTGTAGTTTATCAATTTAATTTTGTAACTTAGTCGGTGAATAACGTTTTATTTAACAAATTTTTCAATTGTTGAACTTTTTTAAACCGTTATCCCACAACTGAATCAATAAGTTTATTATAATCTGTACCGTTATGGAAGTAAAAGACCTGAATCCGAAAATCGTTTTCGAGATTTTTGATGAAATCACCAAGGTGCCCCGTCCTTCCAAGAAAGAGGGAAAAATACGTCAGTGGCTTCTTGATTTCGCCAAGAAGCACAATCTCGCAGCCAAGACCGATGAAGTTGGCAATGTGGTTATATCCAAGGCAGCCACGCCCGGCCATGAAAACGCGCCCACGGTAATCCTGCAGGGCCACATGGATATGGTGTGCGAGTCAAACGATAAATCATTTGACTTTGAAAATAATGCTATACGCACTATAGTTGACGGCGACTGGGTTCATGCTGACGGCACGACTCTCGGAGCCGACAACGGCATCGGCGTTGCCGCATCTTTGGCCGCGCTGATTGACGACACCTATGTTCACGGCCCGATTGAGGTGCTCGTGACTGTCGATGAGGAAACCGGCATGACCGGCGCCTTCAATCTCGGCAAAGGCATGATTTCAGGCTCTATTCTTCTGAACCTCGATTCCGAGGATGACGCCGAAGTGTTTGTTGGCTGTGCCGGCGGTGTTGACACGACTGCCACATTCCATTACGAGCGCTCAATGTCGCCAACCGATTTCCAGTTCTTCAAAATTTCAGTTGAAAAGGGCCTCGGAGGTCACTCCGGAGGCGACATTCACCTCGGTCGCGCCAATGCCAACAAGATTCTTGCCCGTTTCCTCTGGAATCTGAGCAAGAAGCACGACATCTCCATAGCTGAATTTGACGGTGGCAATCTGCGTAACGCCATTGCTCGCGCCGCTCACGCCGTTGTGGGAGTACATACATCAAAAAAAGAGGACGTGCGCATAGCCCTCAATCATTATGCTGCTGAAATCGCCAATGAGTATGCCGGCATTGAGCCTACGATGACCATTGAGATGGAAAGCACCGAGGCTCCCGAATTCTGCATAGACTCTGCCACATCAATCAACCTCATCCGCTCGCTTTACTGCGCACCTCACGGAGTGATTTCAATGAGCCGTGACCTTGAAGGCCTCGTGGAAACATCAACCAATCTCGCTGCCGTGAAGATGAAAGAGGGCAACACGATTGTTGTCACCACCTCGCAGCGCAGCTCGGTTGAGTCACGCAAATGGGATATAGCAAATCAGGTGGAGGCTGTGTTCACTCTGGCCGGAGCGGAGGTTGTGCATGGCGACGGCTATCCCGGATGGCAACCCAATATGCATTCGCCTATCATGAAGATAGCTTGCGACGCTTACGAGGAGCTGTATGGTGTGAAACCCGCCATCAAGGCCATTCATGCCGGTTTGGAGTGCGGACTGTTCAAATCGGTTTATCCCGAACTCGATATGGTTTCGTTCGGTCCCACCCTTCAGGGAGTTCACTCACCGTCGGAGCGCATGAACATTCCGGCTGTTGACCGCTTCTGGCATCAGTTGCGCCGAATTCTTGAGAAAGTGGCCACAATGCCGAAATAAGCATCCTTTACGGGAGCGCGTTGCTGCAGAAATGAGCACAAACGCGCTCCCGTTTTTCTTATAACCGGGTCTTTTTATAACAGTTTTAACACTAATGCTGACCGGTCAGCTTGCCTCGTACATTTCATGCCATGAAAAAATCACTCTTGCTTCTTTCGGCACTTCTTGCATCGCTTGACGCCGATTCCGACGACCGTTTGTTCCTGCATCAGGTTGACACCCTCGAATTCTTTCGAGGATATGAACCCGATACCATATTTCCGTTCCCCGTAAAAGTGCGTATGCCGGAGCTGTCGTTACGCCACTGGCTTCAAGAGCTCACCGAGGAAGATTATAAGGAAGTGGCCGAGGAACTCGGCGTTGAAGTGGCGGCAATAAAGGCTGTCGTGCATATTGAGACCGGCGGCCGGCATCAGGGGTTCAATGACGATGGCAGTGTGCTGATTAATTTCGATCTGAACATCTACCGTCAGCAGCTATCTCGGCGCGGACTCAGCATCAATAGTGCGCGCGCTTCGGCTCCCGAAGCATTCCAAAGCCCGAATGTGCGCAAGTATGGCACGCGTCAGAAAGCACAGTGGGCGCGTCTTGAGGCCGCTCGTAAATTTGATTCCGACACGGCCAACGAAGGGGTGTTCTGGGGAATGTTCCAGATTGGCGGTTTCAACTGGAAACTGTGCGGATGCGATAGTGTCGATGAGTTTGTGGAGCTGATGAGCCGCTCCGAGCGCGACCAGCTTGAACTTTTCGCCCGTTTCTGCAACGCCCGAAATCTAACGCGGTTTATCCGAGCCAAGGACTGGGACGGCTTCTCACTTCGCTATAACGGCCCGGGCTATAAATCAAAAGGATATGACACAAAAATGGCTGCGGCCTACAAGCGTTTCAAAAAATAATTATTGTAGAACCTACACTTAATAGAGTTTATGAGTGACTTTCTTGCCGAGCATCATCTGCTCGGCCTCGCCATAGGCGTCTGCACTTTCCTTATCATAGGGCTATTTCACCCCGTTTGCATTAAGACCGAATATTATTTCGGCACTAAGCCATGGTGGGTGTTCCTACTGTTGGGGCTTTGCGGGGTCGTGCTGTCGGTGGTTATCGCCGATGTGTTCTGGTCAAGTTTGCTCGGCGTGTTCAGTTTCTCAAGTTTCTGGACCATTAAGGAGCTTTTTGAACAGCGCGAGCGAGTGCGCAAAGGATGGTTCCCTCGCAATCCGCGCAGAAAATAGCTTTATTGGCCGACTCCTTTTGTGCCGTGTTGCGCAGCGTTAGTAGGCGTTTTCCTCGCCTTGGGCTGCATTGGTCAGGGTGCGGATAATAATCTTTAAGTCGAGCATGAACGACCAGTGCTCGATGTACCACACGTCTTTGTCAACACGCTCTTCCATCTGCCACAGCTCGTCGGTGGCTCCGCGTGACCCCGTAATTTGCGCCCAGCCGGTGATGCCGGGTTTCACAATGTGTCTCACCATATACTGGTCGATGAGGCGGCGGTATTCTTCAGTGTGGGCAAGCATATGGGGGCGGGGACCAACCACCGACATATCTCCCTTGAATACGTTCCAAAATTGCGGAAGCTCGTCGATTGACGTGTGACGTAGGAAATTTCCGAGGCGAGTCTTGCGGTCATCGTCTTTGGTCGCTTGCCGGGAGTCGGACTCGGAGTTAACTTTCATCGTGCGGAATTTGTAGCATTTGAAGCTTTTGCCGCGGTAGCCCGTGCGCTCCTGAGTGAAGAAAACCGGGCCTTTTGACGACAGTTTGATGGCTATGGCTATGGGCGGCAGCAGCAATGGGGCTGTGCCGAGCACACTTGCTGAAAACAGGATGTCGAAAGCGCGTTTCAGCATACGGTTGCCGAGCCGCTGAATCTGCGGGCTGTGCATGGTCAGAGCAGGGAGCGAGCCGTTGACGGCCGTAAGCGCAAAGTTGCGCTTTATGTGGTGGTTCAGCGGCGGTACATAGTAGAACTGACAGAAATTGTCGTCGGTTATCTTTATGGTTCTTTTGATGTCGTCTTCGGTTACGGTTGAGCCGGCGCAGTAGATGTCTTCGATTTTATTCTTTTTTACGAATGAGTCGAGTAAGTCGATTGAGCCTTTATATAATTCGTCGGGCGCTGAATTCTGTTCGGACCCGAAAAATCCCAAAATGTGTACGCCGTAGCCGGTCTCTCTCATCAGATTGCGCTGCACACGCAGGGCGGTGTCGCCGGTGCCCACAATCACTACTTTCCGTGAGTTCCCGCCCGAGCGGCGATACTGCTTGATTATCTGATGGCTCACTATCCACATCAGCGGGAAAGTTATGACACAAGCTGCTAAATCAATGCCGAAAAAGCGGGAAGAGCCAACGTCAGGTATAAACAGGTACATAAGCACCACAAATAGTACCTGCTGCGCCAATATGCCCTTGATGCAACTCGCTATGAGCCGCTCGGTGTGAATCGTGCGGTTGCCGTGCACACGCATGAAATAGGACGACACGGCAATCATGGCTACATTGGCTAACAGAAAGACGAAACGCCTTTTTCCGCTCATCGATGGCTCGGGGTGCACCCAGAACACAAGAATAAGCAGTATGGCGTTAAGCAGAATGAAGTCGCATATAGTTTGAAGAAGAGGGATGTAACGTCCGAATCCCCTATGTAAACTTAGCTTTGGCACGATTGAAGACTATTGGGTGATATGTTTTCACGTATTCCCGGCGATTCATTCCGGAATGAATCGCCGGGCCTAAAGGGTGAGGTCAGAGCTTTTCGTCAATCAGACGGATTTTGTTCTCAAGGTCGGAGATGTCGTCCTTGATTCGCTGTGAGCGGCGTTCCATGTCGCGCAGCAGCGATGAGCCTGAAGATGATTTTACGCTGAGGAATCCGAGATTGTTGTTGTAGGTGGTCAGCTCAGAGCGTTTGCTCTCAAGCACGCGGCTCAGGCGCTCGCGCTCGCGGCGGAGCTTGCCGGCGTCTGACTCCATCTCGCTGAGCGAGTTCTCGAAGCGTGCCATGCCCGACCGTTGCTCGCGCACATTGTGCTTGGCGTAAAGTTCGTTGATGGCTGCGCGGAATTCCTCATACACTTTGTCTTTTTCACGGAACGGCACATGGCCTATCTCATTCCACTTCGACTGAGCGTCGCGTATGGCTTCTTGCACCTGCTCGCGGGTTGCGTCATCGGCTATCTCGCGCAGCGAGGCTATGAGAGCTTTCTTGGCCTTGAGATTCGACTGTTCGGTGTGACGCGAGTCGCTGAGGTTCTTCTTGCGCTGCTCGAAGAAGTAGTCGCAGGCGCTCTGGAAACGCTGCCATACGGCATCGCTGTTCTTTTTAGGCACTGCGCCGATGGTGCGCCATTCCTTCTGCATTGCGCTGAGGCGTTCGGCTGTGGCTTTCCAGTCGGTGTTATCTTTGAGCTGTTCGGCTTCGTCGGCAAGCGCGTTCTTGCGGCGCAGATTCTCGGCCATTTCGTTCTTAACTGATTTGTAGTAGTCGGCTTTCAGTTCAAAGAAGCGGTCGCAGACGGCGCGGAATCTTGCGAAAAGCGCATTGTTGGCTTTTCTGGAAGCGAATCCGAGTTTTTTCCAGTCTTCCTGTGCTGTCAGAATGACTTTTGTGGCGTCGTTCCATGCGTTGAAACTCTTGAGCGAATCGAGGTCGATGGCCTCCACCTGTTCGCAGATGGTAGTCTTGGCTTGTTCGTTCTCGGCTTCCTTGGCTTTGCGCTCCTCAAAGTAGGCCTGATATTTTTTGTTGATTACGGCCGAGGCGTCTTTGAAGCGGTTCCATATCTCTTCGCGGAATTCTTTGGCAACGGGACCTGTCTCGCGCCATTTAGTGTGGAGATCCTGAAGGCGTTTGAACGCCACGATGATGTCGGGGCCTGATGTGAGTGCCTCGGCTTCGTCGCACAGGTGAAGTTTGGTGTCGAGATTTTTCTTGAAATCGTAGTCGCGCAGGTCCTTGTTGATTTTCAGCTGGTCGTAGAAGTGCTCAACTGCGTCCTGATATTTCTTCCACTGCTCGGTGGCGTTCTGCGGGGGCACATCGCCGATGGTTTTGAACTCCTGCTGTATCTCGCGGAAGCGTGGGAACTGGCGGTTGACATTGTCAGCTTCGGCGCTCATTGAGTTTATTTCTTCGATGAGGGCTTCTTTTGCTTCAAAGTTCTGTTTTCTCTGAGCTTCCTGTTCGGCCAAGAGTGCGTTTTTGCGCTCTTTGATGGTTTCAATCAGCGTGGCCACTTCGGCATCGAGTGCTGTCGCTTCGGGAGCGAAATCGGCCTCGTTTCCGCCGTTTTCAATGAATTGTTGGCGAGCTTTGTCGTCGTCAGCCTTACGGAATACTATGAAGAGATGCCTGAGTCGTGAGATTTCCTCGCGGCTGACGGTGTCGGGTGTGGCTTCGGCGAGAGTGCGCAGCTCTGCTGCGACTTCCTCGGCGCTGGCCGGTGCGGGTTTGGCTGTCTCTTCTTTTACTGTTTCTTCAGCTTCAGTCTCGACGCTGTCGTTTTCATCGGCAGGCTCTGTTTCAACTGTAGCGGTTTCTTCTTTTGCAACTTCGACGGATTTCTGTTCGTCGGAGGGGTTCAGGGTCAAGTCGGCGGCGTTGGTGGCTTCAATCGACTTTTCGGGAGTGTCCATAAGGCAAATTTGTGGTTATGAGATGATTGTGCGCGGGAAAGCATACGTCCCCCTGCGCAATTTGTTATTCGATTCAAAATTATGTATAAATTCCCTAAAAACCTAATTTTATGCGGAAATTCATCGATTTCAGCATTATGGGCGGCTTTAAGGTTGTCTGCTCAGAGTCAGCTCCTATGCAACAGGACGGCAGGAGGTTCAGCGCGTAATGACGCGCCATTCGCCGTTGTATCCGGGTCCTACATAGTAGCGCTGAAGTCCGTAGCCATATTCGGCTGCAGGCCCGGAGATTGGCAGGCCGTTGTTGGTGTAGATTTCATAAACGCTGTGACAGCGCGGGCAGTGGGCGCGGTTGTCGCCTTCCACGATGACGCGCACGTCCTGCTGACACTCCACGGGGCAGGCGAGGTCGAATGCCTGCGGATTGCCGTGAATGTCGCCCACGAGCAGTACGCCTCCGTAGCCGGTGTGCGTCATTGCTGTCCAGGGGTAATTTGACGGGATATTGAGCGCGGAAATGAATCGGCGGTACTCGGTGGCTCCGGGATTACCGTAGAAATTCCATTCGGCCTGGTTGCGGAACACTATGTTGACGGCGAAAGGCGGAATGCGCTCGTCGTCAACGTGGTCGCACGAGGTGGTAGATGCTGTCAGCAGCAATGCTGCTGACAACAATGTGAAGATTCCGCGTTTCATATTTTGTCGGTAAGCAGTGCTTCGAAGGCTTTGTGATAGCGCTGGAAATCAAATGCCTCAATCTCGCGGTTGAAGCGTGCGCTGATGCGGTCGTTGCACAGGTTGCCGATAGAGCCTTCGTGGGTATGGCGGATGTGGCGATCGGGCGTAAACTCGCCACGCTCTATAGCGAGCCCGACATTGCGGTAGGCGTCGCGGAAGGGTGTGCCTTCAAGCACGAGGCGATTGACTTCCTCCACGGAGTACATCAGGTCGTAGCGCGGGTCATCGACAGCTTTGTCGTTAACCTTCATGCCGCCAATCATGCGGCTTACCATCAGCAGAATGTCGCGTATATTGTCGAAGCATGGCAGGAATGATTCCTTGATTAACTGGAGGTCGCGGAAATAGCCTGACGGCAAATTGCCCGTAATCATGGATATTTCAAACGGGAGCGACTGCAGTTTGTTGCATTTGGCGCGCGTAAGCTCGAACACGTCGGGATTCTTTTTGTGTGGCATTATTGACGAGCCTGTCGTGAACTCGTCAGGTAGCTTGATGAACCCGAAGTTCTGCGAGCTGAACATACAGGCGTCGACCGCCAATTTTCCAACGGTTGCGGCTATCGATGCAATGGCCTGGGCCACGATGCGTTCTGTCTTGCCGCGTCCCATCTGGGCATACACCACGTTATAGTCCATCGACTCGAATCCGAGTAGGTCGGTGGTCATCTGGCGGTTGAGCGGGAACGATGAACCGTAGCCGGCTGCAGAGCCGAGTGGGTTGCGGTTGGTGATGTCGTAGGCGGCGCGCAGCACGGTGAGGTCGTCGGCAAGGCTCTCGGCGTAGGCTCCGAGCCAAAGCCCGACTGATGAGGGCATTGCCACTTGCAGATGTGTGTAGCCGGGTATTATGACATCCTTGTGTGCGTCGCTCTGCTTGATGAGCGTGTCGAAAAGCGTCTTTACGGCATCGGTGACATTTTCTATCTGCGAGCGAATGAATAAGCGCAGGTCAACGAGCACTTGGTCGTTGCGGCTGCGTCCGGAGTGAATCTTCTTGCCTGTGTCGCCAAGGCGGCGGGTAAGCATTAGCTCAACCTGGGAGTGTACGTCTTCTATACCTTCCTCGATGGTGAATGAGCCGGACTGCGCCGTGCGGTAGATGTCGCGCAGGGCTTCGGTGAGCACTTTCAGCTCGTCGTCGGCAATCAGGCCGATGGAATTCAGCATACGGATGTGGGCCATTGAGCCGAGCACGTCGAAGGGGGCTAAATAGAGGTCCATCTCCCTGTCGAGTCCGACGGTGTAGGCTTCGACGGCGGTGTCGACCTGTGTGGATTTCTCCCAGAGTTTTTTTGCCATAAAGCGTTATTTCGAGAGGTTGGCTATCATTTCGCCGAATTTGTCGGCTGCCTGCTGAAGCTTTGGTCCTACGAACGGGCGCAGCATGGCGGGTATCTCCACGTCAAGCTCGGTGCGTACTTCCGAGGTGGCGTCGTCAATCGGGCTGATAAGCACCATCATGTTCATCGGAACGGGAGCGGCTGGTGAACCGAATACGATTTTGTTCGGTTTGACTCTTTCGGTCACTTCAAAGCGCAGTTCGCCGAGCTGAGGTGTCTGCACGGCTATGGCGTCAGGCTCAAAATTCACATCGCCGAGTTTTTGGCGGACGTCTTCGGGCAGATTGTCAATACGTTCCGCAAATTTTGTGAGGTCGGCGAAAACGTCATAAACTTCTTCGGCCGAACGTTTTACAGTGGCCGGAGTGCTGGAGTATTTTGACATGGGCGGTAAATTATTCGTTAGATTTTTCGGGGACCCAGGCGGCGGGATTCTCGCGCCATTTTTCAAGCGTTTTTATGTCGGAGGCATTGATATAGTTTGTCTCCAGAGCGGCTTTGAGCATCGACGAGTAGTTGCTCAGCGTGATGAGTTTAACGCCGGCCTTGCTGAAGGCCTTGACGGCAACGGGGAATTCATAGCTGAAAATAGCAACCATGCCCACGACGGTGCATCCGGCCTTACGGATGGCTTCAACTGCTTTGAGTGAGCTGCCGCCGGTTGAGATAAGGTCTTCTATGACAACTACTTTCTGCCCAGGTTTGAGGTTGCCTTCGATGAGATTTTCAAGGCCGTGGTCCTTGGGAGTCGAGCGGACATATACGTAGGGTAGCATCAGCTCTTCTGCCACGAGCGCACCCTGTGCGATAGCTCCGGTGGCTACTCCGGCAATGGCGTCGGCGTCCTGAAAGTTCTCCATAATCAGGCGTGACAGCTCGATTTTAATGAAGGAACGTATTTCGGGGTAAGAGAGGGTTTTGCGGTTGTCGGTATATATGGGAGAGCTCCAGCCGGAAGCCCATACGAAAGGATTCTCGGGCTGAAGTTTGATTGCGCTGATTTTGAGGAGTTTCTCTGCAAGAAGAAGTTCAATTTGCTTCATAAGAACATTGATTTATTAATTGCTGTTTTTCGGCTGTAAAATTATAAAAAATCCATGACGCGACAAAATGCCGCGTCATGATATTCTAGAAAAATCGATGGTGCGCCTGAAAATTTTGTCAACAGTCTGGCAAAGACGCCGTGTGTCGGGATGGCTCAGTTCGGGGTCGGCGTCGAGTATGCGGTCAATCTCGTCGCGCGCCAGCTGCACTATCTGGCCGTCGGATGCAAGGTTGGCTATGTGGAGGTCGAAGGCAATGCCGCTTTGCATGGTGCCTTCAAGATCGCCCGGTCCGCGCCATTTCAAGTCGGCCTCGGCTATCAAGAATCCGTCGGTCGTAGATGTCATCAGCTCCAGACGCTGACGTGTCTCTTTTGCTATCTTGCGTTTTGTCATGAGTATGCAGTAGCTCTGACCCTCTCCGCGCCCCACGCGTCCGCGCAACTGATGGAGCTGGCTCAGTCCGAAGCGCTCGGCGTTTTCAATAACCATTGTCGTGGCGTTGGGCACGTTGACTCCGACCTCGATGACGGTGGTGGCCACGAGTATGTCGGCCTGATGTGAGGCAAAAAGTTCCATCTGGCAGTCTTTCTCGGCCGGCTTCATTCTGCCGTGAACATAGGCCACCCGATAGTGGGGGAAGGCATTGACGATGGCCTCGTAGCCCTCTTCAAGGCTTTTGAGGTCGAGTTTTTCATTGTCTTTTATCAGCGGATAGACAATGTAGGCCTGACGCCCGGCCTTGAGCTGACGCCCGATGCCCTGAAGCACGCTCTCCCGCGCCTCTTCGTAGCGCAGAAGCGTCACTATGGGCTTGCGACCGGGCGGCAGTTCGTCAATCACCGACACGTCGAGATCGCCGTATACGGTCATGGCAAGTGTGCGAGGTATGGGGGTGGCGGTCATCACGAGTACGTGAGGTGGTATGGCGTTTTTGCTCCACATTCTCGCGCGCTGCATGACCCCGAAGCGGTGCTGTTCGTCGATTACCACGAATCCGAGATTCTTAAACTGTACGCGGTCTTCTATCACGGCATGGGTGCCTATAAGGATGTTGAGCGTGCCGTCAGTCAGCTGACGGTCAATCAAATCGCGTTGTTTCTTCGGCGTTGAGCCTGTAAGCAGCTTGATGTTGACGCCCATCGGCCCGGCGAGCTGGCAAAGCGTTTCGTAATGCTGTGTTGCGAGAATCTCGGTGGGCGCCATAAGGCAGGCCTGGGCGCCGTTGTCAAGCGCTATCAGCATACACAGCAGGGCTACGAGCGTTTTTCCGCTGCCTACGTCGCCTTGCAGAAGGCGATTCATCTGACGCCCGGTAATCATGTCGGCTCTTATCTCCCTGATGACGCGTTTCTGTGCGCCTGTTAGTTCAAATGGTAAATGGTTGAAATAGAATGTGTTGAAAAAGTGGCCCACGCGTGGAAATCTGTGGCCTGTGAGCTGGTTGCGGCGTGTGTGGGCGAAACGTTGTATGTTGAACTGAAGCAGAAAAAGTTCCTGAAATTTCATCCTGAAGCGAGCCTTTTCGAGAGCCGCGTGGTCTCGAGGATTATGGACTGTGCGGTAGGCTTCAAGCAGCCCGGTTAGCCCGAGTGATTTTATCACAGACTCCGGCAGCGGGTCGGTCAGCGATGTCACGGGAGCCATGGCGTTTTGAATCCATGTGAAGAAAGTGCGCGAGCTGATGCCGCGGTTGCGCAGCTTCTCGGTCAGCGGGTAGACGCCGCGGAAGCCCTCGGCGCCCTTTGCTGAGTTGGCCGGATCGACGTCGGGGTGCGTCATCGACCACCGATTGTTGAACATGGCCGGCTTACCGAAGACCACATATTCCATACCGATGCGGTAAGCCTCCTGAAGTTCGCGTATGCGGTTGAACCACACTACTTCCATCGTGGCGGTGCCGTCGGAGAACAAGCCGACAAGACGCCGCTTGGCGCCTTCTCCCTGAATGGTGAAGGTGATGAAGCGCCCTTTCACCTGAACGGTCGGCATTTCGCCTGAGAAAGAGGATATCAAATAGGTTTTCGAGCGGTCGACATAGTGGGTGGGGAAGTGGTTGAGGAGGTCGTAGACGTTGTGGATGTCCAACTCTGTGTTGAGCAGTTTGGCGCGTGCCGGTCCTATCCCCTTTATGTAGGTTATGTCGCGTTCGAGCAGTCTCAGCATTGTGCTTTGAGCATTGCCTCGGCTATGGTGATGTCGCCGGGATTGGTTATCTTGATGTTGGAAGGCTCGCCCTCGATGAGTGTGATGTCGGCGCCGGCGGCTTCCGCCACCGAGGCGTCGTCGGTCATGTCGGGCGAATAGGGAATTGCATAGGCTCTGCGGAGCAGCTGGGCGCGGAACGACTGTGGGGTCTGTACGGCCACGAACTCGGCTCTGTCGGCGTGGCATGAAGTGTCACCGCCGGTCAGACGGCGTATGGAGTCGGTGAGCGGAACAGCCGGTACCGCGGCTTCGGTATGGCCCGGCAGAAAGGCTGCCCGCAGAATTAGCTCAGGCGATACAAGCGGACGCGCTCCGTCGTGCACCATGATGGTTTCGGCTTTGGGAGGAATCGTCTGAATCGCGTTTTTTACCGATTGCCAGCGGGTCTCTCCGCCGTAGACAATTTTTGCGGGGGTGAATCCGTATTCGCGGCACATCTCAAGCCACGTTTTCTCCATGGCGGGGCTGAGCACCGTTATGATGTTTCCGTCAGGCAAAACCTGCCGGAAACGGCTGACGGTGTGCATCAATACCGGCTTTCCGGCCATTATGCAAAACTGTTTGGGCAGCTGTGAGCCGAAACGGTTGCCGCTGCCTGCCGCCACAATGACGGCATATACGTCTTTCAGGTCAGGTCTTTCCATAACGAATACAAATTTAATGAATCTCTCTGTTAATAGCAATTTTCACTATTGTTAAAATTATACAATCCAAAATTCATTTTATAGCCGATGTTATTGTATCTTTGTACGTTTTATATTGATTTTATGACAACATTTGAAGAACTAGGGGTCAGTGAACCCATTTTGAAAGCGATAGAAGAACTTGGATTTGAACACCCCATGCCCGTGCAGGAGAAGGTAATTCCGCATCTGCTGTCGGCCGACGGCGATGTCGTGGCTCTGGCGCAGACCGGCACCGGCAAGACAGCGGCATTCGGTGTGCCTGTGCTTCAGCGTATTGACGCAAAATCAAAAGCTACACAGGCGCTTATACTATCGCCTACGCGTGAACTCTGTTTGCAGATAGCCGGCGACCTTGCCGATTTCTCTAAATATCTCCCTGATGTGAAAGTGCTCCCGGTTTACGGCGGCTCAAGCATCGAAAGCCAGATAAGGGCGCTGCGTGAGGGAGTGCAGGTAATAGTGGCTACGCCCGGACGACTTATTGACCTCATAGTCAGGGGTGTAGTTGACCTTTCGAACGTTCATACAGTGATACTTGACGAGGCCGACGAGATGCTGAACATGGGATTCCTCGACTCTATCAATGCCATTCTCGACAAAGTGCCTGCCGACAGAAAAATGCTCCTTTTCTCGGCTACGATGCCCGACGACATAGCACGCATAGCTAAGAAATATATGAACGACCCCGTGGAATTTGTGGTCGGTACGCGCAACGAGGGCGCCGCCAATGTCAAGCACATCTACTATATGGTGAACGCCCGCGACAAATATCTCGCACTCAAGCGTGTGGCTGATTATAATCCCAACATTTACGCCATTATATTCTGCCGCACTCGGCGCGACACTCAGGAGGTGGCCGACAATCTGATTCAGGACGGCTACAACGCCGACGCCCTCCATGGCGACCTTTCGCAGCAGCAGCGAGACATCGTCATGAAGAAATTCCGTGACCGCGTGATAACACTGCTCGTGGCTACCGACGTGGCCGCCCGCGGTCTTGACGTCGACGACCTCACTCACGTCATCAACTACGGCCTTCCCGACGATACGGCTGTTTACACCCACCGTTCCGGGCGTACCGGACGCGCCGGCAAAACCGGTGTTTCAGTGGCCATCATTCACTCTCGCGAGAAAGGCAAACTTCGTGAAATCGAAAAAATCATTGGTAAGAAGTTTGAACGCAAGGAGGTTCCGGCGCCACGTGTCATCATTGAAAAGCAACTTTACCATCTGGCAGACAGAATTGAGAAAGTGGAAGTCAATGAGGAGGAAATGAATAAATATACATCCGGAGTGATTAAAAAACTCGGATGGCTTTCCAATGAAGACCTCATCAAGCGCGTGCTATCATTGGAGTTCAACCGTCTGCTGCAATACTATGCCGATGCACCCGCAATCGATTTTATTGATGAAAAATCGACGAAAGAGAAGCGCGACAGAGAGTCGGGTCCACGATCGGAGAAAGAGAAGGACCGCAGGACTGCTGAGAAAGGTATGGGGCGCATCTATGTTAATCTGGGCAAGAACGACGGCTTCTACGCCGGCAATCTCATCGAGATGATTAACAAAAACGTGCCGGGGCAGCGTGTTGACGTAGGCCGCATAGACCTTATGCCGGGCTATTCACTTTTCGATGTAAAACAGAAGGACGCACACAGGGTCGTGGCCTCCCTAAAGGGCCTCGATTTTCTTGGCAAACGTGTTTTCAGCGAGGTGGCTGACAAGGATAAGGATTATGCCAAGGCTTCGGCTCGAAAATCACGCGACACGGCGGCCGAAGGCAATTTCTTTGAGAAAAAGCACAGGGGAAATAAGAAATCGCCGAAAAAATATTAATTTTGAAAAAATTCCTGTTCCGCCCTTATGAAACGAATACATTTCATATTGACATTGTTGCTGATGTCGCTGCCATTCGCTTTGGACGTACGTGGGGGCATACGTGAAGTGTTTACCGAGTTTGCCACCCCTACGCTTGAACCGCTTGACCGCAACGAACGCCTCGATATGCTCGATTATTTTGACAACGGTCTCGCCACTCCGGTCACGTCGGCGTTAGGCGAAGCCTGTGTCATCACTTCGGCTGACGACAACTCGCTGTGCATAGACATGGGCGCAGGAACGACCGTCAGCCTTTATATGCTGAAGTCGGGAAAGGATTCTATTGTGATGCAGATTACCGACCTCAGTCTGCCTGCTGTGGATTCGGCCATAGAATTCTATAATACAGATTCGCAGCCTCTGTCTTTAGACAAGTTTTTGCCGCACCTATGTCTGAGCGACTGGACGGCGCGACGTCTGTCGGCCGACGAGCAGCTTGACCTAGAAAACAACATAGGCTTTATAATGTATAAGGCCGATTATGATGCCGCTACCGGCAATTTGGTACTTACGGGCAGCTTCAGCGATTATCTTCCTGAGGAATCAGTGAAAGTGATAGAAAAATTTCTGAAGCCGCAGTTGACCCTGCATTGGAGCGGTAAAAAATTCAAATTCGTCAAATGATGGACGGCGATGCTCAGCTGATTGAGCCGATTTCACTTTCAGCTCTCAACCACACCATTGCGCGCCTGATGACCGTTCCGGCCACCCAGAATGTCTGGATTGTGGCCGAACTGAGCGATGTGTCGGTGCGTGGAGGCCATTGCTATATGGAACTTCTGGAGAAAGATGACCGCGGGCTTCAGATAGCGAAGGCGAGGGGCGTAATATGGGCCGGAAACTACCGACGCATCGATGCCGAGTTTTTTGCGGCCACAGGCCAGCGGTTCGCGACGGGGCTGAAGGTAATGCTACGCGTGTCGGCCTCAATGCATCCGCTCTACGGCCTGTCGCTCGTGGTGAGTGACGTCAATCCTGATTTCACTATGGGCGACCTTCTACGCCGCCGCAAAGAGATAATAGCACGGCTGACCAAGGAGGGCGTCATAGAGATGAACCGCTCGCTTCAGTGGCCAGACCGCGTTTGGCGCATAGCCATTGTCTCAGCTCCAACGGCAGCAGGTTTTGGCGATTTTCGCCATCAGCTCCTCAATAACGTGGCTCGACTGCGTTTCCGGGTGAAGCTATTCCCTGCCATCATGCAGGGCGAAAAAGCCCCTCAGTCAATAATCTCGGCACTTGAAGACATCGCCGCGGAAAGCGACAGCTGGGACTGTGTGGTGATTATCAGAGGCGGCGGAGCCACATCAGACCTCCAGGCTTTTGAAGATTATGAGCTGGCCTCGTCTGTGGCACAGTTTCCGCTCCCCGTCATCATCGGCATAGGACACGAACGTGACGTCACAGTGCTCGACTGGGTTGCGAAAATGCGTGTCAAGACCCCTACGGCTGCCGCCGAATGGCTCATTGACCTTGGTGAGCGGCAGCTGACGCTTCTGCAGCAATATGCAACCTCAATACTTCGCGTGGTCTCCGACGTCATTTCGTCTTCCCGGGAGCAGTTGAGCTATTACGAAGGCCTTTTGCCTGTTGCATCGGCAAATGTGCTGGGCAGACAGGACGCCTTTTTGCAACGGTCGGCGGTGTCGCTGCGCGAAATAGCGTCACGACGCTTGTCGCCGCAGCTTGAGCGGCTTCGGATGGCTCAGGAATCGTTGCCGACAGTCACCGAGGCGGCACTGCGCCGACAGACGCAGCGCCTCGACGCTCAGGAGTCGCTCGTCAGGGCGCTTTCTCCAATGGCGGTTCTCCGGCGAGGCTACTCCATGACCTGTCTGGATGGAAAAGTCTTGACATCGGCTTCGCAGGCTCCGGAAGGAGCTGAAATAACAACCGTCATGTTTGACAGCCGAATAATATCACGGGTAACAAAAAATCAATGAAATATATGGAACTGAAACCAGTAAAGGAAATGTCCTACAAGGAGGCGATGCAGCAGCTGGACCAGATTATGCGCGCCATGCAGAGCGACGACTGCGACATTGACCGCCTGAGCGCCATGACACGCCGCGCTACCGAACTGATTAAGGAGTGCCGTTCGCGACTCGTTGCAACCGACGAGGAGTTGCGTGCCATACTCGCCGACCTTGAGAAGTAAACGGCGGAATCATTTTATCTAATTGACTCCAAAAAATAGCACCCCGGAAGTCTGAACTTCCGGGGTGCTGTCTGTTTATGCTACTCCGTTTTTACGGAATGGGGTTTAAGTTTAGCTTTGTGAAAGTCGGAATTCATGCCTTTACGCTGACAGAGTTACGCCACGGTGTGGAATTCTCGCCGCTGGCCTTGAAATCCTTGGTCACATAGTGGTGAACGCGCTGTTCGTTGTTGTTGAGCCTTTCACTTTGCCTGATGTGCGGGCGAAACGGTGTTTGAGGATCCCTTCGGGCTCGAATCCTCCACTTTGTTGCCGTTGCAATCGTAGGTCTGACGGTTTACATAGATAAGGTCGCTTGTCTGATTGCTGCCGTTGTTGGAGAAGATAATCTGCGTAGGCATCGATTTGCCCTGCGGAACTTCCCATTTCCAGTAGTCGCCTTCGCGGGTCATCTTGTCGCCGGGCCAGTTGCCTTTGCCTGCGTTGGTGCAGTTCTCGGAGTCATTCCATGCCCAGACAGTGGGAGTCGACCAGTTCGAGGTGTTTTTGAGCATTACATAATTTTCTGCAACCGGGACATCCGACTTGGTGTAGGTGAAGTTTTGGGTGTTGCTGCCTGCTGTGTTTTCAACGTAAGTCGAAAGGGTGGTGGTTGAGGTGAAAGTCAGCGGTGAGCTGTAGACGGGCGACGATGCGGTTGCAGTGCCTGATGTGGAGTAGTGGATGGGCACTCCTGCCGGGTTGACGCTGAGAGCGACGGTTACTGATTCCGAGAAGTTCCCCTCGTTGGGAGAAGCCGTAACGACGGGCTTTTGTGGTGTGGGCGGTACGGGAGGAACAGGTGTGTCGCTGAGCGTTCCGTATTCTTCAATGAGGAGAACGGGGCCGGAGGCGGTCATTGTGACTTTGCCGCCGGAAACGACTGCGGAATTCGCGGTGTTGTAGCCGTCCATCACGCGTTGTCCGTCGGCCCAGAGAGAGCTGACATTGATGGTGTATGACTGTCCGGCCTGAGTGTCGAGCTTAATGACTACAGCGTTGGTGAAGCCGTTTTCAGAGAATTTGCGCAGATAAGCACCGTCTGATTCGGTCTGTGTGCCGGCGCCGACAGCGGGATTGCGGCGGCGGAATTGACCTACTTTCTGCCAGTGTATGTTGACATCGTTGTCCACGGCGTTCCAGTTGAAGTCGCCGCGTGTGGACATACCGGAGTCGCCTTTGCCGTCGACGGTCGGGCGAGCAGTCTCGTCGCCGTAGTATATTTGGGAACCGCCGGGGCAGAGCAGCAGC
The DNA here is from genome assembly GCA_964569915.1 of uncultured Barnesiella sp. Lineage (GTDB taxonomy): Bacteria > Bacteroidota > Bacteroidia > Bacteroidales > Muribaculaceae > JAGBWK01. Next base: position 118,333 of record CAZMUX010000002.1, on the reverse strand, counting down.
ATCGTGCCGACTTTCTTCTGGTCGCCGGGACGGTGAAGACCGGTGTCATGGCTTGATACGTAGTTGAGCACCTGCCGGCCGTTTGAGCCGTTGCAGAAGTTGGCATAGTAGCTCCAGTCGCTGACGGTTGGAGTGCGTCCTGTGCCGCCCTCGGAGCCGTTGAAGGCGAAGTTAATCATGGAGTCGTAGCCTCCCTGAGTGAAGTAGCCGGTGTCGCCGTGATCCCAGCCCCAGGCTTCGCCTGTCATCCAGAAGTCATCGGTCCAGTCCTTGGCATATTGGTCGGCACGTGAGCTTGAACGCCATGCTGCGAGAGCTGCTTTGCAGGCATCCTTGAGCTGTTTCCAGCGGTTCAGCTCAACGTGTTTGGCGGTGTCGCAGCGGAAGCCGTCAATGCCGAATTCTTCAACCCATGCGGCGAGCCAGTGAATTATGTAGTCGGCGGGTGCGCCTTTGTCGCTTACTCGCCAGGAGTCGATGTTGGGGAGTCGGTAGTTGTCGTAATCTCCCCCTTTTTCTCTTGACCATTTGGTCGCAAGAAATGCAGGGATACTTACAGATGAGGTGCGTTCGGTGACAACATCGGGGAGTCCGGCGATTGACATGGTCTTGTCATCACCGCCGGACACTACGAAGCCTGCGGATGATGCCCAGTTGCGGTCGCCGAAAGCGCGTACCCACGGACCCCACCAGTTGCCCCAGTTGCCCTGTGAGTCGGCGTTGAATGTCACTCCGCTGCCGCTCCACATTGTGAATGAGCCTCCGGAGGGAACCCATCCGGCTGTTGGAGTGCCGTTGAAGTTGCCGAAGTCGTAGTCAACGCAGTCGTCGAGTGTGGCGTAGCCGGTGTGGTTGAGTACGATGTCCATCACCACGCGTATGCCGCGACGGTGGGCTTCGGTGACGAAGTTGCGCATATCGTCGAGTGTGCCCATATTGCGGTCCATGAAGGTCCAGTCGAGGGTGTAGTATCCGTGGAATGCGTAGTGTGGGAAGGCGTCGTTCTTGCCTCCGGTCCAGCCGTGCATCTGCTCGTAGGGGGCGGTAATCCATATAGCATTCACACCGAGGTCGTTGAGATAGTCGAGCTTCTCGGTGAGGCCTTTGATGTCGCCGCCGTGAAATGTGGCCACGTTGGAGCCGCCTGCAGTCTTGTGGCGGTGATAGCTCTCATCGTTTGATGTGTCACCGTTATAGAAGCGGTCGGTCAAGACGAAGTAGATGTTGGCGTTTTTCCATGTGAAGTATTCCCGGCGGATGACTTCCGGAGTGGTCACCGTTATGGTGTATGTGCGAGTGTCGGTGCCGCTCTTGACGGTGTAGACTATGGTGTTTTCACCGCCTATGAGTCTGCCGAGCGAGTGATTGGTGTAGGTGACGCCGTTGACGGTTATGTCGACGATGGCGTCAGCCGATGTCGGGGCTGCCGAGAATGTGGCGATGGAAGCGGCGTCTTCATCAAGCGTCACTTCGTAGTTGGTTGTGGCCTTGTTGAAATCGGTGAGGATGTTTTCCCCGTCTACCTTTATTTCAAGGCGGTTGAGTGTCGCGTCGCCGACGGCTGAGGCGCTGAACGCCAGTCCGGAAACGCCGATGACTGTTGCGGCACACAAAGCCCTGAGGCTGCGTAATATGTAGCTTGTCTTTTTCATTGTTTTAACATTTAAGGATTATTCCTTGATGACTTTGTGAACTGAAACTGCTCCGGTAGCTGTGGTTACGCGGAGAATATACATACCCGGAGAGAGCGGGCTTAAGTCAAGTTCGGCCGACTGCTGCATGGCTGCGTCTGCATAGGCTGCGAGCGAGCCGCTCAAGTTGAAAAGCCTGCAGTCTGTCAGGGCTTCCGATGAATTGATATACAGAATGCCGATTGTAGGATTGGGACCGACAGTCAGATAGACGTCGTCGGTGTTGATGTCGTCTATGCCGGCTATGGCATCGTAGAACGATTCAGACAGAGGCGTTGTTTGGTTGTCAAGATTGCGGAGAGCGGGGTATTCCTTTCCATTTTCATTGCGCCATTCCCAAACACTGATGAAGTCCCAGCCTGAAAGCTGTTGGAAAGTTGTGTAGTTGGCCAGTTCTGCGGCTGTGCGCTGCATGGCGTGGTCGCCGTGAGCGGTCCATGTGGTGTGGCCTACGGGTATTTGCGACCAGCTGTAGTTGCTGTAGGTTATGTTCTGAGAGTTGTTGTTGCCTCCGAAGCGGGCTGCGAAATCGTTGTGCGAAGTGATGCGTCCGTTCAGAGCTAACGATGCTTTCACGGTGCCGTAGTTGGCGCCGATGACGCCACCTACATAGTCCTTGCCGGAGACTTCGCCCGATGCATAGGTGTTTGTGATGTTGCCTGTGTTTTTGCCTACAAGGCCTCCGGTGGCATAGTCATCATCGTTGCTTACGGTGGCCGACGAGTAGCAGTCGGTGATTGTTCCGGCATTTTCTCCCACCAGGCCGCCGACGCATATTGACGCGCCTTCAACGGTTCCTGATGTGAAGCAGCGGCTGATGACGCTGTTTACCGCATATCCGGCAAGGATGCCAACGTAGGTCTGGCCGGATACGTTTGCGCCGATTACACCGAGATCGCTGACTTTTGCTCCGTCAAGCGCTCCGAAGAGGCCTATTGACTCACCGATGCCGGAGTTAGTGAGGCGCAGATTCATGATGGAGTGGCTTGCTCCGTCAAATGTGCCTTTGAAAGGCGACGATTTAGAGCCGATGGAGTTGGTCAAAGCGGTGGCATCAATGTCGGCTTCAAGACGCAGATAAACGTCGGAGGCCCAGTCTATGGGTGTGGTTGAAAGCGCGGCAAGGTCGGCCGATGTCTTGAGAATGAAGGGACTGGCTTCTGTGCCCTCGCCGCCGGAATAGGCGTTTACGCGACCCTGAACCACGTCAATTATGAGGTCGTCTGTCTGCTTGCCGTCGGAAGTTTTGGCGATGAAGCCTAATTTCGTGAGGCCGGAAAGCTCGGAGTCGCTCAATCCGTAAAACTCCTTGATGTCACTGATTTTAAAGGTGTAGGTGCCGTTGCTTCCCGACATTTTGAATTTGTCGGTGTGGACGGATGCCCATTCCCACGAAGGTGTTTTCTCTCTGCCGTTAATTTCTTTACACCAAGTGTAGCAGTACACCGTGGAGCCGAAATTATCTGTCTGAATTGTGACTTCCAACGCTTTGGTCGTCACGGCAGGCGAAGGAATCGACGTTATCGTGGCCGAACTGCCGTTGGCTTTCGACGACAATGCAGCTGTTAACGCCAGCAAACAAATAAAGATTCTTTTCATTGTTATTAAATAAGGTAAATAATAAAATTATAAGTATAATAAGATGGAAATGTTCCGAGATAAGGCTTTAGGTTTTTCGGCTTGTGGTAATCGCCCTCCGGCGACTCCAATTTTGAGGTTGCATCGCAAATTTAAGGTTTTTTTATAAATATAAAAATTTTTTACATCAATAAATGCTGTCTACAATCTGTCTATTCCGGAATGTGTTTGGTTTTGCTGTTGATTTGTTGGAAATTGTACGGCTGTCGGGCCTTTTTCGTGAAAAAATGACACCTCGGATTCCGATGACAGAATTCCGAGGCGTCAGTATTATTTGATTTTGAAATTATCGTGTAAGGACGATGGAAACGGGTGAGGCCGTGTTCCATGTAAGCGTTATGGTGACAACGCCGGTTTCGCGATTGTAGGTGCAGGAATGTTTGCGGCCGTCCACCTTCAGGCCTTTAGGCTTCGTTGTGATGTTGTGTATGCGGAGAATTATGGTTTTCGTCGGGTTGGCCGCTTGAAAGCTGTCAGAACCCTGCTCGGCGCTGATGTCTATGCTGGTGCGGTTGGTGCCGGCATCGCCGTTGAAATGAATCAGGCTGTAGCTTCCGGTGGAAAGTACGTCGGGCGATTTCATGTTATCCTCGTAGATGAGTCCGTCAGATTTACCGTTGGCGGGGTAGTAGTCAACGGTATAGGTGTCGGTGCGATAGTCGGTGGTGTTTTCCATTTTGTAGTCAGCGCGGGGTATGAACGAGCCGGCACGCACGAACAGAGGAATAACCGATAGGGGCGCGGCATATTGAATCGTGTCGCCGCCGTTGTAGATTTTGCGGGTGTTGCGCAGGTCGAGCCATGTGCCTGTGGGGAACACGACCCGGCGTAAGGTCTGCCCTTCATTCATCACCGGAGCCACCAGAATGTCGCGTCCCCAGAGGTATTCGTCCTCTATGTCGTCGTAGGTCGCTGACTGAGTGTCGTAGAAGTTGAGCGGGCGCACGAGCGGCAAACCTTCAGAGGCGTTTTCGTAGGCAAGGGTGTAGTTGTAGGGGAGCCATGCGTAGCGCTCCTTTATGAGCGGAAGAATTATGTCCTGATTCTCCGTGTAGTAGTAGGGCTCGGAGTACATTGTGGAGTGGGTACGCAGTGTGGGGGTGAAGAGGCCTACCTGAAGCCAGCGGATGTAAAGTTCGGGATTGATGGGTACCTCGGGCGATGTGGCGAATCCGCCAACATCATGGCTCATATATCCCAGACCGCTCAGGCCGGAGCCTATCATGACGGGCACCTGTGCCTGAAGACCTCCCCACGAGCGTGCAATGTCGCCCGACCACGGGAAGATGCTGTAACGCTGGAGTCCGACGGTGCCGCTTCGCATCAGCGAGAAAAGGCGTGTGTCGGGGTAATCTTCTTCAAAAAGTTCTGAAACGATTGAGGCCCAGTCGTTGCCGTAAAGGTTGTGATATTGGCGTGCGGTTTTGCCGTTGTAGTGCACGAGTGAATCGGGATGCATTTCGGGCTCGCCGAGGTCGCCCCACCATCCGGTGACTCCGCGCTCGGTGTTTTTGCGATAGATGTTCTTGTACCATTGGCGAGTTTCCGGATTCGTTACATCAATCAGGCCGCCATCGCCGACCCAGATGCTTACGCCGCCGGTGTTGCCGGCGCTGTCGCGGGCCATCATGCGGTGTTCGTCAAGATATTCATAGTTGTTTTTCCCTTTACGGTTCTTGAGCACGAAAGGTTCGGTAATTATTATGGTGTTGATGTCGCGGTCTTTGAAGTCGGAGAGCATTTTGTCGGGGTCGGGGAAAGCTTCGGTATCCCAGTCGAGTACGCCCATATCCTCTCCTTCGCCGAACCAGAAATGGTCAAGCACGATGCCGTCAAGCGGATAGCCGGCTGTCTTCAGCGAATCGACGGCGTTGACTGCCTGCTGCTGAGTGCGGTAGCCGTAACGCGATGTGATGTAGCCTAATGCCCAGAAAGGCGCTATGGGCTGGCGTCCGGTGAGCACTGACAGTTCGCGGACGGTCGACTCTATGGAGCCTGTTCCGTTGATGTAGTAATAGGTGATGGGGTCATCAGATTCGGTGACGTATTCCAGCGGATTGTTCAGTATGAGCTCGGCGGCGGCATAGTCGTCGAAAAGCAGGGCATAGCCTTTGGAGGATATCACCAAAGGCATCGTGATGTTCAGGCGGTTGGAGCGCGAATCCTGCTTGTCGTAGCCGTAGGAGGCTTTGTTGTACATCACCAGGGTGTCGCCTGTGAGATTTATGGCATGGCCGCGTTCGCCGGCGCCGTAAAACGATTCGTTGCCGGAAGTCGTGAGCGACAGTGCGAAGAAGCCGTCTTTGCTCAGGTAGCGGAAGCCGCGGTCGCTGACCGAACGGCCGTTGCCACCGTAAATGGCTACGGCTCCGGTCTGGTCGTGTAGCATGGCACGGAGTCCGGTGGCGGTGCTGAGCATCTTGCCTCCGCCGACTTCGCTCGTGTGTACTTCGCCCTGCGGCTTAAGACCGCTTACGGTGGTGCGTGATTCGGGCACAGTGCTGCCTGTCGGAATGTTGGTTACTCTCAGGATGTTATCGGTGATGGCCGTAACGGTCACATCGCTGCCGAGCGGCGTAGTGGTGGAAATACTGTTTGTCTGGGCTAAGGCTGTCATACCGACTACTGACAACACACCAAACAGACTGAATTTGATTGGTTTCATGATATGTGGTTGCGTTAATAATTCTTCGCAAAAATAGCAAATTCCATTCATTTTGTCGAACAATTTCAGCCATTTGTCAAAAATTGCTTTCAGGCTCTTTTTGTCGAAGCGGCTCTTAGTCAGTATTAAAGAAAATTAGTAACTTTGCGGATGTACACAAACGATTGAATTATGACGAATCCATGGATAGAGGCCATGCGCCTGCGCACACTTCCGGTGGCAGTGGCCGGAGTACTCACGGGGGCTGCCTTTGCCTCGCTTGCCGGCGTCTTTAAGACGGTGCCGGCTGTTATCTGTTTGGTGTTTGCGGTGTTGGCTCAGATTGCCTCCAATTTTGCTAATGAATATTTCGATTACCGGGGCGGCCTTGATAAGCCGGGGCGCGAGGGGCCGCGGCGCGGTGTCACTGAAGGTGACATCTCGCCGCGTGCGATGCTCACGGCCACGATAGCCACGCTCGCGCTGGCCTGTGCCGTAGGCTGTCTGCTCATACCCTACGGCGGTTGGGGCCTGATTGCTGTGGGACTGTTCGTCGCCGCCGGAGTGTTTTTCTATTCTGCCGGCCCTTATCCGCTGTCTCATCATTGCCTCGGCGAAGTGGCTGTCGTGGTGTTCTTCGGTCTTGTGCCGGTGGCCGGCACATTCTATGTCATGTGCAGCCAGGTGCCGTCAATAGTGTGGATAGGAGGCTTCAGTCTCGGCCTGATGGGTGCCAATGTGCTGATTATTAACAATTACCGCGATTATGCCGATGATTATGCCGTCGGGAAGCATACGCTGACAACCAAGTTCGGCCCCGGGATGTCGCTGACGCTCTATCTGCTTGACGGATTCATGGCTATTGCCATGCTCGTTCCGCTTTTCATGCTTCTGCCGGTATGGACGTTTGCCGTGCCTGTGATTTATCTTGTATTGCATTCTCTGATATGGCGCATGATGACGCGCCGCACCGGCTCGGCCCTTAATCCGCTTCTCGGGCTTACGTCAATGAATATGCTCCTTTTTGCGGTGCTTTTCGCAATGGCGGTCTCATTGGTCGGTATTCCCGATAAAATCTAAATGTAATGGTTAAGAATAATCCGTATATAGAACTACTTAGCGATAAACTCTATTATCAGGGAACCGAGCTCGACAATCCGAGTAAGGCTGTGATAGGACCGGGTGTGACCGCTGTAATCGGTGCCAACGGCTCCGGAAAGTCAACGCTCGGCAATATTCTTGAAAAAGGGTGGAATTTCCGCACCAACCGTCTCTCGTCGAATCTTGAAAAACCGGCGGTCAGAAAGATTGAGTTTTCCGACATCCATTCGCTTGCCGGAGCATCGGTGGAATACTATCAGCAGCGCTATGAGTCGTCGATGAACGATGAGGTGCCAACGGTGGCGGAAGTCTTCGGCGAAAAAATATCAACAGAGCGCTGGCAGCGTTTTTCGCGGTTGTTCAACCTGGGTTTGGTAGAATCACGCAAAATCAATTTTCTGTCGTCGGGAGAACTCAGGAAGACGCTTATAATCAACGCATTGTCTGAAGAAACAGACGTTCTCATACTTGACAATCCCTACATCGGTCTCGACGCACCCTCGCGTGCACTGCTCAATGAGGCAATAGCTGCGTTGCGCAAAGACGGAATCACCGTGGTGCTTCTTGTGGCCAATCCGGATGATGTGCCTGATTGCATAGATTCGGTAGTGCCGATATCGAATATGAAAATCGGAGAACCTGTCACGTCGTTCTCGTCAGTCAGAGAGCTTCGCCGCTCGCTTTTCTATCTTTTTGATTTCGCTGTCGACGTGTCGTCGGTGCCTGCGCCATCCGGGAAGGATTGCGCGCCTGTCGATGTCGTGGTCAGCATGAAGGCGTGCAATGTCAGCTATGGCTCGCGCAAGGTTATCTCGGAGCTCGACTGGGAGATTCGCGACTGTCAGCGGTGGGCGCTTTCCGGCCCCAACGGCTCCGGCAAGTCAACGCTGCTGAGCCTAATCACGGCCGACAATCCGAAGGCTTACTCAAACGATATCACTCTTTTCGATCGGCAGCGCGGCTCCGGAGAATCCATTTGGGAAATAAAACGCCGCATAGGGTATATATCGCCTGAAATGACGCTCTATTTCAATACCGCGCCCAATGTGCTCACGATAGTGGCGCAAGGTCTGAACGACACCACGGGCCAGTTCGCGCGCCTGTCGGACGCTCAAAGGGCGCTGGCAGCTCAGTGGCTGAACATTCTGCATCTCGAACATCTGGCCGACAGACGTTTCACGACGCTTTCCTCGGGCGAGCGGCAGATGGTGCTCCTGGCGCGCACATTCATCAAGCAGCCCCGCCTGCTCATTCTCGACGAGCCTCTGCACGGTCTTGACTATGCTCGTGCAAAAGCGGTGCGCGCGCTCATCAATTACTTCGCGGCACGTTCCGACGCGTATCCCGGCCAGTACCCCATGACCCTGATTTTCGTGAGCCATTACGCATGGGAGATGCCTGAATGCATAAATTTCACAAAGACTCTCCAAAAATTATGATACTCGGGCATATAGAAATCACCAACTTCAAGAACATCCCGTCGGCGTCGCTTTCGTTCAGCCCCAATCTCAACGCTTTCCTCGGACGCAACGGAATGGGCAAGAGCAACCTCCTGGATGCCATATACTACATGAGTTTCTGCCGCAGTTTCTCAGGTATGACCGACTCGCAGCTCATACGCCATGGAGAAACGTTCACCACCGTGCGCGCCGACTATGTGCGCCGCGGACAATCGGAGCAGCTCAGCCTCGGCATCGTTCCCGGGCGGCGAAAATCGTTCAAGAGGCAGAGTAAGGAGTATCAGCGCATACGCGAGCATATTGGCTTGTTTCCGCTTGTGATGGTGTCGCCACGCGATATGGATATAGTCAGCGGAGCCCCTGAGGACCGCCGCCGTTTTCTCGATATGATAATTTCGCAGGATAGTCCGCTCTATCTTGAGGCGCTGATTACTTACGGCGAACTGCTTCAGCAGCGCAACCGACTGCTGCGAGACCAGGCCGACAATGCCGGACTTTACGAGGTGTTGGAAATGCGCATGAGCGATGCGGCCGAAACCATCACCTCGGCTCGCACGGCCCTTATTAGCTCGTTCTCCGAATCGTTCGGACAATATTACCGGGAGATAGCCCGCACACAGGAGGAACCGCACATGGAACTGGCCTCGCAGATTCTGCGCGACCGCGCTCCTCTGGCCGAACTTCTGGAGCGCAACCGCAGGCGTGACCTGATTCTGGGCTATACCTCAACCGGCCCTCACCGCGACGACCTCGTGCTCACGCTCAACGGTCTGCCGGTGCGCACCACTGCCTCGCAGGGTCAGTCGAAGACATTTACCATTGCGATGCGCCTGGCCCAGTACGGCCACCTGCGCGACTCCATCGGAATGCCCCCTCTGCTGTTGCTCGACGACATTTTCGATAAACTTGACGCCGACCGTGTGGCCAACATCGTAGATATCGTGAGCAACGATTCATTCGGGCAGATATTTATCACCGACACCAACCGCGACCATCTTGACTACATAATGAACCAGCGCAACGACAGCCACAGCCTGTGGAGCGTTGAAAACGGCACATTTACTCTCCACTGAACATGAAACGCACAGAGCCACTGCTTATAGGACAGATAATAGAAAACGTGCTTCAGAGCGGCGACTGCGGCCCGCAGGCCATGCGTCAGCGAGCCTCTTATATGTGGCCGGAAGTGGTGGGGAGCGGAGTCAATCGCTACACGGCGCGCCGCTATGTGACTCCCGACGGCGTAATGCACGTTTATCTCACCTCGGGCCCGCTAAAAAACGAGCTTATGTTCATGCGCCGGCGCATCGTTGAGGCCATCAACCAACGCCTCGGTAGTGAAGTTATTAAAGATGTTGAAATCCACTGATTTATGAAACAACCTTTGCAATTTCCCGACTGCCCTAACCCTAAGGTTCCGGCTACAGACCACGCTTTCTTTCATGAGCTGAAACTTCAGGCGCGTTTCAGCGACATTGACATTCTCGGCCATATCAACAACAGCGTCTATATGCAGTTCATGGACCTCGGCAAGGCAGATTATTTCATCCGTTCCACCGGTCAGCGCGTGGAGCTTGGCGGCCTATCGCTCGCCATTGTCAATATCAACTGCGACTTTTTCTCTCCTGCCTATTTCAACGAGCCACTGAGCGTTATTACGCGGGTAAGCTCGGTATCCACCCACAGCCTGCGCATGGAGCAGCGCATAGTCAATCCGTCGACAGGCGATGTCAAATGCATAGGACGCACCGTTCTGGCCGGCTTCGACCCGCGCACTGCTTCCGGCACCACTCTGCCAGAAGAGCTTGTGTCGCAGATAGAGGCCTTTGAAGGACGTAATCTGAGAAAGAATTATTAAATTTGCATATAATTTATCATTCAATAAAGTTCAGAACAGTCTATGAACTCAATAAAAGAGTCGATGCGTCAAATCCTCAAGGCTGAGGCCGAGGCAGTGCTTGCGATACCGGTAACCGATGATTATGAAAAAGCGGTAGAGCTGATTATAGAACACGTTCATCGCCGCAAGGGTAAGCTCGTGACCTCCGGAATGGGAAAAGCAGGCCAGATAGCGATGAACATCGCCACAACTTTTTCGTCGACCGGCACCCCCTCTGTTAATCTCCATCCCTCAGAGGCGCAGCACGGCGACCTTGGCATAATTCAAGCTGACGATGTGATGCTTCTCATCTCCAATTCAGGCAAGACACGCGAAATCATACAGCTTGTGGAGCTTGCACGCAACCTCTACCCGCAGTTGCCGTTTATAGTCATAACGGGCAATCCCGAGAGTCCGCTCGCGGCCGATGCCAACGTCACGCTACTTACGGGAGGCGCGCCTGAGGTCTGTCCGCTCGGACTGACGCCCACCACTTCCACCACCATGATGACCGTGATAGGCGATGTGCTGGTGGTGAATGTCATGCGGCTCACGAGCTTCACACGCGCCGACTATGCCAAACGCCACCATGGAGGCTATCTCGGGCATCTGTCACGTGAAGAAGTAAAATAATTTAGTATGAGAAAATATTATATACTGGGAGAGTCCACCCTCGATGTGATTCTTCAGTCTGATATGTCGGCCAACGCCACTCCGGGAGGCATCTTTCTTAAGATAGCCTGCCGACTCTCGCGGGCAGGCTATTCCGTCAGTTTTCTTTCCGAACTCGGGCTTGACCCGATAGGACGCCTTATTGCAGGCGAACTCACGGACGCCGGTGTCGACATTTCCGACTGCGACCATTTTGACTGTGGACAGTCGCCCGTAAGGGTTATGCTCGGCAACCGCCTGCAGCGCTACGACTGCTGGCCTCAGCATGACGGATTCGACATAGCATGGCCGAGAATAGAAGCTGAGGATGTCGTGCTGTTCGGAGGTTATTACTCACTTGACCCGCGCATCCGCAAGCCTCTGCTCTCTTTTCTCAGTTACGCTTCGGAATCCGGAGCGACAATGGTCTATGTGCCCTCGGTGGCCGATATGCGCATAAATCGCATCACGAAGGTTATGCCGCAGGTGTTTGAGAATCTCGAAATGACATCGCTTCTCGTGAGCCTGCCCAAGGACTTGCCCATACTTTACGACACATCGGATTCGGCGCGGGCCTACCGCGACCAGGTGAGCTACTACTGCAAATCGATGGTGGCCATCGAAGGCACGCCCGACGAGGCTCATGCCGTGTCGTTTGGAGATGCTCCTAAACAGTCGGACCGTACGATGACGGTGGTCGACACATTAATTAATATATTAATCAGCTTGTAAATTATGTCAACATCATTGGCCGGCGCAGCTCCGCGTCAGAAGCTCCCGGAATGTAAAGATATTCGTGTGGCCATCGTCAAAGCACAGTGGAACGGCCACATCACCTCGGCGCTTACCGACGGCGCTCTTGAAGTTTTCAAATCGCAGGGCGTCCCTGCAGAGAATGTCGATGTTTTTGAAGTTCCCGGAGCAGTAGAGCTTACGTTCGGAGCCTCGCAACTCATTGAATCGTCGCTCTATGACGCCGTTATCGTTTTCGGCTGCGTCATCCGTGGCGGCACACCCCATTTTGACTATGTATGCCAGTCTGTGACGCAGGGCATTACGGCTCTGAATGCTGACTGCGACATTCCTGTGATATTCGGCGTGCTGACCGTCGACTGCGAGCAGGATGCTCTCGACCGCGCAGGTGGCAAGCTCGGCAACAAAGGCACCGAGGCCGCAGAAGCTGCCATACTTATGCACGCTTTCGCCGAAAAGGTGAAGAATATGTAATCGCGGTCTGATTGCCGGATTACCTCTTATTTTGATGAATTTTGCCCGAAAATTTGTGACTTTCCGGCAGATTGCTTAACTTTGTATCAACAATTATTTGTGCCGACAGGCTATTGCGGTAGAACCATCGGCAATACGGGCGAATACCAGAGTGGCCAAATGGGGCAGACTGTAAATCTGCTGGTTTATACCTTCGGTGGTTCGAATCCATCTTCGCCCACACATTCAAGGGGCTGTGTCAGAAGATTTGACACAGCCCCTTGATGATTTGAGCGGCAGACGGGGCTCGAACCCGCGACCTTCGGCTTGGGAAGCCGAAGCTCTACCAACTGAGCTACTGCCGCGTTTGCTTGTTGCAAAGTTACAAACTTTTTCTGATTATTGTTCCTTTGCTCTATTTTTTTTATGATGGTATTACGTTATAAAATAATCAGGCCGGAAGCTTAGCCTCCGGCCTGATTATTTTTTCTTGACAGGGTTTCTTTATCAGCGTAGTCTCAGGCGTTGTCCGGGCTTTATTTTGCTTGAAGTTCTGAGGTCGTTAAGACGGCAGAGTTGGCGCACGGTTACGCCGTTGCGTGCTGCGATTTTGCTGAGGGTATCGCCTTTCTTCACGCGGTAGGTAGTGGCCGGGCGGTCGGAGCCTGACTGCGATGTCACCGACGATGCGGCAGGACGCGGGTGTGTCTGATTGAAATGGGCTGCGTACTGTGAGTTGGCTGCCGGGTCATAGTTGCGTGCGTCCTGATAGGTGTCCTTTGTGAATGTATAGGTGTCGGTGTGTACGGTCTGGTTGGCGAAGTCGAAGATGGCTGCGGGGTTGATGGCGTAGCCGTAGAAGCGGGTCTCGAAATGCAGGTGGGGGCCGGTGGAGCGGCCTGTGTTGCCTCCGAGTGCAATGGGGGTTCCGGCTTTCACATAGTCGCCTTCTTCAACGAGGAAGCGAGAGAGGTGGCCGTAGACGGTCTCCAGGCTGTTGGTGTGGCGCAGTATCACATAGTAGCCGTAACCGCGGCGTTCATAGTTTGTCAGGCGTACGCGACCGTCGAATGCGGCGCGGATGGTGTCGCCCACATAGACTTTGATGTCAACTCCTTTGTGCATACGGCGGAAGCGTTTGCGGTAGCCGTAAGGCGAGGTGATATAACCGGGGTGGGGCATACAGAAGTCGGCCACATTGATTTCCTGCGAATAGGGCACGTCCTCGGGTTTGAACGGATTGACTGAGCGCGAGTCCCAACCTTCGGTGTAAATGTCGGCTTCAGGCTCTTCCTCTTCGTTGAAAATATTGTCGAGGAATGACTGAGTGGCATCGACGTGTATCTGGTTGCCAATATTAACCTGATTGGCAATGAGGTCGTTTTGGAGGTCGGTATGAACATCGGGCAGACGGTAGGCCGGTGCGTCGGCCAGGGCTGTCAGTCCGATAGCGGCTGCGATGAGTGATAATGTTTTTCTGAGAGGTTTTAGCTGCATTTCTAAGGTATGGTTAGAGAGAGAAAGCTTTTGTGGTTAATTATTTAAGTTCGTCTGCCGAGTATGTGAAGTTCATGGCAACGGGTGTGTAGTCAAAGATTTCATCGGCTTTAAAGAAACGATTGGTTTCGATAATGCCGTTTTCGGGCGAGTCGGAAGCATGGATGATGTTTTCCTGACCGCTCATTCCGAAGTCGCCGCGTATGGTGCCGGGGGCAGCGTTGCGCGAATTGGTGACGCCTGTCATAGCTCTTACCACGGCCACAGCGTCGACGCCCTTAAGACACATTACTATGACCGGGCAAGCCATCATCGACCGCAGTATGGAGGGGAAGAAGGGGCGCTCAACCAGATGAGAATAATGCTCGCGCAATAATTTTTCATCAAGCTGCATCATTTTCAGTCCGGCTATTATAAGACCCTTACGCTGGAAACGCTCAATGATGGGACCAATGAGGTTGCGCTGCACGCCTGATGGCTTGATTATGACAAGAGTTTGATTCATAGATGACTGATTATAATGATGATATGCTCTTTTGACTTCGCGTTTCGCCGGATGAATTATGGTGATAATGCTCCGCGGGTCGGCGTCTGTCTTTCAGATGTTCAAAGTTACAAAAAAACAAAGCCAATTGAAAATCAAGCTGTTTTAAAAAATGTGAACGCCCCGAAATTTAGTTAAATCTTTGGGTTAACGAGTTGCTAATCAGCATTATATCAAAAAATATGTTTTACAACATATTTTTTTATTCAATTGTTCCTTTACCCTGACGGATGACAACGGGATTTGACGAGTCGGTGAGGTCGATGATTGTTGACGGAACTATGCCGCGGCTTCCGGCGTCAATGCAGAGGTCAATGTCGGAGTCATATTTCAGGGCTATTTCCATGGTGGCTATCTGTGCGAGGTCGTCGTCGGCGTCCGCGATTCCGTCAAGCTCTATGGTTGTTGTGAGCAGCGGATTGCCGAGTTCTTCGGCCAGACGGCGTGCCACGGGGTCATCGGGAACCCTTATGCCCACCTCTTTGCGGTCTTTGAACACTTTGGGGAGCGACGGTGATGCAGGTAGAATGAAGGTGAACGGGCCGGGCAGGGCGCGTCGCAGAATGTCGAACGCGCGGTTGTCGATTTTAGCATAGGATGCGGCCTGGGAGACCGAGCTGCAGCAGATGGCAAGGTTCTGCTTTTTGGGATTGATGCCCTTAATGTGGCAGGTTTTTTCCACGGCACGGCTGTTTAGCGCGTCGCAGCCTATGGCATAGAGCGTGTCGGTGGGATAGATTATGAGCTTGCCGTCGCGGAGGGCATCGACGGCTTCTTCTATGAATCGGTCATTTATGGCGTTGCCGTAAATTTTTAAGGCTTTCATGGTCAAGTCTATTCAGTGACGAATGTCTCAAGCACCTCGGGCGAATAGCGGTCAGGGTCTTCTGTGGCGTTGTTTCCGAGAAGAGTCAGCCCTCCGAGCTGCGATTCCGTGCGTGCTATTTTAGTATGTCCTGTTTTTTAAGTAGTGTAAAGTAGTTGCTGTATCAGTGTGCCGTTCCTGTGGGCTGCACTACGCGCAGGCGGTCGCCGGCATCATTGGCTATCGAGCGATAGTATCGCTCGTCATATCCCGGGAAAGTGGGGTAGGCCGGCATTCCGGTTTCGGTGCGCATGAATCCGTTTTCATCCTCGCGCTTGACATTGCCGTCCATATATTTCACCAGAAGATAGTCGCCGAGTTGCTTGTAGCGTGTAGTGGCGGCCTCGGCCCATATCTCGGCGAGCTGCTGCAGAAGGATGCGGGCGTCTTCTTCCTGAAAAGCGGGCACCTGTTCCTCGGCCACGGCCACGTCGCGGTCAATGGCGTCCTCAAGCTCTTTCTGTACGCGGCGAATGTCGGGAATCATCTGAGAGTATCGGTTGTAGGCCTGATTTGCTACGTAATTATTCACCCAGAAGTTGGCGTCCCATGAAAGTGTGTTCATGTCGCCGTTGCCATGAGCGAGCTGATGGGGCGGGGTGGCCACGGCGCAGTATATGGGGAGGTAGACGCAAGTGTTGGCGTCGTCGGTTCCGAACCATAGGAGGCCCTTCATGTAGTCGGGGCGGTCGGCGCGCATATTTGCTACAAAGGAGAAGCCTGTCTGCTGGGTGGCGATTGCACGTTCGTTGACGTAGCTGACCGAGTCGACGGTGAACTCCATCGGTCGCCAGCGGTAAGGCACTTTGTATGGCCCTGCGCCTATGTCCTTGGTCATGTCGAACGGAGTGTCCTCGAAGTGGTCGCGCATCATCCATTTAAGGTCGGTGGCGGTCAGTGTTTTTTCGGGCTTGACCCAAAGGGGAAGGACTTCACCTTCGGCATTGTTTATCCACGGCAGATAGCTGTCCATGCTGTCGCCGGCAAATTTGCGGTAGTAGGCCCAGACGCGGGCGTCGCAGCCTCTGAGTGCTCCAAAATCGGTGATGGCGTAGGCTCTGGAGAAGCTGAAATCGCTGTCGGGTCCATTGAAATAGCCTTGTTTGCGAGCGAAATCAATCACATCGGGCGAGTAGAGTGTTTCCGGGTCGTTGAGCGGGAAACGGTGTATTCTGGAGTGGTTGGCGTGGCCCGAAATGTAGCCGTCGGGCACACGGCGTGCCACCCACACGGCTCCTTTGTCGGTTTTACCCTTGCCGATAAGCTCCATTATCCATGCTTCATCGGGGTCGGCTATTGAGAACGATTCTCCCTCGCTGGCATAGCCGTAATCCCTGACAAGGCCGGTCATAACGTCGATGGCCTCGCGGGCGGTGCGTGCGCGCTGCAGGGTTATGTAGATGAGTGAGCCGTAGTCAATAATTCCGGAGCCTTCAAGCTCTGTACGGCCTCCCCACGTGCTTTCGGCAATGGTGAGGCCGTGTTCGTTCATGTTGCCTATGGTGGCGTAGGTGTGGGCAACTTCGGGTATTTCTCCGAGATACCGTCCTGAATCCCAGTCGACTATTTTGCGTGTTTCACCGGGCTGATGGTCGGCTGCCGGCTGGTTGTAGAGCTCGCCGTAGAGACTGTGGGAGTCGGCGGCGTATGTTATCATGACACTGCCGTCGGCTGTAGCGCCCTTTGCGGCTATGAGGCTTGTGCAGGCATCGGCTTTGAATGTGCACAATGTGAAAGCCGCTGTGGCTGCGGCTATTGCAGATATTAATTTCATAATTGTTCGATATTGGCTTATCTTTATTTATATACGCAAAAATAGTAATTATATTTGTATAATCATACGGTTGCGATAATCTTTGCACTTATTGCGCATTTGGCAATGGATTGTGCCAAAGGTTAAGGAGGTGTTAAAAAGATGTTTATTCAATAACTTTTATTACTTTTGCATAGTAAATCAATTGTTAAATCATTCCTGTCCTGTTATGGTAAAGGTATTCGGAGCCGTCACTGTTGATGAAGCCCGTTGTAAAGGGTGCAACCTCTGTGTGGTGTCTTGTCCGAAAGACGTGTTGTCACTCAAAGAAAAAGAGGTCAACGACCGCGGCTATCATTTTGCTTATATGTCTAACCCGACAGCGTGCATCGGATGTGCTGCGTGTGCATCTGTTTGTCCTGATGCCTGCATAGAAGTCTACCGTGTGGTAAATAAAGAAGGCTGACCTAACACGCTATAAATAATTCACAGATGAACGAAGAAGTAAGACTGATGAAGGGCAATGAAGCGATCGCCCATGCCGCCATCCGTTATGGTGCCGACGGTTACTTCGGTTATCCCATCACCCCGCAGTCAGAGATTCTCGAGACTCTCGAGGCTGAGATGCCCTGGGAGACAACCGGCATGGTGGTGCTTCAAGCAGAGAGTGAAATCTCATCAATTAATATGGTCTATGGTGGAGCCGCTACCGGCAAAGCAGTCATGACATCATCTTCAAGCCCCGGCATCTCGCTGATGCAGGAGGGTATATCATATCTTGCAGCATCCGAGCTTCCCGCACTCATTGTCAATGTGATGCGCGGCGGCCCCGGGCTCGGCACAATCCACCCCTCGCAGTCCGACTATTTTCAGGCTACCAAGGGAGGAGGCCACGGCGACTATCGCCTGATAGTGCTTGCCCCCTCAACGGTTCAGGAAATGGCTGATTTTGTGTGGCTCGGCTTTGACCTCTCGTTTAAATATCTTACTCCGACCATGATTCTGGCAGACGGCGTTGTCGGCCAAATGATGGAAAAAGTGGTGCTCCCCGCCCAGCGCCCACGCCGTACAGAGGAGCAGATACGTCGCGAGTGTCCGTGGGCTCTTACCGGCGCAAAAGGCCGCAAGCATAATGTTGTGACCTCGCTTGAGCTTGACTCGGCAATAATGGAGAAGAACAACGAACGCTTTCAGCGTACCTATAGAGAGATTGAGAAAAACGAGGTGCGTTATGAAGCTCTCTACACCGACGATGCCGACTATCTGATAGTGGCCTTCGGCTCAATGGCGCGAATTGCGTTGAAGTCAATAGAAGAAGCGCGCAAGGCAGGCATTAAAGTAGGCTTAATACGCCCCATCACGCTGTGGCCGTTCCCCTACAAGGCCATCGAAGAGATGGCGGCTGATGTCAAAGGTATTCTGGTGGCCGAGCTTAACGCCGGCCAAATGATTGAGGACGTGCGCCTCGCCGTTCATGACAAAGTGCCCGTGCGCCATTTCGGTCGTCTCGGAGGCATCGTGCCCAATCCTCAGGAAATACTTGACGCGTTGAATAAAGAATTCTTATCCTAATCCGCTGGAATTATGGAACTGAAAGATATAATCGACCCTAAAAACCGTGTTTACGCGCGACCGGCGCTGTTGAGCGACAACATCATGCACTATTGTCCCGGTTGCAGTCACGGCGTGGTTCACAAGATAATAGCCGAGGTGATTGACGAACTCGGCATCCGCGAAACCACTATCGGAGTTGCTCCAGTGGGGTGCGCGGTGTTTGCATACAACTATATCGACATTGACTGGGTAGAGGCCGCCCACGGACGTGCGCCTGCTCTCGCCACGGCCATCAAGCGACTGAATCCCGATAAAGCTGTGTTCACCTATCAGGGCGACGGCGACCTTGCTGCAATCGGCACGGCCGAGACAATCCATGCCGCCAACCGTGGCGAAGACATAGCCATCATATTCATCAACAATGCCATCTACGGCATGACCGGCGGCCAGATGGCGCCGACCACGCTTGAAGGTCAGAAAACGGCTACCTCTCCTTACGGACGCCGTCCCGACCTCAACGGCTTCCCGCTTTCCATTGGCAACCTGCTGGCACAGCTCGACGGCACCTGCTATGTGACCCGTCAGGCAGTCCATACTCCCGCTGCAGTGCGCAAGGCCAAAGCCGCCATCAAAGAAGCTATTCAAAACTCCATCTCTCACAAGGGTACTTCGGTAGTTGAGATTGTCTCCACCTGCAACTCGGGCTGGAAGATGTCGCCTGAGGCCGCAAACCATTGGATGGAAGAAAATATGTTTGAAAAATATCCTCTCGGCGACCTTAAGAAAGCCGACGTCAAGAAGTAAGCAGCAATGAAAGAAGAAATCGTAATAGCCGGCTTCGGTGGTCAGGGTGTGCTATCGATGGGCAAGATTTTGGCCTACGCCGCCCTGATGAATAATCTGGAAGTAACATGGATGCCCTCCTATGGCCCCGAACAGCGTGGAGGCACAGCCAACGTCACTGTCATTCTTTCCGACGACCGCATTTCATCGCCTATAGTTGACACTGTTGACATTGCGGTGATACTCAACCAGCAGAGCCTCGACAAATTCGAGAGCCACGTTAAGCCCGGCGGTCTGCTAATTTACGACCCCAACGGCATTCATCACCTGCCGACCCGCACTGACATAACCGTGGTGTCTGTCGACGCCATGGACGCCACAATCGCACTCGGCAACCCCAAGGGCTACAATATGGTGCTTCTCGGCGCGCTCCTCAAACTGCGCCCCATGGTGAGCCTCGAAAATGTGCTCCTCGGCCTGAAGAAGGCTTTGCCAGAACGTCATCACAAACTAATTCCTGCCAACGAGAAAGCCATTCTCGCCGGAATGGAGCTTGTAAAATAGTCCGTTAATTAATATTAATTTTTTATTACTCGCGACAGCGCGGCGGTTTAACATTATCTGACTGCCTACTGCCTATGAAAGAATTCTTCAAAATACTCCGGCGTTTCGTCCCTCCCTATAAGAAATATCTGGCGCTCAATATTTTCTTCAATATTCTCGCCGCTTTTCTTACACTGTTCTCATTCGCACTGGTCATTCCCATTCTTGAAATGCTCTTTCAGGTTAATGAAGTGCATTACGAATATATGGCTCTCGGCACCGACTCCTTCAAAGAGGTGGTGGTCAACAACTTCTATTACTATATTCAGGAGGCTATAGCCCAGTTCGGCCAGTCGGCCACGCTCGCTTTGCTTGCCACTGCCCTCGTGCTGATGACGCTTCTGAAAACCGGAGTGACTTATCTGAGTTCCTACTTCATCATACCGATGCGCTCCGGCATCGTGCGCGACATACGCAATTTCATGTATGCCAAAATCGTGCGCCTGCCAATTTCTTTCTTCACCTCCGAGCGCAAGGGCGATGTCATGGCCCGTATGTCGGGCGACGTGGCAGAAATCGAGAACTCTATCATGGCGTCGCTTGATATGTTCTTCAAGAACCCCATAATGATTATTGTCTGCCTTGTTATGATGTGTGTCATCTCGTGGCAGCTTACAGTTTTTGTCCTGATACTCCTCCCCATAGCCGGCACCATAATGGGCAAGGTCGGCAAGAAGCTGAAACGCAAATCGCTTGAGAACCAGAACCAGTGGGGTGTGCTCATGTCTAACATTGAGGAGACCCTCGGCGGACTCCGCATCATCAAAGCTTTCAATGCCGAAGACAAGGTGCGTGACCGCTTCCGCAGGGAAAATCAGGTGTTCTACACACTGAGCAACAAGGTGGCTCGCCGCCAGTCGTTGGCTCACCCCATGAGCGAGTTTCTCGGCACCACTGCCATAGCCATAGTGCTGTGGTTCGGCGGCTCGCTGATTCTGAGCGGCGCATCGTCGATGAACGCCGCCTCGTTCATCTATTATCTGGTGATATTCTATAACATCATCAATCCAGCCAAGGAACTTTCGAAGGCAGTCTATTCAATCCAGAAAGGTCTTGCCTCAATGGAACGAATCGACAAAATTCTTAATGCTGACAACCCGATAAAAGACCCCGCCAAACCGGTGGAAATCAACAGCCTGAAGGGTCACGTCCACTATAATGATGTCAGCTTTAGCTATGGCAACAATGAGGTGCTTCACGGAATAACCCTCGACATTCCGGCCGGGTCGACAGTGGCACTCGTAGGACAGTCAGGCTCGGGAAAATCAACGCTTGCCGACCTCCTTCCGCGCTTCTATGATGTTGATAAAGGCTCAATTACGGTGGACGGTGTTGACGTCCGCGATATGCGCGTCTACTCGTTGCGTTCCTTCATGGGTAATGTCAATCAGGAAGCGATTCTGTTTAATGACACTATATTCAATAATATAGCTTTCGGGGTGGAAAACGCTACGATGGAGCAGGTTGTGGAGGCCGCCAAAATAGCCAACGCCCATGAATTCATAATGGAGACCGAGCAAGGCTACGACACCAACATCGGTGACCGCGGTTGCCGTCTGTCGGGTGGTCAGCGTCAGCGTTTGTCAATAGCTCGCGCCATTCTGAAGAATCCCCCTATGCTTATTCTTGACGAGGCCACCTCGGCACTTGACAGCGAGAGCGAGAAAGTGGTACAGGAGGCTCTTGACCGTCTGATGGCAGACCGTACGACGCTCGTCATAGCCCACCGCCTCTCGACCATCCGCAATGCCGACCTGATTTGCGTGCTTCATGAGGGGCGCATCGTGGAACGCGGTACCCATGACGAACTGATTAAACTTGACGGCTACTACAGCCGCCTTGTCGATATGCAGAAGTTTTAGAACCTAATGTCAGCAGCAAACGCCGCTCGGCGCATCAGGCTTTCAGAATGTGCTGAAGCTTAGAGGCAGCAGAGAGCGGATTGAGGGAAGCCGGTAGACTTTGTCGGCTCCCGTTAGAAGCACTTCAACATCGTGGCCCGCCAGAGTCTCATATTCCAGTAGTGCTTGACGGCATGAGCCGCACGGCGGAATGGGCTGTTCCACAGCCTTGCCGTCGGTGCCCACAGCGGCTATGGCAATTTTCCTGAAAGCCACGCCCGGATATCGGGCGCCGGCATAGAAGCAGGCCGACCGTTCGGCGCACGTGCCCGAGGAGAATGCCGCATTTTCCTGATTGGCTCCCGTCACAACCTCGCCGTTGTCAAGAAGTATGGCGGAGCCTACATGAAAGCGGCTGTATGGCGCGTAAGCCCTTGAGGTGGCCTCACGCGCGGCTTCAACGAGTTTGCGGTCGGCGTCTGACAGCTCCTCAGGTTTGAGTTCCTCTATGATGGTCTTGATTTCTATGTTTTTCATTTACGTTTAGTTTAAGAGTGTTACACGTATATTGCAAATTTAGAGAATAGCAAATAAAAATAAAAATCATCCGCGTTTTTTTTGCGCGTTGGCCGAAAACTATTAATTTTGCAACTCGGTTAGGCGACTGCCGACTTTAACAAGAATTTTACACATTTATCCAGTCAATATCATAAAATGGCAAAAAACAATAAAAAAGCAGAGGAAACCCATACTTCCATAGATACCCTGAATGACTCGCTCACTTCACTTCCTGCAAAGTTGAAGGAGAGCCGTAAAATGATAACTATAGCCTCAATAGTCGTTATTGTCATTGTGGCCGCAATCCTCTTCTATCTTTTTGGAATCCGTCAGCCCGGCATCAATAAGGCCAACGAAAATATCGGTCTGGCCGACCGCGAGCTCATTGTTAACGGCAATGATTCACTGGCACTCAACCTCTATCTGAAGACCGCTGAAAACGGCTATGATGCCGGAAACCGTGCTCGTCTTCAGGCCGCAATTATCCTTTATAATCAGGGTAAATATCAAGATGCTCTCAACGCAGTGAAAGACTATTCGGCAAATGACGCCATAATCGGTGCCGCTGCCTATTCGCTCAAAGGCGACTGCTATGTGATGCTCGACAAACTGCCCGATGCAGTTTCAGCATTCAAGGATGCAATTGACCAGTCCGACGACAACACCTATTACACTCCGCTCTTCATGATGAAGTTGGCTCGTGTGTATGAGGCTCAAAAGAATTACGCCGAGGCTGAGAAACTTTATCAGAAGATAATTGACGAGTTCCCGGTCTATAGTCGCGATGTCAACGCATCGGTTGAGAAGCACCTTGAACGCGCAAAACTGATGCAGCAGAAATAATTTCAGGAGACCTTCATAAACCTACTATATGCGATGCGCGTCAAAACTCGTTTTGATGCGCATTCATTTTAAGCGCAGCCCACAACTGATATATGGCAAAAGGCGAATCGGTATCACAGCGTCTGACAGGACTCGCGACCGAACCTGTCGGTCGGCTCCTGTGGCGATACAGCATCCCGGCTGTGGTTGGCATAGTCGTGATGCAGCTTTACAACATCGTTGACCGCATATTCATAGGCCACGTAGTAGGCGATGTTGCCATAGCGGGCCTGACAATCACCTTCCCGGTAACGAATATCGCCACGGCCCTCGGAATCCTTGTGGGAGCAGGAGCCTCGGCGCGCGTCTCCATAGCCCTGGGAGCCAAAAACATACGGCTGGCGCAAATCATCACAGGCAACTCACTGGTGTTGACCTTGTTGATAGGCGCGGTCTATCTCACTATGTTTGCGGTTTTTATCGACCAGATTCTCACGCTGTTCGGAGCACGTCCCGACACGCTTCCCTATGCCCGCGACATGATGCTTTACGTGCTGCCCGGACTGCTGATAACCAATGTCACCTTCTCTTTCAACAACATTATGCGCGCCTCCGGCTTCCCCGTCAAGGCCATGATTACCATGCTAATCGGAGCCGCAGTCAATATAGCCCTTGCTCCGTTGTTTATCTACGTTTTCGGCTGGGGCATAAAAGGCGCCGCGATTGCTACCGATATAGCCATGGCGGTGTCGTGTGTGTTTGTGATGCGCCATTTCGTAAAACCTCACGGCGAAATATTCTTCAAGCGCGGAATCTACAGGCTTCGAATGGACGTAATCAAAGCAATCTTCTCTATAGGCGCGGCGCCGTGCCTAATCAGTGTGGCGTCATGCTTTATTAACGTACTGATTAACAATTCTTTGCTTAAATATGGCGGTCAGGACTCCGGCACGATTGCATCGGCCGGGGTGTTCGTTACGTTCACGGCTCTTATATGCTCGGTTGTCATCGGCATCTGTCAGGGTATGCAGCCTATTGTGGGCTATAACTATGGCGCCGGTCTGCGACACCGTCTGCGGCGTACTTATATGCTGACTGTGGGCGTCTCCACCATCGTATGTGTTTTGGGCTTCCTCGGAGGCGAATTTATTCCTGCGCCGATATCGTCGACTCTGCTTAATAACCCGGAACTCATCAGCTCCACGGCTCGCTATCTCCAGATATGTATGTTGGCTTTTTGGATGGTAGGATTCCAGATAGTTTCCACCAATTTCCTTCAGTCGATAGGCAAAGCCGGGCAGTCAATCTTCCTGAGCCTCACGCGTCAGGTGCTGTTCATAATACCGCTGTTGCTCCTTATGCCCCGCTTTTTTGGTCTTGACGGCATCTGGATGTCATTTCCGGCAGCCGATGTCTGTGCCTCCGCAGTCACTCTCGTGATGGTGTGGCGCTGCTTCCGCCGACTCTAAAAATTTATTACATGGTTCTGCTGCGTCCGTGTTAAAAATTATGTAAAGAAATCAACATAATCTCCGAAAAAATTGCTATCTTTGTACGATTATGACGAAATAAGAAAATACAAAGATTTTATGTTGAATCCAATTAAGAAAACCATCGCTCTGCCCGATGGCCGAGAGATTACTCTCGAAACGGGCCGCCTAGCAAAACAGGCTGATGGTGCAGTCGAGTTGCGCATGGGAGGTACCATGCTTCTTGCAACCGTAGTTTCGGCCAAGGAGGCCGGCGAAGGTGTTGACTTCATGCCCCTTCAGGTAGAATACAAAGAAAAATTCTCAGCTGCCGGCCGTTTCCCCGGAGGTTTCCTCAAACGCGAAGGCCGTGCTTCCGATTATGAAATTTTGACAGCGCGCCTTGTCGACCGCGTGCTCCGTCCTCTGTTCCCCGACAACTATCACGCCGACACATTCGTGAACATCACGATGTATTCATCTGACGGCGTTGATATGCCCGACGCTCTTGCCGGACTCGCTGCTTCAGCTGCAATTGCTGTCTCCGACATCCCCTTCAACGGCCCTATTTCCGAGGTGCGAGTGGCTCGCATCGATGGCGAGTTTGTCATTGATCCCACATTTGAGCAGCTTGAAAAAGCCGATATGGAGCTTATGGTCGGTGCCACCTATGACAACATCATGATGGTTGAGGGCGAAATGAACGAAGTCAGCGAAGCTGACCTTCTCGCCGCACTCAAAGCCGCACATGAAGCAATCAAGGTGCAGTGCAAGGCTCAGATGGAACTTGCGGAAGAAGCCAACGCCACCGTAAAGCGCGAATACTGCCACGAAGTGAACGACGAAGAACTTCGCAAGGACGTTCACGACAAATGCTACGACAAGGCTTACGCTATAGCCAAGGCCGGTAGCGCCGACAAGCACTGGCGCCAGGATTCTTTCGACGCCATCTGCAACGAGTACATCGAGTCACTTCCCGAGGAAGAACGCGATGAAAAGGCTCCGTTGGTAAAACGCTACTATCACGACGTCGAGAAAGAGGCCGTGCGCCGTTGCATTCTTGACGAAGGCATTCGCCTTGACGGCCGCAAGACCACAGATATCCGCCCCATTTGGTGCGAGGTCGGCTATCTTCAGGCTCCTCACGGCTCCGCAGTCTTCACCCGCGGCGAGACACAGTCACTCTCCACTGTCACCCTCGGCACCAAGCTCGATGAGAAAATCCTCGACGAAGTGCTTTCGCAGGGTCGCGAGCGTTTCCTCCTTCACTACAACTTCCCTCCCTTCTCAACCGGCGAGGCAAAGGCTCAGCGTGGCGTAGGCCGACGCGAGGTAGGTCACGGCAATCTTGCCCACCGCGCCCTCAAACGTATGTTCCCCGACGATTTCCCCTATGTTTGCCGAATCGTTAGTGATATTCTTGAGTCGAACGGTTCTTCTTCAATGGCCACAGTCTGTGCAGGCACACTCGCTCTGCTTGACGCCGGCGTTAAGATGAAACGCCCCGTCAGCGGCATTGCAATGGGTCTTATCACCGACACCGAAAGCTCAAAATATGCAATCCTGAGCGACATCCTAGGCGATGAGGATCACCTTGGCGACATGGACTTTAAGGTGACCGGTACACGTGAAGGCATCACCGCCACACAGATGGATATAAAGTGCGACGGCCTGAGCTATGAAATCCTCGAGCGCGCACTCAATCAGGCTCGTGAGGGTCGTCTCCACATACTCGACATCATTGAGCAGACCATCCCCGAACCCCGCGCAGACTATCGTCCCAATGTTCCTCGCATTGTCACCATGATAATACCCAAAGACCTCATCGGAGCCGTCATCGGCCCGGGCGGAAAGGTTATTCAGGGCATTCAGGAAGCATCAGGCGCAGTTGTCTCAATCGACGAAATCGACGAGGGCGGCTATATCGAAGTTGCAGCTCCCGACAAAGCGTCAATCGACAAAGCTCTCGAACTCATCAACGCCATCGTCGAACTTCCGGAGGAAGGCAAGGTATACACCGGCACTGTTCGCTCAATCCTTGACTTCGGCGCTTTCGTGCAGTTCATGCCCAACCGCGACGGACTTCTTCATATATCAGAAATCTCATGGAACCGTCTTGACAACATGGAGGCTTCAGGCCTTAAGGAAGGCGATACCGTTGAGGTTAAGCTCATTGAAATTGACAAGAAGACCGGCAAATACCGTCTGTCAATGCGTGCGCTTCAGGAAAAACCCGAAGGATACGTTGAACCTCAGCGTGCTCCCCGCGGCGAACGTCCCGAGCGTGGCCCGCGTCGCGAACGCGGTGACCGCAATGACCGCGGACCCCGTCGTGAACGTGGCGACCGCGGACCTCGCGAACCCCGCAAGGAGAATCCTGCCAACGAATAACAGGCAAGTGTAGCGTTTCTCTGTTCGGCACTGTCGGCAAATGCCCGGGGCAGACCTGATTGCAGCCACAGAGTTCATTACATATCACAACCGGGAGGCCGTGTCAAAATGATATATTGACGCGGCCTCCTGAATTTTTTAAAACAACAGATAAAGTAGTTCGGATATGATTAATTTCAGCTATTGCAGCCCCACGCGCTATATCTTCGGCTCCGCCACCGAGTCGCAGACCGGCGCTCAGGTAAAGGCCATGGGTTGCCGTAAAATTATGGTGGTAAGCGGTTCAAGTTCAGCCCGCCGTTCAGGGCTTCTCGACCGTGTTTTCGATTCACTTCGCGCCGAAGGTATTGAGTGGGTTGAGCTTACAGGCATAAAGCCGAATCCCACTGACGACCGCGTCTATGAAGGCATCTCGCTGGCTCGCCGCGAACAGGTGGACGGAATGCTTGCAGTAGGCGGAGGCTCGGCTATCGACACAGCCAAGGCCATTGCCGGCGGAGTGGTCTATGATGGTGATTTCTGGGATTTCTATGCCGGAAAAGCCGTGATGACCGAGGCTCTTCCGATAGGAGTGGTGCTCACCATTCCCGCCGCCGGTTCTGAGGGCTCCGGCAATTCCGTTATAACCCGCATCGACGGTATGCACAAGATTTCACTTCGCACAGATATGGCTCTGCGCCCCAAGTTCGCCATACTCAATCCGGAGCTAACATTCACGCTGCCCCCGTTTCAGCTCGCATCGGGCATAGCCGACATGATGGCGCACATCATGGAACGCTATTTTTCGCCGACCACCGACGTGACGACCACCGACCATATCTCTGAAGGGCTGCTTAAAGCCATAATAGAGGAAGCCCCCAAGGCTCTGACCGATGCCTGCGATTATCAGTCGCACGCAAACATCATGTGGGCCGGCACTCTGGCTCACAACGGCGTGTGTGGCTGTGGCCGTGTAGAAGACTGGGTAAGTCATTTCATGGAGCATGAAATCAGCGCGGTTTACGGCGTCACTCACGGTGCCGGACTTGCCGTGGTGTTCCCGGCGTGGCTCACATTTATGGCCGTTCACTCGCCTTCAAAGCCTGCCCGCTTCGCGCGCATGGTATTTGGCGTAAACGAGCGCGACGACAAAGCCGCCGCGCGTGAAGGTATAGCCGCACTACGCAGATTCTACAGCAGCATGGGTCTGCCTGTGACTTTCGAAGGCCTTGGAATTGCAGAACCTGACATTCCTTTGCTTGTCAGAAAGCTGCATGAAAACAAAGGCGACGAGATAGGCGGCTACTATCGTCTCACACAGTCAGACACCTTCAAGATTTACAAATTGATGCTCTGATTAATGCAACAGGCGCCGGTCTCAAGCGCCTGTTGCTGCATAATTGTAAGAAAAAATGCAAAAAGGTGCAAAAAACAATCGAATATATTTGGAAGTAATTTAAATGGATTGTAATTTTGTCACACTAATCCCGATTTGTATACACAAACTATAATCGGAACTGTCTGATTGCGTTGTGAAACGAAAACAGGCAGAGTTGGTAAATGGAAATGTAAGTATAATATAATCTTTAATTTAGGTTGCATAGCCAACATTTAAGATTTTCAAATCTTGCCTTTTGGCTTTAATCCGGAGTTCACCGTTGAGGTGCACACGGATTTTTTTTGATATGGTGTCTAAACCTTCTGCTGTAAATATTGTCTTATATATAAAACACCGATAATGAAATCGAAATTCGTCATATTACTGTCCGGCATCGCACTCTGCGTGAGTCTTAGCGGATGTGGAACATGGTGGGCTACAACATCGCTCACGCCTGATATGTATCTTGAAGATTACTATACTCCCGGCTACTATGATGGTGGTTATTCTCCCGGTTATGGCATTTGGACTCCGCCCCCCGGAGGACCTAACACTCCGCCTCCACCTCCTTCACCGTCACCGCGGCCTGATAATCCGAAACCGTCTAATAACCCCGGTAAGAATCCTGACGGCAATCCGGGCAGAAGACCCGAAACCCCCAACATCTCGCCGGGAACTCCCGAACAGGGAGGATTTCGCGGAATGCATGGTCGTTCGGGCGCTTCATCAACACATTGAGTACTAAATACTTGAAAACACAAATAAATAGAAAGCGGCAGGCTTCACGGCCTGCCGCTTTTATGCTCAATGGCTACTTCAGCAATCGTTCGATGGCGAAGTCAAGTATAGTGTCGTGTCCGTCGAGAGCTGCCTGAGAATCCATGTCTACGGCGCATCCCTCGGTGGGTTCGATGCCGAATTCCGTGTGCTTCCCTTCAGCGTCAAGTACCGGCGAGGCCGAGAAACGTATGTTCCAGCCGTTAGGCAGTTCCGAGTTGAATGGCATGGCTGACCCTCCGCCTGTCGTGGCTCCCACGATGACAGCCTGCGGCAGATTCTTCATGAACGCAACAAAATTGTTGGCTGCGCTGAAAGTCGAGCGGTTGGTCAGAACGGCCACCGGTTTCCCCCAGATTGTGTGGCCTTTTTCGGCCGGTTCGTAGTAATAAGCGTATGGGTCGGAAAAATCATTGTGTCCGGGGCCTGATTTGTGATATATGTAGCCGGCGAGAGTACGCTGTGTGATGAATCGGCGCCCCAGCTTCTCGACATTGGTCAGCTCTCCACCGCCGTTGTCGCGCACATCTATTATCAGTCCGTCGCACTCGGCCAGACAATCGAAAATGTAGTTAAGATTTCCCTCACCGGGGGCTATAGAGAATGATGCGTAGCGTATGTAGCCTATGTTTGACGGCAGAATGCCGAACGTCAGTCCGCCGGCCTGTTGGTAGTTGAAATTGAAATAGCTCTCCTCAATCAGCCTTTCGGAGTAGTTCTGCGGATAGTCAGACCACCACCGGCGATAATAGGACGTGCCGTAAACCGATGACAGATTTGTGTGGCCATCTTTCAGCTCGTCGAGCATTTCCGACATAAGCGCGAACAGTTCGGAGCTGGTCATACGCTCGGAAACACGCTCGGAGTAGCGCCTGTGCACATCGTCCCAGTCGATGCCTTTCTCCTTGAAGAAACAGTAGTGTTGGTCAATTATGGTCCATAACGCCTCGAAATTGCCGCGGGTGTTGTTGTCGAATTCCTCCGTATCGTGGCATGAGGTGAACGTCAGAATGGCTAAGACGGACGTCAGGAAGATTGTTTTAAGTTTCATTTTCAGTAGGCTGAGATTGTTTTGACGTCGGGTTTACGGCAGTTGTCGGCCGAGAGCCATTCACACGATATGCCGATTACAAACTGATGCGTGAACACATTGGTGGTCAGATGGCTTGCCTGAGATGACAGAATTGACCCGCGGTAGCCCAAACGGAGCCATGTCGAGCCTAAATGAAGGTCGGCCATCACCGCGTTGGTCATCCTGAAGCGGTTGCCTGGCCATCCGAAGTGCACGAGCCCGCTGTGATTGCCGAGATATATTTCATAATAAAGCTCGTCGTATTCGGGCGAAAAAAAAATGCTGAAAAGCGACAGCGAAGGCTGGTAGCTGAGAGTAACCGGCACATTCATAACCGAGGTCTTCCACACCGCCATGCCGGTGAGATTTACCGACCATGCGGCTTTTGCCGAGGCCGGATTGTTGCCGTTGCGGCTGTTGTAAATCACGCCGCCGTCAATATCGGTTGACCCTCCGCCCATAACGGTGATGCCGTAGGGCAGTTGCCACTTGTGCATCATGCCCCAACGCGCATTCAGGTTGGCGAGCCACATCTCGGAGTTGCGTGCTGAATTTTGGCCGCGCCCGCCGTCAAAGACGAAGCTGAGCTGCATTGTCCATTTCTCCGGATTGAAACGCATGGCCTGCAGACGTTCATAGCCGAGCGACATACTCCAGCCATGGTAGGTGAGTGGCGTCAGATAGGTGTCGGCCACCGACAGTGCCCCAACGCCGTAGGTGTAGGACGACAGCACTGGGCGTACTATGGTCGCGGAATCCTGTGCTTCGGCGCGGCAGCCTATGACGGCCGACAGCCCTAATATGGCGGTGGCAGCTGACCTTATTAAGACATTCATATCAGAACAGACGCTGCTGGCCGTTTATCTCATCGCTGATTTCATCGTCCGACTGTTCTTCGGTAGCGGCATCCTCAGTCTCTTCAGGTGCTTCCGGGATGGCATATTCATTCTCCTCGGGCTCGGCTTCAGCTTTCGGCTCGGTTTCGCGCGGCTCAATCTCAATGATGCTTTCGATGGTGAGATTACTCAGGCGTTTTCCTTTGGCCTTGTGCGACTTCACGCCTATGAATTCCTCGGCATCCACAATCAGGGGCTCGCGGAGAGCGTCGGCGCCTCCGAAGGTCACTTCGAATCTTGCCCCCGGCTTCTCGGAG
Organism: uncultured Barnesiella sp.; assembly: GCA_964569915.1. GTDB lineage: Bacteria > Bacteroidota > Bacteroidia > Bacteroidales > Muribaculaceae > JAGBWK01. The sequence goes on along the minus strand of CAZMUX010000002.1, from coordinate 87,024 downwards.
AGCAGCAGAAGCTCCGACTTGGGATTTTCGCCGATGAAGCGCTGAGACTTTGAGGTAGGCTCGAATGTGAATCGCTTGATGTAGGGGTAGCCCTGGTCGGCATCATTGAGTACGGCTGTCCAGACGTGAGACGGTCTGAATTTCTCGATGCGCATGATGTTGTCGGGATAATGGTTGCCCGAATCGAAATTCGTCATGAAGTACTCTCCGTTGCGAAGTATCACCAGAATGGTCTCATTACCCGAAAACTCGCCTAAATATTTGCCCCTGCCTTCGTAATTAAGACGCAGCACATCGGGGTCGAACCACACCTTCAGGCCACCCAGCGTTGAAGTGCCTTTCGACTTCTGCGCGAAGCGGTGCACATCGTTGCGTGTCACGATGTTGCCCATCGAGCCGCGCCCTTTAGGCTTGATTTCCGAAAAGTCAACATCAAACTGCAACTTCGTTAGCCTCGGTTTCGGCTTGAGCGTTACGTGCACAATCTCGGCCTCGCCGTTTGGATTGGCCGAAAAATAGCATACCCTTGATTTTGGGGTACCCATTGTAAGGTTGTATTCGCGGTCGCGCGTCACGCCCGTTACGGCAAAGCGTTTCATATAGTAGGTGCCGGTGGCGCCGTCCTTGTAGATGGCGTTATAGATTGTGCGTTCGTCTTTGCTCTTGAAGATATTGATATACAATACATTCTTGTCGATAAACAGCTTTTCGGCGACCTTTACAACCTTGTAGCGCCCGTCGCGGTAAAATATTATTACGTCATCGAGCATCGAGCAGTTGCCCACAAACACATTTTTGTCGTCCTTTTTCAACGCTGTTCCTATGAAGCCCTCGTCATAGTTTATGTAGAGCTTCTCGTTGGCTTCGGCAACACGGGTGGCCTCTATGGAGTCGAATCCGCGTATCACGGTGCGGCGCGGGAACTGAGCTCCGTATTTTGCCTTTAGTCCGAGGAACCAGTCGATGGTGTATTGGGTTATGTGGGCGCGGTGCTCTCTTATTTCGTCGGCTTTGGCTTTGAGCGATGCTATCAGCTCGTCGGCCTTCTCCGAATCGAATTTTGTGATGCGTTTCATCTTTATTTCAAGCAGACGCATTATGTCGTCGTCGGTGATTTCACGGAATACTTCGTTGACGAACGGCAGTAGGCGGCTTCGCACATGGCCGATTACCACTTCCAATGTATCGCCCTCTTCGAAGCGTTTGTCCTTATAGATGCGCTGCTCTATGAAGATGCGTTCAAGCGAGGCGAAGTGCAACTGCTCGTTGACTTCGGCGAGCTGAATCTCAAGCTCCTTATCGAGCAGTGTGCGGGTGCGCTCCACGTTGTGACGCAGAATGTCGCTGACGCCTAAGAAGCAGGGCTTTTGATCGGATATTACACAGCAGTTCGGCGAAATGCTGACCTCACAGTCGGTAAAGGCGTAGAGTGCGTCAATCACTTTGTCAGATGACGTGCCGGGCAGCAGATGCACAAGAATCATGGCGTGCTCCGCCGTGTTGTCGTCAACCTTGCGAATCTTGATTTTCCCTTTTTCAAAGGCTTTCAGGATGGAGTCAATGACAGCGCCTGTGGTTTTGCCGTATGGTATTTCGGTGATGGCCAACGTCTTGTTGTCCTGCTTCTCTATCTTGGCTCTTATTTTTACCGAGCCTCCGCGTTCGCCGTCGTTGTAGCGCGACACGTCGATAAACCCTCCCGTTGCGAAGTCGGGATAGAGCGTGAACTCCTCGCCCCTCAGATGGGCCACCGCAGCGTCAAGTATCTCGTTGAAGTTGTGGGGGAGAATCTTTGACGACAGACCCACGGCTATGCCCTCTACGCCCTGAAACAGCAGTAGCGGGAACTTTGAAGGAAGCACCACCGGTTCCTTCTTTCTGCCGTCATACGAAAGCGTCCATTCCGTAATTTTGGGGTTGAAGAGTGTTTCCAGGGCGAAAGGTGAGAGGCGTGCTTCTATATATCGACCCGCGGCAGCAGAGGCTCCGGTCAGTATGTTGCCCCAGTTGCCCTGTGTTTCCACAAGCAGCTCTTTTTGGCCTAACTGCACGAGTGCGTCATTGATTGAAGCGTCGCCGTGCGGATGATACTGCATGGTGTTGCCCACAATGTTGGCCACTTTGTTGAAACGTCCGTCGTCGAGCGTCTTCATCGAGTGCAGGATGCGTCGTTGCACCGGCTTCAAACCGTCCTCAATGTGGGGAACAGCGCGTTCCAAAATCACATAGGAAGCATATTCCAGAAACCAGTTGCGGTACATTCCGCGGAGCTGGTGCTTAACGACATCGGCCGAATTCTCCTCGTTGGGCATTGGCATGGAGGCTTCGTTGCTGTCGTTTTCGTCGGGTATTTCGTCGGGGTATGATTTAAGATCGTCGTCAGTCATTGCGCTATGAGTGTGATTGATACTAACAAAGATATAAATTAATTCCCAACTCTGCAACACCGCATCCACCCATCAGCAAATTTCATGATAACTTAAGGAAAACTGCAATTTCAGCTGACTAACAGCGCTGAAATTTTGCGTATCTGATTAAGAATTAATATTTTTGTTGATTGTATATAGATGGCTACGATAATAAACTAATTCATCAAAATTATTTTTTATATGAAATATTTCTTAAAACTCTTGCCGGTAATGGCTGTGGCAGTAGCCTTGTGCTCATGCGATTCGTCGAACAGCGACAGCATTACAGAAAAGGTGGAGTACATTCCCGTGAAGCTCAACAGAGGTGACAACTGGAGTTTTATGAACCCCGACGGCAAAGTGATTTTTGAGGACGAGTTTGAACGTGCCCCGTCGTTGGTAATCGACGGAATTTTCTCGGTTTATGAAGGCGAGGGATTCTCGGTTTATGCCGTTGATGATAATAAGCCCGTTCTCGTGCCGGGATGCGAGGAACTCACGTCAGCCGGCTGTTATTCCGAGAATCTGATTCCCGTGGTTCATCCAAAGGAGCGCATTCAGTTTGTCGACAAAAACGGCCTGAAGAAATTCGAGCTTGCTCCAATCAAGGGTAAGGAAATTGTGGCCTGCGAGCCAGGTTTCTCCGACGGATTGCTTAGAATCAAGAATGAAGAGGACAAGTATGGCTTTATCAATGCAAAAGGCGAGGTTGTAATCGAACCGAACTTTGATATTGCCCATGATTTTTCCGAAGGCATGGCAATTGTGGGCAAATCAGTCGAGGGCACCTACTCGTATTCTGTCATCGACAAAAAAGGCGACGTCAAATTCAAATTCAAGAAAGGATGGAGTCCGCGCCGCTTATATTTCAAGAACGGTGACATTGTAGTGGAGGATGATGACCGCATGATGTTTGTCAACGCCAATGGCGAAGCAGAAAAGTGTCCGGCGAAGGTTAAGAGCGTAGGTGATTACAATAGCGAGATTTTTGTATTCTACGACGGAGACCATTATGGCGTGGCCAACCGCAAGAACAACGAGATTATGATTCGTGCGCGTTACGACTTTATCCAAATTCTGCCTGACGGCGATCTCCTTTGCAAATCAGGTAACGACAAATACTCTGTGCGTAACCTCGAAAACGAAGAGTTGGTTGACCTTTCGGAATATGAGGGCGTCGGCTACGTTAACAGTCGCTTTAATTTTGTTGCGGGCGAATATGGCGAATATGAGTTGCTGAAGCGTGACGGAACACCTGTCAAGGATTCAGAATTCTATGATTGCGACACTGACCTGTGCGCTACCTATGAGATTAAGTCGGACTACTTTGACCTCAATGCCATGGCTTCAACCATAGCCGGACTTTATGACGGCGATGGCATCGGCCAGTACACTCTCGGCAAAACTCCCGGCCAACTCATCGGTCTCGGCTCGGCTGAGGACTATTCCTATAAAACAATTATTGACGGCGGCGAAGGCAGCGGCTACCGTTGGGAATACAAGGAAAAGATTTATTTCTCATCGTCCATGGCCGACTATAACCTCAGCTACGACAACAACGGTTACTTCTATTACAACTATACACGCAACTACTATTGGAACACCAATTCCCACATCTACTCCGTCGACGTGAATGTGTCGGCAGAAACCACTCTAGGCAAGGACGCTGTCAAAGCGCTCGCTCAGTCTTTCAAGAACAAGGGTTACACTGAGGATGTGTGCGGTGATGCTTACGGCAGCTGGAAGGCCTATCTGCATAAGGGTAATTTCGCTGTCAAGATTACTTCGGAGAAAAACTCCGGCACCCTGCTTGTTGAAGGCATGGAGTATAACACCGATACGGTTTCCGAGCTGCGTAGAAGCGTAAGCGGCAGCGGCTCCGATGCAGTGGTAGAAGAAGTAGTAGCAGAAGAAGCGATAGCAGAAGAAGTAGTAGCAAAATAAGCGATAGAACTGGCAGAATAGAGATAGGGTATACGCCTGCTAAATATACCGGTACTGAAAAATAATTACAGGAGGCTGTGCCGTTAACTTTAATTGTTACGGCACGGCCTCATTTCTTGTTTTCCGAAGTCAGGATGCCGGTGTGGGCATAGACGTTGCCGGTGAAGTCTTTCAGGTCGGCAATATTTATATAATGTCCTGTTGTATTGACGCCAGCGCGGCCTCATACTTCTGCATCGAAGTGGCTTTGCGGATTGCCTTTGTCGCCTTGTGACCTATGGCGTAGGCCTGATAGTCCCAGAAAGGTTTGATTTTTGACAGTATCTGCGCATCGCCGCAGAGGCGTTTCCTATAGATTTTTAAGATAGCGTCATGGAGTGCGGTCACGATTGCCAAGCGTTCGGCGTCTGTGCGTTCTTTGCCCGAACGCCATTCGGATAACAGCGTAGGTCGCATCAGCAGCCCGCGGCCGACCATGATGCCGCTTACCGCTGGATAGCGTTCCGCAATATGGTCAATGTCGGTGGGCGAGGTGATGTTGCCGTTAAATACCACCGGATGTGTCGATGCTTCAAGCAGCGCGCCGAACTCGTTGAGGTGCAGCTCGCCGCCATATTGCTGGGAGGCCGTGCGCGGATGAACGGTCAGATGGGTCAGTGGCATATCATTGATTATGCCGATTATGTCGCGCCATTCTGAAGGGGCGGTCACCCCAAGACGCATTTTGGCTGAGAACTTTATGCCGGGATAGTTCTCTCGCATTGCGTCGGAAAGGCTCTTCAGGGCTGATGGCGATGCTGTCAGAGCTGCCCCGCGCCCGTGCTTCACTTGAGGAGGGAAAGGGCAACCCATGTTTATGTCAATTTCGCGGTAGCCTGCGGCAATAATTGCCTCGGCTGTTATGCGCAGCTCATCGGAGTCGCGCACTATCACCTGCGGAATCACTGTGACGCTGTGGTTTAGCTCGGAGTTAATTTCCGCTATGTCCTTTCTTCTGACGACCCCCTTTTCGACCCTTATGAACGGCATATAATAGGCATCGACACCGCCCGCTATTTCAGCGTGGCAGTGGCGCCATTCGGTCTCGGTATAGCCCTGCAGCGGAGCTGCATATAGCCGCAGTCGGGATTTTTCCACGTGTAAGGTTCTGTTATGATACTTGTACTCAGGCAAAGTTTTTCAGGCGTAAAGGTAGTTAAAAAATTTCGAGGCTGCGCCAAAATCTTGTATTTTGACACAGCCTCGGAGTGTGGTTTTACTGACCGTAAGTTTCGGGTCAGTCTTTAATCTTTGCGTGGAGATATTCGCGGTTGAGACGTGCGATGTTGCTCAGAGGAATGCTCTTGGGGCATTCGGCTGCGCAGGCACCGGTGTTGGTGCAGTTGCCGAAGCCGAGGTCGTCCATGGTTTTCACCATGGCGCGTGCACGGCGGTAACGTTCAACCTGACCCTGGGGCAGGAGTGCGAACTGGCTGACCTTGGCTGCCACGAAAAGCATGGCTGAACCGTTTTTGCAGGCTGCCACGCAAGCGCCGCAGCCGATGCAGGTAGCTGAGTCCATGGCTACGTCGGCCACTTCTTTCGAGATGGGAGTGGCGTTGGCGTCGGGTGCGCCGCCGCAGTTCATCGATACATAGCCGCCGGCCTGCTGAATTTTGTCGAAGGCGTTGCGGTCAACGATGAGGTCGCGGATTACGGGGAATGCAGCCGAGCGCCAGGGCTCTATGGTGATGGTATCCTCGTCGTTAAATTTGCGCATATGCAGCTGGCAGGTTGTGATGCCCTGAACGGGTCCGTGGGGATGTCCGTTGATATAGAGGGAGCACATTCCGCAGATGCCTTCGCGGCAGTCGTTGTCGAATACCACGGGCTCCTCGCCTTGCTCTACGAGCTGCTGGTTGAGCATATCGAGCATTTCAAGGAAAGAGCTGCCGGTCGATACGTTCTCTACTCGGTAATTGACGAAGCGGCCTTTTTCTTTGGGGCCTCTCTGACGCCAAATTTTCAAGTTTACGTTTATAGTATGTTCCATTGTTTTGAATTTCTTAAGAATTTGACGTAGGTGGATTACGATTTGTAGTTACGTGTCTGCACCTTGATGGCTTCGTATTTGAGCGGCTCTTTGAGCAGTATGGGCTTCTCGTCGTCGCCGGTGTATTTCCAGCAGCTGACATACATATATTCGTCGTCGCGGCGGGCTGCCTCACCGTCGGCTGTCTGATATTCCTCACGGAAGTGTGCGCCGCACGATTCGTTGCGGTTGAGGGCGTCGATAGCCATCATGCGGGCCATTTCGAGGAAGTCTTCCAGACGGAGAGCTTTTTCAAGCTCGGTGTTGAGGTCGTTAGCGTTGCCGACTATGCGGAGGTCGGAATAGAATGTCTTGCGCACTTCCTCGATTTCGCCGATGGCTTTTACGAGGCTCTGAAGTGTGCGGCCCATGCCCACGAGGTTCCACATCACATGGCCAAGACGTTTGTGAATCTGGTCAGGCGATTGTGTGCCGTTGATGTTCATGAGTTTCTCAATGCGCTGCTGAACGGCATTCTCAGCCTCGGTAAATTCGGGAGCGTTGGTCTTGAAGTGAGGCACTTTAATCTGGTCGCTCAGATAGTTCTGCAAGGTGTAGGGCAGAACGAAGTAGCCGTCGGCAAGACCCTGCATGAGGGCTGATGCGCCCAGACGGTTTGCACCGTGGTCGGAGAAGTTGCACTCGCCGATGGCGAAGAGGCCCTTGATGGAGGTTTGGAGCTCGTAGTCCACCCAGATGCCGCCCATGGTGTAATGGCTGGCGGGGAATATCATCATAGGGGTCTCGTAGGGGTTGTCATCGGAAATCATCTGATACATGTCGAAGAGGTTTCCGTAGCGGTCACGTACCACGTCGGCGCCCAGACGTTCGATGGCATATTTGAAGTCGAGGTAGACGGCGTTGCCTGTGCCTACACCGTAGCCGGCGTCGCAGCGCTCTTTGGCGGCGCGTGATGCGATGTCGCGGGGGCAAAGGTTGCCGAAAGCGGGATAGCGGCGTTCGAGATAGAAGTCGCGATCTTCGTCAGGAATGTCGGTGGGTTTGAGCTTGCCGGCGCGGATGGCCTGTGCGTCTTCTATTTTCTTGGGCACCCAGATGCGGCCGTCGTTACGGAGCGATTCGCTCATGAGGGTCAGCTTCGACTGGTCTTCGCCGTGTACGGGAATACAGGTCGGGTGAATCTGTGTGAAGGCGAGGTTGGACAGATAGGCGCCTTTGCGGAAGGCCTGAATGGCGGCTGAACCATTGCAGCCCATGGCGTTGGTTGAGAGGAAGAATGTGCGTCCGTAGCCACCGGTGGCGAGCACCACTGCGTGGGCGGCGTAGCGCTCGAGCTTGCCTGTCACGAGGTTGCGGACGATGATGCCGCGTGCGCGTTTTACGCCGTTTTCATCGGGGATGAGCACGAGGTCGAGCATCTCGCGGCGGTTGAATGACTTAACGGTGCCTTTCTTAATCTGACGGTTCAGTGAGGAGTAGGCGCCGAGAAGCAGCTGCTGGCCGGTCTGGCCTTTGGCGTAGAATGTACGTGACACCTGTGCGCCACCGAATGAACGGTTGGCAAGCAGGCCGCCGTATTCGCGGGCGAAGGGAACGCCCTGCTGAACGCACTGGTCGATGATGTTATTGGATACTTCGGCCAGACGGTAGACGTTGGCTTCGCGTGAACGGAAGTCGCCACCTTTTACTGTGTCATAGAACAGGCGGTAGATGGAGTCGCCGTCGTTCTGATAGTTCTTGGCTGCGTTTATACCGCCTTGCGCTGCAATGGAGTGGGCGCGGCGGGGTGAGTCCTGAATGCAGAAGTTGAGGACATTGAAGCCCATTTCGCCGAGGCTGGATGCTGCCGATGCGCCTGCCAGACCGGTGCCGACTACAATGATGTCGAGGTTACGCTTGTTGGCGGGGTTGACGAGTTTCTGATGGGCTTTATAGTTGGTCCATTTTTCAGCTATGGGACCTTCCGGGATTTTTGAGTCTATCTGATATTCAGGGAGTTTCGATGACTCTACGTCAGCGAAATTGTTCATGATAGGGGTTGAGTCTATCATCCCTTCGAGATTCTTGATGTCTGCCATATCTGTATGGATTAAATAATTTGTTGAAGGGTTTCTGAAACTTGTGTCTCTTCTACAGCGGGAGCTACGGCTTCTTCGGTTGCAGCATTGGGGCAGGCGTCGCAGCTAGTGGCTGCTTCAGCGGGAGCTACGGCTTCTTCGGCTGCAGCGTTGGGGCAGGCGTCGCAGCTAATGGCTGCTTCAGGGGCAAATGACTGGAGCATGGGGTAATCTTCGCCTTCGGCTGCCATCTCAAGATACTGCTCTTGAAGAGCGGGGCAATTGAGGTAGTTGTTTTTCTTGGAGTTAACTGTGAACACTACGGCTTCAGCCACGAAGAGCAGAACGATGAATGTGGCCCAGATGTTGCCGATTGTTTTCAGGCGGTTCATCCAGATGCCGTTGTTCCATCCGATAGTATGGCACATCGACCAAATTCCGTGTGTGAGGTGGAACCACAGGGCTATGAAGCCTATCAGATAGATGATGAGAGTCCAAGGACATGAGAAGGCTTCCTGAATGAAGAGGGTGCCGGCTGCGGGGGGATAGTCGCTGGGAAGGTGAAGCACTTCAACCAGCTGCATCTTTGCCCAGAACTGATACATATGTACAGCCAAGAAGCAGATGACGACGATGCCAAGTACGAGCATATTTTTCGATGCCCATTCCACTTGTTTAGGACGTGAGGTGACTGCGTAGCGGTTGCTTCCGCGGGCGCGGCGGTTCTGCCAGGTGAGCCACAGTGCGAAGAGGATGTGAAGGAGGAATCCCAATGCGAGAACGGCCGACCCTAACAGGGCATACCAGTTGGCGCCTAAGAATTCGCACACGGTGTTATAGGCCGTGGGCCAAAACAGTGCAACTCCATTCATCAACACGTGAAATGTAACAAACAGGACAAGGAAAGCTCCGGTCAAGGCCATGACTGTCTTTCTTCCTATTGATGAGCTTGTTAACCACATAGAAGTTTAAAGGAATTAAATTAGTAATTTGATTTTGGAATATTTTCTGCAAAATTAACATTATTTCGCCTGATGGGCAATAATTAAGGAAAAAATTCTTTAAAGCCTCCTCAATAGCGAAAATAGTGGCGGGTTTTCTCTTAGAACAGCCGGGTCAGTTCGAGGCGGTCAATCAGGGCGTGATTAGTGCCGAGGTTCATGTTTTCGTCGTAAGGCTCGAAGACCACGGTAATGGTGTGCTGACCTTTGGGAAGGTCGACGCTGACTGAATTGGTCAGACCCCAGTCATCCCAGTTGCCGACACCGCGGTGGGGCATTACGATGGTGCCTGCAACACGTCCATCGACGAGGACGGTGCGGATTGCGCACTTGTTTTCGGTGTTGACGGGGCCGTTGCCGTTGGCATAGCGGAAACTGATGGAGTAGCGGCCTCCCTCCCGAGCCTTGACTTTAAATGACAGGGGCGCTGTGTTGTGGTCAATCTCGGCGAATCCCGAGCCGCTGTAACCTTTCACTGCGTGGTCGGGCTGATAGCTGACTTCGCGGGAGTGCATTACGGTGGATTCTATCTGGGGATTGTAACAGGTTACGGGATAGTTTGACAGCGGCTCCGACGCGAAGCTCTGAATGCCCTCCGAGCTGACGCCTATCACCTGATAGACACCGGGGATGGTGGCGGCGTAGGTGGTCTGACGGGTCTCCTCTACGGGTTTGCCGTCGCGGAGCACTATGTAGCCGGCTATGTACTCTATGGGGTTCCAGCTCAGACGGTTGTTGACGGGTACGTTCTTGCCGTCGAGCAACGGGTCGTTGCTCAGACGAGCTATGGGGGTGATGGGCGCCTTACGGTTGGGCTGATGGTTGACGGCCATGGGCGCAATCGGCTCGCTGTTCATGGTTACAACCACGTCAAGCACTCCTGAAGCGTCGGCAGGAATGATGCGTGAGCTGTTTTCCACGCCGTTGACGGTCATTGAACTGACGGTGTCGCCGTAGCCTTTGACGGTGATGTTGAGCGTGGCGTTGCGGTAGGGATAGTTGAGTAGTGTGCGCTCGCCCTCAAGCACCTTCGGGACAAAAGGTGCTATGTGGAGGCCGTCGGTCTGATAGTCAATGCCGAAAAGCACGTTGTAGGTTATGGCGAGGTTGCCTGCAAGACACCAAAGCATATTCGAGGAGTTCAGTTCGGTGGCGATGTCGCCGTTGTCGAGATTGAAGTTCTCTTTGTTGGTGGTGAAAAGGGCGGCGGGACGGAACACCGAGCCGATGCCGTCCATCACGCCCTGCTCATTGCCGGTGCGGGCGTTGGCGAGTGTCCAAAATGCGCCTACCCAGGGCCAGAGGGCGTTGTTGTGGTAGGCGGGCATATCGGAAATCTGCGGATAGAAGATTGCCGGGCCGTAAGGTGTCACGGGTACGTTCTGTGTTATTGACGAGGCCTGTTCGGGCGTGAAAAGTCCGTTGAGAATGCCGAATGCCTGGCCGAGGGTTTCGGAGCGCGGGTTCAGGATGGGGAAGTTGTCGCCATAGGTGTACATGGCCATGTATCCGTTTTCAGGCATCCAGAACGTGCCGACGAGATTCTGCTTGAGGTCGGCCGCGCATGAGGCATATTTTTCAGCTTCATCGGCATGGCCTAATTCCGATGCTATTTCCGAGAGTATGTCGAGGGCCGTAGCGAACACTGCGCCTGTGCCTGATGCCTGTGAGGCGTAGATGTCGGCTGTCTGCATCCATTTGGGATAGCTCTGCTCGCGCCAGTCGATGAACGATGTCTCGCCGTTGATTAGTCCGTTGTGGAGCACTACCTTGAGGTCGTCTTCGATGGAGTTTTTTATGATGGGGTAGATGAACTCGAGCCACTGGCGGTCGCCGGTCACTTTATAGAGCTGATAGGCGGCCACGGTCCAAATTTGGCGGTCGGAACTTACGGGCCATGCGCCTCCCGAACCAGTGTCCTGCACGATGCGTCCGTTGGCATTGACTTTCTTCATCAGGGAGATTTTTGAGGCCTCGGGCTGAAGATGCGCCATGGAGAGAATGATGGAGTAAGACACGTCGCGGGTCCATACACCGGCCCACTCCTTGCCTGTGCGCAGGGTGGTGTCAGGCTCTACGGCGTTCACCATCTCGTCGAGCGCCATATTGTAGACGGCGTTGTGAAGTCGGTTGCCGGTGACGAGTTTCGGATAGCCGGAAATGTCGTTCTTCAGCGTCCACTTTTTGTCAATCGGCATAAAATAGTGGGGCTGAGCCGAGTAGTTGGAAATCAGCGTTGTGTCGTCGGGTGCATAGGCGGTGAATTCGCCCTGTATTATTGAGTCTCCCTGCCAGCGGTAGGCATCGGTTTGGACGTAGACTTGAGCCGAAACGCCCGCTGTGGCTGTTGAAAAGAGTGCCATAGCGACTATCTTGAGTTTGTTCATGATAATATGGATTTAAAGTCGGTTCGCAATAATTGTTAACGGCAAGGCTGAGGGCCGCTATTATTCTAATTATGTTGAACCGTCATGTTTAAATTATTTGAAATATTTAATACTTTTTTTGGTTGTACGAAATTTTATTTATTCCGCATAGTCCGGAAGTTTCCCGATTTGTTTTTTCAGTCATGTACATAGAGTACATTCTTTCGTTACAAAACGCAAACCGACTCGGACTATGCGTCGCTGCCGTCAACAATTATTGTCGAACCGGCTCTTAGTTTTTCGCGAAGATAATAATTTAGTTTGATATTTGTGCCTATCAAACAAAAATTGTTGCATCCGGAATGGCGAATACACGGCTCACTATGCCGGATTCGGCGGTCTCGGAGGCTGTGGCGGTGATGAGCCGCGGGGTGTCGATGAGCGCTATGTCGTCGGCCAGGCGCAGTGCTATGTCAAGCTCGTGGGTTGAAAAGACTATGCACTTGCCAGCGGTGCGCGTCAGGTCGCGCAGCAGGCTGACCACTTCATAGCGGTTGGGAAGGTCGAGAAAGGATGTTGGTTCGTCAAGAAGAATCACCGGAGTGTCCTGCGCCAGAGCGCGGGCTATCATTACACGCTGTGTCTCGCCGTCGCTTAGGGTGTCGATAGGTCGGTCGGCGAAATCAATCATACTCACACGGCGGAGTGCGGTTTCGGTTATCTCGCGGTCCTGCGGCTGCATATGTCCGAGCCAGTTGGTGTAGGGCGCGCGTCCGAGTGCCACCACGTCGCGACAGCGCAGGCCGGCAGTCCTGACTCTCGAGGTGTTGACGAACGCCACAGTGCGTGCCCTATGCGGCGATGCGGCGATGTCGGGGTTGCCATCGATAATGATGCTGCCCGTGTAGTTGCGGTTGAGGCCGGCCATGGCTCTCAGCAGTGTCGACTTGCCGGAGCCGTTGCGCCCCAGCAGTGCCGTGAGCCGTCCGCTCCCGAATTCGGCGCAAGCGTTTTCAATCAGCTTCCGCCGCCCGAAACCCATTGTCAGATTCTCAAGCTTTATCATACGGCCATTGACTTGTTGCGTATTACAATCCAGATGACGATAGGGATGCCAATGAGGGCAGTGACGGCATTTACCGGCAGTGTGAACGATTTTGAAAGCACATCGCATCCGAGCATCACCGCACCGCCGGTAAGGGCCGCGCCCGGCAGAAGCACTCGGTGGTCGGCGGTGGCAAACAGCATCCGCGCCACATGGGGCATTGCCAGGCCGATGAAGCCGATGGGTCCGCAGAAGGCGGTGACAGTGCCGGCCAGCAGAACAGTACTCAGAAATACGAGCATACGGCTGCGGCGCATATTGATGCCGAGCGAGAGGGCATATTCCTCGCCGAGCAGCAGGAGGTTGAGCGGCTTAATTGTGACTATGGCTACGGCAAGTCCGGCCAGTATGGCGCCTGCCAACAACGGTAGTTGCTCGGAAGTGACGTTGCCGAGTGACCCCATCGTCCAGATTACAAACGATTTGAGGGCGTTATCCGAGCTAAGATACTGCAGTATCTGCACTATGGCGCTGATGCCAGAGGCTATCATCATGCCGAGAATGAGAATGACCATTATATCCTTGATGCGGGCTGATGCTGCGGCCATTATGCCGAGCACCATGGTCGAGCCTGCCCATGCGGCGGCGGCTATGCCGATGGTCGACAGCTGTCCGCTGAGCGAATAACCTAAGAGGGGTGCGCCAATCAGGAACAGAGCCACTGCAAGGCTCGCTCCGGAGCTGACGCCGAGCACATAGGGGCCGGCCAGAGGGTTGCGGAACAGGGTCTGCATCTGAAGGCCGCTCACGCTCAGTGCCCATCCGGCGAATAGTGCCACGACGGCTTTGACAAGACGGATGTCGCAGACAATGCCGCGTGTGGTGTCGGCACAGTCGCCTCCCGTAAGCGCGGCTATGACGTCGCTCAGCGGCAGCGATACGGAGCCGACGGCGAGGTCAATCACGAACAGAACGGCTGTGATGACTATAAGCGAGGTGAATATCAATGTTGTTCGCTTCATTCAAGGAAGTGATGGTAGTACAGCTCCGTTGCGGAGTCGGAGGGATGGAATATGCTGATAAGGTCGCGTAGCACTATGTCGGGGCGTATGGCCCCCGACTCGTAGAAGTCGTTGCCGCCACCTGTGGTGAGACGCAGATTGTTGTTGACAACGCGTTGGTTCTTCACCGCCGGTATGTCGGCGAATCGCGGCAGCGCATCGGTGAGGTCGGCCACGGAGTTGTACTGCCCCGGATTGAGCCAGAAGTCGGCCTGACGCCCCATGATCCATATCTGCTCCGTTTCCACGGGGTGCGATGACTTGTCGGTCGGGTCGGTGCCGGGAGCCTGAAGCAGACGCGCGCCGGCATCGCTTATAAGTTGCGACATATAGTTGGCCGGTGATGGTATGAACCACGAATCGCCGTAGGGGGCGTTGATAAGCACAGTCGGTCTTTCGGCATCACTGACCGTAATGCTCCGGCGCAATGAGTCGTAGTCGTTGCTGATGGCGTCAAACAAGGTCTTCGCGCTGTCGCGTCGGCCTGTGAGCTCGCCGGCCACCACTATCCATTCTGCCTTGCCAACGTGATTCTGCTCAAGGTAATCGCCAATGTAGATGTAAGGTATTTCCAACTCCTTGAGCTTCGGCTCCATCGCGCTTGCCCCCGACACACCGTAAATCATGACCAGGTCTGGCCGCGCGGCCACGAGACGCTCGAAGTCAACATCGGTTTCGTTGCCTACGTCGACAATGCTGTCGCGCCGCCGTGCTATTTCGGGGTTGGCTATGAAACCCATGCCCGACACTCCTTTCACGCGGTCAATCTCTCCGATGGCGTCAAGCATGGCCACATAGGTCGATGACATGGCTATTATTCTCTTAGCCGGGCCTGCTATTGCGTTGACTCCTGCCGGAATATCGGCTCCTTCGGGATAGATGTAAAGAGTTGAGGTGACGCCCGATGCCGACTGCCACGGGTCAGTGACGCTGATTGCGGTGACACCGGTCAGAGAATCGGCGGTAATAGTGAATCCTGACGCCGCTGAAGGCGTATAGACTTCCGTGTTGGCCGTAAATGCTGACGGGGACTCTTGTCTGCCGCATGACGCGCAGACAAGGCAGATGCCTGACAAAAGAAAGTGCGACAGTGTGTGTTTCATAATCGCAAAGTTAATAAAAATTTCTTAGTGCCGTTAACATTTATTGTCGAACCGATGCTTAACCCCGTAAAGCAAATGCATCCCCGCGCTCATAGAGAACGCGGGGATGCTATGGATTATGGGAACACCTTCTTAGTGCTTGAGGGCGTCGTCGGGCATCGTGAGTCGCGGATTGTTATTATCCGGCAGCAGATGGTAGCGACGTAACAGTGCCTGCGGGTCGGGCTGGCGTCCGCGGAATTTTACAAAAAGCTCCATGGGGTCTTCGCTTCCGCCCATTTCGAGAATGTTGTGCCTGAATGATTCCGCAGTGGCGTGGTCGAAAATGCCGTTTTCCTGAAAGAGCTCATAGCCGTCGGTGTCGAGCACTTCGGCCCAGAGGTAGGTGTAATAGCCTGAGGCATAGCCGTCGCTGCCGAATATGTGTTTGAAATAGGGCGAGCGATAGCGGTACTGTATTTCGTCGGGCATTCCGAGCTGGTTGCCGACGGTCTTTTCAAATTCGAAAATGTCGATGTCTTCGGTGGGGTTGAGCTTGCCGTAGCAGAGGTCGAGATAGGAGGCTCCGAGGCGTTCCACGAGGTCGAATCCGGCGTTGTGAGCCGAGGCGGCCTGCAGCTTGTTTACGAGATCTTCGGGAATTGTTTCGCCCGTGAGGTAGTGGTGGGCGTAGGTGGCGAGCAGTTCAGGCTCAAGAGCCCAGTGTTCGTTAATCTGCGAGGGAAGCTCGACGAAATCACGGTCGACTGCCGTTCCTGACTGGCAGACGTATTGTGCGCGAGAGAGCATTCCGTGAAGCCCGTGTCCGAATTCGTGGAACATGGTGCGAACGTCGTCGATGGAGAGCAATGAAGGCGATGATTCCGTAGGTTTGGCAAAGTTGCATACATTATATATAATAGGACGTACGGCGCCGGTGGTGTCAACGTATGACGATTTGAGTTCGTCCATCCAAGCGCCCTGACGTTTCGACGGGCGTGTGAAATAGTCGGTCATGAATATGGCCAGATGGCTGCCGTCACGGTCAAGACACTCGTAGACGTTGACGTCGGGATGATATTTAGGCGCGTCGGGCAGTTCGCGGAAAGTCACGCCATAGAGCTTCTCGGCGAGGTTAAATATGCCTTTGCGCACGGAGTCTACGGAGAAGTAGGGGCGGAGGAGCGCTTCATCGAGGTCATATTTTTTCAGGCGCACCTTCTCGGAATAGTAATAATAATCCCACGGCTCGATTTTGAAGCCGCCGTTTTCTTCGTCGACGATGGCCTGCATTTCGGCAACTTCCTCGTTGACGCGCTGACGGGCGGGCGCCCACACTTTCATAATGAGGTCAATGGCGTTCTGCGGATTCTTGGCCATAACATTTTCAGTCATGTAGGTGGCATAGTCGGGATAGCCGAGTAACAGAGCCTTCTGAGAGCGTACGCGGAGTATGCGGTTGATGACGGGGCGGTTGTCATATTGGCCTTCCGAAGCTAGCGAAGTGTAGCCCTCATACATCTTGCGGCGCAGGTCACGGTTGTCGGCCGAGGAGAGTACGGCCAGACGGCTCGGCGCGTGCAGTGTGAAGGCCCATTGACCCTCTTTTCCGCGTGTTTTGGCTTCGTTGGCGGCTACGGCTACGGTGGCTGCGGGCAGCCCGGATAGTTCGGCCGGGTCGTTCACGAAGATGGCAAACTCATTGGTGGCATTCAGGAGATTCTTGTTATATAGGAGATAGAGTGACGAAAGCTCTGAATTAAGCTCTTTCAGTTTTTCCTTGTCGGCTGCCGAGAGAAGGGCGCCGTTGCGTACGAAGTCTTTGTAGCGCTGCTCCACTGCACGTTTCTGCGCTGTGGTCAGACCCAGCGATTCGCGATTGTCGTAAATTTGGCGCACACGGCTGAAGAGGGCGTCGTCCATCATGATGCCGTCGGAGTAGGCCGACACTTTGGGCGATACTTCCTCGGCTATGGCAACAAGCTCGGGCGAGGAATCGGACTCGGAGAGCGAGAAGAATACACGACTCACACGGGTCAGAATCGGCGCTGCGTGGTCCATGGCGTTGATGGTGTTCTCGAATGTCGGCGTCTCGGGATTGCTGACAATGGCTCGGATGTTGGCGTTGCCCTCTGCAATGCCTGCCTCGAAGGCCGGAATGTAGTCGGAGATTTCAATCTGTGCGAACGGCGGGATATCCATCTGAGTGGTGTAGGGCGTCAGGAACGGATTGACACGGCCCTGTGTTGGGGCTCCCTGGCAGAATGCTACAGGAAGAATGGCTGTTGCCAGTGTTAGATGACGTAGTTTCATGATAGGTTTATTATTTGATTGTGAATGTTGCGTATACCGGATAATGGTCGGATGACTTGAGGTTGCCGCGTCGGAAGTCGAGGCAACGGATGCGGTCGGAATATAGAATGTGGTCGATGTTGAAGAAGAAATGGTCGGCGTGGTAGGTTATCATCGGCCCGGTGTAGACCGAGGAAAATGCGTCGGACATATCGAATTCTTCCATTAGTAAGCGCATGGCGTAGCAGCCGTTGATGTCGTTGAAGTCGCCGGATATGATTATGTTTTCGCTGCCGGTGGCTTTTATCTGCTCGCACAGCGACATGGCCTGTACGGTGCGGCGGCGGAAGGCATCGGAGAGCTTGCCGTAGAAGAACTTTCCGGCCTCGGTGTAGCTCACGGCCGTATCGCTCTTGATGTCGGTAAGGCTGCGGTAAATCTTGCGGTCGGATTTAGAGAGACCTATTGACTGCATATGCACGCTGACAATGAGTATTTCGGTGCCGTTGATGTCGGCGAGTGCTCCCTGATAGCCTGCTCCGGAGAATTGCGGCTGGACGAGGTCGATTTCCCTCAGGGGATATTTCGAAAGTATGGTCACCATGCGCTCGTTGTATGAGTCATGCGCTATGTAGGGATATATGCTGTTGATTGAGTCGATTTGGGCCGGAGTAATACTTGATAGTTTGGCGGCTGCAATCTCAACTGTCTCCTGAAGGCAGATTATGTCGGCGCCTGACTTGATTATGGCCGTTGCCGACCGGTTGGTGTTGTTGGGGTAACGGTTCTGGTAGTCATCGAATGCGCAGGTGTTGAAACTCATGATGGTGAATGTGTCCGGCGACTCGAGTTCCTCGGCGGTGGGAGAGGAGTGGAAGATGTTGAGCGGACAGATTGCCCAGATGCCTCCGGCTGACCCTAACAGCGCGGCAAGCTGAAGCACGGCCGCCTGACGGCACAGTCGCAGGTTGACAAGCCCGCAGATGATGTTGGCTACAAGCCAGAACGGAAATGTCATGGCAGCAATGGCAGGCGCGGCCCACACCATTGGGCTGATTTTGCCGCCGTTGGCCGATATGAGGCAGCCTATTGAGACCATGACGCTCAGCACTATCCAGATGTAGAACAGAATTCTGCCCAAGCGCCTGAAAGCTCCACGGACAGTCTTTTCCCCCGTTGCCTGTTTTTTCGTGTTCATCTGTGCCTGTTGTTGGAGTTGTTGCTGAAATCGAAGAGACGGGCACGTTCGTCAGGGGTGAGGGAGGCGTAGCCCGACTGCTTGATTTTGTCGAGTATGGTGTCGAGGTCTTTTTCTGTCACAGGCCTACGCTTTGGCTCCGGACCGTTTGATTGGCTGAAACGCGCTTTCTTTTTCCGAAGTCTGAATCTGAAATAGGACGGTTTGCGGAAAAAGTTGCACAGACAGTCGATGAGCCGGTTGAAGGGGCGTGTTATGTCGGTGCCGTTGATAAGGCAGAGTGCGAAAGCGGCGCCCGCAATCATGCCGCCGAGGTGGGCTATGTGGCCGCCGGCGTTGTTGCCCGCAAGTCCGAGCGCGAAGAGTGCTAAAGCTCCAACGGCAATCCATTTGAGTCGTATGCGTCCGAAAAGCAGCATCTGGACTTCAAAATCGGGCATCAGAATGGCGAGTGCTATCAGTATGCCCATCACCGAGGCCGAAGCACCAATCAGTGGAGCCGATGCCACGGCAGGAAACACCGGAGCCGCCGCCGTGAAGAGTAGGGCGCCGCCAAGTCCGCAGTAGATGTAGAGCGCGGTCAGTTGCCTGGGCGAGCAGCGCAGCAGTAGGATGCGGCCGAACCAGTAGAGAGCCAGCATATTGAAGAGAATGTGGAACACATCGTAGTGGGTGAACATATAAGTGAACGCGGTCCACGGACGGTGTAGCAGTAAGGCCGGATGCGGCGGCACGGCGAGCCGGTCAATTACGACTCCGATGTCGAGACTGCCGATGAGCGCGATTATGCCGAGCAGCCGCAGAACAAGGAATACCGCCACATTGATGACGATTATTTTCATTAGCAGCGACTGGCGGCGCCACCATGATGCCGCGCTAAAAGCCGTCGCCATGCACAAGCCCTTTCCGCTTCCATATCAGAAGCATTATGATGCCCACGAGCATTCCGCCGAGATGGGCGAAGTGGGCCACATTGTCGCCGGAGCGGTTGCCGATGCCTTGTAGCAGTTCAAGAATGCCGTAGCCCAGTATGAACCACCGCGCCTGAATAGGCACGGGAATGAACATCAGATAGAGCGGACGGCGAGGGTAGAGGAAGCCGAAAGCCAGAAGCACGCCGAAGATGGCGCCGGAAGCCCCGATGACGGGCACGTTGACCAGTCCGGCTATCTCATTGATTGTATACGAATACTGCGGAATCACGGGTATCCGGCCCGAATTTATGTATGGCATGATTATGTTGGCAAGGTCGGATGGCAGCTGGCTCTGATAGTGCGAAATCATTATGGCGAATATGCCTTCCTGAATCAGCGCCGCACCTATGCCACACGAAAGATAGTAGAACAGAAAACGTTTCGACCCCATCGAGCGCTCAATCATAAGTCCGAACATAAACAGAGCGAACATATTGAAGAACAGATGCATGAAGCTCTCATGCACGAACATATAAGTGATAATCTGCGCGGGGTTGAATGTGTCGGCTGTAAAAAAGTGGAGCGCACAGATGTTTTCGAATCTTGTTAATGTCGATATGGGAAAAAACTGTAGGGCAAGCCAAATTAAGATATTGACTAACAGTAGATTCTTTGTTACGGGAGGTAAATTTCTGAAAGTTTGGCCAAATTGCATTCTTGACAATTTTGATGAGCTGACGGTTGTTATCAGCTCCTATTTATATTATTATATGTGCAAAAATACATAAAAAAACATTCATTGCATTGTTGCCGGTCTAAAAAACACTCCTCTTCAGCATCGATTGACAGCGAAAAACGCATAGGAATGGACTTGAGACATTAAATTTGAGTAAAAAATAAGCAAAAATTGCATTTTTTTTTGATTTTTTTAAATATAATGTTGTTTATCCAAATTTTAGTTTTATATTTGCGAAGATAATACCATAACTAAACTAATTTCTATTTCATTATGAACAAGACCGAGCTAATCAATGCAATTGCTGAAAAAGCAAATCTCACCAAAGTAGATGCTAAAAATGCGCTTGACGCTACTATCGCCGCCATCGGTGAAGCTCTGGCTGAAAACGAAAAAGTAGCTCTCTTAGGTTTCGGAACATTCTCAGTAGCAGAGAAATCAGCACGTACCGGCATCAACCCCCGCACAAAACAGAAAATTGAAATCGCTGCCCGCAAGGCTGTGAAATTCAAAGCCGGCGCCGAGCTTGAAGCAAAAGTGAAATAAGATAATCCTTATATAATTAAAGATAATCCGGCCGTAACTGCTCAGGTTACGGCCTCACTTTTTTTTGCGCCGGTCCTTAGTTCACTTCTGAATTCATTTCGGAATCAATTCTAAAAAATAATATAAAAATAAGAGAGGGAAATTTGCATAGCAAAGTGAAAATCACTACCTTTGCAGGCCGATTATACCCTTCCGAGGGTACGGAAGCCCGGAGGCAAAAGCACTTTTGGCCGAGTGTGTATGTTGCCCGGACGCTATTTAATTAATTAATTTTTAAACTTTTAGAAGTGGATACTTTAAGTTACAGAACAATCACTCCCAACGCTCAGAGCGTAGAAAAAGAATGGGTTGTGGTGGATGCCACCGACCAGGTTCTCGGACGTCTGTGCGCAAAAGTTGCCAAATTGCTCCGCGGTAAGTACAAGCCGAGCTATTCTCCCTTTGTGGACTGTGGCGACAACGTAATCATCATCAATGCCGACAAGGTGCGTCTCACCGGCAATAAGCTGACAGACCGCATCTATCTCAGCTACACCGGCTATCCCGGCGGACAGCGCGAGACAACTCCCGAAGTGCTCATCAAGAAATCTTTCAACAAGCACATCAAACCCGGCATCAACCCTCTGTTTGACAAGGTCGTAAAGGGTATGCTCCCCAAGAACCGTCTCGGACGTCGCATCATTGAGAATATGCACGTTTACAACGGTCCCAGCCATCCCCATGAGGCTCAGAACCCCAAAGTAATCGACATCAACAAACTTAAATAATCACCTGAAGTATGGAAACAGTAAATGCAGTAGGCCGTCGTAAAGCAGCCATCGCCCGCGTGATTCTGACCGAAGGCAACGGTGCTATCACCATCAACAAGCGCCCCATTGATGTATATTTCCCTTCATCTATACTTCAATACATCGTGCGTCAGCCCCTCAACCTCCTCAATGTAGCCGAAAACTACGACGTTAAAGTTAATCTTGACGGCGGCGGCTTCAAAGGTCAGGCCGAAGCTCTGCGTCTGGCTATCGCCCGCGCACTGGTGAAAATCAATCCCGAGGACAAAGCCGCTCTCCGCAAGGAAGGCTTCATGACACGTGACCCGCGCTCAGTTGAACGTAAGAAACCCGGTCAGCCCAAAGCACGCAAACGCTTCCAGTTCTCGAAACGTTAAACTTATTTTTCTGCCTTGTGGCCGCATGATTGCAGCCTGAGGCCGAATCTACCGCCCCTCTCCGAAAAAATAGTGTTTAGTATCTAAATCTTCAGGATGGACACGTTCCCTACCGGAAGGTTAAAACCCAAAAGAACGTAAACAACAGAACAAAAAATGTCAACACCCACATTTGACCAATTATTAGAAGCAGGTTGCCATTTCGGACACCTCAAAAGAAAATGGAACCCTGCCATGGCGCCCTATATTTTCATGGAGCGCAACGGTATCCACATCATTGACCTCTACAAGACTGCAGCCAAGCTTGATGAAGCAGCCGCAGCCCTCAAGAGCATAGCAAAAGGTGGTAAGAAAGTGCTTTTCGTAGCCACCAAAAAACAGGCCAAACAAGTTATCGCCGACAAAGCTCAGTCAGTAGGAATGCCCTACGTGATTGAACGTTGGCCCGGCGGTATGCTCACCAACTTCCCCACTATCCGCAAGGCTGTAAAGAAAATGACCGCCATTGACAAAATGGAAAAAGACGGCACTTTCGACAACCTCTCAAAGCGCGAGAAACTGCAGATTACCCGTCAGCGCGCCAAACTCGAAAAGACTCTCGGCTCAATCGCCGACCTCAACCGTCTTCCCTCGGCACTTTTCGTAGTTGACGTTCTCAAAGAGCACATCGCAGTGGCTGAGGCCAACCGTCTCGGCATTCCCGTGTTCGCAATCGTCGACACCAACTCAGACCCCACAAACGTTGATTTCGTAATCCCCGCCAACGACGACGCATCAAAGTCAATCGACCTGATTCTCTCTACTGTATGCGACGCCATGAACGAAGGTCTCGAAGAGCGTAAAGCCGAGAAAGTCGACACCGCAGCAGCCGGTGAAGGTGAGGCAGCCGCAGCCGCTCCCAAGCGCGAACGCCGCCGCGTAGCCCGCAAGGAAGCTACAACAGAAGAAAACGCTGAAGCCGCTCCCGAAGCTGCCGAGGCTGACGCAGCAGCTGAATAATCGGCTCACTGCGCCACACTGATATCAGCAAAGGGGCCGGTGCCTGCGGGCATTCTGCCCCCGCGCTTTTAACCAACATATTAAAAACTACAACAAAACACTTACAGATATGGCAGTAACAATGGCTGAAATCACCAAACTGCGCCACTTGACGAGCGCCGGTTTGATGGATTGCAAAAAAGCCCTCGCCGAAACCAACGGCGACATCGAGGCCGCTGTGGAAATCCTCCGCAAAAAAGGTCAGGCTGTAGCCGCAAAGCGTGAAGACCGTCAGGCTGCAGAAGGCTGTGTCCTTTCCAAAAACGAAGGTTCATTCGCCGCTATCGTGGCTCTGAACTGCGAAACTGACTTCGTGGCCAAGAATGCCGGTTTCGTTGAACTGACAGGCAAGATTCTCGATGCCGCAGTAGCTAACAAAGTAAAATCGCTTGACGAGCTCAAAGCTCTTGAACTCGACGGCCGCACCATTGCCGATCTCGTTGTCGAGGAATCAGGTAAAACCGGTGAAAAGACCGAAATCAGCGCTTACGAATATGTTGAGGCTCCCTCAACCACTTCCTACAACCACCTCGGTAACAAGCTCGCGACAATCGTCGGCTTCAATCAGGAGGGCGTAGACTATCAGGTAGGCCGCGACGTCGCAATGCAGGTGGCATCCATGAACCCCGTGGCAGTATGCCGCGAGGCCGTGCCCGCCGCAGTAGTAGCGTCAGAGCGCAATGTAGCTATTGAGAAAACAAAAGAAGAGCAGGTGCGCAAGGCTGTTGAGGCAGCTCTCAAGAAAGCCGGTCTCAATCCCGCTCATTTCGACAGTGAGGCTCACATCGAATCAAACATCACAAAAGGCTGGATTACAGAAGAAGACGCTGCCAAAGCCCGCGTTATCATGAAAGAAACCGCTGAGGCCAAAGCCGCCAACCTGCCCGCACAGATGATTGAGAACATTGCCAACGGTCGTGTCAACAAATTCTTCAAGGAAAACTGCCTTATGGAACAGGAATTCATTAAGGATGGCAATCTCACCATCGGTCAATTCCTCGATCAGTCTTCAAAAGGCCTCATAGCTGTGGAATTCAAGCGTGTAAACCTTAATCAGGACTAATCTCCCGAAAAGTCATAACGATTACTATAGAAAGCTCCGCCCGGCCACAGACGCCGAAGGCGGAGCTTTCACTTTTTTTTGATTTCAGAACAGGGAAGTAAACATGGGAATGCTGAGTACCACGGTGGCCGACAGCCCGGTGGTGGTTATCCAGCAGTCGTAAAACTCCTGCCGTATGCCGTTGACGGTGACGCCCGCGGCAAAAGCTATTAAAAGCACAGCCGGAATAATCATTACAATGATGGCGCTTGTGCTGCTGAAAAATAGTGCTATGGCCACCTCGGCAATTACAGTGAACAATGCGAGCCATTTAGCGGCAGCAAGTCCCGGACAACGCACTCTGATGGGCGGGCAGTACATTTTTGAGAACTTAGAGTGTCTCATGGCGTAACAAATTAATTCATTGTATTATATACAACAGCCGTCTCCGTTTTTGTGTTTAGAGCAGATTCGACAATATTTGTTAACGGCGTGCAATCAGCAGGGGAATGGCATATGTGTAATTATTTAAAATATCTGTCAGAGGGCAAATCGTAAATTGAGACGAACTTTTTTCAGCAACGAAATGTTTTCTATACGTAATTATTCTAATAAAAAATCAAAGTGCATTATTTATAAAACTATTAAAATTTACTACTATGAACACAGCACCTCTCCAGGGAATAAAGGTGGTGGATTTCACCGAAGTTCAATCGGGCCCGTCATGCACACAGATGCTCGCGTGGCTCGGTGCAGAAGTCATTAAAATCGAACGTCCGGGCAAAGGCGATGCCACCCGTAAGGAACTACAGTTCAATCCTGACCTTCCCAGCTACTATTTTCTTCAGCTGAACTCCGACAAGAAATCAATCGCTCTTGATGCCAAAACTTCTGACGGAAAAGAGATTCTGAGCAAACTCATCAAAGAGTGCGATATTTTCGTTGAAAACCTACATCCCGGAGCCATGGATAAGCTCGGATTCTCATGGGAGGCTGTTCATGCTCTGAATCCTAAATGTATTTACGGCACAATCAAAGGATTCCCCGTATCGTCGAAATATAAAGACCTCAAAGCTTACGAACCCGTGGCTCAGGCGACAGCCGGAGCTTCATCGACAACGGGATGGTGCTCAGGCGACTGCAATATACCTCTCCAGTCAGGTGCCGCCCTCGGCGACTCAAACACCGGTATGCACCTCCTTATCGGTCTTCTCGCCGCACTCATGCAGCGTGAGAAAACAGGCGAAGGATGCTTCGTATATCAGTCGATGCACAATGCCTGCCTGAACCTTTGCCGTGTCAAGACCCGCGACCAGCTAACACTTGACAGAATCGGTTGTCTAACTCAGTTCCCGCAGTATCCTAACGGCAAATTCGGCGACTGTGTGCCCCGTGCAGGCAACATTGAGGGCAGTGGTGTGCTCGGATGGACCTACAAGTGCAAGCCTGCCGGAGGTCTTGACACCGAACTCAACGCCAACAACTATGTTTATGTAATTATTCAGCGCGAGCCCAAGAGCTTCGAACTTTTCTGTCAGGCCACAGGCTTTACCGACTGGCTGACTAATCCGGATTTTAACACTGCCGATGCACGCGACCGCCATAAGGACGAAATCTATGCTCGCATCGGAGCTTGGACTTCCGACAAAACAAAATATGAGGTTACCGATATTCTCGGCAAGTATGGCGTGCCTGTAGGCCCCGTATTGTCAACTAAGGAAATGATGACCGACGAATCACTCTACGACGGCAATACCCTCGTGAAAATCAATCAGGGCGGGGAAATCGGAGAATTCGTAACCGTTGGCTGCCCGTTCACGCTGTCGAACTATACTCCTACCTATGGCCCGTGCCCCGATTTGGGCGCCGACACGGCCGACGTGCTCGCCTCTCTTGGCTACACAGCCGAACAACAGGCCGCATTCAAGGCCAACGGCACAACCGCTCCGCTTCCCGGACCCGCAACACCCGAGAAATAAGCTGTTCAGAGTAGTATAATCGGAGACCCGCGGGCGTATGGGGCCTGCGGGCTCTCCGATAAAAAAACAAGTCAATATTTAACTATTTATATTATGGCAACACAGACAACCCCTACCGTAGCTCAGCCCCAATTTCCAAAGCAGGTGACAGGTATGTACATATTGGCGGAAGCCCTGAAACGTCTCGGACTGAATGACGTTTACGGTCTCGTTGGTATCCCCGTGACTGAGGCCGCTTACGCAATGCAGAAAGTGGGCGTCAATTATTATGGTTTCCGTTTCGAGCAGCAGGCCGGTATGGCTGCTGCAACGCACGGCTATCTCACTAAACAGCCCGGTGTGCTCATGACCGTTTCCTCGCTCGGATTCCTCAACGGACTTACTGCTACAATCAACGCCACTGTCAATTGCTATCCCATGATACAGATTTCAGGCGCTTCAGACCCTCAGATGGTTGATATGGATATGGGCACCTACGAGCAGCTTGACCAACTGAACGCCGCGCGTCCTTATGTAAAAGCCGCATTCCGCTGCAGTCATGCCAAGGATATTCCCGCAGCACTGGCGCGCGCTTACCGCGCAGCCGTCAGCGGCCGTCCCGGCGGCGTTTACATTGACATGACCACCCCCGCACTGGGTGAAATTATGGATGCTGACGAAGTCGAAAAGCTTTACTATACTCCCGCCGACGTCTATTCTGCCGTAGCACCTAACCCCGATGCCATTAAGGCAGCCTGCGAGACCCTTTCAGCCGCAAAGAAACCGGTCGTGCTCTTGGGCAAAGGCGCTGCTTACGCTCAGGTAGACGACAAAATCAAAAAACTCATCGAGAGCTATAAGATACCTTACCTGCCGATGTCGATGGCCAAGGGCCTGATGCCCGATGCCGGCGAATATTCCGCACTGTCTTGCCGCTCCGATATTATGAAGGATGCCGATGTTGTTATGGTAATCGGCGCCCGCATCAACTGGATGCTTTCATTCGGCCGCGGCAAATGGAATCCTGATGTTAAATTCATACAGCTCGATGTCGAACCACGTGAAATTGACCGCAACGTGCCGGTCGCAGTACCCGTAGTAGGCGATATTGGTCTCGCTCTCGACGCCATACTTGACCAACTGCCTTCTTACAAAGTGCAGGCTGACCCCGCATGGATGGCATCACTGCAGGCCTTGGCAAAAGCCAAGAATGCCAAATTTGCGGCACGTCTGGCCGCTGCCGCCTCAATTCAGCCTATGACCCACTGGTCAGCGCTCGGAGCCATTAAGCCCATTATTGAATCCAATCCCGACGTCATTCTCGTCAACGAAGGAGCCAACACCCTTGACGACGCGCGCGACACCATTGATATGTCGCTCCCGCGTCACAGAATCGATTGCGCTTCATGGTCAATCATGGGCATGGGCATCGGCTCGACCATCGGTGCGGCTGTAGCTACCGGCAAGAGCGTAGTGGCCATTGAAGGCGACTCTGCCTTCGGATTCTCCGGTATGGATGTCGCCACAATCTGCCGTTACAATCTGCCCTGTACGGTAGTGATTTTCAATAACGGCGGTATCTATAACGGCATAGGAGTCGACCCCTCGGGCAAAGGCGCACCCGCTCCGACAACCCTCGACATCAATGCCCGTTATGACAAAATCGGCGAAGCATTCGGTGCTATGTCATATTATGTTACCACTCCCGCCGAACTATCGTCAGCTCTGACTGAGGCAATAGCATCGCGCAAACCTTGTGTGATTGACGTGCAACTCGCAGCCGATTCTGGCAAAGAGAGCGGCCACATCGGTTACCTTAATCCCACTCCGCTGATTGACTATACAGTCTGATGCCCATAATTGCCGCGGGAAAGATTGCCCGGCGCAAACTTCTATGCGGCTTACGTTTCACTGCTAATAAATTGATTTATGGAACACGTATTTCTATATGCTATAGTTCCGATACTCGTGGTTATGCTTGCGGGTTATATTTCGGGGAAAAGGGGAGCTTTCTCCGGTGACGATGCCAAGAAGTTTAATAAAGTGGTGCTTGATTACGCATTGCCTGCCGCCCTTTTTATTTCAATTGTTCAGGCTTCGCGTGAAGAACTTTTCGCTGATGCGAAACTGACCATCGTCTCCGCGGTCGGCATCATGGCTTGCTTCATGCTTGTCTACTATGTGTTCAGAATGTTTAAGGCCAACACCGGTGCTGATGCCGCCGTCTCGGCTCTTATTAGCGGCTCGCCGACAATCGGCTTCCTTGGATTCGCTGTCCTTGAGCCTATCTTCGGCACCAACCCCAGAGTGGCTCTCGTGGTGGCCATTGTAGGTATAGTGGTTAACGCCATCGGCATACCCGTTGGCCTGTCTCTCATGAATGCCTCTTTGGCAAAGGCCAAACCGTCAGCCAAGAAACAGAGTGCATGGAAGCCTGTGCTTCACGCGCTGGCACAGCCCGTAGCGTGGGCCCCTATTCTCGCCGTAGTGTGGGTGCTCGTCGGCATTCCTTGGCCTAAGGCAGCCGGCCCTTCATTTGAGCTTATCGCTAAGGCCAATGCCTCTATGGCCGTATTTTCGGCAGGTATTACCCTCAGTGCCATCAAGATTAAGATTGACTGGCAGGTTATTTTGGGCTCAATCATGAAGATGATTATCATGCCTGCTGTGGTTCTTTTGCTCGGCCTGTTGATTAGGATGTCGCCCGAAGCATTGATGATGACCGTAGTGGCCTGTGCTCTTCCCCCTGCATTCTCCGGAATTATCATTGCCGATGAGAACAATGTCTATGTTGACCGAGGCACGTCCTCTTTGACGCTTTCCGTCATACTATTTATTGGAATGTGTCCCCTGTGGATTTGGATTACCAATATGCTGATTACGGCAGTTTTCGGAACCCCCGTGGCAATATGAAACAGCTGAAGTCCAAAATATGAAAATAAGACAGGCCGCACGGTGAGTGCGGCCTGCTTTGTGTCTGTAAGTGAAGTTTTGATTACTGGATGCCGAGCTGAGTTTTGACAAGAGCTGTGACGTCTATCACTTCGGCGCTGACGTAGGCGGGTACTTCATAGGGGAAAATCATGGTGAAGTTGTTGTTGGCGCCTACTGTCTTGATGGCGTTAATCATCTTTTCCTGAATGGGAGCCATCAGCTGTGCCTGCTGACGTTGGAGGTCCTGTTCTGCAGTCTGTACGAACTGCTGGGCTTTGGTGTTGCGGTCGGAGATGTCCTGAATACGGCGTTCCTTAATAGACTGCGGAGTATTTGGGTCGTTTTCGAGCTGCTGATATTCGGCGTAGAGTTTCTGAATCTCTTCGTTAAGTTTTGCGTATTCGTCTTCATACTGTTTTGAAGCAGCGTTTATGGTGTTCTGAGCTTCGGTAAATTCGGGCATTGCACTGATGATTTCCTGAGCATTGACGGTTCCGAATTTAGGAGTCTGAGCGGCGGCGAAGAGTGGAAGCGCTACGGCCAGAGCAATAAAAAATTTTTTTAACATGGTTGGTGTTTTGATTTATTGTTTGTAATTATTGATTTGTCGTTATATGATGTCAGTTGGCATAGCCGAGCTTGGCGAGAACTTCGTTGGAGACGTCTATTCGCGGTGACGCGAAGATGATGTCCGATGACGATGCGCGGTCCATAATCAACTGATAGCCTTTTTCTTCGGCCACTTTCTTTGTGGCGTTGTAAATGTCGTCCTGTATGGGCTTCATCAGAGTCTGGCGTTTTTTGAATAGCTCGCCTTCAGGGCCGAAATACTTGGCTTTCAGCTCGCTGGCTTCTTTTTCTTTTGCTACGATTTCTTCCTCGCGTGCTTTTATCTGTTCTTCAGTGAGGAACACTTTGTCTGACATATATGTTTTGTAGAGGTTGTCGGCCTCGGTGTAGAGGTTGTCAACCTCGCGCTGCCAGCGCTGCGAGAGCTGGTTGAGCTGCTCGTTAGCCATTTCGTAGGAGGGTACGTTCTTGAGTATGTATTCCATGTCAACGAGTGCGAATTTCTGCGCGTTGGCGCCTATGGCGATGCCGGCGAAGAGCAGGATGGAGAGAATGAGTTTTTTCATAGTTTTTTGTTTTATTGTGTTGTTTACTTAGACTGAGAAGCTGCTGCGAGGTTTAATCGGTAAAGATTGTTTAGAATTCTTGTCCGAGAATGAAGTGGAAGTGAGAGCCGCCTTTTGTGCCGTAGACTTTGTCGAAGCCGTAGGCCCAGTCGATGCCCATCATGCCCACCATGGGGAGGAACACGCGCACGCCGACGCCTGCCGAGCGCTTGAGGTCAAACGGTGAGAAGTTCTTTACCGAGGTCCATGCGTTGCCGCCCTCTACGAAGGCAAGGCCGTAGATGGTGGTAGTGGCCTGAAGCATGAACGGGAAGTGTAGCTCAACGCCGAAGCGGGTGTAGGCGTAACCCTCGCGACCGTATGGCGTGAGAGCGCCGTTTTCATAGCCGCGCAGGCCGATGGTTTCGGTGGCGTAGGTGTAGGAACCCGACATTCCGTCGCCGCCCACATAGAAGGTCTCGAAGGGCGATTTGAGATAGCGGTTGTAGCTTCCGAGAAGGCCGATGTCGGCGCGCGTCATGAGTACGAGCGTATACGTGTCGGCATTGTTCAGCGGAGTGTAGGTGCGTGAGCGGAAGCGCAGTTTCCAGTATTCAATCCAGCGATACATCTCTTTCTTAGACTCGGTGGTGTTCTCTGCTGCCAGTTCCTTCCAGTCTTTCCCGTGCTGGAACAGCGAGGCGGGAGGCGTCAGCTGAAGGTTGAGCGAGAATGTTGAGCCACGGCGAGTGTAGGTGGGATTGTCGATTGAGTTGCGGGCAAGCGTCAGGCCCAAAACGAGGGCGTTTGACGTACCGTTGTTCATGTAATAGAGGTATTCCCAGTTCTTGAGGTAATACCAGTTGTAGGAAAGTTCGGTGGTGAATGTGAAATAGTCGTCGGGCCAGCTCAGACGCTTGCCGAGGCCCACCGTGATTCCGGCCATCTGGAGAAGCTTGTTGGGGTCGTAGGCGTTCTCGATGGAGTTCTGATAATAGTCGTTGTAGTTTGAGCCGTAGCCGTAACCGTAGCCGTAGCCGTTGTAGAGCATGGCGTTCGACCAGTTTGAGTTGTAGTATGACGAGTTGACGCCGGTCTGACGGCTGTAGAATGCCGACACCTGAAGCGAGTTGGGGCGCTTGCCTCCGAACCACGGGTCAAGGAATGATACCTGATAGGCCTGATAGTAGCGGGCGTTGGTCTGAGCAGAAATGGTGAATGTCTGGCCCTCGCCCTGTGGAATGATGCCCTTGTAGGAGCTGGGATGGAAGATGTTTTTGATGGAAAAGTTGGAGAATTTGAGTGCAAGTTTTCCGATGATGCCGCTTTGGCCCCATCCGAGCGAGAATTCTATCTGGTCGTTGTTCTTCGATTCGAGGTTGAAGATAATGTCGACGGTGCCGTTTTCCTCATTAGGCTCCGGGCGTATGTCCATTGTCTCGGGGTTGAAATGTCCGGTCTGGGCTATTTCACGTGCCGAACGCATGAGGTCGTTTTTCGAGAACAGTTCGCCGGGTTTCACTCGGAGCTCGCGGCGTATAACTTTCTCGTACAGACGGTCGTTGCCGTTGATTACCACCTTGTTGATTCGCGCCTGCGGACCTTCGAACATTCTGAGCTCGAGGTCAATGGAGTCGCCGTGCACATTGCGCTCGATGGGAACGAGCTGATAGAACAGGTAGCCGTTGTCCATATAGTAGTTGGATATGGCATCGTCGTCTTCGGTGGTGCGTTTGTTAATCAGCTTTTGATTGTAGACCGAGCCGGAATTAATGCCGAGCACTTCGTTGAGGAATTCAGTGGGATAGACGGTGTTGCCAACCCAAGAGATGTCGGAGATATAGTATTTCTTGCCTTCCTCAAGAGTGATGTGGACGTCAACGGTTTTTTCGTCGTATGGCACTACTGAATCGCTGAGTATTTTGGCATCGCGGTAGCCTTTCTCATTGTATTTCTCGATTATGCGGTTGAGGTCATCGCGATAGTCGGACTCCACGAATTTTTTCTGGCGGAAGAGGTTGAGGAGCTTTCCTTTTTCGTTGGTTTTCTTCATCACGCGCTGAATCTCGTTGTCAGAGAGTACTTCATTGCCGTTGATGTAGATTTTGTGGACTTTTACCTTGTCGTTTTTGTTGACGTTGATGTCGAGAATTATCTCGTTCTGTTTCGAGAGGTCTTCGCGGCGCACCACGTTTACTTTTGCATTGCCGAAGCCCTTGTCGGCGAAGTATTTTTTCACGATGTCGGTGGTGCGGTTTGCATCGTTTTGGGTGAACTGATTACCTACGTGGAGCTGCAGGCGGTCCTGAAGGTCTTCACGCTCTGATTTCTTCACGCCGTTGTAGTTGATTTCCGATATGCGCGGATGGGTGCGCACTTCGAGGACAATCCATGCCTTGTCGCCTACAATCTTGTCGACTTTAATTCTGGCCTGGGCGAACAGCCGCTGGCGCATAAGACGTTTAGAGGCGTTGGTGATTTCGTTGCCCGGTATCTCTACACGGTCGCCTACGCGCAGGCCTGTGTAGCCTATTATGATGTTGTCGTCGTAGGTAGGCGCTCCCACTACTTTCAGGTCGGCTATTTCGTAGGTGCGAGCCGTTCCGGCATAGCTGACGGGCGGGTTATAGATGGTGTCGGCCGGCGTCTGCGCGTGAAGCAGCAATGTGGAGGCCATCAGGGCTAATATGAGCGTGAAAAGCTTTTTTTGCATGGGTTTTATGTGATGTCAGAGTGTTCCGGGTTGATGGTTATGGTTTATGTGTTTGATGATCGGCTCTCGGCTATCTGTTCGGAGGTTTTTCCGAAGCGCCGTTCACGTTGGCCGAACTCGCTGATGTCGTTTAAAAATTCTTCAACGGTGTAATCAGGCCAATAGCTGTTTGTGACGATTATTTCGGAGTATGCTATCTGCCAGAGCAGGAAGTTGGAGACGCGCTTGTCGCCGCCTGTGCGTATGAGCAGGTCGGGGTCGGGCATTCCGGACGTGTTGAGGTGGTTGGCCACGGTCTGCGGTGTGATGTCGATGGGGGAGAGCTGACCGCTTGCGGCTTCCTCGGCTATTCTGCGACAGGCTTCGGTGATTTCCCAGCGTGACGAGTAGCTCAGGGCGAGCACGAGGTTGAGTCCGGTGCAGTGTTCGGTTCGACTGAGGCATTTTGTGAGGCGCAGACGTGCGAATTCGGGCAGACGGTTGAAGTCGCCGATGGTGGTCATCCTGACGTTGTTGCGCACGAGCTCGGGCGTTTCGCGCTCAAGAGCTATCACTATGAGGTTCATCAGTGCGTCAACCTCCTCGGTGGGGCGGTTCCAGTTCTCGGTGGAGAATGCATAGAGGGTCAGATATTTCACTCCGGCTTTGGATGCAGCCTCGGTGATTCTTCTGACGGTGTTGACGCCTTCTACATGACCTGCCGAGCGGTCCAGGCCGCGCTGTTTGGCCCAGCGGCCGTTGCCGTCCATTATTATGGCGACATGGCTGGGAATTACCGTATTATGTGAGCCGTTTGTTACCATTAATCTACATAGTGGCAGGTGACGCAGCGCTTGCCGAATTCATAACTTATGGAGAGTGAGATATTTGAATACCAGTCGGTGTTTTTAAGGAATGAGCTTTTAATCTGGTAGAGGTCAGAGAGTTCGCCGTCAACCTTGTCTCCGAACGCCTTGGTCATTGTGAACTCCAGACCGAGGTTCCAACGTTCGCGCAGTTTGTATCTGATGCCAACTCCCATAGGAATATTGGGGGCGAATGACGATTGTCCGTCGCACGTAGCCAGTGTGGCACCGATGCCCAGCGTCAGGTAGGGCGACCACCGACGCAGTTTCTTATAGGTTTCGCCGATGCCGTAGGCGAAGAAGTTGAACTCCACGCGAGCACCCAAATCGTAGACCGATGATTTGAACTCATATTGTGCTCCGCCCGGCAGAACGTCGTCGAAGTCGGCAGTATTTCCGCTTAGGTTCAGCATAGTGAATTTACCGATGAAAGCCCAGCGGGTGTCGTAGAGATAGCGGAAGCTGACGCCTCCTGAAAAACCCGGATGCTTGAAAATGCTGCTTTCGTTGGCGTCGCCGAGATAGCCGCTCATGCCGAGGTGCACCCCGAGGTCGAATTTGTAAGTTTCTTCCTGGGCGGATGCCGCTGGAGCGCTGAGAAGTGCGGCTACGGCGGCAAGAATTATGGCGGCGAGTCTTTTCATCTGTCCGGTTGTATCTGTCAGGGCTATGTCGTTATATTAACGGCTCGAAAGTCAGGCGGTTGAGTATGCCTCGCCAGATGGTGTCGTAGAGTGTGCCGACACGGTCGTATCCGCCGAAGAGGTAGATGTAGGGTGCCTCCCAGCTTTCAACCGGTTTGACAGCACGCTGACTGCGGGTCAGAGGCAGTTCGGCGCGCACCCAGCGCGGAAGTGCCGTTTCAGTATAGGCCTGCCAACCTGAACGGGCGGTGCGGCTTGACGGATTGACGGTCATGGTGGTGTTGAATATCAGTGCCTGCGCTCCGGTCATCGATGGGATGTAGGAGGGTAGCTGCACGAGGTCGTCGCCGAGTTTCCAGTTGATGCCGTTGTCGCGCGAGATATAGACGCGGTTGCTCGTCTCGCCGTTGCGGGTCGTACCGAGCATGGCCAGCAGTACGTGGTAGTCGGTAACACGCCAGCTTACGGTGTCGGTTTTTGATATTGTGTAAGGGATGAGGCAGGCGTCTGACAGCGGTTCGGGGAGCGCTTTGCTCACGCAGGCCCATGTACGGCCGTCGTAGCCCCAGATGGCGTTGGTGGTGCTCCCGTCGGCCAGTATGCCGCCGGCCATGAGCACCTGAGGCGTATCCGACCATTTTGAGTCGATGGAGGCCAGTGTGCTGGTGCCTTTTACGGGGCATCCGGCCGGCACGTCGCTTTCAGTCGTGGCGGGATAGGTGACGTGTCTGTAGGCACTGCCGTCGTTTCTTACTCCGAGAAGGCGGCTGCCGTAGCTGCCGTAGATGTGTGTCCATGTCAGGCCGGTGCTGGTCCATGTCTGTCCGAGGTCGTCGGAGCGGTATAGCAGGTTGTCGTCGGAGAGTATGAATAGGGCGTCGTCGGTGGCTGACAATGAAGAAACAGCCGGAGTGAAGCCGAAGTCTGTCTTGGCGGAAGTCCATGAGTTGAAGTCTGCCGGATTGGTCGTGAGTGCTATGCTATAGTCCTCGCCGTCTGTAGTCAGGCACACGGCATAATTGCCGCAGCGCACTGATTTCTGTCGCTTCAGGATTCCGTTAAGGGCTGTGGGGAGGTTGCGGCGTTCTATTCGGCTCCAGCTGAGCGAGTCGGGAACAACCTTGTGGACGTTGACGCGGATGACATAGTCGCGCTCGGCTTTTTCGTCGAATGACACGAGGTGGAGTTTTACGGAACCGCTGCTGAAGTCTATCGAGTCGTTCGGATTTGTGGCGTAATTGATTACTTCATCAGTGCCGTCGGCTTTCGGAACGAGCAGTTCTATGGTGGAGCAGGCGTCGGTGGTAAGGCTCACCTGCAGGCGGTCGATTTTGGTGCCGTAAGGCAGTGAGTCTGCATTGAAGATTGTGCCGTCCACCAGATTGATGGAGAAGAAAACCGAGTCAAGATTGTTGAGTATCTTGTTGTTGGCCTTCAGTGAGAAGGAGTTGACAAGCGTACTGCTGTAAATGTATTCCTGGTCGGTTTCTATGGGGTCTTCATTGCAGGCCGCCAAATTGAGCAAGACGGCGGCTCCGAATGTATAAAGTGCAAGTTTCTTAATCATAAGCCGTATAATTTCAACTTGCAAAGGTAACATAATTTTGCAAATGTAGGGGGTGGAAGCCTGCAAAAATGGGCGCTTCGGCCCGTTTTAATATGCACTTAAGTGTTTTTAGGGCTTTTTAACTGAATAATTAACAGCATAGGAGCCCCCGCATCGCTGCGATGCGGAGGCTCCGTGTTAATTATGCCGAAATGTCGGTTTACCAGATAACCACCTGCTGGTCGGCCGGACGGAAAAGCGGCTGGCCCTCGGTGATTCCGAATGCTTCGAAGAAGGGGGTTATGTTGCGCAGGCTCACGTTCACGCGGTTTTCAGCCAGCGAGTGAACGTCGTTGATGGTGAGATTGCGCTTCTCTTCGGGACGGATGTTTCCGGCCCAGATGTTGGCGTAGTTCATGTAGAACACCTGCATCGGGTCATAGCCGTCGATTTTGGCTTCTTCCGAGGTTATGTCAACACCTTTCTTGGCCTGTGAGTCGAGGAAAGCTGTGCGACTTACGCGCAGGCCGCCCTGGTCGGCTATGTTCTCGCCGAGTGTGTACTGGCCGTTGGCGTTGAGTCCGGGCAGAACCTCCACGGCGTTGAACTGGTCGGCAAGACCCTGTGCCAAAGCGTTGAATGCTTCGGCATCGGCCGGAGTCCACCAGTCGGTGAGGTTGCCTTCAGCGTCGAAGTTGCGGCCCTGGTCGTCAAATCCGTGGGTCATCTCATGGCCTATTACCACACCGATGCCGCCGTAGTTCTCGGCGTCGGAAGCCTCGGGGTCAAAGAAGGGCGCCTGAAGGATGGCTGCGGGAAACACGATTTCGTTGGCCAGAGGATTGTAGTAGGCGTTGACGGTCTGCGGAGTCATGCCCCATTCGGTGCGGTCAACGGGCTTGCCCCATTTAGCGTAGGTTTCGGCCTGATGCCACATGCTCACGTTGTGCATATTCTCGTAATATGACTTCGCGGGGTCTATTTCAAGCGTGCTGTAGTCTTTCCATTTGTCGGGATAGCCTATTTTTACGGTGAAGGCGTTGAGCTTGCGGATGGCGTTGAGTTTGGTCTCGTCGCTCATCCAGGGAAGGTTGATGAGATGCTTGCCAAGGGCGGTGCGCAGATTCTCGACCAGTCCGAGCATATACTGCTTTGACGATTCGGGGAAGTAGCGCTCTACATAAAGCTCGCCTATGGCTTCGCCCATGGCTCCTTCGGTGGCGCTGAGTGCGCGTTTCCAGCGCGGACGCTGCTGTTGCACTCCGCTGATTACCTTTGAGAATTCAAAGGCGGCGTCGCTGAATTTGTCCGAGAGTTGGCCCGATGCCTGGCGCACGTAGTTCCATAGATAATAGTCCTTTATCTCGCGGTCGGCCAGCGTGGCAAAAAGATTGTCGGCCTGTTTTACGGCGCTGATTTCGGTTACAATGACGTTGTCGGGCGACTCTATGCCCATTGTCTCCACAAAGAAACGGTCCCAATTGATGTTGGGGAACATCTCCTTGAGCTGTGCAAACGAGCGTGGATTGTACATTGCCGGTATGTTGCGGCTCTGCTCGCGAGTCCATGCCGAGTCAGCGAGCGCGGTCTCAATCTTCATCACGTTCTTCGTGATGCGGGTGGCGTCCTTGCGTGAGAATCCGGCGTTCTGCATCTGTTTGGAAATCAACTTCTTGTAAGCGTCGCGCACTTTTATGTTTTCTTTGTCGTTGCTCAGATAGTAGTCGCGGTCGCCCAGGCCCATGCCGCCTCCGCCAACATACATTGCGTAGACCTGTGAGTTGGCGAGGTCTTCCTGAGGTCCGGCCGAGAAGAAGGGGCTTGCGAAATTGCCGTGCATCCATATGAAGAGGTCCTCCATGCCGTCGGCGGGGGTGTTTTCAATGCGCTTGAGGTCGGCCTGAATGGGAGCCGCACCTTCGGCGTTACGGCGCACCGAGTCCATGGCCAGCTCATAGATTGCGGCCACTTTGTAAGCCACGGTGCCCGGCTCGGGGTTGGTGGCTGAAAGGCCGGTCACAATTTCTTTTACGCGTTCCTGTGCCTGGTCTGCGAGCACGTTGAACTGCCCGTAGCGGGAATATTCCGGAGTGAGCGGGTGGGCTTCCTGCCAGCCGCGGTTTATGTGGCCGTAGAAGTCGGTTCCGGCGGGAATGTTGTTGTCAAAATAGTCGGGATTTACGCTCTTGAGATGCTCTGGAGTGGCGGCGGAAGCCGACATTGCGATGGTTGCCAGCATAGCCAGTGACATTTTTAGTGATTTCATAAGCATTTATGATGATTTACTTGTTGTTATCGGCGGGTTCCACAAATACGTAGGCCCCGAGGTCGGCGGGCGAGTGGAGTGGCTGTCCGTAGCGGTCCTCGGTCAGGCCGAAGGTGTTGAGTGCCGGGTCGGCTGCCCCGATGGCGGGCGATTCGGGCTTAAGACGGTAGTCGAAGATGTATTCGTTGCGTATTGTATAATAGAGGGGGTCTTCGTCCCAGATGCAGTTAATGAAGTGGTCGTCATCGGTGCCGGCCGAGCGCAGCAGGCAGCGGCGCAGGTAGACGCCGGTGTCATCGAGTGTGCCATGCGACAACTCTGTGCCGTTGCCGTAGATAATCGTGTTGGTGATTTCGGCGGTCAGCATGGGTTTGCCGGAGTCATCGGCCGTTTCGGCGTTGATGTGCTCGAATTGTATGGCGGGGCCTCCGAGTGCTGTAAATAGATAGTAGTTGGCTATGGTGCAATGGTTTAGCTCATGGTTGCCGCCTTTGAGGTGAAGAATGCCTGACGAGGCGTCGGTCAGCTCGCATCCCGTCAGGCGCAGATTGGCGTGCGAGGCATCGATGATGTAGTTGGTGGTGTTGCGAATCTGGCAGTTTATTATTTCGGCTGCCGTCGGCGCGTCGTTAGGCTCGAAGGTCAGACCGTTGGAAGAATTGCGCACCGAGGTGTATTCCAGATGGTTGTCGGTCGATGACGAGGCGAAGTAGATGCCGTCCCACTGGCCTGACATCAGTTCGTAGGGTATGGATGCGGCTACGTTGCCGGTGCGCTCACCGATGAGGTTGACGTTGGCCTGCGGAGTGCCGCGGCTTATCAGTGTGCCCTCCACGTCGATGCGGGCTTTGTCGTGCATATGGATGGTTGCGCCTGGCTCAAGCGTCAGCGTGATGCCCTGCGGTACGCGCAGCGAGCCGTAGACCACATAGGGCTCACGGGCTGTCAGCGAGGTGTTTTCTGTAAGAGTCACGTCGCGCAGGCGTATGACGTCGCGGCTCTGTGCGTTGAGCACCACCGTGCGCGTCTGCCCGTTGGTCACGAAGTCAAGGTGGCGGTTCAGCGACACCACTTCAGGCACTCCGTTGGCAGGCACTGTGGCCTCCACGAATACGAATATCGAGTCTTTCGGGCGTATCTCGACGTTGCTGAAACTGCGTCCGGAGATGCCGTCGACATTAAGTCTGAACCACCCTTCAGCATCGTCACGCAGTGTGATGGAGCTGATGCTCAGATTCTTGTCGGCGTGATTATAGACCGTGAAACGCTTGGTCGGCGTACTTTCCTGAGTGAAAATCTCACCCATATTCAGCGTGTCGGCAGAGAATGTGGGCTGGTCGGACGACGATGTCGTAAACCCGTCCTCGATGCAGGAGGGGAACACGGTCGCGATGACACAGACCATGAGAAGAAAGAGTATGTTGCGTAGTTTCATTGTTCGTTATGGAGTAGACTTTCCTATATATAACGAAACGCCTGTCTGATTATTGTTAGGACTGTTGCAGAAGTTTGTTACGTTGATTTCCGGAGCGCGAATCATCGAATCAATGTCGGGGTTGCGCTTTTCCGGGTGATTGCAATAGGAGTATTTGTAACACGGCGCCACTGATGCGGTTGTTATGAGGCGACTAAGCTCGTGTTTGTGATTTTCAGGAAATTGTTGTAACTTTGTGCCCGAAATTCCGAGTGCTTGCTACCTCGTTAAAAACAAGATTTATGAAAAACAATAACAACCCGATTTCCATTTTATTTTTAGCGCTTACCGTAGCTTTCTGTGTATGCCTTATCGTCGCTAATCTCGTTGAGTTTAAAACTGTTGACTTCGGCTATCTCACCATTACGGCGGGTCTTGTCGTGTTTCCCGTTTCCTACATTATAAATGATTGTGTGGTTGAAGTTTATGGCTTTCGCCTCGCTCGCCTGATGATATGGATCGGGTTCGCAGCCCAGTTTTTTGTTACTCTGATGCTTCAGCTTGCGCTGGCTCTGCCCGGCTCGGCCGAGTGGACGGGGCAGAGCGCCATGGCCGAAACCTACGGCTGCGTACCGCGTATTATGGTGGCCAGTTTCGTGGCCTTCATCTGCGGCTCGATGGTCAATGCTTTCGTTATGAGCCGTATGAAGAGGAAAGACCTTGAGGGACGCCGTTTCTCACTGCGCGCTGTCGTCTCCACTGTTTGCGGCGAGGGTCTTGACTCCGCCATATTCTTCCCGCTGGCTTTCTTTGGAGAGCTTCCCGTGGAGGTTATCATATGGCTCATTCTCAGTCAGACAGTCATCAAGACCGTCTACGAAATATTGATTCTGCCCGTCACCATCAGGATTGTGCGCCGGCTTAAGGCCGCCGAAGGCCGCGACACGGTTGACGGATTAGAAGTGTCGTATAAGTGGTGGCGCGTTACCGACATATGAACATTACCGATATATATAAAGGTGTTGAATGGGTGTGGTTCGACCTCGATGACACCCTCTACGATTTTCAGGCTTCGTCTCTGATGGCTCTGAAGCGTGTTTACGGCGAGTTTAGGCTTGACCGCTTTTTTAGTGAAGAACAACAGTGGATTGACATCTATCACCGCCACAATGCCGCCCTGTGGGTGGATTATGCCGCCGGAACGGTAACTCAGGCCACGCTGCGCCGCGAGCGCTTTGTGCGCCCCATGGTCGAAGCGGGCGCCGACATAAGCGACGTTGAGCCGATACTCGCCTCGCTTGACGAGACCTATTTGCGTCATCTGGCTGAGACCGGCCTGCTCGTTGACGGCGCCATGGAGCTTGTTAACACTTTGCGCTCGGCCGGATTCCATACCGGCATCGTCTCCAACGGCTTCATGCTCACCCAGTATGGCAAACTGGAGTCTTCGGGTCTTTCCGGAAAGATTGACTGCGTGGTTCTCAGCGATGAAATCGGAATCAACAAGCCCGACCGTCGCCTCTTTGACTACGCCCTGACAAAAAGCGGCGCCACAGCCTCCGGCTCGCTCATGATAGGCGATAACCCCGATACCGACATCCGCGGCGCTCTCGGTGCCGGATGGCACGCTATGCTTTTCAGCCCGCAGGGGCAGCAGGCTGACGGCGTTCCGACTCTGACATCGCTAAGAGAAGCTGCCGTCACCACAAAGAACCGTTGACATAAAAATCGCACTGCCGTCAGTTTCTCAGGGGGAAACGACGTTTTTTTGAAATACGGGGATTATTTGATAGCCGACGCATTCAGTTTATGCGTGACGTGCGATGCCTCTCCAAGAACTTCACTGGCTACTTCGTGGTAGAGCTGCTTGTTGTTTGTGCGGTTCTAAAATGGTAAAAGATTGAAGTTTATTAAAAAAAAGTAGGGCAACGTTGCTTCTATTTAAAAAAAAAGTGCGATATTTGCACTTGCAAAAGTCTGAGCACCCTTTCAGCGCAGTTAAACTTTTGGTTATTAAAGCATTCTAAAAAAAATTATCAAACTTAATACGACAATGACTAAAGCAGACATCGTTAATGAAATTTCTAAGAGCACCGGCATTGAAAAGGCTGTAGTACTCGAGACTGTTGAAAAATTCATGGAGGTTGTTAAAGACTCTCTGGCTCACGGCGAAAATGTTTATCTTCGCGGTTTCGGCAGCTTCATCATCAAAGTTCGTTCTGAAAAGACTGCACGCAACATCTCGAAGAATACAACAATCATCATCCCCGAACACAAAATTCCCGCTTTCAAGCCGGCAAAAGTGTTCATGGAGGAAGTTCGCTAAGCTTCAGGTCGCTGCATCATTATAAAACACTGACGTATTAATCGGTATTATTAACAATATTAAATCCTAAAGCATTATGCCCAGCGGAAAGAAAAGAAAAGGCCACAAGATGGCTACACACAAACGTAAAAAACGTCTGAGAAAGAATCGTCATAAGAAGAAATAAACCGAGGCGAAACTTTTAGACAGAACGCTATAAAGGACAAACTTCAACGTCGGCGTAATCAGCAATGCCTCGTTCAAGTTTGTTCTTGCGTTTTAGAAATTCCATCCGGACAATGAAAAGTGAATTAATTGTCGACGTACAACAGAAGGAAGTGTCGATAGCCCTGCTGGAGGAAGGCCGTTTGGTTAGCCTCCAGAAAGAGTCGCGCGACCTTGCTTATGCTGTGGGCGATATCTATCTGGCAAAAGTCAAGAAGCTGATGCCGGGTCTGAATGCCGCTTTCGTGAACGTCGGTTATGAGAAAGACGCTTTTCTGCATTATCTGGATCTTGGCCCACACTTCTCATCTTACAACGAGTTTATCACGCCGCTGCTCGCCGAAAGAAAAAAAGTGCCGCAGTTGCAGAAAATGAAACTCCGCCCCGACATTGACAAGCATGGTTCCATAACCGACCTCCTCGAGACCGGCAAAGAACTGCTCGTGCAGATTGTCAAGGAGCCTATTTCCTCAAAAGGCCCGAGGCTTACCACCGAAATCAATTTCACCGGCCGTTATATGGTGCTCATACCCTTTGCCGACAAGATTTCCATCTCTCAGAAAATCAAGTCCACCGAAGAGAAACTGCGCCTCCGTCAGCTCATCGAGAGCATCAAGCCGAAGAATTTCGGAGTCATCATACGCACATCGGCCGAAGGCAAGCGCGTGGCCGAACTCATCAATGAGATGAAAACTCTTGAAAAATGCTGGGAAGACACCATCGCCAAAGCTCAGAAAGCCGAGGCTCCGGCTCTGATTTTCGAAGAAGAGAGCCGCATAGTAGGCGTTCTTCGCGACATTTTTACACCTCAGTTTGAAAACATTTATGTCAATTCACCCGAAGTTTACGAACAAATAAGAAATTATGTGAGCTTCATGGCTCCTGAATGTGTTGACATCGTTAAGCTCTACAGCGACGACCAGCCCATTTTCGACCATTTCAGCATCACAAAGCAGATTAAGTCATCCTTCGGGAAGACAGTATCGTTTAAATCGGGCGCATACATCATCATAGAACACACTGAGGCTCTGCACGTAATTGACGTAAACTCAGGCAACCGCACAAAGGCCACTAACGACCAGGAAAGCAACGCGCTTGAAGTCAACCTCCGTGCCGCCGACGAAATTGCTCGGCAGCTCCGTCTGCGCGACATGGGCGGCATCATAGTGATTGACTTCATCGACATGAACAAGTCCGAGCACCGGCAGCAGCTATACGAGCACATGAAGGAAATAATGGCCAACGACCGTGCTCGCCATAATATCTTGCCTCTGAGTAAGTTCGGCCTGATGCAGATTACGCGCCAACGCGTTCGTCCTGCTCTTGACATCGTCACAACCGAGGCCTGTCCGTCATGTTTCGGCAAAGGCGAGGTTCAGCCGTCACTGCTTTTCACCGACACGTTGAAAGAGAAAATCAACTATTTGGTCAACGACCTTAAAGTCAAGAATTTTATACTTTACGTGCACCCGTTTGTCGACGCCTATCTCAAGAAAGGCCTGATTTCAACCGTCAGAAAGTGGAAGCACGACATAGGCGGCAAGTTCAAAATCATGCCCGACCAGTCGCTGGCCTATTTGCAGTATCGCGTCGTGGACGACAAACGCAACGAAATTGACCTTAAAGAGGAGCGCGACATGGATTCGTCCGCTTCGAAATCTAAAGACAAAGCCAAGAACAGAAGTCAGGAATAGAGCGGTATTTCTTCAACCCATTTCACACTGACCAATCATCCCTCTAACGCAGCGTCCCCGCAGAAGCCAATGGCTTTTCGGGGACGCTGCTGTATTCATTGTCTGTGACGTCAGGCTTACCCAACGGGCCGTATGCAGCAACCTCTCAGACGAAGTCGAGGAGCTGTGAGGGAGAGTCGATTATGTGATCGGGATAAGTCATCGCCAGATCGCGGAGCGAGCAGAACCCCCATGTAACGGCCACCGATTCAATTCCGGCGCGTCGGGCCGTCTCCATATCCACGCCTGAGTCGCCGGTGTAAAGCACCTCGGCTTTCGGCACAGGATGCTCCGCAAGCACGCCGAAGACAATCGATGGGTCCGGTTTCACCGGCACTCCCTCTTTCTGACCCTCGATGGCTACCCAGGGTATGTCGGGGAAGAATGTCAGTATGAGCTTTTCAGTAGCCGACTGATATTTGTTTGAAGTCACTGCTACGCCGATGCCGCGTTCGGTGAGGCTTTCGAGTAATTCGGGAATGCCGGGGTATGGCCTGGTGTGGTCGGCCATGTGGACATCGTAATATTCTACGAAACTTTCTCGTAGACGTGCTACTGTCTCCGGATTGCACAGGTCGGAGGGAACAACGCGCTCAATCAGTTTGGTGATGCCATTGCCGACGAAGTGGGGGTAGGCCGAGATATGATGTGTGGGCATACCGGCTTCAGCCAATGCATGATTCGATGCGAAGCCGAGGTCGTCGATGGTGTTGAGCAGCGTGCCGTCAAGGTCGAATATTACAAGTTTCTTCATAGTCGCGTAAATAGTGGTTCTCAGAAAGGATAACCGATTGAGAAGTGAAAAGTTGCATCGCGTCCCCACTTCGGGTGAATCAGTGGCCACGGCTCCTGGCCCTTTGCGGGATTGTGGGCTTTCATACCGAGGTCAAGTCGGAGCAGGAAGTAGGTGAAGTCAAAGCGTATGCCTGCGCCGTAGGCCGCCGCTATCTGTTTGTAGAAATCGTTGAAACGGAAGAAGCCGCCCGGTTGGGTCTCATAGTTGCGTATGGTCCAGATGTTGCCTGCATCAACAAACAGCGCGCCTTCGAGTACCCAGAAAAGTTTTACGCGGTATTCCACGCTTAGGTCAAGACGGATGTCGCCGCACTGGTTGATGAAGTCGCTCACCGAGTTGCGCGAGTCGTAGGCTCCCGGACCGAGTGTCCTCACACCCCAGCCTCTGACGGAGTTGGCACCACCGGCATAGAAACGTTTCTCAAACGGAATCATCTTCGAGTTGCCGTAGGGCAGCCCTATGCCGAAGCCTACGCGCCAAGCAAGCGAGTTGCGCCGGTCGAA
The DNA here is from genome assembly GCA_964569915.1 of uncultured Barnesiella sp. GTDB lineage: Bacteria > Bacteroidota > Bacteroidia > Bacteroidales > Muribaculaceae > JAGBWK01. The sequence goes on along the minus strand of CAZMUX010000002.1, from coordinate 42,100 downwards.
GTAGTGGGAGCGGGCATAGTCGAACTCGGCTTTGACATACTGTGAATAAGGCGTGTCAAAGATTTTATAGGCTCCGTTGTCTCGTTTCTGCCCGATGAGGTGCGATAAGCCGTAGAGGAGGTTGCCGGCAGTCTCCACAGAGGCGCGCAGTGTCCATATGTCGGAGTAGAAAAATCGGTTGTTGAGTCGATCTGCGGCGGTTGTGTTGTGGTTGGTCTTATAGAAAGAGTAGCCGATGCGCATTATCAGGTGGTCCTCGTAGCTGTAGCGCAGCAGCGGATTGTCGGGCGCTATGTTGTCGATGAAGTCGTTTGTGCTTTTGGGCAGATGTACGAAGTTGATGTCAATTACGTCAAGGTTCTGGCGCATGGTGTTGGTGGGAGTGGCCCAGCGGTATTTCCATGCTATGCCTGAAATGATTCGGGTGTATTCCGGGCGCTCCTGATGGCTGAAGGCAACCGAGAACTCGGTTTTGGCACGCACTTTCTGTTTGAAGCTTTTTGAGAGGAACGGTGCTTTGAATTTGGGGAATGTCAGCCCCACCTCGCCGCTGAACTCGGTGTAGCGGTCGTTTATGAGTCCGTCGAGGTCTCCCGACAGGCTTTCGTAGGAGCCGCGGAATTTTGCAGTCAGCATTTCCGAGCCGTGGGCGAGATTGCGGTGACGGTATGTCACGCCTACACCGAAGCCGAGGTCTCCCTCCGAGTTGGTGCCCTCAAGTTCAAACGTTATTCCCTGCTTGCGAGTGCGAGAGAGGTTTATCACTGCATTGAGAAACATCTCATCGCCTATCGAGGCCGCAGGCTCCATGACTATGTTGACGTATTTCAGGATTTCCAAACGTGACAACGCTTCGTATGTGCGGTTCACGTCGGTTGCGCTGTATGGCTCCCCGGCTCGGATGAAGCATTGTTCTTCAAGTACCGACGGGCGCAGGTAGTGGTCTTTGCCGTAAATGACGGTTATTCCGTGGTAGTTCACGGTGTCGCGGGGCGATGATTTGGGTGCGTCGTAGTCGGTAACGAATATCACGCGCGACACGGTATAGCGTCTGTGAAGAGTCTGAGCCGGCGTCTCCTGCTGTTCCGACAGACGGAGCACTTTCATTGTGAGGTTAACGTTCTGCGAGCCGGCGGTGGTGTCGGCGATGAAGGTGATGTATTCCTTGTTGAAGGCATAGTAGCCGCGGTCGCGGAGCCGTGAAGTGATTGACGCGCGCTCAAGGTCAAGATTGTCGCGGTTGAGGGTGACGCCGGGGCGTATTGTCAGAAGCGCCGAATCCTGCATTATCAGCTCTCCGATTGCCGGGTCGTCGAATTCATAGTCTATGGTTTCAACTATGTGCGGCTGTCCGGTGGCTATGTGGTAGACAAGGTCGATTTTCTTTTTCTCCGAGCTTGCCACCGAGTCGACGGTGACTTTGGCGTTGTTGTAGCCCTTGTTGTTGAGGGCTAACTGCAACTGATTGACAGACAGGTCGGTGAGCCGCGAATCGTAGATTACCGGTTCCTGTCCGATTTTCCTTATCCAGCGGTTCCACCATTTTGTGGTGTCGCGTCCGGAGAGGTTGTAGATGCCGAGCTGAAGTTTTGCCGTCCAGAACACGGTGTGATTGGGCAGCTGTCGCAGATAAGGGGTCATTGTCAGCTCATTAATGTCGGCATCGGTGGTCTCAATGTCGAATTTCACCGTGTTGAGCAGCATTTTTCCCTCCGGCACATGGCGTGTCGATGAGCATCCCGCCGCAATGGCGAGAACCACAAGAAGTGTCAGAATGCCGGCAATTTTTCTCATCGTCGTTGTTTTTGCTCAGTCTGTGCGTGGAAAGTAAGTGAGCCTGTTGATTCTTTCAGGCCTTATGATTTCGCGCGTTACTTCCGCCACTTCGGCGGGAGTGATGCTGCGGTAAGGCTCAATCATGCGGTTGAAGTCCTCGCAGCGCAGGGTACTCAGCGAGATGGCCTGCGCGCGGGCAAGATAGTTGAGATTGCCAAATGTCAGTGAGGAATTGAGGCGGTTGACGGCGCGCGTAATTTCGCGTTGCGTCACAGGCTCGGTTGCCAGCCGCGAGGCTTCATCGAGCAGTTTTGAGGCTGCGCTGTCGGCAGCTTCCGGTGAGTTGTCGGTAAGGCGAGCGCTGAGCATGAGCATTCCCGGCTCGTCGCTACCTAATATAGAGGCGTCGGCCTGAGCGAACACTCGATTGGAAGGAAGCAACCGTCGAAAGAACCGTGACGATTCCCCGTTCGATAATATGTCTGTTATGATGTCGGCCACGAAATATTGACGAGTACCATAGCCCTGCATTGGGAAAGCAAGTGACACCGATGTCATTGGTACGTTGCCGCTCACCTCCAAGCGGCGTGCGGCTGTCTGTACCGGCTCCTGACGGTAGGCACGCGGCGCTGTCGGGCGCGCCGAGATGCCGGAAAACCATTTTTCGGCCAGACTGAACACGCGCTCGGGAGGCACGTTGCCACTCACGCACAATACGGCATTGCCCGGAGCATAGTGGTCGGTGAAGAAGCGTCGCACATCGTCGAGAGTTATTTTCGCTATGTGTCCGGGTTCCTTGCCTATTACGGGCCATTTGTAGGGATGTGTGGTGAATACGAGCGAGCGCAGATGGTGACCGAGGTCGCCGTAAGGCTGATTCAGGCACTGCTGCTTGAACTCTTCCGTGACAACGCTGCGCTGTGTCTCAAGCGTTTTTTCATTAAAATCCAGCGAAAGCATACGGTCGCTTTCAAGACGGAACGCCGTTTCTATGTTGTGTGCCGGGAGGACGTCGTAAAAGTTGGTGTAGTCGTTTGATGTCCAGGCATTTGATATGCCTCCGGCACGCTGGAGCTCGCCATCGAAATCGGCCACGTTCACCGAACCGCCGAACATCAGATGCTCAAGCAGATGCGCCAGTCCGGTCATGTCGGAACATTCGTCGCGTGCGCCGACATTGTAGAGCACGTTGACGGCCGCCATGGCTGTCGAGGAGTCGTAGTCGCTGACTACCTGCAGCCCGTTGCTTAAGGTTGTACGGCGTATGTCAATCATTCAGCTGAGTCAGCCACTTTTATGGAAAGTATGCGTATGTCGTTGACGGGGCGGTCGTTGCGGTCTGTTTCGGCTTTTTCGATTGCCTCAACTGCATCCAGGCCTGAAATCACCTCGCCGAAGACGGTGTATTGGCCGTCGAGATGCGGTGTGCCACCTATGGTGGTGTATGCCTGACGCTGCTCATCGGTGAGGTGTGCCGGATTGGCCTGAGCCTCCGATTCGGTGATGGCTATTAGCTCTTCTTGCAGGGCCTGAAGTCCGGCCTGGTCCCGGTTGCGGCGCAGCTGCATTATCTGGTCGCGGCGCTCCTGTTGCAGGCGGTTGAATATCTGCTGCATCTGTGCCTGCTGAAGCTGATGCTCCATTTGGGTGAGCTGCGCGGTGTTATAAGTTTTGCCGGTCACGATATAGAACTGCGAGCCGGATGAGCGGCGCTCGGGGTTGACCTGGTCTCCCTGACGGGCTGCCGCCAACGCGCCTTTTTTGTGGAAGTGCTTGGGATAGACGAATTCAGCCTCAATAGTATAGCCGGGGTCACCGACGCCGAGCATTTGGCCGGGGCGAGCGTTTTTCGAGTCGGGGTCGCCTGCCTGCACCATGAATTGTTTGATTACGCGGTGGAAGAGTGTGCCGTCATAGAAGCCTTCGCGAGCCAGCTTGAGGAAGTTGTCGCGGTGTTTGGGGGTGTCGCCGAAGAGGCGCACTGTGATGTCGCCTGCTGTGGTTGAGATGATTACGATTGAATCTTCCGTCGAGACGGGGGCTGATGGGATTGTTGCTGATGCTGTCATTGCTGGTGTGTTGTCGGCTGGTGTGTCCTTGCCGTTTCCGCCGCAGCTTGCTGCAGAAATTAGGAGCAGGGACGCTGCCAGTAAGATTGGTTTCATGAGTGTCGGATTTTTCAGATGCCTGAGGTTGGGAACAGCCTCTTGTAGATGCGGCGGAAATTGTTGTCCTTGCGTGTTAGCTCGTCGGCGTGTTCGCGATAGTCGGCGCCGTAAAGGTCTGATAGTAGGTCGCCGAGGTAGCGGCGCTCGCGGTCTTTGTCGATGGCTGACTCCACGAGGCGGCTTATGGGGCCGGCGTAAGTGGTCGGGTCAATGGCATTGAGATAGCGTGCGGCGCTTACGAGAAACTGTCCGGTGGCGTCAGCCTCAATCATGTTGTCGACCAGAAAATCCATGTCGTCGAGACAGGAGTCGATGTTGTTGGCTATATATTCGTATGTCAGCAGACCGTCTTTGTCGGTCTTAAGCTCTTTTTTTTGTGCTTCAGTCATAGCTTTTTCAAATTTTTGTAGGAAAAAGGTCGGCGGCGATGCGGTCGGTAGCGCCGAGGTTTTCTTTTATATATTGCCCTGCGGTCTCACCGGCACGCTTCAGCTCGCCGGGGTCGCTGAGAAATCTGTCGAATATGGAGGTGAGGCTCGCTGCCTCGTTGTAGGTGAAGGCGCCTCCGCGGCTTATGAGGTCGCGGGCTTCCTTGAATTTGTCATATCGTGGGCCGAATATCACAGGCATGGAGTAGACTGCGGCTTCGTTGATGTTGTGGATGCCGGCGCCGAAGCCTCCGCCTATGTAGGCGAGGTTGCCGTAGCGGTAAAGCGATGAGAGTTTGCCGAAAGAGTCGATTATTATCGCCTGTGCGTCAGGAACTTCTGAATTGTCTGACAGTTCGGAGAGGCGCACTGCGCCGTTTTGGCAACGTGCCGCGAGCGCTTCCACACGGTTGCCGTGCATTTCGTGGGGAGCTATCACGGCTTTTATTTCGGGATGGGCGTTGAGATAGGGCAGGTAGAGGTCTTCATCGGCTTCCCAACTGCTTCCGACAATCAGGCGCACAGGCGCACCGGCCATGAAACGCTCTACAACCGGGATGGAGAATGTGGAGCGCATGACGTCGGTGACGCGGTCGAAACGTGTGTCGCCGGTTTTGACGACATTGTTTATTCCGATTCCGGTGAGGAGCTTCAGTGAGGCGTCGTCCTGAACATAGATTGTGGTGAAGCAACGCAGCATTTTGCGCATCATGCCTCCCCAGCTGCGGAAGAACGACTGCTTAGGGCGGAAGATTGCCGAAATGATGTATGTTGGCACTTCGCGGCGTTTCAGTTCCTGAAGGTAGTTGCCCCAGAATTCATATTTTACGAATATCGCAATTTCCGGATTGACATCGCGGATAAAGCGACGTGCGTTTGCCGGAGTGTCGAATGGCAGATAGGTCACGCAGTCGGCGAGCGGATAGTCTTTGCGAACTTCGTAGCCTGAAGGTGAGAAGAAGCTCAGCAGAATGTGGCGGTCGGGATGGTCGCGGCGTATCCGTTCTATCAGCGGACGCGCCTGCTCGAACTCGCCTAAGGACGCGGCGTGAATCCAGATGCGTTTCTGCGCCGGGTCAAGCCTGGAGGAGAGCTTTTTGCGGGCCTCTTTCTGCCCTTTGAGCATGGTGCTGACTTTCTTGCTTCGCAGTGATGCAAGATGTGCGGCCGCAGAATAGAGCCGTATGCCGAGATTGTAGACAGCGTTCAAAGGGCGGAATGTTTATCAGTCAGCAAGTTTGATGTTATCGATGCCTTTCTCCACGCGGTTGCTTATTTCGTCAATGCCCATGAGTTCGACGATGTCGAACATATGTGGTCCCTTGCATTCGCCGACAACGGTCAGGCGGAACGCATTCATGACGTTGCCCATGTGGTAGCCGCGTTCTGTAATCCAGCCGATGATGTCTTCTTCGGCTTTTACGGGTTCAAGCGAGGGCAGATTGCGGAGACGTGTGATGAGTTCGCGGAGTATTGCGGGGGTCTCGGGTGTCCAACGCTTTTTGATGGCTTTGGGGTCGTAGGTCTCGGGAGTCGTGAAGAAGAAGTGTGCCTGTTCCCAAAGGTCTTTTACGAAGTTGGCGCGGCTTTTCACCATTGCCACGGCACGCTGAATATAGTCGTCGGAGAAATCGGCGGGATTGACGCCGTTTTCGTTGAGTACGGTCTTGAACTGCTCGGCAAGAGCGGCATCGGGCATCTCCTGAAGATATTTATGGTTGAACCATTTGCCTTTTTCAAAGTCGAATTTCGCGCCTGATTTCGAGCAGTGGTCAAACGAGAATTTGGCAATGAGCTGGTCAATGTTCATGATTTCGGTGTCATCGCCGGGGCTCCATCCGAGGAGGGCGAGGAAATTAACCACGGCTTCAGGCAGATAGCCTTTCTCGCGGTAGCCTGAGGAAATTTCGCCCGATTTAGGGTCGTGCCATTCGAGGGGGAACACCGGGAAGCCGAGCCTGTCGCCGTCGCGCTTCGAGAGTTTGCCTTTGCCGTCGGGCTTGAGCAGCAGAGGGAGGTGTACGAACGCGGGCATTGTGTCGGCCCACCCGAAGGCTTCGTAGAGGAGTACGTGAAGAGGTGCGGAAGGAAGCCATTCCTCACCGCGTATTACATGGCTGACTTCCATCAGATGGTCGTCAACGATATTGGCGAGGTGGTAGGTGGGAAGGTCATCGGCGCTTTTGTAAAGCACTTTGTCGTCGAGCACGGATGAGTTGATGACCACTTTGCCTCTTATGAGGTCGTTGACTTCGACGTCGCGTCCGGGCTCAATCTTGAACCTGACCACATATTTCTCGCCGCCGTCAATGAGGCGCTGCACCTCTTCCGCGGACATTGTGAGCGAGTTGCGCATCGACATTCTGGTGGATGCGTCATACTGGAAGTTGGGGGTAGCCGCGCGGGCAGCCTCAAGCTCCTGCGGGGTGTCGAAAGCTATGTAGGCCTTGCCGTTGTCAAGAAGCATTTTCACGTGCTCGCGATAGATGTCGCGGCGTTCACTTTGCTTGTAGGGACCATATTTGCCGCCTTCGCGAACGCCCTCGTCAATGCCGATGCCGAGCCAAGCGAGTGCTTCGTTGATATAATCTTCAGCTCCCGGAACAAAACGCTGGGAGTCGGTGTCTTCAATGCGGAGAATCATGTCGCCGCCATTCTTGCGGGCGAAAAGATAATTATATAATGCAGTCCTTACGCCTCCTATGTGGAGCGGACCGGTGGGGGAGGGAGCAAAGCGTACTCTTACCTTTCTTTCCATGTTGTCAGTGATTGGTTGTCTGCAATTTTTAGTTGGTTGCCGATTACACCGCGAAATTAGCAAATAAACCGCTAACTGCCAAACCACAGCCTGAAATTAAGAGCTACCCTACAATAAATTTCGATGCGCATTCGGGCGGTGTGCCACCTCATGTTATGGATGGAGGGAGAGGAGTGACGATTCCGGATTCCGGGAGTACCAGCTGACGGTGTTTGAGCCATAGGCCTGAGTGCTGATGTGGCGGAGTCCGTCAGGCAGTTGCGGCGCGGGTGCCGCGCCGTAGGCGCCGAGAGTCATAGCATCGTTGCACTCCATACGTATTGAATCAAAAAGGCCAAGGTCGATGAGCTGTTGCAGGTAGGTAGGCCCGGCTTCTACAAGAACCGAAGTGATGCCTTTGGCGTAAAGGTCGGAGAACACAGCGGAAGGTTCGGATATGTCTATGCTCCGAGGAGAATAGACCAAGACCGGCTTTTCAGCTCCGGAAAATATGGGAGCGTCCTCTGTGAGAATGCATCGGCGGTCAACAACGATGCGTTGCGGCGACGGGCCATCATAGAGGCGTACGCTGAGTCGACAGCCGTCGGCGATGGCTGTGCGCGACGTAGTGAGAATGCCGTCGTAGAGTGTGCGGAGACGGTGAACGAGAGTTGAGGTGAGTTGCGACGAGAACTTTGGCGCCGGTTCGCCGGGACTGCGTTGTGAATCCATGAAGCCGTCGGCGCTTGTAGCCCATTTGAGGGTGATGTAGGGGCGCCTCAGGGTGTGCGCAGTATAAAATTTAGCGTTTAGTGCACGGCATTCGTCAGCGAGGATGCCTTCGGAGACTTCGATGCCGGCCTCGCGGAGCATTGCGATGCCCCGGCCCGCCACTTTTTCAAAGGGGTCGATGGCTCCCACCACAACACGTGGAATGCCGCTTTCGATGATAAGTTGTGCGCATGGTGGCGTCTTCCCGTAGTGGGAGCATGGCTCGAGGGAAACATAGATTGTGGAACGGCGCAGAAGGCTTCTGTCGGTTACTGAGGCTATTGCGTTGACCTCGGCGTGGCCCTGTCCGCACTTGCGGTGCCAGCCTTCGCCGATGATTTTGCCGTCAGCCACAATTACGGCGCCCACCATGGGATTGGGGTGGGTGTCGGCCGGACTTTTTGCTGCAAGCAGCAGCGCGCGGCGCATAAATGCTTCATCGCTGAGTCGTGTCATGAGCTATGAGATTCTGAGGTACTGAGGAATTGGGGCTCCCATTCAAAACCGTAGCGGTCGTAGGGGGCGACAGCTATCTGCCAGCCTGAGTATTGCGGCGGGAGCGTGAAGGTGTTAGTGTAGGTAATTGCAATAATATATTCCTGACTGAGGCCGCCTTCGGGCGATATAGCCTCAAGCCAGTCGACGCCGGGAGGAAGGGCGTAGATGACGTAGCGGCAGTTGCCGGCGGCATCCCAGCTCAGCATATTGTTGTCGGAAATGGTGAGGCCGGATAGTGTGACGCGGGCGACGTTTTCGCGCCATGTCATCGGCGGGATGAGTGCTGGCCGGATAAAGACGGAATCGCGCAGATTGTCGCATAGCCCGGTGTCTTTAGAACCGGCTAGATGTGTTGCGGAATAGAACACGCTGCCGGTGGCGTTCATCGCCGGGGCCTGACGATTGGCCCGAACTTGCTTGAGGCGTTCGGCGCGGGCTTCGGCGCTGTTGTCGTCTACTAAGGAGGCGATGGTCTGGCTTGGGAAGCAGTGGCGGCCGAAAAGATTGGCCACAAAGCCCCACCAGCGGGTGAGCCCGGTGTAGGGGTGCCTCGGATTGTCAGTGGTCCAGTAGATTTGGGGCGAAATATAGTCGATGAGTCCCTGCCGGAGCCAATTGACGGGGTCGGAATAAATTTTGGAATACTGCGAGTCGGCTGTAATGACGTCATATTCCGGCAGGGTAGGCACTCCGGCGTCGGCGTGCGCACCGTTTCCGCCTCCGATGCCTTGCGGGGATATGCCGAAACGGATGGTTCCGTTTTTGATGGCGGATAGCGTGCTGCTTACTTCGGCGATGAGGGCGTTGATGTTGCCACGACGCCATGTGGCTATGGTCATGTCCGGGCGGGCGGTAGCAACGTAGTCGGACCAGTCGGCAGCGCGATGGTCTTCGGGAAGGAATTCCGGATTGTAGAAATAGTCGTCAAAAACAATGCCGTCGATGTCGTATCCTGAAGCAATTTCCTCGCAGACAGCACAGATGTGGCTGCGGACCTCCGGAAGTGCGGGGTTGAAGATGGTCATTGAAGAGCGTCCAACGGTGTTGGTCATCCACATGGAGCTGTTTTTGATGTCGCGCGCGGTGGTGGGGCGTCGTGTGCCGACTCTCAACGGGTTAATCCATGCATGGCATTCCATGCCCATGGAGTGGCAGAGAGCGACGCAGAATTCAAGTGGGTCGTAGGCCGGTGCTGCTCCGCGGCTTCCTGTGAGGAAGTAGGACCATGGCTCAAGCGACGATTTATAGAAGGCATCTGCCATTGGGCGCACCTGAAAGAACACGGCGTTGAATCCGGAGTCGTGAAGGCGTGTTACGATGCGCTGCAGTTCCTCTTTCTGTCTGGCGGCGACGGCGGCTGATGTGCCGCGTTCCGAGGGCCAGTCGATGCCATAGGCCGTGGCGAGCCACGCGCCCCTCATTTCATATTTCGGGGAAACGTCTGCCCGCGCAACGACGGCGCACAGCAGCAGGAGTAGAAAGAGATTTGCGCGGTGCATCATTTCTCAACAGTGTAGATAGTTCCGGCGGAATGGGCGGTAAATTCGGGCGCATACTGACTCTGAACGGTGGCTATGCCTGATGTGAACGAGCCGGAATTGTTGACACGCATTTCATATTCAAGAATGTATGTGCCTCGATGGAGGGTGTCTATGAACAGGTTGGTGGATGCATCGCGGTTCTCAAGGTAGAAAACTGCTCCGTCACAGTAGACAGGACGCGGGGTTTGGATGACCGGTTCAAAGCAGGCAGCGCGTGAGTCGCTGACCGTCAGATAGTCCATGTCGCGTGTGGTTTTGATGATAAGTCTTACTTTTACTGTTTCACCAAGTCGGAGACTGTCGGTGGCGTTCCAGTTGTCGCCTGAACCGCTGAGAATTTCTTTTGTTATGCTGATTTCAGGCATTGAGGCGGCGGCAATTTCGGTCATAGGGCGGGTGGAAGTCTGCATTATGGAGCCCCACGCGGGTCCGTTGCCGGTGCGAGTGATGTTGATGCGGTGTGCGCCTTCAATCGGCAGCTGAGCAACAACAGCGCCGGTAAGACGGTCGGACTGGCTGAGCGGAATTTCAGAACCGTCAACGCTGATGCTGGTGTTGCCGGGAAGCGAGAGCCAGTCGGAGCCGCTTTGAAGGATGGCATTGACGCAATAGGTGGCGCTGACGCCAGAGCCCCAGTCCTGAAGCTGCTTGTTGATGATGAGGTACTGACGGATTTTGTCAATTTCGGGCGCATCGGGGCTTATTAGGGCATAGGCGTTTAGAATCAAAGAGGTGGCAGTGGAGGATGAGTGGAAGGAACGGTCGGCTGACGGCCACCACATACCTCCATCGGGGGAGCTAACAGCGAACTGGTTGAGCGAGTTGAGAATCTCTTGAGCCACAGAAGGGTATTTCGACTTTTCGAGCACGATGGCTGATTCTGCTTTGCCGGTAGTGGAACTTTTTTTCCATGACCCCACCAGATTGCTGATGCATTTGTTGAGAGCCCGGGTGGCAGCAGTTGAAGCCGGCTGAATGTCGGGGAAGCAACTGTGGATATATGCCAGACTGATAGGAGCCGCTGTCTTATGGAGTGTGTAGTCTTTTGCCGCCTCACGGTCGAGATATGCTATGCCGTCGGCAATCATTTTGTCAAGATTGCGATTGTCGGGAAGGTAGCCGAGATTCTTAAGCATTGCAAGGTGGCAGAGCACGGATGAGGTGGCCCATTCGGAGGTTCTGTCGAAGTAGGAACTCCAACACCATCCGCCTTCAGACGTCTTCAGTTCAGAGAGGCGACTGATGTAGGAACTAATGGACTTGGATACCTCTTTCTTGTTGAAGAGGAGGGCGAGGCGCTGCATACGCTCGGTGTCGGACGTGGCATTGCTGACCCACGGGGTTGAATTGAGCATGAACTGCTTGAGTTCTTCATTGCTTTCAAGGAGAGATTTGACATCGGATGTGCTGAGCCAGTTGCTGATGGCATCGGCCATTGCGGGGTAGCTGCGCATCAGGCCGTCGGCCACGGCTACGGAGTAAAGTGCCTGAGCGGTGGATGTGGCGGTAGAGGTGCCGTCTTTTGATAGCCCCGGAAGAGCGGTCGCCACTTCCCATACGGGGTTCTCGCAGAAGGTGAGGGTAATGTCGGTGTCCTTGCCACTTTTAATTTCGACGCTGTATTCATCGTCAGTGGGATGGAGGTAGAATACCTCGGACTCAGTGACGCGCTGCTCGGATGCGAGCACGGGGATGAGGAACTGCTCGCCGTCGGAGTAGGTGCCGTTGGTGGCCTTGACTCTCACTAAAAGCATCTGCAGCCCGTTCTGTGTGGTGACGGGAGCCGAGAAAGTAGCGCTGCCGCCGGGCAGAATCTCAAGAGCGTCGGAGAATGAGGCGATTACGCTTCGGTCGGCGGGGTTGAGGATTTCGACGGAGGTCTTTATGATAGCAGTAGAGTCTGTGTTGTTGAAAGCGGTTGAAATAAGAGTCATTTCGTCGCCCTGACGAAGGAAGCGGGGGCGGTTGGGAGAGACCATTACGGGTTTGGAGGTGATGAAGTCTCGGGTGTCGACTGCTCCAAACATCTCAGACGAGTAGCTGAGGATGTTCATTACCCATGTGGAGTTGGCGTTGGACACGTGAAATTCCACTTCGAGGGTGCCGTCGGGGCGAGTAGTAAGCGCGGGAGCAAAGAGCATAAGCGGGACTTCGGCCGGGCGGAAAGTCTCCGAGGCCTTTTCATTCGGGGTTGCTCCGCCGTCAGTTTCGTCTGCTTCAACGGTGTTTTCTTCTTCTACTACACTATCAACACTATTATTAACGCCAACGGAATCTGCCATAACATCGGGAGCCGACTTCATGCTGACGGTTGAACGTGGCATTGCCATCTCGTAATATAATATTCTGTTGCCAAAGCCAAAATTCATGTCGTGGAGATTGAGCGACGGCATATTGAAGGAGATTTCGGAAAGTTTTGGTGCCCTTTCGATTTTGTAATCGCTGAACTGCGGGTGAGCGAAAATATATCTATAGAAGTTCCGGTAATTTACCGGATTGCTGAATGACCAGCGTGAGGCCACTATTTTGTCAAGCGCTTTGTTGTAGATGCCGAGTATTACGGGATAGGATTCCGTAGAACCTGATTCGGGGGTGATTCTGACGGTCAGGCTTTCATCGGTATCGGAGATGAGGCGGTCGCGGAAGTTCTCGACGCTGATTTTGATTTTTTTAGACGGAAGTGAGCGGTTGAGTTTTACCGTCAGGTCTGTCATTCTGAAATTTCTTACCGAAAGAATATTTACATTAAATTCATCAGCATCAGATGAGAGATTGACTTTGATGACGTTGCGGCCTTTGTGGAGGGTGACCCAGCGCTCGCTGTCAATGCGCATAGGTGAGCCGGTCGAGACAAGAACCGGAGTGTTGTCGGCTGCGGCCCATACGGGAATTTCGGTCTTGCGTGCATCGGCGCTGATGCTGAGCTGTGTCATGTAAGTCCAGACTGTGTCGCTGACGGGAGATTCCTTTGCATCGGGATTGTAGATGACCACGCCCGACTGACTCCATGCAGTTTGCGGGAAACCGACAGCTTCAATGCTGATGTCGTAACGGCCCGGGGTGAGAGCGCTGAAATCGACAATCGTTTTGTTACAGAGGGTTGATTCGGCGTTAAAGATAACAGAATCGGTAGTGTTGCTGACTGTGATGCGTAGCGGAACAGCCACTGATTCGCCCTTAGCATTGCGCACCGTTACGGCAAGTTCGCAGGGACGGGTGATGTCGGCCGACCTGATTTCGGAGCAATATACGGATAGCTCTTTGCTGTTGGAGAACACGGTCTGCGCGGATTCTGTCTCGCCTGCTGCCGATGTCACAGTGGCCGAGGCAGTATAGATGCCCTGAGGCCAGGGGCAGGCGGAAAGTTCGGCGTCAGTGACGTCAACGCTGAAACTACCGTCGGCATCGGTGACGGTCTCTTTTACAAATATGTCGGTCTGAGAGTCGTTTCCGTAATAGAAGAATGGCCGACTGTTATTGAGTTTCACTGAAACAGCGGCTCCGGCAACGGGCATTCCGGAGAAAGTTGTGGCTTTGCCTATGATGGCGCTTATACGGTTGTCGGTCAGAGCGGTCTCGACGGTTACGGCGTAGGTGGGAAGCTTGTAGTCGCTAACCATAATATAATTGCTTCCGATTAGTCCGCGCTCATCGCGAAGGAGTACGCCATAATTGCCTGTAATGCCGCTTTCCGGCACTTTCAGCCGTCCGCTTATTCTGCCGAAGGCATCGGTGAGTATGGTCAGAGAGTCAACTTCAATGCCGTTGACATCGTTGAGAGCCACATTTACTTTCTTGCCCTGTAAAGGACGGGCAGTTGTGGTGTCGCCGGTGTGCTTGGAACTGAAGACAACGGCCACGAAATCAATGGTGTCGCCGGGGTGGAAAACAGGAAGCGAGAAGTAAACATTGGCGGTATTTCTCTCATAATCATCTTTTTCAGCATTGTAATTCTCAATGCTTGCATCAAGCGGAGGTGCGAATTTATCGTCACCCTTGACAAAGGAGAATTCCGTTGGCCGGAATCTATAGCGGTCAGGGAATGTGAACAGAGCTTTGCCATCGGAATCGGTAACCTTTACCGAAGTCTCATCCTTATCGCGGAAATGCTGTCTGGCCGTTACCGTAACGTCTTTCACCGGTGTACCGGTGAAGGCATCAACAACGTATGCGGCTGTTGGATTGGAGCCGGATGTAAAAGGATATAGCCTGGTGCAGCAGAACATCGGGTAATAGTTGGAAGCATTCAGGTCGGATTCGATGATATAACGGCCGAAGTCGCTGACGCAAACGTCAAATGTTTTTGTGGCGGTAAACGGAACGGTATCGGGAAATTCGAGCTCAACGGTCTGAACGACGGGGCAACGTGTCACCTGTGATTTACGTATGTAATTTTCGGCTTTCAGCGATTGCGGTACACGGCGCACTCTCAGGCTTAGTTTGCGAGTGTTGTTTGCCTTGACGGTGAATTGCGCGTTTGTGCCGGGGAATACGGTTGCGGGGCCGCTGATTTGTATGCTGCGGTTTTCGATGGAAGAGAGTATGTTTTTAACGGAGTTAATGCGGACGTAGCCGGGATTGCTGTCGGCAAACTGCTTCAGCACAGTGTAATAGGTTCTGACTGCATTCTCCGGAATGTCATGGGTCTGGAAATCAATCAGCAGCTCGATTGCGTAGGGTGTCGCCTTGTTCTCGCCATAAAGCGCGAGCGCCTGATTGAGTGCGGTTTCGTGGGTTGTATTGGTAAATCTGTAGCGGGGATAGCTGTTTATGATATTGACACGACTAATCAGGGCGGCTATGCGGGCGGGAGTGGGCCGCGGGTTGGCGCTGACCCAGGAGTTCACAATGTCTATGGCCTGCGCGATTGTGCTGGGGGTGCCGGGTGGCGTCGGGGTGACGGGGTTAGTAAGAGCCTCAACAGTGAACAGGTTTGCCGAATCAGAGACTGAGCGTAGCAGTCGGGAGGTTCTGTAGCTTACGAAGTCAAAAAGGGTGGGGTATAGGGGGCGCACAGTCTCTTCGCAGACTATGGAGAGCGGATATGACGTTACGGAGACGGCCTTCAGTGCTTCAGGCTCTGTCAAAGAGAGGCGACATTCGTTCATAATCACATCTTTCAGCTGGCTGCCGCTCCAGAGGCTTATGTCGGCGGGGAGTGTGCCGGTTGAGGTGCGCCGGTTGAGGTCGTAGCTGTTGTCGCTGTAATAATCGGCAAGCGCTTTTGCCTTTAGGAGATGCAGTAGTGATGCTGTGGCCGGGGAAATGCGGAGCGATGCCACTGAGTCAATGCGGGCTATTACCAGCGGCAGCGAGTCGACGTCAATTGCGGTTTTGGCGAGGCCGTAGTTTATGACTGAACTGACAATTGCGTCGCCATCATTGTTGCGCAGAGCCTGTGCAAGCTGTTTGGAGGCATCGGCCATAACCTCCTGAGGGTAGGCGAAATCAGGCGCGTTGTCGGCCTGTATGATGGTATTCGCGCCGGCAGAAAACATGGCGACTGCAGCAATTAGAATCAATAGAAGTCTCTGTTTCATAGCTGAATGTGTCGGAGTTGAGATGGTGGTATAAAAAAAAGCGGTGTGTCATGATTGCGAACTGCTGCGTGACACACCACCTAATAAGTTATTCGCAGGGATTCAGTGCTGGCTGCGCTCTCTGCCTTTTAGCTCGTGGTGGCGCCGCATCATGCCCATGTTGAAACGCTGTTCGGCACCTTTGAGTTTAAAGAGTTGCTGTTTTGTGAGCACTTCCCTGAATTCTGTAAGATAGCGCTGCTCGATTTCGGCTTCCTTGCCTTTGGCCTCATAGATGGCCTGAATAGCCATATCATAGTCGGTGTCGGTGACTTCTGATGGGTCAAGTGATAAGATGCGTCGGTTGATTGCCCGGACGTCAGAGTTGACTTTCCCGAGTTCGTCCTCCATGCGGTCGTAGATGGGGAAGAATTTCTGCTGCTGCTCTCTAGATAGGTCGAGCTCACGAGCAAGAAATGTGTGTTTGTATTCGCGGACTTCATTGAGCCAACGTGAGGTGTTGTCGTCCTGCTCCTGAGCTGCCGCCGAGAAGGTGCCTAAAGCGAGAAAGAAACCTATTAAGAGGAGAACTGATTTTTTCATTGTTGAACTGATTGGCTTTCTGGAACGCTGTTCTGAATATAGGCTTCGTCGAACATTTCGTTGAAGAACGCCTCGTCAAGGGAGTCGCCTTCCATACCGAAAAATTCCTCCGGAGAGATGCCTTCGATAGAAAGGTCCTCAATGACATCGTACTCATCAACAGCGGAATAGATATAGTCGTTTACGAAATTGTCGTTGTGAAGTGCGGAGATGACTTCGGGGTAATTGTCAATAGAGAGGTTGGCGGAAGAGGGCCCCATCATGGAGAACATCTTCATCATGCACCAAATGCCTGCAAACATGGCGGCCATATAAAAATAAGGCCTTGTGCGTTTCCAGAAAGAGCGTTTTGGCTCGTCGGGAAGAGACGTGGCTACCGGCTTCTCCGGGAGCGATGAGACCATTTTGTCAGCGAAGGAGGCGAAATAGCCGTCGGGCACCGTCATGCCCATGCGTCCGTTCACTTCTTTTAATATGTCGCGTTTATGTGTCATTTATACGGCTATGATAATCTGTTTGCTTATTAGACTGCGCGGTGGTGTTAAGGTTTAATCGATGTTTTGAAAATACTGTTCGATTTTTTTAACAGCGAGATGATAGGACGCTTTGAGGGCTCCGACAGATGTGCTGAGGATGTCTGCCATCTGCTCGTATTTCATTTCGTCATAGTAGCGCATATTGAATACAAGCTTCTGCTTTTCCGGGAGTGTGGCAATGGCTTTGCGCAGCTCAAGGGCGAGAGCATCGCCGTCGATATTGGTGTCGGCTTCAATGGCGTTGAGAATTAGTGATTCTTCATCGTCAATTGAGACATTCTGGATTCTGCGCTCTTTTGCAAGAAAGGAGATGCTTTCGTTGATGGCAATTTTGTGAAGCCATGTCGAGAGCTTGGCGTCGCCTCTGAAGTTTTCAATCGAACTCCACGCTTTGAGAAATGTTTCCTGAAGGATGTCGTTGGCGTCGTCGTGATTGTTGACGAGGCGACGAATCTGCCAGTAAAGGGGCTCGGTGTAGAGCTTTATCACCTGCGAGAATGCATCGCGGCACGTGGCCGGCTCGCGAAGCCGGTCAATCAGGGCTGGATCATCTTTCGGGGTGTATGCTGTCATGGCTATGAGGTTAGTGCCGACCGGCTTTTGTTTTGAAAGTGTAAAATTAGTAAAAATATTATATTAGTAAAGGAAATTTGGGATAGAAAATTCGCATAATGCCAATTTTGGTGAAAATCGGAAATAAATTCGTAAATTTGCAGTTTTGAAAATTAATAGATTGAATTATTTGGTGTCACAGTATTATTTAAAAGTGTTTTGTGCGGCCGTAGCAGCCGCAGTTGCTCCCGCGGCCGTAGGCGGAAATATTGCCGGCACGTCGGAATATGCCGATTCGGTAGTTTCGCTGTCAGAAGTTTCAGTTTCGGCGATAAAATCGACGTCAGAAGAAGTGTTTCCGTCAATGGTTAGTCTGATAGGAAGCGATGCGATAGAACGTTACGACCTTGACCGCCTGAAGGACATTAGCGAAATAGTGCCGAACTTCTTCATGCCTCAGTATGGGTCGAGAATGACGTCGTCAATCTATGTGCGCGGTCTCGGTACGCGCATTGATCAGCCGGTGATAACTCTGAACATTGACAATGTGCCGATACTCAATAAGAACTCATACGATTTCAATCTGCCCGACCTTTGCCGCATTGAGATGGTGAGGGGCGCCCAAAGCATACTTTACGGGCGCAACACGATGGGAGGCGTGGTGAATATTTCTACGCTCTCGCCGCTGAACTACTCAGGTGTCAGGGCCGAGGCCGAATATGCTTCCGGGAATTCTTGGCGCGTGATGGCCGGTGCCTACGGCATGGTAAGTGGCACTGTGGGCCTGGGCGTGACGGGCGCCTATAGCTCGACCGACGGATTTTACCGCAATCTGTATACCGGTCAGAAGGTGGACGACGAGCGACAGGGGCTGGCCAAGATAAAGCTGTCGTGGCGCCCGAGCAGCAGGTTCATATTAGAAAACAGCGCATGGACCACCATTACCCGTCAGGGAGGCTACCCCTACCAGTCGGTAGAAACGGGACGCATTGACCATAACGACACTTGCTTCTACAAACGTACATCGGTGATTGACGGCCTGACCATGCGCTATTACGGTGATAATCTTTCTATTTCGTCAATCACGGGATTTCAATATCTGGACGACAATATGACGCTCGACCAGGATTTTCTGCCACAGGACTATTTCACGTTGACGCAGAAAAGCCATGAATGGTCGCTGTCGCAGGATTTCGTGGTTAAGGGAAGCACGGGAAAATACAATTATCTGGGCGGACTGTTCGGATTCTACAAACGTAATAAGATGGATGCACCGGTGACGTTCGGCGATTACGGCATAACCCATCTCATAGAGGACGGCATGAACTCGGTGTCGCCGGTGATGAAGATGCGCTGGGACGAACGCAGCCTGTTGCTCAATAGTCGCTTCCGACTACCGTCGTGGGGATGGGCCGTGTATCACCAGAGTGAATACTCAATTGACCGATTCACGGCATCGTTGGGACTGCGCTTGGCTTTTGAAAGAGAGGAGATAGACTATCTGAGCGATGTCAATTCGTCGCTTACCATATATAATGAAGCGGGGCCGAGGCCGATTCCGGTGATGCAGATGCCGGTGAATGTCAGCCTTACCGACAAACTGCACATGACATCGCTCGAACTGTTGCCCGAACTGAAGCTGAAATATGAGTTTATGCCCGAATTTTCGGCCGGTTTTGTTATTGCAAAGGGTCATAAGTCCGGCGGCTACAATACGCAAATGTTCTCCGACATACTCCAGCAGGCCATGATGGCGTCGATGGGGCGGCCGGTGAGCTATGACGTGGAGAAAATAATCAGCTACAAACCGGAAAAGAGCATCAATTATGAGCTGAATTTCGCCTCGGCACTGTTTGGACAAACACTGATGCTCAACGCCTCGCTGTTCTACATTGACTGCCGTGACCAGCAGATGACCGTATTTCCCGAGGGTTCCACCACCGGCAGAGTCATGACCAACGCCGGGCGCACCCGCAACATGGGTGTGGAACTGACCGGCGACTATAATCCATCGCCCGACTGGAATTTCAGCGTGTCATACGGCTTTACTGACGCTCGCTTTCGAGAATACAATAACGGAATAGTCGATTGCCGCGGCAATCAGGTGCCGTATGCGCCCAGACATACGCTTTTCACGTCCGGAACGTGGCACAGATCTCTGTCGGGCAAGCTGCTGACGGGCATCGACGTGACTCTGACCTGCAGAGGCATCGGCAAGATTTACTGGAATGAGGAAAACACGTTTGACCAGCCATTTTATGCCCTGATGGGTGCGTCGGTGAATCTTCGCACAAAGTTGGCTGATATAGAGTTGTGGGGTGAAAACCTGACCGCGACTAAATATTCTGCTTTTTACTTCGAGTCAATCGGTCACAGCTTCATACAGCGCGGCACTCCGCGCAGAATAGGCGTCACGCTCCGCTTTAATCTGGCAAATTGATAGTCGGTCGATAAAATAAAGTGGTAGGGAAAGACGTTAATTACAATGCAATCAATCTAAACAAATAAGTCAGAAATTATGAGAAAATTACTTTATTTGGCAGCGGCTATGGCAGGCGTGCTAGTGCTCGGTTCCTGCGACAGCTCTGATGAGGAATATGTGACAGCGTACAACTATAATCAGAATTACTCCTATGTTACCGATATGGAGAATAACACCACATCGTTGAATGACGGTGCAAAGTACGGAGTGAAAGTGGATTATACCAATCAGACAATTAGCTTCGAAATAGCCGACATCAAGGTTGACCCGACCAAGGACGACATTGACATTATGCTGCGCGACGCTTCTTACAAGGTTGACAAGGACGGCGGAATCGTTGTTTCGGTGCCTTCATTCGTCTCGATTGTCGGAGGCAAGACCCACAATGTGACATCATTCTACTTCCGTCACGTGACGAGAACATTCATTGCCATCAATACCATAATCGACACGTTTGAGGTTTCTTACGTAATCGATGGCAAGTATGCGGTTCGCGCCGTGCAGACTCCATGCGCCATGGTTGGCAAAACCATTCTTACCGACCTTACGAATGGTACGGAGAAAACCGACACCCGCCCCATCTATGTTTACCGAATGAATCGCAACACCGGAAAAGCCACATTCGAGATTCAGGGATTGACATACAACAACAAAATCTACAATGTACTCACGCTTGAAGACATAGACTACACCATTTCAAACCGCGGCCTGACATTCAGCGCTCAGGGTGATGTTGTGCCCAAGACGTATACCACGCCGGTAACCGACATGGTGATTAAAAACTTCTCGGCTACCACGACTTTCGTTCCGCAGATGAGCGTAAGTTTCCGTATTAACGACGACTGCAATGTCAACGCAACAGTGAACGGCACCGGCTCCTCTGCAAACACTGCAAACTGACGGGCGGCACGGTCTGAACGATAACAGAAAAGCAGATTCCGCGGAAATATTTCCGCGGTCTGCTTTTTTAGTTTTCAGAGCAAACTCTCCGACGTGTATGATGTGGCAACGACTTGTGCGAAGTTCAGCGGAGTTTGAACGGGGAATTGTGCTGAGATTGAGGAAAGGCTCAAAAAAAGATTCCCAAAAGATACCATTATACACTAAAATTTTTTATCTTTGCAACGCAAAAGGTCTGTCTACGTAGTTAACCACGCGCCATGAAAAGAACAGACACTTGCCCAATAAGACTAAAAATCAATCAAATTATATGACATCGTTAGCAATCTTCGGAATCGAAAACAATGCCCTTCTTGCTGTGGTTGCACTGTTTACCGGCATCGCCTTGGTGGCACTGGCACTGTTCATCGCCAAGCTAATCTCTCCCCGTTCCTACAATGCTCAGAAAGGTGAGGCTTACGAATGTGGTATTCCTACCAGAGGTAATTCCCAGACTCGCTTCAGTGTAGGCTATTATCTCTTCGCAATTCTCTTTCTGATGTTCGACGTCGAAACTATCTTCCTGTTTCCCTGGGCCACTTGTGTGCGCACTCTCGGATCTAACGGGCTGATTAGCGTAGCCGTCTTTTTTGGTCTATTGGTATTGGGCCTGGCATACGCCTGGCGGAAAGGAGCGTTGAAATGGAAGTAAAAATCAAAAGTATGCCCTATGAGGCATTTAAGGATAACGAGTATATCGAAAAACTCGTAAAAGAGCTTCAGGATAGTGGTGCCAACGTGCTTGTGGGCGCTCTTGACAAGCTCATCAACTGGGGGCGTTCCAACTCCATCTGGCCTCTGACATTCGCTACCAGTTGTTGCGGTATCGAATTTGTGTCGCTCGGCGCGGCGCGTTTCGATATGGCGCGTTTCGGGTGGGAAGTGGCGCGTTCGTCGCCCCGTCAGGCTGACTTCATTATGGTGGCCGGCACCATCGTCAACCGTATGGCTCCGGTGCTCCGTCGTCTGTATGACCAGCTTGCAGAACCCAAATATGTGATAGCCTGCGGCTCATGCGCAATTTCCGGCGGCCCGTTCAGAAAATCTTATCACGTTTCGCGCGGCATTGAGAACATTATTCCGGTCGACGTCTATGTGCCCGGATGTCCTCCACGTCCCGAAGCCATGATTTACGGCATTCTTCAGCTCTCTAGGAAAATGAAGGTGGAACGCTTCTTCGGCGGTGTCAATCGTCAGGAGCGTCAGACTAAATTTTTCAAGGAGCATCCGTTGGAGTAAGACTCGGATTTTGAATGAGCATTCAGCAAGTATATTAATAAGAAACAATTCAGACAAAAAACAGATATATGGCGACAATCCAGGAAAAAATCGCAAAACTGTGCCCTCAGGCTACATTTGAAGAGGGTGACCGGTTGCTGATTACTGTTCCCGATGCCCAATGGCACGCCCTTGCGCAGACGCTGCGCGATGATTCCGACCTGACATTCGACTATCTTGTTACTATAGTCGGAATGGATTGGCAGACCTCAATGGGATGCATCTATTATTTAGATTCAACAATACACAATACGCACGTAGCGGTTAAGGTGGTCGCCGACAACAGCGAGAAGCCTTTCTTGCATTCGGTTTCCGACATTTGGAAGGTGGCCGGCATCTATGAGCGCGAGGTCTATGATTTCTTCGGAATCATATTCATTGGCAACGAAGATATGCGCCGTCTTTTCCTGAGCATTGACTGGGTGGGTTATCCCCTCCGCAAGGATTATGACGACAACCCCGAACTTAACCCCGTTACAATAGAAAGCGAGCGTCAGTCGGACGGCACCGATATGTATGTTGAGAATGCCGAGGGCAAAATCGAAAAGAAGCATCGCCTGATTTTCCAGCCCGACGATTTCGTAGTGAACATAGGTCCGCAGCACCCGGCCACTCATGGTGTGCTCCGCTTCCGCACCGCCGTAGACGGCGAGACCATCAAGAAAATTGATGTCTATATGGGTTATATTCACCGTGGAGTGGAAAAATTGTGCGAGGATCTGACATACACTCAGACTCTTCACTTCATGGACCGTCTGGACTACTTCTCAGCCCACAATTATCACCACGGCCTCTGCCTGCTCTATGAGAAGGCCGCCGGCATCGAAGTGCCGCGCCGCGCTCAAGTGATAAGGGTGATGATGGACGAGTTGTCGCGCATAGCCTCACATTGCCTCTTCATCGGTACTTATTGCATGGACCTCGGCGCCACGACAATGCTTTTCTATACGCTCCGCGTACGCGAAATGGTGCTTGACATAATGGACAAGACCTGCGGCGCTCGCATGACATTCAACTACGACACAATTGGCGGAGTAATGGCCGACCTTGCTCCTGATTTCCAAGAGGACGTAAAGAAACTTTTGGCTGTGATTCCCAAAAACATAAAGGAATACAACAAGCTCTTCACCGGCAACGTAATCACCAAGAATCGTTTGGAGAATGTCGGCGTGCTGACACGCGAAGACGCTATACAATATGGTGTGACAGGTCCTTCAGGCCGAGCTTCAGGTTGGGCCTGCGATATCCGTAAGGCCAACCCATACAGCATCTATTCCGAACTCGACTTTGAGGAAATCGTGCGCACCGAGGGCGATTCGATGGCTCGCTTCAAATGCCGTTTGGACGAGATAGAGCAGTCAGCCAAAATTCTCGAGCAGCTTGTCGACAACATCCCTGAGGGCGAAATCAGTGCGAAAGTGCCCAAGGTGCTCAAGATTCCTGCCGGACGCTGGTTCCAGGAGGTAGAGGGCTGCCGCGGCGTATTCGGCGCTTATCTCGAAAGCGACGGTTCAACGAAGCCTTACCGCCTGAAAATTGCTCCTCCTTGTCTGCCTCTTGCCGGCGTGGTTGACCACATCACCTGCGGCTCTAAGATAGCCGACCTCATCACCATCGGCGGTTCGCTTGACTATATCGTGCCCGACATGGACCGCTAACAGAAAATATATCCAATCATAGTATTTATCACGAAAGCACACTTTTATGTTTGACTTTTCAGTTGTTACCCAATGGATTCACGACCTGCTGAGCTCTTTCATGGCTCCTTGGCTCGTGACGACGACCGAATGTGTTCTCATCGGCGTCGGAATGCTGTTGGTTTACGCTTTGCTTGCACTTTTCTACATTTATTTCGAACGCAAGGTCTGTGCCGCCTTCCAGTGCCGTCTCGGTCCTAACCGCGTCGGTCCGATGGGCCTGTTGCAGAGTTTTGCAGATATGTTCAAGATGCTGATAAAGGAAATTATCAGTTTGAAACATGTCGATAAATTCCTTTTCGCACTTGCTCCATATTTGGTGATAGCGGCTTCTATGCTTGCATTCGCCTGCCTTCCTTGGGGCAAAGGCCTGCAGATAATCGATTTCAACATCGGCATCTTCTTCCTGATAGCCGTGTCGTCAATCGGTGTTCTCGGCATACTGCTCGCAGGATGGTCGTCCAACAATAAGTTTACCCTCATTGGCGCGATGCGTTCAGGCGCCCAGATGATAAGCTATGAGCTGTCAATCGGTCTGTCGATCATCACGATGGTGGCTTTTGCCGGGACGATGTCGATTCAGGGGATTGTTTACGCGCAGTCTGACTGCTGGTTCCTGTTCTCGGGTCACATTCCTGCAATCATAGCATTCATAATTTATCTGATAGCAGGTACGGCAGAAACCAACCGCGGACCGTTTGACCTTCCGGAGGCTGAAAGCGAGCTGACCGCCGGCTATCATACCGAATATTCCGGTATGCACTTCGGCTACTTCTATCTGGCTGAATACCTCAATCTGTTCATCGTTTCGGGTGTGGCTTCGCTTCTGTTCTTAGGTGGCTGGATGCCTTTGCACATCCCCGGTTGGGAAGGATTCAACGAAGTAATGGATTACATTCCTTCAGTTGTATGGTTCCTCGGGAAAGCAATATTCATTTCCTATATCATAATATGGTTCAAATGGACGTTCCCGCGTCTGCGTATCGACCAGCTCCTGTCGTTGGAATGGAAATACCTGCTCCCCATCAATATGTTCAACCTCGTGCTGATGGTGATAATCATCATGACAGGTTGGCATGGCCCCATTAGTGCAATCCCCGCAGGAATGTAATTGAGAATCTAACTAAAACAGCAAAATCAACAACCCACTCTAATATTTCGTTACAATGAGCGATAATTATGGCAAAATAGCTCAGGTAATCGGACCTGTGGTCGACGTCATATTCGAAGGCGACGACAACCTTATTCCCCCGATTTATACCGCGCTTAAAATTGACCGTCCCGACGGCACGATGCTGATTCTTGAAGTAGAGCAGCATATCGGTGAAGACACCGTGCGTTGCGTGGCTATGGAGAGCACCGACGGATTGCGCCGTGGTATGCGTGTCGACAATCTCGAACGTCCAATTGCTGTTCCCACCGGCTCGCAGGTGAAAGGCCGTCTGCTCAATGTAATCGGTGAGGCCATCGACCACCTGCCGGAGCTGAACCGCGAGGAACTTCGCCCCATACATCAGCCTGCTCCTAAATTTGAAGATCTCACCATCGGTACGGAAATACTCTATACCGGCATCAAAGTGATTGACCTTCTCGAACCCTACAGCAAGGGTGGCAAGATTGGTCTTTTCGGCGGCGCCGGCGTGGGCAAGACTGTGCTTATCATGGAGCTTATCAATAATATCGCCAAAGGACATAACGGTTTCTCAGTGTTCACCGGCGTGGGCGAGCGTACCCGCGAGGGTAACGACCTGCTGCGTGAGATGATTGAAAGCGGCGTAATGAAATATGGCGACAAGTTCCGTGAGGGAATGGAGAAAGGCGAATGGAATCTTGAGGACGTTGACATGAAATCGGTAAACGAATCTCAGGCTACGCTTGTGTTCGGCCAGATGAATGAACCGCCGGGCGCACGTCTGCGCGTTGCACTTTCCGGCCTTACGGTTGCCGAGCAGTTCCGTGACCAGGATGGCGGCGGCAAGGAGATTCTGCTGTTCATAGACAATATCTTCCGATTCACTCAAGCCGGTTCCGAGGTGTCGGCTCTTCTGGGACGTATGCCGTCAGCTGTGGGCTATCAGCCTACGCTTGCCTCTGAAATGGGTACGCTTCAGGAACGAATCACCTCGACGAAGAACGGTTCAATCACATCGGTTCAGGCTATCTATGTGCCTGCCGACGACCTTACCGACCCTGCGCCTGCAACAACGTTCAGCTTCCTCGATGCAACCACGGTACTGTCGCGAAAGATTGCCGAGCTCGGTATATATCCCGCTGTTGACCCGCTTGAATCGACATCGCGTATTCTTGACGCCAACATCATCGGCGAAGAGCATTACAATACGGCTCAGGCTGTCAAACAGCTCCTTCAGAAATATAATGAACTTCAGGACATCATCGCTATTCTCGGTGTCGATGAACTTTCCGACGAAGACAAACTCGTCGTGGCCCGCGCACGCCGCGCACAGCGCTTCCTGTCGCAGCCGTTCCACGTGGCCGAGCAGTTCACCGGTCTGCCCGGCGTGATGGTGCCTCTGAGTGAGACCATCCGCGGATTCAAGATGATTCTTTCCGGCGAGATGGATGAATATCCCGAACAGGCATTCCTCAACGTAGGCACAATCGACGAGGCCATAGCCAAGGGCAAGAAGATGCTTGCCGAAGTTGAGAAATAACCGCAGAGATTTTGTGATAACTATTTGAATTACAAATAAATGACACTAAAAATCATATCATCGTCGGATGTCCTTTTTCAAGGTGAGGTGACGGCAGTCACATTGCCCGGTCAGAAGGGTAGCTTCACTGTGCTCAACAACCACGCTTCGCTCATTTCGACTCTCACCCCCGGAACGATACGCTTTCAGGCGGTCGACGGACATGAGCAGACAGTGGAAATAGGGGGCGGAATAGCTGATGTTGATAATAATGTAGTGTCGGTCTGTGTCAATTGATAGTATATGAAAAAACTGATGTTCATAGCATTCCTTTTGGTGTCGGCTTTGCTGACTGCTCCGGTTGCCTCGGCTTCGGAGAGCGGCAAGGATTTTGATCCGAAGGAAATCATTTTTGAGCACTTGGGCGACCGTTACGGTTGGGAAGTGCCTTTCTGTCACGACAAGACCATTCATCTTCCCATAATTGTATTCGGGTCTGACGGCCTCCACATCTTCTCGTCGAAGCGAGTGCTCGGCGGCGATAAATATGTCGACGGCAACGCTACTTTCTTCATCCCATCGGAAGGCGACTATAAAGGAAAAGTAGTGGAAGAACTCGCAGACGGAACCATCAATAAGCCGTTTAACATCTCCATTACAAAAAATGTGCTGGCGCTGTTTATCTCGGTATTCATCCTGTTGGGCATAGTCTTCTGGCTCAGGAACTTCTACAAGCGCAAGGGCATGAAAGCGCCCCGCCGCGGTCTTGGAGCCATCGAAGCCCTGGCAGTGTTCATCTATGATTCGGTTATAAAGTCAACGCTCAAGGAAAAGGCCAAGAAGTTTGCTCCTTATCTGATGACGGTGTTCTTTCTGATTTTCATAATGAACCTGCTCGGACTGATAGTAGTGTTCCCCGGCGGTGCTAACCTTACAGGCAATATTGCTGTGACGCTGGTGCTGGCTCTGCTGACATTCTTCGTTACAAACGTCTTTGCAACAAAGCATTACTGGAAAGATATTTTTTGGCCCGATGTTCCTATCTGGCTTAAATTCCCCATTCCCATAATGCAGGTAATCGAGGTGTTCGGCATCTTTACCAAGCCTGCAGCCCTGACGGTGCGTCTGTTCGCCAACATGATGGGCGGCCACATGATTGTGATAGTGCTCACACTCCTGATATTCATCTTTGCAGATATGGGTATGGCCGTTGTAGGGGGAACTACCGTTATGTCGGTGCTGTTTTCAATCTTCATGCTGTTGATTGATGTCCTTGTCAGCTTCATTCAGGCCTATGTGTTCACGATGTTGTCTACCATTTTTATCTCGCTGGCTCAGGAAGAAGAGAAAGAGCATGAGGAGAAAAATGACAACATGATAATCGAGAACGAACTTTCCGGCAAACCTGTGGAAGTAAAAGCGGAAACTTTATAAATAATAATCAACTAATTTAATAAATAATCACTATGTTGTTCTCAATGATTTTCTTAGCAGCAGCGCTCGTAGGATTCGGAGCATGCTTGGGAGCTGCCATCGCAGCAATCGCCGCCGGTATCGGTATCGGTAAAATCGGTTCTTCCGCTATGGAAGCTATAGCTCGCCAGCCCGAGGCTTCCGGCGACATCCGAAGCAATATGATTGTGATTGCCGCCCTTGTAGAAGGTGTTGCGCTTTTCGCAGTCATCGTCTGTGTCCTTGCCATCTTCGTAGGCTGACGCTGCACTTCAAACCTTATATTGGTGGGACCCGCTTAAGGGCGGGCCTCCGCCACTTCTGAAAATCAAGTTCTAAAATTAATTTCTCACAGATATGGAACTATTCACGCCTGACTTCGGTCTAATTTTTTGGATGTTCGTTTCTTTTGCTGTCCTTTTCCTGATACTCTGGAAAAAAGGGTGGCCTGCCATCATAAAGCAGATTGAGGAGCGAGCAAATCTGATCGACAAGGGCGTGGAGTACGCTCAGAATGCTAAAGAGCAGCTTGACAATGCGCGTGCTGAAGCCGAAACTTATTTAGTAGAGGCTCGCAAGCAGCAGTCTGAAATCCTCCGCGACGCCGACCGAATGAAAACAAAAATCATTGACGACGCACGTGCTGAGGCTCGCGAGGCAGGCCGCAAAGAAGCCGAACAGGCCAAACTTGCAATAGAGCAAGCACGAAAGGAGGCTGAACAGAACATACGCGATGAGGTGAGCGCTTTCGCCCTGGAGATAGCACAGAAAGTTGTGCGCAACCAGATGAAAGACCGCAACGCCCAGACCAAGCTTGTCGACGAACTGCTTGACGAAATAGAGAAGAAAAACTGATAACGCGATGAACGAAGGCCTTATCCCAAGACGATACGCAAAAGCGCTTCTCAAATTTGCCCAAGAAAAGAGTTGCGCCGAAAGAGTCTACTCGCAGATGCAGACTCTTGCACGTAGCTTTGCCGGCAATTCCGGCCTGACCGATGCACTGAAAAATCCATTTGTCGATGACAAAGCCAAAAGACAGCTCGTTCTGGCTGCCGCAGGCTCAGACGACATGGATTCGGTACTCGGCGACTTCGTAAGCTTGCTTATGCAGAACAACCGTGTCGGAATGACCCGCGACATCGCTATTGCCTATCAGGATCTCTTTCGGAAGGCCAACAACATTTATCCTGTGGAAATCACTTCCGCCACCGAAATGGACGAAGCTGAGCTGAAACGGCTCAAGCAGCTGATTGAAAAACATCTGCACGGGGCTACGGCAGAATACACCCTGAACGTCAACTCCGAGCTTATCGGCGGATTCGTGGTAAACATAGGGTCAGAGCGTCTCGACGCCTCTCTTCAGAATGAATTAAAACAATTGCGTTTGAAACTACTAAGCAAGTAACGATAATGATTAACCCAAGCGAGATATCAGATGTATTGAAACAACAGCTTGAGAATGTCAACACGACGGTGGCATTCGAAGAAGTTGGCAAAGTCCTCGAAGTCGGCGATGGCGTGGCTCACGTCTACGGACTCGACAATGTATGTGCCAACGAGCTCGTTGAGTTTGAAAACGGTGTGAGAGGCGTAGCCCTCAACCTCGAAGAAAGCAATGTGGGCGTTATTCTTCTCAATGAAGTTAACAAAGTGACGGAAAACATGACAGTGCGCCGCACAGGTCAGATTGCCTCAATTGAAGTTGGCGAGGGCCTTTTCGGTCGTGTTATAAACGTATTGGGCGAACCCGTTGACGGCTGCGGCCCCATCGAGGGAAAGCGCTACCGTATGCCCCTTGAGCGCAAGGCTCCGGGTGTAATATTCCGTCAGCCTGTGACACAGCCTCTACAGACCGGCATCAAAGCTGTCGACGCAATGGTTCCCATCGGACGCGGACAGCGAGAGCTTATCATCGGCGACCGTCAGATTGGCAAAACCGCTATTGCAATTGACACGATAATAAACCAACGCAAGAATTTTGAAGAGGGCAAGCCCGTCTATTGCATCTACGTAGCGATAGGGCAGAAGGCCTCATCAATTGCTGCTTTAGTTGACACTCTCCGCAAGCACGGTGCTATGGACTACACCGTTGTCGTGTCAGCATCGGCATCTGACTCTGCCGCTATGCGATATTACTCGCCGTTTGCAGGCGTTGCCATTGGCGAATACATTCGCGACACCGGTCGCGACGCGCTTATCGTCTATGATGACCTCTCGAAACAGGCTGTCGCATATCGTGAGATTTCGCTTATCCTCAAGCGTCCTTCAGGCCGCGAGGCTTATCCGGGCGATATTTTCTATCTGCATTCGCGTCTTCTTGAACGCGCGGCCAAGATTATCGACAACCAGCAGGTGGCTTCGATGATGAACGACCTCCCCGAAGTGCTCAAACCCATGGTTAAGGGCGGCGGCTCGCTGACGGCGCTCCCTATCATCGAAACTCAGGCAGGCGACGTTTCCGCATATATCCCGACAAATGTGATTTCAATCACCGACGGTCAGATTTATCTCGAGACGCCATTGTTCAACCGCGGTATCCGTCCTGCAATCAATGTGGGTCTCTCCGTATCGCGCGTCGGCGGCAACGCTCAGATTAAGTCGATGAAGAAGGTGGCCGGCACTCTCAAGATTGACCAGGCCCAGTTCCGTGAGCTTGAATCGTTCACCAAATTCGGCGGTGACATCGACCCCGTGACTGCACGCGTCATCGACCGCGGTCGCAAGAACGAGCAGCTTCTGATTCAGCCCCAGTATCATCCCTGGAATGTGGCCGATCAGGTTGCCGTGGTTTATTGTGGCGTTAACGGCCTTCTTTCCGATGTACCCGTTGACAAAGTGGCCGAATTCGAGGAACAATTCCTGCGTCTGACCCACGCTAGAACTCCTGAAGTGTTTGAGACCATAGCCGCCGGCAAGCTTACCGATGAAGTAACCGCCAAGCTCACCGAAGCCGCACTTGAAGTGGCATCGTCATTCAAATAAGAAATCACAAGAACAAAAGCATAAGACGTTAAATGGCAACTCTCAGAGAACTAAAAGGAAGAATCGGCTCAGTGGCGTCGTCGGAGAAAATCACCGGCGCCATGAAGATGATTTCCTCGGCCAAGATGCACAAGGCCGAGCAGCAGCTCAAACAGCTCGTGCCTTTCAGAAATCAGATTGAGGCAATTATCGCCAATCTGCTGTCGGCCGACGCACGGTTCTCGTCGCCGTTGCTCGATTCCCGTCAGGTCAGCCATATCACGGTGGCCGTGTGGGGCTCCGACGACGGCCTCTGTGGCGCTTATAACGTCAATATCTATAAACAGCTTGTCGGTCGAATCGCCGAACTGCGCAAAGAGTTCGGCCCAGACGTGAAATTCACTGTCATATCGGTCGGCAACAAAATGGCCAAAGCCTGCGCCAAACTGGCGTCTGACGACGTCGAGGTAAGAACTGCTACCGGAATTGTCGCCAAAACCGAAGGCGATGCCGTGAAGCCCTTTGCCTACAGCCTTGTAGATGATTTCCTTAAAGGCAGAACCGACCGCGTGGAGTTGCTCTACATGAACTTCATAAGCATCTCGCGGCAACGCCCCCGCGCCGATGTCTTCCTGCCTGTTACACCTGAAATCTTCAGCAAGGGAGTCGGCAAGGCATCAGGCCGTCCCTACTTATTTGAACCGGACGTCAATACAATTTTCAACACCGTGCTGCCGCTTTACCTTCTCTCTGTGGTGCAGGAGGTGTTCGGAGAGAACCGCGCCGCTGAACAGGCCGCGCGCGTAATGGCCATGCAGAGTGCCAACGACAACGCCAAGAAACTGCTTGACCAGCTTCAGCTTGAATACAACAAGCTGCGTCAGCAGGGCATCACCAATGAACTTCTTGACATTGTGGGCGGACAATCCAGAGACTGAAACGAAAAAATTTAAACCAATATATTAAAAGAAGAGAATCAAATTTATGGGTAGTGTAAAAGACTATTTTTCCTCATTAGGGAGCGGTTTCCTGAGCCTTATTAAGGGTATGCAGGTAACCGGCAAAGAATTTGTCACCCCTAAGATTACAGAAAAATATCCCGAGAACAGAGAAACTCACCACATCCCTCAGCGTTTCCGCGCCTGTCTTGAACTTATATATGACGAGGAAGGGAACCATCGCTGCATTGCTTGCGGCACTTGCGAGCGTTCCTGCCCCAACGGCACCATCAACGTGATTACGAAGATGGTTGACACATGGGACGGCAAAAAGAAAAAGAAACTCGACAAATATGTCTACGACCTCGGAAGTTGTACGTTCTGTCAGCTTTGTGTGGTTTCATGCCCCACAAACGCCCTGACATTCTCCAACGACTTCGAACAGGCCGTGTTCACACGTTCGAAGCTCGTGAAGACACTGAATTATTTGCCCGAAAAACCCGAACCCGAACCAACGGAAGAGGAGAAAAAGCAAATTCTGGCAGAGCGTGAGGCCAAGATAGCCGCCGCCAAGGCTGCTGCCGAGGCAAAAAAAGCTGCAGCCGCAAAAACCGCGGCAGCTCCCGCCGGCGATGCTCCCAAAGCCGCCGCAGTAGCCGATGACCCCGCAGCAAAAGCTCTCGCAGCCGCAGCCGGTGACCCTGAAAAGGAGGCGAAAATACGCGCCGCCCTCGAAAAAGCTGCCAAGCTCAAGGCTCAGCGAGCAGCCGAAGCCACCAAAAACAAAACCGAATAATATTAAACACACATAACTCTATGGAATCAGTAGGAAGTCTTATCGCTTACGCCGCAATCGCAATGACGATTGTCGTTTGCTCGGTATTGGCTGTGACTACTCGCAAAATCCTCCGTTCCGCCACATTTCTGCTTTTCGCCCTTTTCGGAACAGCCGCGGCATATTTCATGCTCGACTATGATTTCCTCGGCGCAGTGCAGATAGCCGTCTATGCAGGCGGTATAGTGGTGCTCGTGGTTTTCGCGATTCTGCTTACAAGCCATCCCGGAGCAAACTCCCAGAAGCTCACTTCGAAGAAAAGACTGATTGGTGTCATAGGTGCTGTGGCAACGTTTATAATTGCCGTATGGTCGCTTATCGACCGCTGCGCCATGTTTACCACGCTTCCTGAAATGGAGAATGCCGTCACAGCTCGCCGTATAGGTATGGACCTCATCGGCAGTGGCCACGGACAGTATCTTCTGCCTTTCGAAGCAATCAGCGTCTTGTTATTAGCATGTATAATCGGCGGCATCGTCGTCGCCCGCAAAAAAAGTGATGATTAGGATATGAAAATCGAACTCAATGCTCTGATGTTTTTAATTCCCGCAATCATTATGATTTGCTGCGGAATTTACGGTTTTCTGACCCGTCGCAACATGATTGCCATGCTCATTTCTCTGGAGCTGATGCTTAATGGCGTCGACCTTAACTTTGTGGTCTTTAACCGATTCCTTTATCCCGGCTCGCTTGATGGTATGTTCTTCTCGCTCTTTGCCATCGCAATAGCCGCCGCTGAAACTGCTATTGCCATCGCAATTATTATCAACGTGTTCCGCGTTTCTAATAATATCGATGTCAAGAGTCTAACAAAAATGAAATTCTAAGCCTTATGGAAGCTACTTTACCGGTTCTTATTTTGGCTCTGCCGCTGGCGATGTTCCTGTTCCTGGGGCTCTTCGGCTATAAACTCAGCCACCGCATGGCAGGCATCCTCGGCACACTCAATATGGGTGTGGTCACTGTCATTGCTTACTATGTCGCATTCACTTATTTCTTCTCGGGAAGTCCCGACTTCATTGACGCTGACGGCAACCGCCTGCAGTCGGTTGTATTCAATTATGATTGGTTAGCCCTGACCGACACTCTCGTTATACGTCTGGGATTCCTTCTCGACCCGATTTCGGCCATGATGCTTGTGGTGATTACCACAATCTCATTTATGGTGCACCTTTACAGCAACGGTTATATGCGCGACCATCACGGCGTTTGGGAGAAAGGCTTCCAGCGCTTCTACGCGTTCCTGTCGCTGTTCTCGTTCTCAATGCTCGGACTCGTCGTTGCGACCAACATCTTCCAAATGTATATCTTCTGGGAGCTCGTGGGCGCGTCATCCTATCTGCTTATCGGATTCTACTACACAAAACCGTCGGCAGTATCGGCTTCAAAGAAGGCGTTCATCGTCACTCGCTTCGCCGACCTTGGGTTCCTTATCGGCATCCTCATTCTTTCGTATTACACCGGAACATTTAACTTCACGGAACTGACTTCAGCCGCCGTGCCCGGTGCAGAGAACGTATATGCTGTAAGCCAGACCACCGCCGACGGAGTATTCAGCATCTTCCAGAGCAAGGCGGCAGCAGGATTCCTCGGCGGTTCGCTGATGACTTGGGCGCTCGTGCTTATCTTCATGGGCGGTATGGGCAAATCGGCAATGATGCCGTTACATATATGGCTGCCCGACGCTATGGAAGGCCCGACTCCCGTGTCGGCCCTCATCCATGCCGCCACGATGGTCGTGGCCGGTGTCTACCTTGTGGCTCGACTCTTCCCGCTGTTCATGATTAATCAGATTCACGGCGGGGCTGCTCTCGACATTGTCACCGTGGTCGGCGCCATCACCGCGCTCTATGCGGCCATGGTTGCCTGTACGCAGCTCGACATCAAGCGTGTGCTCGCGTTCTCCACGATTTCACAGATTGCCTTCATGATGGTTTCGCTCGGCGTTTCCCGCGATGGCGTTCACGAGAACGTCGGCTATATGGCCTCGATGTTCCATCTGTTCACTCACGCAATGTTCAAGGCGCTCCTCTTCCTCGGCGCAGGTGCTCTCATTCATGCGGTCGGTTCTAACGACTACACCGCAATGCACGGCCTTCGCAAGAAGATGCCCGTTACTCACATAACGTTCCTCGTCGGCTGTCTCGCCATAGCGGGTATCATTCCGTTCTCAGGATTCTTCTCGAAGGATGAAATCCTCACTGCCTGCTTCGGCAATTCAATAGTGGCATACATCTGGATGTCGCTTGTTGCCGGCCTCACAGCCTTCTATATGTTCCGCCTCTACTACCTCATCTTCTGGTGGAAAGAGCATAAAGTGCCCGAAGGACATCATGCACCCCATGATCAGGCTTGGACAATGACCCTCCCGCTCGTGATTCTCGCAGTAGTCTCCGTTGTGGCCGGCTTTGTTCCGTTCGGTAACCTCGTGACATGGAACGGCCATCCCATGTTCCCCGGGGAGGGCGGTTTCTTCCTCAACCTCAGTCACCTCAACTGGAGCGTGGCCGCCATTTCGCTTGCCGTGGCAGTCATTGCCATCATCATCGCTACAGTGATGTATAAGAAAGAGAATCCAGCTCCCGAAAAAATGCGCAATGCTTTCCCGAATCTATGGCGCTGGTGCCGTCACCGTTTCTATTTCGATGAACTTTATATGTTTATCACGCATAAGATTATTTTCAACCGCATCTGCCGGCCTATAGCATGGTTTGACCGTCACATTATCGACGGCGCTATGGACGGCCTCGCGACACTCACCAACAAAGCGTCCTGGTCAATCCGCGGGCTTCAGTCGGGCAACACTCAGTCCTATGTCTGGGTTTACCTGCTCGGTGTGCTGATTCTCGGCGGGGGCACGGTTGCTGTAATCTTCCTATTCTTCTAAAGAAACAGTGCCAATCACATTATCAGCTAATAAGTAATTATGCAGACTTTATTTTCCAACATACTGATTTATTTCGTCATCATCCCTCTGGTGATGATGCTGGGCTTCGCCCTGTGCCGGAATATCAAGCAGATTCGCACTATAGCCGTCATCGGGTCGACAGCGCTCATCGCGCTCAGCATCTATCTCCTCGTTGACTACCTCGGTCTCCGCGCCGCCCACTGCGATGCCCCGATGCTTTACACCGGCTCATGGGAATGGTTCGGACCGTTACACATCCATTTGGCTGTGGGCGTCGACGGCGTTTCCATCGCAATGCTCATCCTCTCCTCGATTATAGTGTTCGCAGGCTCTTTCGCCTCATGGAAAATCGACCAGCCAAAGTCGTTCTTCCTCTGGCTCATTCTTCTGTCGACGGGCGTTTTCGGATTCTTTATTTCGATTGACCTCTTCACCATGTTCATGTTCTATGAGGTCGCTCTCATCCCCATGTATCTCCTTATCGGCGTCTGGGGCAGCGGCAACAAGAACTACTCTGCGATGAAGCTCACGCTGATGCTTATGGGCGGTTCCGCATTCCTGATGCTCGGACTCATCGGCATCTATTATAACTCGGTCGGCCCCGACGGTACTCATACCTGGAACATTGTCGAGATAGCTCAGTCAGGCAGCATCAGCCTGGGCTGGCAGTATTTCTTATTCCCGATGACGTTTGTGGGCTTCGGTGTTCTCGGTGCCATGTTCCCCTTCCATACATGGAGCCCCGATGGTCATGCCTCGGCTCCCACTGCAGTGTCAATGCTCCACGCCGGCGTCCTCATGAAGCTTGGAGGCTACGGATGTTTCCGTGTGGCTATGTATCTCATGCCTGAAGCCGCTCATGAACTTGCTTGGATATTCCTTATCCTGACAGGCATATCGGTGGTATACGGTGCATTCAGCGCTTGTGTGCAGACCGACCTCAAGTACATCAACGCTTATTCATCGGTTTCACACTGCGGTCTCGTGCTTTTCGCTATTCTGATGATAAATCAGACGGCCATGACCGGCGCAGTGATGCAGATGCTCTCCCACGGTCTGATGACGGCTCTCTTCTTTGCCCTCATCGGTATGATTTACGGACGTACCCACACCCGCGATATCCGTCAGATGGGCGGCCTGATGAAAATCATGCCTTATCTCGCGGTCTGCTACGTCATAGCCGGTATGGCCTCGCTCGGTCTGCCTGGTCTCAGCGGTTTCGTTGCTGAAATGACCATATTCATCGGCTCGTTCAAAGCGGGCATGGCCGACCTCCTCGCCGGTTCCGGCGCTCTGCGGCTCGTATTCACAATCGTGGCTTGCTGCTCGATTGTTATCACCGCAGTCTACATTCTCCGTGTTGTCGGCAAACTGCTCTTCGGTCCCGTTCAGGACGAACACCATCTGAAGCTCACCGACGCTACATGGTGGGAACGCCTGTCGACTGCCACTCTTATCATCTGTGTGGCTGCAATCGGCTGTTTCCCGAATTTCTTCGAGTCTCTTATAAAAGGCACATTCGTTGCAAATATTTTCCCTGCAATTCAATAATGATTTAATAGAAAATGACAGATTACACTGATTTTTTAGCAATGAAGCAAGAAATAGGATTGTTAGTCGTATTTCTATTAGTCTTCCTCTACGACCTTTTCGGTCCGCGTAAAGCTGTGACCCCCGAAGGTTATCGCACTGTTCGCGGCACTTCGGCACTTACCGTCACTCTTTTCGCCCTGTTCACGGTATTCGGCTTCCTCTGCTGCATACCCGGCCACTGCCTGCTTTGCAGCGCCTGCACCGGCAATAGCAATATCGAGGTGTTCGGCGGAATGTATGTCACCACACCCGCTGTCGCCACAATCAAGAACATACTCAACATAGGCGTGTTCATCGTTCTCATTCAGTCGTTGAGCTGGACTTCATCGTCGCTTCAGATTATGCGCCGTGCCGAGTTCTATGAACTGTTGCTTATCACGCTGTTCGGTATGTACCTGATGATTTCGGCCCGCCACTTCCTCCTTTTCGTCATCGGTCTAGAATGTGCCTCTCTGCCTCTTGCAGCAATGGTGGCATTCGACAAGAAGCGCGAGGAAAGCCACGAGGCTGCCATCAAATACATCCTCACGGCGCTCTTCTCCTCAGCCATCCTGATGCTCGGCATCTCCTTCGTCTATGGTCTTTCCGGCTCGCTCTACTTCAATGAAATCAGCCAAAAGATAGGGGAGGACTCCGGAATGCTCATCGTGGCCATGGCCTTCGTGATGGCCGGCATCGGCTTCAAACTTTCGCTCGTTCCCTTCCATCTCTGGACCGCCGACGTTTATCAGGGCGCGCCCACAAGCGTAACCTCCTATCTGTCGGTCATCTCCAAAGGTGCCACCGCATTCGCATTCTTTGTAGTGATGGTTCAGGCTTTCGGTCAGTTCTACAGCGCCGCATGGGAGTGGATGCTCTTCGCTCTGATTGTCACTACAATCACAGTCGGCAACCTTTTCGCCATCCGCCAGCGTAATATGAAGCGTTTCCTTG
Source organism: uncultured Barnesiella sp. (assembly GCA_964569915.1). GTDB lineage: Bacteria > Bacteroidota > Bacteroidia > Bacteroidales > Muribaculaceae > JAGBWK01. Next base: position 4,301 of record CAZMUX010000002.1, on the reverse strand, counting down.
CCTTCTCCTCAGTGTCGCAGGCCGGCTACATCATGCTCGGCATTATCGGTGTCAACGAGATGTCGCTTGCCGCCATGATGTTCTATATCCTCGTCTACATTTTCTCTAATCTGGCGGCTTTCGGAGTCATCCAGTCAATTGAAAATAAGACCGGAATGGTTGACATCAGTGCTTATCAGGGATTGAGCAAGACGAACCCCAAACTTGCGTTCTGCATGATGCTTGCCATGTTCTCACTGGCCGGCATACCTCCGTTTGCAGGCTTCTTCAGCAAGTTCTTCATCTTTACCGGCGCTCTCAACCAGGGATCGGTCGCAATGTACGTTCTGGTGCTCATAGCTTTGATAAATACTATCATCTCACTTTACTACTATCTCCTCGTGGTAAAGGCCATGTACATCAGCACAGACCCCTCGCCGGTGCCCGCTTATCGCTCGGCCTGCTCCGAACGATTCGCTCTGGTGGTGACTGTCGGTGGCATCATCTTACTTGGCATTGTCAGCGTGTTCTACAACTCGCTACTCAAACTCTGCATGGTAGGCTAATTGACAACAGACTCCTCTGCGACAAACGCGGCAGAGGACAGAAAATAAACTTCAGCCGTGAGGCGCCCCGGGTTAATCACCCGAGGCGCCTCAGCTGTTTTTCGGACGAAGATTCAACTGAGCTATCTACTATCAATACTTTTCAAGGCTTAAGCGCTTGTGCGAATGAAAAATATTCACTTATTTTGAACTTGAAAAGAAATATAAATACGTGAGCTGTAATAATCTTACCAGGAAAAAATAATCTACAACCCTAAACTACTTTCATGAACATTTTTACAAAAAAACTTTTTCTCAGCGCATTAGCTTTAATGGCAATATCTCCACTGATGTTGGCAGAAAAGCTAAGTGGAACACCTATTGGCACCGAACGAGGTTGGAACTACGAAACCAACCAAGAAGAACGAAACATTGCCTACAAAGCATTCGACGGTGATTTAAACACATATTTTGCAAGTTGCACAGGAGACAAACCGGGGGAACGTTCTTATGCATGGGTGGGACTCGACCTTGGCTCACCTCATGTGATTAGTCGTGTGGGATGGTCCCCCCGCAACGCCGTCGGCTATGGACCCGACCGCGTGGTGTTGGGCATATTCCAAGGCGCAAACTCGCCGGACTTCATGGACGCTGTGCCCATTTACATGATTACCGAAAAAGGCATTATCGGCCAAATTAGCTACGCTGACGTGAACTGCTCGCGCGGTTTTCGATATGTGCGCTATGTCGGTCCCTCGGATGTGCGATGCAACATTGCCGAAATTGAATTTTACGGTGAATCAGGCGAAGGAGACGACTCACACATGTATCAATTGACCAACATCCCCACCGTATGCATCAACACCCTTAACGGCGAAATACCCTACGACAAAGAGACCGAAATATCATCGCAAATCACCATCATCAGCAACAACAGAATTGATGTTGACAACCAAGCCTCCGGCGTTCGTGAACGTGGCAACGCCAGCCGTAACTTCCCCAAAAAACCGTGGCGAATCAAATTCTCTAAGAAACAGAACGTGTTGGGATCACCGGCTAAAGCCAAGAAATGGACTCTCATCAATAACTATGGCGACAAAACTTTGATGCGCAACGCCGTGGCATTTGAAATTGCGCGCCGTGTGGACATGGAATATGTTCCCTTTTGCCAGCCGGTGGATGTGATTATGAACGGCGAATACAAAGGCTGCTATCAGCTTTGCGACCAAGTGGAAGTGAACCCCGGACGCGTTGAGATCACAGAAATGACAACTGTTGACAACGCCGGAGATGCTCTCACCGGAGGATACTTTTTGGAAGTTGACGGCTATGCTTATCAAGAACCCGAAATGGGATGGTTTACAGCCGACCATAATGTGCCTGTGACAATAAAATCGCCCGATAGCGATGACATCTCATCACAACAATACAGCTACATCAAAGATTATTTCAGCAAATTCACCAACGGAGTGTATGCAGGTGACTACATGACCGCTACACCCGGCTACTTCTCGGTGTTCGACATTGAATCGTTCTTAAAATACTTCATCGTAAGCGAATTAACGGGAAATATCGATGCATTTTGGAGCACTTACATGTATAAAGAACGTGGTTCCGACAAATTCTATACCGGTCCGGCATGGGACTTCGACCTCGCATTTGAAAACGATACTCGCGTATATCCAATTGCAGAAACAGGAAAATATGTATTCTTGAGCCAGACACAAAATTCATCAGCCGCCGGTGATATGAAACAAATTGTGAATCGCATCATCACGAATCCCACCGTTACCACCCGCTTATCACAGTTGTGGTCAACCTACCGCAACTCGGCAGACCTCACCAAGGAATCTATGGTGGAATACATCGACAATATGGCTGCCACACTCGATGCATCACAAAAAATCAACTTCATGCGTTGGCCCATCCTCAGTGAAAAAGTTCACCAGAACCCGGTGGCCTATGGCTCATACGCAGGCGAAGTGGATGCTGTAAAGAACTACATCAAAGCTCGTTTTGACCAACTCGATGGAGAAAGATTTATGAAATACGACCCCAACTACGGCGGAATCGACAACGTGGAAGTCGACAAAACCATGGCAGTGAACGTGAATGGGGGAATTGTGTCGTTTGACGGAGTGACCGCGTTCAACGTATATTCAATTGACGGCACACTGATTCACTCAGGAGCAGAACCAACTCAAATGCTTTCTCCGGGAGTTTACATTGTAACCGCCGCGAATTGCACTCCGGCAAAGATTCACGTTAAATAATCACTTACAGAAGTATTCATCGTGTTTAGGAATCCCGTTAACCATGAGGTTAGCGGGATTTTCATTGAGATTGTGATTTTAGCACCGATTTTTTTTGAGAAGCAAATATTTGGAAATAAGAAAATTAAATCGTAATTTTGCAACGTTTTTCGGATAATAGTGCGCTGAGCAGAGCTAATCTCCTGAGAGATAGAGCAATGCCTGCGCAATATATGTGTGTGAAAAATTAGTAAAACTATATAGAAACAACTAAAAACAGTAATCAAAAACAACTAAGATGCCAACCATTCAGCAATTAGTAAGAAAAGGACGTGTTTCGTTGGTCGATAAGAGCAAGTCTCCCGCACTTGACTCATGCCCCCAGCGTCGTGGCGTTTGTGTCCGCGTCTACACCACTACCCCCAAGAAACCTAACTCGGCTATGCGTAAAGTAGCCCGTGTGCGTCTCACCAACGGTAAGGAGGTCAACTCCTATATTCCCGGTGAAGGTCATAACCTTCAGGAGCACTCAATCGTGTTGGTTCGCGGTGGTCGTGTTAAAGACCTTCCCGGTGTGCGTTATCACATCGTGCGCGGCACCCTCGACACAAGCGGCGTGAAAGACCGTACTCAGCGTCGTTCCAAATACGGAGCCAAGCGTCCCAAAGCCGGTGCTGCCAAGAAGTAATCGGAAAGCCTGATCCAGGCCTCCGGTGAAGCCACTTAAAGCACCCGAGATTTTTTAACCAAATCAAAAAACCTCGTTTTTAATTAGTTGAAGCTGCCAACGGTTGAGTAAGCTACCCATGAGAGCATGGCGCTGAAGAAGACACCAGCCAAGCAATTGAAAACACAGTAAAACAAAAAATGAGAAAAGCTAAACCAAAGAAAAGGGTCGTGCTGCCCGATCCCGTCTTCAATGACGTCAAAGTGTCCAAATTTGTGAACCACCTGATGTATGACGGCAAAAAAAGTACAGCCTACACCATCTTCTATACGGCTCTTGAGGCTGTGAAGTCTAAACTGCCCAACGAAGAGAAAACCTCACTCGAGATTTGGAAGAAAGCACTCGAGAACATTACTCCTCAGGTAGAAGTTAAGTCACGTAGAGTAGGCGGTGCAACATTCCAGGTGCCTACCGAAATTCGTCCCGACCGCAAGGAATCAATCTCAATGAAAAACCTTATTCTCTATGCACGTAAACGTGGCGGCAAAACAATGGCCGACAAGCTCGCTGCTGAAATTGTTGACGCTTTCAATGAGCAGGGCGGTGCGTTCAAGCGTAAAGAAGATATGCACAAGATGGCAGAAGCCAACCGCGCTTTCGCTCACTTCCGTTTCTAATTTTTTCATTGATATTTAATAGTTCCCAACAATGGCAAAATCAGACGAACAGCTTAAATATACACGCAACATCGGCATTATGGCTCACATCGATGCCGGTAAAACCACTACTTCAGAACGTATCCTCTTCTACACCGGTCTGACTCACAAAATCGGTGAGGTTCACGATGGAGCTGCCACC
>CAZMUX010000001.1:0-216457 GCA_964569915.1 uncultured Barnesiella sp. | reverse complement strand
TACGAAACCGTTTTCATTTTAACTCCCGTTTTGTCTGATGCTCAGATGAAGGAAGCGGTAGAAAAGTTCGTTAAGGTACTCACCGACAATGGTGCGTCTATCGTTAACGAAGAGGCTTGGGGTCTGCGTAAGCTTGCTTATCCCATCCAGAAAAAAACAACAGGATTCTACAATCTCGTGGAATTCGATGCACAGCCTGATATTGTGAAGAAGCTTGAAACAGCGTTCCGCCGCGACGAGCGCGTGCTTCGATTCCTGACTTTCCGTCTCGACAAGTACGCAGCCGAATATGCCGCTAAACGTCGCAGCCTCAAGGCTAATCAACCCAAAGCTACAGTAACCGAAGAAGTAAAGGAGGGCTAAATCATGGCACAAGCACAATCAGAAATCCGTTATCTCACTCCGCTTTCAGTGGATGTTAAAAAGAAAAAATATTGCCGTTTCAAACGTAGCGGCATCAAGTATGTTGATTATAAGGATCCCGAATTCCTCAAGAAATTCCTCAACGAGCAGGGCAAAATCCTTCCCCGCCGCATCACCGGAACTTCTCTGAAATTCCAGCGCCGTGTAGCAAAGGCCGTTAAACGTGCCCGCCAGCTCGCACTGCTTCCCTATGTAACCGACTTGATGAAATAACCTTTTAACTCCGTCAGTATATATGAAAATTATTCTTAAAGAAGACATCAATAACCTTGGATACAAGGATGATGTAGTAGAAGTTAAAAGCGGATACGGACGTAATTACCTCATCCCGCAGGGCAAAGCTGTCATCGCTTCACCCTCTGCATTGAAAGTTCTCGCTGAAAACCAGCGTCAGCGCGCTCACAAGCTCGCCAAAATCAAAGCTGATGCCGAGGCACTCGCCGCTTCTCTTGAAGGCGTTGCTCTTACCATCGGCGCTAAGGCTGCTGCAAACGGCACTATCTTTGGTTCCGTTAACAACATTCAGCTTGCTGAAGCTCTTGAGAAACTTGGTTTCAACATCGACCGCAAAGTCATCGTTCTCAAGGAAGCCGTCAAAGAGCTCGGAAGCCACAAGGCTATCCTCAAGCTCCACAAGGACGTTACCGTTGAGATTCCTTTTGAAGTCGTGGCTGAATAAGCCATTTTCAGAAGCAACCCATAGAAGGCTGTGTCAAAATGCAAATTTTGACGCAGCCTTTTCCATTATGTGCACTGTCTGGTTCCGGCGGATTCAATATTATTGAACATTATTGAGCACCGTCTTTTTTTTGTTATGTCTGCCGTTTGTGCTAAATTTGCCTTTGACTGTTAACCGGCTCTAATCACATTCAGGAATATGCTGCATCAGGAACTTTTTTTCAAACCTAAGCCCGAGTGGCTTAAAATCAGGCTGCCACACGGCATGAAGTCAGCGCGTGTAGCCGGCAATCTCAACGGACGTTGCCTGCATTCCATCTGCACTTCCGGCCTGTGTCCGAATAGGGGTGAGTGCTGGACCAACGGCACCGCCACCTTCATGATAGGCGGAGATGTCTGCACACGCAACTGCCGCTTCTGCAATGTGGCCACGGGGCGGCCGGCGCTTCTTGACCCCGGTGAGCCTGAGCGCGTAGCGCTGTCGGTGAAAGACCTCGGCCTGAAACATCTTGTCCTGACTTCAGTTGACCGCGATGACCTCTCCGACGGCGGAGCTGCCCATTGGGTGGCTACGGTGAGGGCCGTGCGCCGTCTTTGTCCCGGTGTGACAATGGAGGTGCTCGTTCCTGATTTTCGCGGCAATCGCGAGGCTCTTGAAATGGTAATAAGCGAACGCCCGGAGGTGATATCTCATAATGTGGAGACCGTCCGGCGTCTCACTCCCGAGGTGCGTTCGGTGGCCACTTACGACGGCTCGCTTAACGTAATACGCGCTGTGTCGGAGGCCGGTATACGCTCTAAATCGGGCATCATGCTCGGTCTTGGTGAAACTCCCGATGAAATACTTGAAACTATGGCCGACCTTCGCGCGGTCGGTTGCGAAGTGCTTACTATAGGGCAATACCTTCAGCCGACTGAAAATCATTATCCCGTGAGGGAATATATTCATCCCGAAGTGTTTGAGAAATATCGGCTCAAAGGTCTTGAGATGGGGTTTCGCTATGTTGAGAGCGCGCCTCTGGTGCGTTCCAGTTATCACGCCGAGCGCCACGTTAAATGAATACGGTCACTATAATCGGAGGCGATTACGGCGAAATCCTCATTCGTCAGCAGAAGGTGTTCAATTCACTCATTGCAAAAAAACGCCGTGGCGAGTCGGTTTCCGGGGCCGACGAGCTGCTGATGTTGGTGGAACACCGTCACATCTACACGCTCGGACGGCATGGCAATCCGTCAAATCTGCTTGACAGCCGGTGGCTCGCCTCACGCGGCATCCCGCTGGTGAACATTTCCCGCGGCGGCGATATCACCTATCATGGGCCGGGGCAGGTGGTGGCCTATCCGGTAGTTGACCTGCAGCGGCGGCGCCTCGGAGTGAAAGCCTATGTCAGCCTTCTTGAAGATGCCGTAATCCGCACTATAGCCGAATACGGCATCCGGGGAGAGCGCATTGACGGCGCCTCAGGTGTCTGGATTGGCAAGGGCACCAACGCGGAGCGAAAAATCTGTGCCATCGGCATAAGCTGTAGCCGTTTTGTGTCAATGCACGGGTTGGCACTCAATGTGTCAACCGATTTGAGCTACTTTTCGGCCATCAATCCCTGCGGATTTACCGATAGGGGAGTGACCTCGGTCAGTCGTGAGCTTGGGCGGGATGTAGGATTCGCTGAATGTGCCGATTCTCTCAGGCGACATCTGGAAAAATTGTTGGCAGTTTAGGCTGTCAATTGCGCATTTTGTGCCGTAATTTTGGGCATTATGTCGGTGATAATTCGCTTGAAGTTGCAAATTTATTGGTTTATGAGTACATTTACACTTCAAATATTTAACACTCATATATGAAGTTTTACGAACTTGATTTAAGCGACGAACTGCTTGATGCCACCGACGCCATGAATTTTGACGAGTGCACTCCTATACAGGAAAAGGCTATTCCCATTATTCTCGATGGCGACGATCTGCTCGCAGTGGCCCAGACCGGTACAGGCAAGACCGCCGCATATATGCTCCCCATAGTCGACTGCCTTGCCGGGGGCGGTTTCCCGTCATCGGCCATCAACTGTGTGGTGATGGTGCCTACCCATGAACTTGCTCAGCAGATTGACCGCCAACTTCAGGGCTTCAGCTATTACCTGCCCGTGAGCGGCGTCGCAATCTACGGAGGCACCGACGGCAAGGAGTTCGGGCGTCAGCAGCACGGGCTAAAAAGCGGCGCCGACATTGTCATCGCCACTCCCGGGCGTCTGCTCGCCCATATGCAGATGGGCTATGTTGACCTGTCCAGAGTGTCGTTTTTCGTGCTTGACGAGGCCGACCGTATGCTCGACATGGGCTTTTATGATGACATTATGCAGGTCTACAGCAAACTTCCCAAGGATTGCCAGACGCTGCTTTTCTCCGCCACCATGCCCCCGAAAATCAAGCAGTTGGCACATAATATTCTGAAATCGCCAAAAGAGGTCAAAATAGCGGTGTCGCGTCCGGCTGATAAAATCGCGCAGTCGGCGTTTGTGTGCTACGAGCCGCAGAAGCCCCGCATACTGCGCCATCTGCTTAAAAATGTCTGCTCCAGGAGAGTGATTGTGTTTGTTGCCTCCAAAATCAAGGTGCGCGAGCTGACGCGCGAACTGCGCCGCGCCGGAATAAAGGCTGGCGAGATGCATTCCGACCTTGAGCAGACGGCGCGCGAGGAAGTGATGGAGGGATTCCGCAGCGGCAAAATCGAGGTGCTTGTGGCCACCGATATAGTGGCTCGTGGCATTGATATTGACGACATCGCCATGGTGGTGAACTTCGATGTGCCGCGTGAGGCTGAGGACTATGTACACCGTGTAGGCCGAACTGCCAGAGCCGGCTCTGAGGGAAAGGCCGTGACGTTTGTCAGTCAGGCCGAGCAGCAGAAATTCGGCTATATCGAGCGTTTCCTCGGATATGAAATTCGTAAGGAAGAAATGCCGGAGGGGCTTGGCGAAGCGCCTTCTTACGAGCCTGAACGCCGCAGACCGTCGGGCAGAGGCTCCGGGCGCAACGGTGGCGAAAAGGGGCGGTCAGGCCACGGACAGCGCCGGAAGCCCGGCCGCAGTAATGGACAAACGAAAGCGAATATCGGGAACGGTAAAGAGTCAGTGGGCGACAGCCACTCTCAGAATACGGCGTCGGAAGCCGGGATGTCACGCGATGCGAAGTCGACAGGACGGCGTTGGCATCGCAGAAAAAGTGGCAAAGGGAAGCCTCGTAACGACGCTTCCGGTTCGGACGTAAAAAATTGAGACCGGCGCACCGCACATTTCCCGCTGTCCGGTTGTTATAGTGTAGAAATTCGTCACGTTTTACTCAGTAAAGCATCTTTATCAGTAAACACTTTTATTTATGATACGAAGGAAAACTATAGGCATGATTGCAGCGCTGATACTTTCGGCTCCGGTCATTTTCGGTCAGTCGGAAGCCGCCTCGCCGCAGATAATAGGGCTTGAACAGTGCAAGACTTTGGCGCTCCAGAACAACGCCGCCATACGCACGGCAGCTGATAAGCTGGAGAGCGCGCATCAGGTGAGCCGTCAGGCTTTCACCAAGTATTTTCCGTCGGTGTCGGCAGTAGGCATGGGCTTTAAAACCAACCGCCATGTACTCCGTTTTGATGTGGCCGACCTTTTGACCATCGGCCTTATTAAAGACGGCCTGCTCGGAGGCATCACCGCCACGCAGCCTGTGTTTGCCGGCGGACAGATTGTCAACGGCAACCGTTTGGCTTCGGTTGGCGAGGAGGCCGGACGCCTCGAGCTTGAACGCACATCAGACGATGTCTGCAAGACAGTCGAGCAATACTACTGGAGTCTTATGGCGCTTAAGCAAAAAAAGCAGACACTGGAAAGCGTGATGAACATGGTTGATACGCTTTACCACCAGGTTGACCTTTATGTAAAGGCCGGCGTGGCCATTAACAATGACCTGTTGAAGGTGCGTCTTGCAAAAAATCAGTATGCTACCGACATGGTTGACCTCGACAACGGCATTGACCTCTCCCGCAAGCTCCTGCTTCAGTATATAGGCTGCTACGGGCAGAACATCGATTTCGAGACACCCGACATTTCGCTTGACACTTCGGTCACTCCGGGCGAGATTTATGTCGACCCTTCGTCGGCCGTTTATTCCACTCCGGCCTATGGACTGCTTGACGCGCAGGTGCGTGCCGCGCAGTTGCGCGAGAAGATGGAAGCGGGCAAACTTCTTCCCACGGTTGGAGTCGGAGGTGGCCTATACTATGCCGACCTCCTTCAGCAGCACAACACCTTCGGCTCAATCTTTGTGGCCGTCTCCATTCCCATTTCCGACTGGTGGGGCGGCTCCCATGCCGTTAGAAAGAGCAAAATTGATACGCGCGTGGCCATGACCGAGCGCGACGACCTCTCTCAGATGCTTGAGCTGGGCATGAATGATGCCTGGGACAAGCTGACTGCTGCACAGCGCAAGATGGAGATTGCGCGACAGTCAGTGGTGCAGTCTGACGAGAATCTGCGAGTCAATCGCAGCTTCTACGAGGCCGGCACGGTCACCATTTCTGACCTCCTCGACGCTCAGATGCTTTACCGCAAGAGTTGCGATGAATTTTCAGAATCCTATTATAATTTCTGCATAGAGCGTGCGGCATACCTTGCCATAACCTCACAGATTTCAACAAAGTAATCTAACAACCGAATATATTATGGAAAATACCGAATTAGCTGACATTAAGCAGCACAAGAAAAATCTTTATCTCGGACTGGCACTGCTCACCGCCGGCGTCATTGTGCTCGCATTAATCGGTTTTCTGTTTTTGAAGCCCGGACCCGAAATAGTTCAGGGGCAGGCTGAGGCCACATCCGTTAGGGTTAGCGGACGTCTGCCGGGGCGAATTGTGGAGTTCTACGTCACCGAAGGCGACAGCGTGGCTGCGGGCGACACTCTTGTTCACATTCATTCATCAGTGGCCGAGGCCCAGCTTTTCTCAGCGGAGTCGGTGCGTCAGGCCCAGCAGGCTGTGAGCCGTCAGGTTGACAACGGTGCTCGCAGTCAGGTCATTCAGGCTGCCTACGACACATGGCAGACAGCCGTGGCTGCACGCGACCTCGCTGAAAAGACCTACAACCGCATCCAGTCGCTCTTCAGCCAGGGTGCCATGCCCGCCCAGCGCCGCGATGAGGCCAAGGCGGCCTATGATGCGGCCTCCGCTCAGGCAAATGCCGCCAAAAGCCAGTATGAATTGCTGAAATCGGGCGCAACTGCTGAAGAGCGCGAGTCGTCGCGCGCAATGGCTCAGGCTGCCGAAGGCAATGTCATGGCTGTCGAGGCGCTGCTTGAAGACCAGTATCTCGTGGCTCCATGCTCAGGCGTAATCGATGTAATCTACCCCAACGAAGGCGAGCTCGTAATGCTCGGAGCACCCGTCATGAACGTGTTGAAAACCGATGACAAGTGGGTGACATTCAACGTTAAGGAAGAGCTTCTCAAAGACCTGCCTATGGGTAAGGAAATTACAGTCATGATACCCGCCTTGGGCGAGCGTAAAGTAAAAGCCGAAATCTATTATATCCGCGACCTCGGCTCTTATGCCGTGTGGAGCTCTACCAAACAGACCGGCCAGTGGGACAGCCGCACTTTCCGCATTAAGGCTCGTCCCGTTGAGAAAATTGACGCCTTGCGTCCCGGTATGTCGATTATTTATCTCGCCGACGAATGAAAAACTCAGGGAATTCACCGTTGAAGGCTTCGATACGCAACGGCGTGCAGCTGCTTGTGTGCAGGCCTTTGTATCTGCTCATGATGGTTGTGCTGCCCTTGCTGTTCGCTTTCGGGTTCATCAACCTTCTTGACAGCGGTCTGCCCCAAAGATCGCCTGTTGCCGTGGTCGACCTTGACGGTACTCCCGTATCGAGAACCCTGACACAGAATATTAATTCCCAGATGCTTATATCGGTTGACTATACGGCCGACTCATACGAAAGTGCTTCGCGCCTTGTCAGGGAAGGCAAGATTTTCGGCTTTTTCGTCATACCGCGCAATTTCGCTGCTGATGCCGGAGCGGGTCGTGAGACGGCCATTCCGTTCTACTGCAATATGTCTTACTTCGTGCCGGGCACCATGGCCTATGAGGCGATAATGAAAGTTGCCGTTTCTGCCAAAGGCGAACTTGTGGCCGCTACGGCAGTCGGCGCAGGCGTCACCCCCATAGTGGTCTCCAATCTGCTCTCGCCTGTGTCGCCACAGACCAATGCCATCGGCAATCCGTGGGTAAACTATAACATCTATCTCTCCAACTCATTTATCCCGTGCCTGTTTCAGCTCGTGATATTTCAGATTACCGCGTTCACCCTGCTTATCGGCATTAAGCGTCGCAATTCAGACAAAGAACTTGCTCTTGCCGGTGGGTCGGTTGTTAAATATGTACTCGGCAGGCTCTTACCGCAGTTCATCGTGTTTTTCGCCGTTGGCATGGCTTTGCTCGGCATCATGTTCGGATTCAACCATTTCCCCATGAACGGAAGTTTTGGGGGCATGATTCTTGACATGACCCTGCTGATAATCGCCTCACAGGCCGTGGGCTTGTTTATCGCCTCGATGGTTCCCAATCTCAGATTTGCAGTCTCGATAGCTTCACTTGTAGGCATTCTGTCGTTCTCACTCGCCGGGTTTTCCTATCCGGTTGAGGATATGGCGGGAGCGGTCGGCATCTTCTCCTATATATTGCCGGTGCGCTACTATTTTCTGATTTACATCAATACGGCGCTCAACGGCTATGAACTTTATTACGTCGGTTCATATTTCCTGGCGTTACTGCTGTTCGTCATCCCGCCGGTGTTCCTGCTTCGCAGGCTGCGTAAGAGTCTTGCTAATCCGGTTTACATTCCCTGATTCCAACTGTTATGAATGCTCTTAAAAATTGGTTGAGTACGTTTTTCCGCAGTTGGCTGCGGCGTTACCGGCTTGTGTTCGGTAATGTAGGCGTAATGATTTTTTTCTTCGGACTGCCGCTCGCCTATCCGCTCATATACACCATAATCTATAATAACGAGCTTTGCCGCGATATTCCGATGGTAGTGGTCGACAACAGTCGCACTCAGGCTTCAAGAGAGCTTACGCGGATGTATGACGCCTCCCAGTATGTCAAAGTGGTTGACTATGCGCCCGACCTTGCTGCTGCCAAGACGATGCTTAAGGAGCGCAAGGCTTATTCCATACTCGATATACCCGAAGATTATGGCAAGAAGCTTGGACGGTTGGAAGTCGGCGTGTTCCCGCTGTACTCCGACATGAGCCTTCTCTACCGTTACCGCAATCTGCTTTTTGCCACTACCGAAATCCAGATTCAATTAGGTTCCGATGTCAGGCAGAATATGATTGACAACTCCGTGTTGGCTTCTGCCGCCCCGGTTCTGTCTGAGAACTCCAACAACGTTAAGATTGAGCCTCATTTTATAGGTGATGAGGTGCAGGGCTTCGCGTCGTTCATCATGATAGGCGTGCTTGTGGTCATACTGCAACAGAGCCTCATGCTTGGTGTGTTCATGCTCAGCGGTTCATCAATGGAGCGCCGTCGGCGCAACAACGGCATCGATCCGCTTGCTGTCGGAGGGCCATCGTCGGCCCTCGTTCTGGGACGTGCTATGTGCTATTTCACGATTTTTGTGCCTCTCACAATCTACGCACTCCACTATGTTCCCCTGATGTTTTCGCTGCCGCACGTAGGCTCCACACTTAGCTATCTGCTCTTCATGGTGCCGTTTGTCCTGGCTTCTGCGTTTTTTGCCGAGACATTGCGGCGCCTTGTGGCCGAGAGCGAAAGCTCAATGCTTGTGTGGGTATTTACTTCGGTTGTCATTCTCTTCATCTCCGGACTAACGTGGCCGCGCACGGCAATGAACTGGCTGTGGGAGTCGCTGAGCTCGCTAATACCGGCCACATGGGCCATTGACGGCTATGTTGCCATCAACAGCAATGACGCGACCCTTGGCGATGTTCAGCATCAGTATCTCATGCTGTGGCTCCTGGCTGCGGTTTATTTCGTGACGGCCGTGTTTGTCGACCGCCGCATCCGCCGTCACCCCGGCCGGCTCATGCGTCCGCTCCCCATGGGCTGACCGCTGAAGCCTCCGCAGCTTGCCGGATGTGTATATCGAGTAGTTGTCAACCGTCTTTTTGCATAGACTCTTTAGTATAAGAATCTGTAAGAACGCCGAGGTGGGTGTATGCCGATCACCAGCCGCCGGAGGCGCCGCCGCCACCGGTCATGCCGCCGCCGAAGCTGCCGCCGCTGAATCCGCCTCCTCCGCCGCGTCCGAAGCCTCCTCCTCCGCCGGCTATGATTATGGGCGGAGTTGCGATTTTGGCGATGCGGTAGGCCTGCTGTCTGCGTTTACCGCAGTTACGGCAGTGATAATTCTTGGCCCCGATGCCTTCGGAGGTAGTGGTGGGTTGCTTGACTATGACATTTGATTCGAGTATATCGGCTCTTGAACCGCAGTTTGGACATACTGTAAAGCGAGCCGAAGGATTGACGTACGGAATAATCAGATTATTGGAACAATTGTCGCAGTGCCATACATCGTAATCCACAGAGTTGAGCTGTTCCTCGCGGTCTTGTGCCGGAGTGAGGTAATCGTTGTCGTGGGTCTCATCTATAAGCCGCATTTTGTTGCCGCAGTTCGGACATTTTGGAACGGAGCGGCGCACTATGCGCATCAGAAGCAAGTCGAGGAGGAATGACAACAGGGGAATGCCGAACCATGCTATTGTTATCATGAGTAGCGGCATTTTCAGACGTTGCAGACGTTCGTGGCGCTCATGGCGTTCTGTTTTCCGAGTGCTGAAGAACACGAAAAGGACGTAGATGAACGACAGGACTGCCGCTCCGACACCTATTTTCGTATAGATGCTGAAAAACGACGGCTCCTGGGAGCGCGCGTCGGCATCGTTCTCAAACGCCGACATTATTTCCTGAGTGTTGTCGGGGTTGGTGAGTATGCTTTTTATAGCATTCAGCGATTCTGTGACAGCATTGTCAGTGTCGCCGGCTTGAAGATAGGGCTTGGTGATGTTGCGCAGTATGCGGCCGCACGTAATGTCGGGGAGAACACCTTCAAGGCCATAGCCGGTGCGGATTACGAATTTGCGGTCGTCCATAGCCAGAAGCATCAGCAGCCCGTTGTCCTTGTCTTTTTTTCCGATGCCCCATTTGTCGAACAGCTGAGTGGCATAGGTGTCGGCATCGATGTTGTCAAGGTTGTCTACAATCACCACTACCGGCTCGGCCGATGTGCTCTGCCAGATGGCGCCGAGTATGGAGTCGGCGCTGGCCAGTCCGGTCGGTGTGAGTGCCGATGTAGGGTCGCTTACGAAGCGCGTGCGGTCGGCAGTGTGCACATTGGGAATTTCGTCGATGGTCATGGCGGCGGCATTGAACACCGCTATTGTAAGCAGCAGAAGCGTGCTGAACAGTTTATTCATAATAATCAGTCTGGTTAAACGGCAGGCAGACTCATGCCGTTGAGTTTTCTGTATAGGTCGAGCGCATAGACGTCGGTCATGGCCGAGACGTGGTCAAGCACTGCCTGTATTTTGTCGAATAGTGCGGGGGCGAAGACGTCATACTGTCCCGGCACTTTCGAGAGGAGAAGCCGGGAATAGTTGAGCTCGGGGTAGCGCACTGCGTGAATGAGTTTTTCGAGAAGGAAGCTGACGATTTTATTGCCGGCCAGCTCAATGTCGACGACATCGGGAGCACAGTAGATTTTGCGCCATGACATTGCCGAGCACGCTTGGTAGGCGTTACGCTCAAGGTCGCGTATGTGCTCCACAAGAGGTTTGGAGAATGTGCCGCAAAGTATGGCTTCCTCGTTCTGTATGAAGGTTTCGGCACAACGGTCGACAAGCACGCCGATTACGCACGAACGCAGGTAGACCACCTTTTCATTGGGGTCATCAATGCTGTCTATCACTCTTTCTATGTGGCTGCGGCGTTCGCCTTCGAAGAAGCCGAGAAGCAGGGGGTGCACCTCATCGGTGGTGAGTATCTTGAGCTTGTGGGCATCTTCAATATCCATCACTTCATAACAGATGTCGTCGGCGGCCTCCACGAGGTAGACGAGCGGATGCCGCGCGTAATGCAGCGGTTGCCCGGGTTCGCTGAGTCTCAGCATTCCGAGCCGGTCGGCTATTTTCGTGAACGCTTCGGCCTCGGAAGTGAAAAAACCGAATTTGTTGACGTTGCCTGCCAATGAAGAGCTGAACGGATATTTCACGATGGCAGCCAGAGTGGGGTAGGTCATGGCGAAACCGCCGTGGCGGCGTCCGCGAAACTGATGGATTAGCGCGCGGAACGAGTTGGCGTTGCCCTCAAAGTGCGTCAGGTCGTTCCACTGCTCCGGGGTCAGTTCATTTTCAAGGTCGCGCCCGGGTCCTTCGGAGAAGAAAGTCGAGATGGCTTTTTCTCCCGAGTGGCCGAATGGTGGATTGCCGAGGTCGTGGGCCAGACAGGCAGCGCCCACAATTTCACCAATATTGTCAAGAGCGGCCGCTGCCGGCGTACCGGCATAGCGAGGTTGGAGCTCCGAGGCGATGTCGTTGGCGAGCGAACGGCCTACACTTGCTACTTCGAGACTGTGGGTCAGACGGTTGTGTACGAAAATACTGCCCGGCAGAGGGAATACCTGCGTTTTGTTCTGAAGGCGCCTGAACGGCGACGAGAAAATCAGTCGGTCGAAGTCACGGAGGAAATCAGAGCGTGAGCCTCTGCGAGCATCGGAATAATCCTCAAGTCCGAAACGCACATCGCAGATAAGATTCTCCCACTTCATCCTCTGAGTGTCATTCAAGATCGTCATCATCGTAAGTCTGATACAGAAGGTCGTTGTACGGGAAACGCTGGGTATGAATCTCTTTTGCCATGCGGTAGAGAATGACTTTCAACTCGTCGACGTTCTTGCCGGTTTTTGCCGATATGAACACGCAGTTGTCGTGCATACGGTTCATCCACGTCTCCTTAAGCTCATCCAGAGGTATGTTCTCGCGGGTGCGCGGTGTCAGGTCATCCTCATCCTTCGGCCTGAAGTTGTAGGCGTCAATTTTGTTGAACACCATAATCATGGGCTTTTCGCTGTCGCCGCATATCTGGCGCAGGGTGGAGTTGACAACCTCAATCTGCTCCTCGAACTGGGGATGGCTGATGTCAACCACATGAACGAGAATGTCGGCATCGCGCACCTCGTCGAGTGTCGATTTGAACGAATCAACAAGATGAGTTGGGAGCTTGCGTATGAAGCCCACGGTGTC
The DNA here is from genome assembly GCA_964569915.1 of uncultured Barnesiella sp. Lineage (GTDB taxonomy): Bacteria > Bacteroidota > Bacteroidia > Bacteroidales > Muribaculaceae > JAGBWK01. The sequence goes on along the minus strand of CAZMUX010000001.1, from coordinate 204,052 downwards.
CGTGAGCAGGAACGGCAGATTGTCGATTACCACTTTGCGCACGGTGGTGTCGAGAGTGGCGAACAGTTTGTTCTCGGCGAAAACATCACTCTTGCTCAGTAGATTCATAAGAGTGGATTTGCCGACGTTGGTGTAGCCCACGAGCGCCACGCGTGTCAACTTGCCGCGGTTCTTGCGCTGAATTGACTTCTGGCGGTCGATAGAAGCAAGTTCGTTCTTCAGACGGCTTATGCGGTCGAGAATGATTCGGCGGTCAGTCTCTATTTGAGTTTCGCCGGGGCCTCGCATACCGATGCCACCACGCTGTCGCTCAAGGTGAGTCCACATACGTGTCAGTCGCGGCAACAGATACTGGTACTGCGCCAGTTCTACCTGAGTGCGGGCTATGGCCGTTTGGGCGCGCTTGGCAAAAATGTCGAGTATCAGCGAAGTGCGGTCAAGAATCTTTATCTGCAGCTCGCGCTCAATGTTAGAAACCTGTTTGGAGGAAAGGTCATCATCGAAAATGACCATTCCAATCTCGTTCTCCTCTACGAATCTCTTTATTTCTTCAAGTTTGCCTTTGCCGACAAACGTGCGGGAGTTGGCTGAATCAACTTTCTGGGTGAAGCGCTTCACGCATTCGGCTCCGGCTGTGTCGGCCAGAAAGGCCAGCTCGTCGAGATATTCATTGACTTTCGCCTCATTCTGCGCGGGCGTAATAAGCCCTACGAGAACCGCGCGTTCGGTGGCTTCCTTGCTAATTACTAAATCTTTCATGAAATTATAACACTTCAGTCACTTGATTTCTCACAAAGGTAAGAAATTTCGGCAAGATTTCGTAACTTTGTAGTCCAATGGGCAGACTTTTATCAATAGATTATGGAAGAAAACGGTGCGGCATAGCCGTAACCGACCCCATGCGCATTGTGGCGACCGGCCTCACGACAGTTCCCTCGGGCAAACTTGAGGAATTTTTGCGCGGCTATATGGCTTCCGAGCAGGTTGACCGTATCATCATGGGGCACCCCACGACCATGCGCGGCGAGGAGTCGGAGTCGATGCGCTATATCCGCCCGGCTGTAAGCCGCCTGCGCAAAGTGTTTCCGGATGTGGAAATTGAGTTTTTCGACGAGCGTTTTACATCAGTGCTCGCCCATCGGGCTATGATTGACGGAGGCATGAAGAAGTCGGCGCGGCGCGACAAGGCTGTTGTTGATGAGATGTCAGCCACCATCATTCTTAACGACTATTTACAGAGTAAACAATATTAAACTAGACGATACAGAAATATGAAATTACCGGTTTATCTTTACGGCCATCCTGTGCTGAGGAAGGAATCTGCCGACCTGGAAGCTGACTACCCTGATTTGAAGAAGCTCATCGAGGATATGTATGAAACGATGTATGGCTCGGAAGGCGTGGGGCTTGCAGCTCCGCAGATAGGCCACAACATCAGGCTCGTGGTAATCGATGCCGACCCCGTGGCCGATACTTTCCCCGAATGTGCCGGTCGCAGGATGACCCTTATAAACCCCGAAATAGATGTGCTTGACGGCGAAAAAGTGTCGCGCCCCGAAGGGTGTCTGAGCGTGCCGGGATTGTCGGAAAATGTGAGCCGCGTGGAGCATATACGTCTCAACTGGCTTGACGAGAACTTCGAGGAACATGAGGAAGAAATCAGCGGTTTCCTCGCACGAATCGTTCAGCATGAGTACGACCATCTCGACGGAGTGATTTTTACCGACCGACTCTCGCCCATACGCAAGCAGTTGATTAAAACCAAGCTCCACAACATCGTGGCAGGGCGTACACGTCCCGACTATCCGGCCAAATACGCTCCAAAAAAACACAAATAACCTACTCACACACAAATAAAAGTTTTGAAATAATATGGCAGACGATAAAAAAGTCATTTTCTCGATGGTAGGAGTGTCAAAGACATATCCGCCTCAGAAACAAGTGCTTAAGAATATTTATCTCTCATTCTTTTACGGCGCTAAAATCGGTATCATCGGCCTTAACGGTTCCGGTAAGTCATCTCTTTTGAAAATTATTGCCGGAATCGATAAAAGTTATCAGGGCGAGGTGGTGTTTTCTCCCGGCTACTCCGTGGGCTATCTTGAGCAGGAGCCGCATCTCGACCCCTCGAAGACCGTAATCGAAGTAGTTCGCGAGGGCGTACAGCCCATAATGGATATGCTTGCCGAATTCGACAAGGTGAATGAGGCGTTCGCCGACCCCGATGCCGACTTCGACGCCCTGCTCGCCCGTCAGGCCGAGCTTCAGGATAAACTCGATGCCGCCGATGCTTGGAATATAGATTCCAAACTCGAACGCGCCATGGATGCCCTGCAGTGTCCGCCCGACGACCAGTCCGTGTCAACGCTTTCCGGTGGCGAACGCCGTCGTGTGGCTTTGTGCCGCCTGCTCCTTCAGCAGCCTGACATTCTCCTGCTTGACGAGCCAACCAACCACCTCGACGCCGAGTCCATCGACTGGCTCGAACAACACCTCCAGCAATATCCCGGCACCGTGATTGCCATTACACACGACCGTTACTTCCTCGACCATGTGGCCGGATGGATTCTTGAACTCGACCGTGGCGAAGGTATTCCGTGGAAGGGCAACTATTCGTCATGGCTTGAGCAGAAAACCAAGCGCATGGCTCAGGAAGAGAAACAGGCAAGCAAGCGCCGCAAGACCTTGGAGCGCGAGCTCGAATGGGTGAGAATGGCGCCGAAAGCTCGTCAGGCCAAAGGCAAGGCTCGTCTTAACTCCTACGACCGCCTGCTCAACGAAGACCAGAAGCAGAAGGAAGAGCGCCTTGAAATATTCATCCCTAACGGCCCGCGTCTTGGAAACAAGGTCATCGAGGCAAAGGGACTGGCGAAAGCATTCGGCAGCAAACAGCTGTTCAAAGACCTTGACTTCACTCTGCCCCCCAACGGCATTGTTGGCGTAATCGGCCCGAACGGCGCCGGCAAGACCACGCTCTTCCGCCTGATAATGCACCAGATGGACCCCGATGCCGGCACTTTCGATGTCGGAGAGACCGTAAAGGTGGCCTACGTTGACCAGACCCACCACGACCTGCTTCCTGAAAAGACCGTCTATGAAGTGATTTCACAGGGAGTCGAGACTTTCCGTATGGGCGGACGCGACATCAATGCCCGCGCTTATCTCTCGAAATTCAATTTCACGGGCGCCGACCAGGAAAAGAAAATCGGAGTGCTTTCCGGAGGAGAGCGCAACCGCCTGCATCTGGCTATGGCACTGAAGGAAGAAGGCACCGTGCTTCTGCTTGACGAACCTACCAACGATATTGACGTAAATACGCTTCGCGCCCTTGAGGAAGGCCTCGACGACTTCGCCGGGTGTGCGGTGGTAGTCAGTCACGACCGTTGGTTCCTTGACCGCATTTGCACACATATACTTTCATTCGAAGGCGACGGCAAGGTCGTGTTCTATGAAGGTTCCTACAGCGATTACGAGGAATACAAGCGCAGAATGAACGACGGCAAGGAACTTCCGCGTCGTCGCTACCGTAAACTTATGGAGTGACAGTCGGTTGTCTACCAGCTGATTTTCACGCCGATGGAATCGGCGCGGCATCCGGCTATCGGAGGTATGAGTTTGGCTACCTTGATGGAGCCGGAGGTTATGGCCGGATAAAGGCTCGTAAGCTTCTTCATAAGCCGCCACGCAAGATTTTCAAGTAGTAGCGAAGGCTCGGAGTTGACCTCGCGAGCCGCTGCTACTATGTCGGCGTAGTTTAATGTATGAGCGAGCGTGTCGGTTTCCGCCGCTTTCGTGAACGGATATTCAAGGTATATGTCGAATATGAATTCATTGCCAACGGAGCGCTCCTGCGGAGCTACACCGTGGTGCCCGTAAAAGAGCAGTCCGGTTATTTCGATTGATGTTTTCATGTATCCTACAAAGATAAATATGATTTTTGTTTGTCTGCCATAAAAACTATAAATTTGTTTGCCGAAATAAAGAATGACAATGTATTTCGAACCTGATTTTTCAACCCCTACATTAGTTGTTTCGGGCATAGCGCTTCTGGCAACGCTGATTTTGTGTATCGGCGCACCCCGCCGGATAAGACGCGTGACGGCCCACAGCCGCTCGACCGACCGCACTGACGGCGAATCGGCCATGCCGGAACTTTCGGTAGTGGTCTATGTGCGCGACAATTACTGGCAACTTGAACAGATGCTACCCGTATTGCTATCCCAGGAGTATCCCGCAGGGTTTGAAGTCGTAGTGGCCATTGACGGCAAGTCGGAGCAGTCGATAGATGTCGTGAAGCGTCTGTCGGTAGAGCACCGCAATCTGCGAATCACCTTCGTACCCGACGAGGCCCATGCGCTGAGCCGCAAAAAGTTGGCGCTGACTCTCGGAGTGAAAGGTTGCCGTTACGGCCATGTGGTGCTGACTGATGCCGCGGTTAATATTCCTTCCTACGAATGGCTGTCCGGAATCGGTCGTCATTTTACACAGGGCAGCGAGGTCGTGCTTGGCCATGTTTGGCCCTATGACGTTTCCGGCAAGTCGATGAAAGCCATCTCCGCTTTCGACGAACTGAATGTGGCCATCGACGCGTTCTCCGAGGCAGTGAAAGGGCGCCCCTATCGGGCCACGGCCGCCAATATAGCTTTTGAAAAAGCGCTTTTCGTGAGTCGCAAAGGTTTTGCCGATTCCGTTGGGTTCCACCACGGCGAGGATGACATTTTTGTGAAAAATCTGTGTCGCGATAGCCGCTGCGCCGTCGAATTGTCGCCGCAGACGCAGCTCGGCCTCGGCTGTCAGGATGTAAACGCGTGGCACAAACTCAACAAACTCTCGCATCTGTTCACAGGAAAATTTGTCAGCCGCCGTGCCTCCCTTAAATCGGGATTCTATTCGCTGGTGGCATGGACATGGCTCTTAGCAACCGTATGCGCCGGGGTAATGTTCTTTCCGAATCTGCTTCCGTTGGCGGTATCGCTTCTGGCTGGCATTATATGGATGACGGTACTGGTTTTGTCATGGCATTCTGCTGCAAAAGCTCTCTGCATTCCGCAGAGCCGCTTCCTTCTGCCGATATTGTTCTTTGTAAGACCTATATATAATTATGTGTACAGGCTGAAATCAAGGCAGACGCGCGACTGTAATTATACATGGACGAGACCGCACTGACAGTAAAATTCGGAATTTTTATCTTTTTTTTACGCAACGATGTCACAAATGCGACACCGTTGCGTCTCTTTATCAGAAAGCAGTCATAGCAAAGGTATGAAAGAAGAGCAGATAACAACGGTTTTCACACGCCTCAAGTCGGTGCTGAAAGCTCGTGCAAGCAGAGTCCTCATGAGTGAGGATGCTGCCGATGACGCCCTTCAGGAAGCCTTCTGCCGACTGTGGAGCAACCGCACAAAATACAGCTCAGAGACCGAAGTGGAAGGAGTGGCTAAAGTAACTGTTCGCAACATTTGCATTGATGCCGTAAGGCGTGAGAGCACCCATCCGCAGTCTTCCATCGATGACGCTCAGGCCGCTTCCATAGTCGATGACAATGACAGCTCCGAACGGGCTGAAATCTATAATGACGTCACGCGGCTTATCAACTGCTCTCTGAGCGAGCGCGACCGCCGTGTGCTCTATATGCGCGACCGCGACGGTTGGGAGTTTGAGGACATAGCCGCCGCTACCGGACTTTCAGAAGCTAATGTGCGCGTCATAGTGAGCCGTGCCCGCAAAGCCGTAAGAACACTTTATCGTAATCGAAACAAAACCGGACATAATATATGAATACTGAAAAACAACTTCAAGAGCGAATTGAACGGCTCGCCGATGCCTACTTTGAAGGCGAAACCTCGCTGAGCGAAGAAAATGAGCTGCGCATGATTCTGGCATCGCATCCCGAGATTGTCACTCCGGAGGCAGAGGAGCTGAGAGCCATATTGGGGCTGTTCGCCGCGGCCCGGGTTCAGGAAAGACCGACCGTCGCCACTTCTCGCAAGCCACGGATGCGCAGGGTTCTGAAGCCCGTGCTGGCCATCACTACGTCGGCTGCAGCAACGGTTGCCATTCTCATAGGCCTCAGTTCTCAGGACGCTCAGGCCGCCGACACTGAAGTATGCTTCACTCGTGTAGGCGAAATCACCATTGAGAATCCGCAGAAAGTGAGAGATGCGGCCTTAGGCGAGATGCGGCTCATTGTCGAAGCCTCAGAGGAGCTGAACAGCTCCGTGGCCGCCGATTTCTTGCTGCTGCGTGAAGGACTTGATGAAACTCTCTCAAAATAACTGATATATGAAAAGAATTCTAACATTATTGCTGATTTTTGCCGCGGTTGCTGCAGAAAGTTATGCGCAAAAAGGTATGAATTCCAACAGGCTTTTCGACGGGCGGTTCAACGATGACAAACGGGTTGCCGAGACTATGATTCAGGGAATTCAGTTGGAAGATTACGGTCTGTCGGTCTATCATTCCCTGACTGCCACCGACGCGCCCGAGGTTGCCGATGAGATTCTGCAGTGTGTCAATGCCGATGCTGCCAATGCCATTGAGCGCGAAGTGTCATATCGCGGCGGAAAACTGTATTACGGCTTTTATCAGCTGCCTGACAGGCACGGCGCCCACCGCTATCTGTTCTATCTCAACCAAAATCTCACCGGAGGCAACAAAGTGATAGTGATTTACCTGCAGGGTACTGCCTCCCGAAAAGAAATCAAGGAAATGCTCAAATAAAATCCATCAGTATACGAAAATGAAAAAAATAGTGCTAACTTTTGCCATGGCTGCATCATTGGCGGCAACGGCTGCAGCAACCGAAGTGTCGGATACGATTAAGGTGGTCGAAAATCCTCAGTCAGTAATAGTAACGCGCACACCCGACGGACTGACCAATGTTATGGTGGTCAGCAATGCCGATGACAAGGAAGACGCCTACTACTCATACACAAGCAGCGTTACGGCTATCGACGTCCCCGGCAATCAGAATACGGCTGACGAGGAATGGGGCCTCTCGCTTCCTTTCCTTAAGGCAAAAAGAGAGAAGAAGACCAACTATATATGGTTTCAGCAGACTTACATAGGCATTCCGTTTGTGCTTTCCGGCCCGACCGGACTCGACCAGTCGATTGAGTGTGGTATAGGGCAGCTTGTTGGCGTATCATGGAAGCCGTGCCAGTCCGGCCCCAGATTCTCGATAGGCGCCGGCATACATTATGAGCAGTATTCGCTTCATGCGGGTAAAATATTCGGCAAGGATGGCGACCGCCTCACGATAAACCCGCTCGGCGAAGAATACACAGATCCGTCGTCACGTCTGAAAAACTTCGGCTTTACTGTGCCGGTCACAATCAATCAGTCAATCTACGAAGGTTTCTCGGTGTCGGTTGGTGTGGGAATGCGATTCAACACTTACACAAAGGCAACATCCTCGTTCAGCAAGGATAATGTCAGATATAAACGCGACTTCAAGGGCCTTCAGCAGCGCGAGCTCAACTATGAGCTTTACGGTGCGATAGGATGGGATGATATGGCGGCGCTCTATGTGCGCTACACACCGGTAAGCCTGTTCAAAAGCGCTTACGGCCCGCGCTTCGAGACACTTTCAATTGGTATAACTTTAGGAATGTAAGGAAATGAAAACAAGATATATATTGCCGTCTTTACTTGTTGTGGCGGCATCGGCCTATGCCGGCGAACCAGTGGAACAACAGCCCGACACTTTATTCATGGCTCAGAGTCCAGACAGGATAGTGATAACCGAAAATGCGCAGGGATTGTCGGTTGAAGCGCTCACCGACAGCGTGACAAGCAACTTTAAAGTGGATTATCCGGAAAATTCGGTGGTGAAGTCAAGCCAGAACTCATGGACGGCTTACCGCAACCGAACTATGGCAGTGGATATAACTGCTTTCGGGGGTATACATTTCGGATTTGACGGTATGGTTGGTCATGACCGTATGGGCACTCAGATGGGAAAGTCATTTGAAATCGGTATTGACAACCTGCTTGCTGGTCAGTTGCATTTCAATCACGGCAGAGACAAAATTACTTTCGGACTCGGCATAAACTGGAGAAACTACCGCATGACCGGCACTCAGTCCCGTTTTGTGACTGACGGCACGATGATGGCCACGGGTCCGTATCCCGAAGGATGTGAGGGTAAATGCTCATTTATTAAAATGTTCAGCCTCGGATTCCCGGTGATGTACGCCCATTCGTTCCCTTTCAAAGTCGTTGGAAACGACCCGTTTACAGTGCATTTCGGAGCCATACTCAACTGGAATAGCCACGCTTCGCTTCAGACAAGATGGACCGAAGCCGACGGCACCGAGGCAAAATATTCCAACAATCACATAGGTCAACGCAAATTCACTGTCGACATTTATGCTTCGTTCTCGATAGCGAGGGCCACCAAAGTTTATTTCAAATTCTGTCCGCAGACATTTTTTGAATCAGGCCGCGGACCGGAGTTCAGAACATTCTCAACCGGTATCACATTATTTTGGTAAGGTCCACCATATGAATTTGGTTCAGTGGATAAAAAAAACTACCTTTGTGGGGTAAAACGAATTAACACTGAACATGGCAACCAAACCATCGATTCCAAAAGGCACGCGCGATTTCTCCTCCGGGGAAATGGCGCGTCGTAATTATATATTTGACACAATAAAGGAAGTATTCAGGCTTCACGGCTTCAATCAGATTGAGACGCCCGCCATGGAGAACCTCTCCACCCTCATGGGCAAATACGGCGAGGAAGGTGACAAGTTGCTTTTCAAGATTCTCAATTCCGGCGATTTTCTGAAAGGAGTCGATGAAAAGCTGATTGAGGCAGGCGACACGGCGAAACTGGCCTCTAAAATTTGTGAGAAAGGACTGCGCTATGACCTGACTGTGCCGTTCGCACGCTTCGTAGTGCAGCACAGGGCCGAGCTTCAGTTCCCGTTCCGTCGGTTTCAGATACAGCCCGTATGGCGCGCCGACCGTCCGCAGAGAGGGCGTTACCGCGAATTTTATCAGTGTGACGCCGACATCGTAGGCAGTGATTCGCTGTGGAATGAAGTAGAACTGATTGACATAATCCGCGATGTGTTCCGTCGATTCGGCATCAAGGTGGTGATTAAAGTCAACAACCGCAAGATTCTTGCAGGCATAGCCGAGGCTATCGGCGCCCCCGACCGCCTGATTGACATCACGGTGGCTATCGATAAGATTGACAAAATCGGTATGGAGGCCGTCTGTGGGGAACTTCGCGAAAAGGGCCTGTCGGAGGATGCAATCGAAAAGCTGCGTCCCATTCTGGTGCTTTCCGGTACAAACGAAGCGCGTCTTGATATACTCAGGGCAATACTCGCCGACAGTCCGGCGGGTATGCTCGGCATTGACGAAATCAGCACGGTGCTCAGCCGTGCCGGTTCTGAAGGAGCGCCCATCGAACTTGATGTCTCTTTGGCGCGCGGCCTTAACTATTACACCGGCGTGATTCTGGAGGTCAAAGCGCTCGACGTGGAGATGGGAAGCATCACAGGTGGCGGACGATATGACAACCTTACAGGCGTCTTCGGCCTGACGGGAGTGTCGGGCGTAGGAATTTCCTTTGGTGCCGACCGCATCTATGACGTGCTCAACACCCTCGGCCTCTATCCTGAGGATGCAATGAACACCACTAAAGTGATGTTTGCCAACTTTGGAGACGCCGAGTGCGAGGCCGCCATGCTGACCGCCGACAGACTTCGCACAGCAGGCATTTCGGTGATGGTATATCCCGAAAGCTCAAAGATGAAGAAGCAGCTTGGCTATGCTGACGCGATGCACATACCTTACGTGGCAATAATCGGCGAAAGCGAACTCGCCGACAATAAGGTGACGCTCAAGGAAATGTGCACCGGCAATCAGGAATCGCTAACAATAGAAGATCTTATTGAAAGACTCAGATAACCCTCTATCGTATATGAAAAAAATATTATCGGCTATAATAGTGTGTCTGGCAGCGCTTTGCGCTTCAGAGGCAAAAGCGGAGTTCCGCTACGGCGCAACCGTGGGTGTCGACATTACGGATTTGAAATTCAAACAGGACCTTTTCAATGTCGACAGCTCTGTCGGCTTTCAGGCAGGTGTGCAGGGAGAACTGATGATTCCCGGTATCGGTTTCGGCATTGACATGGCCATGCTTTATTCGCAGAAAGGCGCTACTCTTCATATGGGCGAACGTGAGATATGGGCTTCGCAGGGCGTGACCGATCCTCGGCTCTATCTGCATTACATCGAAATCCCAATCAACCTGCGCTTCAAGTGGACACGCATGAACGGACTTGAAGACTATATCGCACCTTACGTGTTCGGCGGCCCATCGGTATCTTTCCTTGCGGCTCACAGCAAACTGGAGGTGATGGATTTTGCCGGCGCCGACATAGGCCTGCAGTGCGGCATTGGCTTTGAAATTTACCGTCGCTGGCAGATTCAGGGGCAATACACATGGGGTATGACCTACGCCTGCAAGACCAAACAACTTGACGATTTCAGCGCCAAGAACTCAACATGGGCGGTGCGTGTCACTTACTTCTTCTGATATAGTCCGCACTAGAACTACAGATTGTTGTATAAAGGTATGGCCGGCAGAAATTCCATCTGCCGGCTTTCTGTTGACAGCAGGCGGCAGCAATAATGTGTTATGCCGTTGCTGACAACAAGATAATGCGCGCGCAGAACCATATGATAACGTGCAATCTGCTCGAACACTTTCCGTGTGAGCGCCACCGACGGAGCCTTGTATTCAATAATCATCAGCGGGAGGCCGTTGCGGTCGTAAACCACGGTGTCGGCACGTCGGGCAAGCCGATTGAGGCGTAGCGAAACTTCGTTGGCCATAAGCCCGGCAGGATAGCCAAGCCTGGTGACAAGCATCTCCACAAAATTCTGACGCACCCACTCTTCGGGGGTGAGAGCCACCATGCGTTGCCGTAGCCGGCAATAGATTGTCGGGAATTCCCCGGAGAAGTCTGTGCGCAGGGATGCCTGAGGAAGATTGAGCTGTGGAAATCGGATGTCGTTTTCTTGCATGGCTTGTAAATTCTGTGTAAATTTACGAAAAATATAGCAACTATGGCAGCACCGTCGGCACTTTCATTCGCATCGCTTATGACCTCGCTTAAGAAAGGAGAGGTGGCTCCGGTCTATCTCATCCACGGAGAGGAGGGATTCTATGCCGACCGACTTGTTAAGATTTTCGAAGAGATGTTGCCGGAGGAACTGCGCGACTTCAACCTGTTCACGCTCTATGCTCCGCAGGTTGAGCCTGCCACCATAATGGATGCCTGCCGTCGCTATCCCATGATGGCGGAACGCCAGATTGTGATAGTTAAGGAGGCGCAGGCCCGCGGCGCCGCGTTTCTGAACGCGCTCGCTCCCTATGCCGCTAATCCGGCGCCCACAACCGTTCTGGCCATAATAGCTCGCGGAGCCAAAGTGAATTGCGCCGACCTCATAAAGAAAATTAAAGAAGGCGGTGGCGTTGTTTTTGAATCGAAGAAACTTTTTGAGCGTGACATACGCGGCGCTGTCTATGACTTTGCAAAAGAGGCGGCTCTGAACATAGAAGATCGCTCTGCCCAGTTGCTTCAAGAATATATCGGTGACAGCCTTTCAAAGCTTTATAACGAAATTCAGAAATTAGGACTTATTCTCGGCAAGGGCGCCATGATAACGCCTGAAAGCATAGAACGCAACATCGGCATCAGTAAGGATTACAACGTTTTTGAGCTGACCGATGCACTCGGATGCCGTGACTATGCGAAGTCAATGAAGATTGTGGAATACTTCAGGCGCAATCCGAAGAACAATCCCGTGCAGCCTGCGCTGTCAGTGATATTCAATATGTTCGCCAATCTGCTCATGGCCTATTATTCTCCTGACAAAACTGATGCGGGCATTCAGAAGACTCTCGGCCTGCGCACGTCGTTTCAGGTAAGAGGCGTAAGGACCGCGATGGCAAATTACAATGCCTGGCAGGTGATAGAGATTATCGGACTTATTCGCCGTTGTGACGCCGCCACAAAAGGCGTTGACTCGCGTGCAAATCCTTACGACTTGTTTCAGGACTTGATTTTCAGGATTTTGACCACGAGTGGAAAAAATTGACGGCAGCTCTCGCTTGGCAGTAACGATTATTTAGACGCGTCCGATTTGCAGACGAATGGTGCAAACAAATGGTTGTTCCGTGTGGCGGTTCGTCAATCCGGAGCCATGGCTGAGCGGCAAAAAGTGTTGCATAAGTGCGTGAAAATGCGTAATTTTGCACCTTTGGAATTGAAGAGCAATTTAGAATAGTTTAAAATGCAGAAAATTAGGAATGTAGCTATTATAGCTCACGTTGACCACGGCAAAACCACACTGGTCGACAAAATGCTTCTGTCCGGTCACCTGTTTCGTGAGAATCAAAATGCCGGCGAACTGATTCTTGACAATAATGATTTGGAACGCGAACGCGGCATAACAATTTTGTCGAAGAACGTTTCCATCAACTATAAGGACTGCAAGATCAACATTATAGACACTCCGGGACACGCCGATTTCGGCGGCGAGGTTGAGCGTGTGCTCAATATGGCCGACGGCTGTCTATTGCTTGTCGATGCCTTTGAAGGCCCTATGCCACAGACCCGTTTCGTGCTTCAGAAAGCTATACAGATGGGGCTGAAGCCCGTTGTGGTAATCAATAAGGTTGATAAGCCCAACTGTCGCCCCGATGAGGTGCAGGAAATGGTGTTCGACCTGATGTTCAGTCTCGATGCCACTGAAGAACAGCTTGATTTCCCGACCATTTACGGCTCGGCTAAAAATGGCTGGATGAGCACCGACTGGAACAAGCCTACTGAAAATATTTTGCCAGTGCTTGATGCTATCCTTGAGTATATTCCCGAGCCCAAGATGCTTGATGGCGACGCACAGATGCTGATAACATCGCTTGACTATTCAAATTATGTCGGTCGAATTGCGGTGGGCCGAGTTCACCGCGGCGAACTTCGTGAGGGTATGGAAATTGCTCTCTGCAAGCGCGACGGCTCAGTCGTGAAACAGCGCATCAAAGAGCTTCATACATTCGAAGGCATGGGGCGCAAAAGGGTAGAGTCAGTCATGAGCGGCGACATCTGCGCACTTGTGGGAATTGAAGGATTTGAAATCGGTGATACTGTGGCCGATGCCAACAACCCCGAACCGCTTCCCCGCATCGCCATCGACGAGCCTACGATGTCAATGACGTTTACCATCAACGACAGCCCCTTCTTCGGACGTGACGGTAAATTTGTGACTTCGCGCCACATTCAGGACCGTTTAACCCGTGAGCTTGATAAAAACCTGGCGCTTCGCGTTACCAAGGGCGACAATGAGGATGTCTGGACCGTTTTCGGCCGCGGAGTCCTTCATCTGTCGGTACTTATCGAGACGATGCGTCGTGAGGGTTATGAGCTTCAGGTGGGCCAGCCTCAGGTAATCATAAAGGAAATCGACGGGCAGAAATGCGAGCCTGTGGAGTTGCTGACTATTAATGTCACGGAGGAATACGCAAGCAAGATGATTGATATGGTGACCCGCCGCAAGGGTGACCTCGTGTCAATGACTGCACAGAATGATCGAGTACACCTCGAATTCCAGATACCGTCGCGCGGCATCATCGGTCTGCGCAACAATGTGCTGACCGCCTCGGCGGGCGAAGCCATCATGGCACACCGTTTCCTTGAATATCAGCCGTGGAAGGGCGATATCGAGCGACGCACCAACGGCTCGCTCATTGCCATGGAATCAGGTACGGCCTATGCTTACGCCATAGATAAACTTCAGGACCGAGGTCGCTTCTTCATATTCCCCCAGGAAGAGGTTTACGCCGGTCAGGTTGTGGGCGAAAACGCTAAGGACAACGATATTGTAGTGAATGTCACCAAATCGAAGAAGCTCACCAATATGCGTGCTTCAGGAGCTGACGACAAGGCGCGAATCATTCCGCCCGTGGTATTTAGCCTTGAGGAGGCGTTGGAATATATTAAGGAAGACGAATATGTTGAGGTTACTCCCAATCATATCCGTCTGCGCAAGATTATACTTGATGAGCTTGAACGCAAGCGCGCCAACAAGGCATGATATATAATGCGAATAACAATAAAGCCGGCTCTTAAAGCCGGCTTTATTGTTATTCAGCCGAGTTGTCGGGTGAGATTCCGTCTGGATATTCCTTGAGGTATTCCTCGCAAGCGAGGCAAAGTTCGTCATACCACTCATGTCCGAATCGCTTTATAAGCGGTTCTTTCAGAAACTGATAGAGGCGTATGCCGAGTTTGCGCCCGAGCTTCTCGGCAGCTCGGCAGATTTTCCAGCGGTGATAGTTGACGGCCGTGAATGTGGGATATTCTGTTAGTCGGAGCGGATATAGATGACATGACGAGGGTTTCATGAATTCTGATTTGCCTTCGCGGTATGCTTTTTCAAGCGCACAGAGGCAAAGCCCGTTTTTGGCATAGCAGGTGAACGCGCAGTCGCGTCCGTCGATTATGGTTGTCACGAGGTCGCCTTCTTCATCGATGTAGCTGACGCCGTTCTCATCAACTTCGCGGATGGCACGGGGTGACATATCGGGCCTGATAATAGGTAGCGCTTTTTCAATCTGCGTCTTTTCTTCGGGTGTGATGGGGGCGCCGGCGTCGCCTTCAATGCAGCAGCGGCCGAGGCATGAGTCAAGGTCGCAGCAGAAAAACTGTTCGGCGAGGTCAAGTGATACGAGTGTGTCTTTTATTTGGAGCATGATTGTTTCTTCGGTTGACATATTGATATTTATTGGACAGAAGCCTGAAAAAGTCTTACGGACTTATCTGAAATATGCATTGGTGAATCCGATGAACCGGTCGTAACGTTCGCCGCGACGACGGTGATAGACTTTTATAAGATATTCGTTGGCAGTCTGATAGAAATCACCTTCGATGGCAGATGTCTGCCCGGAGCTGGCGCCTGAAGGCACCGCGAGATACTGATAGTTGTAGGCGCCCTGTTTAAGGAGGAGCACCCGTTCATACCGTCCGGTGGCGCGGTTGAAGGTCATTAGAGATTCAGGGTCGAAACGGCGTCTGACAAAGTCGCCGTCAAGGAATATGCTCACGTCCGGATTCTCCGGCATATCTAGCGTGAAATGCACCACCATGTAGTCTGCGTCGATGTCGCTTTCATCAGAGTTATACTCCCTCACGAAAAAGCGGCCGTGCTGAGTCTGGTCGTAAAGGTAGGAGGATGATGAGCGCGGCGAGTCGGGGCGGAGCGTAGCGTGGTAATAAGGATAAAGATATTCTATTGATTCAACGCCCATTCCGGGATAAGTGGTCTGGACGATTTCGAAGCGGCGGTATTCGTTGCCTGCGGGGAAGATGAGACGCGGGAGATGTTCATAGACGGCTTTATTGCCGA
Organism: uncultured Barnesiella sp.; assembly: GCA_964569915.1. Classification (GTDB taxonomy): domain Bacteria; phylum Bacteroidota; class Bacteroidia; order Bacteroidales; family Muribaculaceae; genus JAGBWK01. Next base: position 188,623 of record CAZMUX010000001.1, on the reverse strand, counting down.
TGGCGCGCAGCGGCTGCCGGAGGCTTACTTCGTTGTCGAGGCGTCCGTTCTGACCAATGATTACGATGAGGTCGTTGAATACGTCGTCGACGTGTGCATCGGTTGCATCGACTGTCACCGACAGTTGCTGATGGCTGTCGTTATAATCAACGTCGGTGGCTGAAAGAATGTCGGCGGTGACCCGAGCCGTTGGCTCGCAAATCATGAACCTTGTTTGTAGCAGGATGGTGTCGGGGTCATCTTCGTTATAGACTTTCAGAAGGTAATTGCCTGATACTTTGAACTGAAAATCTTCATTAGGAAGCGTGATGCGATAGTTCACATAGTGGACGGTGGTGGCTCGGGAGAAAGCGTAGTCGTCAATGTTGCCGATATTGAATCCTTCGAGCACCTCGGTGTCGACCAGTCCCGAGGGCTGCCAGTCGGCATTGCAGTGGGTAATTGAATAGCGCAGGTAGGAGCGGTCGTCGCTTATTTCATCGAACATTATGGTCAGGCGGTCGTCGGAGCCGAGCCTAATAATCGGGAGGGACGAGGGTGAGTCGTTGTTGCGAGTGATGAGCGTGTGGAAATGCTCGTCGAAGATGCCGGTCATGGTGTCGACACGCGGAGTTGCCGCATTTGTGGCTGCGTAGGCAAAAATCAGGGCGAGGAATGTGGCGAGCTGTCTTACCATTCTATGGGAGTCTGATTATGTGACTGAAGATATGCGTTGGCTTTCAGAAAGTGGCCGTTACCGAAAAATCCGCGCGTGGCCGAGAGTGGTGAAGGGTGTGCAGAAGTGAGCACCAGGTGACGTGACGGGTCAATGAGCCTTGATTTGCTTATGGCATGACGTCCCCAGAGGAGGAAAACCACTCCGGTGCGTTTGGCATTGATGGCCCTGATGGCACCGTCGGTGAGTAGTTCCCAGCCTTTGTTCTTATGGCTTTCGGGCTTGCCTTCCTCTACGGTCAGGATGCTGTTGAGAAGCAGCACGCCCTGAGTGGCCCAGCGCGAGAGGTCGCCGTTGGCGGGTATTGGTTTGCCTGTCTCGGCGGTTATCTCCTTGAAGATATTGATAAGCGACGGCGGCATTCTGACTCCGGGATTGACGGAAAAACTCATGCCGTTGGCCTGACCGATGCCGTGATAGGGGTCCTGGCCTACGATGACTACCTTGACTTTGTCGAAGGGGCAGGCATTGAAGGCGGAGAATATCTGCATACTCGGCGGAAACACTACTGCGTGGCGATAGCGGTCGTTGACGAACTGCTTGAGATTCTGAAACTCGGGAGAGGACATCACTGAGTCCAGCTCAACCATCCATGTGGAATCAAGTGGTGCTGCCATTTTTTGAAAGGGAATTTGTTTTGCAAAACTACGAAAAAATTACTAATTTTGCATCAACATAAGTATGTCTCCGTAGTTCAATGGATAGAATTTTGGATTCCGGTTCCAACGATTGGGGTTCGACTCCCCACGGGGATACAAAGAGCCGTCCGGTAATAGTTGTTAACTGCCTGACGGCTCTTAATCAATTTGCCCGTCCGGGCATTTTCTTTTTTTTGCCCGAACGGCGGCGAAGCCGGTTGAGACTCAGGAGGCAGCCGACGGTGAGCACTGATGCGGCTGTGGCATTGATTACGGTGCCTGCCAAGGGATTGCCAGCAACGGTGGTATAGTTTTTTAGCAGAACGGCTGCGACTGCTAACGCCACACCTCCGCCGAGACAGGACATCACCTTTCCGGACAGGTGCAGTTTGAAGTGGCGGTTGTAGATGGCGAGAAGCAACACGGTGTCTGACAGATACCAAAGCAAATAGGCGATGCCGATGCCTTCGAGGCCTCTGAGATTATATCCCACTATATTGAATACTACTGCAAAAATTGCCGAAAGGCTTTCCGTGAGGAGGTAAAGCCGCTGTTCGCCTCTTGAAATAATCACGTAGGAAATGCACCATGTGGATACTCGCAAAATAGTGCCGGCCATGCCCCATGTTATAATCGGCGATGCTAACAAGAACTCATCGGAATATAGCAACTGAATCGCTACATTGTCGAATGTAATCATCCAGAGGGCAATCGGTGTGATAATCAGCAGGAGCAGGAGAATTTCGTGGTTGACAAATGTAGAGGTACGCAGGCGGTGATTTCTGACAGATACGAGTCGGGGATAGAATTCGAGTGATATGGCTGTGAAGAGCGGGCCGACATAGCGCACGATAATAGAGTATCCCGTATTGTAAAAGCCGGTGAATTCGGTACCTGCCTGATGATTCAGATAGCTTATGAAAATAAAGTTTGCTGCCATCCCGATAAAAGCTGCAAGAGCCAGATATATTCCGAACTTAATCATCGGAAGCCCCTGACGGAAGATTTCACGCGATGGCAGAGGCGCGGTGCCCGCGGTGTCGTTGCGCCTACGCTGTAGCAGAAGAGCTCCGGTTGTGATGGCGGTATACGACACTAACGCCGGAAGTATGGAGTCAATTCCCCAAAAATAGAATAGCGGAATGCTGACAGCCACACCACCGATGGCGCCCCAGAGTGAGGCTGTGGCGAGTGCCTTAAAGCGTTCAAGACCTTGAAGAACAGGGTTTTCTCCGCAAGTCAGTATGCGAAAAAATACGGCTGCCGAAAGGAGTATGAAGCTGAACGCATGATTGTCGTCGTTAAACATCACCCGGCTGAGCCATGGCGACAGCGCTGACATGATGACCATTCCGGCAATGGCAAGCCACAGGCTCCAGCGCCTGATGGTTCTGATTATAGCCGAGAGCTTGGTGTGCTCGGTTTTTGCAATGGTTACCTCTCGCATCGAGCTTTGATCCATGGCCACCTGAAAGAACTGCGATATAGTCTCCACTGCCGTGGTGTAGGTGGCAAAGAGTCCTACACCGACAGGCCCTATCCAAAGTGCTATGAGCTTGGTGCGCACAATCGAGCAGACAATCTGCACGAATTGCACGCCGGTGAAAATGCTCATCAGTTTCAGAATCCGGCCCGACAGTCGGGTCTGCTTTATCTGAGCCATGCAGTTGGGTTTTCCTTTATGATGTTCGACGGGTTGGAGGCGTTGCGGATTTCAAAATGCAGAATTGAGGTGTCGTTGTTGGCTGTGTCGATATAGACGGTGCCGAGCTGCTGGCCGCGTTTTACGGTGTCGCCGGTGCGTACGCTCAGGGTGCCGAGATTGGCGTAAACGGTCACGTAATTGCCGTGACGCACTACGACAACATTATTGTAGCCGTCGGGGCAGAATATGGCGGAGACCTGACCGTCGTAGACGCATTTGACGGCCGCGCCTTTCTCGGTAAGAATATCAATGCCGGAATTCTCGATTTCAACTCTCGGGAGGTCGGGATGGCGCTGGCGTCCGAAGCCTTTTACGATGCTGTGCTGTCCGCTTACCGGATAAGGGAGTCGCCCTTTGCTTGACGCGAAAGTTGAGCCTACCGATGCCGATGCAGTGGCTGCGGTTGTGGTTGCTGCCGGCGGAGTCGCCGGAGTGGCCGGAGCCGTGCTTGGTGTCGCAGGAGCTGCAGGCGTTTCAGTCTGTTGTTGCTGTCTTTGTTGTTCGGCTTCTCGGCGCGCAGCTTCTTCTGCGGCACGGCGTTCGCGTTCGCGGCGTTCGGCTTCTTCTCGACGTCTGCGCTCTTCGGCTGCGCGCTGCTCTTCGGCAATTATGCGGTCGAGCTCGCGGTCGAGTTCGGCTGCCTTGTTGCGCTGCTGCTTGAGCACACGTCGGAGTTGCTTGTCTTTGCCTTTGAGGTTATTGACTATTTTGCTGATTTCCTGTCGCTTCTGTACGAGTGCACCCCGCTTTTCGCTGAGCTGAGCCTTGGCCTGCTGAAGTGTGGTTGCCAGATGGTCAAGTTCGGCTTTCCGCTGAGCAAGAAGTTGGGTGAGCTGCTTGATTTCGGAAGCTTTGCGCTCGCGCCACTTGGAAAATTGCTTCAGCGCTCTCATTCGGCGGAATGCCTGAGAGAACGATTGTGAGGAAAAGATAAACGAGAGGTTACTTATTGAAGTGCGGCTCTGCCGGGAGCTGCGCAGCGCTTTGGCAAACGAATCGCGAAGTTTGCCGAGGCGGTTATTGAGCAGGGTTACGGAGTCGTTTATAATAGTTGTGCGCGAGTTGATGGAGTCAATTCTGCTGCCGATTCGGACTATCTGGGCATTGACGTCGGCTATTTCGGAGTTGAGAATGTTGAGTTGGCTGAGCTGATTGGCCACGAGGATATTGTTCTCTGCTATCTGCGCGTCGGTCTCCTGAATCCGGCGTGCCGTCTGCTGTTGCTGCTGACGCACGGTGCGGGAGTTGCGGGGGCGGGCGGCACTAACGTCAACGGTGGCTGCCGTTAATATTAGTGCGAGAAGTACTGACAGCAGCGTTTTTATATTAATATTTCGGAATAATGATTTCAAATTTTAAAATTTTTGAGGAAATCGGATGCGATGATTCGTTTATAGCTTTTCGAAATTTTCGGTTTTTTGACAGAGCGGTTTATTTCCCATTCCGCATTGCCGAAGTTCCAGTTCAGACGGATGTCCAGATTTGTCTTGCCGAGGCTTACTGTGATGCGGTCGGTGTTCATCATGAGTCCGGCAGCCGTATTCGCTGCATCTGAATAGAGCATTGAAAATTTACGGCTTGGCAGGGTGACATCGAACGAAGCCGGAGTATTGTCGGCGCGCTTGATGATGAATGAATAGGATGCACCCTTGATTGTTTTCCGGGGCGTGATTATGAGAGTGGAGTCAGTTGACGCGAGAGTCAGGTCGGAAACGGAGGCTGATGAGACAGTGCCTTTGCCGTTTACGAAGGGGCGGCCAAGCAGAATGTCCTGTATATCCGACAGGGTGACGTCGGTTCCTCCAAGAAGCGAGGAAATGTCTTCGGCGATATAGCGTTTGTTGAATTTATCGGTAATGAATACGGAATCTGAGTCGGCATAAAGGCTTGCTACTTCGATACCGAGCATCCGCAGGCTGATGGAGATATCCTTTCCGCGGTGCATATAGGCTTTGCCGCTCACAGTCATCTTTTTAGGTGAAAGAAGTTCCACTTTCACCGATGTTGAGAGCTCGTTCCAGTCGCCGAGCCGAGAGGCGAGTGCATCAAACTGCTCCTGCGGAGTGGCGGCCACCTGAACGTCCGGCGTTGTGGCGCGACGGCCTGCGCATCCGGTCAGTACGGCTGTCGTGATTGCTGTGGCGGCTATAGTGCGGCACCAGGCCTGAAAGAAAGATAGTTTCATTTGTAGAAATAGGTCTTATACGTAGCTTTGCGCTTAATCAGTTCATTGTCAGAATCGCCGACGAGGGCTCTTTCCCACATTTCCACAGCTTCGTCGGGCATTTGGTTCCAGAAATAAATATCACCGGCGTGGTCGAGCAATTCAGACATTCCCTCATCGTCATATTCGGAATTTTCAATGGCCCTTTTGATAAACTCAAGCGCCAGCTCATAGCGCTTCTGCTTAAACAGAACCCAGGCGTAAGTGTCGAGGTAAATGTCGCGGTCAGGTTCCTGAGCAAGAGCGCTTGTAATTAGCTCTTCAGCGCGTTTCAGGTCGGCTTCGTTCGCGGCGTTAACAGCAAGGGAATAAGCAAAATTGTTTTGTATCAATGGATTACCGGGAGCTGCGGCAAGCGCTTTCTCATAGTCCTCGCGTGCTTTCACAGGGTCGCCCTGCTGTTCAATCAGCGATGCGCGGGTGCTGTAAAGTTCGCCCTGTATTGCAGCAGGAAGCGAGTCGGCTAAAAATCGGCTTATCGTGTCGATAGCGGCGGCGGGTCCGTCGGCTGTATTCACGACCGACACCATATAGAGTTTATAATTATTGCTGTCTGAACTGGTCTTTATGAGATTCCTTATGATGTTCTTTGCATCATCGTATTGTTCGGAGGAGACGTAGACTGAGGCAAGGGTTGCCTGCACTTCCTCATTTTCAGGGTCGGCGTCAAGTGCTATCCGCAGCGGCATTACTGCCTGCTCGAAGCGGTCGGTGGCAGCAAGATATGCCGCATAGGCGCGCTGAATCTGAACCTCGTAGGGCGCCATTTCAACGGCGGCGGCAAGTATGCTGTCGGTTTGTTCGCGCAGTTCCGGCGATTCATATACTTTCTGCGCGAAGTCAATAATTATGCCGGTGCGTGTGCTCGTTTCAAGTTCGGGGAGACATACGGCCTTCTTGGTGAGTGCCATATAGGTTGCGGAGTCGCCGAGCTCCAGATATTTCCCGCCGAGTATGTAGAGATTGGTCCCGCTCAGGGTGTCGGTGAGATAGGCTTTGTTCAGGCAGTCGAGCGCCATGGAGTCGTTGCCGAATTTATCATAGAGGCTGGCCGCGAGGTGGTAGCCACGATCATCTTTGGGATGCTCTTCTATGTAACGGTTCGTGACTTCGATTGATTTGAGGCTGTCGGGGGTGCCTATATATCTGTAAACGCTCATCATTGCGAGTTGGTAATTTAACCCGTATGTGTCTATGAGCGATTCGAGTTTCGTATGCATTTTTGCCATATTGGCAGAATCTCCGGCAGTCATGTAGGCGCTGACGAGGCTGTAGCCTGTTTCAAAAGTAGGACGCACTGAGTCGGCAAACTCCCATGCTCTTATGGATTCTTCGTCGGTTCCGATATAACCAACCGCTGCAATGTAGTTCCTGAATATTTCTTTGTTTTGCGGGTTAGCTTCAATGTGACGGCGTAGGAGACTTAGTGTTCTGCCTTTATGTGCCTCGTCAGGATTGAGTGTAAAAATGTACGGAGCTAAGTCGTAGCCGAAATCCGTCTGTGTTGAGTCAAGAGAGAAAGCCCGTTGGAAAAGGTGATATTCATGCGCATCATCGGATTCCGCTGCTTCCTGCGAACCTTTAGCCACAAGATAGATGTAGTCGGCTTTTCGCGAGTCAGCGCGTCTGTCCCAATCGGTCGGGCCGGCCGATATGATGAATGCCGGGAGAACGAGCAGGAGTAGGGCAGCTGCTGCGGCCGAAATGCTTGATTTGTTGTGTTTCACAGTAATTGCGTTGAATATGAAGTGCTTTATTCCGTACCTGTATGGCCGAATGCTCCGTCGCCGCGGACAGTGTTGTCGATGTGTCCGACGGGTTCCCATTCCACGCGTTCGTATCGCTTTATCACCATCTGGCAGATGCGCTCGCCGTCGTTTATAACGAATGTCTCGTTGGAAAGGTTTATCACGATTATGCCTATCTCGCCGCGGTAGTCGGCATCGATTGTGCCGGGAGTGTTGACGAGCGTAATGCCTTTCTTTAGGGCCAGTCCGCTGCGTGGACGTATCTGACATTCAAATCCTTCGGGGAGCTGCATATAAAGCCCGGTGGGAATCAGGGCGCGCTGCATGGGGCGCAGCTCTATCGGCTCACTGAGGAATGCGCGTACGTCCATTCCTGCGGCTCCTGGCGTTTCATAACTTGGTAGCGGGTGGTGTGAACGGTTGATTATTTTGACTTTGAGTGCTGACATCGGAAATAATTTTTTTATGAATGCGAAAATACTGAAAAAAAAGTAAACCGAATAGATTTTCAGCAGCTTTTATCTGTAAGAAATTTAAAAAAGCTGGAGTCGGCGGTCAGAGGTCGATGTCGCTTTCCTTTTTTTGCGAGTGCCGGCGCGAGATTGATGCCCGCAGACGTGCAAGCCATGTAACGGGGTGTGTGGTGAGGTCGGCAGCCATGGGGTCGACAAACGTTTCCATGGCAGTCTGTACGCCGAACTGCTCGGGGAAGATTATGACGATGTTGTTGCCTCCGAAGTATTTTTTCAGGAATCCGGGTATTTCGGCGAGTTCCGGGGTATAGGAGACCGAGTTGGGGCGAGCCTGCAACACTACAAGCAAATCGTCTTCCAGAATACGGTTTGAAAACAGCCTAAAGTCGTCGGGATGGCTGATGAGCCGGAATTCGGCTCTTATGTTATAGCGGTCGCGGCGAAGAATGGTGCGGATGGCACGCTGAGTGTCGTTGGGACAGCAGAATATTATTCGGCATCCGATTTCATTGGCGAGATTGGCGAGTGAGTGGAGCCAGTGGGTGAATCCTGATTCTAATTCTGCTTTCGGCGGCACGTATGTCACGATGCGTGTGATGGTGTTCAGCGGGATGAAGCATCGCGAAATGATTAGCATCTTGTCGGTCTGCTTGAGCAGCTGTTCTACCTTATATCCAAAGAATGAATCGATTACGTTGGTTTTGCGGTGAAGACCTATGAACACTTCGTTGATGTCGCGTTCCTGAATCACGTTTATCAGTCCTGTGACGGTGTTGAGGTCGAAGCGGTCAATGGTCTGAATGTCACAGTTGGCGGCCGACCCTGCCTGACGTGCGAGGTCAAGGGAGTTTCTGGCAATGGCCTTTGAGCCGGGCGAATTGTCGTTGCGCACATGGAGCGCCGAGATGGTGTCGCTGCGTGACGATTTTGATGAGCGCATCATCAGAGCCAGGTCGACAAGCGGCTGGGCCATGGGCGGATTGGCTATCGATATGAGGGTATGTATGCTGGAATTCTGTCGGGAGCTTCCATCGTCAATGTCGCCTTTCTCCATCATCCTGATTTTGGTGCGCGAGGCTGCCGACGATGTGACTATTGGGGCAACGGCGCACGTAATCAGAATCACGAGCACGGTGCCGTTAAGAACCGTCTCGTCAAGTAGCCCGAAGTTGAATCCTATGGTGACGACTGCGAGGGCAACAGCGGTGTGGGCGGTGGTGAGTCCGAACATCATGCGCCGGTCAGTTGTATCCATGCCGTAGATTTTCTGGGCCAGAAAGGCGGCTATCCATTTGCTTGTCAGCGCTACGGCAAGCATCAGCGCCGTAACCGTTAGGGTCTGGGTGTTGCTGATGACGTGTATGTCAATAATCATGCCGACTCCGATAAGGAAGTAGGGTATGAACAGAGCGTTGCCGACAAACTCGATGCGGCTCATCAGAGGTGACGCGGCCGGAATGAAGCGGTTGAGGACAAGGCCGGCAAAGAATGCTCCCAGAACGGCCTCAAGCCCTATCCACTTGGCTATTAGCGACGAAAGAAACACAAGCGCGAGAATAAAGACATACTGCGTGACTGCGTCGCCGAATGTTTTGAAGAAAAAGCGTGTCAGGCGCGGATAGATGTAGAGTGTGGCCACGCAATAAATCACCATTTTACCTATGAGCCACAAGAGCCCGGACGGCTCAAATCCGCCGGAACGGCGGATGTTGGCTGTTACGGCGAGCACGAGGAGGGCACCGATTACGGCTATTATAGTGCCGACAATAGCTATTAGCACCGACGGCGCCTTGCTGACACCGAAACGGGCTACTACCGGATAGGAAATAAGCGTATGTGAGGCATACATGGCTCCGAGCAGGGTTGAAGTCAGCTTGTCGAGGTGAAGTAAGTAATAACTTGTCACCGAGCCTAATACGAGCGGTATTATAAAGGTTAGCAGCCCGAAAATCAGTCCCCGTCTGAGATTCAGACGAAGGTGGTACATATCAATTTCTATTCCGGCAAGGAACATCAGGTAGAGAAGTCCCACTTGTCCGAAAATCCTGAAACTTGAATCGTCGGCCAACACGTTGAATCCGTGAGGGCCGACAATTATTCCCGCCACAATCATACCTATGATGTGCGGAATTTTAAGCCGGTTCAGCAAAATCGGTGCAAGCAATATGATGGAGAGTACAATCAGAAAGATTGCAATCGGATTGCTTACCAAAGGAGGTGCTATTGCTGCTGTCATCTGCTGAATCGGAGGGGTTGGGCGGTCTTATTTCTTGTGTGCTATCATATAGAGTGCAATCTGCACGGCATTGAGCGCGGCGCCTTTCTTAATCTGGTCGCCTACCACCCAGAAGGAGAGGCCGCAGCTGTCGGTGAGGTCCTTGCGGATGCGTCCCACGAACACAGGGTCTTTGCCGGCGATGTCTTTTGGCATGGGGTATTTGTTTTCAGCGGGAACGTCAATGACTATCACGCCCTCGGCATTTTCAAATGCGTGGCGCGCTGTTTCCACGTCGATGGGGCTCTCGGTTTCCACCCAGATGGCCTCGGAATGGGCGCGCATCACGGGCACACGCACACACATGGCGCTTACGTTGAGTTCCGGGGCGTGCATGATTTTCTTAGTCTCGTTGAACATCTTCATCTCTTCTTTGGTGTAGCCGTTGTCGGTGAAGACGTCAATGTGAGGAATGACGTTGTAGGCCAGCTGATGGGCGAATTTTTTGACGGTAGGTTCCTTGCCTTCGGCTATTTCGGAATACTGCTGGCGCAACTCCTCCATAGCAGCTGCTCCGGCTCCGGATGCTGCCTGATAAGTGGCCACGTGCACCCGTTTGATGGGGCTGATGTCATTGATGGGTTTCAGGGCCACAACCATCTGTATTGTGGTACAGTTGGGGTTGGCTATGATATTGCGGGGGGTGTTGAATGCGTCGTCTCCGTTCACTTCGGGTACTACCAGAGGAACGTCGGGGTCCATGCGGAATGCGCTTGAATTGTCAATCATCAGTGCGCCGTGAGCAGTGATTACCGAAGCATACTGCTTTGACACGCCGGCTCCGGCCGATGTGAAGGCTATGTCAATACCCTTGAAATCATCGGGGTTGTCGCGCAGTTCCTTAACTTCATATTCCTTACCGCGGAAGGTGTATTTTTTCCCGGCTGAACGGCTTGAGCCGAACAGTGTGAGATTGTCTACCGGAAAATTCTGCTCGTCGAGCACTCTGAGAAATTCCTGACCTACGGCGCCGCTGGCGCCAACTATTGCAACGTTCATATCTTTTTTACTCTTAATAGTTTTTGCAAAGTTAATTCTTTCTGAATAATTTGCAGAATCTCTGACTGATAAATATTTATTTGAGGTTTTCGCGGACACGGTCTAAATAGGCTTTCATGGCCTTTGAATCGTGTGCCTCAACTATGCTTTTGAGTTCTGTGAGCTGCTCCTGAATTTTTGAAAGCTGCTCGGGGGTATTGGGATTGAATAGAATTTCGCTAAGCAGATAGTCGTCTTCCGACATCAGGCCTTTGGCAATGGCCATGTGGCGCTTGAAAGTAGTGCCGGGCGCATTCTGATGGCGCATGATTGAGGCGAAAACCAGTGTCGAGGCAAACGGAATCGACAGCGAGTAGGCTATCGTGGAGTCGTGTTCCTCGAAAGTGTACTCCTCAATGTGCAGCCCAAGACGGTTGTAGAGGTCTCGGAAGAATGTCTTGCCCAAATGCGAGCTTTCGGCAATTATGATGGCATTCTCATTGGCAAGATTGCTAAGTGATGCGAAGGTGGGGCCGAACATAGGGTGGGTTGAGACAAACGGATGGCCGCACGATGCGTAAAATTCCGGAAGTCCGGTTTTTACGGAGGCGATGTCGCTGAGGATGGCCCCTGAGGGAATGGCTGGCATTACTGTCTCGAACGCCGGCAGCGTGTATTTCACTGTGGCGGCGTTTATTACCAGTTCCGGCTCGAATTCGCGAATCTGGCTGACGTCGGTGAAACGCTGTGTGTTGAATGTGAAGCGCAGCTTTTCAGGATTTACATCGTAGATGGCTACCTCGTGGTCAAACGAGAGCACATCGGCGAAGAATGTCCCCATTTTGCCCGCTCCGAGAATCAGAATTTTCATGATTTCCGCAGTATTAACGCCGGTTGAGTATTTCAATCTGTTGACGCACTGACTCTTCGTGGATGGCGGAAAGGACAGTGCGCATGAACTCTGCGCTCATGCCCATTTCTGTGGCGAGTTTTACGCGCGATTTCATGATGTCGTCGTAGCGGCCTGTCTGAACCACGGGCATACGGTGTTCTTTCTTGTACTGGCCGATTTCGCGCGACACTCTCATTCGCTTGTTGAGCGACTCCAGAATCTCGTTGTCAATCTGGTCAATCTGCTGACGAAGGAGTGTGAGGCTCTCGGTGGATTGCTTTTCAGAACGCACGACCAGTGTGTTGAGAATGAAGTTAAGCACTTCGGGCGTAACTTGCTGTGCCTTGTCGCTCCATGCGCAGTCCGGGTCGCAGTGGCTTTCTATAATCAGGCCGTCAAAGCCCATGTCGAGTGCCTGCTGCGACAGGGGGGCCACAAGCTCGCGTTTGCCGCCGATGTGGCTTGGGTCGCATATGATTGTGAGGTCTGGCATACGGCGACGCAGCTCGATTGGGATGTGCCACTGCGGCATATTGCGGTAGAGGTGCTTACCGTAGGCGCTGAAGCCGCGGTGGATTGCTCCCAGACGGCGTATGCCGGCGTTGTAAAGACGCTCCATGGCGCCTATCCACAGTTCAAGGTCAGGGTTTACGGGATTCTTTACAAGCACCGGTATGTCGGTTTTGGCCTCGGAAAGTGCATCGGCAATCTCTTGCATGGCAAATGGGTTGGCCGAGGTGCGTGCACCAATCCAGAGAAGGTCGACTCCCGCTGCTAACGCAGCTTCCACGTGCTGGCGTGTGGCTACTTCGGTGGCAGTGTACATGCCTGTTTCGGCTTTGACTTCCTTGAGCCACTCCAGACCTTCGGCTCCGATGCCTTCAAAGCCGCCCGGTTTGGTGCGCGGTTTCCAGATGCCGGCGCGGAAAACTTTTATACCGTTTGCCGCCAAATCGCGGGCTGTTTCAAGTACTTGCTCCCGGGTCTCGGCGCTGCAGGGGCCGGCAATTATCAGGGGCTTATTGCTGTCGAGGTTTTCCAGCAGCACAGGGTTAATTTCTGTAATCATATATTTAATGTGTCTTTTGAATTTTTTTGTTTAGTCTTTTTTTGAACTGCGTATTCTTTCAAGCGCTTCATTCATGCGCTCGGCCGGAGTGCAGAGCGATATTCTGATGTAGCGCTCTCCGTTTGAACCGAAAATGAATCCCGGAGTCAGGAATACGCGGGCATTGTGCAGGAGTCGGTCGGCAAGTGCTTCAGACGAATCTTCGCTGTCCGGGATTCGTCCCCAGAGGAAGAGTCCCTGCTGCTCGGGGTTGAAGGTGCATCCTAACTCAGTCATTATGGCTTCGGCGGCGGCGCGGCGGCTGCGATAGGTGGCGTTGACTTTGGCGTACCATTCGGCAGGGAGCTGCAGCGCTCTGGTGGCGGCAAGCATCACTGGCTTGAACTGGCCTGAGTCGATGTTTGATTTCACTTTCAGGAGCCATGAGATAAAGGTGGGGTTTGAGGCGACCATTCCCATACGCCATCCGGCCATATTGTGACTCTTGCTCAGTGAGTTCATCTCCAGGGCTATGTCTTTTGCTCCGTCCACGCTCAGTAGGCTCAACGGCTTGTCGTTGAGGATGAAGCTGTAGGGGTTGTCGTGGGCTATTATGATGTTGTGACGCTTGCCGAAGTCCACGATTTTCTCAAATAGTTCCATCGTAGCAGGAGTGCCGGTGGGCATATGGGGATAGTTTATCCACATGAGTTTCACTCCTTCAAGAGGCATCTTTTCGAGAGCGTCGAAATCGGGCATCCAGCCGTTCTCCTCGGTGAGGTCGTAGTGAATAATCCGCGCGCCAACCATCTTGCTTACCGATGAGTAGGTAGGGTAGCCGGGGTTGGGTACGAGCACTCCGTCGCCGGGATTGAGGAATGTCAGCGATATGTGAAGCACGCCCTCTTTCGAGCCTATGAGCGGCATTATCTCTTTTGCGGGGTCAAGTGTCACGCCGTAATTGTCCTTATACCAGCGGGCGAATTCAGCTCTTAATTCAGGTAGCCCGATGTGGGTCTGATAAGAGTGGTTTGACGCTATGTGGGCGGCATCGCTTAAGGTGTCGATTACGGAGCTGTCGGGTGGAAGGTCGGGGCCTCCGATGCCGAGCGAAATTATGTCGGCACCCGCGGCATTGAGCGCCGCCACTTCCTTGAGCTTTATGGAAAAGTAATATTCTTTTATGTCGTTGACGCGGTTGGCGGGACGTATGCTGTTTTCTGTCATTTCGTTGTCAATCTATTTTATTGGTGCACTGTGAGTATTCTCCTAAAATCTTGAAATCGTTGGTCAGCGGACGCGCTGCATCAATGGCCTGACGATAGCGTGTGAAATTGTCGAAAGTTAAATCAACGTAGAAGCGGTATTCCCATTCGCGCCCGATGATAGGCATCGACTGTATTTTCGAAAGATTGATGTCGTAAAAGGAAAATATGGTCAGGACTTTCGACAGGGCGCCGTTGGTGTGGGGGAGAGTGAATACTATCGATGATTTGTCGGGTACGTGGATGCCTGCATATTCGGCGGCCAGTACCGGGTCGGCCACAATCAGAAAACGGGTGAAGTTGCGTTTGTTGGTTTCGATGCTCCTGAAGAGTATATTGAGGCCGTAAAGCGTGGCGGCATATTCTCCGCAGACTGCGGCATGGCCCGAGAGCTGCTGTTCGGCAATTTCCTTGGCACTGCCGGCCGTATCGAATTTTTCAATCATTTTCAGATTCGGGTGGTGGCGCAGGAACTGCTCGCACTGCATCAAGGCTATGGGGTGGGAATTGACTTCCGAAAGGTCGTCGACCGTTTCGCCGGGCAGGGCGGCGAGCACATGGGAAATTCTCATTTTTTGCTCTCCGATGATTTTCAGATTGCTTTGGCGCAGAAGTTCGTGATTTTGCAGCAGGCTTCCGGCAATGGTGTTTTCAATGGCGACCGCGCCAAACAGCGATGCATCAGTCTGCATCGTGTCGAACAATTCGGGGAAAGTGTCGCACTCGATTGTTTCGACTTCCTCTCCGTCGAAATACTGTCTTGCCGCTGCGTCGTGGAAGCATCCGGCCACGCCCTGTATGGTAACTCGCTTTAATGACATTGTTCTTTTATAAAAAAAATCCCGCTGTTTTCAACGGGATTTTATATGATGGTTTTATTTTTGTATCAAAATTTTGCAGGCTCATAAAATCCCGTTTTTAATTCTTGTCGAAATAAAAAAAGTAAAAATAGTATGAGCTGAAAAATCGTTTCATTAACTGTTGCGTTTGCTTTACGGATGCAAAGATAGGTATTTGTTCTAAAACAGCAACTATTTTTGTCAAAAAATCACAATTTTTCGCGTAAAAAAGTGGCTTTGTAAAAAAGAGGGGCTTTTTTATTTCATATTGTTCGTGCGAAGAGTGCCGCCTTACGGCTAAAATCCGGTTGTTAACGGGCGGGAAAAAGCAAATCGTTTTTCACCATGCCTTCCAGTTGTTTGCGGTGGCGTGCGTAGTCTTTGCCTGTGAGATATTTATCGATGCAGTCGGCGTGGGCCGAGCGGTGCAGGTCGGTTCCGATGAGGTCCACGAGTCTGTTTTCGATGAGCCATTCGGCTGTTCTCTTTTCTTCTTTGCCGTAGTAGCCCGCTAAGCTCAGCAAATTTATCTGAAACATTGTGCCGTTCTGATGAAGGCGTAAGTAGCGCTCTTTCTTGTCAAAATAATAGTGATAACGCTCGGGGTGAGCCAGAACGGGGTGCCATCCCTTCAGCATCAGGTCAAACAGCGTTTGGTCAAGATTCCATGGCTCCTGAACGAAAGAGTTCTCGACAAGCAGATAGTTGTCGGGGTAGGGCATGAGAAAGTGGCCGTTCACCTGCTGTATGAAGAAATCGTCAATGCGGTATTCGGCGCTGTGTTCAAGCGTGCAGTCAATGCTTTGCTCGGCCAAAGCGTTTTTCAGGGTGTTGAACGGGGGGGTTATTGTTTCGGCCGTGTTCTCAAAAGTGTCTTCTGTAACGTGCGGAGTGGCTATGATGCGCTTCAGCCCCCAGCCGCGCATACGACTGACGAGCTCGATTGACCGTTCCAACGACGGTGAGCCGTCATCAATGCCGGGCACTATATGGCAATGAATGTCAGTGTGAAAAAAAAGTGCGTTTTCAGTCGATGTTTTCTTGCTGAATAGTCCGAACATATCTCCGTTTTGAATTACAATAATTAGCTTATGTAATTAATAACACTTGCTAAGGGAAATTAATTGCAAATATACAACATTTTGGTGGAAAAATTGTGAAAACGCAGAATTGACACTTAAGAGAGGAAGATGCTGATAAGAAAATTAAGGAAAAATTTCTGTAATAAGAACGAAAGCATTATATTTGTAGTCTCAATAGATATTTTGTATCATTAGAAATAAGAGTATGGAACAGAAGAAACTAAAAATCAGAGATCTGACTCTTCGCGATGGCCAGCAGTCGCTGTTTGCCACCCGTATGCCTCAAAGCGAGATTGACCGTCTGCTGCCGTTTTATGAAAATGCCGGCTTCTACATCATGGAAGTCTGGGGCGGAGCAGTGCCCGATTCAGTGATGCGCTATCTTGATGAATCGCCGTGGGAACGTCTGCGCACGGTCTCAAAGACCATGAAAGGCAAATCGCTCCTTTCAGCGCTTTCACGCGGTCGCAATCTTTTTGGCTATGTACCTTATCCTGATTATGTGCTTGAAGGGTTCTATAAGGAAGCTATAAAGAACGGCCTTAACGTGATGCGCATCTTCGACGCGCTCAATGATATTGACAATGTGCGCGAATCAATCCGCATGATTAATGAGCTTGGAGGCATCGCCGACGGCGCTGTCTGCTACACAGTCGACCCCAAAGATGAGGAGAACAACGAAAAACATTCAATCATCGGCAAATTGTTCGGAAAGAAATCGCATCATCAAGAGAAGATATTCACGGATGATTATTTCGTAGACAAAGCCAAACAGATGGAAAAATTGGGTGCAAAGATTATCACCCTCAAGGATATGGCCGGTCTGGTCAATCCGTTGCGCGCCGCTTCCATCATCTCGCGTTTAAAAGCCGAGCTTACGGTTGATGTTGATTTCCACACTCACTGTACTCCCGGCTATGGTCTGGCTTCATCGCTTATGGCCATTCTTAACGGAGTTGACATTCTTGACACCAATATATGGTATTTCGGCGGCGGTTCGGCTGCCCCGGCCATCGAGCTTATCTACGTATTCTGCAAAAAGCTCGGCATAGAGGTCGATGTCAATATGGAAGTAGTGGCCGACATACGCAAGGAACTGCGTCACGCCCGTGAGGCCCTTGCACAGTTTGACCTCAACAAGGATAACTTCCCGCGTGAATTCGACCCGCTCAAGGATACTCTGCCCGCTGAAATCGACGCTTTGTTTGACCAAGCCATCGAGGCCGCTCGTAACTCCGATGAGGCTACGCTTCTCGACAAGTGCCATGCCATTGAGGCTTATTTCGGTTTCCCCAAACCCAATGAACTCGTCAAGAATGCCGAAGTGCCCGGCGGTATGTACTCCAACATGGTGGCTCAGCTCAAAACACTACACGCCGAAGACCTCCTTGACGACGCCATGCGCCTGATTCCTAAGGTGCGCCGCGATGCCGGTTTGGTGCCTCTCGTGACCCCCACATCGCAGATTGTCGGCGCTCAGGCCGTTAACCTCGCGATGGATCGCAAGAAAGGCGACCCTGATTACACCCATACGTCCAATCAGTTTATCTCGCTCGTCAAAGGCGAGTACGGTAAGACCCCCGTTGAAATCAATGCCAAATTCCGCGAGAAAATCACCGGCGATGCCACCGAGCATCCTTATGACGTCAGCAAATATCGCCGTCCCGAAAATCCTGTGATTGAGGAATACGGAGTGAAACTCGCATCCAACCCCGAGGAAGAACTACTTCTCGAACTGCTCCCCACTGTAGCCAACACATTCCTGCGTAACCGCCGCAAGGAAGAATATTTGGCTACGAATGCCGTGAAGGAAGAAGCCAAGGTTGAGGCTACACCCGCTGCCGTTCAGGAACCCATAACGGGCGAAGTACTCAGCGCTCCAATGGGAGGCAAAATCATCGCTATCAACGTAAAACCCGGCGATAAAGTGAAGCCGGGTCAGATTCTTCTGGTCTATGAGGCAATGAAGATGGAGAACGATGTAGAAGCCGAAAAAGATGAAGTCATAAAACGCATCTTCGTCAATGAAGGCGATGTCGTAGGCACCGACGCCCCCCTCATCGAATTTCAGGACTGATAATAGGGCGGGCAATAATGACCTGCACTGACATAAAAAGCGAGCCTGCGGAAAAAATTTTTAGCAAAATTTCCGCAGGCTCTTTGCTAACTCAAATAAAATGAGTAAATTTGCAAGCCATTACGAACGGACGCCCTACCAGCGCCCTCTTCAACGCTTTGATTAACAAAATAATACATCTCGAAATAATGAAAAAAGACATCCATCCCTCCAACTATCGCGAAGTAGTTTTCAAAGATATGTCGAACGATGAAATCTTCATCACCCGTTCAACAATTGCCGCTAAAGAAACAATCGAAGTTGATGGCGTAACCTATCCTTTGGTGAAACTTGAAATCACCAGCGCATCGCACCCCTTCTTCACCGGCAAGCAGAAACTCGTTGACACCGCAGGACGCGTCGACAAGTTCATGAGCCGTTACGGTAACCGTCGTAAGAAATAAGAACCGATATTCGAATCTTTTAACGGGAGGCAGTTCCACATCAGGAATCGCCTCCCGTATTTTTTTGCCGGTTATCTGCTATTATAACGACCGAATGACACATTGGCACCGTTACGGATTATTTTTTGAGGTAGTATGACAGCATATACCCATATTTTAGCAATCATAAATAGTCGCTAAATGAAAGAAATGAGAGCGCCGGTGAAATAGACCTGAAAATCTGTGGGAGCTGACGATAATCTCAGGGAAATTAATTATCTTTGTGATTCAATCTGCATTTGTCTGAAATGAATAACAACCGCAACTCACTCCCGGAAGGAATTGAAATAGTGCCGTCTAAACCTGACGGCGATAAAGACCGTCAGCACGGACACAAACCGAAATCCGAAAAAGTAAAGCGCAGAAATCGCAAGATAATCCATTGGATGTGGAGCCTTTTCCTCGGATTCGTGCTTTTCCTTACATTGTTCTTCATCCTAATATACCATGGTGTGATAGGGTATATGCCCGATTTGGAGGACTTCAAGAATCCTACCGACAAATATGCTACTGTGATATATACGGCCGACGGTGAGGAAATGGGACGCTATTTCCGCAACACCGGCAACCGTGTGTATGCCGATTACGAGGACATATCGCAATACGTCATTGATGCACTCATCGCAACCGAGGATTCTCGTTTCACGGAGCATTCGGGCATCGATATGAGGGCTTTCGGCCGTGTGCTTTTCAAGACCATAATAATGCGCAACAAGGGTGCCGGCGGCGGCTCCACTCTTACTCAGCAACTTGCAAAGCAGCTATATTCGCCTAAATCCGACGGCCTGTTTGACCGTATGCTTCAGAAACCGGTGGAATGGATGATAGCCCTCAAGCTGGAACGCCTCTATTCGAAGGAAGAAATCCTGAAAATGTATCTGAATCAGTTCGATTTCCTTTACAACGCCGTGGGCATACGCTCTGCCGCTCAGGTCTATTTCAACAAGGACGCTAACGAACTCAATATCGAGGAGGCCGCAACCCTGGTGGGAATGGTGAAAAATCCGTCCTACTACAATCCTGTGCGCTATCCGGAGCGCACCCGTCAGCGCCGCAATGTGGTGTTCGAACAGATGCAGAAGAACGGCAAGCTAACGGAGGCTGAAGCCGATTCGCTTAAGAATCTGCCGCTTACGCTTAATTTCCATAGAGTAGACCATAAGGATGGCCTTGCGCCTTACTTCCGAGAGGAACTGCGCCGTATGCTTACGGCGAAAAAGCCTGAACGGTCAAACTATCACGAATGGGAAGCTCAGAAATTCATTGACGACTCAATAGCATGGCTTGAGAATCCACTTTTCGGGTGGGTCGAGAAAAATCCGAAACCGGACGGCTCGAAATATGACATATACGCCGACGGCCTGAAAATCTACACGACCATAGACTCGCGTATGCAGCACTATGCAGAAGAAGCTGTTAGAGTGCATATGTCTGACTTGCAGCGCCGTTTCTTCCGTGAGAAGAAAGGAGTGGCAGGAGCTCCATATACAAGCAACCGTTCCGAACTTTCTCAGGAGCAGCTCAACCGGCTGATGCGCAGCGCTGTCACTCAGAGCGACCGCTACCACATGATGAAGCGCGCCGGTGCTTCGGAAGCCGAGATAGAGCGTGTATTTAACACCCCGCGCCGCATGGACGTGTTCAGCTATGACGGCATTATTGATACAATCATGTCGCCGCGCGACTCTATATTCTATCACAAGCATTTTCTCCGCACCGGATTTATGTCAATGGACCCCAAAACCGGTTTTGTAAAAGCTTATGTCGGTGGCCCCGACTTCAAATTCTTCCAATATGACATGGTTTCGACAGGTCGCCGTCAGATTGGCTCCACCATCAAGCCCTATCTCTATGCCACGGCAATGGAGGAAGGATATACGCCGTGTGACCAGTTTCTCAACTCACAGCCAACGTTTGTTGATGCTGTCGGACGTCCGTGGTCGCCGCGCAACAGCGGAAAAACGCATATTGATGAAATGGTGACACTGCGCTGGGCTCTGACGACCTCCAACAACTGGATTTCGGCACTCCTGCTTGACGCCATCAAGCCGCATCGCCTTGTGCGTTCGCTCCGCAGCTTCGGCATCACGGCCAGACTTGACCCCGTGATTTCGCTCTGTCTCGGTCCGTGCGACGTGTCGGTGCGTGAAATGGTGAGTGGATATTCGGTTTTCGCCAACAAGGGTATGCGCTCGACACCTGTTTATGTCACCGCCATAGCCGATGCCAACGGCAATGTAATTAGCGAGTTCCGCACCACGTCGAGCGAAGTTCTCAGCGAGACAGGTCACCAGCGCATACAGTCGATGCTTTTCGATGTGATTGATTTTGGTACGGGTTCGCGTCTGCGTCGCGCCCCATATAATATTACCGCGCAGATGGGGGGCAAGACCGGTACTACCAATTCCAACTCCGACGGTTGGTTCATGGGCTTTACGCCGGACCTCGTCAGCGGTGTATGGGTAGGCGGAGAAGAACGCTATATTCATTTCAATTCAATGGCCGATGGTCAGGGTGCCTCGTCTGCGCTCCCCATCTATGGCCTATTTATGAAGAAAGTATATTCCGATCCGGAACTTGGCTACAGCCAGTCAACACGTTTTCCCAATCCTACTATCAATCTGTGTGAAGACGACTTTTACGGCGATTATGTCGAAGAGGAAATAATTGAGGAAGGATTCGTTGGAGCCTTTGAGGATTGACGGGTTCGTCGGTAAAGTTTTAAAATTTTTTGCACCCTCTGAACAAATGTTTCGGAGGGCGCGTTTTATTTCTGAAATATGAAGATTGTAATATCGGGGCGATAAGGTCGCACGGTTTCAACAAAAAGAATGTGAGATAAAAATAGTTCAATTCTAACTTTAATACTTGTAAAAAATGAAAAAAAATTTACTTGTGGCTATTGCAGCGGTGGGCGCTCTGTCGTTCACGGCGAATGAAGTGAAGGCTCAGGATTTCGTTGTCGCCGAGGAGACGGTTACACTTGTTGACGAAGGTCAGTTGGACTGCAGCAACAAATATTATTCCTCATGGCGTGACAACTGGTTCATTCAGGCAGGTGCCGGCGTGAATGTTCCCTTTGTTGAGCATGAACTCCTTAATGGTGACCCCAAACATCATTTTACAGCGGTTTACAATCTTGGTGTCGGAAAATGGATGACCCCTTACCTGGGATGGCGTGTAAGTATGTATTATGGCTCGATGCACTGGGATAATCTGACATTCTCAAAAGCAAAAATGGCTAACGCCAACTTCGACATTATGTGGGATATGCTCAACTCCGTTCATGGTGTTAACACCTCGCGTGTTTTCTCTATCGTGCCTTATGTAGGTCTCGGCGGAACGTTTACATGGGATTTCAAGTCACCCGGTACCAATATCGTCAAGGAAGGCGAAAAATGCAAACACAACGCCTGGACTCTCCCCGTGTCGGCAGGTATTCAGCTTCGCTTCAGACTTTGCCGCTATGTTGACTTCTTCCTTGAGGGCAGAGCCTCGTTCTACGGCGACAATTTCAACCTCTGCTCTTACGGCGATCCCGTGGATGTTGATATTACAGCCATCGGCGGTTTCTCGTTCAACCTCAGAGGCGCCGGATTTAATACCTATAATGCTTGTGTTGACCAAGCCTACATCAGCTCGCTTAACGGTCAGATAAATGCGCTCCGCAGCGACCTTGCAGCCACTGCGACCGCACTTGCAGTAGCCGAATCGCAGCTACCTTGTCCCGAACAGCAGGTTCAGGTTGCCGAATGCCCCGAACAGCTTGCTACTCCGATGCTCACAACCGTGCGCTTTACCATCAACTCTGCCAAGATTTCCAACGAAGAAATGGTCAATGTCTTCAACGTTGCCCAATACCTCAAGGCTAATCCCGGTGTGAATGTCCTTATCTGCGGTTATGCCGACAAAGACACCGGCACTGCCGCCTATAACAAAGAGCTGTCAGCAAAACGCGCGCAGGCCGTTTACAATGCCCTTACCAAGACTTACGGAATCAACAAAGCACGTCTAGCCATGCAGGCTGAAGGCAGCGAAACTCAGGTTTATGAGGATAACAACTGGAACCGTATTGTAATCTTCGTACCTCAGAACTGATAACCTTAAGAATCCTTAAGTTAACGGAGGCCGTGTCAAAAGCAATTTTGGCGCGGCCTCTTTTATGACACATGACACACCGCTATGATTTTGCGATATTCGAAATAATAATTAATTTTGGGACGTTATGAAAGTTTTCTACGACTGCCAGATATACAACTCACAGCGCTGGGGCGGAATCTCACGCTATTTTGTGGAACTCATCAGACGTATGCCTTCAGACATTGACTGTTCTGTTGGTGTGCGGTTCACCCATAATGTGCATTTGCCTCAAATCATGGCTATCGGCTCGCTGCCTTTCTTTCCCTTCAAGAAAGACATTTCACGCCGGTTAAACTACGGCCGCTCGCGGGCGATTCTGCGGAACGGCGCTTTCGATGTGTTTCACCCGACTTATTATAATCCTTATTTTCTGGAGTTTACTGACAAGCCGTTTGTGCTTACGGTGCACGATATGATTCATGAACGCTTCCCCGATGCATTTTCACCGTCCGACACAACATCGCAGAGCAAGCGACTGCTTGTCGAGAAGGCAGCAGTAGTTATAGCCATCAGTGAATCGACAAAGCGCGACCTAATTGAGCTTTACGGCATTGATGAAAGGAAAATCAGGGTTATCTATCACGGTCGCGGTGTAACCTCCGGACGTGAAGATTCTGTGGAGGGACTGCCTGAAGACTATATCCTTTATGTCGGTGGTCGTATGCTCTACAAGAATTTCGGGCTCTTTGCCGAGGCTTTTGCAGCAATAGCAACGCGTTATCCCGGTCTTCAGCTCGTATGCTCCGGCAAGCCGTTCAATAAAAATGAGGTGGCGCTCCTAACACGACTGGGTATTTCGGACCGTGTGAAAAACTTTTTTGTCCGCGACACTCAGATGAAGTCGCTCTATGCCGGCGCTCGATGCTTCGTTTTCCCGTCGCTCTATGAGGGCTTCGGCTTTCCGGCGCTTGAATCGTTTGCTGCCGGATGTCCGACCCTGTTGAGCAACACAAGTTCACTGCCGGAAGTGGGCGGTGACGGAGCGTTGTATTTCGACCCGTATAAAGTCGACGATATGGCGCACGCAATTTGCACGGCGCTTGACGATAATAAGCTCTGCGAAGATTTACGAGCGAAAGGCTACGCGCAGCTTAAGCGTTTCAGCTGGGAGAAGTGTGCTTCGGCCACGGCCGACCTCTACCGCTCGTTGAGCTGACAGCGTTGCCGTTGGCATTTTATTGTCGAATCGGTTCTCAGTCGGTGTTCGGGTCGCAGGTCAGGCCAACGCCGAGTTTCTTGAAAATCTTATGGTCTACTTCGCCGAGCATTACGGTGGAGTGCACTTGACATCCGAAAAGCTCGGGCAACTGTTCCAGGGCTATGCGGCAGCGCTCGTCGTGAGGCGAGAGCACCGACAGGGCCACAATCACTTCATCGGTATGCAGTCGCGGATTACGGCTGTTGAGATAGTTGATTTTTGCGTGCTGTATGGGTTCGATGATGCCCTGAGGTATGAGTTTTACATCGTGGTCAATGCCGGCCAGATGCTTTATTGCGTTGAGCAGGAGGGCGGCCGAGGGGCCGAGCAGGTCGCCCGATTCGGCTGTGATGATTGTGCCGTCAGAAAGCTCAATGGCCGAGCAGGCTCTGCCTGAGAACTCTGCACGCTGACGGGCGGCCGCAACGGTGCGCCGGTAGGATACATCTATTTTGGCCTGATTGAAAAGAAGTGCTATCTTGTTGACTTCCTTCTCGTTGCCATCGCCTTTGGCGAGATTGTTCACGGCTGTGAAATAGCGGCGAATTATCTCGTTGTTCGAAGCCTGACAGCATATGTCGTCATCGCTTATGCAGAATCCCACCATGTTAACGCCCATGTCGGTCGGCGATTTGTAAGGATTGTTGCCGTAGATGCCTTCGAATATGGCGTTCAGCACCGGAAAGATTTCGATGTCGCGGTTATAGTTGATGGCCGTTTTGCCGTAGGCTTCCAGATGGAAGGGGTCAATCATGTTGATGTCGTTGAGGTCGGCCGTGGCAGCTTCGTAGGCTATGTTTACGGGATGTCGCAGCGGTAGGCTCCATACGGGGAAAGTCTCGAATTTGGCGTACCCGGCTTCCATACCGCGCTTATGCTCGTTGTAAAGCTGGCTCAGGCATACGGCCATTTTGCCGCTGCCGGGGCCGGGGGCGGTCACGATTACGAGCGGGCGTGTGGTCTCCACATAGTCGTTGCGTCCGAAGCCTTCATCGGATACAATCAAGCTGACATTAGTGGGATAGCCGTCAATGAGGTAGTGGCAGTAGGTCTTTACGCCCAGTCGCTCCATGCGGCTGCGGAAAGCGTCGGCACTCTTCTGACCGTTATAATGGGTCACGACTACGCTGCTGACTAAGAATCCGCGGTTCTGAAATTCGTTGCGGAGTCTCACTACATCGGCGTCGTAGGTTATGCCGAGGTCATGTCTGACCTTGTTCTTCTCAATGTCGAGGGCGCTGATTACTATCACTATTTCGGCCGTGTCCGACAGTTTCGACAGCATACGCAACTTGCTGTCCGGCTGGAATCCGGGCAGAACTCTGCTTGCATGATAATCGTCGAATAGCTTGCCGCCTAACTCAAGATAGAGCTTGTTGCCGAACTTTGAGATTCTTTCGCGGATATGTTCCGACTGAATCTTCAGATACTTGTTGTTGTCAAATCCGTACTTCATATACGGGATACAAAGTTACTCATTCTTTTTTAAAGTGTGGCAAAATTGTCTTCGAAAAAATTCATCCGGCTTTTAATCTTCATTATCGCAAATGTATGCGTTATACATTCATAACGTGTACCACAGGCGTCTCGCCGCCGGGCAACAATAAAAATACCGACGCTACGCGATACAGCTGCTAACATTTATTGTAGAACCGGCTCTTATAGTTGGTCGAAATGGTTATGAATCAGTTAGTTCGTTAATAGCCATTGAGCTTCCGATTCAATCATGCGGGCCAGCATTGCCGTTATTTGCTCACCTTTGTCAAGTTCGGCTTTGGCGGCGCTAAGCGCGGCGGCCGGGTCTGAGGCGATGTCGGCCAATGTCATTCGTAGCCCCATATATCGCATGATTGCTTTTTCCGATGCAAGAAGTTGGGGCGTGAGGTCGCGGCCTCCGTCAATGCGCTGCAAAAGGCGGTGAGTGAAAATGTCGGCAGCTTCGGTGTCTGACACTTCGCAGGCCATGGCCATGGCTTCCTCTTTCGTTATGTCGGTCGGATTGAGAAGCATTGGCGCAAGCATTTGGCTCTCACGGGTTGAGGTGTTACGTCGGAGTTCGGCCGCAAGTGAGGCATCAGGCCCGAAGTCCCGGGCTATTTCGTTGAGCTGCGGAACATTCAGCCCGAAAATAATGCGATATGGGCTGCCGGCTTTACGCAGCGTGTCGGCCACAACTCCGTTGCGCATCGCAAAGAGGCGCCGTTTGAGCTGTTGCATTTTGTTGAATTCTGTCATCGGTTTTCAGTTTTGACGGGTCATGCGGTCGCCGAACCATACTCCGCCTATAATCAGTATGCAGCCTATGCAACCCACGAATGTGATGGGGTCGTTTTCAAAGACTATCGCAGAGAAAATCATTGTTACGACGGGCTGAACATAGAGATAGTTGGAGGCTTTGATTGCGCCTAGTCGTTTTATGGTCTGTGCCCATATCAAGTAGCAGAGCAGTGAGGCGACTATGCCAAGGAATACGATATTGCCCATTACAACCGGCTCGAGCAGGACACTCGGAGGGCATATCTGAGGTTCAAAGGCGAGGAATGGAAGGGCTGTAAGCAGTCCGTAGAAGAATGTCTTGCGCGTGATGAATGTGGCGCTGTAGGTTGCGTTGATTTTACGGAGCACCACTGCGTAAATGGCCCAGGAGAAAGCTGCCGCCAGTGCTAAGAAATCGCCGAGCGGCATCACCTTAAGGTTGAATCCGGACTTGAAAATTATACAGGCCACACCGGCAAGAGCTACCAGCGATCCGATGTAGACCCACAGGCCGGGGCGTTCGTTTCTATAGAGCACACCTATGAGCAACGTTGTGAGCAACGGCGCAAGAGTGGTTATGAGCGATACGTTTGAGGTGAGAGTATAGTTGAGGGCCGTGTTTTCAGCTATGAAATATATTGAGCCGCCGCAGATGCCGCAGATGGCCAGCAGGAATTCGTCGCGAAGAGTGTTGGCAAACATTTTCTTATGACAACAACACAGCATAATTATGTATGCGAGTAGGAAACGGTAGATGTAAATCTCGACAGCGTGTAGTCCATTGTCGAGAAGCACCTTTGTTGACACAAACGATGTGCCCCATACGGAAACGGCGAACAGCGCCCCGAGGTGCACGAGCAGATGATTCTTTTTTGATTCTGGTGTATATTTTGTGTGTTTATGGTCCATCGGTTTTTTAAGGTCTGTGTGCCGCGTTCCGGTAGTTTTATAATGCAAACTTACTAAATTTTTTTGTGACGGGAAAACAAATATCAGCCTGCGGTTGTATTTATAATTTGGATATTGATTTTATATCGTTCAATATTATTTTAATATTACAAAGTCAACATTTTATTCCGTTCACTGACCTATAAATTTAATCACAGTGTTAAATTATCCCGATTAATTCGTAACTTTGCAATAAGTATTAACCAAAATGTAATAAACGATGAAAGTTTTGAGATTAACAGCTATTCTCGTTCTCGCGGGAAGTATGCTTTTCGGAGCAGGTTGCTCGTCAATGACTAAAACAGGATCCGGCGCTCTTATAGGTGGCGGTGGTGGCGGCGCTCTCGGTGCCGGCATCGGCGCACTCATCGGAGGCGGTAAGGGCGCTGCGATTGGCGCCGGCGTTGGTGCTGCCGTGGGTGCCGGAGCAGGTGCTCTTATCGGCAACCGTATGGATAAACAGCAGAAAGAGCTTGAACGCGAACTCGCTGAAAAGGCTAAAGTCGAGCAGGTGACTGACCAGAACGGTCTGCGTGCCATCAAGGTAACGTTTAACGGCGGTATCCTTTTCCCCACAAACGGTGTTACCCTCAGTTCCTCGGCCAAGTCGGAGCTCACCCGTTTCGCAGCATCGCTTAACAGCAATCCCGATACCAACGTCCAGATTTTCGGCTATACCGATGATACCGGCACATATGAAGTGAACGAACGTGTTGCCACAGGTCGTGCCGACGCAGTTCGCACCTACCTTGTCAACAGCGGTGTCATTCCGTCACGTCTGTCGGCTGTAGCACTTCCCATGCAGGACTACATTGCCTCTAACTCCACTCCTGAAGGTCGTGCGCAGAACCGTCGCGTAGAAATCTATATCACAGCCGATCAGGCTATGATTCAGGCTGCTGAAAACGGCACTCTCCGTTAATCAGCACGTCACATAAAATCTAAAAAGGTCCGGCTCGGTGGAGTCGGACCTTTTTTTGTGCGGTGATTTTTTTAGAAAGCTGAGGGCTTAAGGTTGAGTCCGGTGCGCTCGGAGAGTCCGAACAGCAGGTTCATGTTGTGGACGGCCGTGCCGGCAGCTCCTTTTAGCAGATTGTCAATCACGGAAGTAATGAGCAGCTTGCCGTCGATTTTTTCGAGATGCAGAATGCATTTGTTGGTGTTCACCACTTCTTTTAGGTCGGGCTGACGGTCGGAAACAAATGTGAAGCTGTGGTCGCTGTAGGCTTCGTCATACATCTCGCGTATGTCTTCAAGTTCGAGGTCGGTGTCGACGTAGACTATCGCCATTATGCCGCGTGAGAAGCAGCCTCTGACGGGTATGAACAGGATATTGCCGTCGTAGTCGGACTGCAGGGCCTTGAGTGTGCGGTTGATTTCAGCCAGGTGCTGGTGGCGGAACGGCTTATAGATTGAGACGTTGTCGTTGCGCCAGGAAAAGTGGCTTGTGGGCGAGGGCTTTACGCCTGCGCCGGTGCTTCCGGTGATGGCCGTCACGTGTACGTCGCCTTTGAGCTTTCCGTTTTTGGCAAGCGGGAGCAGGGCAAGCTGTATGGCGGTGGCGAAGCATCCGGGGTTTGCCACGTGTTTGGCACCTCTGACCATAGGCTTGCGGTTGAATTCGGGCAGACCATAGACAAAGTCATGGTTGTTTTCAGCATCGGGTTCAAGACGGAAATCGTTTGAAAGGTCGATGATTTTTACGTTCTCGGGGATTTCATTCTCCTGAATGAATTTATGGCTCTGTCCGTGAGGGGTGCAGAAAAACAGAACATCAATTTCTTCCCAGGGGGTGGCGTCGGTGAAGCGGATGTAGGTCTCGCCGATGAGCCCCTGATGTATGTCAGCCACGAGGTTGCCTGCGTTTGATGTGGAGTTTACCCATGCTATTTCAACGTCGGGATGGTTGAGTAGAAGTCTGATGAGCTCGCCGGCGGTGTAGCCCGCGCCTCCGATAATGCCTGCTCTTATCATAGTTGGCTTGTATGTTTTAGTTAATGTGTGGTTTAAAACGTTTGCAACCGGCTTGCATGACATGATGCAGGTCGGTTGCACAAAGATAACTATTTTTTCGGATTATTCAGACTTGCCGTTGCGTTTCTGAATATCATGATAGATTTTCATCTGGTTGCCAAGGATTTTGGTGAATCCTTTGACATCTTCGGCTGTCCATGCGCGCGACAGTTCGCCGTATTCGCCGAAAGAGGTCTTCATCAGGTCGAGCGGGGAGTCGACTCCTACGAGCACGTAGCGGTAAGGTTTGAGGTCAATTATGACGCGGCCGGTGACGTTACGCTGCGATGATTCCAGATAGGCTTCGATGTCACGCATTACCGGTTCGAGATACTGCGCTTCGTGGAGGAACATACCATACCAAGTGGAGAGCTGGTCTTTCCAGTACTGCTGCCATTTGGTCAGGGTGTGCTTTTCAAGCATCTTGTGGGCGTTGATGATTACCATAGGGGCGGCTGCCTCGAAGCCAACGCGACCCTTAATGCCGATTATGGTGTCGCCGATGTGCATATCGCGGCCTATGGCATATGGCGATACGAGTTCCTCAATCTTGCGGATGGCGCTCACTTTGTCTTCGAATTTTTCGCCGTTGACGGCCGAGATTTCTCCCTTTTCAAAGTCAATGGTCATGGTGGAATCTTCTTTCGCTGTCATCTGGGTGGGATAGGCTTCCTCCGGTAGTGTTTGGTCGGAGTGAAGTGTTTCCTTGCCACCGATGCTGGTGCCCCACAAACCTTTGTTTATGGAGTATTCGAGCTTCTTGAAGTCAGCCACATAGCCGTGCTTTTTCAGATATTCAATCTCATACTCGCGGGTCAGGTTCATGTCGCGGGTAGGAGTGATGATTTCGATTTCCGGAGCCAGTATCTGGAAGGTGAGGTCGAAGCGAATCTGGTCGTTGCCGGCCGATGTGCTGCCGTGAGCCACGCAGTCGGCTTTGATTTTCTTGGCGTATTCTATAATGGCTATGGCCTGGAAGATGCGTTCCGACGATACCGAGATGGGGTAGGTGCCGTTGCGGAGCACATTGCCGAAAATCATGTATTTGATGCTCTTTTCGTAGTATTCTTTGGTTATGTCGAGTGTGGCGTGCGATTTCGCTCCGAGTGCGAGTGCGCGGCGCTCTATCTCCTTAAGCTCTTCGTCGTTGAAGCCGCCGGTGTTCGCTATGGCTGTGTAGACTTCATATCCGCAGTCTTCCGAGAGATATTTCACTGCGAACGAGGTGTCAAGACCGCCGCTGAATGCGAGCAGTACTTTCTTTTTTGCTGTATCCTGTGCCATTGGTTTTTATTTGTTTGCGTTGTCTTCCTGATTTTTGTTGAGTTTATTGGTGGCTTCAGCCACTGCCTGATGGTATTGTGTCTCCGCCGGATCAAATAGCAGGCCCGTGCAGAGGCATTTGTGGCCTCCGTTGCGCTGGAGGATGTCGAAGTTTACGCAGCTTTCGCATCCGCGCCAGAAGGCGGCGTCCGATGTCAGCTCATCGAATGTCACAGGGCGGTAACCGAGCTCGAAGTTCATCTTCATGACGGCTGCACCGGTTGTGAGCGAGAAAATTTTTGCGTTGGGGAACATTTCTCTCGAGAGCTCGAAAATTCGTCGTTTGATGCGTTTCGCCAGGCCTATGCCACGGTATTCGTTGGCTACGATGAGGCCTGAATTGGCTACAAATTCCTTGTTGCTCCAACATTCTATATAGCTGAAGCCTGCAAACTTGCCGTCGCACAGCGCCACTACTGCCTTATGTTCAAGCATCTTCTGTTTGACATACTCAGGCGAGCGCTTGGCGATGCCGGTGCCGCGTACTTTTGCGGCACGATTGATTGTGTCGAGAATCTCTTCCACATATTTTACGTGGCTTTCGTCGGACACAACTACTTCAATCTCTTTTGAGGATTCTTCCATTTATGCTTTAAAACTGAACCTGAGGGCATTCTCCCTCTAAAATTGTCTATTGAAAACAGAATATTTTTGCAAAATTAAGCATTTTGCTGACAAAGCCCTAAAAAAACGGCGTCAATTTGTTCAGAGTATTGTTTCCGAGGCTTGTTTGGCGCCTTTTTGACGGGGCTCATCGGAGGTTCATGAAAAATAGGAGCGTGCGTTTTCAAGCACTTCAGGTGTCAGAAAACCGCACAGCAATTCATATATCTCGGAGCGTGTAGCCGACTCGTCAACCACGGCAAACACTGTGTCGGCACCGGGAATGGTGCCTAAAATCAGCGGTGAGTTCAACGTGTCGAGGTCGTAGGCCAGCCCGCTTGCATAGCCGTTGCGTGTTTTTATTATCAGTATGTTGCCCGACATTCTTAGGGAGATGGCGGCCGGATGCAGCGATGACTGGAATGTGGAGGTCATGGGAGCGATTTCCGATTTCTTCCCGCTGATTTTCTGAGGGTCGGCTGAATCAACTATATAACGATAGCCTCCTAAGTCGGACGCCACTTTTATTGTCCCGAGTTTTTTTAGGTCGCGCGAGAGTGTGGCCTGTGTCACGATATATCCTCTCTGGGCAAGTTGCTTGGCCAATGCGTCCTGGCTGCTGATGCTTTGCGTAGAGAGTATGTCTGAAATTGTGTCAAGGCGGTTGTGACGGTTACGCATATTGTATATTCATTTCGTTGAAGTTATGCGCAAAAGTAATAAAATATTATTGTATAAGTGTAAAATATTCTATTTTTTTTAAAATTTCAATCAAATATTCAGCTATTTGTAAGATTGTGTTGCAAACCTATGTGCTCTCCTCGGCGTCAGGTACGATAGTTTCGGCTATAAAGTGAGCTTTACAACGGGGATTTACTTACGCCATAGCTAAAAAAGCAGGTCCAAAATTATCTTGGCCCTGCTTTTGTGCTATAATAAATTAATGTGATGGGCGGGTCAGAGGAGAATCCACACAAACAGAGCCCACACTACAGTCATAACCGGAGCAAGGATGAGGAATAGAGCGCTTTTGAGACGTGTGCCGAAAAGAAGCATTCCCATCAAGGCACCGAACGAACCGAATATGGCCGCCGGAATAAGCAGCCCCGTGGGGGCGCCCGTCTTGCCGTATGAAGCACGTCGTTTATCCCATCCGAATGCAATGAATGCAAGAATGCAGAAAATAAAAATGATAAATAGTATCAGATATGTTATCAAGCCAGTCATAGTCGTTAAATTATTTTAGAGAGTGATTGAAATAGCATCCATGCTCCGGCAGTGGCGAGCACGCCGCCGGCTATAAGCAGAATCGTTGGCCATATCTTTGACCTACTGACAAGACGGAACGTTATCTGATATTCGTTGTGCTCAGGTTCAAGTGCTATGGTGACCGGCTCGAACGTCACATTGGGACGCCCGGTGTTCAGTTCGATTCTCAGTGGTGTTTTCATTATGAAATCGCTGTTGTCAAGATAGATTGAGCCGGTATCGTCAAGCCCTTCGGCCAGTGTGGGCTTCCCTTCTTGCGAGAATATGGCCTCGGCTCCGGTTACGGGGCGGCCGTCTACATCGATGAATCTTATTGCGATGTCGCGGTTGCGTTTGAGTTCTTCGGGCTTCGGAATGGGCTTGGGCACAGGTGTGGGTTCTTCGATTTTGGGAATTTCCACTTTAGGCTTTTCTCCGAGTTCAAACTGATAGAGAGCCTTGCCGGCCATTACGGTCAGTGTTATTTCTTTGCCGAGAGTCGGCAACGCAAGTTTCAGCTCCGTGCCCGGCTGAAGTGCGTCAATGTATTTTTCACCGTCCTGATCGGCATAATTAGGTATGCGTCTACCGTCGCGGCGCACAATGTCAAAGGTCAGTCCGGCCATGGGGACACCGTTTTCGGTGAATTTCACGGTTACGGGCTGGTTGCTGCGTGACTGCGAGCCGATGAACCCGGGGCTAAGACCGGGACGGGTAGGGAACGCGTGCCCCCAGCCGGTCAGCATCACGCGGTAACGGCCGTTTTCATCGATTGTGTAGAATACGTAATCTTCCGACGGAACCGTGTAGACGTCTTCCACAAATTTGCGCAGTGCCTCGCCGGTACGTCCTGTCATCAGTTTGGCGGCGCCTGCTCCATGAATGCTGAGATAGGCTGTTATTACAGCATTGCGGTCGTACATATCGGCTTCCGTCAGTCTGTACCACTGGCGGTCGGCCGGGAGCGTCCACTGGTGGACATCGCCGAATCCGGCCTCCCATTTTGCAAAAATAAACTCTTCAGGCTGCAGTATTGATTGCAACTGGTTGTAAACCTTGTCATAACCTTGTGTTATGAGCTGGCGTATCTCATTATGATGAACTTGAACTTTCATGGTCAGTCAGTATATCTTGTGTCTATTATGTTGTCTTCGTCTGTGTCGTTGTCAGATTCCGGCTGTCCGACTGTGTCTTTCACCGATGATGGCTGCGGAGATGCAGGCACGGTTTCTGATGTAGGTTTGTCAACGATATCCTCAATGATTTCTGCTTCGGAGCAGCTTTCGTTAGTTTTTGACTCCACAGCATCGGCCGATGCAGTCGGTACGGCTTTATCGGCAGTTTCAGTGGCATCGTTGGCCGCCTGAGGCTCAGTGAGCATTCCATCTTTCTCCGCTTCATCAACTTCGGTGTACTGGCCGTTCAGTTCCTCAATGAGGCTTACAATCTGAGGGTCAATGGCGCGCGGATTCGAGTGTATGGCTTTAAGATAGGCGTCAAGCACTGATTTCAGGTAGGGATATTTGCTGATATTGTCAGTTTTGTCCTTTAGGCTTTCTATCAGTGCGTCGATGTCTTCCAACAGCGCGGATTCACTTCCGGGCGCATACACGGGGTCGTTGATAATCTTGCTCACCTCGGTGTGGATGTCGTAAAGGTCGTAGACGGCGAGTTCGGTGTACTCAAGCTCGACGGCCTTGTCATCAAGCTCTTTCTTCTGTGATGCGTTCAGACGGGTGCTTTTACACAGTTTTCTGAGCTCATTGATAAGCGAGTCGTTTTCGGCGCGTGTGAATCGGCTTTCCATGAAAGCCTCAGCATCATGCAGTATGCCGGCGCCTCTCATTACTTCAGTGCCGTGTTCACGGGCTTCTTCGATTTTCGGCGACATTCCGGCGAATATGCCGAGGTCACTTACAAATTCTTCCAGACCGCCGTTTTCACCGCCGAGCGGGTTATTGAGCATTTCTCCTTTTTTATCGATAGCAAATTCAATATAACGCAGGGCTGTGGCTTTGAAAATGCTGTCGGACGCGGTGCTGTCGTCTTCGGCCTGTGCCGGAGCGGAGGCCTGTGCGTACGTGGCCGTGGAGCAAAGCGCTGCAAACAGTAGCGCTGCAACGGGTTTAGAATATGCGTTCATAGAGTTGACGGAGTTGTGTTTTGATTTCCGGCAGGCTTTCGGGGTCATTGATGACTGCTGAACGCACTGCAATCAGTGAGCTCTTCAGCTCGTCTCTGAGGTTGGCGTCATCGCCGGCCTCGGCCACACGCGCGGAAAAGTAGCTGCTGATTTGTGAATAGAGGTTGTTGTAATATCCGGTTCTGGCGTTGTTGATTTTAGCGTCGGTCTGATGGATTCTTTTCAGCTCTGTAATGTTAGACAGGTAGCGTGAATAAAGCGGGTTGGCGAGCAGCTCGTTTTTGGTGCGATGCAGCGATTCGGCAAAGGGTCTGAACGCCGGGCTCCAGCTGTGGGCTCCGGAATTGAAGTGCGGCATCAAGGATATGTTGCGGCTGATAAAGGTGCGGAACCGGTTATAGAGGCTGTAGACTCTCTCCATCTCCACCACGTCGGGCAGTTTCTCGATGGCCGGCTGACGTGATATTACAATCTGAAGGCCGTTGTAGTTGTCGGTTACTGTGGCTTTACTGCATCCGGCTTTGGCAAATTCACGCTTCATTGCATCCACGCATTTTTTGTAAGCCTCGGTGTTGACGCGGTCGGTGAGTGTAGTGCGTGCTTCGTCGCTGATGAGCTCGGCTGTGTGGCTCTGCGCTATCATCACCATCTCATTGTTGTAGACTTCGGCATCCCATCCGTCGAGATTCTTCCAATCTGTCGCAATGGTGTTGTTGATTTCATCGACATTACTGCCGTAGAGGGCCGACAGATTGGCCTGAGGCTTGCCGTCTGAAACCAGCTCGAATACGCCCCAGATGGCAGCCGTGAAGACAACGAAGATTATTATCTGTTTCAAAAGTTTCATTATAGTGACGGAAATAGTTTGTTGTCGGGAAGTCTTTTGGCTCGAGTGGAAATAATCTTAGCTTTCCCGTCGTCAGCTTTCTCGTAAGCGTTATTTAAATAATCTGCCAGTATCTGCAATTCGTTATTGCGGCACAAACGTTCGCTGCTGCGCAGATTATGCTTATAGGCCGTTAAGGCATCTTCCTTAGAGCTATCATATGATTTCATGTTAGCCGATGCCGTTTCTATGACTTCAATCTGAGTTGACAGTCTGGCTGCTTCTTGATGATGGCCGCCTCTTCCAAGCTCTTCAACTACTCGTTTTGCGTTGTTGATATCAGTCTTTTGCACTGCCGGTGAATCAATCGCTTTGATGCAGGCGGCAACCATACTCTTTAGTTCCTGTGACAGTGCCGGCTGTTCTGTCTGAGGATTGGTTTCGAGGCTGTTGTTCTGGGAGCTCGCATTCCTGTCTGCCCGCGGGTCGTTGTTACGTCCGGTTTTGGGCGAAGTCAGTTTGTCTTTCTCATAGTCGTCCTTATTCTCATTTTCATTTTCATCGTCGGCATCATCGGCATCATCATCTGTAATTGATTCTTCAGTGTCAACCAGACTGCCTCCTTCGGGATTGATTTTTTCAGTATTTTCGACGTTAATGGGTTTATCTTCGTCACTTTCTTTATCGAACAATCCAAGGAAATAGGCCGCGCCTCCGGCTATAATCAGGGCTACTATTGCACCGATGACATAGGGGAGCCATGCCGGTTTGCGTCTGTTGGAATCCGGAGACGTTGATGTGGGGGCCAAAGGTTTCTTTTTGCCTTGCAGGCGCACACTGACGGTCTGGTTCAAATCGTCGACAGTCACGCCTTCCACCTGCCCGGTTCGTGCCGCTTCGATGCTGAACTGCAGCGATGCGCATTCAGTGGTGGGCGTTTCAGCTACCGAAACCGTCACCGGCACAGTCAGGTCGGTGACCGGTTGCAGATTCGGACGCCCGTTGACTACTATTTTGTAGGAACGGAGTATTCGCGACGGTATTTTTAGCGACGATAAGTAAGCATCGGGATTGCTTACAGGCACGAATACAATCTGACCGAAATTGGCAAATTCCGATCGCATGGGGTCAGCAAGGATGTCGCCGATTTCCTGCGGTGTGAGGTAGAGAGTGGCAATGGAGTTTTCATCGACCGCAGAGGTTACTGTGCGGTAGGGGTATGGTATGGTGGGATAGCGCTGCAGGATGGCCTGAAAGATTTCGGGCTGTTCCTGAGCGTTTGTGAAATGGAAATAACTGCCGTCGTTTGTCATGTAATAGCCTTTATAGGCCTGCGACAGCTCATAGAGCAGATTGTAGATGGCGGGAATGTGTTCACCTTTGGGTATGGCCACTGACACGTAGAGCGAACCGTCGCGCGACGACTCGAACGGCGTCACGTTTTTCGACATCATGGTGTAGACACTCTTGTCGGCGTAATGACGGAGAATGACGAAATCCGACATAATGCCGGAAGTGTCATACACCTGGTCAAGAACGATGAATCGCGGGTCGCCTATGGCCACGAGATCGGCGCCTACGCCTGCGTTTGCATATTTGTTCCCTTTTATTTTGAGTGAAGCAATCATATTTCTTAAATTCTGAGAGAGATTAATTTAGAGCGGTTTTCATCTGATTGAAAAATCCTTTTGCCTTTTTCGCCTGGCTCATTGATTTGAGCGCGTCCATGATTTTGTTGGAGTCTGTGGCGTCATATTCGAAGAGGTCGCACACATAGAACTGACCGAGCGAGAAAGTATAGAGCAGCGGCGAGCCGTTTGACGTGGCGTTGATTGAATATTCGCTACACATCAGCTTAAGGTTGTTGATGGTCTGTCGGTATAGGGTCTGCACACGTTCTACTGCCACTCTGTCGCGGTCGTCGCGGTCGCCGAGTTTGTCTGACTTGGTCATGATGAAATGAATGGCATTGGTGCGCTTCAGCACATTTTTGTTGTGTTGCAGCATATTTACGATTTTGCTGATTACAATGTCCTGCTGCACGACTCTGGTTACCGATGACCCGTCGGCTTTTTGGGTTGTGAGTTCTATCGTACCGTTGACCGTGGGGTCAATCACAATGAAAATAACTTTTCGGTTGTTTGACGTCAGCAGGCGTGTGGCGCCGGTGCCCATGCTTTCGAGATTGATGTTGTCCGAGTCGTTGTAGACAATCTTCATTGCGAATTCTTCTCCCGACATTTCTATCAGGTTGATGGGGTAGCAAATCTGAGAGTCGTTCTCCGGGCGGATGACTCCTTGAATCTGTGTCACGAAGTTGCCGTATGTTCGACCCGGTGCTTTGCAGTTCTCACGGAACATCTTCAGGCAGTCGGCATACTGACCGCCGTTGCCGTCGGAGTTGTCGTAGGTGAACTCAGTCGCGCCAAGCATTCCCATCAGCACGCAGGTCTTGCCTGACGACGGGATTCCGAAAAGGAAAACGTCGGTGGCACCCTCGTTGATTTCGGGTGTGGTGTTGCTTTTCTGCTCAATATCAGGTAGCTTGGGCGGGTTTTCTACGAATTTCAGCGTTCTGGGGGTGCATACAAGCGCGTGAAGCAACTCGTTGCGCTCGAATATTTTTTCAGCCATCAGAGTTTTCAGCCATTCGAGGCTGTAGGCCCCGGGATTGTCTTTCATTTCCTTTACGGCATCTTTTTTGAGCTTAGCAATCAGCTCCAAGGCCTGAGGAATGAAAGGAGAGTCAGACACTTCGTTAACATAGTCG
This sequence comes from uncultured Barnesiella sp., assembly GCA_964569915.1. GTDB lineage: Bacteria > Bacteroidota > Bacteroidia > Bacteroidales > Muribaculaceae > JAGBWK01. The sequence continues at coordinate 150,714 of CAZMUX010000001.1, read as the reverse complement.
TTGAGGGTCACGAGGTCAGGATCGGTGCTGATTTCAAGCCACATCTGCTGAGCCTTGATTATGTCAGCGCACTCATGATAGTGTAGCCCGTTGGGGAACTCGTTCATGTAGCGGTTAACCTCAGTCAGGCTTCCCTTGTCAATCAGTTCCCAAACGGCGTTGTCAATATCGTTTTCGTGGGAGGTGGTGGGATACTTGCGTCGGTGACCAAGAAGCGAGTTTACGGAGTCGAGGTCTACTTTGTTCCAGTCTTCGGCTTCTATCGCTTTTGTGAGGTCGGCCAGTTTTGCTCGCGCTTCGTCCACCATATCGCGGCTCGCCGGGCTGTCGGTGAAGCGGTTGATAAACCGCGTCAGTTCCTGCATTGCCCGTTGCGTCTGAGTGGAGTCGGATGCAAGTTTTTTTACCTCGCCCCAGGCGCGCATGGCTTCCGGGTCGGGCATATTGGCAAGTCGGTGCTGTATTTCGAGGAATTTGGCGTCCTTGTTGTATCTTTTCAGGTCGTCAGGAAAAACCACGCGGCCCTCTGTTATGAACTGCATGATTCTGTCGACGCTCATGTGCATTACATAATCAATCTGTTGGTCTGTAAGTGCCATATATCGGAGTATAATGTTATGTTTCGGTTTTTGCAGGGGTCAGAGTACGTTTCCGCCCGGGCCCTGATTCACTTTTTTCACGTCGAGCTTGTCGGAGCGGTATGCCATAATGTAATCCAGGAATATCATAAGCATTATTACGATATATATAATGTAATACAGTATGCCTGAACCGTTGAAATTGCCGATTGCTTTTTCAAAACTTAGAGCCGTGGCTTGCATAATGATTGTCTGGTTGTGCTGGCACATTGCGTAGACACCGTTGTCAGACAACTCGATTACGGGAAGTTTAGCCCGTGCGGAATTGGTGGAAATGTCTTCGGCGATTCTTGGCGCGAGTGCTTCGATGTCGCCGGAATGGGTGGCAATATAGAGCATATCCCATGACTGAATGCGGTTGAGCCATCTTGTCATTATTGAATCGACGTTCTGACGATATTTGGAATAAGAGAACCCATCGGTTCCTTTGCGACCGAGGAGCATGGCTCGCTGCGTGTCAATCCACGAACGGATGCTTTCGTCGGAATTGAGCGCGGCTTTGGTGATGTAGGCCTGTGTGGCTTCGTCGCATGGTTGACCTACCGCGTTTTCCAGTCCGGCTCGTGTGGTTGCAATGGCATTTGACTCAAATGTCTCGTAGTTGGTAAAGAGTTCGTTGACGGCTTCGATGTCGTTTTCAGCTGCTGTCTGAAGTTCCTCTTTGCCGCCCATGATTTCAAAGGCGTGAACTACGTATCGTCCCGGCAGGATTGCAAAAATCCAGAACAGGGCCACGGTGGTTATCTCCAACTTCTTCCATTTACTGAAATTTGCCTCAACGCCCTTGCAGTAGATTGCGCCGCGGAGTATGAGCGCCGTTATTATGACGGCTGCGAGCGCCGTTACTATTGACGTGCCGAGCGTGCCGGCCGAGAAAAACATTGCGCCTATGAACGTGAAGAATCCCAGCAGAGCCAAGCCAAGCAGGGCTATGATGTTGATAAACGTTATTCTCGATGATTTGGATTTAGCCATAATTGTAGTGAAATTTAGTGGCGGCGGATGAAATAGAAGCGTTCGTTGGGAGTGCGGCGGTTGTAAGCCTCAAGACGTCCGTCGCGGCCGCGTTCACACACTAAGTGCGATTCGAGGTATGAGTCGTTCTGAGTGTTGGATGTGGCTTCGCCTTGCTGGTCAATGAATATCTGGTTGTCAGTGAAACGTGCGGTGAAGGGTGCGGAGTAGACATCGCCATCGTCTTCCCGGAAGCTGATTGTACCTGATGTTGGCGATGTGAACCTGAGGAATACGTGGCACATTTCGCCGGTAGGCGTATCATCGATTGTGACTGTACGTTGTTCGGTGGTTTCCCAGACGCCGATAATCTCGTTTGGGTCTTCCTGTATTTCGTCGAAGTCGGCCACCTCTCCGCTGTTTTCAGGAAGGCCGGAGCCGCCGGCTGCCACCAAAGCATCGCGTATTTGAATCAGGTTGCCTATGTGTTGGTCCTCAGGCATCGGTTTTCCGGTGCGTTTCAGTATGTCGATTATTTGAGCGTTGGTGAGTTCGGAGTTGACAGATTTCATCAGTGCCACTGCTCCGGCCACAATCGGGGCAGCCATAGAGGTGCCGCTGCACATTCCGTAGGCGTTTCCGGGTCCGGCACTGTAGATTCCGGTGCCCGGAGCTGACACGTCGGAGAAATTCAGCCCGTAATTGTCATATTTGCCGTAATTGCTGTATTCGGCTTTGTCAATGTCGGGGCCTACCGCGCTGACTCTGAGTGTTGTTGCGTTGCGCTTGGTCTCGTCCAATCCTGAAAGCACATTGCAGTTGCCGGCTGCCCACACAATCATGCAGTTCCGCTCGTTGGCGAGGTCGAACACGTAGTTCCAAACGTCCTCCTGCTCGCGGCATTCCGAGCGTATGTAGTCAACCTGCTCCTGAAGCGAAGTCTCGTCGGTGCCTTCGGGGAAATATGAAGCTATTGATATGTTCACGACGTCTGCGCCCTGATAGATGGAGTAGAGCACGGCATCAAGCAGTTTCATCGAAGTAATTTGCTCTCCAACTGAAATCGGCATCAGCGAGCATCCGGGAGCAATTCCGGCTGCGCCCTCGCCGTTATTGAGGGCGCCTACGGCAAGAGCCGCCACGTGTGTCCCGTGATAGATGCCGGTGCTTTCCGCATTGTCGAACGAGTAGGTGATGCCGGAGGGAGGCAGAACGTTGCCGTCTTGGCTGTCAACGCTGTAGGGCTTGACCGAACGTCCGGTAAGTTCGGGATGGGTCACGTCTATGTAGCTGTCGATGACTGCCACAATCACATCGTTAGAGCCTTTGGTGATATCCCAGGCATCGAATGCTTGAATCGGCGCGAATTCCCAGCTCTGCGCCTGATTGGAGAACGCAGGGTCATTGTATTGCGCCGGCGAGCCCATGCTTTCAAAAATCTCTTCGTAGAAAATCTTGAAATCGACTTCCGGAATCTGCGACGGCAGGTTGTTCTTGATGCTTACGCGCTCATCGGCGGGCACCGTAATCTGCATCATCTTCGTCAGCGCGTTGTAGTAGTTTATCTTATACGCATCGGAAGGATATAGTTGTTTGAAGTGGTCGGCAAACGTGTTGAATGTGGCGTCGGTTGCGTCGCTGTTTAGAATGATGTTCAGGCGCGTTGACACAATCTGCTTGTATTCATTTTCCGGATTCCTGATGATTTCTTCTTCGGGAACATCATAAATGCGGTTGTCTTCCGGTGTCGGCAGTTCTTCCGACGGATTGTCGATGTAACGGTGATCTTCCAGAGGGTCGTTATAGTCGCCGTTGATGTATTCCCTGATGAAGGGGTCATCTTCGGGAATCTCATAGTCGAATACGTCTCCATTGTAGCTGCCGCTGTGTGCGCCTGCAAGCCACCATAAAAGGAGCAGATATAGCACGAGAGCCATCAGGAAAACCAGATATCTCCATATCACTCCGCCTATGCCCCAGGGCATCCAGAACGGGCGGCTGTTTGAACTGTTGTCGCGGTCGACGAATATTTGTTTCATCTCTATATAATAATGTGTGTCGGGGTTGACTTATTTGATGATTTGTTTGAGCAGTTGACCCATGCGGTTGTTGGCGTTGATATCGTAGTTGATAATCTGTCCCTTGAGCAGGAATGAAATCACCATATACTCAATCCAACGGTAGAAGTTCTGCTCAAAGGCCGGTGTCACGGCTTCCGGATTGGCGTTCAGGTGATTGAACAGTTCTGTCAATTCTTCTTCAGTAAATTCCTGCTTTGTGTCGGCGTGAATGTGCTCAAGCGGGTCGAAACGGGCGGGATTGTTGTCGATTATTCGCTCGGCTGCTTCCACTTCTTCGGCCGTGCGCGAGGAATATCCGAGGTCATAAACGAAATCATTGATTTCCGTTGCCATGATGTCGGCTATGAGGCTGATGTTTATGGCGTTGATATTCATGATATTGACGTACTCGGCAATCAACTGCTCCAGTCTTTCGGGCATTTTCAGCTTGATGGCCGTCAGCTCAATGTTGTCGGTGAGTGCCGACATCTCGATAGGGTCAAAATTGCCGTTGTCGCTCAACTGACGCAGTGCTTCGGGCGATTGTATGGAGGCTATCCAGGCCTCAAATACCTTGTCGGCCATGATTACGGAATTCATCTTTTTCCTGACAGCGCCGGCGAAAAGGTCGGCGGGGTTAACGCCTTTCCTGGCTAAGAATTCTTCAGCCGATTGTCGGTCGGGGAGGTTGTAGGCTGCCATCACGCATTCCCATTTCTGCTCGTTGTCGTTGGCCGAACTGCATCGGTCGAGACGTTTGCCGATGTCCTTGCGTATAAGCTCAAAGTTTTTGAAGTCGTTGACCTCGCCGGTTAGTTCCGAGCTTTGTATGAGGTCGTAGAGGGTGTTGTAGACGCGCTTTTCGGATGTCTGAAGGTTCTGAATCATGCGCCCGAAGAAGTAATTGTTGGCGTTGCAGGCAAACACGAGTTCGCGGCGGATGCTGCAGGCGCGGTTGATGTCCTGACGCAATTGTTCTGCGGCGTCGTCAGCGTGATAATAATCCTTAAGAATCTCAAACAAGGCGTTGCCTATGGCTTTGAGGGTCGATGCGGTCTGCTCCTTGCGTGTGGCTTCCATGTTGGTGGCTACTACGGCAAGACGTTCAAACAGGTAGAGTGCGCCGTCATTGTTGGCGGTGGCGGCCACGTCCCATGATATTTCCGGATTGCTGAAGAAGTTGCGCGTGTAGGGGCTTTCGATGAATGACGTGCGCATTCTGTCGTAGTAGACATCGGGCATGGCCGATGAGGTCTCGCGTCCGGTTTCGGCAAAGCCTAAATAGAGGTTGTTGCCCTTGCCGGTATTGCCGGAGTACTTGTAGTCGCGCAGCAGATATGTGTTTTTGAATGTTTCGCCCTCGGTAATCCAGTTCTTGAACCATTCGGAATCGTTTCCGTGAATCACCTCTTTGAACAGCACAACATTGAAACGGTCGTGCCAGCGCTGGTCGATGGCTGTGCGGGAGTTGCCGACATCATCAGGGTTGGCATCGGCCATTGTCATGTCGATGTTGAATTTTGTGGCTATGAGGAAGAACGGGCTTCCGCCTGCAAGCTCAACCGTGCGCTTGCGTTGAGATGGAGTCTCGCCCACATACTGCTTAATCCACGAATCCAGAGTGATGTATAGCGTGTCGTCGTTGCGCTGTGCGTGGTCATGGCAGAACAGAAGAATGTTGATGAGGCCGCTGTCGCTGTAACGATTGAACAGGTAGGCCACTTTGCCACGCAGGTAAATGTTGGCATCGTTACTCATCGAGCTCTTGGAGTCGGTTTTGTCGAGATTCTCCTCTCTTAACTGGTTGCGCGCACGTGCTCCGGGGAAATCGAGAAGGTCGGTATGGTTAAGAATGTCTTTCCGGAAAGGTTTGTCGGATATGGCGGTTTGCACGTTGGGCGCGGTTATCATGGTCATGTCGTAGCTCAGAGTGCTGTTGAGGAAACGTTCCTCGACTTTCACCACTGCTTCGGCGCAGAGTGCGCTCAACTCGCTCTTGTCGAAATGCTCTATCTTGGTCTGTCCGCCGTTTCTATCACGTATGATGATGTCGGTGTAATAGGCCCGGTCATCCTTTCCGGCATTGCCTAATTCGTTGATGCGCTGCACGCTCATCAGGGTCATGTTGGTGTTGAGCACGGCTTCCACCGGAATGTTGATCGTCTTTGCAAACGACAGGCGTGACAATGCGCCCAGCAGACGGTCGAACAGGCGTGTCAGGGTGGCGTTGCGGTGCCAGAGTGGCGAGAACACCTCGTTCCAGTCTTCTACGGGAACCTTGCGGGCAATCAGCGCCACGCGGTCGAAGTATGGCGAGCGGGAGATTGACTGAACATTGCCGCCGGTGTATTTCAGCAGGTAATATTTCATGTCAAGAATGTCGTCTTCTGTCACGGCGGCATCCTTCAGGTCGGGATGGTCGGCATATCTGTCATAGATTTCTGCTGAGATTTGCTTCAGTTCGGTGTCTGAATAACTTTGGTAGTCAGTCAGGTCGCTGTGATAGCCATCGCAGAGTATGGTTGCTACTTCAGCCACGCCCAGCAGTTTTATCAGTATGGGGTAGTCGGGCAGATATTGTTCCGGGTTGCGGTTGAAGGTGGTGAAGCGCGTGACGACGCCTGTGGCCTCTACGTCGCGTGTGATGGGATTGATTTCCTTAACGAAATCATATTCACGGCCGTTGGCTTTTATGGTGAATGGCTTTCCGTTGTCGCTCAGTAGGTTGGTGATGACGTAGGATTTGCCTTTCTGGCTCTCGCCGTAGGCAGCTATGGCCGGGTTCTCAAGTTCGGTCGCGGCTATTTTGCGCAGACGGCAGCGCTCCTGCACGAGTTGCAGAAAACGCTGCTCGTACTGGTCGGGTTTATTGGCCTTAATCCATCCTAAGGCATCGTTGATATTGTTTATTTGGGTCTGTATGGAGTTTCTCATCGGAAGATAGATTATTTCAGTGAAAGTTCAAATTCGCCCTTGTCGAGCCAGTGTTTGCCGTCATCAACGAGTGACTGCTGACGCAGCTCTATGGCCGAGCGCGGTATGCTGTTGCCTTGCATATCGGTGGCTTCCTCGATGGTGAGCACCTCGCGGTCGTCCTGATAGGAGCGCGCTATTGTCAGTCTTATGGGGGAGCCGTTCTTGATGTAGCTGTAGATGCCGTAGAGCGGGCGTCCCTGATAGAGAGCCGAGTCAAACTGCTTGCATCCGAGGAAGGCCGGAAAGACGGTGACGGTGGTCGAAACGTTCGACTTCGTAGGCGTTAGAAGCGATTCTTTCACCTGTTGCGTCTTGCTGTTGTAGAGTCCTATGTAGTTAGCTGTCGACTTCATCCGGCGAATCATCTCCGAGAAGTCGAGCATCATGCCGTTGAAGCCTTCGCGCGAAGCCATGTAGCCGACCATTGCGCCTACAGCTACCACTGATTTTTGGTCGTAGAAATATCCCTGGCCGTCGGCAAACGGATACCATGTGCCGACACGGTAGTCGTTCAGCCGGATTATGCGATCGGGAGGAAGAGGGAAATACTTTGTGAAGAGGTCCGGAATGGCATCGATTGAAGTTGGACGGCCTGCCAGCACGAGAATGTCGCACTTGTAGGCGTAGAGAAGTATCGAAAGCTGCTTCATCAGCGGCTCCATGGTCGACCTTACCATGTTGGCTATGTTTTCGGGGTCGAACTTCCATGACAGTTCCTCGAACCGGAATCCGAAGTGCTCGGCAAAGTGGTTGAGCAGATGGGTCGATGGCTTGAAGTCGCTGAATATCTCGTCGTAGGAATATACACGCTGAGGCAGATTGCGCCTGAGCAGGTCCATCATCATTTGTGCTATCGGCACGGAAATCTGCGTGTTGAAATCCACTCTCGACACGCGGTCTTTGAACGACATCATGGCGCTGTCGTAGCCGAAGAAATCGCGGACCAGAATCGAAGCCAGGTAACGCAACTGTTCCTCACGGCGTTCCGTTGAGCGTGTGCTGCAGATGTCGTCGATGCGCCGGCGGTAAACCTCAGTGAACTTCGCGTTGTTGCAGGGGAGGGCGCGCAGTTCCTCGTCAGTCATGGCTAAAAGGCGAGCCGTGAGTGCCGAGTGGATGCTTCCCATGTCGGGCAGGCCTGTCTCAGGGCCTTCAATGACTACACGCTGCACGATGTTGCGCAGGATGTCGTCGCCGGCCAGATAGAAGCTGTCATAGAAATGGGGCACCGGTTGGATGAGATTATTGTCGTCGCCCATATATTTATATGAGCATATCATTACATCGGTCGTGCCGGCGCCTATGTCAATGGCACCGATGGTGAGCGATTTGCGAGTATATCCGTCGGCGGCAAATTCGGGCCTTACGTGGCCTTTCGTCTCGAAGAACCGGGCCACCTCGCCGTCGTAGCGTTGCTTCAGCTCGGCATACAGATAGACGAGCTGGCAGGCTGAAGCCTCGTCATAGCTCCACTGGCGTTTGCCCTGCTGGTCATAGTCATCGTTTATCTTCAGCGATTCCGGCGACGGGAAAATGTTAACATCGGTTATCGTGGGGTTGCAGCGGCGCATGGCGGCTACGGCGTCGACCATGCTCTGACGCAGCGTTATCTGCTCGGCACGCGGCATGGCGGTGGGGCAGGTTGTTATTACGTTGCGCAGTCGGCGCCGGCAGTCGATGCGTCCGTGCTTAGCCCTGAACTCAGGTGAGTTAATCTGAGTGATGGCCTGCTGAAGCACTTCCACGAGCACAAATGTCATCAGCGACGAACGCGAGTAGTGGCAGTCGGTGGTGTCGCCATCCTCTTCGCCGAGAAGGTCGAATATCGTCTTTGTGTCGGCGTCTGAACAGAATTTGCCCGTGGCGTCAAACATATCTGTGAAATTCTTCAGAAAAATGTTTTTGGCCTGGCGTACATTGAACGGGTCGCTTTCGGTGATGAGATACTCCCAACGCTCCTGCGATTTTTTGTTATCCCAGAGATATCGCTTGGGAGAGGAGTAGTTGTTGGCGCGTTCCGCTATGCCGGGGTCTTCCACGGAGCGGTAGACAAGCGAGCGTGCCTCGTCGCCTATGCGGACTATACTCTTCCAATTGAATTCTTCCTCAGGCAGCAGCAGGTCGTTGCCGAAGTCGGCGCGGCGGAACACCAAACGCATATCAAACGGTTTGTTGTAGGTTATCCATGGCGAGGTCAGGTCTCTTATGCGCAACATCACAGAGCGGGTGAAGTCGCCGTCTTCAAACAGTACGCCGCAGGTGCGTGAGTTGCCGATGTCAAGCACCATGTCTACCGGCACATCGCCTTCCTTTGGGTTGAAAAGCTGGACTTTGGGTGCAACGTTGATTTTGCGTATGAAGTTTATGAGATAGATATAGTAGGCTATGAACTTGTAGCGGTGATGAGGCAGTGTGTCGGGCTGTATGTGAAGGAGCGACGCTATGTAGCGCGTCACCGCATCCTGATCTTCTTTCACCGAAAGGAAGTTGAACAGCCCGTCGGCGCGCGGACACAGCATATACTCCTTTGAACGCTGGTTTTCATCGAGGAAATAGGGCGAATAGAGCGACATCGGGTCGGTGGCCAGATGCGTGTCGAAAGCCCAGATAAACTGATAGCGGAAAGTTCCTTTTTCCGTTCCTTCGCCGAGACAGCGTATTTTCACACGGCACCATCCCATGGGCACACCCTGCGATACGCCGGCACTGTCGGTCTCGAACATAGGCATGGGAAGCCATTTGTCAAGCAGCAACTGCAGCGCCGGTACTTTCTCCCGGATGTCGTCGGGATTGTTGACGCGATAGCTCTCGAATGTGTTTATGTTAATGATTTCGTCATCGTCGTCGGAATAGGACTGAAACAATGCTGACGAGACGCCTTCAGCCATCTTCGGAACTCCTGTCTCATCCACATCTTCAATGCCGTTGACCATCAGGGCTATTTTGCCTTCCTCTCGCAGATATCTTACGGGAATCCAGCGGTTTTCTTCCACGTGGTTACAAAGCAGGTCGAAATGAATGTTCCCGTCAAAAGGGTCAACAGACTCCATGAAAGAGTATCTTAGCACTCTTCCCCCGGGGAGTCTTAGCGGTTCGGAGGGGTTGAATTCCGCTTCGCGAGTAATGAATTGTATGCCGGTGTCGGCTATCAGGTGTTCCATAAATTGAGTGAAATGTCTAGGTTTGTTTACGCATAATTGCGCAGATACAAAAGTAATAAAATTCTAAAAAAAAGTGAATGAGTATTTGATTTTTATATAATTCAATTACAATACGACACAGCCTCCGGGTAAAGGTGACTGTGTCGTTAAGACTTTTGACGTAATCTGTTTTTGTCTCTCGTGGAAGCGAGATGTCTCTTGGGGGAGGTGAGACCGGCGGGCTATTTCAGGAGAAGGGCAAGGGCGGAGAGGGCGTTGGATGTGGCGCGCTCAATCACGCGGTCGCGTGTACCGGGCAGGTGGAAGACGGCTGTCTCTACACGTTTGTCGCCGATGGTTTCCACAAGTGCCTCTTTGCCTCCAATCATCGCCAAAACCGATTCGCTGAACTCAATTTCACGGGGCACGGCTATGGAAATCCAGACGGTTCCGACCGGTTTTTCAGCACTGCCTCCGCCGGGGCCGGCTATGCCGGTGGTGGATATGGCGCAGTCAGTCATCAGCACACGTGAAGCACCGCACGACATCTGTCGCGCCACTTCGTGGCTCACGGCGCCGTGCTGTTCAATGTCGGTGTGGCTGACTCCCAAAACGTGCTCCTTCACATCATTGCTGTAGCTTACGACGGAGCCGCTGTAAACTTCAGAGCATCCGGCATTTGCGGTGATTGAGGCCGCAATGTTGCCGCCGGTGCAACTTTCTGCTGTAGAAACTGTCAGTCCGCGCGACTTAAGGCGTGCTATTGCCGCCTGCGATGCGGTCAGGTCATCGGATGCAATGAGATTGTCGGCAAACATTTCCGTCAGTTCGCGGTGTAGCCTGTCGATGGTCTCCTTCACGATGTTACGGTCTGTGTGGCTTCCGTCAAGCCGCAGACGTATGATGCCCGGCTTGGGGAGATAGGCCAGATGCATGAACTCGGGAAGGCTGTTTTCCCATTCTTCAAGCCGCATCGCCACTTTCGACTCGGTCAGACCCGCTACTATCAGGGTGCGGTGCTCTATGCATATGTCCTGAGGGAATTTTTCAAGCAGTTGCGGGAAAACTTCGTCAACAAACATACGGTGTGTCTCAAACGGAACTCCGGGCATCGATACGAGCACTTTGCCTCCGCGTTCAAACCACATTATAGGCGCCGTGCCCACTTTATTCTGAATCACTCGGCAACAGTCCGGCACCATGGCCTGCCCCTCAGTCAGCCGGTTCAGGGCTATACCGCGCTTTCTGAACACTTCTTTTATGTTTTCCAGAACAGCGGGGTCGTGCACCATTTTTCCGCCGAAATATTTGCACAGCGTGCCTTTGGTGATGTCGTCCTTTGTCGGGCCGAGGCCGCCGGTGGTCAGAATGACGTCGGTTTCGGCGAAGGCATCGTCAATAGCTTTGTTAATGGCTTCGGCGTCATCGCTCACCACTTGTACTCTTTTTATGCTCCATCCCATGGAAGCTATTATTCTGGCGATGTCGCCGGAATTTGTGTCAGTCACCTGTCCGATGAGCAGTTCGTCGCCTATGGCAATTACTGATATGTTCATATTGTTACTCTTGCAAAAGGTGCCTGATTGTAGGCGCAGAATTGTTTGTCAAGATATTTGTAATAGCTCGCAATGGCCACCATGGCGGCATTGTCAGTGGTAAACAGGCGCTCGGGAATGAATGCCGTCAGACCATGAGCTGCGCAGTAGTCGGCTACAGCCTGCCTGACTCCGGAGTTGGCTGACACGCCGCCTCCAATGGCTACGGTGCCGACGCCGGTCTGTTTTACAGCTTTATCGAGCTTGTCAAGCAGTATTTCGATGATGGTGCGCTGCAGTGCTGCAGCCAGATCGGCCTGATTCTTCTCGATGAAGTCGGGGTCGGTTTTCACATTGTCGCGCAGCGTATAGAGAAACGAGGTCTTAAGGCCGCTGAAACTGTAGTCGAGTCCCGGAATGTGCGGTTTCGCGAACTTGAAACGGCTACTGTCGCCGGTGGCTGCGAGGCGGTCGATGTGCGGGCCGCCTGGATAAGGAAGCCCCATGGTCTTGGCGCATTTGTCGAATGCCTCGCCGGCAGCGTCATCGATGGTGCGTCCCAGTATTTCCATGTCGTTGTAGTTGCGCACGAGAATCAGCTGAGAGTTCCCGCCCGAAATCAGCAGGCAGAGAAACGGATATTCCGGCACTTTGTCTGACTCCTCACGGCGTATGAAGTGGCTGAGCACATGGCCGTGTAGATGATTCACATCGATTATCGGTTTACGCAGTGCCAACGACATACCTTTAGCAAAGGAGGTGCCGACAAGCAGCGACCCTAACAGCCCGGGCCCGCGCGTAAACGCTATGGCCGAGAGCTCCTCGCCTTTGACTCCGGCGCGCTTGAGCGCGGCATCGACCACCGGAACTATGTTCTGCTGATGGGCGCGGGAGGCAAGTTCCGGCACCACACCGCCGTATTCAGCGTGTACCTGTTGCGAGGCTATGACGTTTGACAGCAACAGCCCGTCGCGTATCACGGCAGCCGAGGTGTCGTCGCAAGATGATTCAATACCAAGAATTGTTATACTCATTATTCTTCAGATTCCGGAGTCAGGACGACTCCTAATAAATTAAGTGCAAAAATAATGCTTATCGTTCTAAAATCATTAATTTTGTTACCGATATGGAGAAGAAAATTCATGTAGTGGCCTTTCAGAATCCGTTCCCGCCTACTTACGGCGGCGTTATGGATGTCTATTACAAGCTCCGCGAGCTCCGCCGGGCGGGCGCTCATGTAGTGCTTCATGCCTTCGTCTACGGCAGCCGCACGGCCATGTCGCCGGAACTCGCCGACGTGGCCGATGAAGTCTATTTCTATCGGAGGCACACAGGGTTGCTGAGTTTCTTCTCCCGTAAGCCTTACATAACGAGGTCGCGCCGCAGCAGCCTACTCGTCAGACGTCTGGCTGCGGACAATGCACCCATAATTTTTGAAGGACTGCATTGTTGTGACGCCATTGACCATCCCGCTCTCGCCGGAAGAGTTAAAGTGCTGCGAGCACACAATGTAGAGCATGATTACTATGCAGAGCTTGCGGCGCGAGAGAAGAATCTCCTTAAGCGCATTTATTTCAAGCTGGAGGCGCGTCGCCTGCGTCGCTTCGAGCCGCGCGCGGTTGCTGCCGCCTCGATTGTCGCCGCCGTTTCGGAAGCCGATACTGCTGCTTTCCGCTCAGCTTATCCCGATGTCGTGACTGTTTTCGCTCCCTGCTTTTTTAATGCCGACAGGCCTGCCAAACTCCCTGAGCGCAGGCGGTTTGTGTTTTTCCACGGCAATCTCTCGGTTAGCGAGAATATAGATGCGGCGCTCAGAATCATAACGCGCATATCTCCGCTGTTGCCTGACGAAAAATTTGTAATAGCGGGATTTTCCCCCGATTCATCTATAATGAAGGGCGCCTCGGAGCAGCCGAATGTGGAAGTGGTGAATTCGCCGTCGCCACAGCAGATGGACTCTCTGATTCGCTCGGCACAGGTAAATCTGCTGATTACCGGAATGACCACCGGCATAAAGCTGAAATTGTTGGGCTCTTTGGCTGCAGCAGGCCAAATTGTGGTGAATCCGGACATGATAGCCGGGACATCGCTCGGACGCGTATGCCGTGTGGCCGACACTGACGAGCAGATTGCTGACGCCATCGCCTGTGCGCTTGATGAACCCTTTGATGGGCGCGAACTCCCGGAGGCTTATAATCCCGCCATAGTAGCCCGAAAACTATTAGAACACATAGGCTATTGATGCCGTAAATGAGCCTGAGGAGTAGCTTTTCATCAGCTTCGCCACAGCTTCCACCGTCAGCTTCAGCGTGCGCGTAACTTTGTACTCGAAGCCTGCGTGGACGCCGGCTGTGGTCTCAGCTCCGTGTACTCCTCCCACACACACTGCGCAAGGTATTTGTCGCTACGGCATTCTTCTTCTCGGCTCGGCGTGTACAGATGGAGTTCGCGTCTGATAAGACAAAGTTAACAATTATTTTTTCAAAAACTTAACTTTGTAAAATTTTGTGTGCAAATGCAATATTGTCGAACCGACTCTTAAGTTGATAACGTGGGTTCGCATGAATTTCGGTACTCTTGCCATGCACAAAGTCACAAAGTTAGTCAATCTGCATTTTTTATCGAAAAATATGAGTAACTTCGCGTGGATAATTATTAATTAGGTGAAACGGCTGTATAAAATTCTGCGCGCTGTTTTTATGACAGCAGTAATCATAGCGGTAGTGGTTCCGGCAATTCTTTATGTGGGATTGTCGCTTCCATCGGTGCAGAACGTCATCCGACAGAAGACCGAGCGCATCCTTTCGGAAAAGACGGGAGCCGAAGTCAACATCGGGGAAATTATAATCCGGCCTTTTAACCGCGTGTGGCTTCGTGATGCTGCAGTGGTTCAGCAAAATGACACGGTGCTTAAAATCAGGCGCATCGGTACAGGTATAAGTGTGTTTGAGCTGATATTCAGGAATAACATCACCATCAATTATGCCGAATTGCGCGGTCTTGACGCTCGGCTTAGCCGTGACTCCGTAAATGCTCCGCTCAACATTCAGCCGATTATTGACGCGTTGCAGAACAAGGATAAGAACAAGCCTCCGACAAAATTCGACGTCAGGCTGAACACATTGGTGATTCGCGATTCGCGAATATGCTATGATGTGCTTTCCGAACCACATGCCGAGGGACGTTTTGACCCGTCACACATTGAAATTACCGATTTTCGTGCCGACGTTTCGCTGCCTATGCTGCGCAACGATTGTTATAAAGCTAACCTCAGACGTCTCGATTTTCGCGAACATTCCGGGTTTGAGATTACAAACCTAAAGGGCGGCATAGAATTGTCAGACTCTTTGTTGTCGTGGAGTGGCCTTGAGCTTGAGATGCCGTCCTCGCAGCTGAGCATAGCCGATGGCAGGGTTACGCTTGACGGCATTCAGTCGTTGGCCCGCTCTGTCATGTCCGGTGGTGTCGGCATTGAAATATTGCCACCTTCCCACGTCTATTTGCCTGACCTGGCGGCCTTCGAGCCTGAACTTGCAGAGATGAAACATACGCTCAATCTGCGCTTGAAATCCCGGTTCAACTCTCGGTGTGCTGACATAGCCTCACTTTCGGCCGCTTTCACGGATGGCGGATTCTCGATGAAAATGACCGATGCCGTGCTCCTGAATCCGTTGCGCCCTGATTCTGCAAATCTGCGTGTGCCGGAACTTATGATAGGTCTGAAGATGTCATCTTTTGACGGTCTGACGGCGGGACGCCTGTCTGACCGTGTGCGTCAGCATCTGCCTCAGGCCCTGAATCTGCAAGGTGAGGCATCAATGTCGCCGTTGAGAGGAACTGTCAGCCTGAATGCTCTTGCGGATGGCGAAACCATTGAGTTGGAAGGCAATTATGCACGGCTGAATGAGTCGGCTCCGTTCTCCGGAAATATCACAATGAAATCGCGTAACCTGGACCTTGCGAAGACGCTTGGAAATCCCGATTTTGGCAGTCTAAACGCTGACGTCGATGCCGACTTTACTGTCGGTGGAAAGACACGCATCCTTGAAGCCACGGCACGGGTCAGCGATTTCACCTTCCGCCGCCAGACTTACGAAAATCTTTCGGTGAATCTGGCTCTTGAAGGCGATGATATAGTGGTAACCGGTAAATTTAGCGATGACTGCGGTGCCATTGACTTCGACGGCTCCGGCTCGCTCGGGCGCGACAACAGGCATTTCGATGCCAACGCTTCTGTTCGCGGCATTGACCTTTACGCCATGAATCTGTCGCAATCCAATTCCGTAAGAAGCATAGATGCCGACGTTGAGGCCTCTTTCGACGGTGCAGACATCGACAGCTTCACCGGTTTTATCGATTTTAGCAATATAACTCTTGAAAACCGCAATGGCGGGAAACTCGCCTTCAACTCGTTCAGAGTGGAAAACAATACGCTCGAGAGTCCCGGTCTGCTGACGGTTTCGTCGGATGTTATCGACGGCCAGCTCGAGGGTAATTATTCATTCGCCTCGCTTCCGACCACGTTCATGCGTATGGCTCGGAGTGTCTTCCCGGCTTTGCTCGGCGATGCGGAGCCATACGCCCAAAATGTCGGCTCCGACCGCTTAAACTTCGGATTTACAATGGCCAATACCGAGCCATACCGCGAGTTTTTCAATCTGCCTGTCAGCGCTGTCTACCCTGTGAAAATCGATGGCTATGTCGACGGCTCGCGAGACTATGCTCAGATTACGGTTGACGCTCCATATCTCCGACAGAAGAACAAACTGATTGAAAATACAACGTTTACGGCAGTCGTTGACGGCGAGCATCCCGACGGCAATCTTTACCTGACATCGCGTTTCCCAGTGAAGCAGGGCATTATGGACCTGACTCTTGATGCAACTGCCCTGACTGATTCGCTGTCAGCCAATCTGCACTGGAAGATTGACCGCAAACAGGCCTACGAAGGCGTAATATCGCTTGACACCCGTTTCAACAGGCTCCCTGACAATCGGTTGCTGACTGTTGTTAACGTACGTCCGACCGAGCAGGTGTTCAACGACACCGTCTGGAAGCTTTCGCCCGCTGTAGTCTCGGCAGTCGGACGCAGGGTAGAGGTTGACGGCTTCGAGATGTCGCGCGCCAACCAGTTCGTGCGAATCGACGGGGTGGCATCCGAGTCGCCCGACGATACACTTTCCGTCAATGTGCTTGATTTGAATCTCGATTATATTTTCGAGTCAATAGGCATAGAGAATGTGCAGCTTGGCGGCGACGCTACCGGACTGATTACGGCTTCGGCTCTGTTCTCACGAGAGCCGCGTATGGAAACTGACGGCATAGATGTCAAAAACATCAGTTATAATAAATGTGTGCTTGGCCACGGCACTGTGCTCAGCCATTGGAATGCGGCAAAACGTTCGGTAGTGATTGACGGCACCATCGACCAACCCAATGGAAAGACCTCAAAAGTTGAAGGCGAGATTTTCGCATTTCAGGATTCTCTTGACATAAATCTTATATGCGATGAGGTGCAGTGCGGATTCATGGGCTACTATATGCAGGCGTTTGCGTCGGATGTCTCCGGCATAGGCTCGGGAAAGGCACATCTGTGGGGCACTTTTCACGACATCGATATGGAGGGCGATATGTTCGTGAAAGACCTTGCGCTTAAACTCAATTTCACCAACACTTTCTTCCTAGCCTCCGACTCACTTCACATCACTCCGGGAGAGATAAGGCTTTCCGACATAACGCTGTCAGATACCTACGGGCACACAGCACTTCTTAACGGCGTGGTGCATCATCAGTTCTTCCGCAATCCCACCTTTAAATTCGATATTACCAACGCCGACAATCTGCTTGTATACGACGAGTCATCAAAGGATAACCCCGATTGGTACGGCCGCATTTTTGCCAACGGAAAGGCATCGGTTGACGGCCGCCCGGGTCTGGTGAGAATTGATGTGGATGTCTCCACGGCTCCCAACTCCAACTTTACGTTTGTTCTTTCTGAGATGGAGGTCGCCGATGAATACACGTTCCTTACGTTCCGAGACAAGACCAAGTTGGAGCCGAAAACCGATGTCCTTGAAGAAGAGGCACGTGAACTGGCTTTTGTTGACCGACTTCGCGCGGAACTTGCCCGGCAGTCGTCTGAAACTACATCGGATTACGAGGTTGAGCTTAGGGTGGATATAACTACCGACGCCGAAATAGACCTTGTCATGGACCCCGTGGCGGGCGATAAAATCCGCAGCCACGGTGCGGGAAATCTCCGGATGCTCTACACCTCGTCAGGCAACGACTTGCAGATATGGGGCAAATACGCTCTTGAGAAGGGCCTCTATAATTTTACGCTTCAGGATATCATAATTAAGGATTTCACCATTCGCGATGGCAGCATTATTTCGTTTACCGGCGACCCGCTTAAGGCTTTGCTCGACATAGATGCCACCTATTCACTCAATGCCAATCTCAGTGACCTCGACGAGTCTTTCCTTCAGGATAAGGACCTAAACCGCACCAATGTGCCTGTCTATGCCGTACTGAAAGTCACGGGCGACATTCAGGATCCGCAGATTTCCTTTGACCTCGAGTTCCCGACGCTGACAAGCGATATCGATCGCAAGGTGCGTTCCATCATTTCAACGGAGGAGATGATGAACCGGCAGATTATCTATCTGCTCGCCCTGAACCGCTTTTATACGCCCGATTATATGGCCTCAACCACTAAGGGCAATGAGATTTTCTCGGTGGCCTCCTCTACGCTCTCCTCTCAGCTGACCAGTATGCTCGGCCAGCTCAGCGACAACTGGGCCATATCCCCGAATTTCAGAAGCGACCGTGGCGACTTTTCCGATGTAGAGGTTGACCTTGCTCTGTCAAGCCGACTCCTCAATAACCGCCTCCTCCTGAACGGCAACTTCGGCTATCGCGATAAGTCGCTTAATAACAATCAGTTCATTGGCGACTTTGATCTCGAATATCTTTTGAATAAGTCGGGGTCTATCCGCCTGAAGGCCTACAACCACTTCAACGACCAGAATTACTATCTGCGTACCGCCGCCACCACGCAGGGCGTCGGAGTGGTGTTCAAGCGTGATTTCGACAACATCTTTTCGTTCCTGCGACCAATCCGACGCTGGTTTGGCGCAGGTAAAAATGAGGAAGATGGAAAGAATAAGGAAAAATCCGATAGTGTTCCCCTTCAAAAGCCGGAGTCAGCACCATCGGATTCCTTACAGTCAGGAAAATGAGAGCCGCCTCTCAGTCCGGACTCAGTTCATCAACCTGTTTAAGCCATAGTTCTGACGATGCGTCAGAAGGCATCCTCCAGTCACCGCGTGGCGACAGACATATGTTGCCGGTTTTCGGTCCGTCGGGCATACATGAACGCTTAAACTGCTGGGTGAAGAACCGGCGGTAGAAAATGTGCATCCACTTAAGTATAGTGGCATTGTCGTAGCTGCCTTCAAACGCCTTGCGGGCCAGGAAGTAAATTCTTGCAGGCGGAAAACCGAAACGAAGCGTGTAGTAAAGGAAGAAATCGTGCAGTTCGTAAGGTCCTACAAGGTCCTCCGTCTTTTGTGCGATATTGCCGTCCTTGTCGGCCGGAGTCAGTTCCGGGCTGATTGGCGTGTCGACTATGTCGAGGAGCGCCTTTTTGGCGGATGCATACGTTGGCATATCGGCGAAGTGTTTCACGAGATGTCTGACGAGCGTCTTCGGCACGCTTGCGTTCACGCCGTACATTGACATCTGGTCGCCGTTATAGGTGGCCCATCCTAAAGCCAGTTCGGAGAGGTCGCCCGTGCCGAGCACCATACCGTTCTCCTGATTGGCTACGTCCATGAGTATCTGTGTGCGCTCGCGAGCCTGAGAGTTTTCATAGGTCACGTCAATGTTTTTGGGGTCATGACCGATGTCGCTGAAATGCCCTTCCACCGCTTTGGCTATCGGTATCTCGCGGAATGTCACTCCCAAAGCCTTCATCAGGTCGCACGCATTGCTGTGGGTGCGTCCGGTTGTGCCGAAGCCCGGCATGGTTATTCCTATTATGCCTGTACGCGGTAGCTTCAGACGGTCAAACGCCTTGCAAGCCACAAGCAGAGCCAGCGTAGAGTCAAGCCCGCCTGAAATGCCAACAACCAGAGTCTTGCATCCGGTGGCATTCAGACGTTGCGCCAGGCCTGCCGCCTGAATGTTTGTTATCTCCACGCAGCGTGACTCCAAAGCATCGTCAGCAGGCACGAAGGGGAGAGGCGAGACCTTGCGCAGCAGGGAGTCGTCGCACGGAGTCTCCTCGGTTTCCAAAATTATTGTTCGCGCTTTGGGTGCGGTGTCGGCGTCGCGGCTGTCGGCAAATGATGTGGTGTGCATTCTGTCGCGTGTCAGAGCCATTATGTCAATGTCGGCCATGGCTGTGAGCGGGCCGTCCTGCCAGCGCGGGGTGTTGCAGAGCATATAGCCGTTTTCAGCGATTAGGCCTTTGCCGTCAAATACGAGATCGGTCGATGATTCTCCGAAGCCTGCACTTGCATAGACATATCCGCAGCGACAGCGGGCCGACTGCTGCTTAATCAGCGACTTCAGATAGTCGTATTTGCCTGACAGGTCATCGGAGGCCGACAGGTTGGCTATCACGGTCGCTCCCTGAAGCGCCAGATGCGTCGACGGAGGTATGGCAGTCCACAGGTCTTCGCAAATCTCTATGCCGAACTTCACGCTGTCATATTCAAAAATCAGATTTCCGAACGGCACATCGCCCTGACGGGTCTGAATCATGCTTCCCGGCGCAACATCTCTTCCGGATGCGAACCAACGTTTTTCGTAGAATTCATTGTATGACGGCAAAAATTGCTTCGGAACGACGCCTGCTATCGAGCCGCCGCAAATCACGGCAGCACAGTTGTAAAGGCTGTCATTGTAAATCATCGGTATGCCGACGGATATGGCGCTCCGAATGTCGGCAGTGGCTTCCGCCAGTGTGCCGAGGGCATCAAGCGCCGCGTCAATCAGAGTCTTGTTGTGGAACAGGTCGGCACAGGTGTAGCCTGTAATGGCAAGCTCGGGGGTGACGATAAGCTTTGCTCCGCCGGCAGCCGCCTTATGGCAGCATTCGCTGATGCTCGCCGTGTTGTAGTCGACGTTGCCCGGCCTTACTTTCGGCGATACGGCCGCCGCTCTGAAATATCCGTTGTCCATAATCATTAAGTTTTGACGCAAATTTACAAAACAATGGGAAATAATATAAAATGAGACTAAAAAAATTTGGTAAGTTTCAGAAAAATAGCTTACTTTGCACTCTGTTTTGTGGCTCATCCTTTTAAAGCTGTTAATAATGATGCGATTAACGGTGATATGAGAACTGAGATGGCGGCCACAAACGATAGATGTAATAATCACAAAACAAGATAAACTCATTAAACAGCCATGTCAAAGATTTGTCAGATTACAGGCAAGCAAGCGATTACAGGTAACAACGTATCGCACTCGAAGCGTCGCACAAAACGTCGTTTCAACGTCAATCTTTTCAATAAGAAATTCTATTGGGTTGAACAGGACGCTTGGATTAACCTCACCATCTCCGCAGCAGGTCTGCGTACAATCAACAAACTCGGCCTCGACGCAGCTATCAAGCAGGCTGCCGCTAACGGCTATTTAACTGAAATCACTTACATAGACTTTTAATAAAGATGGCAAAGAAAGCTAAAGGTAATCGCGTGCAGGTAATTCTCGAATGCACCGAGCATAAAGCAAGTGGTATGCCCGGAACCTCTCGTTACATCACTACCAAGAACCGTAAGAACACCACTGAACGTCTCGAACTCAAAAAATATAACCCCATTCTCAAAAGGGTAACTGTTCACAAAGAAATTAAATAAACCTAAGATATGGCAAAGAAAACAGTGGCCTCTCTTCAGAAAGGTGAAGGCCGTACATATAGCAAAGTCATCAAAATGGTGAAATCCCCCAAAACAGGTGCCTATATGTTTAAAGAAGAAATGGTGCCTAATGACGCCGTTAAAGACGCCCTGAAATAATTCGGGAATCACATCCGTAATAATATAAAAGCGGAAATGCCTTTTAAGGTGTTTCCGCTTTTTTTTGCCTTTTTTGCCTTTTTGTTAGTGCTTTCTTGCTTTAGACGCGATTTTGTTCTATTTTTGATTTTGAAGCGCAGGTGCTTCCTATTGCATTAAAAGCCGTTAACTTGCCATGATAGAATCAGTAAAACTCAAAGATTTCGGCCCGATTGCCGATCTCAGCTATTCGCCTTTTGGCAAAATTAATCTTTTTATCGGCCCGAACCGATCCGGCAAAACCACTTTGCTCAAGACGCTGTATGCCGTCAGGCGCTCAATGGAGTTGTCTGCTCGCAACGTTGACGCCGGATTGGATGACCGCATACTTGCCGAAAAGCTTACCGACACTTTTCGCGTAAACGGACTTGCCGAACTCGTCCATCGCCCGTATCGCGGCGATTTGCAATTTTCCATGACAGAGAAAGGGAAGGGAGAAATCAGTTTTAAGATTGCTGCTGACGGAGGGATTAAAGTAAGCTCCGAAATGCCTCCGGTTAAGGCCAATTCCGTTTTTATGCCTGCAAAGGAAGTGCTCTCGCTAATTGATATTATTCGCTATCATCGTGAGCACAATACTCCTTACGGCTTCGACGACACCTACTATGACCTTGTCCTCGCGCTTGAACACGCCTCGAAGGACTCGCAGTCAAAAAGTCTGGCCGCCGTCAGAGAAAAACTCAAGGAATCGCTTGGCGGCAGCATAGCGTTTAACCGCGACAGAAACCGGTGGGAGTACAAGCAGAGCAACGGCACTTACGACATCGGCATAACTTCGGAAGGCACTAAGAAACTCGGAATCTTCGATGCCCTGATTGCCAACCGATTTCTGAGCCGCGACTCGGCCGTTTTCATCGACGAGCCTGAGGTTGGCCTACACCCCGGTATACTGGTGAAAATGATTGACATCATTGCCATGCTTGCCCGCGCCGGTATGCAATTTTTTATCTCAAGCCATTCTTATTTCGTTATAAAAAAGCTTTACCTTATCGCGCAGCAGCAAAACTGCTCTATCCCGGTTATATCATTTAATCCTATAGCCGACACTTCAGGCGAATATTTCGAGACGGCCACAGTGTGCGATTTGCGCGACGGTATGCCCGACAATCCCATTATCGAAGAGTCGATTAGACTTTATGAGGAGGAGCTTTCGCTATGATAAGCTTTGTGGAATCCGGCATGACCTTCACGTTCGATGACGGCAACTGCTACCGCATCGAAAAGGACCCTCTGATGCACATATGCTGCCACGGAAGTACGCAGAACAATATGACGTGCGAGTGTGTTTCGGTCATCAATGGGCATCATTATTTCATTGAGGCCAAGCAGTCGGCTCCAAACAAATCGTCGGGAAGCATTCACGACCTGCGGTTGAACGGGCGTCCGTTGCCTGCCAACTGGGTGGCTTATGACAACTACCATAAATACCTGCGCGACATAACCAAAAAATTTGTTGATTCCGCCTCGTTGCTCAAGGCTTTGTTTGAGGGGCGCCACGGCGCTCAGCGCAAAATAGACCTTCCGCTGCCGCTTAAAAAACTGAACTTCGACCGTGTGCGTTTCATTCTGATAATCAATCCGCAGAAAGACTATCCGGAAGCCTATTACCGCCGCAACATCATCCCGCTGATGGATAGTCTGAAAAGCGAGATGAAGCCTTTTCTCAACACATGGAATATTCCCGACAAATCGGTAAAGATTCTGCTCCCTTCGCAGGCGCGTGAACTTTACGGCATTGACGTGGTGACTAATCCACAGAAACACAATCCGACAAAAGGCCATTTTTCCAGGCATCGCAGCCGGTAGCGCAACCTTTTATCTCTGTAGCAAAGTTTTTCGGTGGTAGCCCGGAGTGTTGTTGAATGACAGAGTCGCTGCCATTGAAAGGGCGGGGGAGTCGTAGCGCAACGAATAGCGCTCGGTAGCCAGAAAATCAAGCGAAGCCATGGCGGAAGCGGCAGGCAGCCCCCACTCATTACCTTCTGTCAGACGTTCAGTGATGAAAATGCTGAATCCTCTGACTTCCACCTTAAGGCTAAGGGCACCGTTCATCGTAACATATTCCAGCCCGGTTCTGACGAGTGTAACTGTGCCATTCTCACCGCATATCACCTCAATGGCCGGCTCTGTTCCAACGCTGTCGAACTGTTCAGGAATCAAATCCGTGGCCACTAAATGCTCCTCCGTCGGTCCGTGATGTCGCGGAATGGCTATCAGTGCTATGACAGCGGCTGCGACCACGAGCGCTATTACGAAAAACTCGGTTGAATGTAAAAACTCCATACATCGGCAAAGTTACGACAAAATAGTTTTAATCGGTGTCAACCGTTAACATTTATTATCGAATCGGTGCTAAAAAATATACTAAAAAAATATTTCACGGTTATAGAAATATAGGAATATTTTCTCTAATTTTGCATATCGCTCCGCCGAGGATGTCAAGGACTGTCTCTCCCTGTTGGCCTTACAATTTCCTCCAGAAGCTCTCTCCACCGCGCAGATCAGCCTAACGGCCTGTCTGTCTGAGGTTCCGGCGCCAACGCGCCCCAAGCCATGATAATAAAAAAACAACATAAATGATAAGTAAATGGAATTACTTACCCCTGACATCCGAACAACAAAAATTAGAGGCGGCACTCGCTCGCAAGTATGCCGGTGTGCCTCCTGTAAGTGAGCTGCTGGTCGGGCGGGGCGTGCGTTCCGTTGAGGAGGCTGAGAAGTTCTTCAATCCCTCACTTAGCGATTTGCACGATCCGTTCTTGATGCCGCAGATGGACCTCGCTGTCAGACGGCTTAACAAAGCCATGGGTAGCAAGGAGAAAATTATGGTGTATGGCGACTATGATGTTGACGGCACTACAGCCGTGGCATTGGTCTATAAATACCTCCGTAATTTCTACTCGAATATTGATTTTTACATCCCGACGCGTTATGATGAAGGCTATGGCGTGTCGAAACGCGCAATCGACGATTTCGTCCGTCAGGATGTCAAACTCGTCATCATTCTTGACTGCGGAATAAAGGCCAACGATGAAATCCGCTACGCAAAAGAGCATGGCATCGATTTCATTATATGCGACCACCATGTTCCCGACGATGAACTGCCTGCAGCTGTGGCCATTCTCAATCCGAAACTTGAAGGCTCTTCTTATCCCTATCATGATTTGTCAGGATGTGGCGTAGGCTATAAGTTCATGCAAGCATTTTCAATGTCAAACGACATTCCTCAGACTGATCTTGAGGGAATGCTTGACCTTGTGGCCGTAAGCATAGCTGCCGACATAGTGCCCATG
Source organism: uncultured Barnesiella sp. (assembly GCA_964569915.1). Taxonomy (GTDB): domain Bacteria; phylum Bacteroidota; class Bacteroidia; order Bacteroidales; family Muribaculaceae; genus JAGBWK01. The sequence continues at coordinate 126,051 of CAZMUX010000001.1, read as the reverse complement.
ACAGGGGAGAACCGCATCATGACCTACCATGGCCTGCGTCGGCTCAACTCCAATCCCAACATGGGCCTGCGAGCCATAATGCGCATATCGCAGATGACCTCAAAGGAAATCACAATCTCCGACGTCATTTTCAAAATCGGACCGCGCATCAATGCTTCCGGACGAATGCAGAGCGGAAGCGAGGCGGTTGAGCTTCTCGTGGCTCGCGATGTCAATGAAGCCACCGAGCGCGCAAAGGCCATCGATCAGTACAACAAGGACCGCAAGGAGCTTGACAAGCGCATAACCGAAGAAGCTGCCACCCTTCTGGCGAGTCGCGATGAGAGTCATTCCGACAAAAAGGCTATCGTAATCTACAATAAAGACTGGCACAGAGGTATTATTGGCATAGTGGCCTCGCGTCTTACAGAGCTTTACTATAAGCCCGCCGTCGTGCTTACACAGTCTAACGGTCTCGCTACCGGTTCCTCACGTTCAGTACAGGGCTTTGATATTTATAAGGCCATTGACTCCACACGCGACCTCCTTGAGAACTTCGGCGGCCACCCCTATGCAGTAGGCCTCTCGCTTAAGGAAGAAAATATCCATGAGTTCACGCGCCGTTTTGAAGAGTATGTGGCAACCAACATTCAGCCAGGACAGCTTACTCCGCAGCTTGACATTGACGCCTACCTTACTTTTGCCGAGATTACGCCTGAGCTTATTGCACTGCTCAAACGCTTCGCTCCTTTCGGCCCGGGCAATCAGAAACCGGTGTTCTGTACTCGTAATGTCACCGATTTCGGCTCGTCGAAAGTTGTCGGCAAGCAGCTTGAGCACATAAAGCTCGAACTCGTCGACGACACCTCCGGAAAAGTGTTCGGAGGCATTGCTTTCAATGCCGCTCCTTTGTTCGATGCCGTTCACTCCGGCCGTAAATTCGACATCTGTTACACCATCGAGGAGAACAAGCGTCATAATGCTTCGGCACAGGTGCAGCTTATGGTGAAGGAGATTCGGTTTAATGACTGATTCTTACTCATTTTCATAACTCTTTCCCTGATCGCATGGACGACGACCGTCAGCTCATTCATCAGATTCTCCGCGATGTCTGGGGGTATGACTCATTCCGTCCCGCGCAGCAGGAAATAATTATGTCGTTCCTTTCCGGGCGCGACACCATAGGCCTTCTTCCCACCGGCGGCGGCAAGTCACTCACATTTCAGGTCCCAGCTCTTGCCCGCCCGGGGCTGACAGTGGTCATTTCCCCTCTCATTTCGCTGATGAAGGACCAGGTCGACAACCTTCGCGAGCGCGGAGTCTGCGCCGTGTGTCTGCATTCCGGTTTGACCAGGCGTGAGGCCAGGCTGGCTCTTGACCGTGCGAGGCTTGAAAAGACGCGGCTCCTATATCTGTCGCCGGAGAAACTCAGCTCGCCGGGGTTCGCCGACACAATTCGTCAGCTTAATGTGGCTCGAATAGTGGTCGACGAGGCACACTGCATAAGCCAGTGGGGCTACGATTTCCGCCCTTCATATCTGTCAATCGGCGGTTTGCGTAAGAATTTTCCCGGAGCGCCTGTTCTTGCTCTCACCGCTTCGGCCACCCCCGAGGTTATAGCCGACATCGCCGACAAACTCGGCATGAAGGAGCCCGCCATATTCCGCCTCAGTTTTTCCCGCAACAACATTTCCTACATAGTCCGAAATGTTGAGGATAAAACCGGCAAACTACTTGAAATAATGACCAATGTGCCCGGCTGTGCTATCGTCTATGTCAGGTCGCGCCGTCGTGCCGGAGAGCTTGCCGGCATACTTGCTCAGAACGGACATTCCGTTGGTTTTTATCATGCCGGACTCTCGCCAGAGGAAAAGGTAGACCGTCAGAACCGCTGGAAATCGGGCGAGAAGCGCATTATGGTGGCTACCAATGCATTCGGAATGGGCATAGATAAGCCCGATGTCAGAATGGTGGTGCATTATGATTTGCCATCCTCGCTTGAAGAATATTATCAGGAAGCCGGGCGAGCCGGTCGCGATGGGAAAGAGTCGTTTGCCGTGCTCATTTGTTCGCGCTATGATTCAGCCACTCTCAGCAGGCGACTAAGCGAGGCTTTCCCGGACCGTGAGTTTATTAAACAGGTCTATGAGCAGGCCTCGGTGTTCCTCGGAGTAGGAGTTGAGGAAGGTTATAACACCCTGTTTGAATTTAATTTCCCGCTTTTTTGCGAGCGCTACGGTCTTAATCAGCAGAAGGCTCATGCGGCCCTGACTATACTGACACAAGCCGGGTATATCACGTTTTCTGATGAGACGGTTATGCGTCCGCGTGTCATGATGCTTGTCGAGAAACATGAACTTTACGGGTTGAGGCTCCCCGCGGAGGCCGACCGCGTGCTTCAGGCGCTTCTGCGCAACTACACAGGCCTTTTCGCCGATTACGCCTTTATAGATGAATCTCTGATAGCCTCCATGCTTGGCTATACCGAACAGACTGTCTATGAGGCTCTTCTCCTTCTGGGCCGTATGCACGTAGTTCATTATGTGCCGCGCCGAATGTCGCCATATATATTTTATAACACTTCGCGAGAGCCCAATTCCGCCATACGCATTCCTTGTGGCGTTTATGAAGAGCGCCGGAAGCGTATGGAGCAGCGCATCGAGGCCATGAAGCGGTTTGCCTTTGCCGGCAACGGATGCAGGGTAAACCTGATGTTGCGCTATTTCGGCGAGAACCCTAAGGAGCCGTGTGGCAAATGTGACCTATGCCGTGCCCGGCGCTCTGATGCGTCTGCGCGCGCCGACGACGATGCCGTTGTTCTTGCCGCAATTGAAACGAGAGAGGGTGGCGTCGACGTGCGCACTCTCCCTGCCGCTTTGAGGATGAGTACCGACCGGGTGGCTGATGCGGTGCGCCGCATTGCGGCCGATGGCAAAGTGGCGATTGACGGCCTTCGTGTTGCCGCCGTTCGCAAATAGTTGCTCTGATATTCATCCAACAAGTAAACTAATTTTGCTTTTACCGGCACACTATTTCCCGTTTGGAGCCTGTGCGATAAAAGAGATGCTCGTAATTTCAATAATTTATAAATTTTCCGTAATTTTGTACCGCTAAATCAATACAATAAAAATAATACATCATGGGAAAGAAAGCATTACTGATGATTCTCGACGGATGGGGAATCGGCAACCACTCCAAGAGCGATGTCATATATTCAACTCCTACACCCTACTGGGACTATCTTCTTAAAACATATCCTCATTCAGAACTTCAGGCTTCTGGCGAAAATGTAGGCCTGCCTGACGGCCAGATGGGCAATTCCGAGGTTGGACACCTTAATATCGGAGCCGGGCGCATCGTCTATCAGGACCTCGTGAAAATCAACAAGGCCATTCAGGAAGGCACAATCATGGAGAACCCCACCATCAAGGCTGCCTATTCCTATGCCCGCGACAACGACCGTGCCCTGCATCTCATGGGTCTGTGCTCAAACGGCGGCGTCCACTCATCGCTTGAGCATCTCTTCGCACTAATCGACATAGCCAAAGAGTATGGCATTAAGAAAGTCTATATCCACTGCTTCATGGACGGACGTGACACCGACCCCCGCTCAGGCCTCGGGTTCATCAAACAGGTCGAGGAGCACTGCGCCAAGACTACCGGCGTCATAGCTTCAGTAGTAGGACGTTACTACGCTATGGATCGCGACAAACGCTGGAACCGCGTCAAGGAAGCCTACGACCTTCTCGTGAAAGGCGAAGGCGTTCAGGCTACCGATATGGCCGCAGCCGTTCAGGCGTCGTACGATGCCGACGTCACCGACGAATTTATCAAGCCTATTAACAATTCTACTGTTGACGGCACAATCAAGCCCGACGACTGTGTCATATTCTTCAACTACCGCAACGACCGCGCCAAAGAGCTTACAGTGGTTCTCACACAGCAGGATATGCCGGAAGAGGGCATGACAACTATTCCCGGCCTACAGTACTACTGTATGACCCCCTATGATGCGTCGTTCAAGGGTGTTCACATTCTTTTCGACAAAGAAAATGTTGACAACACTCTCGGAGAGTATCTCTCATCGCGTCAGCTTAAGCAGCTTCACATTGCCGAAACAGAGAAATATGCCCATGTGACATTCTTCTTTAACGGCGGACGTGAGGCTCCTTTTGACGGCGAGGAGCGCATTCTCGTGCCTTCCCCCAAGGTTGCCACTTACGACCTCCAGCCCGAAATGAGCGCCTATCAGGTGAAAGACCGCCTTGTCGAGGCCATTGACTCAAAGAAGTTTGATTTCATTGTCGTGAATTTCGCCAATGGCGATATGGTCGGACACACCGGAGTCTATGAAGCCATTCAAAAAGCTGTCGACGCAGTTGACAACTGTGTCAACGCGGTCATTGAGGCAGCTAAGACCAATGGATATGAGGCCATAATAATTGCCGACCACGGCAATGCCGACAATGCCATCAATCCTGATGGAACACCCAACACGGCCCACTCGCTTAACCCCGTGCCCTGCGTTTACGTCACCTCTGACACAAATGCCAAGGTTGAAAGCGGCATCCTCGCTGACGTCGCTCCCACAATCCTTCACATCATGGGAGTGCCTCAGCCTTCTGAAATGACAGGTCATAATCTTGTTAAAGACTGATTTTTCATATATCATCAATAAAAGTATCCGGCATCAGCCAAAAGCGATGCCGGATATTTTTATTTCTGCCTGTTGTTCTGTAAATTAGCCGATAAGAGTCGTAATTACACTGCGTCTACATTGTAGAAATGACAAAACGAAAGCAAATGGCATTAATTTGGCGCATAATGCGGCATAAAACTTAGAAAATTGCTAATTTGATGTTAATTAATGTTAATTGGTAGAAATTTGCCGCATATTTGTTTGCAGATACATAAAAACACATTACTTTTGCATTGTGTTTTTCATGGTATTAGATTTAAGGTTAACAAAGATTGATTGTCGGGAGACAATCAATTTTCTTTTTATACCCCTTGATTCCGTTTGAATTATCATTATGACTGACTATACTCAGAATATTGAATGGCAGAAAGCGGTAGAGCTTCGTCATTCTGTACGTACATTCGATGCCGGACGCCGGCTGACTTCCATCACTCTTGAGCGTATTGAAAGTTTCATAGCCGGTGCAGTCACACCGTTCGGAGGCAACTATAGCCTGCGACTTTCCGATTTTAGCAGTATTGATAAACCACTGCCAAGCACCTATGGCTCAATTAAAGGCGCTTCCGTTTACATTATTGCCGCGTCTGCGCCCGACTTGCCTTCGCTGCTTTCATTGGGATTTGTCGGCGAGCAGGTGGTTCTTCGTGCTGCGCTACATGACCTCGGTACTTGTTGGGTAGGGGGAACATTCAAAGCATCAGATTTCCGTGGTGTCGCCGAGCTCCCGGAAGGGGAGACATTGCGGCTCGTTGTGCCGGTAGGATATGTTGCTGACCGGCGGCGTTTTAGAGAGAAAATCACATCCGCAATGTTCCGCTCGGCATCGCGTAAGTCATTTGACAAATTGTTTTATGCCGATGACTTCTCAACTCCCGTTCCGACCGACAGCCCTTTTCGTCGGGCGCTTGAAATGATGAGACTCGCACCTTCGTCTCTCAACTCTCAGCCGTGGCGTGTGCTTGTGCGCTCCGACGAAGTGGTGTTCTATTATAAAGGAAAGGGGTGGATGCCGGTTATCGATATGGGCATAGCTTTATGCCATTTCTACTTCGGTCTACCGGAGCGTCTGCGCGCTGGTGAATGGCATATATCGAGTCAGAATCATGCCTCATCTCAGCCCGGCTTTACTGCCGAATCGATTCCCACGCTTCCCGGATTTATCCCTATAGCCATTTATCACTGCCCTTGATTTCGAAAAGAATTGCAGTTCTCTGAGGCAATTCTCTCCTGATTGCACGATGATTTTCTAAAAATTATGTTTTTTAACATATATTTTTGCGAAAAATAATTTGTTTTCCCAAAATAATGCGTACCTTTGCACTATCAAAATACTGCGGGTTGGAGCAGTGGTAGCTCGTTGGGCTCATAACCCAAAGGTCGGAGGTTCGAGTCCTTCACCCGCCACCAACAGAACAGATTCGGAAATTCCCGAATCTGTTTTTTATGCTTATTGCCACTTATTGGGCTTATTGGTCAAAATAGTACATAAAATTGTTTTATCTTTATAGGAAACCAGTTTAATGTTATGCACCGGCTTATTTTTGCAGTCATACTGTTGTTATCGTTCACATCGTGTAGCCATCAAGCTGACTCGTCTTCCGGAAAATCATCCGGTCTGCGGACTCTTGATGCGCTTGTGCGTGATAACTCGGCTAATTTTTCGCGTGCGCTTGCCGTTGCCGATAGCCTCTCGGCCGTTGCTGTATCGCTTGTGGGGGAGGGTGGCGAGGCTCAGGCCCATCTTAATGCAGCCGAAGCCTATTCAGATATAGATTTGCATCGTGCACTCGACCACACTCTGCAGGCTGTTCGTTCGGTGCGTAATCCCCATTCCGATGCCGATGTACTCTCTCGCAGTCTTATGAAGCTTGCGTCACTTTACAACACGCAGGGCTATATGACCAAGGAGGCAGCCGAGATATTCGAGTCCCTTGTTCCGTCAGATATGCCTGATTCAACTCTTGTGAGGTATTATGTCCTCGGGGTGCAATTGTACAACACGCTTTCGCGGCGGTCGCTTGACGGAGCGCTGTCAAAAGGCTATGCAGCGAGGGTTTTCGCTTTCCGTGATTCGGTTCTTTCTGTTGACCCGTGTCGAGTGAGTGTCGCCGCCAACCGTTTCCTTGCCGATGGCAATCCTGAGGCGGCCGAAGAAGTTTTGATAGGGCGCCTTTCGCTCATTGACCATGATTCACAGGAAGCTGCATCGCTTTATTATAATCTTGCGCAGGTGTGCCTGGCTGTAAACAAGGAGGATGAGGCCGAATCCTATCTGATTGCTGCGGCCATTTCCGATTTGAGCCACGGGGTGCGGAATTACCGGGCACTCCCTCAGCTTGCCGCGCTGCTTCTCGATAAAGGTGATGTTGACCGCGCTTATCGTTACATAAGCCGGAGCGCGGCCGATGCAGCCGACAGCCATTTTTCGAAGCGTCAGATTGATATGGCTAATTCCATAAGCAGAATTGATCGCGCTTATATGGAGCGGAGACACCATCACGATATGATGGTGACGGTTATCACAATCATTGTCATTTGTGCCGCTGCCGGTGCGCTCATAGCATTTATGATAGTTCGCACCAAAAACCGTCAACTTCGCGAGAGTGCCCGTGCCCTGTCGCGCTCTAACGAAAGTCTGCGAGAAGTCAACCGTTCGATGAAAGTCCTTAATGCTCGGCTCGCTGAAGAAAGCCGGGTGAAAGAACGGTATATAACGTCATTCATGGAGTTGTGTCTCAGCTATCTGCGCAAAATGGAGGCCTTTCGCGCCGAGCTTGGCAAGATAGCCGCCAAAGGGAGTCTTGCACCTGTCGTGCGTGCCATTAATTCTTCTCGTTATGTCAATAGGGAGATTGCGGAGTTTTTTGAGAATTTTGACCGGGCTTTTCTTTCCCTGTATCCTGATTTTGTTGACAATCTGAACTCGCTGTTGCGTGAAGGCGAGCGTTATTCTCCGGTTGAAAAATTCAGCACCGAACTTCGCGTCTATGCGCTGGTTTGGCTTGGCATTAAGGAAAGCGGCGAGATTGCCCGCTTCCTGCGTTGCTCCGAGTCTACGGTATATAATTATCGCACTCAAATGCGAAACCGCGCCGTCAGTCGTGACACCTTCGAAGCTGACATTCTGGCTCTTTCTGCATTGGGGAAAGGAGGGCGTCTATCTACAGATTATATGTCATGATGTGTGCCGAATAACGTGATATTCAGTTAATTATTCGTTTTGTTTATCTACATTTTGAAAATTGCCGACTTGAATTGTTGGTGGCTGACTGTAACTTTGCGTTGTCTCTCCCGTAGAGAATGCTTGACGCACAAACAATCAGTTTAAAACCAACATATCATGAAACAAGCTAAAAATCTAATCTTGTCAATAGCGGCTGTGTTCGGTATGGCTTCAGCCCCGTATGCATCGGCTGCCATTGGCCTGACGGCAGAACAGCCCGCGGTCAGTGAAAATTTCAATTCCATGTGGGAGAACGGAGCGCCTACGCTCGTCCTGCCGGCCGAATGGAAGGTCGACCGCAATCTGAGTGCTCCGCGGCGCGTTGGTGCATGGACTGCTGCTTCCTCGCAAGTGATGTATTCCGGAGGAGTCAGCCTTGCTTCAAATGCAAAAAATGGTACATGGAACTTTGGGCCCGATTCATCCGACCGTGCAATCGGTGGCCTTACCACTACGGTGTCGAACGGCACGCGTGGTGTGAGCGTAATGACCTGTCTTTCAAATGATGACCCTGCTCAGATTATCACTAATCTGAATTTTTCATATAACATTGAAAAATATCGTAAGGGCGCTAATGCAGCAGGATTTCAGGTTCAGCTCTATACTTCGGCTGACGGCGATAAATGGACGCCGGCCGGCGAATCATTCCTCACTCGGTTCGAGCCTGATTCAGAGACTGCAGGCTCGGCAGTAGTGCCGATTACGGTAACATCGGTAACCGATAAGACGTTGCGCACTCACATCCTCCCCGGCGGAGAGGTTTATCTCGCCTGGAACATTTCAGTGGCAAGTGGCTCTACACCAGACAAGGCTCCCGGACTTGCTCTTGATGACATAAGCATATCCGCAGTTTTTGCCGAATCCGACCCTGACTGGGTTGAGCCCGAAGACCCTGAAATCAATCATTCAGGCATATATATGCGCGGTGTCAACGGATGGGACCCTACTGAAGAATGGGAATTCAACAAACTGAACGACACTACTTTTGAGCTTCGCGATAAGATTATAAGCGGTTCGTTCAAAATTGCCGATGCCGACTGGAGCTCTGCCTGCAACTTTGGCTCAAACGGCTCTTCCATAACCATGTCGGAGCCATATGTTATGAAAGCCGGCACTAATGATAACATTTCATGTGGCGGAATAACCTTTAACTGCGCCCGTGTCGTACTCACCATTGACAACGGTGTCGCTACTTTGCTTCTTGAGCCTAATGAGGACATGGCCGGTTTGACATCAGTCTACATGGTCGGCGATTTTAATGGCTGGAACTACATGAACACTGATGGCTGCCTTAACCTTACACAGAATGCAGGTGAATTTACCGGTAGAGTTACGATGCGAGCCGGAAGCGACGGCCTCTCGCATTGGTGTCTCTATCAGCGGCTTGGTATGGCCGGTGTCTGGGGCATGACTGCCGACGCCACCACAGAGTCGCCTCTTGAAGGCACACTCGTAAAGGGGGGCAAAGGCACTGTGGCTACGCCTCCCGGAACTTACGACATCACTATTGTTCTCAATGAAAACGGTAGCGGTACCTACACAATGACTCCCGTTGAGTCAGTGGCGGCAGAAATGACTGTACGCCCAGCAAATACGGTTCTTGTGCCTGAGCTCCCCGAGAAAGTCCTTGTCCTCTCACTCAATAACTCTCTTATTCATTACAACGACCAGAGCGCCATGTTCAACGACATAGCTGAATCGATGGGTAAGGACGCTGAATGGACTAAACATACCCTCCTCGGCAAATCTCTTGCGACTCACTGGGATGAAGGCGACGGCCTCGCAGCCGACGGTCTTCCCGGCGCTAAAATGATGGTGCGTTCACAGCCTTGGAGCCACATCATACTTCAGGAACAGAGCAGCCTTCCGAGGACAGGTATTGAGACTTTTCGCGCAAATGTAGAGCGCTGGGTTAATTATATCCGCACCAGCTGTCCTAACCCCAATGCAGTAATAATAATGCCGGTCAACTGGGCCTACGCAGGCGACTGGAGCAATTTTTCAGCTTTCAACGACATATTTCTGCAGAACTATCGTGACGTGGCCGATGAATTCGGAATCATTCTTTGTCCCGTGATGACTGCCTATCAAGATATGTATGACGAGAAGGGTTCAGAGGGGCTTGCACCCTGGTTTCAGGATGACCGCCACCCGACTGACATGAGCACTTATATGGCAGCCTGCATGGAATACGGACTTATTTTCGGCGAGGACCCGGCTACGATAACGAGCCATCCGGCATCAGTCAGTGACGCCGATGCCGTTGATATGCGCTTACGCGCTTCAAAAGTGCTTGCTGAATTCGTGCAGACCGTCAGCCATCATGACGCAACTGTAGCACTCAGCGCTGAAGTCACCGATGCATTCGGACTTGTTCTGCCTCAGGATAATGTGGAATACAGTGTTTCGTCAGCCGACGCTACAGTCACTCCTGAAGGCGTGTTCCATTCAACAGTGCCCGGAGTCTATACGGTTAGTGTTAAAGCCGGCGGTTTTGAACGTCAGGCACAGGTCACTGTGGCCGAAGCGGTCACTGTGATGCCCGAGAATCCCTCGGTGTCAGTAAGCTCTGAGGATACGGAATATTCTCAGGATTTCGATACGATGGGTGATGCCGCCGATGCTTCGCTCCCTGAGGGATGGCGTATTGACCGCACAGATTCGCCCCGCGCCGTCGGCACTTTCCTCGGAGCCCTTGACCATACAACATATTCAGGCGGCGTAAGCCTCCCGTCAAATGCAAAAAATGGCACATGGAACTTTGGCCCCGACGCTGCCGACCGTGCCGTTGGCGGCATTACCACCGGTGTGGCCGGAGGCACCAGAGCAGTAAACGTCTATGCCCACTTCACCAATAGCGGAAGTCGCAAAATCACTTCGCTGAGCCTTGCATATGATGTAGAGAAATACCGCAACGGCAACAATGCCGCCGGTTTCTCGGTAAGACTCCTGACTTCTGCCGACGGTCGTCAATGGATCGAGGCTCCTGCCGCTTTTGTGACTGAATTTCCGGCCTCATCATCTACTTCAGGCTCCGCAAACGTGCCCATCGAGACAAAATCTGTAGATGCCGTCTTGACTGTGGATTTCGCTCCCGGCTGTGACCTATATCTTGCATGGAATATTTCGGTAACCAGCGGCGATGCCTGTCAGGGTGCACCCGCACTTGCCATCGACAACTTCTCGCTAATCGCCGTTGCTGAAGCCGTTCCGGAATTTGATTATCACATCTATATAGAAGATAATACCGGTTATGATGCCATGGGTGTATATGCCTATGGAGACAAGACTATATGGGGCGCATGGCCCGGACAGGCTCCCATTGACGTGCAGACGCTCAACGGAAGAACCTACAAGGTGTTCGGTCACAATGAGGCGACAGGCAGTTACAGCCTCATCGTCAATAACTGGAATCGCAGTCTTCAGCTTCCAGACTATCCCATAATTGGAGGACGTGACTACTATTTCACAGCCACACCAGAAAAACTTACAGAGATTGACCCATCTGGCATTGAAAACGTGTCGACCGACCGCAAGCCGGAGTTTTCCCTCAATGCCGACACTATTATGTGCGCCGGAGTTTCCGGAATTGAAGTCTATACACTCGCCGGTACTCTCGTGGCTTCTTCTAACACCGACACGCTCTCTGTTTCAGAACTTCCTTGTGGCATATACATAGCCGTAGCCTCAGGCAACAGCTTTCGTAATGCAATGCGGTTCTGCAAGCGCTGACTGATTGCGCCCTTATGACCGGACGCTATGAAACACCAATGCCGTTATAGTAAAATATGTCATAGAGGCTGCCTAACAAGTTTAGGCAGCCTCTATGACATATGCCGTGAGCCTTGCGCAGCAGATGTCGAACAACGACCCTCTGGCAGGTATTGACGTATACGCATCGGCGTTGCCTATGATAATCACAGTGATCACAAGATTCCGTGAAGAGATGAGGCGGACTGGAAACGTGCTTCCTGCCATATCCGAAACGATAAATACTATTGATAACAGCATTGAGGATATGTCGGATGCCCTTATTGATTATTTCCCGAATGATAGCCGCACGGCCGACTTTCTATATAATAGCTATTTCTTCCACGCGCCGAAAGCATGAGCCGTAGCCGTAAGACCGACTGGCGTGCCGTGCAGAAGAAGCTATCCGCCAATGAAGCTGCCATAGAATTTATAATCACCGGCGACCGCTTTGGAGCACTTGTGCTCCGCAACAAAGGCATGAAAGCGCCGGAGTTTGTACCGTTAATCACCGGCGACCGCCTTGCAGAACTCATAGCAGTCCTTGACGGCAACAGGCTACCCAACGCGGTGAAACGGCTTTACAACCGTGGGGCTACTGTCAGCAACTTTCACGGCAAAGAGCTATATGACTCTGTCTGGGCGCCTATTGAACCATATCTTGACGGAGTGGAACGCATCTATTATTCTCCAGTAGGCAATCTTTCGGTACTCGCCATTCATGCTCTTGAAAATGAGGATAAGAAATCGCTCGCAGAGCTTTACGATATGCGCTTGGTGAGTACCACGGGCTCAGTTGCCAATCCTGAGAAGAAGCGCAAAGGAAGAGACTTCAACGAGCTGACGGCTTTCGGCAATGTGACCTACGACGCCACTCCGCAGGTTTCCGAGCGCAACTGGCATCATCTTGACGGCTCAATAATGGAAGTCAACGCCATTGATTCCATACTCTCTGCAAAGGGCATCCCGACCGTCCGACATTTGGAACTTGATGCCAGCGAGCAGAATTTCAGCGCCATGCACGGCCATTCTCCGGAATGTCTGCTGATGAGTACCCACGGCTTCTTCTGCGCCCAGAGTCAGATTAACACACCGACTTACCGCAACTTCCTGACCAACAAGAAATATCTTGGGCGCGGAGCCGAATCCACCACCTCCGCATCAATTCTGCCGATGCAGCGCGCCGGTCTGATTTTGGCCGATGCCAACCCGGTATGGAACGACACTGATGAGCGCCCCGACAATAGCGACGGCATCATTACCGCAGAGGAAATATCGCTTATGGATTTAAGCAACACCCGTCTTGTGGTTCTTTCGGCCTGCGAGACCGCCAAGGGGGAGCCGTCAATGACAGAAGGAGTCACCGGCCTTCAGCGTGCTCTCAAACTTGCCGGGGCGCAGTCTATTGTGATGACGCTTTGGGAAGTGGCAGACAATACCTCACGGATGTTCATGACAGAATTTTTCAGTAATCTCGCCAACGGCGACGAGCGTCATGAGGCATTTCGAAAGGCACAGCTTGCAATCAAGGCAAAATATCCCCGCGAACCCTTCCATTGGGCTCCTTTCGTTCTCCTTGACTGACGTCGCGTCGGCTCTATGCCTGAGTCTTCAGATGAACATCCATTTGCGGGAAGGGGAAGTGGATGCCGTGCTGCGGTAGTCCGGTGTAGAACCGCTCGTTGTAGTCGTAATATACGCTCCAGTAATTTTCAGTGAGCACCCAGGCGCGAGCCTCAATCACAACGTGGCTGTCGGCCAAAGAGCCGACGCAGACCGAAGGATCTTTGGTTACACGCGGTTTATATGCCATGATTTTTGCGTTGTGACTTTCCTCCCATTTCGCGATAGCTTCGCGCACTTTCCGGCGGTTCCCGAAAATGCGACGCCAGAATCCCGGGCGACGAACTTCCGGCATTGTTTCGCTCTCGGGAGTGTCGCTCTTATGTTCTGAATCAGCGGGGATATCATCGGTTGTGTTTCTGATTATACGGGGGTCTTCTTCGAACATGGCCAGGATTGCTTTGCGGGCTGTCTCGACATCATCGCCGTAAGCAATGGATATTTCCCATGAGACGCGGCGGTAAGTTTCACGCGACCAGTTGTTAACGCTCGATGTCGACAAGCCTCCGTTTGGAAGCAGGATTGCCTTGTTGTCGTAGGTGGTGATTATAGTGTGGAATATCTGGATTTCACTTACATATCCCGCATAACCCTGTGCTTCTATGTAATCGCCGATTTTATAGGGCTTCAGCAGTAGTATGAGCACACCTCCTGCAAAGTTCTGCAATGTGCCGCTCAGTGCCATACCTATGGCAACGCCTGCCGAGGCGAACAGTGCCAAAAAAGAACTCGTCTCGATGCCTAATATGCCTATTACGGTGACTATCAGGATGAAATAAAGAACAATCTTTACGAAACTGAGTATGAATGTGGTCAGTGACCGGTCGACCTCGCGGCGGGCGCATATTCCGGCCACCACTTTGTAGAGCCGCTTTATGGCGAACTTGCCTATATAGAACACCAGAATGGCTATGGCAAGGTCGAACGCGAAATGGACGATTTTATCGGTAAACTCGCTTAGAAAATCATTGAGCGAGAGTTCTTTGAGCTGCTGCAATCCATCCTCTACATCGATTGGTTTCGGGTTTTCCGCCGGAGCACTGCTTTGTGCGGCGGTGAACGCTGCAGTTATGGGATCGGTTTGAAATGGAATCATAGTTTAAAATAAAGCGATGAAACAACGTTGGTATAGCAATCCAACTGTAAGTAATTGTCTCTGTCGGCGAGAGAATCGAGCAGTTCGGTGTTCCACCATATAGCCGAACACCGTGTGCAGCGCAGTCGCAGGCTTCTGAGCGTCATTGTCGCACGAAAGTTGTAACGCCGGCAGTCGGCAAAGCCGGAATTATGATTGCAACGCGTGCAAGGTTGCTCATGCATGACTTATTGAGAGTGCAAAAATACGGAAAAATCGGAAAAATTTGTAATTTTGCGACATTAAAAACATATACAAGATGATTTGTAAGAATTGTAATACTCCGGTTCCTGACGGCAGTAGATTCTGCCCCAATTGCGGAGCTCAGATTTCTGTTGATGAACCACAGTCACATAGTCACGGCTTTTGTACGGAATGCGGCGCCCCTTTGCAGGAAGGCCTGAAATTCTGTATACAGTGCGGGGCACCGGTGCCTCATATTTCACAGCAACCCGTTCAGACAGCTCACCACCCTCAGCCTACAGTCGGAATTGTGATGCCTCCCGAGCCTCCCACTGAGGATGAAAAGAAAAAGCATTCAAAAAAGTTTTTGTGGTGGCTTATACCGCTCATTCTCGTTGTAGTTGGCGGTATCGTTGCCTTGATACTTCTTACCCGTTCCGGCAGTTCCACGGCGACATACAGTTGGGATGAGGAATATGAAACCGTTTATAATGAGGAGGACTCTGTTGCGACGCCTGCGTATGCTGAAGAAGCTGAACCCGTCGAAGGTGACATCACGCTCACCGGGTACTGGCAGAATACCGAAGTCGAGCTAACCTTCCACTTCACGGTTTATCCCGACGGTTCCATTGACGCTGCCGGTAAAGCTGTTTATAAACCTGATGACAGAGTGCTCACTTACTCGCTGCAGGGTTCCGGTATAGACTATGACTCGTATTCAGACGTTGATTTCCGCGAATACGATTCAGCCGGCGATTATACAGGCCGCTGGAGCGGACGCTTTGAGTTTGCAAATCCCAATTACACCTACTCCGGCTCGTTCTACGATGAGAACGATGACCACTTCTGTGATTTCAATCTTAGCGGAACTATCTGATGGAATTGAAAATAGAATTGCATGACGCATTCGACCGCGACCACCTCTGGCATCCGTACACTTCGACTATAAATCCCCTCCCCACCTATATGGTGGATTCAGCTGTAGGCGCACGCATCAGGCTTGCCGACGGAACCGAACTTATCGATGGTATGTCGTCATGGTGGTGCGTCATCCACGGCTATAATAATCCGCGCATAAATGAAGCGGCGCATCGTCAGATTGACAGAATGTCGCACGTGATGTTCGGCGGACTGACACACCGCCCGGCTGTAGAGCTTGGCAAAATGCTCCTTGAGGTGGCGCCTCCGTCAATGAACAATATATTTTATGCCGATTCCGGCTCAGTTGCCGTTGAGGTGGCAATGAAAATGGCGGTTCAGGCGGCAGTCTGCCGTTCCGGCAGCCACCGCAAGACCAATTTCCTCACCATCCGTTCGGGCTATCACGGTGATACGTGGAATGCCATGAGCGTCTGCGACCCCGAGACCGGTATGCACGGCGCTTTCGGCTCGGCGTTGCCTGTGCGTTATTTCGCTTCGCAGCCCCGCTGTAGGTTTGACGGAGAATGGAATCCTGCCGACATAGCGGAACTTGAGAAAATCATCCGAGAACACCACGACGAACTGGCGGCCTTGATACTCGAACCGATTGTGCAGGGCGCAGGCGGTATGTGGTTCTACCATCCGCAGTATCTCGTTGAAGCCCGCAGACTTTGCAATGAGTACGGTCTCTATCTGATATTCGACGAGATTGCAACCGGATTCTGGCGCACCGGCAAATTCTTTGCATGGGAGCACGCGGGAGTGGAACCCGATATAATGTGTATCGGCAAAGGCCTGACCGCCGGCTATATGACCATGAGCGCCGTGCTGACCACAGCTGAAGTGGCCGACACCATATCGCGTGGCGAGGCCGGAGTGATGATGCACGGACCAACATTCATGGCCAATCCGCTTGCCTGCGCCGTGGCAGTGGAATCGCTGAAAATGCTCCGCGAACAGGATATGCAGAGCCGTCTGGTACACATATCAGATGTCATACGCGAGGAAATCGCGGCCGCTGCCTCACTCCCGAATGTGACGGATGTGCGTACGCTCGGCTCGATAGGAGTCATAGAAACGGCGGAGCCTGTCAACGTCGGCAATTTCCAGAAAGAGTGCGTGATGCGTGGAATATGGGTGCGTCCTTTCGGCAGGAATGTATATTTTATGCCTCCCTATGTTATTACTGACGATGAACTGCGCAATCTCATCCGACAGACTATCGACATATTGAAATGCACAGAAAATTCCAGGAAACACTGAATAACCTCGCAGCCGGGAGCAATCTCCGCCGCATACCTGCCGAATCTCTTCCGGGAATGATTGACCTGACTTCAAACGACTATCTCGGAATAGCTTCACGCACCGACTGGGTCGACGCTTTTCTCAATGAAGCTCAAGGCACAGACAGGATGCTTACATCTTCGGCTTCAAGGCTGCTGGCGGGAGTACAGTCGCCCTATCAAAAACTTGAACGGCTACTCAGCGACAGCTACGGCGGCCGGAGCGCACTTCTCTACAACAGCGGTTATCACGCCAACACTGGCATCATATCGGCATTGGCCGATTCCCGAACGCTTATCGTGGCCGACAGGCTTGTCCATGCAAGCATAATTGATGGCATAGTTCTCTCAAAAGCCCCGTTCGTACGTTTCCGTCATAACGACTGGAAACATCTGGAACAACTGCTTGCAAAGAATGCACCGAACTATTCCACACTGCTGGTTATAGTTGAGGGCGTCTATAGCATGGACGGCGACTGTGCCGACATTGAGGTGCTCCTCTCACTTAAACGGCGTTTTGACAACGTGATGCTTTACGTTGACGAAGCCCATTCGTTTGGCGTCTGCGGTGCTGACGGACTTGGTCTTACCGCTTCCTCGTCGGCTCCCGATGAAGTTGACATCATGGTGGGAACATTCGGGAAAGCCGCCGCGTCTTTCGGCGCGTTCTCCATAACCTCGGAAGTAATCAGGCAATATCTTGTGAACAAGGCGCGGAGCCTAATTTTTTCGACGGCATTGCCCCCTATCTCGGTGGCATGGACGCGGTTTGTTGTGGAACGTATTCCCCGGATGACAGCTGAGCGCGACCATTTGGCCGCTATGGAACGCCGCATAGCCTCAGCGCTCTCTCAGATAAAAGGCACAGAGGTGGCTCCGTCACACATCATACCTTATGTTGTAGGCGACTCTGCAAAAACGGTCAGTCTGGCTGAACGTCTGGTCGCTGAGGGAGTCAAGGTGCTCCCGATTCGCACACCGACTGTGCCTGCAGGCACCGAGAGGCTGCGACTGAGTTTGAGCGCGGCCATTACCACTGAGCAGGCCGACAGAGCCTGTGACATCCTAAAGCGTACGCTATGAAGCTGGAATACGTCAGTAAAACCGGCTCCGGGCACCTGATTCTGCTTTTCGCGGGGTGGGGCATGGACGCACGTCCATTCATACACCTACGCAAAGAGGGCTATGACATAGCTGTGGTCTATGACTACACCTTCCTCGATTTTAACACCGAAGTATTGGAAAAATATGGAGAGATTGTCGTAATAGCCTGGTCAATGGGAGTCTACTACGCGCAAAAGACGCTCGGCCGATTCCAGCAGCTGCCTGTCACGGCACGCGTGGCTGTGAACGGCACGCTGACGCCGATTGACTCTGAGAGAGGAATCCCGGAGGAGCTGTTCCGCAAGAGCGCACCTAAAGATGCGATTTCGGCAATGAAATTCTATCGGCGCGTTTGCGGTGGCGCGAGCGGTCTGCTCAGATTCATGCCCGAACTTCCGAAGCGCACACCTGAGGACCTGAGTCGCGAGTTGCTTGCGATAGCCGATGAGGCCACAGGAGCCGAAACACCGTCAACCGAAGCATGGACCCGCGTGATAATAAGCGAATCTGACCGCATTTTTCCTCCCGAAGCCATGAAAAAGGCCTGGGCTGATGCCAACAGTCGCATAACCTTTGTTGCGGACGGCAATCATATAATAGATTTTCAGAAACTCATAAATACATATATAGCCGACAAGCATTTGATAGGCACCCGTTTCAGCGGCTCGGTTCACACTTATAACTCACAGGCTCGCGTACAGCGCGACGTAGCCGGGCGTCTTGTTGACATGATGAAGGCTCAGTGCCGAGAGCCGCTTCTTAGAGGCAGCCGGGTTATTGAGATAGGTGCCGGTGCCGGAATGTTAACATCAATGTTTCTGCCGCTTCTCGACGACTGCGACGTGGAACTGTGGGATATCGCTGAAATTGTGGCTCCGGAGAATTCAGGTGGATGCCGTGTGACCGCGCGACGCTGTGATGCCGAGGCTGAGGCGGCCGCTTTGCCCGACGGCTCGGTTGATTTATTTGTGTCCTCTTCCACGATTCAGTGGTTCAATTCGCCCGTTACATTCCTTCGGCGCATAGCCGACAAGCTGCGTCCCGGTGGTATGGCCTTTTTTTCATTTTTCACTAAAGGCACTTTTGAGGGATTCGGTTCGCACGGACTACAGTATATCGACCTCCGACCAGAAGATATCGCCATGTCAGGTACTACATCGGAAATCTCCGAAGCCCGCTATGACCTCGACTTTCAGTCAGCATCGGCCGCGCTTCATCACATTCGATATACCGGCGTTAACTCCGTGAGCCGCGAGCGTGTGTCTCTCGGCGACATACGTCGCATCATGAACAACATCACCAACGCTGACGGCACAGCGACACTTACGTTCAACGCAACATTTCTGACTATGAAAAAAACATTTGATAAAGAAACCGTGTTCGTGACCGGCATTGACACCGATGCCGGTAAAAGTTATGCCACTGCATGGCTTGTGAACCATCTCAGCAAGGCCGGGCGCAAGGTCCTGACACAGAAATTCGTGCAGACCGGCAACACGGGACGCTCTGAGGATATAGAAATACACCGCAGCATTGCCGGTGCCAATCTTGAATCTCAGCCGCTCGAGCTTGTGGCTCCGCAGATTTTGTCCTATCCTGCATCAGCCGACCTCGCAGCACGTCTTGAAGGACGCAAGGTTGATTTCAGCGTGATTGACGATGCACGCCAACAGCTGGAGCAACGATGTGACACTCTGTTGGTTGAGGGAGCCGGTGGCATCATGGTGCCTCTTGACGGCAATATCCTGACCATAGATTATATAGTCAGTAGGCGGCTTCCTGTGGCAGTTGTGACCAACGGCAAGTTGGGATCAATTAACCATACTCTTCTTACGCTTGAATCGCTTAAAACACGAGGCATAAAACTGCGCTATCTGCTCTATAACACTCACTTCGATACTGATAAGACCATTGCTGACGATGCGCGTGAGTATATACGTAACTGCGTTAGACGCGATTTCCCGCAGGCCGAGTTTCTTGAAGTGCCATCTCTGAAAATCGATTGAGAGGTCACGCATTTGGGTGGCGCTGCTTCCGAGTCGGGTTCGATAATATATGTTAACGGCTCTAAGTTTTGACAAGTAAGATGATTGCAAACCCACTCAAAACAACTATTTTTGTAAATCAAATGACTTCAATGCTTGAAATTTCAAAAGAAATACTTGCAACACTCCCTACGGCCACATTCCCCGGACGCTCGATTGTGATTGATTCGGCGTCCGATGTGCGTGCCGCCATGAAATACCTCTCCAGCTGCTCAAGAGTGGGATTCGACACTGAGACGCGCCCGTCGTTCCAGAAGGGCGTGGTTCACACGGTGGCACTTCTTCAGCTTTCCACTGAGGAGGAGTGTTTTTTGTTCCGGCTTCACCATACGGGCATGACCGATGAGATGGTGGCATTTTTCGAGAACCCTGATATCCTAAAGATTGGGCTGTCAATAAAAGATGATATCCACGCGCTTTCAAAATTGCGTAAATTCGAGCCTAAGAGCGTGCTTGAGCTTCAGTCCTACGTCAAAGATTTTGGCATAGCTGACAACGCGCTCAACAAGGTCTATGGAATCGTGTTCAACCGCCGTATTTCGAAGGCGCAGCGTCTCACCAACTGGGAGGCGCAGACGCTTACGGATGCACAGAAAGCCTACGCATCGCTTGACGCCTACGCCTGCCTTCAGATTTACGAGTGCCTTTCGGCAGGCGAGTTTCATCCCGAAGAGTCCCCTTTCGTAGCTCCCACGCAAGAAGAATAATCAGGAAGGTTCCTATAACTGAAGGTTCCTATTACTATAGTCAGAAATAATCATTGTCACAGAATGAAAAAAATAGCTTTGACCATCATGTCTGCAACAGCAATCGCGGCGTCAGCCCAGGCGCCGCTGACATATCCCGACGCACCGAAATCAGCGGCCGTCGATACTTATTTCGGAATTGAAGTGGCCGACCCCTATCGACCGCTTGAAAACGACACCGCGGCTGAAACTGCCGCCTGGGTGGAGGCGGAACGCGCACTCACAGAAAACTATCTTAGTCGGATTCCGTTCCGCAGCGCCGTGCGTAACCGCATAGCCGCAGCTCAGAACTACACCAAGCGCGGTCTGCCGTGGCGCGGCAATGACGGTCGAATCTATTTGTTTGAGAATTCCGGACTTAAGAATCAGGCGGTTCTGTTCCGTACCGATAAGCTTGGCGGCACTACCGAAGTTTTCCTTGACCCCAACGCACTTTCTGATGACGGCACGGTGGCTCTTACCGGTATCTCGATGTCGGAAAACGGAGATTATGTGGCATATACCATCAGCCGCAGCGGTTCTGACTGGACCGAAATCTACGTTATCGACAACCGAACCGGCAAACTCATGGATGACCACATAGAGTGGGCGAAGTTTACAGGTGCAGTGTGGTATAAGGACGGGTTCTTCTACAGTGCATACGACCGCCCTGAAACCGGCAAGGAATTTTCCAACGCCAACGAAGGCCACCGCATTTACTATCACAAGCTCGGTACACCGCAGTCGGCCGACACCGTGTTTTATGAAGATAAGGACAATCCGCTCTACTTCCATACAGCCTACATTCCTCGCCATTCCGACTATATTTTCGTGATGGCGAGCGGTCAAGGCTTCGGTAATTCAATAAAATACCGGAATCTTAGCGAGCCCGACTCGCAGTTTAAGGTTCTGGAGTCCACTCAGGATTATGAAATAGGGCTGCTCGGAGTTAAGGATTCGTGCATCTATTTCACCACCAATTATAAGGCGCCGCGCTATCGCCTGATGCGCGCCAATCTCGCATCTCCTGACAAGAGCGACTGGACAGAGGTTATTCCCGAGAGCGACGCCGTACTCGCAGGAGTGGCTATTACCGGCGACAAGCTCGTGGCAGTCTACGACCGCGATGCTTCAAGTCGCCTCTTCGTGTTCGACATCAACGGGAATATGGAGAATGAAATTGAGCTTCCCGGCGTAGGCACCGTAGGATTTTCCTCTGAGTTTGACTTCCCCGAACTGTTCTATTCGTTCACTTCGTTTACTGAGCCGGGCGCGCAGTATGCCTACGATTTTGAAACTCGTGAAAGCCGACTCGTCTATAAGACAGAGGTTCCGGGACTCAATTCCGATGATTATGTGACAGAGGAAGTATTCTATCCGTCAACAGACGG
Organism: uncultured Barnesiella sp.; assembly: GCA_964569915.1. Lineage (GTDB taxonomy): Bacteria > Bacteroidota > Bacteroidia > Bacteroidales > Muribaculaceae > JAGBWK01. The sequence goes on along the minus strand of CAZMUX010000001.1, from coordinate 103,990 downwards.
TCAGATGGTACATCTATTCTTGACCCGTAAAAAAGATTTGCAGAAAAACGGCAAAAATCCCGTCTACCTCTATGGTTATGGCGGTTTCAACATAAGTCTTCCTCCCTCATTTTCGCCGAACCGTCTCGTATGGCTCGAAAACGGAGGCATTTATGCGCAGGCAAACCTTCGCGGCGGCGCTGAGTACGGTGAAGAATGGCATTTGGCCGGCACGAAGCAGAACAAGCTCAACGTGTTCAACGATTTCATTTCGGCAGCGGAGTATCTGATTCGCGAGGGCTGGACTTCGCCAGAATATATGGCCATAGAGGGCGCTTCTAATGGTGGACTCCTTGTGGGAGCAACCGTCAATATGCGTCCCGACCTTTTCCGTGTGGCAATCCCGAGGGTTGGTGTCATGGACATGATGCGCTATCACCTGTTCACCATTGGCTGGAACTGGGCGCCTGATTACGGTACATCGGCCGACTCTCCCGAAATGGCTTCCTACCTTCTGGGCTATTCTCCGCTTCACAATATTAGCAATGACGGTACGCCATATCCGGCCATAATGGTGACAACCGCCGACCATGACGACCGTGTCGTGCCGGCTCATTCGTTTAAATATGCCGCCATGCTTCAGGCCTCCGACACGGGCACTGAGCCGAAGTTAATACGCATCGATTCGAAAGCCGGACATGGTGCAGGCAAGCCCATAGCAAAAGTTATCGACGAATATGCCGACATATATTCGTTCATTTTCTATAATATGGGGCTGACCCCGGGGCAGGCTGAATGAGAATACGCTCACTATTCGGCATTGCAGCATTCGGTCTGTTCTTTGCTGTCGGCCTGACAAGTTGTTTCACGGGCATAGAGAGCACGCCGAAGATTACGCAGAAGGATGTGCGGCGCGAAACCGGCGCTGTCTCTCCCGAGCGGGTGCTGTCGGACTCCCTCCTCATGGGCGGTTTCTCCGCATGGAAGTCCGGAAAATGCTTTGTGGTCACCGACAGTCGGCTGTCGAGGGTATTCGAGGGATACCCGGAAGTGGAGGCCGGCGACACTCTTGTCTACACGGGTGTCGAGCGGATACCTTCGGTGATGGGCGATTCTGTGGCTCGTCTGAGCTTCACTAACGGTAGCCGTCTGCTGCACTACAGACTTCCGTCATCGGTAGGCGACATACAGAAGCGGCGCTCGCTTGACATACCATTTGCCGTTGACCTTGACCTTGTGGATAATGTGTCGGAGCGGTTGACAGGGAGAACTTTCTACATCCTGACTTCGCGGCGCTTGACATCCGATGGTAAGGATGCTTTCGGTGAAAAATATGTTCCTGTAAGAATCACGGGTGTGCGTCCCGGAGAATATCCGTTCCCGCTTATGATTGAGTTTGAGGCTTCTGACCGGCAGCTTTACATGGTTAAAATGAACGTTGCGGACGATGGTCAGGCCACACGCTGTTTCGCTGACCTTTTCGCATTCAACGACCCTCATCTGCGCTATCCTCAGATTACCGACGAGGTGTGGGGCAAAATTCGTCAGAGCAAAGTTGAAGAGGGAATGACCCGGGATGAGTGCCGCCTGGCTCTCGGAACGCCGTCGGATGTAAACAAATGGCATAACAACAGCAGCTTTTTTGAACGGTGGACTTATGAGAACGGGTCTTATCTGGTGTTTGAAGACGGACTGTTGTCTACTTTCAGAATCTAAGAGCCGGTGCGATAATAAATAATGGCTGACAAACTTAAACTTGAAATATTGGGTTCGGGCACATCGACCGGGGTGCCTTACATCGGTTGCGACTGTCGGGTCTGCCGTTCTGCCGACCCGCATGACAAGCGCCTGCGCGCATCAGCTTTCGTACAGACCGGAGGTGTGGATATCTTGATTGACGCCGGACCCGATTTGCGCTATCAACTGTTGAGAGCCGACATCCGGCACATCGACGCACTGTTGGTTACTCATTCTCATTATGACCATGTGGGCGGCATTGATGATTTGCGACCGTTCTGCTATCCTGACGGTCTGGATGTTTATTGTCAGGCCGATGTCGACCATGCGCTGCGCGCCCATGTGCCTTATTGTTATGCCGAGCATCCTTATCCCGGCGCGCCCGTATTGCATGACCACATCATTAAGCCACTGAAACCTTTTAAGGTGAAAGGGGTGGAGGTGCTTCCGCTCCCGGTGAACCATTATTTGATGGAAATAGTAGGCTTCAAAATCGGGCCGCTTGCGTATATCACCGACGCCAAGCATATACCGCCGGAAACTCTCGACGCAATCAGAGGCGTGGACACACTTGTGCTTAACGCACTGCGTGAAAAAGAGCACATATCCCATCTGAACCTGTCTGACGCGTTGAACGTTATTTCGTCAGTAAATCCCCGCAGAGCTTACTTGACTCACATGAGCCACGACATCGGCTTTCATGCCGAGGTGAACTCCCGGTTGCCCGAAAACGTTAAGCTGGCTTACGACGGATTGACTCTCGAATGCTGAGATAGTGCCGCCACAACAGTCAATTCTACTCACGTTGGAGTGAAAACATAACAAACAATAAAGGCGTCCGTGTGGACGCCTTTATTGTTTGTTTGAATGTGTCTATAATTATTACTGGATGGGTGCGCCCGTCGGTGCGCCGGTGGGTACGGGGGCCTGAGCGGAGGCGGTGGTAGGCATTTTTGCTTCCCAACCGAGTGCGCTTGCGCCAAGCACGGCAGCGTCAGCTTCTTTAAGCTCTGAAAGGAGGATTTTGACTTTGCCTTTCCAGATTTTCATCATGTTTTTCTCCATTGAGTCGCGGAGAGGTTTCATCAGAAGGTCGCCTGATTTTGCGAGACCGCCAAAGAGGATGAATGCTTCGGGAGCTGAGAATGCGGTGAAATCGGCCAATGCGGCGCCGAGGATTTCGCCGGTGTATTCAAATACATCCTTGGCGAGTTTGTCGCCTGCGATAGCTGCATCGTAGACATCCTTAGAGGTTATGCTCTCGATGTCGAGATTGCGGAGGAGAGAAGGCTCGGTGCGGATTTCAAGGAATTCGCGGGCAGTGCGTGCAACGCCGGTGGCTGAGCAATAGGCTTCGAGGCAACCTGTACGGCCGCAACCGCATAGACGTCCGTTGTTACGCTTCATGGTAGTGTGGCCGAGTTCGCCGGCGAAACCGTCGTGACCATAAACAAGCTGTCCGTTGATGACAATGCCTGAGCCGACACCGGTGCCGAGGGTAATCATGATGAAGTCTTTAAGACCGCGTGCCGCGCCGTAGGTGCGTTCGCCGATGGCTGCTGCGTTGGCGTCGTTGGTCACTGCCACGGGTATGCCGAATTTCTCGCTTACCATCTGTGCCAAAGGTATAGGGGTAGGCCAGGGGAGATTGACTCCGGTTTCAATCATGCCGGAGAAGTAATTGGCGTTGGGAGCTCCGATGCCTATGCCGACTATTTTGTCAACGGCGTTGTTTACTTCTATGAGCTTTGAAAGTTCGATGTATAATTCGTCAATGTAGGCTTCGACAGTGCTGTGTTTTTGGGTCTTGATAGATGAACTTGCTATAACGACGCCACGTGCGTCAACTATTCCGAAGACGGTGTTTGTTCCGCCTATATCAATACCTACTACGTAAGGTTTGCTCATGATGGTTTAAATTTTTAGGTAATAAGTGATTTACTTGCCACAAAGATATAAAAATTCTGCTTTTGTGGTCTAAGGTTTTTGAGTTTTTTTAAACTCTTTCAAATAAAAATGGGAAATTCAACTTTGTTGCATTTTTATTTGTTAACTTTAAGGCGTAAAATCTCTCTTAAATAATATGGTTTAATATGGAAAAATTTAAGAAATTGTTACCGGCATTCCTGATAATGCTCGGATTGTTTGGAATTGGTCTCGGCATCAGTTCCGGCCTTCGCTCGCTGACTGCCGACCAGCGTGTGGTTTCGGTGCGCGGTCTTGCCGAGCGTGAAGTTATGGCTGACGTTGTTACATGGCCTATCGTAGTGAAGTTTATGGGCAACAGTTTGCCGGATTTATATAATGAGGTGAACTCCACCAATCAGCAGGTTGTGGATTTCCTGAAAGTCAACAATGTCAAGGAGGACGAGATTTCAATCAACGCTCCTGAAATTACCGACCAGCAGGCCAACAGTTATAATAATACCCGTGTGCTCAACCGTTATCTGGTGACATCGGTAATAGTGGTAACATCGTCGGACATCGAGAACATCAACAGCCTTATCAAGCGTCAGGGCGAGCTTCTTAAGAAGGGCATAGCCATCAGCACCGAAGACTGGAATTATCAGGTGTCTTATGATTTTACCGGTCTCAACAAGATTAAGCCTGAAATGATTGCCGAGGCAACGGAGAATGCGCGTGAGGCTGCCAAAAAGTTTGCTGACGACAGCGGCAGCAAAATTGCTAAAATAAAGACCGCCTCGCAGGGGCAGTTCACGATAGAGAATCGCGATAATTTCACTCCTTATATTAAGAATGTTAGGGTTGTGACTTCTATAACTTATTTCATTGAGGATTAGAAAAAACTGCTTAAAAGCGGACGCCGCAGCTGATTGTCAGATTGACATCGCTGCGGCGTCTGTTGTGTATATTCCCATTGCATTTTCATGCTGACTTTTTCCTTGGACCGTGTGTTGCTGCCGTGAGCAACTGTCGGAGTCTTTCCAGTTTGTTGAGCAGCGGTTATGCCGTAAAGGCCGTTGTCGGAGTTTTTAACATTTCAACCACCTTTTGCTACGGACCCTTGTCCTTGGCCTCATCCTCAGTGCCTTGCATCTGACTCATTCTTTCAAACCTTAAGAGGCTGCGCCAAAATTTGCATTTTGACACAGCCTCTTCTTTGTAGCGGGACCGAGAATTGAACTCGGGACCTCCGGGTTATGAATCCGACGCTCTAACCAACTGAGCTATCCCGCCTTTCGTGCAACGGCTTTTATTCCGTTTTGCGAGTGCAAAGATAGCGCATTTGTTTCAAACCGCCAAAATATTTTCGACTTTTTTAGCTCTATGAGGTCAAAGAGCTGTTGTTCAGGTGATTTAACGATTTTATCTGATAACAATCAGAAAAGATAGGCAAGAGTGACTGTCCAAAAGCGGTTCTTGCCCTTGAGGTCTTCGGTAATGGAGGTTCCGGCAAGAGCCTTATCGCCTGAAACAGAGTTGGTGAGTCCGAAGCCGTAGCTTGCTGCAACCTGAACTTTGTTGAAGAGCTGAACGCCGGCGCCTACATTCCATGCAACGTCGAAACTGCGGTTTTCCCAGGCATTTTCAAAGTTCTTTTTTGAGCAGAGGAATGAGAAGTCGGGGCCTGTGGTGATAAAGGGGGTGATAATTTTGCCGACAACTGGAATCCCTATTTTCCACTTCAGGTTTACGGGGATATCAATGTAATCGCGGTTGTCGGTCTTGTAATGGGCTGACGTCGATCCATCTGCGGGTATAAGCACATCGGTAGAGCGACGTGCGTAGAGAATGGATGCGTCAACGCCGAGATTGACCACGGGAATGGTGAACTCGGCCATCACACCGCCGGTGAAGCCACCGATGTTGTCTTTGCTATAGACAGAGTCGTCAAATTTCAGGTCGCTGATGGCTGCTCCGGCCTTGAGGCCGAAACGGAAGTCGGCTGACGCAGGTGTGGCCACTGCAAACGCAAGCAGAATGGCAAGTAGATATTTTTTTAATCCTTTCATAAATAAATAGGTAAAATGAGTTTGAAGTACAAAGTAAGCCATATTTTAATAATATTGCTATGTTTTTATAACGTTTTTTCAGTTCCGATGGTTTAGAATTATTATCTTTGCATATCATGACACCGGAAGAACATTTGAATTTGGAAGAGAAAGTCGTGGCGATGCTCCGCACCGTCTATGACCCTGAGATACCCGTTGATATATACAGCCTCGGTCTGGTCTATAAAATAGATTTGGATGACGAGGGCAATCTGGCCGTCGACATGACCATGACCGCCCCCAACTGTCCGATGGCCGATTTCATAGTCGACGACACAAGGTTTAAGTTGGAATCAATCGACGGTATAAAGAACGTGACGATCAACATAGTTTTCGAGCCGGAATGGACTCAGGACATGATGAGCGAGGAGGCCAAACTTGAACTCGGTTTTCTTTAATTGTAGTATTTTTAGAACATTTTCTGACCGTGATGGCGGCACGAAAGAGAGTATATTTCATCTCCGACATACATCTGGGGGCTACCTATGAGGAGTCCGCGCGCATAAAGGAACAGCGTGTCGCCGACTTCCTACGTTCCATAAAGGATGATGCCTCCGACCTGTATCTGCTTGGCGACATACTTGACTACTGGTTTGAGTACCGCACGGTTGTGCCCCGGGGCTATATCAGGTTCTTCGGCGCCCTGGCCGAACTGGCTGACGCGGGAGTGCGCATAAAGTGGATTATCGGCAACCATGACATTTGGCTGTTCGACTATTTACGCGACGAGATTGGCCTTGAGGTGCTTGACGGGGTGGTGGAGGAAGAGATTCTCGGACGTAAGTTCGTAATGGCGCATGGCGATGGCGTGGGAAAAATGAAGCGTTCATTCCGCTTCATCCGTTCCGTGTTCCGCAATCGTGTGTGCCAAAAACTCTATGCCTCCATACATCCGCGCTGGACGATTCCGTTTGCCCATCGTTGGTCGTCGCACAGCCGTTGCTCCGAGGCCGTTGTCGGATGGCGCGGAGAAGAGGAAACGCTGATGGCTTTCGCACTGACGGCTCTTGAGGCGAATCCTGAAATCGATTATTTCGTGTTCGGTCACCGCCACCTGATGATAAATGAAAAAATCGGTCCACACACCGGTCTGATTGTGCTTGGTGACTGGTTGACGAATTACTCTTACGGACGCTTCGACGGCGAAAAATTTGAACTTTTAACGATAAAGTGACCTATAAATACAATTTTTATTGATTTTATATGGTTTATATTCTAAAAGTGCAAAACATTGAATAATAGGAACTAACGATTGGGGCGGTCTTTATTCCCATTCCAAAGATTCCAAAAACATGTTAGAAAACATAAAAAAATATTTGGTAGGCTGAAATAAAAGAGCCACCTTTGCATCACAGACCTAAAACAATCTTTTTTACCTTAGAAATTGTACCTATTGGAAACCATAAAAAGGAACTTCGTGATGAAGTTCCTTTTTATATTATATAGATTCTGATTTGCCGAAAGAGGGCGGGGCAGAGCCAAGGATAGGCCGGCGGATTTTCGGACTAATTGCAAAACATGACTTCGATAAAATTCTCAAATACTACCCGATGAGCAAAAAGCATGGCGCCGAAGCAGTCAATGATTATATGGAGTTCAACGACTCGCTCGATGACTTTGAGGAGCCCCCAATATATATTATTTATTAGGTCTGGCTTCTTCGGTCGTTTCGGGGAGGCCTTCGCGGTCTATGCGCGAGCCTTCGCCGACGGCGTTCCACCATCCTACGAGCACAAGCACGAAGCCGGTGGTGTTCATGATATAGATGAATACGTAAAGCAGTGATGTCAGTGTTGAAGGCTCGGGATTATACGTTGCTGAATTAAAGTCGCCGAATGAAACGGGCGTAAGAAATATCAGCGGAATTGAGATGGCTGAGCTTATGATGGTGAGCATATAGCCAGTGCGGGCGAACGACATACGGCGGAAGTAGGTCGATAGATGTTTGGCTCCGTTCATAGAGAGGCAGGTGGCTCCTAAGGAAATCAAAGCTCCGAGTGCGATTGCAATGGTCAGCAGTTTTGCATTTCCCGAGTTGCCGCATATAATGGCGGCAAGGACAATGAAGATACAGGCTGCCACCTGAATCATGAATGATTTGATGAAAAGAGAGGCACCGTTAGAATTCATGCCTTTGGCCGCAAGATTGTTGCACAGACGATATAGCCCATTCAGGTAAAGAATTATGCAAGTGATGCCACCGCCAAGCATTACGAGAAGGCCAAACAGGGCTAATATCATACCCACTGTTTCGGAGTGTGATTCGGCGGAGACTGTAATGCCGATAGAGGCAAGGATGAGGCCGACTATCAGAATTGGAATGGTAAGAGTCTGTGCGAGCGCGATTTTCAACAGACTTGGTCTGAGTTTTGGTTCCATAAATGAGTGTTTTAAGTCTTACATTAAATATACACTTCAGCGGCAGAAATGTTGCAACCGTCATGCAAAAAGAGCTCTAAAGGCTTCCTCGACTTTGCCTACCTCTACAATCTTTATTTTGTATTTCGAGGTGTCGACGCCCTTAAGATTGTTCCGGGGTATTATAATGGTGTCCATGCCGAGCTTGGCGGCTTCCGAGATGCGCTGTTCGATGCGGCTTACGGGGCGAATCTCGCCTGTGAGGCCGATTTCGCCGGTGAGACAGGTGGTGCGCGGAACGGTCATGTCGACGTTGGAGGATAGTACGGCGCAGATGGCTGGGAGATCCATGGCCGGGTCGGCTACTTTCAGGCCTCCCGCTATGTTGAGGAATACGTCTTTCTGAATGAGTTTGAAGCCAACACGCTTTTCGAGCACTGCCAGAAGCATATTCATGCGCCGTGAGTCGAAGCCGGTGACTGAACGCTGCGGAGTGCCGTAAGCAGCGGAGCTTACCAACGCTTGGGCTTCAATGAGGAAAGAGCGTATACCTTCTATGGCTACTCCGATGGCTGTGCCTGAAAGGTTGTCGGCGTTGTTGCCCATAAGCATTTCCGAGGGGTTTGAAACCTCACGCAACCCGCGGCTGCACATTTCGTAGATGCCTATTTCGTTAGTGCTTCCGAAGCGGTTCTTAATGGCGCGCAGCAGGCGATACATATGCTGCCCGTCGCCCTCGAAGTGAAGCACCACATCGACTATGTGCTCAAGCACTTTCGGCCCCGCGATGGCACCGTCTTTGTTGATATGTCCTATGATAAGTACGGGCACGCCCGACATTTTGGCGTAACGGAGCAGCCGTGCGGCGCACTCGCGCACCTGACTCACGCTTCCGGCGGTTGACTCGATAGCTTCGGAGGCTATGGTTTGGATGGAGTCGATTACAAGAAGCTGCGGCTGCAGGTCGCGGATGTGGTCCATGATGTTTTCAAGCGAAGTCTCGCAGGCTATGTAGCAGTTTTCGGCGAGGCGGCCTATGCGGTCGGCACGCATTCGGAGCTGGGCTGCACTTTCTTCCCCACTGATATATAGTATTTTGCGTGACTTTATGGCAAGGATGTTTTGAAGAACGAGGGTTGACTTGCCTATGCCCGGCTCGCCGCCTACAAGCACCATCGAACCGGCCACGAGGCCTCCGCCGAGCACGCGGTTCAGCTCCTGTGACGGCATGATGACGCGTGATTCGTCAGGGGTTGTGATTTCTGAAAGCGGACAAGGTATGCTTTTGGTCATGCCTGACGGGCCGAGAGATTTCGACTTGCCGTCGGGCAGACGTTCCTCAACCATGGTGTTCCATTCGCCGCAGGCGGGACACCGTCCAATCCATTTTGGTGATTCCGCTCCGCAGGCTGAACAAAACCAGGCTGTCTTATTGTTTTGTTTTGCCATTGTTGAGTGTGTGGTATTGGAATTGACTCAGCACTATGGCTGTGGCAATAGAAACGTTCAGTGATTCCACATGAGCTGCGGCGGGGTTGCCGGGCGGAATGTAGAGATGTCGGCCTATGTGCGGGCGCAGAGTCGGGGAGATGCCGTTGCCCTCGTTGCCCATCACTATTATGCCTGATGGCGGCAGTGAGGCCGAATAAATGTTGTCGCCGTCAAGAAATGTGCCGAAAATGATTTCAGCGGGGAACTGCGAAAGAAGTTTTGGGAGGTCGGCGTAATATACTTCGACGCGGGCGAGAGCCCCCATAGTTGCTTGAATGGCCTTGGAGTTATAGATGTCGACGCAGTCCGGCGAACAAATGAGCCGGCGTATGCCGAACCAGTCGCAGGTGCGCACTATGGTGCCGAGGTTCCCCGGATCCTGCACTCCGTCAAGAGCTACGGTCAGCCCGTTGTGAAGTACGGCAGGGTCAAGCGTGCGTCGGGGGATGCGGCATACGGCTATTACTTCCGGAGGGGTCGACAGCGAGGATATGGCTCGCATATCCTCGTTGCGTGCTTGTAGAATCTCTGTGTCAGGGTTGATAAGACCGGAGTTGACGCCGAGCCATGCGGCAGTGGCTATCACGGCCACGCAGTCGAACAGGCCCAGGGTGTCGGCCACGCTTTTGGTTCCCTCAATCATGAACAACTCCTGTTCGTGACGGTGGCGACGCTGGCGCAATTGTGCCAGCGCCTTTCGGCGGGATGTGCTTAAGGGAATTATCATAATTCAAAATTAGTAAAAATCGATTGAAACCGCAAAAAAAGTTGTAATTTTGCGGACGCGAATGTCAGCAGGACGGCTCGTCGCGGAGCGCTACGCTCGCTCTGAGGAAAGTCCGGGCAACATAGAGCGCCACACTCGCTAACGGCGAGCTGCGGGTGACCGCAGAGTCAACGTGACAGAAAACAACCGCCGGGATTTCGGTCCGGGTAAGGGTGAAAAGGCGGGGTAAGAGCCCACCGGGCGCGATAGCGATATTGCGCGCCGCACGACTTGTGGGTTGCAAGGTCAAGTATACCGGCATTCAAGGGCTGCTCGTCCATTGCCGGGGGGTAGACTGCGGCGACTCCGCCTTAACGGCGGGGCGATAGATAAATGACGGGCCGTGGGCGGCGGCGCTTCGGCGATGCTGTTGCACGACATAACCCGGCTTATAGTCCTGTCTGATATTCGTTTTTTTTATTTTGACGTATACCGCGGAATGTAACAGAACTTACATTTCCGCGTTTTATATATAAAAACAGTCAAACAAATTTCAATATGAAAAAACTATCAATTATTCTGGCAGCAACGCTAGTTGTTATCTGCGCCGGTGTGGCTTATGCCATTAACCGAGTCACTCCATCGAAGAAAATGTCTCAGAGAATAGTCAGTGTGGAACGCTTTCATGAACTTGAGGTAAACTCAGCTATTGAGGTGACTTATGAGCAGACAACCGACAATAATAATACGCTTGAAATCTCCGCGCCTGACAATGTGATTGACCTCCTGCAGGTTAAGGTACACCACGGCGAGCTGTCCATTGGATTCAGCCGCTCAGTTTCGTTCAACGGTTCCGCCAATGTGAAGGTTAAAATCAAAGCGCCACTGATTACCGAGGTCAGCCTTCACGGAGCAAGCACATTCAAGTCAAACCGCATAAATATTCCCGGTCATGATTTTGAAGCAGATGTAGCGGGTGCGTCAGAGTTGATAATCAATAATTTGAATGCGCTGTCTGCTGAATTTGACGCATCCGGAGCTTCTTTTATTAAAGTGAAGAAAATCAAAGCAAGAAAGATTGAGTCTGATGCATCGGGAGCTTCAACAATGGAACTTAATGGTAGCTGCAATTCAGCCGAATTTGAGGCTTCTGGCGCTTCGACCATCAATGCTTCAGATTTAAAAGCTCTTTCCGGCGAGATAGATGCCAAAGGCGCCTCTACAGTGTCGGCTGACATTCAGAATCTCTACTCAATAGATTCGAGCGGAGCCTCCACTGTTAACAACAAAAAATAAGAGAGTGTTCTCTGTCCTCGTTTCATTTGGAATGGGGGTCAGCAACTGAGCCACTCCAAAGCACGCAGCCGACCGATGATGTCGCCGAGAAGACGTCCGCGGTCGGCTGCATCTATTGTCTCGGTTCCGATAGTGACGTTAGGCCACTGCACTGCTCCGAGTTTGCGGAGCTGGCTGAGCAGGGCATAGGCATCGTTGACAATCGGACCTTCCGGCATCGACTGACGCAACTGGTTGTAGCTTACATAGAGCATTGAGCCGAGCGATGTCACTATGGACATGGCGTGCTCTTTGACAAAGTCGTCAGGCGGTGTGGCCTGCATGAGGCTGTCGACGGCCTCCACCGACATACACAGCAACCTGACGCGCCCGGGAATGACTTCGGAGTTCTGCGAGGGGTCAATGGCGTCTTGAGTCAGCAGAAGCACGGCTGTTGACAGTGCTTCTGCAGTCTGGCCCGAGTGGGCGAGAGCATCGACATGGGCTGTGCCGGCAAGCATGGAGTCGGCAATGGCGTCTGAGGTATCGGTGTGGCTGTTGAGTGCTTCGGTCCATCGGGCGTCGCAGTGGGCCAGAGCGTCGCCTGAAAGGCTTACGGCTGTCTGAAAGTCGCCTGTAGCCACAGCTGCGGCTACTTCATCAAGTGTGGTTTTCAGTGATGTCATTCCTGGAGATTTTTGCTTAGGCGCTGCTCGAAGTTACGGCGCATGGATGGGAAGGAAGCTATGAAAATGGAGAGGAATATGAGTGCAACAATGCCTCCTGCAAGTATCGAAAGATTGATGTCGATACCGAATCCTTCCGGCGTTGGTGCGCAGAGGATGTAGCTGACGCTCACAACCGTCATGAATAGAGCCGGCAGCAGAGTGATGATGAAGAACTTCCGGCGGCGTGCCAAATATACGGTGGCAGCCCACAGGGTGAAAACTGCGAGGGTCTGGTTGGACCAGGCGAAGTAGCGCCAGAGTACATTGAAGTCAATCAGCATTATCAAGAAGCACAGACCGAAGATAGGGAGTGAGGTGAGCACCCGCTTCCAAATGGACTTTTGCGAGATATGGAGGAAGTCGGAAGCTATGAGGCGGGCTGAGCGCAGAGCGGTGTCGCCGGAGGTTAATGGGGCGGCAATGACACCGAACATGGCCAAGGCGCCGCCCACGACTCCGAGCCAGTTGGTTGAGATTTCTTTGACGAGCGCCCCTGCCGAATTACCCTCGGTGGCCATATACTGCTGAAGCCCACTGTAACTCTCGGTATATGTTATGGCAGCGGCGGCCCAGATGAGGGCCACGATGCCTTCGGCAACCATGGAACCGTAAAATACGGGTCGCGCAAGCTTTTCATTCTTCAGGCAGCGAGCCATAAGAGGCGACTGCGTGGCGTGAAATCCCGAGATAGCACCGCAGGCTATGCTGACGAACATCATGGGGAAGATGGGGGTGGAGTCGGCGTCAGGCCGGCGGTTGAAAAGGCCGTCGGAGAATCCGTCGGGAATGTCGTGACCACCGAAAAGTAGCACACACAGAAGTCCGAATGCCATGAACAGCAGCGCGAATCCGAACAATGGATAGATGTTGCCGATGAGCTTATCGATGGGCAGCAGCGTTGCCAATATATAATATAGGAATATAGCGGCTATCCAAAAGTAACGGTTAAAGAAATCGGGCGTCATGCCGGCCAGGAGGTCGGATGGGGTGATGACAAAGACGGCACCGACGAGAATCAGCAGAACCAGTGAAAACGCGCGCATGGTTTGCATCACCGGTTTGCCAAGCTCGGAGCCGATGCACTCGGGCAGCGACTTGCCGCCGCAACGCAGCGACATCATGGCTGCTATAAAGTCGTGAACCGCTCCGGCAAAAATGGTGCCGATGACAATCCACAGGAAAGCTGCCGGACCGAACATAATGCCCATTATTGCACCGAAAATGGGGCCTAAGCCGGCTATGTTCAGAAACTGGATGAGAAAAACGCGCCATGTCGGCATCGGCATATAATCAACGCCGTCGCTATTGGTATAGGCCGGGGTCTTGCGCGCGGGGTCTATGCCGAATACTTTTTCAGCCAGTGCGCCATAGACAAAGTAACCGCCTATGAGCACCACAAGGGCTATGATGAATGAAGACATAGAAATGTGTCAGATTGTTGGTATATGAATCGGTTTGCAAAGATAGTGAAATAAATCAGGGCTAAAAATTACAAAAGCTAAAATTTAGTACTCACAGTTGCAAATTTTGCATACAATGGTTAACTTTGTGCTGTCATTTAAATAATGCAGAGATGAACCCCCATAGTTTGGTTTCGATTTCCGATCTTTCAAAAGAGAAGATATTGCGCTTGCTGGAGCAGGCACGTTATTTTGAAGAGCATCCCAATCACAAAATTCTTGACGGAAAAGTTGTGGGGACGCTTTTTTTTGAGCCGTCAACCAGAACCCGCTTGAGTTTTGAAACGGCGGTTAACCGTCTTGGCGGACGCATAATAGGCTTTGCCGATGCCAACACCACAAGCTCGTCGAAAGGGGAGACGCTTAAGGACACAATAAAAATGGTGTCGAACTACGCTGACCTCATCATAATGCGTCATTATCTGGAGGGCGCGTCGCGATATGCCGCCGAAGTGACCGACATCCCGGTGATTAATGCGGGTGACGGTGCTAATCAGCATCCGTCGCAGACCATGCTCGATTTATATTCCATTTATAAGACGCAGGGCCGTCTAGACAATCTTACAATCACCCTTGTGGGCGACCTTAAGTACGGACGAACCGTTCACTCGTTGATTGTGGCGATGCGCTATTTCAACCCAACGTTCCGCTTTGTGGCCTGCGAGGAGTTGAGAATGCCGAAAGAGTACATGAAATTCTGCGACGAGCACGGCATAAGATATTCATGCCATACCGACTTCTCGCAGGAAGTTATCGACACGTCTGACATCCTCTATATGACACGCGTGCAGCGCGAGCGTTTCAGCGACCTTCAGGAATATGAAAAGGTGAAGGATCTCTATGCCTTACGCAACTCTATGCTCGCCACCTCGCGCGACAATCTCAGGATTCTGCATCCGCTGCCACGCGTAAACGAGATTGCTCCCGATGTGGACGACAATCCTAAGGCGTACTATTTCAACCAGGCTCGCAACGGCCTCTATATGCGTGAGGCTCTCATCTGCGATGCTCTTCAGATTAATCCTACTCCCGTCAAATAACGATTATGGCAACGAAGAAAACATCACTGGCGGTGGCCGCGCTTGAGAACGGAACCGTCATAGACCATATACCTTCCGAGACGCTTTTCAAATGCGTGAAGATTTTAGGTGTGGAGAACCTCTCGAATCAGTTGACAATAGGCAATAATCTACGCTCTGACAAGTTAGGTACCAAGGGCATCATCAAGATTGCCGACATCACCTTCCCGGAACCGGTGCTCAACCGCGTGGCTCTGGTGGCACCGTCGGCTGTCATCAATATCATACGCGACTATGATGTCGTGGAAAAACGTCAGGTAGTGCTCCCCGACACCATTATAGGCATCGTCAGGTGTTCCAATCCTAAATGCATCACCAACCACGAGCCAATGAGCACACGCTTCGATGTGGAAGACCGCGAGAACCGGATAATACGCTGCCATTACTGCAATCACAGCGTGAGTGCCAATAAAGCAGACATAATCTGATCATGGCCGGCAGACAGGACTGGAAACCCGGAACGATGATTTATCCGCTGCCCGCGGTGCTCGTGAGCTGCGGAAGTTATCCGCAGGGACAGAGCAATCTGTTCACTGTGGCATGGACCGGGACCGTGTGCACCAATCCCGCGATGTGCTATATATCGGTTCGTCCCGAACGATTCAGTTATCCGCTGATAAAGGAATCGATGGAGTTCACTATCAATCTGACCACTGAGGAAATGGCTCGCGCTACCGATTGGTGCGGTGTGCGTTCGGGGCGCGACTGCGACAAGTGGAAAATGTCGGGGCTGACTCCTGCCGAAGGCCATGCTGTAAATTGTCCCTACGTGGCTGAATCGCCGCTGAGCATAGAGTGCCGCGTAAAGCAGATTATGCCGCTTGGAAGTCACGATATGTTTCTGGCGGAAGTGGTCAACGTGATAGCCGACGAACGTTATATCGACCCTGAAACCGGGGTATTCAGCCTGCGTGATGCCGGACTGATAAGCTACACTCATGGCGAATATTTCGCTCAAGGAAAATCCATAGGGCGCTTCGGATGGACAGTAAAAAAGAATAAAACCAATCAAAAATAATGTTTATGCAAAGAGACAACGCTATTTTCGACATCATCAACCGCGAGCATCAGCGACAGAAGAAAGGCATAGAGCTGATAGCCTCCGAAAATTTTGTCAGCGACCAAGTCATGGAGGCCATGGGCTCCTGCCTCACCACCAAATATGCCGAGGGCTATCCCGGCCACCGTTATTACGGCGGCTGCCAGGTGGTAGACGAGGCAGAGCAGCTGGCCATTGACCGCGTTAAGGAAATTTTCGGGGCCGAGTATGCCAACGTGCAGCCTCACTCGGGCGCACAGGCCAACATGGCTGTGTTCATGTCGGTGCTCAATCCCGGTGACAAGTTCCTCGGTCTTAATCTTGCTCACGGAGGCCATCTTTCACACGGAAGCCCTGTGAACTTCTCAGGCCTGATGTTCAAAGCGCTGGAATACAATGTCAAGGAAGATACCGGCCTCATTGACTACGACCAAATGGAGGAAGTAGCGCGCCGCGAACGTCCGCGCCTGATTGTGGGTGGCGCTAGCGCTTACTCGCGCGAATGGGATTACGCCCGTATGCGCCGTCTTGCTGACGAAATCGGAGCTATCCTGATGATTGATATGGCGCATCCTGCCGGCCTCATAGCAGCCGGACTGCTTGACAACCCGCTGAAATATGCCCACATCGTAACCTCCACTACCCACAAGACACTCCGTGGCCCGCGCGGCGGCATCATTCTGATGGGCAAGGATTTCGATAACCCCTGGGGCAAAAAAACTCCTAAGGGAGAGATTCGCAAGATGTCGGCGCTGCTCAATTCCGCCGTGTTCCCCGGCGTACAAGGCGGCCCGCTCGAACACGTCGTGGCTGCAAAGGCCGTGGCTTTCGGCGAGGCTCTTCAGCCCTCATATAAGGAATATCAGGCTCAGGTCAAGAAGAATGCGGCCGTCATGGCTCAGGCTCTTGTTGACAAAGGCTATAAGATTATTTCCGGCGGAACCGACAACCATTGTATGCTCGTAGACCTCCGCACAAAATTCCCTGAACTCACCGGCAAGGTGGCAGAGAAGGTGCTTGTTGACGCCGACATCACGGCCAACAAGAATATGGTACCGTTCGACAGCCGCTCACCATTCCAAACTTCAGGCATCCGCCTCGGCACAGCCGCCATCACCACACGTGGCGCTAAGGAAAACCTCATGGGCGAAATCGTGGAAATGATAGACACAGTATTGTCGAATCCCGAAGACGAAAAAACCATAGCATCCGTACGCGAGAAGGTGAACGCCACTATGGCCGATTATCCGATGTTCGCTTACTGATGAACTGAGCAGAGGTCATACATATCAGTTCCGATGCAATATCCGAGAGCCCGGAGTAGTCGTTGCAAGCGACTTTCCGGGCTCTCTTGCTGACATGATGCGCCGGTTCGGGTAAATTTTTACATAGTCAGGAGATTGTTTGAAAGAAATTTGCTAAATTTGCGTCAGAAACGAACGGGAAACGATTGTTCTCGGAGCGTTTCCAAGAGAGTGTTTGAATTGAATCAAATTTAAACGGTTTCTTGTTATCACTACTGAAAATTAACCCTTTTAACCTCATATACTATGGCAACCAAACCCTTCTATTATCAGGAGATGTTCCCTATGGGGAAAGACACCACCGAATATTACCATCTAACGTCAGACTATGTGCGCGTTGAGCAGTTTGAAGGACGCGATATGCTGGTAGTCGACCCGGAGGCACTCACGGTGCTGACCCGTCAGGCTACCCACGACAATGCGTTCATGCTTCGTCGCGAACACAATCTGATGGTTGCAAAAATTCTCAGTGACCCGGAGGCTTCGTCCAACGATAAATTTGTGGCCTTGACGCTTCTCCGCAATGCCGAGATTGCTGCCAAAGGACAGTTGCCTTTCTGTCAGGATACCGGCACAGCCATAGTAATCGGCAAAAAAGGACAGAACGTCTACACGGGTGGCAATGATGAGGAGGCAATCTCAAAAGGAGTCTATCAGACCTACACCGAGAACAATCTGCGATATTCTCAGAACGCCCCTCTGAATATGTACGACGAAGTGAACACCGGCTGTAATCTGCCCGCACAGATTGACCTCTACGCCACAAAGGGCGATGAATACAAATTCGTATTCGTGGCAAAAGGCGGCGGTTCTGCCAACAAGACATACCTCTATCAGGAGACCAAGGCAATCATCAATCCGAAGACTCTCGTTCCTTTCCTCGTAGAGAAGATGAAGACACTGGGCACTGCTGCCTGTCCTCCCTATCACATTGCTTTCGTAATCGGAGGTACATCGGCCGAGATGAACCTCGCCACAGTGAAGAAAGCCTCGATTAAATACTACGACAACCTCCCCACTCAGGGCAACGAATACGGTCATGCTTTCCGCGACATTGAGCTTGAGAAAGAACTGCTCGAGGCATCGCGCAACATCGGCCTTGGCGCCCAGTTCGGCGGCAAATATTTTGCTCACGATATCCGAGTTATCCGTCTGCCGCGTCATGGCGCTTCATGCCCCATCGGCATGGGCGTAAGCTGCTCCGCCGACCGCAATGTTAAGGCCAAAATCAACCGCGAGGGCCTTTGGATTGAAAAACTTGATGCCAACCCCGGTGAGCTGATTCCTGAAGAAATGCGTCGTGAGGCAGAGGGCGATGTCGTTAAAATCGACCTTAATCGCCCCATGCCCGAGATACTGGCGGAACTGACAAAATATCCCGTTTCAACCCGCCTGTCGCTTAACGGCACCATCATTGTGGGGCGCGACATAGCTCACGCCAAAATCAAAGAACGTCTTGACAAGGGTGAACCAATGCCTCAGTATCTTAAGGATCACCCCATCTATTATGCCGGACCCGCAAAGACTCCCGCGGGCATGGCTTCAGGCTCGTTTGGCCCGACTACGGCCGGACGCATGGACCCCTACGTTGACCTCTTCCAGTCGAAAGGCGGCTCGATGGTGATGATAGCCAAGGGCAACCGCTCGCAGCAGGTGACCGATGCCTGCCATAAGCACGGCGGATTCTATCTGGGCTCAATCGGCGGTCCGGCAGCCATCCTCGCCAAAAACTCCATCAAGAAAGTGGAACTTCTTGAATATCCCGAACTCGGCATGGAGGCTATTTGGAAAATTGAAGTTGAGGATTTCCCCGCATTCATCCTTGTGGACGACAAAGGCAACGACTTTTTCAAACAGATTGCCGACAAATGCGCCGGCTGTCCGATAGCAAAATAAAAAAGAGATGAAAGGAAGCGTCATTTTCAGACTTGTCTGTATTACCATTTTGTTTTTGTTGCTCTGCGGATTCATAATCAGCAGAATGATAAAACTCGGCACACCGGTGAACCTAATGACGCTGTTCCCTTTCATTGCTGCCGGCATTATTGTTTTTGTTCCTCTTTATAAAAAGTATATAAAGAACAATCAAGACAGGAAGTGACCGAAAAGAGTCAGGAAACACAATGTGCTGAAGACAAGCGATATCCGCTGCTTAGCAAGATTGATACTCCCGCCGATCTCCGCGCCATGTCGCAGGAGAATCTGATTGAAGTATGCCGTGAGTTGCGCGATTTTCTGATAGAATCGCTCAGCTCAAATCCCGGGCATTTTGCGTCGAGTATGGGGGCGGTGGAGCTGACAGTGGCGCTACACTATGTCTTCAACACGCCCTACGACCGCATCGTGTGGGATGTCGGTCATCAGGCTTATGGCCATAAGATACTGACCGGCAGGCGCGAAGCATTCGCCGCTAACCGTAAGCTTAACGGACTCAGCGGGTTCCCAAATCCCGCCGAAAGCCCTTACGACACCTTTACGGCAGGACACGCTTCCAACTCCATCTCGGCGGCGCTTGGCATGGCCGTAGCTTCTGAACTGAAAGGCGACACTCCGATGCGTCATGTTGTGGCCGTGATAGGCGATGCCTCGATAGGAGGCGGTTTGGCATTTGAAGGGCTGAACAATGCCGCGAATATGCCTAACAATATGCTTATCATTCTGAACGACAATGATATGTCGATTGACCGCAATGTTGGCTCGCTTAACAGCTATCTGGCTCATCTGAACACTTCGCCTGCCTACAATGCTATGCGTTACCGCATATTCAAGGGGCTGCGTCGGATGCATCTCGTATCCGACAGACACCGCGGCTCGATTCTGCGTTTCAACAACTCTCTTAAAGCGCTCATAACGCATCAGCAGAACATATTCGAAGGCCTTAATATCAGATACTTCGGCCCGTTTGACGGGCATGACATAAAGCGCATTGTCCGTGTGCTCAACGACATCAAAGATATGCACGGTCCCAAGATTCTGCACCTTCGCACGGTCAAGGGCAAAGGTTATGCTCCCGCAGAGAAAGACCCTTCAACATGGCACGCCCCCGGACGCTTCAATCCGGCTACCGGCGAGATTCTGACCGACGGCCTGCAGCATCCTCCCAAATATCAGGATGTATTCGGCGATGCGCTTGTGGAACTTGCCGGTCGCGACAGCCGCATAGTAGGCATAACTGCGGCGATGCCGTCCGGCACATCGGTGAGCAAGCTTCAGGCTGTCATGCCGGAACGCACTTTTGACGTCGGCATCTCCGAAGAGCACGCCGTTACTTACGCCGGCGGTCTCGCCAAGGAGGGGCTGAGACCTTTCGTGGCAATTTATTCCTCATTCCTTCAGAGAGCCATTGATCAGGTGGTTCATGACGTTGCCATCCAGAGTCTGCCGGTGGTATTTTGTATTGACCGGGCCGGCCTGGTAGGAGAGGACGGGGTGACGCATCACGGACTACTTGACCTCAATTTCATGTCGGCGGTGCCGGGCATGACAGTGGCATCGCCCTCCGGCGCTCAGATGCTTCGCGACCTGATGTTTACTGCTTCGCGCTTTGAGAAGGGTCCGTTTGCCATACGCTATCCGCGTGGCAGAAGTCGCGTGGCAGAAGCTCCCGAACCAATGAAAGAGCTTCCCATAGGAAAAGGGCGTCGGCTTCGTGAAGGCCGTGATGCCGCTGTGCTTTCCATCGGTCCGATTGCTTCCGAAGTGTCGGAGGCCATTGACGCACTCAAAGAAGAGGGCATCTCGGTGGCACATTATGACATGATATTCCTTAAACCAATTGATAAGGAGATTCTTGATGAGGTGGCTGCCCTCAACTGCCCCGTGATAACGGTTGAGGATGCCTACCGTGAGGGTGGACTCGGAACAGCCGTAATCGGCTATTTCAATTCTAATGGCATTGACAGAAAAGTCAGCCGGATAGGCGTGAATGATGAATTTGTCGCCCAAGGCACCGTCGCCCAGCTTTATAAATTATGTGGCTTGGATGCTGCTTCCATAGCCCGAACCATTAAAAAAGCAGTCGGAAAATGAGAATTGTGATTGTGGGCGCCGGCGAAGTCGGTCAGCATCTTGCAAAATTGCTTTCATCTGAGGAGCAGGATATAATCCTCGTTGACAAGGATGAGTCGAAGCTTGCGCGCATCGATGCCAACTATAATCTGATGACGCGCATAGGAAGCCCGACATCGTTTGATACACTCATAGAGGCCGGTACGCCCGGCGCCGACCTATTCATAGCCGTAACACCGTTCGAGGCCAAAAACCTGACAGCCTGCGCAATAGCCAAATCTCTCGGGGCCAAACGTACGGTCGCCAGAATCGACAATTACGAGTATCTAAAACCCGACAACCGACAGTTTTTTCTTAATCTCGGCATCAATGACCTGATTTATCCCGAATATCTTGCCGCAATGGAAATCAGAACGGCGCTGAAACGTTCGTGGGCTCGTCAGTGGTTTGAACTGCATAAGGGCGAACTGATATTGTTAGGCGTAAAGATACGCGATAATTCAATCCTCGCCGGCAAAAGACTCAGAGACCTTCCTACTGGCCGCGACATCTTCCATGTGTCGGCCATTACGCGCAAGCGCCAAACCATCATTCCCGGCGGCAATGACTATATTGAAGACGGTGACATAGTATATTTTACCACCACTTCAGAGCATATCGATAAGCTTAAGGCCATCTGCGGCAAGGCTGACGACCGTATCAACAATGTTATGATTATGGGCGGGAGTCGCATTGCGGTGCGTCTGGCCACAATGCTCTCCAAAGAATATAGCATCAAAATCATTGAAAACGACCCTGACAAGTGTCGTACACTTCCTGAAAAATGCCCGAACTGTCAGATTATATGCGGCGACGGGCGAGACAACGAGCTGCTGCTTGAAGAAGGAATTGAGGAAATGGATGCCTTCATAGCTCTGACCGACAGCTCTGAAACCAATATTTTGGGATGCCTGACGGCAAAGGAGTCGGGTGTTGTAAAGACCGTGGCTGAAGTGGAGAACATTCAGTTCATATCACAAGCCGATGCGCTTAACATAGGCACTGTAATCAATAAGAAACTGCTTGCTTCAAGCAAGATTTTCCAGATACTGCTCGCCGCCGATTCGGAGTCGTCGAAATTCCTCTCGTTGGCCGATGCGGAAGTGGCTGAACTCGAGGTTAAACAGGGCGCCAAGGTGACGAGGACTGCCGTGAAAGATTTGCGCCTGTCGCGCGACATGACTATTGGCGGCCTTGTGCGCGATGGCAAAGGTATGCTCGTGACCGGCGATACTATAATCCAGCCGGGCGACAGTGTTGTGGTATTCTGCGTGTCGGGCGTAATTCACAAAATAGAACGACTGTTCAACTGATATGACAAACAGCAGTGTAAGTCATCGGTTCAACTGGCGTGCTGTGACCCGCACCATCGGAATGCTTCTTTTCATAGAGGCTTGCTTCATGGCTGTCCCTACGGTTGTGAGCGCCGCTATTGGAGAGGATGATTTTATCCCGTTTCTACTGTCGCTTTTTCTCACGGTTTTTGCCGGCACGCTGTGTGCTGTGTTCGCCAGACCGCGCCGAAAGAATCTCGGACGCCGTGAGGGAATTCTGCTTACGGCTATCGTATGGGTGGTTTTCTCACTTTTCGGAATGCTTCCCTTCATATTTTCCAAGCTCGATTTCAATGTAGCGGATGCGTTTTTTGAATCGATGTCGGGATTTACCACTACAGGTGCATCCGTAATGGACGAAATTGACCATCTTTCCTATGGTATGCATTTGTGGAGATGTCTGACACAATGGATAGGGGGCATGGGTATCATCATTTTCACCGTAGCTGTGATTCCCATGTTCAATTCTTCGGGTGGGATGCAAATGTTCTTTGCAGAAACCACAGGAATAATCCGCGATAAGCTCCGTCCGAGAGTGAGTCAGACGGCAAAACGCATCTGGACAATCTACGGAGCGCTGACAGTTGTGCTCGCTCTGTTGCTATGGATCGGGCCGATGAATTTTTTTGAAAGTATCTGCCACGCCCTGTCTACCATTTCAACCGGCGGGTTTTCAACGGAGACGGCTTCGTTGAGCACATGGAATTCACTCTATCTAAAGATTGTTGTTCTTGTGTTCATGTTCATAGGTGGCGTTAACTTTGCGCTTCTTTACCGGGCATCGATTGGAAGGATGAAACTGGTGTGGAAAGACGAGATTTTGAGGGCATACATACGCATAATCCTTGTGATGGCGCTGTTCTTTGCCGTAATGATACTGGCTAACGGCGCATTCTCTTCATGGGAGGATGTGGTGGTCAACCCGCTTTTTCAGGTGGTAAGCGTCATTTCATCCACCGGTTATATCATAGCCGACCTTGACAGCTGGGGATTCTGCGCGCTTCCTTGCATCGTGCTGCTGATGTTCATCGGCGGCTGCGCGGGGTCTACTTCCGGCGGTGCGAAAGTCGACCGTATGCTGTATTTGTGGAAAAACACAAGGAATGTTTTGCGCAAGAATATCCACCCCAACCGTTTTTATCCGCTTACCATCAACGGCCGATCGAGTTCACCTGATACTCTCAGTAAGGTGTGCGCGTTCTTGTTGCTATATATCGTTCTTATGATTCTCGGCGCGATTCTGCTCTCGCTGACCGGAGTTCCGCTGGAGGATTCATGCTTTGCAGCCTATTCCTGCATCGCCAATACCGGTCTCGGTTCAGGTGTGACGGAGGTCTCCTACGACATAATTCCGGATACCGGAAAGTGGCTTTTAGCGTTTCTGATGCTCATAGGCCGTCTGGAGATTTTCACTGTTCTGGTGATTCTTACCCGCAGCTTTTGGCGCAAATAAGGGTTGTGTGAACGTCAAATACACTCCTTCTTGACAGACCAATAATCGCTTCACGCATTGCCCCCTGCCGTTAACATTTCTTATGTTCGGAAGCCGCGATTGCCGGAGCCTGGGGCTGCTTAACATTGCTGCCGCGTAGTTCGGCTGCTATGAAAGGCGCGGTGGGCGAATCGGTGGCCGCCACTTCTTCGGGAGTGCCGGAAGCTATGATGCATCCGCCGTTCTTGCCGCCTCCGGGGCCCATGTCGATAACACGGTCGGCCACTTTGATTACATCGAGGTTATGCTCTATCACAACCACTGTGTTGCCTTTGCCGACGAGGCGGTTGAGCACTTTGAGCAGAGTCTTTATGTCATCGAAGTGGAGGCCGGTGGTGGGCTCGTCAAGAATGAACATGGTTTTGCCGGTATCCTTTTTAGCAAGTTCGGTTGCGAGTTTTACACGCTGGTTTTCGCCTCCCGACAGGGTTGACGAGGGCTGTCCGAGGCGTATGTAGCCGAGTCCGATTTCCTGAAGCACCTTCAGCTTGTTGAGGATGTTGGGAATGTTGGCGAAAAATTCTACGGCCTGATTGATGGTCATGTCGAGCACATCGGCTATTGATTTGCCCTTGAAGCGCACCTCAAGGGTCTCACGGTTGTAGCGCTTGCCGCCGCACGTTTCACACGGCACGAGCACATCGGGCAGAAAGTTCATTTCGATTGTGCGGAAACCGTTGCCGCCGCACGCTTCGCACCGGCCTCCTTTGACATTGAAAGAGAAACGCCCGGGCTTGTAGCCTCTGATGCGCGCTTCAGGCAGCCCGACGAACAGGTTGCGGATGTCAGTGAAAAGTCCGGTATATGTGGCCGGGTTTGAGCGTGGTGTGCGTCCGAGTGGGGTCTGGTCGACGTTAACAACTTTGTCGATGTTCTCCAGCCCGATAATCTCTTTATAGGGCAACGGTTCTTTTACGGAACGGAAAAAGTGCTGCGAAAGAATTGGTTGGAGAGTTGCGTTGATGAGCGACGATTTGCCGCTGCCGCTGACTCCGCTTATGCAGGTCAGTGTGCCGAGGTCGATGTCGAGATTGACGTCACGCAAGTTGTGGCCGGTACACCCGCGCAGCGACAGGCGTTTCCCGTTGCCGGTGCGCCGTTCTGTCGGCAGTTCTATCTGCTCATCGCCGTTGAGATAGGCCGCTGTCAGAGTGCCGGACTCGAGCATGGTCTTAGGAGTTCCCTGGAAGACCACTTCACCGCCGAAGCGCCCGGCTCGCGGACCAATGTCAACGACGTAGTCGGCTTCAAGCATCATGTCGCGGTCATGCTCAACCACGACTACGGAGTTGGAGGCGTCGCGCAGGCGTTTCAGCGAACCGATGAGTCGATGGTTGTCGCGCTGATGAAGTCCTATGCTCGGCTCGTCAAGAATATAGAGTACGTTTACGAGTTCCGAACCGAGCTGAGTGGCGAGGCGTATGCGTTGGCTTTCACCTCCCGACAGTGTGGCCGACCCACGGTTGAGCGACAAATAGTCGAGGCCTACGTCAACCATAAATTCAAGTCGGGAGAGTATTTCCTTGAAGATTTCGGAAGCAATTATTTTCTGCGAGGGGCTGAGCAGCTCCGGAGCTTTACGCACCCATTTGAGAAGGTCGGTTATGTCCATGCGGGCGAGGTCGGCAATGTTTTTGTCGCCGATGAAGAAGTGTAGCGCCTGACGGTTGAGCCTGTCGCCGTGACAGTCGGGGCAGACGGCACGCGAATAGAACTGGCCGCTCCATTTTCTGGCGCTTTCCGTGGCTTCGTCTGATGTCTCAAGCTCGATGTATTTCAGAATGCCATCGTAGGTGAGGAAATAGTTGGAGGTCGACATCGTGTCGTTCTTCAACATGATGCGTTCCGGAGTGCCGTTAAGGATGTCGTTGAGCAATTCCTGCGGCAACTCTTTTACGGGTGTGTCGATGCTGACTCCGTATTTTTCGCAAAGTGCGGCTATCTGCCAGAAAATCATGCTGTTTTTTTTCTTGCCGAGAGGCACGATGGCCCCGTTGGCAATTGACAGGTTGTCGTCGGGTATGATTTTGGAGATGTCAATTATATTGACTGTGCCGAGTCCCTTGCAGGTGGGGCAGGCGCCCTGTGGAGAGTTGAACGAAAAGTTGTGGGGAGCCGGTTCGGGATAAGATATGCCGCTGACAGGGTCCATGAGCATCTGGCTGTAGTGGCCGATTTCGCCCGAATCCATATCGTATATCATCATCTGTTTGTCGCCCTGGCGCAGTGTGTTTGACACGGATTGTCTGAGGCGTTCCTCATCCTTGGCCCCTACTTTCAGCTTGTCTACCACAAGCTCTATCGAGTGGTTGCGGTAACGGTCGAGCTTGAGGTTATGGGAGATTTCGCGCAGCTCTCCGTCAATGCGTACGTTCATGTAGCCTTTTTTGAGTAGCTGTTCGAATAGTTCCTTGTAATGGCCTTTGCGGTTTTTTACGAGCGGAGCGAGCAGCAGAATCCTGCGTCCGCTGAATTTATCTAGAATCAGGCTGATGATTTTCTCCTCGGTGTATTTCACCATCGGCTCGCCCGAGATGTAGCTCCGGGCCTGGCTTACGCGAGCATAGAGCAGGCGCAGGAAGTCATAGATTTCAGTGGTGGTGCCGATTGTGCTTCGCGGATTGCGGTTGACTGTTTTCTGCTCGATGGCTATGACCGGGCTGAGGCCGCTGATGTTGTCTACATCAGGGCGCTCGAGTGCGCCGAGCATATTGCGCGCGTAAGCGGAAAATGTTTCAATATAGCGTCGTTGCCCTTCGGCAAAAATAGTGTCGAAGGCCAGCGACGATTTGCCGCTGCCTGACAGTCCGGTGATGACGGTCAGCGCGTTGTGCGGAATCTCTACGTTGATGTTCTTGAGATTGTGGACGCGGCAGCCTGTTACCGATAGACAGTCGAGCGGCTGAATCGGTGATTCTGCAGTTTCTTCGTTATGTCGGTCTATGGTGTTGCTCATCAATTTGTTATCCAGTTGGGGTTATAAACGGTCCTATCGGCGGTTGAGCGATAAAGCGATTCTTTGGTGGGAATCCTAACCTTGTAGGTTTTGCCGGATGTGTTAGGTAGCTTCTTGCTGATTATCCACGGATTAGCATCGCGCAGCTGATAGTAGGTGATACCTTTTTCTTTGGCCCATGTCGGCCAGTCTTCAACGGGGCCGCTTACGTCGACTGTTGTATATTTCATCGGAGTATACAGCTGGTCGGCCGTAATCTGGAACCCGTAGGCTCTCGGATTCTCCATTATCATTTTTGTGGCGAGCAGACGGAACACATAGCGCGACGTTTCTTCCACGAGATAGAGGTCGAGAGCCGAATAGGCAAGCTGCGCGTCAAGTTCCTTGGTTATGCGGGCCGGGCCGGCGTTGTAGGCTGCGGCTGCCGATTCCCAGTTGCCGTAGCGCGATTTGGCATTTTTCAGATAACGGCAGGCGGCCTCGGTGGCTTTTTCTATGTTGTAGCGTTCGTCAACGTCATTGTTGACCTCAAGCCCGTATTGTTTTGCAGTCGAGGGAATGAACTGCCAGAAACCGGCTGCTTTGGCCGACGAGTAGGCGCGCGGATTGAGTGAGCTTTCGATGCAAGCCAGATAGACGAAATCGGTCGGAACGCCGTTGCTGCGCAGTATCGGGATAATCTCCGGGAAATAGCGGTTGGCGCGTTTTATCAGCAGTAGGGTAGAGCCGTGAGTATATGTAATGGCTGTCAGCTCGCGGTCAAGACGCTCGTAGAGGTCAATGCGGTTAAGATCGTAGGTGGTATCTGCAAAGCTGATTCTGTCGGGAACGCACGGTATGCGCACGGGAGCCAAAATCGTCGAAGTCTGGCCGTAAGGCTGCTGCGTGAGAGCAGCGGGTGGGGCGAAAAGAGCTGAAGAGAGAAGTGTGAGTGCTATAATTTTATTATTCATGAGATACTGTTTTTGGGAGTCCGCAAACTTGTCAGTTTTATTTGGCAAACTTTCGGAACAGGCATATATTCAGGTTTATGTCGGACTTATTCGGCAGGAGAATCGCCGGAAGTTCCGGGACGTTCAGAGTAGTTGATGACGTTGATGTCGCCGCTAAGGTTGTATTCTTTTCCGTCGGAGCCGCGAGCCTTGATGACGTAATAGTAGACTCCGGAAGGCACGAATTTTCCGCTGAACCGGCCGTCCCATCCCTGCCACGGCTGAGTTAATTCGGTGATTTTCACTCCCCACCGGTTGAAGATGTGACATTCAAAGCTGACTATCGATTTGTAGCTTACTTTCCATTCGTCGTTTACTCCGTCCTGATTGGCCGGGGAGAATGCGTTGGGACATTGCAGGCGTGATTCGCCTATGGAAATCTCGTAAGAGGGTGAGATGTATTCGCAGGCGCCGGAGTCATCGGCGGTGACGAAGCGCACGTAGGTCGTGCCCGTCTCATCGAAAACGTTGCTGACCTCGGTCTGAAAGAAGCGGTAATCGAGAATGCTGAAGTCGGAGTAACGCGAGAACTGCCATTCGGTGTAAACGGCGGCATCGGTTACGGCGGCTGAGAACAGAATTTCTACGGGAGCCGACCCGCCAAGTTGGGTTGAGCCATCCTTTATTTCGTTTGTTGTATCCTCGTCAAGTTCGGTCTGCACCGCTTCTGTGTGAGCCTCCACGGCGCTGGCCGGGACTACGGAAGTCTCAATGGTTTCCTCAAGGCTCCATTCACGCAGAAAGCGGTCGGCGCTGATGCTGAACGATGTGTCGCAAAGAGGAGCGTCAATGCGAAGCGGTGCGCTTATGCTTTCAAACACTGCCAAGCCGGGGGTCTGGCGGTAAATGTTGTCGGTCTTATCATACGTCAGCGTGTTGAAACTCACGTTTATGTCGCGTGAAAGTGTTCGTGGTGCGCCGTTGATGGTGTAATACCTGATGTCGCCGGCATTTTCTGCAACTACATTCAGGAATGTGCTCGCGCAGTCTGAGTCAGCCGATACGTCGGCCGATATGAGGTGAGCGTGATGGTTGGTGTAATTTGTTATCCAGAAGCAGCTCGGACGACCGTTTTCACGTATAATCAGGCCACAGTCGTCGGGCGTGAGAGTGTAGGTGGTAACGCTGCCAAGTCGGGTTACTTCGATGGTTTCGGCAAAGCCGCCACCACGACTGTCGTAACGTTGCCACACCACTTCGGCTGACGGGGTTGATGCCGTGTAGCTCGCGGTGACTCCGGAGGCGTCGTAAATCACATAAATCGCATCGAGGCCGGTTGAACTCTCCGTGGTAACTGTAATCGGTGAGAAACTTCCGGTACCGGAAAATGTCAACCCGGCGGCAGTGGAAACGGCTGCTGCGAGAGTGATGAATGTAAGTGTAAATATAGAGCGGAGCATAGGAGCGGAATTGAAAGATCAGGACTTGGGGAGTGCCGATTCAATCGCTCGGCGGGTGCGGTCCATTACGGCCTCGCGGTCATCTTCCGAGCGCGGAGCTTCAATGGGCTTGTGTATGGTAAGCACGATTTTGCCCGGACGGGGAATACGCGCGGTGCGTGGGAGCACTTTGAAGGCACCGTCGATGGTGATGGGCACGAGCGGAAGTCCGAACTCAAGGGCAAGTTGATAGGCTCCCTTCTTGAACGGACCGACTTTGCCGGTGAACGTGCGGGCGCCTTCTGGGAAAATCATGAGCGACATACCGCCTTTGAGTGTGCGCTCTGCTTTTTCTATGGTGCGGCGCAGGGCGGCGGCGTTGGAACGATCAACGAATATGTGGCCGGCTTTCTGACAGGTGTAGCCCACGAGGAATATTCTTCGGAGGCTTTTTTTCATCATCCATTTAAAACGATGCCCCAGCCATCCGTATATGGCGAAGATGTCGTATGCGCCCTGATGGTTGGCTACGAAGACGTAGGAAGTCCGGCGGTCAATATTTTCGCGGCCTCTGACTTCAACCCTTACCAGTGTAAGCAGACACATTAGGCGAGCCCATATTGCAGGCGGAACGTGGCTCCACCATCCATCGCCGAATATGGCTGTGCCTATTATGGTTATCAAGCAGGTGGTGAAGGTCACGGCAAACATGGTGGGAATGCCGAAAACAGCGAGATATACGTAATATAGAAATCTTTTCATTATATGGCAATTATTGTCGAACCGACTCTAAAATATACAAAGTTACAAAAAACTCTGTAAAAGACGAAAAAAAGAATCGGTCATGCCTTATCTTTCCGGTCGAGAGCTATTGTCGGTTTCTCCCACATTGAGATATACAGTCGTCAATGCTGCGGGTATCGGCCAAAAACTGTTCAAATGATTTCTATTTTCCGTTCTTATCAATCAGCGAGGGCCACGCTTCGTTGAGTCTATTAACGTTTTCATTCCGGGGGAAATGTAGTTGGAGCGCACCTTCCGACACGGCACAAAGCGCGCCTTTCAACGGTTCGTTTGGGGCGGCTGAACGGCTGCGACTCTTACTACGCCGCCGATGCTGATGGTCTATTATGACACACCTTCGTTGCACTTATTGATTAGTTGTGTCGTTTGTCCCATATAGGATGTGCCGGATCCTCTGCCAATAGAGCTTTGGTAAGGTCTATGCCTAGAATTTCGGCAAGCATTTGTCCGTATTCGGGGTCGGCATTGTGGCAAGCCCGCACGTGTCGCTGTTTGATGAACAGTGGCACTCCTTCCATTTGGGTGGCGGTGTTTTGGCAGGTGGCCCGTTTGTCGGTGTCGCTAAATAGTCGCCATAATTTCCCCGGTTGGGTATAGTAATCTTCGTCATACAGGCGTTCGTCATAATTGTATACATCTCCGTGGATTTCCATCGGCGGCTCTTTTAGCGTTTGATTGTCATGCCATTCTCCGTAGCTGTTGGGCTCGTATGATATTGTGGAACCGCAATTGTCGTCGGTGCGCATCTGTCCGTCGCGATGGTATGAATGGAACGGACATTTTGGCCGGTTGACAGGAATTAAGTTATGGTTTACTCCAAGACGGTAACGTTGTGCATCACCGTAGGAGAAAAGGCGCCCCTGGAGCATTTTGTCGGGCGAAAGGCCTATGCCGTCGATGATATTGGCCGGATTGAATGCAGCCTGCTCGATTTCGGCAAAAAAGTTGTCGGGATTGCGGTTTAGCTCAAGAATGCCTACATCGTGCAACGGGAAATCTCCATGATACCAGACCTTTGTCAAGTCAAACGGGTTGATGTGGTATTTCTTTGCTTCGTCCTCGGTCATGAGTTGTATCTGCAGTTTCCAACGCGGAAAATCTCCGCGCTCGATGGCTTCGAACAGGTCGCGCTGATGCGATTCTCTATCCTTGGCTATGATGGCTTCGGCTTCTTGATCGGTAAGGTTTTTGATGCCTTGGAGAGTGCGGAAATGGAATTTCACCCATGTCCGTCGGTTATCCTTATTGATGAAGCTGAATGTGTGGCTCCCGAAACCGTGCATATGGCGGAACGATGCCGGTATGCCACGAGGCGACATCGTGATGGTGATTTGGTGGAGCGCTTCAGGAAGAAGAGTCCAAAAGTCCCAATTGCTTGTAGCATTGCGCATACCTGTGCGAGGGTCACGCTTGATGGCATGGTTGAGGTCCGGAAATTTCAGCGGGTCGCGCAGAAAGAACACCGGAGTGTTGTTTCCTACCAGGTCCCAGTTCCCGCTGTCGGTGTAAAATTTTATGGCGAAGCCTCGAATGTCACGCTCGGCATCGGCGGCGCCACGTTCTCCGGCTACGGTGGAAAATCTGACAAGGCATGGGGTCTGCTTGCCAATCTCGGAAAAAATCGAGGCTCGGGTATATTCTGTAATGTCATCGGTTACAGTGAATATGCCAAATGCGCCCGAGCCTTTGGCGTGCATACGCCTTTCGGGTATTACTTCGCGGTCGAAATGAGCTATTTTTTCGAGATACCACGGGTCTTGCACAGTGAGGGGGCCACGCAGACCGGCGGTTTGAACGTTTTGGTTGTCGGCTATCGGACGTCCGTTTTCAGAGGTGAGTTTTTTATTATCCATAATTATCGGGTGTTATGTAGTATAAGAACATCCCGATGCTTGAAAAAGTTTTATGTTTTGAGCTTATTTGTACTGAATTATGATTTAGGGCATTGAGAAAATCTTTTTTACATGATTGGGAATTTATATAGCCCCATATGTCGATACTTATGTGTTAAGGTTATGTTAATACCTTACAATAGCTTAGTGTTTATGAAAAATTGCCTGTAATGTATGCGTTTTCACGGCTTTACAGACACCGCAGAAACATGGTCGCGCAAATATGTTTGTAATGCCGTTATTTAATTTGTTACCTTTTTGTTTTAGAATTGTTTAAAAATATTGTGAAATTCAGTAAAATTAATTTTATTTGCAAAATTAACATTAACTGATAATCTCATGGCGACTTTCCGGTTCTTCCTTTTCTCAACGGCGATACTATCTCTTTCCGTGCTATGCGGAGCATGTCAAGATGACGATGACGATATCAATGAGTCTCAGGTCGTAATAGAAACAATTGATGATTCCCATCAATCTGATGACGAATTAAGGGTAAAAACCGATCTTAAAACGTTTGTCTACGACTATGAATACGACAATATCGGCAAAGCTTTTATAAATCGCATCACCAATAGAGCAGATATGCTCGACATTGCCGTACAAACCATAGTGTTGCATAATGGCAGCGTATCGGCACTGTCTAACGATGACTATAAAGGAATAGTTTCCCACATAGCTCGCGGAGGCGGAATCATATTCTTTGAGCCGACAGCCGAAGGGCTTGATACGTTCATCAGAAATCTGAAGTCGACCGGCCTTGCCATGCTCAGTGAAGGTCAGTTGCAGTACACGGAAGACGGCTTCACCGCTTGCCGACGCATTTACCTTCTGCAAGAGAACGAAGACGGGCTGTTGCTCCCGCTGTCAGCTGATGAAGCAGACTCCAATGGTATACTGTGTGGCGCTTATGCTCTCAAGGGCGGAGATACTTATCTCGTTGAGGACCTTGAAGAGGAAATAAGTGTGAAAACAACGACATGGGGTGTGGAAGCAGATATCGATTCCGGCGACGATGATGGTTCAGTTGAAAGCATTACAGACGATACCTTGGAGACAATGCCTCCATCCGAGGAATCAACTGAGAAAAACAGCGAAGCCCTCACTGATTATCTTTATGGTCTGCATGCCGATTGTCTCGCTCAATGGGTAAACACTGAGACAGATCGTGAGGCTTTGATGGCAAAAGGCCGTATGCTTCTTGGACACGCGACTGCCGAAAACGGATATCCCAGCATTAGCGAGCTGACCGAGGCATATACCGAGGTGAAAACGTTCACTGCATATGCAGGTTGGAAGTCCGAGGTTGTTAGCGTAAATTACGAGATTTGGTCGGTCAACAACAAGTATGGCAGCGACTTCTATATCATCAGCCAAGAAGTCTCCTTAAATAACTCACACCTCCACTGCGGTCCTGCAGAAAAGAAAGAGTGGGGTACTTGGAAAGTGGCGCAATCATTCGGTGACTCCAACTTGACAGGTGCCTACTGGGCTTACTTCAATGGGGTAAAAGTGGAGCAAGAATTTCAGGGCGGTGCGGCTGTATTATCCAACGTTTCTCCGCAGAACGACATGAGCGGCAGCACTTCATATACAAGCGGCATAAACTGGTCGTTGACAGGTGCATTCATTACGCCCAATATATCAAGCGGCTTCACTGTCGTCAAGACGAAGAGCTATTCCATTCCGGACATTAAAAAACAATATCAGCATAACGGCAGCAATCCATGCTGGACTTATACAGCTACAACGCACCCGAAAGCCACATTAAAATGGCTCAGGTCCGGAGTTGACTGTTGGTGGGAACACGACCAGACTAAAGAAATATACCGTTCAGATTTCGTGTTAGGCCACTCATGGATCTGGGAGGTGAAAAACGCTTCAAAACAATACTCCATAAAGAGCAACATCAAAGTTTCTCTTGAAGGCTTAGCTGTAGGAAAGGGCTACAAAAAGAAGACCATATCAATGCTCAAGGTGTTCGAAACAGAACAATCTCACAACATAACCTTGCCTCAGCCTCCGCGTTTCGAACAACAATGGACTATGGATATGGAACCGGACAATAAGGCGGCATTCGACAGACTGAAAGAGTCGTTCCCAAATTCATGGATTGAGACTTTCTCACTCTACACCACTACTAAAGACGACAGGAAATGTATTGATGCCCATATACAGACGCTTATCAGAAACCTGGAAACCAATCCCAGAAAGGTGAAGAACGCCGGAATTACCAGTGACTTCACATTGGTTTGGAAGGAGCTGAATGGCACTACTGACTACAAAAGCTATACGTACAAGTTCAACAACTAACATACAAATCATCAATCTATGGAAAAGAGCAGAATATTCAACTATGCCGGCATATCGAAATTGCTTGCTTTCGTTGCCGTAATATCGCTCACAATGGCTTGTTCTGACGACAACAACGAAATAATAGACCCGGAGCCACAGCCCCGGCCGATAGACGTCAGGAATCCTGCCGACTACATCACTGACAGCGCAAAGCTATCCATGCTCCGCTCTATGAAAGACTTAGACGGAGAGGGCAGGTTGTACGAAATCGACTACACCGCAGACTACAAGCTCGATCAGGCTTTAGCTATGGGCTTGAGCAATACCCAAGAAATGTTAGCATTTGTGGCGAGCGAACTGTTTGACATAAAACCAACAAGTGCAGCAAATCTAAATTTTAACCCCGGGTGCAGTGCCTTCGCTGTGCCGGATGCCGAGAGTATTGATTTCCTCATGGGCAGAAACTACGATTTTCGCCACACTGACTCGACAGCGATACAAGGCAAATTCTATGTGCCGACCACAGCCATTCTCGTACATACAGCTCCGGAAGGTGGTAAAAAGTCAATATCACTGGTTGACGGTGTGACATTGAACAAGGCGTACGCACAAGGATTCTATGGCAATGGTGACGCGGATATTTCCTCTCTTATGGGTTTGCCATATGCCCCCCTCGACGGTATAAATGAAGACGGCTTTGCAATCGGAGTGCTTGCCCTTAATGAGAGAGCCACACAACAGAACGTTCCGGGCAAGAAAAATATTACCACCACCGTGGCGATACGTATGCTTTTAGACAAAGCCTCCACCGTGAAACAGGCTATTGAGATGTTGAAACAATACAACATGAACATGAGCGGGCAGGGTGAGTTCAACAACTATCATTACTTCATGGCAGACGCAACGGGAGATTACGCAATCGTTGAGTATACTATTCCAACAGGCGATAATATACCCAGGGTAATGGAGGTGTTCACAGCAAATGATACGGCTCGCTGTGTCACAAACTTCTATGTAGCTCCATCTATGATTGGTACTACCGATGGTTGGGGTTCAAATCATGGCAAGGCACGTTATGAAACGATGAGAAATGTGTTACGCGCCAAGAGATACACTCTGAAAGAGAACGACGCTATGGATCTGCTCAGAGCCGTGTCGCAACCTCCCACTGAAGAATATACATCACAGACGCAGTGGTCTTCACTTTACAATCTTACCGAGCGCTCGCTAAGACTGTGTATTCTCCGAGATTATGCCAAGGAGTATAATTTCAAGGTAGAATAACGATAACGCATTGTGGCCCATAACTATAACCGATGCTCCTCGCAAGGGAGCATCGGTTATAGTTATGTAAATTGTCACAAATAATAAATGAGTTATCGGTTATAAAAAATTCCCGGAGTAATTGAACTAAAAGCACCTAACAGAATCTTCTGAAATCATTGCCGGGGAGTCGCAGGCGCGGGCAGATACACCATCTTTGCAGAAGTAGCACAGGAAGAGGACTTTTCTTAAAAAATGTATAGCCCCTAATAACCCGGATAAATATCCGAGGGGCTGTTTTTTGACACAGTTTCGTTAAGTGATATACTCCCTAAAAACGTATTACGTTGTTTGAAATAAGTTGATTACAATTTTTATCTTGCAAATTAACTAAATTTAACTATTAGTAATAAATATGAGATGATAGAATGGAGCTATATTTACGAAATTTATGTTAAAAAAGACTATCATCTTGAATGAAACTAACATATCGCAATAAGCTTTTCT
Source organism: uncultured Barnesiella sp. (assembly GCA_964569915.1). GTDB lineage: Bacteria > Bacteroidota > Bacteroidia > Bacteroidales > Muribaculaceae > JAGBWK01. The sequence continues at coordinate 67,863 of CAZMUX010000001.1, read as the reverse complement.
TTTGGGTCATAATACTTGTTTGGGCAATATTCGGCATTTTGTTTTATTTTCAATATACAACCGAAGTTAATTACAAGAAACAAATGTTGCGCAATGAGCTTAAGATGATTGACAAAAACATCATGTCCGTCTATGAGGAAGGTCGTGATGTGAAAGAGTTTGTGCAAATGTTAGGTATATGCTATGAAAACTCTACATTTGACGCCATACAGATAAGTATATATGGAGATGGAGACTCTTTAATAGCATCTGTCAGACAACCAATTCCGCAAGAACTTGACCGACTCGAGGACCTTCAGCCTGAAGACAAGACAACACGATTGGTAAAGTATAACGCAGACGGCAATACCGATTTGTTTTACTTCTCATCCGGAAAAAGTCGTGATGGGAAAATAACAGTCAAGACCGGTATCCCATATTCGTTTTCAATAAATAGTGCAATAAGAACAGACATACATTGGTGGCTTCTTGTCTTAATCACGGCAGTCGCATCTGCTGTAGTGTTTTTTTCGACACATTTGCTGAGTCGCAATATTTCTCTTTTGCGGCAGTTCGCGCATCAGGCTTCACATAAGCAACCTATTGACAATGTGCCGAATTTCCCGAATGACGAACTCGGCGAAATCGCCAGAGAAATATTCAGCATTTATACATCCTTAATACAATCTATTGACGAGACTAATGTTGAGCATCAAAAAGTAATTCATGCATTAGAAGAGAAAGAAGCGTTCCAGCATCGGATGACAAACAACATCAACCACGAAATTAAAACGCCGCTGGGTATTATTCGCGGATATACGGAGACAATATTAGATACTCCCGATATGGATGAGATTACGCGTGATAAGTTTATGAAACGTATCATTGTAAATGTTGACCGTCTGAGCTCACTGGTTAGCGATATTTCAGTAATTGCGCAACTTGAAGAGAAACCGGACGGCATCACCATATCGAATGTGAATCTGTATGACATAATCTGCAAGATTGCCGATGATTTGAAATTCGCCGGGATAGCCCGTAATATGACATTCATCTACGACATCCCAAAGAGTTGTCAAATACAAGGCAACCTGGAATTGCTGACATCCGTAATGCAAAACTTGATACGAAATTCCATTCTTCACAGCAATGGAACGGAAATGACCCTACGATTAATAGAAGAGACTCCAAAAACTTATGTCTTTGCATATGCCGACAATGGCGTAGGGGTAAAACCGGGCCATTTGGGACTCCTTTTTGAGCGCTTCTATCGAGCCGATGCCGGACGCACACGTAAACATGGTGGTGTTGGCTTGGGGCTTTCTATAGTCAACAGCGCCATCAAAACCATAGGCGGTACCATTCATGCGAAAAATAAAGAGGGAGGAGGGCTGGAATTCACATTTTCATTGCTTAAAGCCACAAATTAGTGCGAGCCATTCTCATAAATTACGGTGGAAATTACGTTTTTTAGCCATCGCAGAAACGTATTTTCATCACAGCCGTGTTGAACTCCATCCGGTCGAAATCACGCTCTAAGAACCGACGAAACCGCGGCACGCATCTGTCAGAGTAGCGTCCCATTCGGGTAAAATTTATCTTTCGCGGTATGGTCATGAGCAAAATCATCATCTGAATGGAGGCCGTTTTAAAACTTTTGCGTAACTTAGCCGAGCAAAATCTCAAGGCATCGATTACACCCTCATATCGGTCAAGTGGGTCTTTCTGCATCGCTTTAATGTTGGCGAAATGCCATTAAAGATGCTGAAACCCGGCCACTTGATTAGATTTTGCTATGTTAAACTTTTTAACGGGTTAACTTAAAATTTGACGAAGTGTTAATAATTAAACAATCCCTATAATTATGCTGATTTCAATTCTAACTCTGGTCTTGGCTGTTGTCGGATTTGTTAGAGGAAGAATCCGAGCCGATATAGTAGCTTTGTTGGCACTGGTATTCCTGACAGTCTGCGGAGTTATTTCCACACAAGAAGCTCTTTCCGGATTTGGCAATCCTATAGTAATCATGATGGTAGGGCTATTTGTCGTCGGTGGTGCCATATTTAACACCGGCCTCGCCAAGATGCTTGGAGCGGGGCTACTGAAGCTCGGTGGCGGCAATCCTACTAGGCTGTTTCTTGTAGTTGTGTTCGCAACCGGTCTTATCGGAGGATTTGTCAGCAATACCGGTACGGTTGCCCTTATGCTTCCTATAGTAGTCTCTATGGCTGCGGCTTCAGGGACTTCAGCAGCGCGGTTGCTAATGCCTCTCGCTTTTGCTTCGAGCATGGGTGGAATGCTGACCCTTATAGGTACGCCGCCGAACCTCGTGATAGCCGAGATATGGGAGGAGGCGGGAAACAAGCCCTTGACAATGTTCTCTTTCCTTCCGGCCGGTGTGATATGTCTTGTGGCCGGAACACTATTGCTGCTTCCCCTAAGCCGGGGGCTCTTGCGCAAACGCTCCGCAGACTCGGATTCGGACACATATAAACGCAAAAGCCGCTCGTTAAGTGAGATTGTTGATGAATACGGCCTTAACAATGACTTATGGAAGATAAGGATTCCCGCTACATCTCCGATTGCCGGACTGACATTGGGAAATCTTGCGTTGCGCAAGATTTACAAATTAGAGGTATTGGAATTGCGGACGGGAGAGCGTTCCCGACGCCTTATCAAGAACATTTCACAGGAAGCGCCGACAGCGGATTCTACTGTTGACCCGGGAGATGTGTTGTTTGTCCGTGGGGCAAAGAACGATGTCGACCGATTTGTTTCCGATTATGGTCTGGAACTTGACATCAATCCTGAGGGCACGAGACACAACCTGCAATTTTATGACATTGGCATAGCGGAAATTGTTCCGATGCCCGAATCGGCAATTCTTGGAAGAACAATAGCCGAACTTGATTTTCGGAATCGTTTTAATGTTAATGTTCTCGGAGTGCGCCGTGGCGGAGAGTACATCACTGAACAACTATCAACGCATAAGGTCAGGAAAAGTGACGTGCTTCTCGCACAGGGAACATGGGGGGCGATAGATCAGCTCAGCAAAGATACACGCCGCTGGGTGGTGCTTGGTCAACCGCTTTCCGAAGCTTCGAAAGTGACCATCGACTACAAAGCTCCGGTAGCTGCCGTCATAATGGTGGCGATGATTGTTATGCTTGTCCTGGATATCGTACCGGCAGTCATTACGGTTATAATGGCTGCACTCGCCACAGTGCTGACCGGATGTTTCCGTTCTGTAGGCGACGCTTACAAGACAATCAACTGGGAAAGCATCGTCCTTATTGCCGCAATGATGCCTATGAGTATCGCATTAGAGAAAACCGGAGTGTCAGAGGTCGTATCCTCTTTATTGGTTACGCATCTTGGCTCTCTCGGCCCCCACTGGCTTTTGGCCGGTCTTTATTTCGCGACTTCTCTGATGACTCTCTTTATCTCCAATACTGCAACTGCAGTCCTTATGGCTCCGATAGCCATGCAGAGCGCTATTGCAGGTGGCGTTAGTCCGCTTCCATTGTTATTTGCGGTCACTCTCGGTGCTTCGTTGTGTTTCGCTTCCCCGTTTTCGACTCCGCCAAACGCATTGGTCATGTCTGCCGGACAATACACCTTTATGGATTATGTAAAAGTAGGTGCACCATTGCAAATCATCCTCGGTATATTGATGATTTTCGCATTGCCTTTGATTTTTCCGTTCTGATGCTATACAGTTTGCCTGTTTGTAGATTTTTCCTATTCCCCCTCGAAGAATAGAGCAAATTATAGTTGCTTAGCGGCTGAAAGTCAATCAGCTCCTCTCAATTGTTGAAATAAATGAGGCCTCTATTTTTGGGTTGCAGAAAATGATATTTGTAGAATCTCACAAAATGTTACACATGAACGTTGCATATATAAGAGTTACTTTAGTTGTCGCATTCTCTTTGCTCTTTTCAAATTTTGTGACAGCTCAAAATAGTAACACATTGACAAATGAACAGTTGATGGAAGAAGCGATACGGCTCTCGGAAGACAATGTCGTCAATGGGGGAGGCCCGTTTGGGGCCGTTATTGCCCGAAATGGCAAAATCATTGCCACCGGAGTGAACAGAGTCACATCCAACAACGACCCCACGGCTCATGCCGAGGTTAGCGCGATACGTGCGGCATGCGAGAAGTTGGGGACATTCGATTTGAGCGGATGTGAAATATTCACATCTTGTGAGCCTTGCCCAATGTGCTTAGGTGCCATCTATTGGGCACATATTGACAAGGTGTATTTTGGCAACGACAAGACCGACGCCAAGAATATCGGTTTCGATGATTCATTTATTTATGATGAGCTGGAACTCCCACGAGACAAACGCAAGCTGCCAAGTGAAATATTACTTGAAACCGAAGCATTCCGCGCTTTCGAAATGTGGACTAACAAGAATGATAAAATCGAATATTGATATCACTCTAAATCGTTATTAAACATAAAAATTGCAGATACATATTTTTTCGCTGACATTTGCCGCAATTCCCTTTATAATTCCATCCGATAGGTGCTTTTGATGCCTCAAAAGCGTGATTTTGTTTTGACTAATTGCGAAAAATCGCTATCTTTGCAAGCCTGAACTAATACAAGCAAACGAAAAAAGTCCAAAACCAATCACTTTAAAGATATAATTATGAGCTTAAACATCATCGTGCTGGCAAAGCAGGTACCCGATACCCGCAATGTAGGCAAAGATGCAATGAAAGAGGACGGCACCATCAACCGTGCCGCGTTGCCCGCGATCTTCAATCCTGAAGACCTCAACGCCCTTGAGCAAGCGCTCCGCATTAAGGACGCCAATCCCGGTTCAACCGTTACATTGCTAACAATGGGTCTTCCCCGCGCATCAGAAATAATCCGTGAAGCCATTTATCGCGGTGCTGATGCCGGCATTGTATTGACCGACCGCGTGTTAGGCGGTGCCGATACTCTCGCCACCTCCTATTCGCTGGCCCAGGCAGTGAAGAAATTCGGCAATTATGACATAATTCTCGGAGGCCGTCAGGCCATCGATGGCGACACCGCTCAGGTTGGTCCCCAGATTGCCGAGAAATTGGGCATCCCCCAAGTGACATACGCCGAAGAAATCGTTGACCTCAAAGACGGTTATGTCATCGTTAAGCGCCGTCTCGAGCATGGTGTTGAAACCGTAAAGGCGCCCCTGCCTTGCGTTGTCACCGTCACCGGCTCCGCTGAAGAATGCCGCCCGCGCAACGCCAAACGGCTCATGAAATACAAACGTGCAGTCTCGACAAGCGAGAAAGCAAAACTCTCTGAAGCCGACCAGGCAATCGTCGACGCACGTCCCGACCTCCAGATTCAGGAATGGAGCGCCGCAATGGTCGACGCCGACCCCCAGCAGATTGGTCTGCCAGGCTCTCCCACAAAAGTAAAATCTATCGTCAACGTAGTGTTCACCGCCAAGGAGAGCCGCGTTCTTGAAAACGATGACCACGAGATTGAAGAACTCGTGAAAGAACTTATTGCAAACCACACAATCGGCTAACCGGCGCTTGCGCTCAAACACATCAATATAATGTCAGACAACAACAACCTCATCGTATATTGCGAATTTGAAGACGGCAAAGTGGCCGACGTCAGCCTTGAGCTTCTCACCAAAGGCCGTCAGCTTGCCAACAAGTTAGGCGTCCGTCTGGAAGCCCTCGTTATAGGCGACAATCTAACCGACATCGAGAAACAGCTCTACCCATACGGCGTAGACGTAGTCTACAAAGTAGCCGACAAGCGCCTCTATCCCTATACATCCAACCCCCACGCAGCCGTGCTCATCAACCTGTTCCGCGAAATCAAGCCTCAGATATGTCTGATGGGTGCCACCTGCATCGGTCGTGACCTCGGCCCCCGCGTATCGTCATGCCTCCATAGTGGCCTCACCGCCGACTGCACCTCGCTTGAAATCGGCGACCACACCGACCCCAAGACAGGCAAGGAATATCAGAATCTGCTCTATCAGATTCGTCCGGCCTTCGGCGGTAACATCGTGGCCACCATCGTCAACCCCGAGTGCCGTCCGCAGATGGCTACCGTCCGCGAGGGCGTGATGAAAAAAGAAGAGTTCGATCCCGCCTATAAAGGAGAAGTCGTGGAACTTGACGCCAAGAAATATGTCAGCGATTCCGATTTCGTGGTTGAAATCATCGACCGCCATATCGAGAAATCAAAAATCAACATCAAGAACTCTCCCATCATCGTGGCCGGCGGCTACGGCGTAGGAAGCAAGGAAAACTTCAACCTTCTCTACGAACTCGCCGACACCATCGGTGCCGAAGTTGGCGCATCGCGTGCCGCTGTTGATGCCGGCTTCTGCGAGCATGAGCGTCAGATTGGTCAGACAGGCGTTACAGTGCGCCCGAAGCTCTACATTGCCTGCGGCATCTCCGGACAGATTCAGCACATTGCCGGAATGCAGGAAAGCTCGATTGTGATTTCAATCAACAACGACCCCGCCGCACCCATCAACACCATCGCCGACTATGTCATCACTGGCGATCTTGAAGAAGTGGTTCCCAAGCTCATCAAATATTACAAGAAAAACTCCAAGTAATTTCAGCTCATCATGGCAAACTTTTATACTGACAACCCCGATCTGAAACTGCATCTTTCTCATCCTCTGATGAAGAAAATCGTTGAGCTGAAAGAGCGCAACTATACAGATGCCGAAAAATATGACTATGCGCCCATCAATTTCGAGGACGCAATGGACAATTATGAAAAGACCCTTGAAATCGTAGGCGACCTCTGCGGCGGAATCATCGCAGAAAATGCCGAAAGCGTTGACCATCAGGGCGCTTCATGCGCTAACGGACGCACCATCTATGCTGACGGCACTGTCAAAAACCTTGAAGCCTGCCGCAAAGCCGGCCTGATGGGCATGGCAATGCCTCGCCGCTACGGAGGTCTCAACTTCCCCATAACCCCCTACATCATGGCTGCCGACATCGTCAGCCGTGCCGACACCGGTTTCGAAAACCTCTGGGGCCTTCAGGACTGCGCCGAAACAATCTATGAATTCGCCGATGAAGACCAGAAGCAGCGCTATATTCCCCGCGTCTGCGAGGGCGAGACCATGTCGATGGACCTCACCGAACCTGACGCCGGTTCCGACCTTCAGTCAGTGATGCTCAAAGCCACACAAAAGCCCGACGGCACATGGGTGCTCAACGGCGTAAAACGCTTCATCACCAACGGCGACTCCGACATCCACCTCGTGCTCGCACGTTCTGAGGAAGGCACCAAGGACGGTCGCGGCCTCTCGATGTTCATCTACGACAAGCGCAACGGTGGCGTCAATGTCCGCCGCATCGAGAACAAGATGGGCATCAAAGGCTCTCCTACCTGCGAGCTTACCTACAAGAACGCCAAAGCCGAACTTTGCGGCTCTCGCCGACTCGGCCTTATCAAATATGTGATGGCCCTGATGAACGGTGCCCGTCTCGGCATCGCAGCACAGTCGGTAGGCGTCAGCGAGATAGCTTACCGCGAAGCCCTTCAGTATGCTAAAGAGCGTATGCAGTTCGGCAAGGCCATTATTGAGTTCCCCGCAGTTTCCGAGATGCTCGCAGTGATGAAGGCAAAACTCGACGCAAGCCGTTGCCTCCTCTATGAAACAGCTCGTTACGTTGACCTTTACAAGGCCTATGAAGACATCGAGAAAGAGCGTAAACTCACTCCCGAAGAAAAAGCCGAACTCAAGATCTACCGCCGCTATGCCGACGCCTGCACCCCAATGGCAAAAGGCCTCGGAAGCGAATACTGCAACCAGAATGCCTATGACGCCATCCAGATTCACGGCGGCTCAGGCTTCATGAAAGACTATGCCTGCGAGCGTGTTTACCGTGATGCCCGCATCACTTCAATCTATGAAGGCACCACACAGCTTCAGGTAGTGGCTGCCATCCGTCACGTCGGAACCGGCACATACAAAGCACTAATTGATTCCTATGCCGCTATGGAAGTTAGTGAAGAGCTTCAGCCCGTTAAGGAAATGCTCGCCGGACTGGTTGAGAAATACCAGAAAGCAGTGGATAGTGTATCAGCATACAACGATGCCACCTATACCGACTTCATGGCACGCCGTATGGTAGAAATGGCCGGCAACATCATGATGGCCTATCTCCTTATTACCGATGCCTCACGCTACAACAGCCAGTCAATGACAAAGAGCGCGCTCGTCTACGCCAATATAGCACGTAGCGTCGTTGCAAGCCACTCCGACTTCATTGCCGCATTCAATCCCGGCATGATGGAAGCCTACAAAGCATAACCGCTTAGACTTATAACCATATGCGGCGCCCGTTCCCGAAGCAGGAAACGGGCGCCGCTCATTTATAGTCGGATATTTAAACAAATCGGACGCCTCAGGTGTTGTCATATCATAGACATGGAAAATGAAGAAATGACATATATAAGCGACAATTTGTCACATTCCACTTCGCTTGCACATCGTACCATCCACCTAAAGCGGTTTGGCACGATTTGTGTTTATTATGTAATCTGAAAATGTAAAACAACTTAAATATATCACAATCATGAATATCAAACCACTTGCCGATCGTGTGTTAATCAACCCTTCACCCGCAGAAGAAGTGACCGTATCCGGAATCATAATTCCCGACTCTGCAAAAGAAAAACCCCTCAAGGGAACCGTTCTCGCCGTAGGCAACGGCACCAAGGACGAAGAAATGGTAGTCAAGGAAGGCGATACCGTGCTCTATGGCAAATACGCAGGCACCGAAATAGAAGTTGAAGGCAGCAAATATCTCATCATGCGCCAAAGCGACATCCTCGCCATCGTGAAATAACGGCCTCAACTCTGTAAACATTTATAATAAGAAAAAAACAACATAATCATGGCTAAAGAAATCAAATTTGATATTAAAGCTCGCGAAGAGCTCAAAAAAGGCGTCGATGCCCTTGCCGATGCCGTTAAAGTGACTCTTGGTCCTAAAGGCCGCAACGTCATTATTGACAAAAAATTCGGTGCTCCCCACATCACGAAAGACGGCGTGAGCGTAGCTCGTGAAGTAGAGCTTGAAGACCCCTTCCAGAACATGGGAGCACAGCTCGTAAAAGAAGTCGCATCAAAGACAGGCGACGATGCAGGCGACGGCACAACCACAGCCACCGTACTCGCACAGTCAATCATCAATGTCGGACTCAAGAACGTAGCCGCTGGCGCCAACCCCATGGACATCAAGCGCGGCATCGACAAAGCAGTTCAGGCTGTTGTCGAATCAATCAAAGCTCAGTCAGAAGAAGTAGGCGACGACTTCAAGAAAATTGAAGACGTGGCTCGCATCTCAGCCAATAACGATGAGAAAATAGGTAGCCTCATAGCCGAAGCTATGAAGAAAGTGAAAAAAGAAGGAGTCATAACCGTAGACGAGGCTAAAGGCACAGAAACAACTGTTGACGTTGTTGAAGGTATGCAGTTTGACCGCGGATATATTTCGCCCTACTTCGTCACCAATACCGAAAAGATGGAATGCGAGATGGAAAATCCCTACATCCTCCTTTACGACAAAAAAATATCCAACTTCAAAGACCTTCTGCCCGTTCTTGAACCCGTTGCACAGAGCGGACGCCCCATGCTCATCATAGCTGAAGACGTTGACTCGGAAGCACTTGCCACACTGGTAGTCAACCGCCTGCGCGGTTCGCTGAAAGTCTGCGCCGTCAAAGCTCCCGGCTTCGGCGACCGCCGCAAAGAAATGCTTGAAGACATCGCAGTCCTCACCGGTGGCGTAGTAATCTCCGAAGAAAAAGGCATGAAGCTCGACACAGCCACTCTCGATATGCTTGGCACAGCTGATAAAGTGACCGTCAACAAAGAGAACACTACAATTGTCGACGGTGCAGGAAGCAAAGATACCATTGCTGCCCGCGTGGCACAGATTAAAGCTCAGATTGAGCAGACAAAGAGCGATTACGACAAAGAAAAACTTCAGGAACGTCTTGCCAAACTGGCAGGCGGCGTAGCAGTGCTCCACATCGGCGCTCCCTCCGAAGTTGAAATGAAAGAAAAGAAAGACCGCGTGGACGACGCTCTGAGCGCAACCCGCGCAGCCATTGCCGAGGGCATAGTCCCCGGTGGCGGTGTAGCCTACATCCGAGCAACTTCCTCTCTCGAAAACCTCAAAGGCGTTAACGAGGACGAAACAACCGGCATCCACATCGTGAAACGTGCCATCGAAGAGCCGCTTCGTCAGATAGTAGCCAACGCCGGAGCTGAAGGCGCAGTCATTGTTCAGAAAGTGAAAGAAGGCAAAGGCGACTACGGCTATAACGCACGTACAGGCGAATTTGAAAACCTCATGTCAGCCGGCGTCATCGATCCTGCCAAAGTTACCCGCGTGGCTCTTGAAAACGCAGCTTCAATTGCCGGTATGTTCCTCACCACCGAGTGTGTCATCGCCGACAAGAAGGAAGAGAATCCCGCACCCGCAATGCCTGCTGCCGGCATGGGCGGTATGGGCGGCATGATGTAAACCGACTTTACAGAACCACCTTTTGCCGCAACTTGCGGCAAACCATAAAGAACCCCCATCCAACGAGAGGCTGTGTCAAAATTTTCATTTTGACACAGCCTCTTCCAATTTGCAAGACCATCTCAGATGCAATGCGCTGAGGTCTCGGCCCATTATGACACACCATAGTTCAGTTAAACGGAATAATATTAACATTTATTTAACTCATGTGGGCAGTATTTTTGCCCACCAAAATAATTATATTTGCATTATAATAAAAATAGCGGAATCAACCACTTAAACCAATCCTTTTTCGTAATACCCATGATATGGGTTCCAACAACCTGAATCTGCGACCATGAACGATGAAACAGTAATATCACATATCTACCAGAACGAACAGGGCGAATGGATAATTCAGTCAAATGCCGATCACTGTCGTCAGACTGCCTCGCTCTGTGCCGACTTCGCCGCTGAGTTCGGAATGGCAAAATGGGGATGTATGCTCGGCCTTCTGCACGACCGTGGGAAGGAACGCAAAGGCTTTCAGTGCCACATCCGCACAAATTCTGGCTATGAACCGTCAGCCCTAAGCAACGACAGCAGCAATCACAGCGCCGCCGGTGCCATACTGGCAAATGGGCTGAAAGAAGACTGCTTATATTGGCTATCCAATCCTGTGGCAGGACATCACAGAGGCCTTTACGACACTATCGAACTTGAAGCCATTGTGAAGAATGAACTACCGGCTAACGTCAGCGACTCCCTGCCTGACATCCGGCTCGAACAACCGCCTATGAAACCGCTGCCGGAAGAAGCATCACATATATGTCGTATGCTCTTTTCATGTCTCGTTGACGCCGACCGTCTTGACACGGAGCGTTTCATGAATCCCAATAAGAATAGCCTTAGGACAGCCGGCGACTCCATGGCCGAACTGAAGCATCGCCTTGAACGGTTCCGTAATTCGTTTGATAGTGCCGCCGATACGCCTCTCAACCGCCTGCGCAACGAAATACAGCGCACCTGCGAGAAGAAAGGCAGCATGGCGCCGGGTTTGTTCAGCCTTACCGTACCCACAGGGGGAGGAAAAACCGTTGCATCAATAGTATGGGCAGTAAACCATGCGCTGCATCATGGGAAACGGCGCATCATAGTGGCAATACCCTTTACAAGCATAATCGTTCAGACGGCCGAAACGCTGCGCAGAATCTTCGGCGAAGAGAATGTACTCGAACACCATAGTGCCGTTGACAGTGACACGCAGGATGAGAGAAGCCGTCTGGTCTGCGAAAACTGGGATGCTCCGATTATAGTGACGACCAACGTGCAGCTATTTGAATCGATGTTTTCCAACAAGCCGTCACGCTGTCGCAAGCTCCATGCGTTGTGCAACAGCGTAGTCATACTCGACGAAGTGCAGACACTTCCTACAAGCTTCTTACAGCCAATTGTTGGAGCAATGCAGAGCTATGCCAAGCTCTTCGGCGTATCGTTTCTGCTTTGCACTGCGAGCCAGCCCGTGCTCGAAGGGAGTCATAAAGGATGCGGGAACACAATGTTTAACGGGTTCAGACCCGGCGGCGTCACACCCCTTATTGCGCCGGAAGCCAAGCTACACGAGCAGCTCCGGAGAGTGTCAGTAGAAATTGACATGACGCCACAGTCGTACGATGATATCGCCACGCGTCTCGCCGGCTTCGACCGCGTGCTCTGCATAGTCAACACACGTCGCCATGCCTTTGAAATCTTCAGCAGACTTCGCGATGACGGTATCCCCACGTTCCATCTGTCACGCATGATGTGCCCGGCCCACATACTCGATACAATCAACGCCATTAAGCTGATTCTTTCGCAGCCGGCGCAGGGAGTGCGGGTGGTTTCCACACAGCTCATTGAGGCCGGCGTTGACATAGATTTCCCGGTGGTCTGCCGACAGCTGGCCGGACTTGATTCAATTCTGCAGGCCGCGGGACGTTGCAATCGTGAAGGCAGACTCAGATGTGGCCGGACGGAAGTCTTCTCCCTTAGCAATGACCGTTCATTTGGAGCCATAGGTTTCGCTGCCGATGCCATGAAGCAGATGATTTCACTTTATCCCGACACCGACTGGCTATCGCCTGAAGCCGTCAATCTGTTCTTTCGTATGCTCTATGCCAATACGCCGTCATTTGACAGACTGGGCATCATGTCACTGCTCGGCAATCCGCGTTACTGCAACTATGAGGAGGCGTCTGACAAATTCCGCCTAATTGATGATGACTGCATACCCGTAATTGTAACATACGGAGAAGCAGCTGCACTCGTGGAACAATTGCGCAGATTCGGTCCATCAATGAACCTGTCACGAAAGCTGGGGCGCTACTCTGTCAGTGTGCGCCGCTATCTGCTAAACGAATTGAAAAACAACGGCCTCATTGATGAGCCGGCGCCTGGATTCTATTTCATGCCGTCGGAAGCGCAGTATGATTCATCTACGGGACTAAGAATCGATAATAACTATCTTGAACAGACTTTCATAATCTAAATACATAAACATGGAATATTTCGACAAAGAATATGGACTGGAGCTATGGGGTGACTACGCATGCTTCACGCGCCCTGAGTTCAAAGTTGAGCGCGTGAGCTACGATGTGATTACACCGTCGGCCGCGAGAAATATTTTCCAGGCTATTTTCTGGAAACCGGCCATCCGGTGGCAGATTACCCGCATAGAGGTGCTGAATCCGGTCAGGTGGTTCTCCATCATGCGCAACGAGGTCGGTGCCGTAGGCTCAGGACGCCCGACTGCCGCGCCAGTCTCGGCCACAAAAAACAGGCAGCAGAAAAACAGCCTGATGCTGCGCGATGTGAGATACAGGGTCTATGCACGCATGGTTTATCTGCCGCCGGCGCAGCGTAAAGGCAGCACAGCTCACGAGCCCGGACGCGACGAGAATCCCGGTAAGTATCAGGCGATGTTTGAACGGCGTGCCTCGAAAGGCCAGTGTTTCACAATGCCATATCTTGGCACACGTGAGTGTACGGCAAACTTCAAGCTCCTTCCGGACAACGCCAAAGGAGGCGATGATTTGCTCCAGGAATCACGTGACCTCGGATGGATGCTTTACGACATGGATCACACCGATGCGGTCAATCCTATGCCTATGTTTTTTGAAGCGCGTATGCGCAATGGCGTGATTGAAGTACCCGATACCGACAGTAAAGAGATACGGCGATGATACTTAAGAAACTATACGATTACGCACAGAATGCCGAAGGCATTCCTGCAAAAGGCACCGAGCTGAAAGAAATCCCCTATGTGATAGTCATCGACTCGCGGGGGCGATTTCTGCGCTTCGAGTGCAAGCGCATCGACAAACGCAGCTGCGCCGCTTTCATTGTGCCACAGGGTGTACAGCGCACAAGTGCTCCGAAGACGAATACGCTTTGGGACAACGGCAAATATGTTCTCGGATTTGAAGAGAAAGACGCGGCGTGTCACGACCTGTTTGTCGAACGCATCCGCCTGATTGCTGAGAAGCATCCTGACGACAAGTCAGCCGCAGCTGTCAGTCGCTTTTATGACACACCGACTGAAGAAATCAGACGCAGCATGGAGACTGACCCGCTCTATAACGATGCGATGGACTCCTATAAAAGCAATTTTTCATTCCGTCTGGAAGACGACAGCCTGATTATGGCCGAAAAAATCTATCTGGCAGAGGGCTTCGATGAAGCGGATGAAGGCGCGGGTAAGAAAGGAATATGTCTTGTTACCGGTGAATACGACAACATTGTGCGCACAACTACGCCTACACCTCTGCCCGGCAATTCTCCAATGGCAGCCCTCGTATCTTTTCAGGTGAACTCCGGATACGATTCCTACGGCAAATCGCAGGCCTACAATGCACCTATTTCCACCGGTGCCGAATGGGCTATCACAGCCGCACTCAAACAGATGCTCGGAAAAGAATCACGCAACAAGGCCAACATCGGCAAACGCACGTTCCTTTTCTGGAGCGGCCGGCAAAACGAAACCGGCAACGATCTTTCCGACTGTTTGGCATTTCTGCTTGAGAGCCCGGCAAAAAACGCCGATAATGGCGCTGACAATGCCGAAAAAGTCAAACGGCTCATCAAAGCCATCTATTCAGGAGAAATCCGTACTACCCTTGACGATCGATTCTATATACTCGGTTTGGCGCCAAATGTGGGGCGCATAGCCGTAGTATTCTGGAATGATTGTCAGCTCAGAGAGTTCGCTGGCAAATTGCTTGCCCATTTCTCTGATATGGAGATTGTAGACACACGTCTTCCACATAATAGAAAGCCATACAGCGGCGTCTTCGCAATGATTTCAGCCGTAACGCTCGGCGGTAAGATCTCTGACGCGCTCCCCGGACTGCCGGAAGCCATCATGGAAGCAATCGTGAACGGAACGTCATATCCTATGGCTCTGTATACAAGCGCGCTCGAACGTATTCGTCAGGAACTCTCCGACTACACCGTCGGCATCCAGAGAGCAGCCATCCTTAAAGCCTATATCAACCGAACAGATAATAACAAACAACATAAACAACTGAAAGTCATGCTTGACAAAACAAACGACAACCCCGGTTATCTCTGCGGCCGCCTTGCCGCAGTGCTTGAAAAAATCCAGAACGACATCAATGGAGGCGACTCCATCCGCACTCGCTACATGGGCTCGGCGTCATCCACTCCCGCAACCGTTTTCCCCGCTATGCTAAATGTCTCGATTCATCACAGCGAGAAACTGAACGATGCCGCACGGATTTACTTCGAACAGCTGAAACAGGAGATACTCGACAAAATGCCTGTTGACGGCTTCCCAGCCCATCTCGGACTGAGTGACCAAGGTCGCTTCTTCGTCGGCTACTATCACCAGCGTGCCGACCTCTACACAAAAAAAGAAAACAAAGAATAATAACTTCAAACAATCATTATCATGTCAGAAATTAAAAACCGAATTGACTTTATCTATATTTTCGACGTTCAGGACGGCAACCCCAATGGTGACCCCGACGCAGGCAACCAACCAAGAATAGACTCACAGACAGGTCAGGGGCTCGTCACCGACGTATGCCTCAAACGCAAAGTGCGAAACTATGTAGACTTCTCACGTGAAGGACAGACAGGCTTCGACATCTTCATTCAGGAAGCCGCCGTGCTCGACAACCGCGTGGAAGACGCCTATGCCAACGAAATCGTGAAAAATGCTGATAAGAACACGCAGAAAGATGCAGCTAAAAAAGTGCTCTGCGCCCGTTATTACGACATCCGAGCCTTCGGCGCCGTCATTGCCACCAAAGAAAAGCAGGGACAGGTGCGCGGAGCTGTACAGCTCACCTTCGGACGCTCGGTTGACCCCGTGGTAAGCATCAACCACTCCATCACACGCATGGCCGTAACTAAAGAAAGCGACAAGGATAAAGAGCGCACCATGGGACGTAAATCGACAGTTCCTTACGGACTCTATGTGGCTCACGGATTCGTCAACGCGAACCTTGCCAACCAGACAGGCTTCGACAGCGAAGACCTCGACATCTTCTGGCAGGCACTTGTCAATATGTTCGACAACGACCGTTCGGCAGCCAGAGGCCTTATGTCGGCACGCCGCATCATAGCTTTCGAACACTCCTCAAAACTCGGCAATGCTCCCGCCGGCTCGCTTTTCGAAAGTGTTAGAGTGATTAAAAAAGCTGATGTCGAGATTCCGCGCAGTTTCGACGACTACGAAATACTCATAGACAGAGAAAATCTGCCGGAAGGTGTGGTAATCCGAGAAATTTTATGACTGGCGGAATATATTCCGAAGAAGAAATGCTCCAGTTGTCGGGGATACAGCACTATGTGTTCTGTCCTCGGCAATGGGCATTGATACATATTGACCAACTCTGGGACGACAATATCCTCACTGCCGAAGGCACCATGCGGCACTGCAATGTCGACAATCCGTTTATGCGTGAAACTGATGGCTCGGGAACAATCACTCTGCGTGGAATAAGAGTAATTTCAAATACGCTTGGACTGTCGGGAACGGCCGACGCCATAGAACTGCATCCTCATAAAGACGCGCCTAAGCATAAGGCGTCGCTGCTCAAAAGTCGTATGTTCG
Source organism: uncultured Barnesiella sp. (assembly GCA_964569915.1). Lineage (GTDB taxonomy): Bacteria > Bacteroidota > Bacteroidia > Bacteroidales > Muribaculaceae > JAGBWK01. Next base: position 51,254 of record CAZMUX010000001.1, on the reverse strand, counting down.
ACTTGGTTCCTGTGGAATACAAACGCGGACGCCGCAAAGTGAGCGACTGTGACCGCCTTCAGGTAGTCGCACAGGCCATGGCCATCGAAGAAATGCAAGGCATCAATGTGACGCGCGGTGCAATATTCTACTGGGAGGAACGTCACCGCGAATATTTCGAAATTGATGCCTCACTGCGCGCTGCTGTAAGAGTGGCTGCCGCAGAAATGCACAGACTTGCTGACAGCAAAACCCTGCCAGAGCCCATAAAAACAAGCAGTTGCAAAGCTTGTTCGCTCTTCGATAGCTGTGTGCCCACCCTCCATAGGAAAAGTGCGCTGAAATATATTGACGACACTCTCCGAAATGACGAAACAGAATGAAAAAACTTCTTAATACACTCTACGTGACGACTCCGGGAGCCTACATCAGCAAAGATGGAACTAATCTCATCGTTTCCGTAGATGGCAGTGAGCGCTTCCGCATCCCTGTAATGAATGTCGAAGCTGTCATATCATTTGGTTATCAAGGAGCAAGCCCCGGAGCAATAAGACTGTGTGCCGAACACGGAGTGGGTATGTCGTTCTTCTCGCCACATGGACGGTTCATAGCCAGAGTGCAGGGCCCGGTTACAGGAAATATTGTACTGCGCACAAAACAATATGCAATGCTCGGTACACCGCAGGCTACACGTGCCGCATCACTGTTCATAACCGGTAAAATATATAATTCCCGAGTGACATTGCGGCGATTTGTCCGTGATTACCCCTCACATCATGCAAAAGAAGAAGTCGAAAATGCAGCTCTCCGGCTGAAACATCTTGTCGGATCGGCACGCAACGCCGCCTCGCCCGAATCCATTCGGGGTATCGAAGGTGAAGCCGCCGCGATATATTTTGATGCATTTCCCAACCTCATCTTGAACGCTGACAGAGAGTTCCGCTTCGACACACGACGTCGCCGACCACCAACAGACATAGTAAATACTATGCTGTCAATGGGCTACTCATTGCTGGCAAACGACTGTGCCTCAGCGCTTGAGGGCGTTGGACTTGACCCGGCGGCAGGCTTTCTGCACACCCTGCGCCCGGGGCGTAACTCGCTTGCGCTTGATTTGATGGAGGAAATGCGCTCATACGTTGTCGACAGAATCGTCATCTCTCTCATCAACAACCGCCAGTTTAGCCGGACAGATTTTAAGATCCATTCTGAAAGTGACGACATCAATCCGCCCCCCGTACTATTCACCGATGACGGATTGAAGAAATTTCTTTCGGCTTGGCAGGTAAAGAAAAAAACTGAAATTACCCATCCGTTCCTAAACGAAAAAATAAAAATAGGTCTTCTGCCTCATGTGCAGGCGCTCCTTTTAGCTCGTTACGTCAGAGGAGATATTGACAGCTACCCGGTATTCTTCGCCAAATGATGTATATTCTTGTAACTTATGACGTCAACACCACCGACAGCGCCGGACGCCGTCGCCTTCGTCAGGTGGCTAAATGTTGTCTCAATCATGGGCAGCGCGTACAGAACTCAGTATTCGAATGTATGTTGCCGGAAGCACAGTTCATTAAATTTCGGTCAAAACTCATCGAGTTGATAAACCCATGTCACGACTCAATACGCATTTATCGGCTGGGCAAAAACTATGCTTGCAAAATAGAACATATCGGAATCAAAACATCATTCGATTTCGAAGGCGACTTGATTGTTTAGCGTTTGTTTATCTCATCTTATACATTATGCTGCGAACCAAAAGCACCACAAAAAATACAGGTTTTTCGCATCTGCTGATTATCAAAGAATTGAGCGATTTTATAATACAAATATTTTCGCAATCAATTAAAATATAGTAATTTTCGCGAAAATATCTCACCACGCCCTCACACAGAGGCTCTTTCTCTTCCCCTGTCGCACCCCATGCGGGTGCGTGAATTGAAACGACTCTGCACCGGGGAGCAACAGAATTTATAAAAGTCGCACCCCATGCGGGTGCGTGAATTGAAACTTCAACTTGCCCGACAGAAAATGTAGCGTTGCCTTGTCGCACCCCATGCGGGTGCGTGAATTGAAACGAATCCCACACCGGGAACCAATAAACCAATAAAGTCGCACCCCATGCGGGTGCGTGAATTGAAACAAAAACGTCGTATTACTACCTGATAAAGGCATTATGTCGCACCCCATGCGGGTGCGTGAATTGAAACACCATCCTTGCCGAGCGTTACATCACGCGTCTGGTCGCACCCCATGCGGGTGCGTGAATTGAAACGCGCTTTTCAAGGCGGTTTAACAGTGTTTGTTCTTGTCGCACCCCATGCGGGTGCGTGAATTGAAACCTCTCTGAGTATACGAACTTTTGGGCCGCCAGCGTCGCACCCCATGCGGGTGCGTGAATTGAAACAAACAACAACAGCGATGCAGAACAGTTCAAGCAGGTCGCACCCCATGCGGGTGCGTGAATTGAAACAAGACAAACAAGTGAATACAAGTAATACTGTTAAGTCGCACCCCATGCGGGTGCGTGAATTGAAACCTTTGACTATACAGCCTGAAGCGAGAGCAATCATGTCGCACCCCATGCGGGTGCGTGAATTGAAACGTCGTCGCATACAGCGCTGAAAACGCCTGTTGACGTCGCACCCCATGCGGGTGCGTGAATTGAAACTTCTTAAGGTTAAATCGAAAGATTCATCAGTAGTGTCGCACCCCATGCGGGTGCGTGAATTGAAACGAGTTAGATGATGCTTTGTTTGCTTTCGCGTAGTCTTTTGCTTAGATTTTGGTGATAATGACTTTGAACTTATCTCCTGTATAACAGATGTTTAGTGCCTTATTTATAGGTGATTGACATTCGGTTTGCTTCCCTCTGATTATTTTCGTCAGACTTAAGCTAATTATAAAATTAATGTGTAAATTTGAAGTCAAAACGAAACCGGACATTGCCAATGGACAACAACGATAAGACCGCACAACGCATTTTTGAACTGCGACGTCTGCTGAATACATACAACTTCCAATATTACGTCGAGAACAGCCCCACCGTAAGCGACTTTGAATTCGACCATCTTCTGAAAGAGCTTGAATCGCTTGAGAAGGAGCGTCCCGACCTCTATGACGAGCTTTCGCCAACCGTGCGTGTCGGTTCTGACATCAATAAGAGCTTTACTCAGGTGCGTCACATCTATCCCATGCTCTCGCTGGGCAACACCTACTCAATCGGGGAAGTGGAGGATTTCTTCAGACGTTCACAGAAAGCGCTTGAAGGCGAAGACGTGGTTATTGTAGGTGAAATGAAATTCGATGGCACCTCAATATCACTCATTTATGAATATGGCAGGCTTGTCAGAGCCGTTACAAGAGGCGATGGAGAGCGAGGCGACGATGTAACCGCCAATGTAAAGACCATACGCTCAATTCCACTTCAGCTTCAGGGCAGCGGGTGGCCTGACCGTTTTGAAATCAGAGGTGAGATTGTGCTTCCGTGGGAGGCGTTCGACAAACTGAACGCCGAACGCGCTTTCAATGAGGAACCGCTTTTCGCCAATCCCCGCAACGCAGCTTCGGGAACACTGAAGATGCAGAATTCCGCTGAAGTTGCTAAACGTGGACTCGATGCCTATTTCTACTATCTCTTAGGCGAAAATCTGCCATGCGACAATCATTATGACAACATGATGGCCGTGAAAAGTTGGGGGTTCAAAGTCTCTGACGTAACGACCAAGCTTTACTCCGTGGCCGAGGCCGATGAGTTTATCAACCACTGGGATACGGCGCGCAAGAAGCTTCCAGTGGCTACCGACGGACTCGTGTTTAAAATCAACTCGCTGCGCCAGCAGCTCAATCTCGGCTACACCGCAAAGTCGCCGCGCTGGGCCATAGCCTACAAATTTCAGGCTGAGCGGGCGCTTACCAAATTGCGTTATGTGTCGTTTGAAGTTGGGCGCACAGGCGTGATTACTCCTGTGGCCAATCTTGACCCGGTGCAACTGTCAGGCACCATCGTTAAGCGCGCTTCACTCCACAACGAAGACATCATCAGACAGCTCGACATCCATCAGGACGATATGCTCTACGTTGAAAAAGGGGGAGAAATCATTCCCAAAATCACCGGCGTTGATGTAGACGTGCGTACTTCTGGTTCGCTCCCCGTGGAATTTGTCAGAACCTGTCCTGCCTGCGGCACTCCGCTGGTCCGCGCAGAAGGCGAGGCCGCCTGGTGCTGCCCCAACAGCTACGGATGCCCGCCTCAGATTGAGGGTCGCATCGAACACTATGTGGGCCGCCGCATGATGGATATTGACGGAATAGGCGGCGAAATGGTGGCCACACTCTATGGTAACGGCCTCATCTCAGACATCGCTGACCTGTATGACCTCACTGAAGAAGACATCAGTTCGCTTTTCAAGAACGGCAAACTGACAGCAAAGAAAATCATACAGTCAATAAAAGATTCAGTCAACGTGCCGTTTGAACGCGTGCTATATGCCATTTCAATTCCCTACGTAGGCGAGACCGGCGCCCGCAAGATTGCACGTGCCGCAGGTAGCCTCGACCGCCTGACCGCCATGAGCGCCGAGGAACTTGAGAGTATTGAAGACGTAGGACCGAACATAGCACGAGCCATAATCGGATATTTTGCCGATGAGCGTAATCGGCGCATGATTGAGCGCCTGAAGGCAGCAGGCATAACGTTCAGCATCAGCGAAACCGACAACTCCGCCCATACCGACCTGCTCGGCGGGAAATCAATAGTCATTTCCGGCACATTCACCCATCACTCACGCGACCAGTATAAAGAGATGATTGAGAAACACGGCGGCAAAAACACCGGCTCAATTTCAAAAAAGACAGACATGGTGCTAGCCGGTGAAAACATGGGGCCGGCCAAACTGGAGAAAGCCACCGCGCTTGGCATTCCGATAATCGATGAAGACACATTCCTTGACATGATTTCCGAACAAAACAAAAACTGAGATTGTTAATAAATCAAAGTTTCTACTAATATTTATGCCTGAATTATGAAAAACAGTTACCTGATATCAGCGTTGCTCCTTACGGGCGCCATCCTGACTTCGTGCAATTCTTCATCCAAACTGACCGATAACATTGATGGTACATGGTCGTCAGTTCCGGAAAATGTGGTTTACAACGACAGCATATCCATCGAAATAATCAAGACATTTGAATTTGCTCCTGCCGACAAAAATTCAGGCACAGTTATAATCAGCGGAATGATTTCCATGGAGCGAATCGTGCCACCGAGCGAGTATGATTCCGTCTCAATCATCAATCCCCTGACAGTTACAGCCGCAGCCGTAGCATCGGTTCAGGGAACTTTCGAAGCCGTGAGCCACGACAGAATAGAGCTTAAGCTTGCCCCCTCGACCTACAGTTTCAATCTTGATGATGAAGCCGTTTATTACGACTTCAATCTACTGACTGCCGGAGCTACTCCCGAGCCCGGTGTCCTTAAACCCACTTTCGCCGAATTTTTCCGTCATAATGCTTCGGAGTCGGTCAGGAATGCCTTGCTTGGGACCGAGGAGATTACACACATCAGTTTCCACGACGGAATGGCGGCGTGCAACATTAACGGTCTTGACATCACATTACGCAAACAGCTCTCAACTTGAATGAGAGTGTGCTTTAGAGCCTTTATCGGCCGACAATAATTGTAAAATCGGGTATATATTACAAAAGGGGCTGCATCAGTACAGAACTGACACAGCCCCCTTTTATTGGTGGTTGCTATGATTAGAAGTTATAATAGAATCCGAATGTCAGATTCATGCTGCTGAAGTCGAACCCGAATTTTTCATCATTTCCGGCAACTTTGCCGGCGTCATTGGCGCCTTCGTAGCCAAGGAAGCCAAGGTGTGATACAAGACCGAAGTTTTTTGTGATGTTGAATGACACGCCGGGACGGAAGCCGATGTCCCATACGAATACGGTGTCGCTTTCAAAATTTTCGTCTTTTGCTTTGCCGAAGCCGAGAGTGAAAGTGCCGTCAACGAAGAGGCTCAGACGATTGTCGACTGCGCGGAAATAGGTGTAGCGGGCGTAGGGGGCGATACCGCCGATGTTGGTTTTGTAGCCATTATTGTAGGTATAGCTGTATTCTACAGTTGTACCGATGGCCCAGGTTGAGTCAAGATTGTATCCTACTTCGGGTGCGAGTGTGAAATTGGTTTCGTTTTCTGTTGTGTTACGTGTCAGACCTAATGAACCGCCTACGTAAGCTTGTGCAGATGCTGAAGCTGCTGCTAAAGCGAGAACTGCAATTGTGAAAAATTTTTTCATACCTAAAAACTAATTAATAAAAATTGGAAACTAATAATATAATTAAATAAAAATTTCAACGTTCGGGCTGCAAAGATATTTAAATATGGTGATATAAACAAGCGATTTGTTAAATAGTGTTACGTCTGTCTTTCTAATTACTTGATTATTAGAGTCGACACTAATAGCAACATCTCCCCGGGCGATGGCTCGAGGAGATGTATAAAGGTCGTATAAATATGCAATATGGGCGCTTGTCAAAAGTAGCTCGACCCGTCGAAACAGTGGGTACAGATGCGCTCTTTCGGAAGCCCGATTGCTTTGACTATGTCGCCGATGGTGTTGAATTTCAGCGTTGTCAGCCCCAAGCGTTCACGGATTTTTTCAACCATGGCAATGTATTCCGGAGTCGAGTCATCGGCGTATTTGTCGAGATTAGTGTCGGGATTGCCTTCGAGGTCGGCTATCACACGGCGTGTAATCAGTTCCATATTGCTTCTGGAACTGGTGAAATTAAGGAATTCGCAAGGGTAAATCAAAGGAGGGCAACTGATGCGCACGTGTACGGTTTTTGCACCGGCGTCGCGTATGTCCTGAACATTATCGCGGAGCTGTGTTCCGCGCACTATTGAGTCATCGCAAAACACCACCTTCTTGTCTTTCAGAAGGGCCTTGTTGGTTATAAGCTTCATTTTAGCCACCAGTTCTCGGCGTTCCTGAGTACTGGGGGTGAATGAACGGGGCCATGTAGGGGTGTATTTTACAATGCCGCGGAGATAGGGCACCTTCTTGCCCTGAGAATAGCCTAAGGCCATGCCTATGCCGGAATCGGGTACGGGGCTGACGAAGTCGGCGTCTACGTCATCGCGTTCGCCCATGGCAATGCCGAGCGATGTTCGCATCTGGTCAACGTTGCGGTTTTCGTATTCGCAGGTGGGATAGCCGTAGTAGGTCCACAGAAATGCACATATCTGCATTTTATCGAGCGGCTGCTGGAGCTGTTTGATGGAATCGGCGTTGAACTGTACGATTTCGCCGGGGCCGACGTTGTAATCGGGTTCGTAGCCAAGATTTGAGAAAGCACAGGTTTCTGAGGTGACTGCGCGGGCATTGCCGTCGACGTGCCGTCCTATTATTATAGGTGTGCGGCCGAGTTTGTCGCGGGCTGCCACGATGTCGCCGTTTTCAAGGAGCAGAAGCATTGAGCATGAGCCTTTTATGCGTCGGTAGACGTTGTTGATGCCTTCTACTATCGATTTGCCTTGTGAAATCAGTGTGGCCACGAGCTCGGTGGGGTTGACGATGTCGTAGCTGTGTTCGCAGAAGTGCTGACCTTGTTGCAGAAGCTCTTCGACGAGCGCGCGTATGTTGTTGATGCGCGCCACAGTCACTATGGCGAATTTGCCGAGGTGGCAGTTGACGATGATAGGTTGGGCGTCGGTGTCAGAAATTACGCCGATGCCGCTTTTGCCGGAAAAATCCTTGAGGTCGCCCTCGAATTTTGTCCTGAAATAAGAATTTTCGATGTTATGAATTGAGCGGCTGAAGATGCCGTCGTCCGACACCGTGCCCAGACCTGCACGTTTTGTGCCCATATGTGAGTTGTAGTCAACTCCGTAATAGATGTCGTAGATGCATTCTTCTTTTTTAGAAACTCCGAAAAAGCCTCCCATAAGTGTAAGTATAAATGGTTTTAAAAGTGCGGGCGGGTGGTCCGGTTGTCGGGGACCACCCGCCTGCGGGTGTATTTATTTTTGCGTATGTTGTTCAATCCATTTGCGTGCGTTGACGAAGGCATCAATCCAGGGGGTGACTTCATCATTGCGTCGAGATGCAGGATAAAATCCGCACTGCCAGGGGAAAATGGCACGCTCCAGATGTGGCATCATGGCAAGATGTCGGCCGTCGGCCGATGCTATGCCTGCCACAGCGGCTTTCGAGCCGTTGGGGTTGCCCGGATATGCGCTGTAATTGTACTGTGCCACGATATTGTAGCTATTAAGCGCTTCCGGCAGCACGAAACGTCCCTCGCCGTGGGCCACCCAGATGCCGAGTTTCATGCCTGACAGCGACCCGAGCATAACCGAATTGTTCTGCGGAATCTTGAGTCCGATGAACTGTGATTCGAATTTGTGGGATATGTTGTGCTCCATACGAGTCTGCTTGGCGTGTTCGGGATTGATGAGGTTGAGCTCAATCATGAGCTGACAACCGTTGCAGATGCCGAGGCTGAGGGTGTCGGGGCGGCTGAAATACCGCTTCAGGGTGGTGCGAGCCTTGTCGTTCCATTTGAATCCTCCGGCCCAACCTTTGGCCGAACCGAGAACGTCGGAGTTGGAGAAACCGCCGCAGAACACAATCATATTCACGTCATCGAGAGTCTCGCGGCCGGTCATGAGGTCGGTCATGTGTACGTCCTTGACGTCGAATCCGGCCAAATAGAGCGAATAGGCCATCTCGCGGTCGCCGTTGACACCCTTTTCGCGTATGATTGCGGCACGGACTCCGGTGAGTGAGTCGTGTGAGCGTGTCAGGCCACGCGATTCAAGCGAACCTTTGAACGCCGCAGGTATGCGGTAGCGCAACGGCTGGCGCTTGTAGTTGGCGAAGCGCTGGGCGGCACACTCTTTGCCGCTCTGCAGAGTGTCAAGCAGATAGGATGACTCAAACCATACGTCACGCAGATAGTCGATGCCGAGCAGGAATTCGCGTCCGTTGTGGTCAATCAGTATAGTACGTTCATTTGTGGGATAACCGATGGGGAAGTATTTTGCGCCGGCTTCGTCAAGTATTTTTTCAACGGCGGCTTTTTTGAGGTCGTCAACCTGAATGACCATGGCCGGATTCTCTGCGAAGAGTATTTTCACGAGGTCTTTTTCTCCATACATATCGAAACCGGTGGTGTGGAACATGATGCCGCCTTCTGTATTGGCGAATGTCATTTCCAACAGGGTGGTGACGAGGCCTCCGGCCGACACATCGTGGGCGGCAAGGAGCTTGCGTGACTTCACGAGTTTCTGAACGGCTGCGAATGTGGCTGCGAAACGGGCTGTGTCTGTGACGGTGGGAGCGTCGGAGCCGACTTTGCCGAGTGACTGGTTGAGCGCCGAACCTCCAAGCCGGAGTTTGTCGGAACTAAAGTCAATATAATATAGTGTAGAGGTTTTGGGGCTGAGGACCGGGCTGACGGTCTTTTTAACGTCTGACACTTCGCCGGCGGCGGAAATTATGACGGTGCCGGGAGCAAATACTTTCTCATCGCCGTATTTCTGCGTCATTGAGAGTGAGTCCTTGCCGGTGGGGATGTTTATGCCGAGGGCGCAGGCGAAATCGCTGCAGGCTTCGACGGCACGGTAAAGGGCGGCGTCCTCTCCTTCGTTCTTGCAGGGCCACATCCAGTTGGCTGACAGCGAAACCGATTTGAGGCCTTTTGCCAGATTTGCTCCGGCTATGTTGGTGAGCGCTTCGGCTATTGCCATTACGGAGCCTTTTGCTGAATCGGCAAGCGATACTTGTGGGGCGTGGCCGATGGAGGTTGCGATGCCCGAAGTGCCTGTGTAGTCGAGGGCTACGACACCGCAGTCGCTCAGAGGAAGCTGTATCTCGCCCTGACACTGCTGACGGGCGATGAGGCCGGTTACGGAGCGGTCGACTTTGTTGGTGAGCCAGTCTTTGCAGGCTACGGCTTCAAGACCGAGCACGCCGCGGAGATATTCCTCTATTTTTGATTCTTCCGTTTCGGAATCGGCATATTTGCGCTCGACCGTTGTGTCGCGCATCACTGTTTTCGGTGAATTTCCGAACATATCGGCCATAGCCAAATCTATGGGCTTGTTGCCTTTAGAGTCGGCGAATACGAAACGGTTGTCATCGGTGGTTTCGCCTACGACGTAGAGCGGTGCACGTTCGCGCCGGGCTATGCGCTCAACGTAGGGGATGTCTTCGGCATTGATTACGAAGCCCATGCGCTCCTGACTTTCATTGCCTACAATTTCTTTAGCCGACAATGTCTTGTCGCCTACCGGAAGTGCGTCGAGGTCAATATGGCCTCCGGTGGCTTCAACGAGTTCAGAGAGTGCGTTGAGGTGGCCTCCGGCGCCGTGGTCATGTATAGAGATAATGGGGTTGTTGTCGTCTTCGGCAAGTGCGCGTATCACATTGGCAACGCGTTTCTGCATTTCCGGGTTGGCGCGCTGCACGGCATTAAGCTCGATTGCGTTGGCATATTGTCCGGTCTCCACTGACGAGACTGCGCCGCCGCCCATGCCGATGCGGTAGTTGTCGCCCCCCATCACAACCACTTTCTTGCCTGCTTCAGGCACGCCTTTTATGGCATCTTTCTTTGCGGCATATCCGACGCCGCCTGCAAGCATGATTACTTTGTCGTAGGCATACATACGGCCGTCTTCCTTATGCTCAAACGTGAGCACAGAGCCGCAGATGAGCGGCTGGCCGAATTTATTGCCGAAGTCCGATGCGCCGTTGGAGGCCTTGATGAGGATTTCGGCAGGTGTCTGATAGAGCCATACGCGCGGATTCATCATCAGCTCGTAGCGGTGCTCGGGGTTGAGGCGCGGGTAAGATGTCATATAGACGGCGGTGCCTGCGATGGGCAGACTCGCTTTGCCTCCGCCGAGACGGTCGCGGATTTCTCCGCCCGTACCTGTGGCAGCACCGTTGAAGGGTTCGACGGTGGTGGGGAAGTTGTGGGTTTCGGCTTTGAGCGATATTACCGTATTGACCGGTTTTACGTCAAAGTAGTCGGGACGGTCGGGATTGGCCGGATAGAAGCGGCTGACAGTAGGCCCTTCGACAAAGGCCACATTGTCTTTGTAGGCCGATACCAGCGAATTCGGGTTTTCCTGCGATGTCTTTTTGATGAGTTTGAAAAGCGACAGTGGTTTTTCTTCGCCATCGATTATGAATGTGCCGTTGAAAATTTTGTGACGGCAGTGCTCGGAGTTGACCTGCGAGAAGCCGAACACTTCGCTGTCGGTGAGCTTGCGCCCCAGACGGCTGGCAAGCTCGCGGAGATAGTTCTCCTCATCCTTGCTCAAGGCAAGGCCTTCGCGGAGGTTGTATTCGGCGATGTCATCGATATAGACTATGGCGTCGGGCTTTTTGTCGGTGGCGAACACGCGGCTGTTTAGGCCATCGTATGCGCGGAAGAGCATACGGTCAAATGGAGCATCGGTGTCGGCGCGATGGAATTGCTCAATGCGTGTGATGCCTGTGAGCCCCATGTTCTGGGTTATCTCCACGGCATTTGTGCTCCAGGGGGTTATCATCTCTTTTCGGGGGCCGATGAAGTGGCCTTTTACCGATGTCCCGGCAAGAGGTGTGGCGCCTGAAAGCAGCCATGAAAGTTTTTCTTTCTCGGAGTCGTCAAACCGGTGGTCGCTTTCTACGGCATAGATTAGCGCGGTTCCTTTTTTGAAAAATATGACCATGCTCTGTGTATGATTGAATTTTGCCTGCAAAATTAAAAAAAATCCCCGATATATCGATAGGGGCCGTCAAACATTATTCCCGAACCGGCTTTTTACAGCGGTCTATATAATTTGTGCGGCTGCGGCAAAAAATGTTAGTGATTTTTTATACTTACTGAAGATAATGTTGGCGGAGTTGGCCGAAGATTATAATTTGACGACATTACTTCGCCATAAGCACCGGCCGAACGCAGGGCTATCAGGTCGCCGCGGTGAGTGAGCGGCAGACGTTCGTCGGTGCCGAATGTGTCTGACGACTCGCAGATGGGACCTACAACGTCATAGGTCTCAGCCGGAGCGTCATCGGCAGCCGTGATATTCTCGATTTTGTGATGTGCTTGATATAGGGCGGGACGGATGAGATCTGACATTCCTGCATCAAGAATGACGAACTGTTTGCCTATGCCTTTTTTGACGTATATCACGCGTGAAATGAGCGAGCCGCACTGGGCCACGATGGCGCGGCCGAGCTCGCAATGAAGCTCCTGGCCCGGTAGTAGCCTGAGATTTCGTCGGAATGTCTCGAAATAGCTGCTGAAATCGGGAACGGGGTTGGCATCGGGGTCATCATAGTCAATGCCGAGACCGCCGCCTACGTTGATTGACGTGAGCTTCACGCCGCGGCGAGCCAGACTTTCGTTGAGGTCGTTGATGCGTTCGCTCAGAAGTTTGAACGGTTCGTTGATGGTAATCTGCGAGCCTATGTGGAAGTGAAGGCCTGTGAGCGATATGCCCGGAAGGGCAAGGGCGCTGTCGATGACGCTATCTAGCACGCGCATATCGATGCCGAATTTGTTCTCTGCAAGTCCGGTGGTGATGTATTCGTGGGTGTGGGCGTCAATATCGGGATTTACGCGAAGCGCTATGCGTGCTGTCTTGCCGATGTTGGCGGCGATGCGGCTTATTTCACGAAGTTCTTCGGTCGACTCCACGTTGAAGCATCCTATGCCGGCCATAAGGCCTGCAGTGATTTCTTCATCGGTTTTCCCCACTCCGGCAAAGACTATACTCTCAGGCGCGAATCCGCATTGCAACGCGTGGCGCAGTTCGCCTCCGCTGACGCAGTCGATGCCCAGGCCGGCGTTGCGAATGGACGACAGAAGCTCGGGATTGGCGTTGGCCTTCATGGCGTAGTGCACATGGATGTTGTCTGAGCCTATGGCTTCGCGAAGTGCTTCGAGTGTCTGCTCAAGGAGTTGTATGTCGTAATAGTAAAAAGGGGTGGGGGTGACTTGAAAATCTTTTATCGGAAATATTGCCATATAGGAAATTGTACAGAAGTGTTATTGGAAATGTCTTCGGATAAAAAAACAGAACGGCGCGGAGAAGTGCCCCGCGCCGATGTTTCGATATTACTTGTCAGCGGAGCCGAACAGATGCTTGCTGAGGGCGTTTAGTGCCTTGACTTTGTCGTTTTTGCGGACAAGGAACGAGATGTTGTAGTTGGAGCCTCCGTAGGAAATCATTCTTACGGGGATGTCGCGCAGGGCGTCGAGCGCCTTGGCTTCAAAGCCGCGGTTCTGCCATTCGAGGTCGCCGACTACACAGATAATCACCATGTCGCGGTCAACGGTGACGGTTCCGAATTTCTTGAGGTCATCAACAATCGCATCGAGGTTGCGCTCGTTGTCGATAGTCACCGAGACGCCTACTTCAGAGGTGACAATCATGTCAATTGATGTCTTGTAGGTCTCGAAGATTTCAAAGACTTTGCGGAGGAAGCCGTAAGCCAGGAGCATTCGCCCTGATTTGATTTTGATGGCTGTGATATTGTCTTTGGCCGCTACGGCTTTGATGGAGTGCGACTGTGTGGTGTTGTAGATTAGCGTTCCGGGTGCATCGGGTTGCATCGTGTTGAGCAGGCGCACCGGTATGTTGTTGAGTTTGGCGGGGAGCACACAGGTGGGATGGAGAATCTTGGCTCCGAAATATGCAAGCTCGGCAGCTTCTTCAAAATGGAGCTCGCTGACGGGCTTAGTGCCTTCTACGAAACGCGGGTCGTTGTTGTGCATACCGTCGATGTCGGTCCATATTTCAATCTCTTCGGCGCTTATTACCGCTCCGATGATTGATGCTGTCAGGTCGGAGCCGCCGCGCTGCAGGTTGTCAATCTCGCCGTAAGCGTTGCGGCAGATGTATCCCTGAGTGAGGTAGAGGTCGGCATCCTGATTTTTTTCCATTATTTCGGTCAGGTGCTTGCGAATGTACTGGTTGTCGGCCTCGGCGTTTTTGTCGGTGCGCATGAACTCAAGGGCGGGAAGGAGGCATGAATTGACGCCCTGCTGCTGAAGATAGAGGTTCATGAGCGCCGTTGACATCAGTTCGCCCTGTGCGAGAATTTCGCGTTCCTCGAACATTGTGAAGATGTCTTTGGAGAATGAGCGTACGTAGTTGAGGCATTCCTTTATGGCGGCAATGGCTTTCTCCTTATATTCGTTGGAAGAGAAAAGCTCATCGATGGTGCGCATATATTTCTGCTCAAGGATATTGATGGTCTCCTTGGCGCCATCAATGTTCTTTTTATATAGGTAATCGGAAATTTCTACCAATGAATTGGTGGTTCCTGACATTGCGGAAAGCACAATTATGTTCCGGCCGCGACGGGTAATCAGTTCAGCTACGTTTTTAATACGCTCGGCGCTTCCTACTGAAGTACCGCCGAATTTCAATACTTTCATTCTCTGTTGCTGTATGGTTAATGCAGCGGAATAATTCTCACTGCTAATGAAATTTGTGCAAAAGTAATAAAAACATTGTTATTTTAATGCAATTTGACAAATAAAATTGTCTTTGCGTTAAAATTTGACAGCTATATGACCTTATGAGGCAGACTGCTGCTGTGCGGCATCGGTCTCGGAGGTGACTTCTGTGTCGGAATCAACGTTGTGCTCGCCGTCGGCCTGAGCTTCGGCACGGTCATCGGCAGGAGTCTCCTCAATAAGCTTTTTGTCGATGCAGCGCAGCACGCGGGCGGGAAATTCGTCAATGAAGCCATGGTTGTGGGTTGCCATGACCACGGTGGTGCCACCACGCGCAATGGCGTGCAGTGAGTGCAGAATCTGGCGTGCCGTTTCGGGGTCGAGATTGCCGGTGGGCTCATCGGCGAGTATTAGCTTCGGGCGGTTCAGGAGTGCTCGCGCTATGACTATGCGCTGCTGCTCGCCACCCGAGAGTTCATGAGGCATTTTGTAGGATTTATTCAGCATTCCCACCTCTTTTAGCACTTCCTCGATGCGTTCTGTCATTTCCGTGCGGTTGGTCCAGCCGGTGGCGCGGAGCACAAACAGCAGGTTGTCGAAAACCGAACGGTCGGTCAGGAGTTGGAAATCCTGAAAGACTATGCCTATCTTGCGCCGCAGAAACGGAATCTGGCGGTTGCGTATGGTCGTGAGGTCGAAATCAAATACCCGCGCCTCTCCGGACTCGACAGGAATATCGGCGTATATGGTTTTCAGCAGGCTACTTTTGCCGCTGCCCACCTTACCGAGAAGAAACACGAATTCGCCTTCGCCAAGTTCGAGATTTACGTGTTTGATTACTACGTGCTCTTTGCGAAGCACTTCGACGTCATGATATTGAAGAATTTTCATGTCTGACAGGAAATGAGTTGAGGAAATGCGAAGTCTGATGTCAGTTGCCGAGTTCCGAGAGGAATTTTATGCGCACGAGCCTGATTTCTTCTTCGGTATAGTCGCTGCCGAGTTCCTCTATAGCGGCTTCCAGGTCGTCGCTTTCACTTTCTTTAAAGTATTCGAATATGTCTTCCTGACGGTCCTCCTCCATGATTTCGTTGAGGAAATAGGAGATGTTGATTTTAGTGCCGGAATATACGATGGCTTCAACCTCGTCGAGCAGTTCGTCGAATTCAAGCCCTTTGGAATTGGCAAGTTCGTCGAGCGCTATTTTGCGGTCGATGGCCTGTATGATTGAAATCTTAAGCTTGCTCTTGTTGGCCACGCTGCGCACTCTCAAATCTTCCGGTCGTTCTATTTCATTTTCCTCGACATGAGTTTTGATGATGTTGAGGAATTCCTGTCCGTAGCGTTTGGCTTTTCCGGCGCCCACACCCGTGATGTTCTGAAGTTCTTCCATTGTGATGGGGTAGGTCGTGGCCATGGCTTCGAGCGAAGGGTCTTGGAAAATCACGTAGGGGGGGAGATTGTGGCGCTTGGCTATTTTTTTACGGAGGTCTTTAAGAATGGAATATAGCTCCGGGTCGACCGCACAGATGCCGCCGCTCTTTTCGGGCATTTCCTCTTCTTCGTCGCTGAAGTCGGTGTCTTCGACGATTTTGAAGGATACGGGTTTAGTGAGAAATTTTTTGCCGGCGGCGGTTATTTTCACGAGTCCGAAGTTCTCGATGTCGCGGGCGAGGTATCCCGATATGATGGCCTGACGGATTACGGCGTTGAGATAGCGTGCGTCAGAGTTTTCGGCACATCCGAACACTTCAAGTTCGTCGTGCTTGTAGGATTTGACGTCAGGCGTGGCTTTCCCGAGCATGACATCAATTATATATTCGGTTTTGAATTTTTCTTTCAGAGCCGCGATGGTTTCAATCGCGGCACACAAATCGTCTTTTGCTTCCACTTGTTTTTTGGGTTTTAAACAATTGTCGCAGTTTCCGCAGTTGTCAGGGGCATATTCCTCGCCGAAATAGTGCAGCAGCATCTTTCGACGGCAAACCGATGATTCGGCATATGATGCCGTTTCAAGCAGTAGCTGTTTCCCGATTTCCTGTTCGGCCACCGGTTTGCCCTGCATGAATTTCTCCATTTTCTGAAGGTCCTTGGCCGAGTAGAAGGTCAGGCAGATGCCCTCGCCTCCGTCGCGACCCGCACGGCCGGTTTCCTGATAATAGCCTTCGAGCGATTTGGGCATATCGTAGTGTATGACGAATCTTACATCGGGTTTGTCGATGCCCATGCCGAAAGCTATGGTGGCCACTATTATGTCGATGTCCTCCTGGAGGAACGCGTCCTGGTTTTCCGACCGTGTCGCCGAGTCCATTCCGGCGTGGTAGGGACGTGCCTTGATGTTGTTGAGTACAAGCATTTCTGACAGTTCTTCCACTTTCTTGCGGCTCAGGCAATATATGATGCCTGATTTGCCCGGATTGTTCCTAATGAACTTGATTATCTCCTTATCGGTTTTCGATGATTTCGGACGTACCTCATAATAGAGGTTCGGACGGTTGAACGACGATTTGAACACATTGGCGTTCTGCATTCCGAGGTTCTTCTTGATGTCATGTTGCACCTTGGGAGTGGCGGTGGCCGTCAAAGCGATGACCGGACGTTGTGAAATCTCGTTTATTATAGGGCGAATCCGACGGTATTCGGGGCGGAAGTCGTGACCCCATTCGGAGATGCAGTGGGCTTCGTCGACTGCGTAGAATGAAATCGGCACGGTCTTCAGAAACTCAATGTTCTCTTCCTTGGTCAGCGATTCCGGTGCTACGTAAAGCAGCTTCGTCTTGCCACTCAGAATGTCGGCCTTCACTTTGTCGATGGCCGAGCGGTTGAGTGAGGAGTTCAGGAAATGTGCCACACCTTCGTCTTCGCTGTAGTTGCGCATGGCGTCGACCTGATTTTTCATCAGGGCTATCAGCGGCGAAATCACGATGGCCGTCCCATCCATCAGCAGCGATGGCAATTGATAACAAAGCGATTTTCCTCCGCCCGTAGGCATGAGGACGAATGTGTCGTTGCCTTCTAAAAGCGACATCATGATTGACTCCTGACTGCCTTTGAACTGGTCGAAGCCGAAATATCGTTTCAGCGCTTGAGAAAGTTGTTGTTTGCTTGCCATGCTATTTGTGGTATTAGGGATTGGTGGTTTTGTCGTTTGGTGTGTTTGGCTGTTGATCCGTGGGGGAATTACTGCGGTTCTGTTGGTTGGTTATTCTGTAATGTGGAAAGAGAGTGCGGTCGCACCGGGATTGCCGGGTCAGTCGCTGATTAAATCAAGATTGGTCTCTGCAAGTTTCTTTTGTACGAAATCTTTGTCGACTGTGAATTTTTTCTCCTTAGTCGACGGAATTTCATACATGGGGTCAATCATTATCGATTCTACTATTGAACGCAGGCCACGTGCGCCGAGCTTGTATTCTATAGCTTTGTCTACAATGTAGTCGAGTGCTTCGTCAGTGAATTCCAACTCCACATTGTCCATCTTGAATAATTTGGTATACTGGCGCACAATGGCGTTGTTAGGCTCGGTGAGCACGGCACGCAGGGCGTTGCGGTCAAGCGGTTCAAGATGGGTCAGAATGGGAAGTCGACCTATGATTTCCGGAATCAGTCCGAACGATTTCAGGTCCTGAGGAGCGACATAACTCAGATAGTTCTCGCGGTCGACGCGTCGCTGCGCGTCGGTAGTGGCAAAGCCTACCGAGTGTGTGTTCAGACGATGGGCTATTTTTTGCTCTATGCCGTCGAAGGCGCCTCCGCAGATGAAGAGAATGTTTTTGGTGTCGACCGGTATCATTCTCTGCTCGGGATGCTTGCGGCCTCCCTGTGGCGGAACGTTCACAATCGAGCCTTCGAGCAGTTTCAGCAGTCCCTGCTGAACGCCTTCGCCCGACACGTCGCGCGTAATTGACGGATTGTCGCCTTTGCGCGCTATCTTGTCGATTTCATCAATGAAGACTATGCCACGTTCGGCTTTCTCCACATCGTAGTCGGCGGCCTGAAGCAGTCGTGTTAGCAGGCTCTCAATGTCCTCGCCGACATAGCCGGCCTGTGTGAGCACGGTGGCGTCGACTATGGTGAATGGAACGTCAAGCAGCTTCGCTATGGTTTTGGCTAAGAGCGTCTTGCCTGTGCCGGTGGGGCCCACGAGAATGATGTTGCTCTTTTCGATGTCAACTTCATCATCGGAGGGCTGGTAAAGACGTTTATAGTGGTTGTAGACCGCAACGGAGAGAAATCTTTTTGCGGCTTCCTGACCGATGACGTATTTGTCAAGAAATTCCTTGATTTCCTGAGGACGCGGCACCTTTTTCAGGGCTGCGGCGTTTGTCTTCGTCTTGTCTTCCTCCTTTTCCTCTGTCTTATCAATAAGGTGAGCGACATGGTCGTGAATGAGATTGAGGCATTCGCTGCAAATGTAAACGTCTTCAAACGACGGGCTGGGTATCATGATTGATGTCTCTGAGGCCCGGCGGGCACAGAAACAGCACATTGCATCCGGATTTTTGCCGTTGTTATTTTTTTTCGCCATTTTCAGATTATCCTATTTCCTAAAGTTGAAAAATTTGTCTCTGACGGGTTCGGATATTATTTTTCACGAAGGAGGACATCGTCAATCATGCCGTAATCCTTGGCTTCAGCTGCTGTCATCCAGTAGTCACGGTCGGAATCACGCTCTACCTTGTCGAACGGCTGGCCTGAGTGGTCGGCTATGATGGTGTAAAGCTCTTTCTTGAGTTTCTGTATTTCGCGGGCTGTGATTTCGATGTCTGATGCCTGACCCTGAGCGCCGCCCATGGGCTGATGAATCATCACGCGAGAGTGCTTGAGCGCATAGCGTTTGCCTTTCTGGCCGGCTACAAGGAGAACCGCAGCCATTGAGGCCGCCATGCCCGTACAGATAGTTGATACGTCGCTTTTGATATACTGCATGGTGTCGTAGATGCCGAGGCCTGCGTAGACTGAACCGCCGGGTGAGTTGATATAGATTGATACGTCTTTTCCGGGGTC
Source organism: uncultured Barnesiella sp. (assembly GCA_964569915.1). Taxonomy (GTDB): domain Bacteria; phylum Bacteroidota; class Bacteroidia; order Bacteroidales; family Muribaculaceae; genus JAGBWK01. The sequence goes on along the minus strand of CAZMUX010000001.1, from coordinate 31,801 downwards.
GGAGCTGTCAAGATAAAGAAGCTGGGCTTCGATGACGTTGGATGTATAGTCGTCGACCTGTGTGCCGAGGAAAATGATGCGATCCATCATCAGGCGTGAGAACACGTCCATCTGGGCTACGTTAAGCTGGCGCTCCTCGATAATAGTGGGGGAGATGTAGCTGCTTGTAATGGCGGATGAAGCGGCGGCTGTGTACTGGTCAAGTGCGAGCCCGTTCATACCCAAGTGCTTCACTGCGTAATTCCTGAAATCGTTGTTCATACTTTTTTATTCTTTCTTTTTTACCTGTTTTACATAGTTTTTTTGAGCGAAAAGGCGCCGGTGGCTGCATGAGTGATGGCTGATGCGCTGTTTTTTGCCTTGTTCGCATCTCAAAATTAATATTTTTTTTCTGTGAAATAAAAAAATCTTGCTGCGTTAATGTTATTTGTCGAAAAAAAATCGAAATAATTATGTGATGGTTTGTCTGATGTCTCGCGTCTAAACTGTTGCGGGAAAAAGAAAAGCGCCGCCCCGTCGGGGGCAGCGCTTATGGTGTTGGTTGTTATGCGTTATTTCTGAATTTCTTCAGCTTTTGCCTTAAATTGGTCGAGAGTAAGTTCTTCGGGCTCAACGGTGGCAAGACTCTTGAGCGCATTGAAGAGTTTGCTGTCGCCTACTTCCTCAACTATTTTCGAACGCGAGTTCTTGTCGGAGAGGATTCTCTTTGCGTAGTCGGTGATTGTGGCGTCATCGAGATTTGTCATGCCGTACTGAGCGAACTGGCGGGCAGCGATGCTCTTGGCGTAGTTGAGCACGTCGTCTTCCTCAATCTTGATGTCGGCCAGTTTGGCTATTCTTTCCTTAATCAGCTGCCATTTGATGGAGGGAATCATTTTGGCGTATTCCTCATCAATGTTTTCGGTGGTCAGCTCTTCGTTGCGTGCTACGAGCCATTTTTTCAGGAATCCGTCGGGCAATTCCTTATTGCCGAATTTTTCAACCAAAATCTTTTCAGACTCTATGCGGAACAGGTTTTCGCTGTTGGGAGCGAGCTGGGCGGCAATCATGCCTTTTACGTTGTTGAAATATTCCTCTTCGGTTTTCACTTTGTCTTTGCCGAATACTTCGTCATAGAATTCCTGACCGAGTTCGGCGGGTTTGTTGACGATGATTTCAGAGATTGAAAGCTCGAAGTCTGATTTCATTTCATCGGTCTTGTTCTTGTCGATGTTCAGCATCGATGCAAGCTCGGCGGCGTTGCCTTCGCATGAAGCCCAGGGGTTGAACACAACTTTGTCACCCACTTTTTTGCCTTCAAACTTGGCGGCTTCCTCTTTGCCTTTGAACAGGAATGGCGCTACGATGGCGGCTGTCACCTGAACGGCATCTTCGGTAGTTTTTACGGCACCGTTGGCGTCAAGCTCCATGAGCACGCCTTTTACGAGTGCGCGTTCACCCATTTCTTCAGCGGGCTGCTGTGAGCCGAAGCGCTGACGAAGGGCGTTGTCCTGCTCCTTAACCATGTCGTCGGTGATTGCGATTGTGTAGTAGGGCAGATTGATGTTCTTGTCAATATTGACTTCGAAGTCGGGCGAGATGCCGATTTCATATTCAAAAGTAAAGTCTTTGTCGGCCAGAGAAATTTCTTTTACATCAACGGGCAGAGGCTCGCCGAGCACTGAAACTTTGTTGTCCTGAAGATATTTTACCACAGCGTTGTAGACTTCGTGGTTCAGTACATCGCTTTTTACCTGTTTGCCGAAGCGGCGTTTAAGTTCGCCTGCCGGAACATGGCCTTTGCGGAAGCCGGGGATGGCGTGGGTCTGTCCGATTCCTTTGAGTTCTTTTTCTACTTTGTCTTTGTAGTCGTTTTCTTCAACGTTGACAATGATTTTGCCGTAGACGTCGTTCGACTTTTCAAGTGTTACGTTCATAGCGCGTAATAATATTGTGTTTAGTTTTTTCTTCTTGTTAGTTACTGAGAGAAAGCCACGCAAAAGGCGTATTTTTCTTTCAGGTTGCAAAATTAATCTTAAAAAATGTATTAAGCAATTTAACTGAAATTTTTTTGATATTTTTACATTCCTATTACAATTCCGGCGGTCGCGGCGGATAAAACTTGCAAATCCGTTTGTTGAGCGAAATAAAAGGCGTAACTTTGCTTGTCGGTATGATTCATGTTTACCACCCTTTGTTTTGATTCTTAACCTGCTGATGATTAGGCGCTTTTGCTTGTATTGAGTGACTATGGAGAAACAATCTTTGGAACGTTTGTGGAACGGAAGATATCTGCGCGTGATGCTGAGCAATTTCCTGATGTTTTTCGCTTTTTATTTGCTTACGCCGCTTCTGCCAATCTATCTTGACGCTGAGTTTGAGGCAGATAAGGATATGATTGGTTTGGTCCTGTCGGGTTACGTTGTGGCTGCTCTCATATTCCGTCCGTTCAGCGGTTTTATGGTTGACTGTTTCGACCGCAAGAAAGTGTGGGTGATATGCTTTTTGGTGTTCTTTATTGTTTTCGCCGGCTATGTAGGCGCCTCAACGCTGTTGATGTTTGCCATAGTTCGCACCTTTCACGGCATTCCTTTCGGGGCGGCGACAGTTGCTAATTCCACGGTTGCCATCGATGTACTTCCATCCTCGCGGCGCAACGAGGGAATAGGTTACTACGGGCTTAGCAACAATCTTGCAATGGCCATAGCTCCTTCGGCAGGCATCTGGATTTATCATGCCACAGGCGATTTTTCGTTGCTGTTTTGGATTTCGCTTGTCATTGCTTTCATTGGATTCCTGACCACTACAACCGTGCCGCTGCCCAAACGCAGCACCGTGCAAGACAAACCGCGCATGAGCCTTGACCATTTTTTCCTTGGACGCGCATGGCTCATGGCCGTCAACATTCTCTTTTTCGGCCTTTGCTGGGGCGTTATGAGTAACTATGTCGCCATCTACGGGAAGGAATGTCTCGGCATAACCGACGGCACCGGTCTATTCTTCATGTTCCTCTCGTGCGGTCTGATTCTGTCGCGCCTTACAGGAGTCCGCTCGCTCCGTCAGGGCAAAATTACTCGCAACTGCACCGTTGGTGTGCTGCTGTCGCTTGCCGGATATGTGCTGTTCGCTTTGTCGATATGCCCGGCTACATTCTATATGTCGGCATTGCTAATCGGACTTGGCAACGGACGGATGTACCCCGCATTCCTCAATATGTTTATTAAGGTAGCTCGCCATGACCAACGCGGCACTGCGAACTCTTCGATTCTTACGTCTTGGGACTTGGGAATGGGGCTCGGAATACTTCTTGGAGGCGTTGTGGCCGAATATGTGGGCTATGGCGTCGCATTCTGGGCTGTGGCGGCCATGCAGGGCGCCGGAACACTACTTTTTATAATGTTTACGGCAAGATTCTTCCGTCGCCGTGACCTGCATCTTGACTGACTCGGTTTTTGGGTATTAGCGGAAAAATCACTACCTTTGCGCCCAAATTTGTTCCAATAGACCAATTTAAAGGCAATGATAGCAGTAAACAATTTAGGTCAGCAGTTCGGCAAACGTGTGCTTTTTCAGGATGTCAACCTGAAATTCACCCCCGGAAACTGCTACGGCATAATCGGTGCAAACGGCGCCGGCAAGTCAACCCTCATGAAAATTCTCAGCGGTGAGCTTCAGCCCACTCACGGCACTGTCTCGCAGGGCCCCGGCGAACGCATGAGCGTGCTTGAGCAGGACCACTTCAAATTTGATGATTTCACAGTAATAGACACCGTGCTTCAGGGCCACACTGTGCTGTGGGAGATAATGAAGGAAAAAGATGCACTGTATGCCAAACCCGATTTCAGCGATGCCGATGGCATACGCGCTTCCGAGCTTGAAGAAAAATTTGCCGAGCTTGAAGGCTGGAATGCTGAAGCCGATGCGGCTGCACTGCTCTCAGGTCTCGGAATCAAAGAAGATAAGCACTATATGCTCATGCGCGATCTCAGTGGTAACGAGAAAGTGAGGGTGCTCCTCGCCAAAGCGCTGTTCGGAAATCCCGACAACCTGCTCCTTGACGAGCCGACCAACGACCTTGACCTTGACACGGTGGCATGGCTTGAGGACTATCTTTCGAAATTTGAGAATACAGTGCTCGTTGTCAGCCATGACCGTCACTTCCTCGATGCTGTGTCGACCCACACGCTCGACATTGATTATAATAAGGTGCAGATTTTTGCAGGCAACTATAGCTTCTGGTATCAGTCGAGCCAGCTCGCGCTACGTCAGCAGCAGCAGGCTAACAAGAAGGCTGAGGAAAAAAGGAAGGAACTTCTTGAATTCATTCAGCGGTTCAGCGCCAATGTTGCCAAGTCCAAGCAGACGACTTCGCGAAAGAAGATGCTCGAAAAGCTTAATATAGAAGAGATTCAGCCATCGTCGCGCCGATATCCGGGCATTATTTTTACTCCTGAGCGAGAGCCGGGCAACAAAATTCTTGAAGTTAAAGGTCTCACGGCATCGGTTGACGGCGAACTACTGTTCAAGGACGTGAATTTCCAAATTGAGAAGAACGACAAAGTGGCTTTCCTGAGCCATGACCCCAGAGCGATGACAGCCCTGTTTGAGATTATTACCGGGCATCGCAAGCCCGATGCAGGAACTTACGAATGGGGCCAGACCATAACCACGGCTTACCTTCCGCTCGACAACTCGGCATTTTTCAACACCGACATGAACCTTGTTGACTGGCTGTGTCAGTTCTCCGACGATTCAAGCGAAATCTATCTGAAAGGTTTTCTCGGCAAAATGCTATTCTCGGGCGAAGAAGTCCTCAAAAAAGCGTCAGTCCTGTCAGGTGGCGAGAAGATGCGTTGCATGATAGCGCGCATGATGCTTCGCAATGCCAACACTATGGTGCTCGATTCCCCTACGAATCATCTTGACCTCGAATCGATTCAGGCATTTAACAACACGTTGCAGAATTTTAAGGGTAATATTCTGTTGGCCTCGCACGACCATGAGTTCATCCAAACCGTCTGCAACCGCATCATCGAACTCACTCCGGCCGGAATCATTGACAAGATGACCGAATATGACGATTACATCACAGACCCCCGTGTGGCTGCGGCTCGCGAGCGTCTTTACGCACAATAATCTCCAATCCTATGGTAAAGCATATCGTAACATTCAAACTCAAGGGAACCCCCGCGGAGAGGCTTCAGGCCGCGCAGGCGTTCAAAACCGCCCTCGAGGCATTGCCTTCACAGATTGATGTACTCAAATCCATTGAAGTAGGCATAAATGCCAATCCTGCCGAAAGCTGGGATGTGGTTCTCACAGCTGTCGTGCCCGCCATGGCTGATGTTGAGGTCTACGCACATCATCCGGCCCATGTAGCCGCAGCCGGCATAATAGCTTCATGCAAGGAAGCTCGTGCCTGCGTTGACTACGAATTCTAAGAGTCTGTTTGCTGAGATTCCTGACAATCATTCAATATAAACAGATTGTTATAAATGACAATGCCACTGCGTAATAACGGTATAAACGGGCGCTTCAGACGCATGACGGTTTTGCTATCTTTAGTCATTCCGTTAGTGGCCTGGGCTGAATATAATATGAACGTCACTTTCAGAGATGGCAAAAAAATGCAATGGAAAGTGACTAACGAACTTCAGGTTCGTTCCGAAGGAAGTACATTGACAATATCCGACAGCAAAGAGCCCGCAGTCAATTTCAGTATCGAAGATGTCAGGAGGATTGAATACTCCGAATTTTCACAATCGGGAATAACCGGAGTTCAACAGTCAGATGTGCCCCGTGTGTGGATATCCGGCAAGTCGCTATACTGCAACGGTACAGGTGAGTTACGAATCACCTCTATCGCCGGCGTAACCGTCTTTACTGCCTCATGTGGGGATGACCGGCCTGGAGTCATCGACATAAGCCGATTAGAAAAGGGAATTCTAATCGTTTCATTAAATGGCATACCGCTTTTCAAGGTCGTAAACCAATAGTCAATATCCATGAAATACGCCATATCATTACTCTGCCTGCTGGGAAGTATGCTTTCCGCATATTCCCAGTCTACGGTGATATACCGCAATGACCATAACATTGGCTATATAACCGAGCCGGTAACGCTGAGTCACGATATCGGCGACATTAGCGCTTTGTGTGTCGGCGACAAGAAGATACCTCTTGATGTTATAGACTCTATTGCGCTGCGCACGGTTGATGTTCCGACGCTATATATAGTAACCCCCGACGACCCCAATTTGACCGACCTCACTGATAAAGACAAATACCTCACGGCCGAGATAAGTGTCAGCGGACATGGCTACATCAACGATATGCCGCCAACAACCGCCAAAATCAAAGGTAGAGGAAATTCCACATGGGGATACGTCAAGAAGCCTTATCGACTGAAATTTGACAAAAAACAGTCAATCGGAGTTTTTCCTAATATGAAAAACTATGTGTTGCTTGCTGATTACGTCGACCCTACTAAAATAAAAAATGCCATTGCTCATCGCCTGTCGCAACTCCTCGGCATGGAATACACCACTCCCACGATGCCCTGTCAGGTTGTCTTCAACGGGATTATGAAAGGCCTTTATTTGATGACTCAGAAAGTGGGCATCTCAAATGAGTATGTCAATATCGACGAGAATAAAGGTATCCTTTTCGAGCTGAGCGTTGAATTTGACGAGCCTTACAAATTCCGTAGTAATTTCTACAATTTACCCGTCATGGTTAAGGACCCCGACTTTGACGAGCTTGCCCTGGAGGACATCACAATGACAGCAAGCCAACGGTTGGAGCTGTGGCAGAAAGATTTTAATGACGCGGAAGAGCTTGTACGTAGCGGTCGCGGCTTTGAAGCCTTCGACATGAATTCTTTTGTGAACTATGTGTTGCTCAACGAATTCGTCGGAAACGATGAGATAGGATTCCCGAAAAGTGTCTATATCTATAAAGAAACTATCGGCAGCGATGCAAAGTATAAGTTCGGCCCGGTTTGGGATTTTGATACATCGTTTAATCTGTCGCGCATAGAGGACGGCGAAATAAACTATGAAGCACGCCTTCCCGAAGACGATTTGTGGATGAATTCCCTTTTCGGGGAATTAAGTTCGGACAATGGATTTCAAGATGCTTATCGCGAGCGAGTGTCATATTTCGTTGAAGAAACGTATCCTCGTCTTATAGAATATATGGACACATTATCTCGCTTTATCGAACCTGCCGCGATGGCAGACGGTATGCTCTATGACGATGAGGACGGTATATGGATTTACATATCCTCATCCTTCGACCGCAATCAGCATCTTCAGCGCCTGCGTTCTTGGATGGACAGGCGTGTTGAGTATCTCAAAAAGAAATATTTGTAATTGAGAGTAGTTTACTTTTCAATTGTCAAACCTTACTATGGTTTATTGTCATCGTGACTCTAAAGGTCAGGCGTTAAGTGTCTGAAACATTTTCCGAAAATCCTTTATATTGCCGAATACGGTGAGCACGTCGCCTTCCGAAACACGCTCGCCGGAATCGTTTATATCGATTACCTTGTTGGTATCGTTTGCGATGCCGAGCACATTTATGAGGCCTGACTTCCTGGCGGCTGCCACAAGCTCAAGCCCGAAAATCTTGTCGGGTGTCATTGATGCGTATGCCATGCCGTAAAAGTAAGCCGGAGCCTTAAAGTTCAGCACAAAATGGGTCTTGTCGATGCCCATTGACATGACCTGCGTGCCTAAAGTCATCTCCTCGCTGAGGTCACGTGCGGCTCGTTGCTCGGGCCGGAGTATGCGGTCAACCTGCAACCCCTGAAGAATGGATTCATGGAGTTCGTCGATGGCGCGTGCATACAGCATTTTCACCTTTGCTTTTTTCAGGAGTGCCACAGTCTTGATGCTTGCGCCGAAATTCTCGCCGATAGCCACAATTACGAGGTCGACGTTTCTAAGCGGCAGAGCATTGAGAGCTATCTCGTCGGTTGTGTCGGCGATATATGTCGTCGAGATATAGTCCTTTATGGCGTCAACCTTGCCGCTGTCTATGTCTGTGCCAATCACTTCATGTCCCATGTCGGTGAGGTCGCGGGCGAGATTGGTGCCGTAGATTCCGAGTCCGATTATAAGGTATCTCATAGTCTTTATGTCAGTTTATAATTATGTTGTCTTCAGGATATTTTACCGGTGGGTCGGGTCTGCGTCTTACAAAACCGGTCAGCAGTGAAATCATGCCGACGCGACCTACGAACATTGCAGTGCAGAGCAGTATCTTTGACGCATCCGACAGTTCTGACGTCACTCCCAGCGACGAGCCGACTGTGAATAAGGCGGAGGCTGCCTCAAAAAGCAGACTCTTTACGGGCAGATGAGGTTCCAGAGCAATCAGCACTATCGAATAGAGGGAATAGGCGAGAATAGAGACTGTCACGACAGCTCCCGCCAGATTTATCGAGTGCTGGGAAAGGCAGCGCTTGTAAACGGCCACAGAGCTGCGCCCTGTCAGCACCGACTTCAGGTTGAGTAGAATTACCGCGAAAGTGTTGACCTTTATACCGCCTGCCGTCGACTGTGAGCCGCCGCCAATCCACATCAGCACAATCATCATGATTATGGTGATATTGAGGAATCCCGCCGGCGTAACCGATGCGAAACCTGCGCTTCGCGGCACGGCAGCGTTGAACACCGATTGCACCACTTTCTCATATAAACTCATCCCCGCAAGCGAATTGTTGTATTCAAATATGAAAAACAGAAGGGCGCTGACTCCGAAAATGACTGTGGTGGTTGTCATCACAATCTTTGTATTCATGTCGTAGAGGTGGACCGGGTGGTGCCGTCTGCTCCGTCCGGTAATCTTGTTCCAGATGCTTTTTACATAGCTGAAAAATGCGGTTTTCAGATTGACGAGAATCGGGAATCCTAAGCCGCCTGCAAAAATCAGCGCGCTCGCCACAATGTAAATCATCTGATTGGAGTGGAGCAGCGCCGGATTTGTTAGGCCTCCTTCAATGTTGGTGAAACCGGCGTTGCAGAATGCCGATAGAGAGTGGAATCCAGAGAATATCAGTTCATCTTCAAGGCTCATGCCGAGTGTGCCGTGTATGGTGGCAAAGATGGCCGCCGCGCCTATCAGCTCCACGACCAGTGTGAATCCGAGGATATAAAGCAGCGTTGGAAGCAGCGAGTTGATGGTTTTGGTATAAATCATGTCCTTCACCATCAGTTGGCTGTAGATTGATGTGTTGCCGGTGAAGAACAGCGCGAAAAAGCTCGTGAATGTCATGATGCCGAGTCCGCCTGCCTGAATGAGCAGTGAGAGTATGAGCAGTCCGAACGGCGTGAATGTGGCCGCTGTGTCAACGGGTGTCAGTCCGGTTATGCAAACGGCGCTTGTCGATACAAAGAGCGAGTCAACATAGCCTATGCCGTTTACCGTGCACCGGGGCATCATCAGCAGGAATGCCCCGAATATTATGAATATCAGGAAGCTCACCGCGAGCATGAGCGAGGGTTTCATCTTGCGCCCCATTGCCCTGATGATGCCCAATGAGAACTCTACTATCGCATAGGCTCCTACAATTGAGAAAATGATTTTTTTGGAATAGAAAATCTTCTCAAGAACTGGAATGCACGGATGTTCCGGCTGAGGGTAGAGCAGTGGAATTGCCGTCAGCAGCAACAACACATTGAAAATCCATTTGAACAACCGCGTGCTTTTTACGGTCTGACGCCAGTTGAAAACGAGGCTGTAAATAAGAGCGATGATGAATACAATCTGTGATGCCTTGACAATATTAACAAGTTCCCGGCCGTCTTCCGACGTGTGCTCGAAACCGATGAAAACCAACAGTCCGACAATGCAAGCCATCGACGCCAGAAAGGATAGCCCTGACATCGTTTTGCCTAAAAAATTGAACACCGGCATGGATTTTATAATCATGCGGTGAATGCGGTGACTCAAAAGAAATGCCTGTTCCTTTATTTTATGGAGGAGCGAATTGCTCATGTTTGCTACTGTCAGACAATGATTCCTTATTGCAAATATACGCTATAAAAGCAACAAAAGTTGCATAAATCGGCATTTTGTTGTCTAATACTTTTGTAAGGCGTTAAAAAAACGTTAATTTTACCGAAAATTTAATTCGATGAGAAAAATCAGGTTTTTGCTGCTTCTCCTCGCTACCATAGCCGTGGTTCAGACCGCAGGTGCACAGGAAAAGTTCAAGAGGGGGCTACAGCAGATTTCATTTATACCCGAAGGTCAGTGGATTACCGGAGTCAGCGTCAGCTACTCCCAGTCCAATCAGGACAATTATCAGTTCTTCATAGTTGAGAATCTCAACGGCGATGCTTACACATTTAAGGTAAGCCCGATGCTCATGTACGCATTCAAGGACAATCTGGCAGCCGGCGGTCGCTTCGCATATACACGCTCGAAAGTCAAACTCGACAAAGCTCGCGTGGTGCTCGACTCTGAAAATGACTATAGTATCGACAATCTCTACTCCATTTCGCAGGATTATTACGGCACCGCGGCGTTCCGTAACTATATCAGTCTCGGCAACAACCGGCGCTTCGGCGTTTTTAACGAAGTGCAGCTTGAGCTTGGCGGAGGCCAGTCGAAAGTCTACAACGACTTGGGAGATGACCTGAGCGGAACTTACTCGCGCAGTTTCCATCTCAACATAGGCCTTGCTCCCGGCTTGATTATGTTTCTCAACAATTATTCGGCCATCGAGGTCAATGTCGGAGTGCTGGGCTTCTCTTACAGCAAGACTAAATCCACAACCGACCGCATTTATGTGGCCAACACCGACAGCAGCCACGCCAATTTTAAAATCAACCTGTTTTCAATAACTTTTGGAGTAGCCTTCTACCTATGAAACTTTCTGTCAGACTCACTGTATTGCTGATTTTCATCTGTGCGGCTTTCAGCGGACGGGCTGCAGGCGATGCTCCTGTCTTTGAGACGAGGTCAAACTTCATTATCAGTCCGGACATCTTAGGAAAGGAAAAAATCAAACTTGACTCTCTTTCTGATTCCAACCCCTATCTTAACGAGATGGTTATTGTGGACGGAGACACCGTCAGCATCATCCTCCCCGACAACAATTATGGCCGCTATGACCGCGGACTCTTCAACTACCTGATTATTCCCAAAGGGCAGTGGGCATTCGGTCTGTCGGCATCCTATGGCGAGTTTAACACCGACGATGTGCAAATTCTGTCGGTGCTCAGCAACCTCGACATGAAGATCAAAGCATATTCGGTCAAACCATCGATATCTTATTTCATAAAGAACAATCAGTCAATAGGAATCAAGTTCAACTACACCCGCAGCAAACTTGACATCAATAATATGGCATTCGACTTCGATGACGACCTAAATTTCACTCTCCGCGATGTCAGCTATCATTCCCAGACCTATGCAGCCTCAATTAATTACCGCAACTACATAGGTCTCGGTCCCGAAAAGCGTTTTGCCATATTCAATGAAATTGATCTTGGATTCGGATGGGGTTCGTCACGTTTCAAACGCCTCTATAACGATGTGCCGCGTGACACGCGCACTACAATAACTCAGGGTTCGCTCAACTTTAGCCCGGGATTGTGTGTATTTATTATGGACTATGTGAGCTTCAACATTTCATTCGGCGTTTTCGGCCTCAATATGCGCTATGAGAGTCAGGTGACCGATGGGGTGGAAGAAGGCTCGCGTTTCACATCCGGAGCTAATTTCCGTTTTAATATTTTCAACATCAACTTCGGCCTGGCCGTCCATATTTGATAATATTTTGACAGATGAAGAAAACATTCAGTCGCAATATATTTTTTGCAGCTTTTGCACTCTTGCTCGTTGCCGTGCTGCCCGGATGTATTAAGGACGATATCCCTTATCCGCGGATTCAGCCCAACATAACAGAGCTTGAGGTTGAGGGCCAGTTGCAGTCCGCGCATATTGATACCATTAACCGTGTTGCCACAGTCTATCTGACGGAAGCGGTCGATATTGAGAACGTCAGGGTCCTCTCCTGTAAACTGTCTCCTCAGGGGGCGCATTTTGTAGGCGATTCAATTGCCGGTACAATTGACCTCTCGTCCAGCCGGTTCTATACGGTTGAACTTTATCAGCAATACGTCTGGAAACTCGTCGCGCGCCAGACCATAGAACGATACATCACCGCCTCCAACCAGATTGGAGCTTCCGTAATCGATGTACCCGGACAGCGTGTGGTCATGACTTTCCCCGAAGGAACCGACCTCTCGGCCATAAGGATTCTTACGGCTAAACTTGGTTCTGTAAACTCCACGCTCTCACCCGAACTTCAGGGCAAGGTGGTTGACCTCTCAAAACCTCTGAAAGTAGATGTTACCGACTACGGACGCACGGAAGTCTGGACACTATATGCGGAGACCACTGAAGTATCCGTCACAACGCTGAGAGCTGATGCATGGACTTGCGTGGCATGGGTTTACGGCGAGGCTCAGGAGGGTAAGGATAATACGATAGAATACCGCCGCGCTGATTCCGACCAGTGGATTAGAGTACCGGCGGAATGGCTTACGGTTGACGGTGGCAGCTTCCATGCCCGTCTCATCCATCTCGAGCCGCTCACAGAGTATGTAGCCCGTGCTGTTTCCGGAGAAGAACACGGTGCGGAACTGTCATTCACCACAGGCACCACACTGCAGCTCCCCAACTCTGATTTCGAAAACTGGTGGCTTGACGGTAAAGTCTGGTGCCCGTGGGCGGAAGACGGAACGCCATTTTGGGGTACAGGCAACAAGGGTACCACTACACTCGGGACAAGCAATACCGTACCCACTGACGACACTCCGACCGGCACCGGAAAAGCCGCTCATCTTGAAACCCGCTTTGTCGGCGTCAGCATACTCGGCAAACTTGCCGCCGGCAATATCTTCGCAGGAACATATGTGAGAACCGACGGCACCGACGGCGTCCTCAGTTTCGGACGCGAATATACACAGCGCCCCACAAAACTGCGTGGATACTTTAAATACCATAGCGTTCCGATAAGCCACGCCTCCTCCGGCTTTAGTGACCTGAAGGGACGTCCCGACACCTGCATCATCTGGTGCGCGCTTATCGACTCCGCCGAGCCTTTAGAAATACGCACCAAGCCCTCCAACCGTCAGCTTTTTGATGAAAACGGCTCTGAAGTGGTGGCCTACGGAAAGATGGAAGTCGGGCATGACATCGAGCAGTGGCAGGAGTTTGAGTTTGAACTCAACTATCGTGCCACCGACCGTGTGCCGCGCTACATAATTGTTGTGGCTTCCGCAAGTAAATTAGGCGACTTCTTTACCGGCGGCAACGGCAGCATTCTTGATGTTGATGACTTTGAACTGCTGTATGACTATTAGTGGATAAAATATAGAAAATCTCTCAAATATTATCAATATGAAAAAATTAATTTTTGCCGTGGCTATGTTTGGATGTATGTTGACAGCAGGCGCCGAGGAAGCGACACTGTTTTACAATCCCGACAACCATGCTTACTTTGGAGCACGTCTTGGAGTGGATATTTCCTCTACCGGTGGCTCTAACACCGGCGTTTACAATAATGGAGCAGGTTTCACAGTCGGTGCGGTCTACAATATCCCGATTTACAAGAATTTGTATTTTGAGCCCGGACTGAGTCTGTTCTACAATACATTCGGGCAGCAGGAGCTTAGGGACTTTGAGACTGAAGAAGGTATTATCAGATATTACCTCCTTGATTCGTCAATACGAAATCTCGGCTTCAGGATACCGATGATTTTCGGCTATAATTTTGATTTTACTGATGATATCCGCATCGCTCCATTTACCGGACCTCAGTTCAATTATAGTTTTGTCTCTCGTTTCCACTCAAATGAGGCCGAACTTAAATATCTTAACGGCTCAATATTCGGAGAACGCGGATTCAAGCATTTTGACCTCCAGTGGGTGTTCGGCGTGGGCGTGACTTATCAGAAATATTATGTTTCGATTTCCGGAGGCGTAGGCATGACCCGTTGCATGGACCTCAAAGCTGACCATTTCCGTCGTAACACTTTCAACATCTCACTTGGCTACAACTTCTGATTCCCGCATCGGTAGAATCATTACGTTTACAGCAGGGCTGCATCATTTTGATGCGGCCCTGCTTGCTGTAAGATGTCAGAGTAAAAAATTCCCGTCATTGCGGTGTATGCCGTAATTAGCGACTTTTGGGTCAATACCTTTTGCCATAGTCGTTATGCGATTAGGAGCATCGGCATTATCTGAGATAATTGCTTTGCTCTTTACTTCTTTAAGTACGGGTAGTTCCGTAGCAAGACGCTTCTCGATTTCTTCGGGCTTATCTTCCCATACAAGACCATAAGTCTTGCTTTCGCGGAGAAGTCCGAGAAGTGCTGAACGCTCGTCGTCAGTTAGTCCATCCAACGTCTTGATGCGGTCAATCAGTTTGTTTTTGTCAGTCGCATTCATGGCGATTCAATCGAATCGCGGATTCTCCTCGCGACAAGTCAGGCCGGTTTATAAAAAAAGACGTGAGAATCTGTACTTCGCATATTCTCTACAGAGGCACCGGCCAAGGCCCTTTGCAACCAAATAAGCTTTTCGAGAGACTCACGCCGGTATAAACAGCCATCCAAAACTCACTCCGTGCCAGAAGGCATGGAATGAGTCCGGATAGGTATGAACATACCCGTGAGCATCTACTTTAGCTATATTCTTGGTTGCAAATAAAACTGGCCGGTTTTCTGTCAGCAAGAATAAAGCGCGAGTAAACGCCTTTTATTTTTATGGCCTCCCGCCTTGCTTCCTCTCTCGGAAGACGGACGGCGTGAGTCCATATGCAAAACTACGAATTTATTTCGAGACTTTAGTGCTGTTCGCAAGGATAATTATATGAGCAAACAGACTGCAAACATTGCAAACACAGATAGTGTTATCGCAGTAACTTCAACATAGGATCTGCGTAATCGTGAAGATGTTTTTATGCGGGGTTGGGTGGGTTAGAGCTTGCCTTCGTCGTGGAATGAGTAGAAGCCGCCGGGGGCTATTATCACGTGGTCAAGCACCTTTATGTCAAGCACTTCAGCTGCATTCTTCAATCGGGTGGTCAATCTCTCGTCTTCGATGCTCGGACGGATGTTGCCTGACGGATGGTTGTGTACGAATATCAGCCCGCTTGCAAGACGGTCGATTGCGCGTTTCATCACCAGTTTTACGTCAACATAGGTTCCGGCGGTACCTCCTTTCGACACACATTCCTCAAAAATAACCTTGTTCGCGCGGTTAAGATAAAGCACCCTGAACTGTTCGTAGTTTAGACGCTCAAGAGTGCCGCGCATAAGCTCATACACGCTGCTGCTTCCTTTTATTTGATAGTCGTCAACTGCAAAATCCTGCTGGCATCGGGCGCCAAGCTCGAAGGCGGCAATCAGACTCACAGCTTTAGCCGGCCCCATGCCCGCATACTTTTTGCATAGTTCCGCTATTGACATTCGTGCCACACGACTTATTCTGCCGGAATTGTCGCGCAGAATCTCGCGACTAAGGTCGATTACCGATTTGCCTGACATTCCGCTGCCCAATATGATTGCCATAAGTTCGGCGTTGGTCAGTGCGTCGATGCCCTGCTGAATGGCTTTTTCGCGGGGCTTGTCAGCGTTGTCGAGGTCGGCTATTCTGAGTATGTTTTGTGTTGGCATTTCAGTAGCGCCGTCAGGATGTTTTTCGAGCATGGTCTATTTTCCTTTTCTGATTGCTATTTCTTCATCGATGTTGCGCCCTTTTCCGAAAACTATTTTCACGATAAATGCTTTCAGGAATCCGAGGCCATATCCTGTGAGCTGAATGAAAGCAGCCGGCACTGCAAGGAGGGCCACCGGCAGACTCTTTGTTGAAAACAATGCAGATATGAAAAGCGCAGCAATGTATAGGCCAATCGGCAGCAGCCACCATGGCGATAGGAATATGCCAAGAGCCAGCAGAGCCGCCAACCCGACCACGAAGAACGCCGGAAGCGTGTGTACTGCCTTTAGTGAACCGGGATAAAGCAGCTTCAGCGTGATTCGTGACATTCCGAAAACATAGACCTGCCTGAAGAACTTCTTGAAGCTTATGCGTCGTTTGTGGTAGACACAGGCTTTGCGGATGAGACGGGTTGAAAATCCGGCGCCCTCGATGCGTTTGCTCATGTCAATGTCCTCCGAAAACATTTCCCTGAATCCGCCTGTCTTTTCATAGACTTCTCGCGAAAAGCCCATGTTGAAAGTCCTCGGAGTGAATTTTTCCATGCTGTGTTTCCCACCGCGTATGCCTCCTGTGGTCAGGAATGATGTCATCGCAAAGTTTATGGCTTTCTGAACCGTGGTAAACGATTGGTGGGCGGCGTCCGGACCGCCGAAGCAATCAGCGGGGGCGGCGTCAAGCTCGGCCGTCAGATTCTCGAAGTATTGCGGTGGAATCACGCAGTCTGAATCAAAGAATATGAAATAGTCACCTTCAGCGTGCTTCATGGAGTGATTGCGGGCTATCGAGCGACCTTCGTTCCCCTTTTTGTAATATTTCACCGGCAGAATGTCGCGGTAGCGGTTCACAACAGCCTCGCAGCTTACCGTGGAGCCGTCTTCCGTAATCACGACTTCAAAATTTTTGACAGTCTGATGCGCGAGGCTTTCCAACAAATCGGCTATTTCGTCAGGTCTGTTGTAGACGGGTATGATGATTGAAAAACGGGGTTTCGTCATTGCTTTTCCGGTTGTCAGCTCATTCGCGATTTATAGTCTTCATAGGTGAAGCGCCGCAGATATTCAATAGTGCCGTCGGAATGCTCAAGCACGATGTCGGGATGCTGTATGCCGTTGAACATTGTGGTTTTCACAGTCGTATAGTGGTTCATGTCCTCAAGCGTGAGGCGGTCGCCCTCTTTGAGCTGACGGTTGAATGTCCAGTCGCCCTTGTAGTCGCCGCTCAGACATGAGTTGCCGCCAAGACGGTAGGTGAATCCGCCGGGGGTGCCTTCTTCGATGCTTTCCGTAATGTTGGGCTTATACGGCATTTCAAGCGTGTCAGGCATATGGCAGGCGAAGGAGGCGTCGATTATGGCGGTGTTGACGCCATGATTGCTGACTATGTCGAGTACGGTCGTCACGAGGTCGCCGGTGCGCCATGTAAATGCGCTGCCCGGTTCCAGTATCACGTCAACACCGGGGTGACGCTCCCTGAATCCTGTGAGCAGCTTTATGAGGTGGGCGGTGTCATAGCCTTCGCGGGTCATGAGGTGGCCGCCTCCCATGTTGACCCACTTTATTTTGTCAATGAGCGCGCCGAACTGCTCCTCGAATGCCTCCAGCACCTTTTCGAGGTCGTGCGAATCAGATTCGCAGAGCTGATGGAAATGCAGCCCCTCTATTCCGTCGGGAAGTCCCGATTCAAGCATCTCGGCAGTCATGCCGAACCGTGTGCCGGGGAGGGCCGGATTGTAGATGTCGGTTTCGATTACCGAACACTGCGGGTTTACTCTCAGTCCGGGCGACACGTGTGATTCCGACACACGGTTGTATTCCTCAAGCTGCTTGCGGAAACGCTCATACTGGCTAACGGAGTTGAATGTAATGTGTGAACTCCCTTTAAGGAATTCGTCGAAGGTGGCGGGGGTGTAGACCGGGCAATAGGTGTGGGCCTTGCAGTGGAGTTCCTCGTTGCCGAGCTTCATCTCATTGAGCGAGCTTGCCGTGCATTTGAACCCGTATTCGCGGAAAATGTCGAAAGTGCGCCACAGGGCGTTTGCCTTGAAAGCCATGATGATTTCAACGCCGGCCTGTTTGCGCACGGAGTCAATAAGCTGCAGATTTTTGCGCAGCTTTTCCTCATATACAATATAATATGGGGTCGGAATATTTTTTTTGCTTGTAGACATAATCAAGAGAGAACTTTAAATTTGGCGAATTTCAGGAGAAGTGTTTTAGTATCGATATTTGAGAACCTTACTTTTATGCGTGCGTTTACCGCAGTAGTGTCGATTTCTTCAATCGTGCCTATGCCAAAGCGCTCATGCTCTATTTTCTCACCCACTAAAAGCTCGCCGGGTGAGTACATTCGGTATTCGCTCCCTTCCGTATCGGCTTTGGCAGTCGCACTTTCAGCAGGTTTGAAATTGGCTGAAGTGTAGGTGTTGAACAGGGAGCTGTCTTTCTTTTGACTGCCATAACGCGATGGCCCGTTGGAGTGGAAGGAATCACGGTAGCGGCTTACGGGGTTGAAAGCCGGAGCGGAGTCAATGGTTGTACCCGTTACCATTTTCAGATAGCGGCGGTCGATGTCGCGAATGAAGCGCGACGGCTGTGGAGTCATGGTCTGTCCGTTGCGGTAGCGGCTTGCGGCATAGCTTATCATGCAGAATTTCTTGGCGCGTGTTATCGCCACATACATTAGGCGGCGCTCTTCTTCGATGTCAGCCTGCGAGTCCATCGACATAGCCGAGGGAAATAGTTCTTCTTCGGCGCCGACTATGAAGACATTGGTAAACTCAAGGCCCTTGGCGGCGTGAACCGTCATGAGCGTTACCTTTGGATCGTCGCCCGTTTCCTCATCCTGATCGGTGAGCAGCGAAATCTGACTTAGGTAGTCGCTGAGCGACGCGCTTTCGTCATTTTCCTCACGTCGGGTCACAACGAACTCCTTGACGGCGTTCAGAAGTTCCTCAAGGTTTTCCTGCTTTGAGATGCTTTCGGGAGTATGGTCTGATATAAGAGAGGTGAGCAGCCTGGTGTCGCGGATTATTTTCACTGCGAGCTGTTCGGCGTTGGCGCCTTCGCTGTTATAGTCGATGAACGCCTGTATTAGTTCGCGGAAACCTTCGAGTTTTTTCCTGGTACCGGAATTTATGTTCAGATTATCCGGGTTGAGGTCATTCAGAATATGCCATATTGATGAGCCGCTTTCGATGGCCGCTTTAACCAGCTTGTTTACTGTGGTTTCTCCGATTCCACGGGCCGGAGTGTTGATTATGCGACGCAAAGCCTCGTCATCGTCGGGATTTACGGCCATTCTGAAATATGCGACGGCATCCTTGATTTCCTTACGCTGATAGAATGACAGACCTCCGTAAATGCGGTATGGGATGTTGCGCTTGCGCAGCGATTCCTCCAATATTCGTGATTGCGCGTTTGTGCGGTAGAGTACGGCGAACTCATCGTAGCCGCATCCTTCGGCTATGTGTATCTGGCTGATGCGGTTGGCCACGAGAAAGCTCTCTTCAAAATCCGAATAGCTCTTAGCCACTTCTATGGGCGAGCCTTCTTCGTTCTTCGAGAACACTTTTTTGGGAATCTGCTGTTTGTTCTTTTCTATCAGAGAGTTGGCTGCGTCTATTATATTGCGCGTGGAGCGGTAGTTCTGTTCGAGCTTGAAGATTATGAGGTCGGGATATGATTTCTTGAGGTTGAGAATATTGCGAATGTTGGCGCCGCGGAAAGCGTAGATGCTTTGGGCGTCATCGCCCACAACGCAGAGGTTTGAGCTTGTGTTGCACAGTTGCGATACAATCAGGTGTTGTGCGAAATTCGTATCCTGATACTCGTCGACCAATATATATCTGAAATACTCCCTGTAGTGGTGCAGGATGTCGGGGTTGTCGCGCAGGAGCACGTTGGTGTAATAGAGCAGGTCATCGAAGTCCATTGCTCCGGCCAAATAGCAGCGGCTACGGTATGCGCGATATATTGCGCCCGTTTCAGGACGTCGTGAGCGGCGGTCGGCCTCAGTAAGCTCTCTGTTCGATATATAGGCTTCCGGCGACAGCAAGGCGTTTTTAGCCATTGAAATAGAAGCCAGAACAGACGTCGGTTTGTAAATCTTGTCGTCCAGCCCCATGTCTTTTATTATGGTCTTGACGAGCGATTTGCTGTCGGCGGAATCATAGATGGTGAAATCTCTCTTGAATCCGAGCCGGTCGGCGTTCTGGCGGAGTATGCGTGAGAAAACAGAGTGAAAGGTGCCCATCCAGAGTCTTGACGCCACTTTCTGTCCGACAAGTCCCTCGATGCGTTCGCGCATTTCGCGGGCAGCTTTGTTGGTGAAAGTCAGTGCCAGTATTCTGTGGGGCTCGAATCCGTTATGGAGCAGGTGGACTATCTTATATGTGAG
Organism: uncultured Barnesiella sp.; assembly: GCA_964569915.1. GTDB lineage: Bacteria > Bacteroidota > Bacteroidia > Bacteroidales > Muribaculaceae > JAGBWK01. The sequence goes on along the minus strand of CAZMUX010000001.1, from coordinate 11,680 downwards.
CACACGGGTTTTCCCCGAACCGGCTCCGGCTATCACTAACGCGGGGCCGCCGAGATATTCCACAGCTCTGCGTTGCTGCTCGTTAAGTTGTTCCAGATAGTTTCCCTCCATCAGGTGAATTGATTGGTCAGTGCATTGTAGGTGTAGCCTACGGAGAGGAGTTTCTTTTCAAGAGTCTTGCGGTCAATGTCTTCAGCGGCGCAGAATTCGTCAAGCGATGAATAGTAATCGCGCAGACGCGTATTCACAACGCTAAGAAGTATTATGGGGTCGTTTGGCAGATTCATTTTTTTACTTTTTTCAAATTGCTAAGTTACTCATTTCTGCCGATTCTTGCAAATGGCTTCGCAAACCTTTAACTTTGCAGAATAATAAGAACCGGTTCTAAATCTACGGAATATGCTTACATCTGCTGAATATCTTGCACTGACCGACAGTGCGCTGAAAAGTTTGCCCCTACCGGCTTCGCCCGAGAGGCTATATGACCCCGTGCGATATTCCCTGGAGCAGGGAGGAAAACGAATCAGGCCTGTTTTGGTGCTTGCCGTTGCTGATGCTCTCGGCGCCGGTGTCGATGATGCGCTCGCTGCCGCGCTTGCTCTTGAAATTTTTCATAATTTCACCCTGCTGCATGATGACATCATGGATCGCTCCGACCTGCGGCGCGGACGTCTGACAGTATGGAAAAAATGGGATGAGTCATGTGCAATCCTTTCCGGTGACGCCATGTTGACATTCGCTTCGCAGATATTGCTAAAATCGCCCTCAGCCCGAATTCGCGATTTGATGGATGTGTTTAACTCTGCAGCAATGGCGGTCTATGAAGGGCAGCAGCTTGACCTCGATTATGAGAATCGAGCGGCTGTTACTGAGGATGAATATTTTGAGATGATTGATAAGAAGACATCCGCGCTACTCGTCTGTGCGTGCCGTATGGGTGCCATCTGTGCCGATGCTTCCGAAACTACTTGCAATGCTTTTGCCGTTTACGGCGATTTGCTCGGCAAGGCTTTTCAGCTGCGTGACGATTATCTCGACACGTTCGGCGATTCGTCTACGTTTGGAAAGCCCATCGGGGGAGATATTCTCAATGAGAAGAAAACGTGGATGTGGATTATGGCTCGGAGTCTTGACCCTGTGGGGCTTGACGCAGCCTGTCGTGAAGCGTCGTCTGACGCTGACAAGATTGAGCGAGTCAGGAATGTCTATGTCCGTAACAGTATTGACAGGAGAATCACAGAACTGATTGGCGGGCTTACGGAGAAGGCTCTGGATGCGCTGTTGCCTCTTAACCTGGATGCGTCGGCATATAAATATTTCAGCGATTTCGCCCACTCTTTGACCGGACGCTCAAAATGATGCTGATAGACACGCATACGCATCTTTATGTTGAAGATTTCTCCCCTGACAACGTTGCGGCGGTCAACCGTGCCGTAGCGGCAGGAATAGGGCTGCTGATAATGCCTAATATTGACGCCGCGTCGGTTGGCCCAATGCGGCAACTGCATGAGGCTTGCCCGGAGAACACTTATATGGCCATCGGTCTTCATCCTACCGAACTGACCGATGAGTCCGTCGGGGCACAGCTTGAATTTGTAAGGCGTGAGCTTGACAGCCGCGGGGCTGACTATGTAGCGATAGGGGAGGTTGGCATTGACCTTTACTGGGATAAGTCGCATCGCGACAAGCAGATGCAGGTGTTTGACGCGCAGTTGCGAATGGCTTCCGAGAAGGAGCTGCCGGTGATAATACATTGCCGCGACGGCCTTGATGAGGCTCTTGAGGTTATTGAAGGCCTTGACCGTATTCCGCCATTGGTATTCCACAGCTTCGGAGGCAGTGAAGCCGACATAGCGCGCATCAGACGTTACGGCGATTTCATGTTCGGCATCAACGGTATTGTTACATTCCGTAATTCCGGACTCCGCAATGTGCTTCCGGCAATAGGTATTGACCGGATACTTCTTGAAACTGATTCTCCTTACCTTGCTCCGGTGCCGCTCAGAGGCCGGCGCAACGAAAGTGCATTCATGATTCATACGGCTGCCCATGTGGCATCGACGCTCGGTATTGCGCTCGATGAGGTCGCCGAAGTGACTACGCGCTCGGCTTTGAATTTCTTCAGGTTATAGGGGCTTGTTTAAAATTTTTATCGGACCGCTTTAATAATCGGCTTTTAATCAGAACGCTTCCCCGATGGCAAACAGTATGCCCGAGGTATGGCGCCCGAAGCCGTAGTCTATGCGGGCATTCACATTGTGCTTGAATTCAAATCGCAGTCCGATGCCGAAATTCGGGAGCCATTGCGGGTGAATGTCCTTCTCACGCAACTCTATCGGGTCGGCAAACACCGTGGCGCAGCCTGCCCATAGGGTAGCGCCCAAACGTTTCCAAATGTGCTGGCGGTATTCTACTTGGTTGGCTATCTGGCAGTTGTCGATATATGAGCCCATGTAGTATCCTCTCATGCGGATTCCGTCGGATGCCACCATCTCTCGCATGGTCCATGGTGAGCCTGACGAGTTGAAACTTGCATATATGTCGAAAGCGAGAACCGAGCCTTTCCACATCCTGAAGTAGGCGTTGGCAATGAATGTATGGTTTATGAACGACGACGGCGCGTTGCCGAGAGCTTTCCAGTAGAATGTCGGATTATAGACCACGTGTATGCCACGCGTGGGAGTCAGAAGGTTGTCGCGGGTGTCAAATTCCAAACTTGCGCCTATGCCTGTGACGTAAAACTGGGGGCGTTCGCCCAACAGATACTCGGGGTCGCGCAAATTGCGGGCATCAGTATAGTCGGCGCGCAATGTTACTCCGGCGAAAAAATTTCGGGTCACTCGGTAGACGTATTCAGTTTTCAGGTCAATCTGTCGGCGGTCGTATTGCGACTTTGGGTTGTTGGCGGTCTGTTCGGAATTGATGCCCCAGAAATCGAGCCGCTTGCGGTAAAGCTCAATTTTGTAGGATAATCGTGAGCGGTCGCCCGGAAAAAGATTGTTGCCCTTGAGTGTGAGCACGAAGAATCCGTTGAGTGATGCGTTCAGCGACAGGAACACGTCGGAAGGCGGTTGAATCGAGTCATTGCGGTCAATTCTGTAAAGTCCAGTAAGGGCGCCTCCTATGCCGAATCCGGCTTCACGGGTGTAGGATGGTGTGATGGCAAAGCTCATGTCGAATTTCTTCTCATGAGTGCGATCGATGTTGCCTCTGATGAGGGTTGACAAATATCGTCTCGCCCATTCAGGCGCGTTTTTAAGGATTGGAAGGGAGTCTGCAAAGTTAGTTTCGCGGCTGATAAAGTCAACGTTCAGGTTGCTCAACGTGGCCTGTGTGCTATCAGACGCTGCTTCTTCCGTTATGTTCAGGAAAGTGTCGTCATGAGTAATGGCATCATCCGCTTTGCCTCGTTGAGGAAGCAGAGATGCCATTATGATAATGATTATAAATGCAGCTTTCAGACGCATTTCCGGTTAATTGGCCGAAATTATTCTTTAGTTTGTGTACTGTTTTGCGGCTTGGATTCGTCAGTATTGTCGTTGTTTTCTATGATGTCGCCGGGTTCCACGTCAACTATATAGTCGTCAGTGCTTGATGTGTTTGATGTTTCCGGCTTTTTGTCTGACTTATTGTCTTCGTTTGAGGATTCGGCTTCGCGGGCAGCCAGTATTTCGTCTGTACGCGATTTCCATTGGCGTTTGCCGAAAATGTTCTCCACATCCTCGGTGAAGATTACTTCGCGGCTTAGGAGGACTTCAGCCAGTCGGGCATGGCCTTCGGCGTGTTCCGAAAGTATTTTCTTGGCGCGTTCATACTGCTCGTTGATTATGCGCGACACCTCTTCGTCAATCAGTTTTGCGCGCTCGTCGCTGTATGGTTTTGAGAATCCGTAGTCCTGTCCGGTAGAATCGTAATAGCAGAGGTTCGGCAGACGTTCGCTCATGCCGTAGTAAACTACCATGGCGTAAGCCTGTTTGGTGACTCTCTCAAGGTCGTTGGCGGCTCCGGTTGAGATGTGCCCGAGGAAAAGTTCCTCAGCGGCTCGTCCTCCCAGAGTAGCGCACATTTCGTCAAGCAGAGCCTGAGTCGGGGTTATCTGTCGTTCTTCGGGCAGATACCATGCTGCTCCGAGTGCTTTTCCGCGCGGCACTATCGTGACTTTGATAAGGGGATTTGCATATTGCAGATGCCATGACAGGGCGGCATGGCCGGCTTCGTGAATGGCGATTGTGCGTTTTTCCTCATCGGTGGTGATTTTCGAGCGTTTCTCGAGGCCACCGATTATGCGGTCAACGGCATCGATGAAATCCTGTTTGCCCACAGCCTCTTTGTTATGTCGTGCGGCAATGAGTGCGGCTTCGTTGCATACGTTGGCAATATCGGCACCTGAGAAGCCCGGCGTCTGGCGCGCGAGCAAATCAATGTCTACCGTGTCGTCGGTCTTGATTTTCTGGAGATGGACTTTGAAGATTGCCACGCGGTCGTTCAGGTCGGGCAGTTCAACGTAAATCTGTCGGTCGAAACGTCCGGCACGCAGCAGAGCCTTGTCAAGTATGTCGGCTCGGTTGGTCGCTGCAAGAATAATCACGCCGCTGTTGGACCCGAAACCGTCCATCTCGGTAAGCAACTGGTTGAGTGTATTTTCTCGCTCGTCGTTGGCCCCCATGTTGGGATTTTTGCCTCGTGCACGGCCTACGGCATCGATTTCATCGATAAAAACTATGCAGGGCGATTTTTCTTTCGCTTGCCTGAAGAGGTCGCGTACACGCGATGCTCCTACGCCCACGAACATCTCCACGAAGTCGGAACCTGACATGGAGAAGAACGGAACATTGGCTTCGCCGGCCACAGCTTTTGCAAGCAGTGTCTTGCCGGTTCCGGGAGGGCCTACAAGGAGAGCACCCTTGGGAATCTTGCCTCCCAGGTCAGTATATCGTTTGGGGTTCTTAAGAAACTCTACTATTTCCTCAATTTCAGTCTTTGCTTCCGAAAGTCCGGCCACATCCTTGAATGTCACTTTGTTGGCTGAGTCTTTGTCGAAAATCTGCGCTTTCGATTTGCCTACATTGAACACGTTGCCGCCACTTCCGCCGCCCCCCGACATTCTACGCATAATGAAAAACCAGAATGCAATGAGGAGGATTATCGGGCCGAATGACCACAGCAATGTTGTGAAGCTGCCTGATTCCTCATATTTCACACTGCCGGTGTAGCGGCCTTCTTCTTTCCATCTTTTCGCATCATCCTGAAATGACTGAGCGCTCGGAATTCGGGTGGTTACTTTGGCGACAACGCCGGAGTTGGCGTGAAACCTGTCGCCGAAGTGCACTTTTGCCATGGAGTCGGTGAGTATGGCTTCAGCCAGTCCCTCTTTGGTGTCTACAATTATTCGCTGCACACCTGAAGGATTGTTGTGAATGGTGTCACGCGCAGGTGCTACAAGTTCTTCGAAATCGGGCTGATATGCCACTTCGTCGATGAGGTCGTCTTTGTCGAGGTAAAAAATGCCGGCCAGAAACAGTATTATGATGGCATACATCCAGAACATACTGATTTTTATCTGGCGTTTTTTGGGTGGTTGAGGCATAGTTTGTTTGGGAGATTGAGATATTTTGTGATTAATGTGTCTTTATTGAAGTACGTCGAAGCCTTTTAGTCGAGTTCGGCTATGTCGGTTATGGTGGCGTCGCTCCATAAATCTTCGAGATTGTAGCGCTCACGCACCTCAGGCAGAAAGATGTGGACCAATGTATCGCCGTAGTCTATGACAATCCATTGCGAGCTCTGATAGCCGTCATAATTGTATGGCTTAATGTTGCCTTGCTCTAAGAGATACTCTCTGACGCTGTCGGCTACTGAGCTAACGTGCATTGTCGATGTGCCTTCGCATATAATGAAACGTGATGCAGCAGCCGACTCTATGGCGCTGAGATCTACCACTTTAATGCGATGTCCTTTCTTTTCCTGAATCCCTTCGATTATCAGAGTTTCAAGTGTCTTTTCTGTCATTTATTCTGTATAGGTGTTTTAATGTTAAAACAGGGTTCAAAGTTAGCAAAAATCTTTTGATTCTGCAATCAGGGTCGCGGAGGCTCACTCGTAGCGAATTATCTGCGCCGTCTGCATTTTCCCGATTATTCTTGACGGAATAACCATTGCGGCAAGTGCCAGAGCAAGCGATGCAATGTTTAGTATTAACACTTCCTGAATCGTAATGTTTACGGGAACGAAAGAGATGTAGTATGCTTCCGGGTCAAGCGGGACTATCCTGAAGAAGTATTGCAGGGCTATCAGTCCCAGGCCGGCGATGTTGCCGGCCAGCATACCCCGCAGGGCTATTCTGAGCGACATGATGATGAAGATTTTCCTTATCATTGAGTCGCTTGCTCCGACTGATTTCAGAATGCCGATGGTCTGCACTCGTTCGAGAATCAGAATAAAAAGCGAGGATATTAGCGTGAAAACCGAAATGGCTCCCATCAGAATCAGTATTATCACTACATTCGTGTCAAGCAGCTCAAGCCAGCTGAAATATACGGCGCCGGTGGCCAATACCGACGTAGTGTTCATATAGTCACTCAGCCTGCCTTCATAATAGCTGACGGTTAGGCTCCTGCTCAGGTTTTGCTGCGCTTCGGGTATGGTTTCGAGAGGCAGCCCGCTGATTTCGATGCGCCCGCACTGGTCTTCCGACATCCCGGTGAGATGCCGCAGTGTGGCCATCGAGCAGAACGCTATCACCTTGTCGTATTCTCCGAAGTTTGACTCATAGATTGCGGCAATTCTATAGCGCCTGACCTTGATTTTGTCGTTGATGAAGAAGCAGCTGTTGATTTTGTCGCCGGTTTTCAATCCGAGTGCGTCAGCCACGGTCGATGACAGTACTATGTCGTTGCGCCCCTCCTCGGAATTGAAGTCGGGGAGCGAGCCTTCAGTCAGGCAGTCACGCAGGAAGCTGCGATCCTTATTCTCTCCGTATGCTCTGAAAATTACTGTCGAAAAATCATTTTCGGTTTTGAGCACCGCAGGCTGGACTATGGCTGGGGTTATCTGCGCTTTTTCAGGCAGAGCTGAGGCGATGATGTCGCGAAAATCGTCGCTGAAAGTTAACGGAGTCTCGCCGTTACGTCCTTGTGCGGCCTGAGTCAATGTCAGCTCCGAGTCGAAGCCTATTATTTTTTCGGTTATTTGCTGCTTGAATCCGCGCACTATGGCAAGTGTCAGCAGCATCACGGTGATGGAAAGGGCTACACCGACGGTAGCGACTTTCACCGATACCGCCGATCTCCTTGACTGCGGACTCACTAACTTAAGTCGTCCGGCTATGAAAAACGGCAGATTCATAGCGCTGTCACAGAGGGGCTTAGATGGTGGTGCGACCGGGGTAGGCCTTGAGCGCTTCACGAAGCACTTTCAGCGCCTTTGTGAGGTCTTCTTTATTCAGAACATAGGCCATGCGTACCTCGTTTTTGCCCTGAGTGGGGTTAGCATAGAAGCCGGATGCCGGTGCCATGAAGATGGTGGCACCTTCATATTCAAATTCTTTCAGACACCATTCGCAAAACTTGTCCGCATCATCAATCGGCAGGCTGACAACTGTGTAGAAGGCTCCCATGGGGATGGGGGAGTACACGCCCGGTATGCGGTTGAGCCCGTCAATCAGGAATTTGCGCCGTTCTACATACTCGTTGTAAGTCATGAGCATATAGTCGCGAGAAGCGTCAATTGAGGCCTCTGCCACAATCTGTCCGAGCAATGGAGGACTCAGACGCGCCTGACAGAATTTCATTACATTCTTTTTCAGCTCGGTGTTCTTCGTTATGAGCGCTCCTATGCGGATTCCACACTCGCTGTAACGTTTTGACACTGAGTCAATCAGAACAACCTGGTCCTCTATCCCGTCAAGATGGAACGCCGAGATATAGGGCGCGCCGGTGTAGCAGAACTCGCGGTAAACCTCATCGGAGAAAAGAAACAAGTCGTGCTTCTTCACTATGTCGCGTATGTGGTCAAGCTCTTTGCGGGTATAGAGATAGCCGGTGGGGTTGTTGGGGTTGCATATCAGTATGCCCTTGGTGCGAGGCGTGATTAGTTCCTCGAATTTTTCTACCGGAGGTAGTGAAAAACCCTCTTCGATTGATGATGGCACAGTCACAATCTTCGCTCCTGCCGATATGGCAAATGCCATATAGTTGGCGTAAGCCGGTTCGGGAACGATTATTTCATCGCCCGGGTCAAGGCAGGCCATGAAGGCGAAAAGCACTGCTTCCGAACCGCCGGTGGTCACGATGATGTCGTCAACGTCAACGTTGATATTGAAGTTGTGGTAATATTCCTGAAGTTTTTTGCGCAGTGACAGCAGCCCTTCCGATGGACTGTATTCGAGAGTGGTGCGGTCTATATTTTTTAGAGCGTCAAGACCCTCCTTGGGAGAGGGGAGGTCGGGCTGTCCGATATTGAGATGATAGACTTTCAGACCTCTGGCTTTGGCCGCATTGCTCAGCGGCACGAGTTTGCGTATAGGTGATGCGGGCATTATCTGGCCGCGTTGTGAAATCTGAGGCATTCGCTGCTTGTTGTTCGTTGATTCATGAATGATTCGTTTGCAAAGATACAAAAAAAATAATAGCTCCGGTCAAACATTCCTTTTTTCTGCTAAGGGCCGTTTAGACAATTAATGTTAACGACATGGGAGGTTGTCTGCAAATGGTAATACGCTGTTGTTGGCCGCGGATAATATATCGATGCTGTTATTGCGGGCTGTGCCCGATTCAAAATAAGATGCACTTATTTAGAATGGTTACAAATAGTCGCGGTTTTTCTTTGTCAATTACTAAATTTTTCGGAACTTTGAACCCGCATTGAAAAATAATAGGTAAATGAGATTATCTGATCTTGAAACCGGCAAAAGTGCCGTGATCGTTAAGATATTAGGCCATGGTGCATTCCGTAAGCGTGTCATGGAGATGGGATTTGTGCGCGGCCGTAAAATAACGGCGGTTCTGTCGGCTCCCATGCGCGACCCCGTAAAATATCGCCTGATGGATTATGAGGTTCTGCTCCGGCGCAGCGAGGCTCAGTTGATTGAGGTTGTCCCCAAAGAAGAATTCGGACATCGCGGTCATCAGGATGAAGAACATAAAACCACTCTCCGGAAAGACTCTGAAAAACAGGTTGATTATAACAACCTCAAAGTAATAAATGTTGCCCTGCTCGGCAATCCCAATTGCGGCAAGACATCGTTGTTCAACATTGCCTCGGGTGCTTCCGAGCACGTCGGCAATTACAGCGGCGTGACAGTTGACTGCAAGACCGGCTCTTTCAGGCACGGCGGTTATGAATTCCGTCTCGTCGACCTGCCGGGCACATATTCGCTGTCGGCCTATTCTCCCGAGGAACTTTACGTGAGGCGCTATCTCAAGGAAGAAAATCCCGACGTGATTCTCAACGTCATCGACGCCTCCAACCTTGAGCGTAATCTTTATCTTACTACCGAGCTTATCGATATGGACCATTCGATGGTCATAGCTCTCAATATGTATGACGAGCTGCGTAATGCCGGGAGTAAGCTCGATTACCAGAATCTCGGCAGAATGATAGGCGTGCCAATTGTTCCTACTGTTTCGCGTACGGGCGAGGGAATCAACGAATTGTTCGACGCCATAATAGCCGTTTATGAGGAACGCCACGATTCGGTGCGCCACGTCCATGTTAATCTCGGAGTCGATATAGAGCGCTCCGTCACTGAGATTAAAGATATATTAAAAAAAGACCATGCCATAAGTCAACACTTCTCGCCTCGCTATCTGGCCATCAAACTGCTGGAGGGCGATAAGGAGGCCGAATCTTTGGTAGCCGAATGCGGGCAGTGTGGCGAGGTGCTCAAGCTGCGCGACCGCTCGGTTAAAAATATCGAAGCCTCGTCGGGCGAGGACATTTCATCGCTTATAGCCGCTGAAAAATACGGATTCATTTCAGGCGCGTTGGCCGAAACATTGATGAAATCCGAAGTCAACAAAGTCAACACCACGCATATTATTGATGCGTTTGTAACGAGCCGTCTCTTCGGCTTCCCGATATTCATTCTGTTGATGGTATTCATCTTTTGGATGACATTTTCGGTCGGAGCTTATCCGCAGGGGTGGATTGAAGACGGATGCAGCTGGCTCGGCTCGACGCTCGGACGTGTTATGAGCGATGGTCCGCTGAAAGACCTTGTCATTGACGGCGTAATAGGGGGCGTGGGAGGCGTCATGGTCTTCCTGCCCAACATCCTGATTCTGTATTTCTTTATATCTTTTATGGAAGATTCGGGATATATGGCGCGCGCAGCATTCATAATGGATAAGCTAATGCACAAAATCGGGCTGCACGGAAAGTCATTTATTCCGCTGATTATGGGCTTCGGTTGCAATGTTCCCGCAATTATGGCCTGCCGTTCCATCGAGAGCCCGAGCAGCCGTATAATTACGGTGCTTATAAATCCGTTTGTGTCATGTTCGGCGCGCTTGCCGATTTACGTGCTTCTTATCGGCACTTTCTTCGGAGCGCACGCCGCACTTGTACTGAGCGCAGTTTATCTGCTCGGCATTTTGGTGGCTGTGTTCACGGCAAAAATGTTGCGCCGATTCTTCTTCAAGCAGGATGTGTCGCCTTTCGTAATGGAACTGCCCCCCTATAGGGTGCCTACCATGAAGAATACTGCCCGCCATATGTGGTGGAAGGCGCGCTCATATCTTAAGAAAATGGGCGGAATAATTCTGATAGGCAGCATTGCGGTGTGGGCGCTTAACTATTTCCCGCACCATAGCCTGGAGTCATCCACACCTGAGATGCAGGCGGAAATTGTCCATCCGACATCCGATAAAATTGACACTGAGCATGACTCCTATCTCGAGATGATGGGTAAGACCATCGCTCCCGTGTTTAAGCCACTGGGTTTTGACTGGCGTTCAACTGTGGCTATAATTGCCGGCATTCCGGCAAAAGAGATTGTCGTGTCGACTCTCGGAGTGCTTTACACCGGCGACAGCGAGACCCTCGAGGCCACTCTCGGCGCAAAGATTAAAGCACCTGACCCCCGAACCGGTAACCCCGGTTTCACAGGGGCTTCGGCGCTCGCATTCATTGTCTTTGTCCTGCTGTATTGTCCGTGCATAGCCACGGTTACGGCTATTGTCAGGGAGACGCACGACTGGCGTTACGGAGTTTTCTCCGTAATCTATAACACGGCCGTGGCATGGATATTGGCTTTCCTCGTTTACCGCCTCGCTCTACTGTTTTAGAACAGTTGCGTTTAGCGCCACGACTACCGTAATATTGTGGCGTTCTGCTGAACGACTTTGTCCTCGCGAGAAAGCCTGCAGCGCTGTCCGCAATGCCGCTCGGCTTGATGTCTCACCTCAATACGTAAGCAAACTTCTTTCGGGCAAAGAAAATCTTTCATTCAAGAGCGTTGCGAACATAGAGGAAAAACTTAATATTAGTTGCTTTGAATTTGCGTAAAGTAGATTAGGGCGTTTGACATTTTAACTTCGTTAATAATCTTTAGCGAGGGTGTGTGTGAATTTTGCCCACCCTCGCTATTATATTTGCCGTCAAATTTTTACGATGTTAAGTAATTTGAAAAAATAATTGTTAACTTTGTAATATCAGACGCGAACTTCATCTGTAAATGACC